>NZ_JANIAA010000012.1 GCF_024505145.1 Streptomyces rugosispiralis | reverse complement strand
CTGCGGCTGCTGCTGACCCGGGTCCGACGGCTGGTCCTGCGGCTGCTGCTGACCCGGGTCCGAGGGCTGATCCTGCGGCTGCTGCTGACCGGGGTCCGAGGGCTGATCCTGCGGCTGCTGCTGATTCGGGTCCGTCGACTCGTCGGAGGGCTGCGACTGCTGCGAGGGGGTCCCGGACGGCCGCTCGGTCTCCAGCGGGGTGAACCGGTCGGACGGCTCCGTGGTGACCTTCGGCGCCTCTCGCAGCCGCGGGGCGTGCTGCTCGCCCGGCATCGCCAGGAACTTGGGGTAGTCGGCGCGGGCCAGCACCGTGTCCCGCGGGTCGCCGCTGCCGTCGCCGTCACCGAACGGGCGCTTCAGCAGCTCGGCCTTGCCGATCCCCACCAGGACGAGATGCTTGGCGCTCTTCGTGGCCGGGTGGATGACGGTCACCGTGCTCCGGGAGAAACCGTTCCACTCGGGCCCGGTGAAGGTCGGTTTGGCGTGGCGCGGCGGGGCCGAGACCCTTACGGGATTGCCGGAGTCGCACTTCACGACGGGCAGACCGCGTCCATCGACGAAAACCGCCGTTCCCGCCTGGAGAACGGCGGACACCGGTTTCACCCCGCCGCGGTAGCCGTAGGTCTTCGCGTAGGTGTCGGAGCGCAGGGTGACGCTCGTGAGCCGGTTGACGAAATCGGGGATGCCGTCGGGCGAGATGTGCTGGACCTTGCTCCAGGCGGCGCCCTTCTTCTTGTCGGCGTCGAGGTCGTGGAGCAGTCCCTGCCGTTCGCAGGGCTGCCGGTTCCGGACGCCGGCGTAGAGACCCGGGGTGTTGCCGCGGAAGGCACGGCCTCCGTTGGACGGCGAGACCACGTGTTTGCGGTCCCGGCCCATGGAGGAGGTGAACGCGGGGACCGATGTCTTTCCGACGGGTTCCCGCCGGTATTCGATCGTCGAGGCGTATCCGGGGGCTTCCCCGGGCGCCTCTTTGGAGGCTTCCCCGGATGCCTTTTCGGAGGAGGAGACCATCCCAAGGACCACCACGACGGCGACCACGACGACGAAACCGACGACGAATGCTGAACGACGCGAGGTGAGGTGCCATGAGATCGAGCGCATTTCCCTCTCCTTCCCTTACCTCGCCCCCATCCTGCGCTCGCTCCGCACACCCCCGCTTCCCCCGAAACCTTGACATCTCACCCCACCTTTGGGGGACTTGGGCCGCGTTTGCCCGTCCTCGCTCGCAGAGCCGCCCCCGATCCGGGGCACACCCGGACCGGGGGCGGTCACTACCCCTCGCGGTCTGTACGCGGCGATCCCTCCGAGCATGTCGGATCTTCGTCGCGTATCTAGACTAAACGGACGTGCCCCAGTTGGCAGCGGAACGGACAGGAGATACGGCCCGGGGTTTCCGGACCGGGGTTTCCGGACCGGGGTGACGGACCGGAGCCGCGGACCGGAGTGACGGACGGCAGCCGAGGAGGACCGGATGAGCGGCCCTGTCGTGGCGGGGGTCGACGGCTCCCGGCGCAGCCTTACGGCGGCCGAGTGGGCCGCGCGGGAGGCGGCGCGGCGCGGGGTCGCGCTGCGCCTGGTGCACGCCTGTCCACCGCTGCCGCGCAGGGTCTCGCCGGTGCCCGGAGTGGACGCCTGGCAGAACGTGGGCGAGCAGATGCTCGGGCAGACGGTGGCCGACTTCCGGGCGCGCCTCCCGGAGCTCGGGATCGACGGGGAGCACACCGCCGCCGAACCGGCCGAGGCCCTGCTCACGGCCGCCGCGAGCGCCGGGCTGCTGGTGGTCGGGGCCCGGGGCTGGGGCGGCTTCGAGGGGCTGGCGGTGGGCTCCGTGGCGCTGCGGGTGGCGGCGATGGCGGACTGCCCCGTCGTCACGGTGCCGGAGGAGCGCCATGCGGGCGCCGGGTGGGACGGTACGGAGGCGGACGAGGTGCAGCTCGGCTTCGACGCCCACGCCCCGGCGGAGGCGCCGGCCGCCTTCGCCTTCCGCGCCGCCCAGGAGCGGGGCGTCCCGCTGCGGGTGGTGCACGCGTGGGCGCTGCCTCCGGCCTCCCCGTCGGCCTGGATGCTCACGGTGCTGGAGGAGGACCGGGCGATGTGGGAAGACCAGGAGAGCCAGGTGGTCGCGGACGCCCTGCGGCCGTGGCGGGAGGGCTGCCCCGAGGTGGCCGTGGTGCCGGATGTCGTGCTGCTCAATCCGGCGGAGGCGCTGGTCAGGGCCTCGGAGCGGGCCGGTCTGCTGGTGATCGGGCGCCGTACGGCCACCCGGCCCACCCAGCTGCGGCTGGGACCGGTGGCCCATGCGGTGCTGCACCACGCCCACTGCCCGGTGACGGTCGTCCCGCACCCCGGATCCTGAGCCACCTCCCGCGCCTGAGCCCCCTCCCACGGCCTCATAGGCCCTGAGCCCGCCTTCCACGCCCTGGGCGCCCCGAGCGTCCCGAACATCCCGAACCCGCGTCCCGCACGCGCTCAGCCGAAGAACACCCCGAATTCCGAGTACAGCGCCGGATCGACGCCCTTGGTGCCCGCCGTGGCCTCCGCGAGCGGTATCCGCACGATGTCCGTGCCGCGCAGCGCCACCATCGTGCCGAAGTCCCGGTCCTTGACCGTGTCGATCGCGCGCAGCCCGAAGCGGGTGGCCAGCCAGCGGTCGAAGGCGCTGGGCGTCCCACCGCGCTGGATATGGCCCAGGACCGTGGTGCGGGCCTCCTTACCGGTGTGATCGGCGATCTCGTGGGACAGCCACTCGCCGATGCCGGACAGCCGGACATGGCCGAACTCGTCCAGGCTGGAGTCCTTGACCACCATCTGGCCCGCCTTCGGCACGGCCCCCTCCGCCACCACCACGATCGGCGCGTATCTGATCGTGAAGCGGTTCTCCACCCAGGCGCAGACCTGGCCGATGTCGAAGGGCTGCTCGGGGATCAGGATGACGTTGGCACCGCCCGCGATGCCCGAGTGCAGGGCGATCCAGCCGGCGTGCCGCCCCATGACCTCGACCACCAGGGTGCGGGTGTGGGATTCGGCGGTGGTGTGCAGCCGGTCGATCGCCTCGGTGGCGATATTGACCGCGGTGTCGAAGCCGAAGGTGTAGTCGGTGCCCGCCACATCGTTGTCGATCGTCTTGGGCACCCCGACCACCTGGATGCCCTCGCCCCCCAGCTCCGCGGCGACCCCGAGCGTGTCCTCGCCGCCGATCGCGATGAGCGCGTCCACCTCGTACTCGGCGAGCGTCTCCCGCACCCGGTCGACTCCGTCCTCACTGGCCAGGGGGTTGGTCCGGGAGGAGCCGAGGATGGTGCCGCCGCGTGGCAGGATGCCGCGCACGGCCGGGACGTCCAGCGGCACGATGGCTCCTTCGAGCGCGCCGCGCCAGCCGTCCCGCACCCCGACGAACTCGAAGCCGTGGACCTCCACGCCCTTCCGGACGATGCCGCGGATCGCGGCGTTGAGCCCGGGGCAGTCACCACCGCCGGTCAGCACACCGACACGCATCTCCGCTCCCTCCGCCGACGGCGCGAGCCGCTGCCGTCGCCGCCGCTTCCGGCACCACTCTTGCCACCCCCGCTTTCTCCAGAATCCACCCATATGTAGCGCGGCGCCCACAGCGGCGTAGGGGTGTCCCCACAACATCGATCTGTTCATCCGACTGATACGACTGATGCGCCAGAGGTGTGGATAGACTCTCGCAACTGCACAAGGGCACGGCGGGGAGAGGCAGCACAGATGGCCCAGGCGAAGAAAATCGCGCTCTATATGCTGATCGTCTTCGTGCTGTACACGATCATCAAGACGCCGGCCCGGGCAGCCGACCTCGTCCAGGTCGGTTTCGAGGGCATATCGGACGCCGCCAAGAGCGTCGGCGAGTTCATGACGGAACTGACCAACTAGCCTCACCCCTCCCGTCCCCGCCCCCGAACCCCCGCCCCCTTCAGTCCCTTATAGGGCGATTTCTCCACCAACACGTGGTAAAGCGGTGCTTGCACACAGTGCACATGTCTTGTGATGCTATGACCGCTTTTGCCGGGTGAGTACATCGTGAAGGGGTGGCGTGACCGTGTCGGCCCGTACCGCGCCCAGAACCCCGCCCCAGGGCGATGGCGGCAGCGAAAGCGGCAGAAGCCGCGGGGCTGACGCCAGAGCGCTCACCCAGGTGCTCTTCGCCGAGCTCTCGGGCCTCACCGCCGGAACCCCCGAGCACGCCCGCGTGCGCGCCGCGCTGATCGAGGCCAATCTGCCGCTGGTCCGCTACGCCGCGGCCCGCTTCCGCAGCCGCAACGAGCCCATGGAGGACGTGATCCAGGTCGGCACCATCGGCCTGATCAACGCGATCGACCGGTTCGACCCGGAACGCGGGGTGCAGTTCCCGACCTTCGCCATGCCGACCGTGGTCGGCGAGATCAAGCGGTACTTCCGCGACAACGTCCGCACCGTCCACGTCCCGCGCCGGTTGCACGAGCTATGGGTGCAGGTCAACGGCGCGACCGAGGATCTGACCGTGCTGCACGGCCGCTCCCCGACGACGGCCGAGATCGCCGAACGGCTCAAGCTCAGCGAGGAGGAGGTGCTGGCCTGCATCGAGGCGGGCCGCTCGTATCACGCCACCTCCCTGGAGGCCGCCCAGGAGGGCGACGGGCTGCCGGGACTGGTCGACCGGCTCGGCTACGAGGATCCCGCACTCGCCGGAGTCGAACACCGCGATCTGGTGCGCCACCTCCTCGTGCAACTGCCCGAGCGCGAGCAGCGTATCCTTTTGCTCCGTTACTACAGCAACTTGACGCAATCTCAGATCAGTGCCGAGCTCGGCGTCTCCCAGATGCATGTGTCCCGGCTGCTGTCCCGGAGCTTCGCCCGGCTGAGATCCGCAAACCGGATCGAGTCCTGATCCTTGCGAGGGACCTCCGCCCGGGAGCTCGAGGCTGTAATGTCGACATGGCGCTACAGCGTGTTGCCGACATGTGACATTCTGCAGGAACCGCGTTTGCCGCGGCCCGACCTCCGGTATTCAGGGGGAGGCTGCGTCGGACGCGAACCGCGCAGCTGGGATCCGTCCGCGACCTCTAGGGGGTGGCATGTCCGTAGAACTGGGCAGCTCGAAGGTGCTCAACACCGACGCACCGCTCATGCCTGACGACTGCGACGCCATCGACACCCGCACCCTCTCCCGCTCCCTCTTCCTGCGGCTCGCCACACTCGACAAGGACAGTGCGGAAGCCGGCTACGTCCGTGACACCCTCATCGAGCTGAACCTCCCGCTCGTCCGCTACGCGGCGGCCCGGTTCCGCAGCCGTAACGAGCCGATGGAGGACATCGTCCAGGTCGGCACCATCGGCCTGATCAAGGCGATCGACCGCTTCGACTGCGAACGGGGCGTGGAGTTCCCGACGTTCGCCATGCCGACCGTGGTCGGCGAGATCAAGCGGTTCTTCCGCGACACCAGCTGGTCGGTGCGGGTCCCGCGGCGACTGCAGGAGCTGCGCCTGGCGCTCACCAAGGCCAGCGACGAGCTGTCACAGAAGCTCGACCGCTCCCCGACCGTCACGGAGCTCGCCACGGCGCTGGGCGTCTCCGAGGAGGACGTGGTCGACGGGCTCGCGGTGGGCAATGCCTACACGGCCAGCTCGCTGGACTCCCCGTCCCCCGAGGACGACGGCGGCGAGGGGTCGCTCGCCGACCGGCTGGGGTACGAGGACAGCGCACTGGAGGGCGTGGAGTACCGCGAGTCGCTCAAGCCCCTGCTGGCCAAACTGCCGCCGCGCGAGCGCCAGATCATCATGCTGCGCTTCTTCGCCAATATGACGCAGTCGCAAATCGGCGAAGAGGTCGGGATCTCCCAGATGCATGTCTCCCGGCTGCTCACCCGGACCCTGGCCCAGCTGCGCGAGGGCCTGATCTCGGACTGAGCCGTCACCGGTGGGTCCCCCTGCCGGATCCCTGTACACCTGACGGACCGTCAGCCACACTGGCTCGATGCGATACGCATGGAGCCGGACAACGGGCCGCCGAGGCACGGCGATCGCCTCCTCGGCGGCCGCGCTGTGCCTGGGGGCACTCCTCAGCGGCTGCGGCGGTGGCGGCGACGGCTACGTGGCCGCCGGGGCGGCCGGGCCCGACGGCGGGCGGACCGCGAACGCCGTGCCGCCCAAGGGCGGCGTCGACCTGGTGCCCCTGGACGAGGACGGCACGGACAACAATCGCGGCGGTAAGGGCGATACGGACGGGCAGCGCGATGGGGGCGCGGCCGGACCCACCGCCACCACGGACGGCAGAGCGGACGGACCGGCCTCGCGGGCACCCTCGGCCTCCGCGAAGGCCCCCGGCCGCACGGACGGCTCGGACGGTCCGGGCGGCGGGAGGAGCGGCTCCGGGGCCCCGGGACGTACGGACGACGACCCCAAGGGCGGCGACGGGCCCAAAGGCGGCGACGGACCCGGCGAGCCCTCGCCCTCCAGCCCGGACCCGGGCTCCTCGGACCCCTCCGGCACCCCCACGCCCACCGGACCGGCCGCCCTGAAGGTCGGCAAGCCGGAGCGCACGGCGGCCGATGAGCGCTGGTGCGAGAAGGTGAAGGTCGAGTTCCGGAACACCGGAGGAGCGCCGGTCGCCTCGGGCACCGTCACCTTCGGGACGCATGTGATCGACGCGCTCGGCATCGACTGGGCCACGCTGGAGTCCAAGGAAGAGCTGCCCGCGCCGATCGGCGCGGGCCAGAAGAAGGACAAGACCTGGACGGTGTGCGTGGACGACTGGCGGGTGCCGCTGGGCATGCATATCGAGACACAGGACGTCTCGGTCAGCTGGAAGCCGTAAGGCCGGTCCGGCAGCCGTAAGGGGCGCGGGAGCTCAGCACCCCCGCGGGAACTCAGGACCCCCGCGGGAGCTCAGCGTCACCGCGGGAGCTCGGACCCCCGCGGTGAGCGTCAGGGCTTAGCGGCTCAGCCCAGCGCCAGCCAGGCCACCGCCGCGACGATCACGACCGCCGCGACCACACCGACGATCAGTCCGACGCGCGAACCGCCGCCCGGTGCGGTGGACGTCTGAGGCTGCCGAGTGCCCTCGTCGACGAAGGCGCGGAACATCTGAGTGGAGCCGGCCGGGTCCTGGTTCCCGTTGGGGCTCTGGGGGTTGTTCGCCATGAGCCCCGACCCTAGCGAACGAGCGGATTCCGGGACACCCCCGGGTCTCAGCAGCCCCGCACACCTCAGCCGCCCCGCTTGACCGACTACAGGACGAGTCTTTAACGGCAATTTACCGCCCAGACCACCCCTTCATTTGCCTGTAGCAACTAACTTCTTCTATGGTTGCCTTAAGCAACTGACCATTCTTGATCAATCCCATTGGGGGTGCCGTGGCCACGCAGCGCCACTATGAGGAGCTGGCCCGACAGCTCAGCGCCATCGGCACCGTCAAGCGCGGGCTCGGGCGCGTCCTGCCGACCGACTGCCCGTCCGGCTCCGCCGTCGTCCTCATGCTCCTCGACCGCTACGGCGAGATGCGCATGAGCAGGCTCGCCGAGCTGCTCGACATCGACATGTCGGTGACCAGCCGGCATGTGGCACACGTCGCGAACCGCGGCTGGGTGGACCGCAAGCCCGACCCGCTCGACCGGCGGTCGCGGCTGCTGAGCATCAACCCCAGCGGTCGAGCGCTGCTCGGTCAGGTCTCCGAGCGCTACACGGAGGCGCTCGCCAGTTGTCTGAGCGACTGGTCGGACGAGGACGTCGACCGCCTCAATGAACTTCTCGCCCGGTTGCGGTCGAGTTTCGGGGACACCCGTTCCCGGGCTCTGCCGCACCAGGCCGAGACCAGCATCACCCGTACACCTTCGCAACGTTAAGGAACTTCATGGCAACGACCACACCGGACGGCGGTGTGCGGGGACCCGCGGGGCACCCCGCCCATGCCAAGCACGGCGGAGGAGGCCACAGAGGCCAGCACGGCCACACCGCGGATTCCTCGGCGCCGATGACCCACCGGCAGATCATGGAGGCGCTCTCCGGGCTGCTGCTGGGGATGTTCGTCGCGATCCTGTCGTCGACGATCGTCTCCGCCGCGCTGCCCAAGATCATCGCCGACCTCAACGGCAGCCAGTCCTCCTACACCTGGGTCGTCACCGCCACCCTGCTGGCCATGACGGCCACCACGCCGCTGTGGGGCAAGCTCGCCGACCTCTTCAGCAAGAAGCTGCTGGTCCAGATAGCCCTGGTGATCTACGTCGCCGGCTCCGTGGTGGCCGGTCTGTCGCAGAGCACCGGCATGCTGATCGCCTGCCGCGTGGTGCAGGGCATCGGCGTCGGCGGTCTCTCCGCCCTCGCTCAGATCGTCATGGCCGCGATGATCTCCCCCCGGGAGCGCGGCCGGTACAGCGGCTACCTCGGCGCGACCTTCGCCGTCGCGACCGTCGGCGGTCCGCTGCTGGGCGGCGTGATCACCGACACGGCCTGGCTGGGCTGGCGCTGGTGCTTCTACGTCGGCGTGCCGTTCGCCGTCGTCGCGCTGATCGTCCTCCAGAAGACCCTGAAGCTCCCGGTGGTGAAGCGGGACGTCAAGGTCGACTGGGGCGGCGCCTTCTTCATCAGCGCCGCGGTCTCGCTGCTGCTGATCTGGGTGACCTTCGCGGGCGACAAGTACGACTGGATCTCGTGGCAGACCTACGCGATGGTCGGCGGTTCGATCGCGCTCGGTCTGCTCTTCCTGCTGATCGAGTCCAAGGCGAGCGAACCGATCATCCCGCTGCGGCTGTTCCGCAACAAGACGATCACCCTCGCGTCGCTGGCGTCGCTCTTCGTCGGTATCGCGATGTTCGCCGGAACCGTCTTCTTCAGCCAGTACTTCCAGCTGGCGCGCGGTAAGTCGCCCACCATGTCCGGCGTCATGACCATCCCGATGATCGGCGGCCTGTTTATCTCGTCGACCATCTCCGGTCAGATCATCACCAAGACCGGTCGTTGGAAGGCATGGCTGGTCAGCGGCGGTGTGCTGGTGACGGCGGGCCTCGGTCTGCTGGGCACCATCCGGTACGACACCCCGTACTGGCACATGGCGATCTACATGGCGCTCATGGGCCTCGGCATCGGCATGATGATGCAGAACCTGGTGCTGGCCACCCAGAACCAGGTGGCCCCGCAGGACCTCGGCGCGGCCAGTTCCGTCGTCACCTTCTTCCGCTCCCTGGGCGGTGCGGTCGGCGTCTCGGCGCTCGGCGCGGTGCTCGCCAACCGGGTCACCCACTACGTCAAGGACGGCCTGGCCGAACTCGGCCCCAAGGGCGCCGCGCTGGGCCACGGCGGCACCGGCGGCGGTGGCATCCCCAACGTGCGTGCGCTGCCCGATCCGCTGCGCACGATCATGGAGAGCGCCTACGGGCATGGTGTCGCGGACGTCTTCCTCTTCGCCGCCCCGGCCGCGTTCCTCGCCTTCCTGCTGACCCTGTTCATCAAGGAGGTCGCTCTGAAGACCAACTCCGGCTCCCAGCAGGCCGCCGCGGCCGGCTCGGATGCCCCCACCACCGACGCGGTCCCGGCCGACGCGATGGCGACCACGGCCGCCACCGGGCAGATCGCCGACCTCGAGCCCGCGCTCGTGGGCGCCCCGGCCACCGAGGTGCACGAGCCGGACGCCGACGGTGCCCTCGCGGCCACCGCCCCGCAGACGGTCGCCGCTCCGCAGCGCCTCACGGCCTTCGCCTCCGCCGGGGGCGACGGTGCGGACCGTCAGCCCCGGCAGGGTGTGCACGGCTTCGTGCGGAACGCGGAGGGCGGCCCCGTCGCCCGCGCCGCGGTGACGCTGATCTCGCTCGCCGGGCGGCAGCTGGGCCGTTCGGTGGCGCACCCCGACGGCTCGTACGCCCTGGACGCGCCGGGCTCCGGCTCGTACGTCCTGATCGCGGCGGCCGACGGCCACCAGCCGCAGGCGTCCACGGTCGTGGTCGGGGACGAGCCGCTCGGCTTCGACATCGTCCTGGCGGCCACCAGCGGTCTGGTGGGCACCGTGCGCGGTGCCGCCGACGGCCGGCCGGTGGACGCGGCGATGGTCGTGGTCACCGATGTCCGCGGTGAGGTGCTGGCCACCGGGAAGACCGGTGAGCAGGGCGACTTCGGCTTCGAGGAGCTGGTCTCCGGGACCTTCACGGTCGCGGTGAACGCGCCGGGCTACCGGCCCGCGGCCCTGCCCGTCGAGGTGGGGGCCCAGGGGCTGACCCGGGTGGAGATAGCACTGCAGGCCGGTGCCCGGGTGCAGGGCATAGTCCGGGCCGGTGCCGACCGGCGGCCGCTGCCCGACGCGCGGGTCACCCTCGTGGACGCGGCCGGGAACGTGGTCGCCACCTCCACCACCGGTGAGGACGGCGCGTACGCCTTCACCGACCTGGACGCGGGCGACTACACGGTCATCGCGAGCGGCTACCCGCCGGTCGCGGGGGCGCTGACGGTCTCCGGGCCCGGCGTCGACGGCCACGACGTGGAGCTCGCCCACCCGGGCGAGTGACGGAACCCCGGGCCCGGGGCGCGCAAGAGCGGAGACGCGCCCCGGGCCCGGCCCGGGCGGCGGATTTCTCGGCCGGACCCGGAACCCGGATCCCGGCGGCGGTGTAGTGAAGGCAGGGGACGGCCTGACGCCGCCGCCCGGATCCGGTGCACAGACCCGACGAGTACCACCAGCACGACAAGTACCACCAGCACGACGAGAACGACCAGCACGGCGAGTACCACCAGCACGACAGCACGGCGCGCACGACCAGCGCGCCGGGCGACATGAGCGGCACGAGCGACACGCCGAGCAAGACGAGCAACACGGCGACACCCGAGCGGGAGCGAAACGCGGCATGACGACCACAGGAGCAGGAGCAGGCGGGGGAGCGGGACTGCGGGCCCGGATCCACACCCGTGACGGCTGGGCGGTCCAGCACGCGGTGCTGACCGTCACCGATATGACGGGCGCCCAGGTGCTGCGTGCGCAGGCCGACACGGACGGCGCCGTACGGACCGACGAGCCGCTGCCACCGGGGGCGTACACGATCATCGCCACCGCGGTCGGCTACGCCCCGGTCGCGTCCACGGCGATCGTCACGGCCTCCGGGCGGGCCGACGTCGGCACGGTGGTGCTGGCGCGCCAGGGCGGGGTGGAGCTTCCGCCGCCCGGGGCGTGGACGATCGACCCGGCGCATTCGACGGTGGCCGCGGTCGCCCAGCATCTGGGGATCTCCAGCGTGCACGGCCGGTTCACGGAGTTCAGCGGGCGGATCGAGGTCGCCGAGGACATCGAGAAGTCGCGCGTCGAGGCCGTCATGCGGGCAGCCAGCATCGACACCGGAAACGCCATGCGGGACGGCCATCTGAAGTCGCCCGACTTCCTCAATGTGGAGGAGTTCCCGGAGCTGACGTACCGCAGCACGCATCTGAGCACGGCCGGGGCCGACCGCTGGACGGTCCATGGCGAGCTGTCGATGCACGGCGTGGTCCGGGACGTGGATCTGGACCTGACGTACCTGGGCACGGGCCCCGACCCCTGGGGCGGGGTGCGGGCGGCCTTCCGGGCCGTCGCCGAGCTGCGTCGCGAGGACTTCGCGATGAACTACAACCAGGTGGTCGCGGCGGGCATCGCGGCGATCGGCACGACCCTGCGGGTGGAGCTGGACATACAGGCGGTGCAGGGCGAGGAGCTCCCCACGGCCTGACGCCTGGCCTGCCGGCCCCGACCGCCGGCCCCGACCTGCCGGGCGCCGCGCGCTATCGCTCTCTCAGGGCTTCGATACCGGCGATCGCGAGGTCCAGGGCGAAGGTGAAGTCACGGTCCTGCATCTCCTGGACCGTGCCGCCGCCGCGAGCCTCCATGATCTTCCGCGCCTCGTCGAACTCCATACGGTCCTCGACCGTGCCCATCATCTCGTGGAACAGCTCGTCCTGGGTGACTCCCGCCGCCCGGCTGCGGGCGGCGAAGCGGCCCTCGATCGTGCCGAAGCCGTAGACGAACTGGTAGACGAGGGCCAGCGCGCTGGTGATCCTGTCGTCCGGCAGTCCGCTGTTGCGCATCACGGCCAGCGAGGCGTGGTTGAAGACCACCGCGTTGGGCCCGATGTTGAGGTACTCCCCCAGCAGCGCGGACAGCCAGGGGTGGCGGACCAGCGCCCCCCGGTACTCGGAGGCGACCTGGCGCAGCTGCTCACGCCAGTCCCGCGGCTCGGCCGGGGTGTGCTCGAGGCCCTCGACGGGGCCGACGGCCTCGATGGGCAGCGCTATCTCGCCCATGGCCGCGTCGAGGGCGAGTTCGAGCAGATGGTCCTTGGTCTCCACGTACCAGTAGACCGACATGGCGGTCACCCCGAGCTCCGCCGCGAGCCGTCGCATCGAGAAACCCGCAAGCCCCTCGGCGTCCAGCAGCCGCATCGTCGCCGCGACGATCTTCAGATGGTCGAGCCCGACGGGCTGCTGATCGCCCTTGCGCTTGGTGGTCTTGCGCTCGGAGAGCCAGATGCTGGACCGCGGGCGGGCGGTGCGGCTGCCGGTTGCCATGGCGGCGCCTCTCTTTCTCCGATGCGCTGGCGCCACATATGTCCCGGGAGCGGGCACGCGGCACCTCACTACCTGAAGATGCTATGCCGCCTGCGCCTCCTGTGAAGATCGTTCGGCCCTGCTGAGCAGCAGCGCGGCCAGCACTCCACCCGCCAGCACGGCCGCCGCGCCGACCAGCTGGCTGGTCTCCACACCCGAGGCGAAGGCGTCCGTGACGGCCTCGCGGTCCTCGGGGGTACGGGCCGCGGCGAGGGCGGCCGGGAGCGAGCCCGCTCCGGTGGCGACCGCGGGCAGCAGCGAGCCGAAACGGGAGTTGAGCACGGCGCCCAGGACGGCGACGCCGAGCCCGTTGCCGCATTCGGTGAGCGTGCCGTTGACCCCCGCGCCCACCCCCGCCTTCTCCGGCGGGATGGCCGACATGATGGCGTTCGCCATCGCGGGCATCGCCAGCGCGATACCGGCCCCCATCACCACCAGCCCGAAGAGCATCCCGCCATAGCCATGCGCGCCGAGCGTCGCGATGGCGGCGAGACCGGCCGCGAGCAGCGCCATCCCGCCGACGATCGTCACCGGGGTCCCGAGCTTCGGCAGCAGCCGCGCCCCGACACCGGTGAGATTGAGCGCGACGATCACCAGCGCGAGCGGCGCGGTGCGCAGCCCCGCGCCCAGCGCGTCATAGCCGAGCACGAACTGCAGATGCTGGGTGAGCAGGAAGAGCGAACCGCCCATCCCGAAGGCCACCAGGATGCCGCCCGCCACCGCGCCCACGAACCGGCGGTCGCGGAAGAAGTGCATGTCCAGCATCGGATACGGAATATGACGCTCCCACAGCGCGAATCCGGTCATCACGGTGATGCCGATGAAGGCCGACAGCAGCACCCGGCCGGAGGTCCAGCCGTGTTCCGGCCCGGAGATGATCGCGAAGACGATGCCGGTCATGCCGACCGTGGACAGCAGCGCGCCGAACAGATCGGGGCGGTCGCTGGTCGGCACCTTCGACTCCGGCACCATCCAGACCACGGCCACCAGCCCCAGCAGCGCCACCGGGATATTGATCAGGAAGATCGAGCCCCACCAGAAGTGCTCCAGCAGCGAGCCGCCGATCAGCGGCCCCGCGGCGAAGCCGAGGGAGCTGACCGCACCCCACAGCCCGATGGCCTTGGCCCGTTCGCCCGCGTCGAAGACCTGCACCACGACGGCGAGCGTCGTGGTCATCAGCAGCGCCCCGCCGATGCCCATGCCCGCGCGGGCGGCGATCAGCTGGCCGGGGTCCTGTGCCATCGACGCGGCGAACGAGCCGATGCCGAACAGGGCGAGCCCGGCGACCAGCAGCTTCTTCCGCCCATAGCGGTCGGCGGCGCTGCCCGCGGTGAGCAGCAGCCCCGACTGGACCAGCGAATAGGCGTTGATCATCCACTGGATGTCGGCCGTGCGGGCATCCATCTCCCTGGCCAGGGAGGGGACCGCCACATTGAGGATCGTGTTGTCCAGCAACACGGTGAGCTGGGCGAGGCAGATCACGGCGAGGATCAGCCAGCGCTGGGGATGACCGCCCGGGGACTGCTCGGGTGGCGCGGAGGCGGCGTCGGCGGTCGAGACCGTCATGGGGACTCCAGGGCAGGGACTTCTACGGTGTATGACGATGTGCTGAGTCTTACACCGTACAAGTGCCGCTCTACGGCGTACAGCGAATTATGTGCGCGCGTCGCATACGCGTACGGGCCGGTGACCGCGGGGCTGAACCCGCGATCACCGGCCCCTGGATACGGGACTACCGGCCCGTGGATACGAGACTCCGGCGTCAGCCGGAGGACTTCGAGGACTTGGCCGCCTTCTGGGTCAGGTCGTAGAGCGTGGCGCTGCCCACGGTGACCTTCTTGTAGGTGGCCTCGATCCAGGAGGTGATCTGGGACGAGGTCCCCTGGCCACCACCCGGCCCGCCGCCCATCCCGGTGCCCGAGGAGATGAAGTAGTGGATCCTGCCCTGCTTCACATACTCCTTGAACTGGGCGAGCGTCGGGGACGGGTCACTGCCGTTGAAGCCGCCGATGGCCATCACGGGCTTCTCGGTGGCGAGTTGGTAGCTCGCGGCGTTCTGGGAGCCGATCGCCGCGGCAGCCCAGGTGTAGTCGCCGGCGTTCTTCTCCAGCTTCGCCTCCACGTCGGCGTCGACCTGCTGACCGTCCAGCAGACCGCCCATACCGCCGCCACGGCGGCCGCCCTCGCCCATGCCGCCGGGCAGCATGCCCGGCCGGCCGTTCTGCCCCTGGCCGCCCTGGGCGTTGCCCGTGCCGTTGCGCGGGGACTGGCCGCCGCCCGGGAAGCCCCCGCCGGGGAAGCCGTTCTGGCCACCACCCGGCTGACCGCCACCGGTGCCGCCACCCGGCATGCCCTGCGTACCGCCCTGTCCCTGCTGACCCTGGCCGCCTTGCTGATTCCCCGGACCCTGACCCTGCCCCTGCTGGCCCGCGCCCTGGCGGCCGTTCTGCATCCCCGGCGGACCGCCCCGGCCACCGCCCGGGAAGCGGCCACCGGGACCGCCCATACCGCCCGCCACCGACGGACCGGCCGTCACGATGGAGCCGTGCTTCGGGGTGTCCACCGTGTTGAGGGTGTACGCGACCGGCCCGGCCAGCCCCGCCGCGAGGCCGAGGCCCGCCGCGGCCAGCGCCGCCCTCCGTCCCAGGCGCGCCGTCAGCAGCAGCCCGGCCGCCGCCGCGAGCCCGCAGGTCAGCACCGCCCAGCGCAGCCAGGGGTGCCAGTCCGGCGACCGCCCCAGCAGGACGTACGACAGGTACGCGGTGACGGCGACCGTGACGGCCAGCACCGCCGAGGCCGCCGCCCCCGCCCGGCCGCCCTCGCTCCGCCGCTCCCACAGCAGGGCCGCGCCCATGCCCACGAGCGCCGCGATATAGGGCGCCAGAGCGATGTTGTAGTACTGGTGGAAGATCCCGGACATGAAGCTGAAGGTGGCGAACGTCATCAGCAGCGACCCGCCCCACACCAGGAAGGCCGCGCGCCGGGTGTCGGTGCGCTTCGCCCGCCAGGTCAGCCAGATCCCCGCCGCCAGCAGGATGAACGCCGCGGGCAGCAGCCAGGCGATCTGACCGCCCATGTCGGAGCCGAAGAGCCGGTCGATCCCGGTCTCGCCCCACCGGCCGCCGCCCCCGCCGCCGCCAGGACCGCCCCCGCCGACGCTGCCGGTCTCATCGCCGTTGATCCGGCCCAGACCGTTGTAGCCGAAGGTCAGCTCCAGGAAGCTGTTGTGCTGCGAACCGCCGATGTACGGGCGCGAGGACGCCGGCCACAGCTCGACGACCGCCACCCACCAGCCGCCGGAGACCACCATCGCGAGCCCCGCGAGCAGCAGCTGCCCGATCCGCCGGCCGAACTTCGCCGGGGCGCACACCGCGTACACCACCGCGAGCGGCGGCAGGATCAGCCACGCCTGAAGCGTCTTGGTGAGGAAGCCGAGGCCGAAGCAGACCCCGGCCAGCACCAGCCACTTGGTGCGCGCGTCCTCCAGGGCGCGCAGCACGCAGTAGACGGCCGAGACCATCAGCAGGCACAGCAGCGCGTCGGGGTTGTTGAAGCGGAACATCAGCGCCGCGACCGGGGTCACCGCGAGCGCCGCGCCCGCGATAAGCCCGGCGGCCGCGCCGAACCTGCGCCGTACGGCCGCGTACAGCACCCCGACCGTCGCGACGCCCATCAGCGCCTCGGGGACGAGCACCGCCCAGGAGGAGAGGCCGAAGAGCCGCACCGACAGGGCCATCGGCCACAGCGCGGCCGGAGGCTTGTCGACGGTGATGGAGTTCGCGGCGTCGGAGGAGCCGAAGAAGAACGCCTTCCAGCTCTCACCGCCCGCCTGCACGGCGGCCGAGTAGAACTGGTTGGCGTAGCCGGACGCGCCCAGGCTCCACAGATAGAGCACGGTGGTGACGGCCAGCAGGGCCCACAGGGCGGGCCGCGCCCAGCGCGGGTCCTCCGGCCGGCCTCTCCAGGCCCGCGCCAGGCGCGAGCCGCCGGGCGCCCGCGGCCCCGGCCGGGGAGCGGCGGCGGGGGTCGGCGGCGGCCCGGCCTCGCGGGTGCCGTAGTCGTAGGTGGTCATCGATCGGTCCTCGGGTCGTGGTCGGTCATGGCCCCGCTGTCCGACGGGAAGACCCAGGCCCGGAAGAGCAGGAAGCGCAGTACGGTCGCGGCGAGGTTCGCCGCGATCAGCACGGCAAGTTCGGTGCCGTGCGAGGCGGTGCCGGGGACGGCGTCCAGGGCGGCGAGGGAGCCGCTGGTCAGCACGAGGCCGATGCCGAAGACGACCAGCCCCTGGGCCTGGTGGCGCATCGCGCGGTCCCGGCCGCGTACGCCGAAGGTGAGCCTCCGGTTGGCCGCGGTGTTGCCGAGCGCCGACAGCAGCAGCGCCAGGGCGTTGGCCACCTGGGGGCCGGTGCCCATCCGGAAGAGGGAGTACAGCAGCAGATAGACCAGCGTGCTCAGCGCGCCGACCACGCAGAACCCGACCAGCTGGCGGGCCAGGCCCCTCGGCACCCCGCTCAGCTCCCGGTCGCGCGGATCGTCGCCGAACGGACGGCGCACCCGGTCCAGCGGCAGCGCACCGGTGGCCAGCGCACGCCCCACCCGCCACACGCCCTTGAGGTCCTCCGTGGCCGTCCGCACGATGTGGACCGTGCTGTTGGGGTCGTCCACCCAGTCCACCGGCACCTCGTGGATGCGCAGCCCGGCCCGCTCGGCCAGCACCAGCATCTCGGTGTCGAAGAACCACCCGGTGTCCTCGACCAGCGGCAGCAGCCGCTCCGCGACGTCCTTACGGATCGCTTTGAATCCGCACTGGGCGTCGGAGAAGCGGGCGGCCAGACTGCCGCGCAGGATCAGGTTGTACGCCCGCGAGATGAACTCCCGCTTGGGCCCGCGCACCACCCGTGAGCTGCGGGACAGCCGCGATCCGATCGCCAGGTCGGAGTGGCCGGAGATCAGCGGGGCCACCAGCGGCAGCAGCGCCTTGAGGTCCGTGGACAGATCGACGTCCATATAGGCGAGCACCGGCGCCTCGGACAGCGACCACACGGTGCGCAGCGCCCGCCCGCGCCCCTTCTGCTCCAGCCGGACCGCCGTCACCTCCTCGATGCTCTCGTCCAGGTGGGCCGCGAGGTCGGGCGTGCGGTCCGTACTGGCGTTGTCGGCGATGGTGATCCGGAAGCCGTACGGGAAGGTGCGGGCCAGATGGTCGTGCAGCCGCCGTACGCACCGCTCGAGGTCCGCTTCCTCGTTGTAGACGGGGATGACGACGTCCAGCACCGGACGGCCGCGCACGACCGTCACCGGCCCGCGTACGGGCAAGGTCTGCAGGGGTGTCTCGGGCGGAGCCCCGAGAGGGGTGTCGGTTCGCATGAGGTCGACAGTCGCGAGCCGCGCTGTCACGGCTGTGTGGTCAGCCTGTGGCCTGCCTGTGAGTCCGTTACGCCCTGGTGAACGGCCCGGTGCACGGGGAGGTGGACGCCGAACACGGTGCGCCCGGGGACGCTGTCCACCGTCACCCGCCCGTCGTGCGCGGCCACGACCGCGTGCACGATGGCCAGGCCGAGCCCCGTGCTGCCCGCGGCGCGGGAGCGCGAGGCGTCGCCGCGCGCGAACCGCTCGAAGACATGCGGCAGCAGCTCAGCCGGAATGCCGGGACCGTCGTCCTCGACCTCCAGCGAGACGTACGAGGGCGGCTGCGGCGGCGAGCCGAAGGCCCCGGCGGCGCGGGCGGCCGCGTACGGGGAGCCGTAGGGCGGGGCGTACGGCCGGGCGTACGGCTGGGCGTACGGCTGGGCGTGCGGCTGGGCGTGCGGTGAACCGCGCCCCTTACCGCGTCCATGGGGTCCATGGGTCCCATGGAGTCCACCGGCCCCGACCGTCCCGGGGGGAGGTCCGTAGGGCATCCGAGGTCCGTAAGGCATCCCGGGGGACGCGCCTGATGACGGCGCCCCGTAGGAGACGCCGTAGGACAGGCCGTACGGCGCCCGATACGGCGAGGGGTACGGCGCCCGCGGCCCGCCCCACAGCACCCGCGCCGTGACCGTGGTGCCGGCCGGGGTGTGCGTCCGCGCGTTGGCGAGGAGGTTGACCAGCACCTGGCGCAGCCGGGCGTCGTCGCCGAAGACGGCCGCCGGTTCATCGGGCAGCTCCAGCCGCCACTCGTGGTCGGAGCCGACCGCCCGCGCGTCGCTGACGGCGTCCACGACCAGTGGGGACAGATCGACCTCCGCGCACTCCAGCGGCCGTCCCGCGTCCAGCCGGGCCAGCAGCAGCAGATCCTCGACCAGCCCGGTCATCCGCCCGGCCTCGGACTCGACCCGGCCGAGGGCATGCCGGGTGTCGGGCCCGATCTCCTCCCGGCCGCGCCGGGTCAGCTCGGCGTAGCCGCGGATGGAGGCGAGTGGCGTACGGAGCTCATGGCTGGCGTCGGCGACGAACTGCCGCACCCGCGTCTCGCTCTCCTGGCGGGCCGCGAGCGCCGACTCCACATGGCCGAGCATGCGGTTGAGCGCCGCGCCCACCTGGCCGACCTCGGTGCGCGGATCGGCCTCCGAGGCCGGGACGCGCTCGCGCAGCGCCACCTCGCCGCTGTGCAGGGGGAGTTCGGAGACCCGGGTCGCGGTCGCGGCCACCCGGCGCAGCGGGCGCAGCGAGATGCCGACCATCGCGGCCCCGGCGATCCCGGCCGCGACCAGCCCGGCCGCGGTCACACAGACCTCCACGAGGATGAGGGTGTTGACCGTCTCCTGGGTCTGGTCGAGCGGGAAGGCGAGGACGATGCCGCCTTCCCGGTGGTCCCACTGGGCCACCGCCCGATAGCCGCCGAGGCCGGGCAGATCGATGGTGTGCACGCCTCCGTCCCGGGGGACGGCGGCGATCGCCTTCTGCTGACCGCTGGTCAGGGAGTCCACCCGGCTCTCGGCGTCGACCTCGTTCGTCATGGGCGAGTCATTGCTCTTGCCGGACATGGAGATCTCGCCGTTCTGGCCGAACCGCGCCCCGACCGTGCCGATGGGCTGACCGGGCGAGGCGACGAAGAGCACATCGTCCCGGGGGAGTCCGCCCGCCGGACCCGGCTTGTTCAGGAACCGCCCCACGGACGCGCGCAGATCACCGTCCACCTGGCCCTGGAGGTACGACTGCAGGGCCAGGGTGGTGACCGTGCCGATCACCGCGCAGACCACCGCGATCAGCGCGACGGCCGAGACGACCAGACGGGTGCGCAGGGACCAGGGGCGGCGCCCGGCCCGCTGAGTGCGCCCGGCTCGTTGTGCGGCCCCGGCCCGCTGAGCAGCCCCGGCCCGCTGAGTGCGCCCCGCCCGCTGGGCGCGCCGGGCGTGCGTGCGTCCCCGCGCCGCTCCCGCGCTCGGCGGCGGCCCGGGAATGCCGGGCTCCCCGGCGGCGCCGGACGGCTCGGAGACGCCAGGCGTCCCGGTGGCCCCAGGCGTCCCGTGGACGCCTGGCATGTCGGGGCCCCGGGACGGCCGGGGCGGGAGGTGCGCCACGGTGTCTACTCCCCGGGCTTGATCAGATACCCGGCGCCCCGCCGGGTGTGGATCATCGGGCTGCGGCCCGCGTCGATCTTGCGCCGCAGATACGAGATGTAGAGCTCGACCACGTTGGCCTGGCCGCCGAAGTCATAGCTCCAGACCCGGTCCAGGATCTGCGCCTTGCTGAGCACCCGGCGCGGATTGCGCATGAGGTAGCGCAGCAGCTCGAACTCGGTCGCGGTGAGATGGATCTCCTGGCCCCCGCGCGACACCTCGTGGCTGTCCTCGTCCAGGACTAGATCGCCGACGGCCAGCATCGACTCACTCCGCGCGGCCGCCGCCCCCGACCTGCGCAGCAGCCCACGCAGCCGGGCGACGACCTCCTCCAGGCTGAACGGCTTGGTGACGTAGTCGTCGCCGCCCGCCGTCAGCCCCGCGATCCGGTCCTCCACCGCGTCCCGCGCGGTCAGGAACAGCACCGGGACGTCGGGCAGTTCGCGGCGCAGCCGCCCCAGCACCGCGAGCCCGTCCATATCGGGCAGCATGATGTCCAGGACCACCGCGTCCGGGCGCAGCTCACGGGTGACCCGGATCGCCTCCGCGCCGTCACCCGCGGTGCGCACCTCCCACCCCTCGTAGCGCAGGGCCATCGACAGCAGGTCGGCGAGCGCCGACTCGTCGTCCACAACCAGCACCCGGACGGGACTCCCGTCGGGGCGCAGCAGCTCGGTACGCCCATGAGGCGAGGTCGGCATCATGACCTCCACCCTCGGAGCGGGCCCTGAGAGGTCCCTTTCGGCCGGCTGTGAATTACCTGAGAATCCTGTGGAGGCCGGGACGGGACCGGCCGGGAGGCGAAACAGCGGGCCCGGGGCGGGGAGCAGCCGTGCGGACCACGGAATATCCGGAAGGACTCTCCGGCTTCCCCCTGTATGACTTCACGTCCCGCACTTGGCAAGATCGGCATCTGGACCGCGGCCCTGAAGACGGACTTCGCCCCATCAGAACAGGTCGGCGAGGCGGCGGCCGAACTGGACGAGCTGGGGTACGGCGCCATCTGGCTCGGTGGCAACCCCAGCCCGGATCAGGCCGGAGTCCTGCTGGACGCGACCTCCCGGATCACCGTCGCGACCGGAATCCTGAGCATCTGGGACCATGAGGCGGCCTACGTCGCCGAGCGGCACACCGCGCTGAACGCCGCCCACGACGGCCGCTTCCTCCTCGGCCTCGGCGTGAGCCACAGCGCGCTCGCCGGTGAGCGCTACCGGCGCCCGTACACGGCGATGAAGGAGTACCTGACCGCGCTGGACTCCGCCCCGGCCCCGGTCCCCGCCGCCCAGCGGGTCCTGGCCGCCCTCGGCCCCAAGATGCTCGAGCTGTCCCGTGACCGCGCGGCCGGCGCGCATCCGTACCTCGTCACCCCGGAGCACACCGCCGAGGCCCGCGACACCCTGGGCAAGGACGCCGTACTCGCGCCGGAGCTGAAGGTCGTCCTCGACACGGACCTGGACCGCGCCCGCGCCACCGCCCGCGACTACCTCGCCCGCTACCTGGCGCTGCCCAACTACACCAACAACTTCCGGCGGCTGGGCTTCGAGGACGCGGACTTCGCGGACGGCGGCAGCGACCGTCTCCTCGCCGCGATGTACGCGCTCGGCGACGCGGAGACGATCCGGGCGCGCGTGGACGAGTTCCTGGCCGCGGGCGCGGACCACCTCGCGATCCAGGTGGTGACCGACGACCCGATGTCCAGCCTCCCCCGTGCGGCGTGGCGCACGCTGGCCGAGGCGCTGCCGCTCGACAAGAGCTGACCGATCCGCTCAGCCCCCTCGCCCGGCGCCGGCGCAGGCAGGCACCGGGCGAGCGCCATTTCCGGACAACCGCACCACGATCCGGAACAGCCACGACCCGGAACAGCCACGACCCGGAACAGTCACGATCCGGAACAGTCACAACCCGTCATATCCCGAACAACCGCGCCGCGTTCCCGTAACACACCCCGCGCAGCCACTCCTCGTCCTGCCCGACCCGCGTCAGCGCGTCCAGCGCATGCCGGTACCCGTACGGGATGTTGGGGAAGTCGCTCCCGAACAGCACCCGGTCTCCCACGGCCGCCAGCCGCCCCCGCTCCGAGCGTGGAAACGGCCACTGGCGCTCGGTGAAGTCGGTGAAGGCCATCGTGGTGTCCAGGTGGACCTCCCCGTACCGCTCCGCCAGCCCCAGGAAGTCCGCGTACTCCGGCAGCCCCATATGCGCGACGATCAGGCGCAGCCGAGGATGGCGGGCCAGCACCCGCCCCACCGGCTCCGGTCCGGTGTACTTGCCCGGGTGGGGCCCCGAGCCGCAGTGGATGACGACGGGCGTCCCGCTCTCGGCGAGCATCCCCCACACCGGGTCGAGCAGCGCGTCACCCGGGTCGTACGCCCCCACCTGCACATGGGCCTTGAACACCCGCGCCCCGCCCTCGAGCGCCGCTCGCACGTACTCCTCCACACCGGGTTCGGGGTAGAAGGTCGCGGTGTGCAGACAGTCCGGCGTACGGGCGGCGAAATCGGCCGCCCAGCCGTTCAGCCACCGCGCCATGTCCGGCTTGTGGGGGTAGAGCATCGAGGTGAAGGCACGTACGCCGAACGCCCGTAGCGTCGCGAGGCGTTCGTCCTCCTCCTCGCGGTAGGTGATGTGCCAGCGCGGCTCCACGGTGTCGAAGAACGCCCAGACCTTGTCCAGTACGCGCTGGGGCATGAAGTGGGTGTGCACATCGATGAGTCCGGGCAGCCCGAGGTCCTGCCAGAACCGCTGCACCGACGCCACGGCGGGATCGTCCATACGGATCACGGTAGTTGCCCCGGGCGTATTGCTACAGCCTCGTCTCAAGCTCTCGCTCCGAGTTGATCACAGCCTCGACCAGTGGTTTTGTCACGCCCATGATGATCTGCGGTAGCAAGATCACCGCACGGGAACCGAGAAGGTGAACTGGCGCTCCGTGACCGGCGTATCCATCTACGGCAGTCACCACTCGCTCGACGTCGTCACCGACCGGCCAAGACCAACCACCGGGGGACCGTCCATGCCCAACCGCCCGCCTCGCGCCGCCGCCCGATCCGGGACCGCCCTCGTCTGCGCCCTCGGCGTCACCCTCCTCGCCCTCGCCACGGCGGGGTGCGAGGACGACACCGCCGCGTCCGGCCGACGGCAGCCCGCGACCCGCGCCGACATGGCGGCCGACCGCGACGGCGGCAAGACCCTCCGGCTCGGTGAGCCCACATCGGTCACCTACAAGCGCGGCTCGGACCATATGCGCGGCGCCCTGCGGGTCACGGCGGTGAGTGTGCGCAAGGGCACCCATGCCGAGCTGAGGAGGGCGGGTGCGGAACCGTCCGACGTACGGACCACCCAGCCGTACTACGTCACCATGACCTTCGAGAACATCGGCGAGAGCTCCCTCCACTACCCCTTCCTCAACACCCCCACCGGGCTAGAGGACACAGGCGGTGTGGACGACCAGCCGCTCATCACCGGCGACACCGAGGTGGCGGCCTGCCCGGGCAAGGACCCGGACGACTTCGCGGTGGGGGCGAGGGTCTCGCTGTGCAAGGTGTTCCTGGTGCCCAACGGCATACGGCCGTCGGTGGTGACGTACAGCACAGGCGATGACACCAAGCGCCCGGTGAGTTGGAAGGTCACGCGCTGACGGCGGCGGGGCCGGGTCCTCGGCACGACCGAACGACCGAGGGCCCGGCACTGAAGAAGTGCCGGGCCCTCGATACCTGAGTAGCGGGGACAGGATTTGAACCTGCGACCTCTGGGTTATGAGCCCAGCGAGCTACCGAGCTGCTCCACCCCGCGTCGGTGAACGTAACTCTACGTCGTTCTCGCCGCTAAGGGAAATCCATATCGCCGCCCCCCGTCGGCCCGGCTCCGCAGATCCACCAGGCCGACGACCGGGACGGCGACGAAGACCACGGCGTTCAACGCCCCCATGACCCCGACTGCCCGCCTCCCCCGCACGCTTCGCGCGCCATAGCGCTCCCGGATCGCCGGCGGATAGTCGTCGACCAGCGCGACCGGGCGTTAGTGGAGCGTTAGCCGTACGGCGGCAGATCATCAGCGGCGGCCGACAGTCTTGTTCTCACGAGCCCGAAACACCACGTCGCGAGAGACCACATCGCGAGAACGGGGAAGACCATGTCGCACCGCACCGCCCTCCGCCACAACCGTCACGCCCGTAAGGCCGCCGCCGCCGTGATCATCGCGGTCGCCGCGCTCGGGCTCACCGCATGCCAGGACGGCGAGACCGACTCCTCGTCCTCACCCTCCGCCTCCGCGAGCGCCCCGCAATCCTCCGCGCCCACGGCGAAGGACCAGGGCCAGGACCAGGGCCAGGACCAGGGCCAGGACCAGGCCAAGGACACCGCCAAGGGCACCCCCATGAAGCCCGGTATGAAGTGCACGAACCAGATCGACTACGCCGGGGACACCAGGGACAACGCCACGATCAACTCCATCGGCAACGACACCGGCTACTGCCCGCCGATCCAGAAGGAAGAAACGTCCAAGGGCACTCTCAGGAAGGGTGACATGAAGTGCACGGACCAGATCAACTACGCGGGCGACCACAGGGACAACGCCACGATCAACTCCATCGGCAACGACACCGGCTACTGCCCGCCGATCGAGAAGTGAGCTCCAGAAGTGAGCTCCTGCCAGGACGCCGGTCGGCGTCCGCGGTCATGGTCATGGTCATGGTCACGGTGTGGGCGGCGCCGCCCGCACGAGGCCCGTCTGGTAGGCGATGACGACCAGTTGGGCACGGTCGCGGGCACCCAGCTTCGTCATGGCGCGGTGGATGTGGGTGCGCACGGTCAGCGGGCTGAGCGTGAGGATCTCGGCGATCTCGGTGTTGGACCGGCCCTCGGCGGCCAGGCCCATCACCTCGCGCTCGCGGACGGTCAGCTCCGACAGGCGCTGCGGGGGCGCGAGGTGGGCGTCGGGGGCGGGGGACATGAGGAAGTTCGTGATGAGGGTGCGGGTAGCGGCGGGTGACAGCAGCGCGTCGCCGGAGGCGACCGTGCGCAGACCGGCCAGCAGGGTGTCGGCGGTGACGTCCTTACCGAGGAAGCCACTGGCACCGGCGCGCAGCGCCTGGGCGACGTAGTCCTCGGTCTCGAACGTCGTCAGGATGAGGACGCGGGTGGCGGCCAGCTCCGGGGCGGCGCAGATCGCGGAGGTGGCGGCGAGACCGTCGGTCCCCGGCATCCGGATGTCCATGAGGACGATGTCGGGGTGGTGGGCGCGGGTCAGCTCCAGCGCCTCCGCACCGTCCGATGCCTCACCGACCACCGTCATGTCCTCGCAGGAGTCGATCAGGATCCGGAAGGTGGCCCGCAGCAAGGTCTGGTCGTCGGCGAGCAGCACCCTGATGGTCATGACTCTTCTCCTCGCGCCGGAGCGTCTGTGGCGCCTGTGGCGCCTGTGGCGCCTACGGCCGCTTCGGGTGCTTCACGTTTTTCGGGCGCTTCACGTGCTTCGGGCGCTTCGGATGCCTGGGATGCCTCGGACGCCGAGGGCTGGAGCGGCAGCGCGGTGGTGACCTCGAAGCCACCCTCCGGACGGGGTCCCGCACAGAGCTCGCCGCCGATGGTGCGGGCGCGTTCACGCATGCCCATGACGCCGAAGCCCCGGCCCGGCATGGCCTTGGCGGCATCGGTGGCGCCTATGGTGCCGTGGGTGTCTGAGGTGCCTGGAGTGCCGTTGGTGTCCGGGCCGTCGTTGCTGACCGTGATCAGCAGGCGAGATCCGGAGTAGGCCAAGCGTACCTGTGCGGAGTCCACCGCGGCGTGCTTGGAGACGTTGGTGAGCGCCTCCTGCACGATCCGGAACGCGGTCAGGTCCACCCCGGGGGAGAGCGGACGGGGCTCCCCCGTCGTGCTGACCGTGACGGCGAGCCCCGCGGACGCACACGCCGAGACCAGTTCCGGCAGCCGGGCGAGACCGGGGGACGGCTCCAGCGACGCGGAGGCCGGGTCGTCGGTCTGGCGCAGCAGTCCCAGCGTGGCCTTCAGCTCGCGCAGCGCGGAGGACGTGGTGCCGGTCAGGTCGGTGAGGATCTTCTTCGTCTGCTGTGGACTGGTGAGCGCGAGGTGGGCGGCCGTACCGGCCTGCGCGTTGGCCAGGGCCATATGGTGCGCCACGACGTCGTGCAGCTCGCGGGCGATCCGCATGCGCTCCTCGGTGACGCGCAGCCGTGCCTCCTCCTCCCGGGTGCGCTCGGCGTGTTCGGCGCGGGCCTGCACCGATGCCAGGTAGGCGCGCCGCAGCCGGGTCATGTTGCCGGCGGCGAGCGGCAGCAGCAGCCAGAAGAAGGGGCCGACCGTCCTGAGCACCAGCGAGAGACTGTCCATGGAGTCGGCGAGCGCTGACGTGGCCATCAGCGCCGCCATGATGGTGCCGCCGAAGACGCGTGTGGTCTTCCGGTCGGTGAGCGTGGCCAGCCAGTAGAGCGCCGCCATGACGGGTCCCAGCAGCAGGGGAGTCAACAGGTACCCCAGCGAGATCGCGATCACCGTGCAGACCGCGGTCACGACGACCGCGGTGCGCGGATGGCTGCGGTACTTCAGCAGGGCGAGGCAGGACACGCCCATGAGGACGGTGGCGGCCCTGTCCTGGTCGGGTGGCTCGGCGCCGGGCAGGGTGAGATTGCTGCCGAGGGTCGCACAGCCCATCAGTGACAGGACCAGCACCACGTCGATGACAAGGGGGTAGCGGTCGGCGTACTGCTCGAAACGGTCCGTGTAACGCTCAAGGCTGGTGCTCATCGGCTGGGCTCTCCGCTCGGTGCTGTGGGCCATCGTGACCGATTCGGCGCTCTGTGGGCCACCGTGAACGGATTCCATGCCCTGTAGGCCACTGTGACGGATTCCGTGCTCTGTGGGCCACCATGGCCTTTTCGGCGCTCCGGGGTCACCGTGCCCGTTCCCCGCGTGCGGACCGCACGGACGGCCGCCGGGGCCGCCCGTGTCGTTCGCCACGGGCGGCCCCGGTGGGGGCGGGTCCGGCGGTCGATCAGGTGCGGGTCACTTCCAGGTCGGTCGTCCCGGCCGGTTCCGGGTCCGATCCCGATCCGGAATCCCGTCCCGATCCCGAATCCCGACCCGATCCCGATCCCGAATCCCGACCCGATCCCGGTCCCGAATCCCGTCCCGATCCCGAATCCCGTCCCGATCCCGGTCCCGAATCCCGTCCCGATCCCGAATCCGGCCCCGAGTCCGCCCGGCGGCCGAGCGCCTCCCCCTCGACGTCGACCTTGGGCAACAGCCGGTCCAGCCACTTCGGCAGCCACCAGGCCCGGTCGCCGAGCAGGGCGAGCACGGCGGGCACGATCGCCATCCGTACGACGAAGGCGTCGAACAGGACGGCGGAGGCGAGCCCGAACCCGATCATCTTGACCATGGAGTCGCTCTCGCCGACGAACCCGGCGAACACCGCGATCATGATCAGCGCGGCGGCCACCACCACGCGTGCGCTGTGCCGGAAGCCGGATGTGATCGCCTGGCCGGGCCGCTCGCCGTGGACGTATGCCTCCCGCATCCGCGAGACGAGGAACACCTCGTAGTCCATGGCCAGGCCGAAGATGATGCCCACCAGGAAGATCGGCATCAGGCTCATGATCGGGCCGGTCTGCTCCACGCCCAGGAGTTCGGCGCCGTGGCCCTGCTGGAAGACGAGGACGACCACGCCGAGGGAGGCCAGCACCGACAGCAGGAAGCCGAGGGCCGCCTTCAGCGGGACGAACAGGGACCGGAAGACCACCAGCAGGAGCACGATCGCGAGGCCCACCACGACGACCAGGTAGGGGATCAGCGCGGACTGCACCTTGTCGGAGACATCGATGTTCAGCGCGGTCGAACCGGTGACCTCGAAGGTCGCCCCGGTCTTGGACTCGACCCCGGGCCGCTCGCCCCGAATGGTCGTGACCAGGTCCTTGGTCCTTTCGTCGGTCGGCGCCGTGGACGGCACGACCTGGAAGACGGCCGTGTCACCGGCCTCGTTGAAGCGGGCCGGGGAGACGGAGACGACTCCCTTGGTGCCGCCGATCTCCTTCGCGACCGTGTCGGCGGCGCCCTTCGGGTCGGTGTCGCCCTTCGCGTCCACGACGACGGTCAGCGGCCCGTTGAAGCCCGGCCCGAAGCCCTCGGCGAGCGCGTCGTAGGCCCGGCGCTCGGTGGTGGAGGTCGACTTGGCCTCGTCCCCCGGCATGCCGAGCTGCAGATCCGTCATCGGCACCGCGAGGGCCCCGAGGCCCACCACGCCGAGCAGCAGCACGGGCAGCGGACGCCGCAGCACGAACCGCGCCCAGCGGCTGCCCCCGTTGTCCCGGGTGCCCTCGTCCTCGATCCGTCCGCTCCTGCGGGCCCGCCGCCGGAGCACGGCGTTCGGCCAGAAGCCGAGGAACGCCGGGACCAGCGTCAGCGCGACCAGTACGGCGACGACGACCGCGCCCGCCGCGGCCAGGCCCATCTTGGTGAGCATCGGGATGCCGACCACCGCGAGCCCGGCCAGCGCGATGACGACGGTAAGGCCGGCGAAAACGACCGCGGAACCGGCCGTGCCGACCGCCAGACCGGCCGCTTCCCGCGGCACCCGGCCCTTGGCGCGCTCCTCGCGGTAGCGGGAGACGACGAACAGGGCGTAGTCGATGCCGACCGCCAGCCCCAGCATCATCGCCAGGGTGCCGGTCGTCGTGGACAGGCCCAGCGCCGCGGACAGGGTCAGGATGGTGGCCATGCTCACGCCGACGCCGATGATGGCGGTCAGCAGCGGCAGCCCCGCGGCGGCCAGCGAACCGAACGTGACCAGCAGCACGACGGCGGCTATCGCGACACCGATCACCTCGGCCGCGCCCCCGGGCCCGCCGCCGCTGTCCATCGCGCTTCCACCGGCCTCGACGGTCAGCCCGGAGCCCTGGGCCGTGTGGATGGCCCGCTCCAGCTGGTTCTTGCTGGCGTCGGTGAGGTCGTTGGCGGCGACCTTGTAGGTGACCGTCGCGTACGCCGTCGTGCCGTCCTTGCTGACGGCCTTCGCCTGGAACGGGTCGACGGCGCTCGCGACCTGCGCCCCGTCACCGAGACTTGCCACGGCCTTCTCGACGGCCTGCCTGTTCTCGGTGGCGGTGACTTTCTCACCGCTCGGCGCGACGAAGACGACCCGGGCGGTCGCGCCGTCGGCGGAGGCCCCGGGGAAGCGCTGCTCCATCAGGTCGAACGCCTTCTGGGACTCGATGCCCGGCATCGAGAACTCCTCGTCGGAAGCCCCCGAAGCGTTGAGCGCGCCCAGCCCGACGGCGGCCAGGACGGCCGCCCAGACGAGGGCGACGTACCAGCGCCGCCGGAAGGCCAGACGGCCCACTTGGTAAAGGAATGTAGCCACGGCAGGAGGTCTCCACATCTGGTGCCGACTGTCCGCATCTGGTGCCGACCGTCCGCCCAGACTCCCCGGGAGCGGGCCGCCCTGTCGTCGTGCGCCTGCCGACATTTCGCGCTACTGAGAACGCAGTACACACCGGCCGATGGGATCAGCCGCTGGTACGACGGTTGTCACCACATGTGCGTGATCGCGCAGGCACGCGCGCCCGGTGGGCGGAGGGCCCACCGGGCGCGCGGA
This sequence comes from Streptomyces rugosispiralis, assembly GCF_024505145.1. Lineage (GTDB taxonomy): Bacteria > Actinomycetota > Actinomycetes > Streptomycetales > Streptomycetaceae > Streptomyces > Streptomyces rugosispiralis. Next base: position 179,340 of record NZ_JANIAA010000012.1, on the reverse strand, counting down.
AGTGCGGAAGTGCGGGAGTGCGGGAGTGCGGGAGTACGGGAGTACGGGAGTACGGGAGTACGGGAGTGCGGGTTCCCGTGGCTTACGGGTGGTACTTCTCCTCGACCGACTCGGCGGCGCCGGACTTGGCGTTCATGGTGACGCGGACGGTCACGCTGTTGGTCTTCGCGGCCTTCTCCAGCTGTTCCACGGTGCACTTGGAGGTGCCGTAGCCGTCGTCGCCGATGGACACGGTGCCGCCGTCGTCGGAGCAGATCGCGGCCGCGCCGAGGATCTGTGTGGCGTTGGAGATCAGGAACGCCTGCTCCATGCCGCCGCTCTCGGGCTTGACGGTCAGCTTGCCGGGCGCGAGGTACTTCAGCGTGCCGACGTACATGCGGTGGTTCCCCGCGTTGGCGGCGCCGCCCCCGGGGGAGGCGGACCCTCCACCGTTGCCGCCACCCTCGGCGCCACCGTTGCCGGCGGCGGGCGGCGCCGTGTCGGTCTTGCCGCCGTTCCCGCCCTGCGAACCGGAGTTGTCCGAGGAGGAGCCGCTGGTGGGCTGGGCCGAGGCCGAGGAGCCGGAGGAGTCGGCCCCGGAGTCGTCCGGCCCACAGGCCGTGGCCCCCAGACTCAGCGCCGCGGCGGCGACAAGGGCTGCGGCGATACGGCGGCCGGCGCGACCGCGGAAGCGGTTGCTGGTGGTGTTGTTCATCGTGACCTCGCGTTGCTGTGTTCTGTCGTCTCGCTCCCGGACGACAATCAGCTTCGAAGATCGCGTTGGCGTTCCACTAACGGACAACTAATACCGTGCGGGGGCGGCGCTAGCCGTGGCCGCAAGGTCAGATCCAGCCGAACCGGGGCCTCATGTCGTGGCTGTCTTCGGATCCCCCCACGCCCAGCGGCGCCGGCTCCCGGCGCAGCGAGTCACCGACCGCATCGAGGGCGAACTTCGTGCCCGCGTGGGGGCCGTACGTGGCCACGACGACCGAGGGAGGCCAACGGTCGGGCGAATTGCCTATGCCGGAGGGAAACATGATGAGTGTGAAGCCATCCACCCCATTGTGCGAAACGACATTTTATGGCCTATTCCAGAGGCCGATACCGTCGGATTCATGGAGTGGAATTTTCTGACGGCCGAAAAACTCGCGGCCGCCATACGTGCCGGTGAAGTGAGCTCGACGGAACTGACTGACGAGGCGATCGCCCGTATTGAGCGGGACGACAAGGCGATCAACGCGATCTGTGTGCCGGACTTCGACCGTGCGCGGGCCGCCGCGCACGCTGCCGACCAGGCGCGTGCCCGCGGTGAGGACCGGCCGCTGCTCGGCATCCCGGTGACGGTCAAGGAGTCCTACGACATCGCCGGACTGCCCACGACCTGGGGCATGCCACCACACCGGAACCACATACCGGCCGAGGACGCGGTGCAGGTGTCGCGGCTCAAGGCCGCGGGCGCGGTGGTGCTCGGCAAGACCAACGTGCCCTTGGGGCTGCAAGATATCCAGAGCTTCAACGAGATCTACGGCACCACCAATAACCCGTGGGATCACGGTCGTACGTCGGGTGGCTCCTCCGGCGGATCCGCGGCGGCCCTGGCGTCCGGATTCGGCGCGCTGTCCATCGGCTCCGACATCGCCGGTTCATTGCGCACCCCCGCGCATTTCTGCGGCATCTACGCACACAAGCCGACGCTCGGACTGGCGGCGAGCCGCGGTATGGTCCCGCCGACCGCGCCGGCCTTGCCGACCGAACCTGACCTCGCCGTCGTCGGCCCGATGGCGCGCACCGCCCGCGACCTCACGCTCCTGCTCGACGTCATGGCCGGATCCGACCCACTGACCCTCGGTGTGGCACACGACGTGACCCTGCCGCCCGCGCGCCACGAGCGACTCCACGACTTCCGGGTCCTGGTCCTCGACGACCATCCGCTCATTCCGACCGGGTCCGCCGTGCGGGCGGGCGTGACCCGAGTGGCCGACGCTCTTGCCGACGGCGGCGCCCGCGTCGAACACCACAGTCCGCTGCTACCCGACCTGAGCGAAGCCGCGGTCCTCTACACGCATTTGCTGTTCTCGGGCTTCGGCGGAAGTTTCCCCCTCGAAGCCTACGAGCGGCTACGGACCCAGGCCGCCGGACTGGACGCGGACGACCAGAGCCTCGATGCGGCGCGGCTGCGCGGCATAGCGTTCAGCCACCGCGACTGGATCGAGGCGGACCGCCGCCGCGAACTCCACCGCCACGGCTGGCGTCAGCTCTTCACCGAGTTCGACGCCGTGGTGTGCCCCATCACGCCCACCCCCGCGTTCCCGCACGACCACAACCCCGACCCGAGGGAACGCCGGATCGACATCGACGGCGCCGAGTACCCCTACCTCGACCAACTCGTCTGGGCCGGCCTGGCCACCATGCCCGGCCTACCCGCCACCGCCATCCCAACAGGCCGCTCCCCCGAGGGCCTGCCCGTGGGAGTCCAACTCATCGGCCCGACATTCGAGGACCGCACCCCACTGCGGCTGGCCGAACTACTCGAGCAGAAGATCGGCGGCTTCCAGGCACCGAGGTAGGGCGTACTACCTGAGTGTCCATCGAGAGCGAGCCCGGATCACTAAAAGAGCCCCTTCCGATCACCGGAAGGGGCTCCGGCCTATTGCGCGCTCGGCAGGATTCGACCCTGCAACCTCTTGATCCGCGGGTTCGGGCACAGCACTGGGCTGCGGCTCCGCTCTCTCCGCCGCGACGATCGGCCGGGGTGGCTTTCGGCGGCTTGTGTGTGCCGTCGTTGCCGTCAAGGTTGCCGTCACCTCCGAACCGCAGGCATCGCCCACCTGCAACCGATGGTTGCGCCAGACGAGACCCACGCCTGACCGGTCTCGTTTCCTCGCTCCTCGCACCCGACACCACAGTGAGGGCGGCGGTGAGCTCGAATGCCCGTCATGTAGGCAGCGCCATACGGCTGAACCGCACCCGACACGACACCCGTCACCCCAACGGTGAGCGGACGAGGTGGATAACTAGGTTTCCCAAACAATCACATGAGTCACCCGCCCTCATATTGTGGCCTTGAAACCTGCCCCCGGCGCGCGGGGGTGCGGGGAGGTCGCGACAGCCCCCGCACACGCGTGGGGTTTGTCTCGAATACCGCCGTCACCAGGCGGCCGAACGGGTCGGCTCACCGACTCGTTCGGAGGTTTGATGCACGTATCCCGTGCCTTGCGTTCGATCGTTGCCGTCGCCTCAGTGGGAGCGGCGTTGCTGGCCTCCCCTGAGTGGTCCGCCGTGCCCGCCGCCAGAGCGGCACCCAAGACGGGCGACCACGCGCAGGCTACTCGGTCCCCTGACTCCGGCCCCGCGGTGCACCATGACACCTCGCCACCGTTGCGTGAGCTGTCGCAAAGACCCAGACAGCTCCGGCGCGCTTCCGACCCCATGTCCCCCAGAAAGGGGCCGCACCCGCGCTCCGCCAAGGCCACCGCCGGTCCCGACGGGGTGGTGCAGAACCGCAACGGCAGCCGGGGTCGGATCCGGTTGGGCGTCAATTTCGATGGCATCCGGGAAGGTGGGGGCACCCCTCCCGACCCCAACGCCTCGGTAGGCTCCCGCCAGGTCGTAGAGATCACCAACTTCAAACTCGCGGTGTACTCCAAGTCCGGTACCACCCTGCTGAGGCCGCTGACGACCCAAACCCTGTTCAGCGGGTTCGGCGGACCGTGCGAGAACGCTGAGACCGCCTTCCTTGGCGACCCTGAAGTCCGCTGGGACTCCCTGGCCCACCGCTGGATCATCAACCAGTTCGCCAGTGACCCCGTAACCAACACGAATCGACTGTGCGTGGGCGTCTCCCGCACCGCGGACGCCACCGGCGAGTACTACCGCTACGAATTCGGGTATCAGACCCTCCCCGACCACCCGAAGTTCGCGGTGTGGCCGGACGCCTACTACGTGACCGCCACCGCCGCCGGGTCGCTCTTCGAGGCGTGCGCCTGGGACCGGCACAAGATGCTGCGCGGAGCCGACGCCAACCAGCAGTGCTACACCCTCCCGGCATCGACCATCCCGCTCGGCTCGGACCTCGACGGCAGGACCCCACCCCCGCGGGGCGAGCCCAACCTGCTGATCAACCTCGGCCCCACCGACGGCAGGCTTCAGTACTGGCGGTTCCACGTCGACTGGACAGACCACGCCCGCACCACCCTCACGGGCCCGCAGGAGCTGAAGGTGGCCCCCTACACCCGGGCCTGCGAGAGTACCGATCCCACCCACTGCGTCCCCCAGGCCGGCACCTCCCAGAAGCTGGATTCGCTCTCCTACTCTCCTATGTACCGGTTCGCCTACCGCAACTTCGGCGACCACCAGTCCCTGGTCGTCAACCACGCGGTCGATGCCCGCGGCGGCGTGGGCGTGCGCTGGTACGAACTGCGGCTGCGCCATGGCCGACCGGTCGTCCACCAGCAGAGCACCTACGCTCCGGGCCCCACGTACCGGTGGATGGGCTCCGCAGCCATGGACAAGAACGGCGACATCGCCCTGGGATACTCGCAGTCGTCTTCCCGGACCCATCCCTCGATCCGCGTCACCGGACGCCTGGCGCACGACCCGCCGAACCTGATGACGTTCCACGAAACCACCGTGTGGACCGGCGCAGGCTCCCAGACCGGGAGCAATCGCTGGGGTGACTACACCTCCATGGCGATCGACCCGGTGGACGACTGTACGTTCTGGTACACCAACCAGTACCAACCGGCCGATGGCACCGGAAACTGGAACACCCGTATCGCCTCCTTCCAGCTCTCCGACTGCCACGCCCACCATCACCAGCATGGCCACAGCCGCCAGCACGACCACCACCGTCACGGGTGACGCCCCCGGCGGACGGCGCACCACCGTCCGCCCCCTCAAGTCAACTCATGACAGCGTCGCGCGCTCTTGCTCTCATGACAGGCATCGCAGGGTGCCGCCCACACAGCCGGAGCGGGCATCGTGACCTTTGGCCTGCGGCTCCTCCTGTCGAGGATCTGACACGACGATGCCCGGGTGGTTGATGTCAGAACTGATGTCAACGCATACGCAAGAGGCCCCTTCCGATGATCGGAAGGGGCCTCTGAGCTGGTGCGCGCTCGGCAGGATTCGAACCTGCAACCTCTTGATCCGTAGGTTCGGGCAGGGGCCTGGTGCGGGACTCGGCTGCGGTCCGGCCTAGTGCTCGTGGCAGCCCGTTGGCGGGCGTCGTGTGCAGACGTTGCCGTCAGCGTTGCCGTCAAAGACTCAAGCTCGCACCTTCCGGTCCGCTTGATAGCTGTCCCGTATGGGTTCCGCCACGTCGGTGCTGGGCGCTCAAGCGTTGAAGGGCTGACGTACTGCTTCTGGCTGACGGTGTCCTGACGGACCGGTCTTTGCGATGATCTCTGGGTGAGTGATGACCTACGCATACATCCATCCAAGGTGGCCGACGAGCGTATGTCTTTGACTTCGTTCCTCGAATATCAGCGCGCCACGTTAGCCATGAAGTGCCGAGGTTTGACCGATGAGTTGCTGAAGAGGAGTGCGGTTCCGACCTCGGACCTGACGCTCCTCGGCCTCGTCCGGCATGCGGCTGTGGTCGAGACCATCTGGTTCCGTAGAGTACTTAAAGGGGAACAGATCACGCCCCGGTGGCCCGATGTCGACGGCGTCTACGGCGAATTCCTCGTAGACGATGCCGATGTGGACGAGGCGTTCACGATCTGGCAGGAAGCGTGCCAGGGATCTCGCGCAGTTACGGACGGCTTCGAGTCTCTCGACGACACTGTGGAGTTCCGTGGCGAGATCATCTCGCTGCGCTATGTTCTTACGCACATGATCGAAGAGTATGCGCGTCACAACGGCCATGCTGACCTGCTGCGTGAAGCGATCGACGGAGCTGTCGGGGAGTAGGGCATTCGGCGGGGAGAATCGGCAAGCTCGTCAGCTTGGGCGTCCGATAGTTTCGACGGCATCCCGATGGTGCTTGTGCCACCTCTGTCCCTGCAGCTAGGAGATCACAGCTCTTAGAAGTTGACCCAGGCAGCAACTAATGATCTCTGCTGCCTACTCGCCTGGCCACTAGACGCGTCCGCAGACCGAAAGCCCCAGCGTTCTCCAGCCGAAATCCTTCTGGAAGCAACCCGCTTGCCGACGTTGGCACTGAGGACGGTGGGGTGCTGGGCACATCAATGATTACGCGGTCCACCAGGTCGGCGAGCAAACGAGCCGCTTCGTTTTCGCTCCCCTCGATAAGCACCGAGCGTGCGCCGGACTCGGTTAGGTCGTGCACTGCCTTCGCTGGCTCCTCCCTAATCGGCTCAGCTGGCACACGAAAGGCGTCTTCACCGTGGCCGCCTGGCGCGCCTTCCTCGATTGCCCCATTCCGTCGAATCACCAGATCGTGCGTGCGGCGCAACTCGCTCACGACCTGGTCGCCATCGTCCTCGTCGGCGCCCACGGTGTACGCCCAGGTGATGTGCGGCCTTCCCGTGCGCAGGGAGTGCAGCCACGGGCCGAGGACGAGCAGCGCTTCCTGCTCCAGGACGCCGCGCTCCACCTCGATGCCGGCCTGTTCCAGCACCGCCGCGCCGCCCTCCCCGCGCGAGGTGGGGTCCATGACGGCTATCAGGACGCGGGAGACCTTCGCGTCGATCAGGGCCTGTCGACAAGGTGGGGTCCGGCCGTGGTGGTTGCAGGGCTCCAGCGTCACGACGGCCGTTCCGCCCTCGGCTCGCTCCCCAGCTGCGGTGAGCGCGTTTACCTCGGCGTGGTGGTCTCCTTTGCGGAGGTGGTACCCCTCGCCGACCGGCACGCCATCGCGGTCGAGGATCACGCACCCGACGGGCGGGTTGGGGCTCGTCGTTCCGAGGCCCTGGGCAGAGATGGCGATAGCTCGCCGCATGGCCGTCAGTTCGTTCGGCGTGGCCATCAGAACCCCGCATTCTCCTTGACTGCGTCGAGTAGATCCCGCACAGCGGGAACATTACTCGCCGCCGCGAGGGCGTTGACCGCCGTGACGGCCTCTTGCAGAGTGCGGCCGGAACCGGAACCGCGGGCCGTGTCGAGAACGGCTGCGGCCTCGGCGGCGGCCTGCTCGTACTCCTGGATTCCCACGTAGGCCATGGCGAGTCGCGCCTGGGCGAATCCCCTGTCGCGCTGGTACACGTCCGGCAGTTCGGCCAGTGCGGTCTGGAATGTGGAGACCGCCCGGTCCGGCCGGGAGAGGTTGAGCCAGCAATTCGCGCGCTGGATTTCGATGTAGCTGGGCGTGCAGAAATCCCCGTGCCCGGATCGGGCGTCACCGGAGGATTCAGCGATGGCGGCGAACTCGTGGGCCTCGTCGAGCTTCCGGTGACAGGCGATCTCGTCCCCGTCGAGCGCAAGCCCCTGCGCCTCCTGCTGAATGGCGGCAGCCTTCATCGGCCGGGAGAGCGCTCGTTCGTGGCGCTGCACGGCCTGGGCGAGTCCGATGGCCTGGCCTGCGTTCTTCTTCCCCGCCGCAAGCTGGCTGCGACGGAACAGGGTCCACGAGAGCATGCCTTCGTCTCCGGCCTCCATGGCCCACTCCATGGCCCGGCTCGTCCATGTCTCCGCGCTGGACACGTCCATAGAGTCCTCGTGGAGCCATGCGGCCGACTCGGCGTACTGGGCCGAGAGCTTCAGCAGCTCCTGGCGGTGCTTGCCCCGGCTGTCCTCCAGAAGACCTTGCAACATGTCGAGCTGCTGATGGACTCCCGCGAGGGCGTGACGTGGGCCGAAGAGGTTATCGGCCCTGACCAGGGTGTGCCACATGTCGCGGAAGTGCTCGATGGCTGCTTCGCCGCGTCCGGCGGGGAGCCGGTGTGGTCTGGTGGGCTGGGGACTGACGATCTCGGCGGAAGCGTTGACGGCACGGAGGGGGCCGCTTCCTTGCAGGGCGACACCAATTGCGTGCCCCAGAAGGGCTCGGCGATTTATCGGCACGATCTGCTCTCTTCCATCGACGTACACCGAAACCAGAACGATTTCGGGTAGCGCATCCGCGTCCGCCGAATTCGAGGGGTCCACGTGCACAATCGGCAGACCAGGAATCGCCCCCGTTGTGGATACGGACGGGGGTTCGTTCGGGCCCTCTGGGCTACTGCGAGCGTAAGCCTGGTTCTGGGCAGCGACGGCCGGTGACGGGGTACCCTCCCAGGGCCGTTCGGGCAGGTCGAGCATGTGGCCGGGAATGCCCATACCATCAGCGATGCGTTCCATGACGGCGACGCTGCGAATGCCCCGATCACCTCGGATGACGTCTCCGACACGCGCGCTGGTCATCTTGGTGACGGCGGCGGCGATCGCCGCGTAGCTCGCTGGGGCTCGTCTGTTGACGAGACGGAAGATCTCCCCGAAGTCCCGTCGCCTGCATGCCCGTTTCATGTCCTCGCTGTGGAGCAAGCGGTCCGGGATGGTGAGGGGGTATCCGCTGCGCCTGGCTTCACGTTCACTCATGGGCCGCTCACGAGGTATAGGGACGTGCGTCCAGTCCAGCGTAGATCGCGCCATGGATTGGGGTACCCCATTTCGCCTCCTGGAGTACCCCGTTGGCTGTCCCGATGAGGGCGTCTCACCTGCACGCTTGTGGCCATGAAGCCAGAGCTGACAGGCCCGGATGGACGCGTGGTGGTGAGGCGTTGGACCCGCCACCCCCGTTGTGTCGCCCTGGCCCGAGCCGACTTGCGTAAGGCTCTGGCTGGTTGGGGGCTGATCGCGGTCGAAGAGGTCGCGCTGTTGGTGCTGTCTGAACTGATAACGAACGCCGTGCGACATGCGCGGGTGCCGGGACGCCAGATCGAGACGCGCTATCTGCACCAGGGCGACAAGGTGCGGATCGAGGTTCACGACGCGGCCGACCAGTTGCCCAAACTGAGGGCTCCAACCCCCGAATCAGTACGCGGCCGAGGGCTGGTCCTGGTGGAAACGCTCGCCGATCAGTGGGGCGTCACCCCACGGCCAGCGGTGGGCAAGGCGGTCTGGGCCGTCCTCGCACTTCCTGCCGACGAACGGGCCTCATTGTCCGATGGAGAGCGTAGAGAGGGGCAGTCGTGACGACCTCCGGAGACTCCGTAATACGGCAGGGCGATTGGACCCTGTGGACCCTGAGCGCAGACGTCACCGGGAGTCCGCCGATCTTGGAGACCGAATGCACGACGTGTGACGACTCATCCGGGGCGACTGAAGAGGCCACGCAGCCGGAGGTGTGGTGTCTGCGTCACGCGAACCAGACAGGCCACACGGGATTCCGGATGATCACCACGAGCTTCTTCCGTGCGTCCATGGCGAACGTGGGCTCTTCCGCGACGACTGCGCGAGGCCGAACGGCGGCGCCTGACGCGTAGCCCCTCAAGGCTGGGCGGGGGCCGCAGTCGTGGAGGGACCAGCAGCCCCGCCCTCGCGGCCTACGAAACGCTCGTGCGGATCTACCTCGCTCCGGGCCTGGGGAGGAAGAAGCTGGCGCGGCTCACCGCACGGGACATCCGGGCTTTCCTCGCCGCGACGGCGCGGACGTGCCAGTGCTGCGCTCAGGGGAAGGACAAGGCTCGGCCGGAGCGGAAACGCCGCTGCTGTGCGCTGGGAAAGTGCTGCAAGTCGTACCCGTCCGATCGAACGGTGCGGTTCCTGCTGGTGCTGCTGCGGGCCGCACTGGCGCACGCCGTGCGTGAGGACGAGTTGCCACGCAACGTGGCCAAGAACGTCGAGCTGAGCATGGGCACGAGGCGGGAGATAGAACCGCTGACCGTGGAGGAGGGGCGTCGGCTCCTGGCGGCGGCACGTGGCAATCGGCTGTGGGCGGCATACGAGCTGGCCGTACGGATCGGCCTGTGGCGCGGTGAGGTCCTCGGCCTCCGGTGGAAGGACGTGGACCTGACGGACGGCACGGTCACCATCCGCCAGACACTCCAGCGAGTTGGCGGCGAACTGCTGATCGCGGCCCCGAAGACTCAGCGCTCGGCCCGGCGGGTGGCGCTGCCTGCCGAATGCGTGACGGCGCTCGCCGAGCCCAACAACGGGGAGACCGGCTTGCGGCGGGGAAAAAGTGGAAGGACAACGGCAGCGATCTTGTCTTCACCACGAAGAACGGCACGCCTATCGAGCCGCGCAACCTGAACCGGGCCTTCACCCTCCTGTGCGACAAGGCAGGCGTCCGACGCGTCCGCTTCCACGACCTCCGGCATACCTGCGCGTCCCTGCTCCACGAGCAGGGAGCCGACGCCCGGATGATCATGGAAGTCCTCGGGCACAGCTCGATCCGCGTGACGATGGACATCTACACCTTCGTCCGGCTGGACTCGCAGCGCTCCGCCTTCGACCGCGTCGGCGATGCCCTGCGTGACGGCGACGGCCCGGACGATGACGACGGCGCGGGTGGTGCTCTGGTCGCCGTCTGATCGAGGCGCGCGGCGGTTGCCGTCAACGACCGCCGTCAACGGCCAACACAAGAGGCCCCTTCCATCCCTGGAAGGGGCCTCTGAGCTGCTGCGCGCTCGGCAGGATTCGAACCTGCAACCTCTTGATCCGTAGTCAAGTGCTCTATCCGTTAAGCTACGAGCGCTTGGCTTCCCGGCGGTTTTTCTTGCCGGTCGGCGTTGCGGGGACAACATTACATGACCTGCGCCGTCAGGCGAAATCCGTTTCCCTCACCCCCACTGACCTGCGAAAACTCCATTTTCGGGGGCTCGCGGAGCCGGCGTCGCGAGGCTTCTGGAAGCTCGGCCTCGCGCCGCGCGTTGCCTGAGGAGCGCGGGGGGTCGATACGGAAAGCAACCGAATAATCACCTTGCGTCGCACCCGCCGGTGATGCGGTTGCGTGATCATTCGGGGCGGGTCCGGAAACGACTCAGGGGGCCCGCGCCGTAGGCGCGGGCCCCCTGTCGGAGAGCGGAGGCTGAGGGATTTGAACCCTCGATGGGCTTTAGGGCCCAAACCGCATTAGCAGTGCGGCGCCATAGACCAGACTAGGCGAAGCCTCCAGCACACCGGTTCGCTCGCGCGAGCGCGAGGCGGTGTGTGCAGATGATGTCACAGCCCAGTGGGATGTCACCAATCGCGGACTACGGTACTCGGCGGGCAGGGCCCACCGCAAAGCCCTAATAGGGGGTGGGGGAAGTGCGGCCCGTACGGCGGAGCGCACTCCTTACGGCCGGGCGCGGTCCTTACGGCGGGCACAGCACGGCGGGCACAGCACGGCGGGCACAGCACAGCGGGCACAGCACAGCGGGCACAGCCCCTTACGGCGGAGCAACGCACTCGGCGGCGGCGCGTTAGACGGGGCGGGGGCAGCGCGCCCCCGACTGATCACACCAGGAGTGCCTCATGCCCCTGCTGCACCGCCTCGCCGTCACCGCCGCGCTGGCGACCGCCGCCACCGTGGGCGCGCTCGCCCCCGCCGCGGCCACGCCGCTGCCGCTGCCCCTGCCGTTCGACGGGGAGAGCAACGACCGGCTTGTGATCACCGTGAGTGAGACGGGCGAGGCCGACGACGCCGCGACGTTCGTGCTGAGCTGCCACCCGACCGGCGGTACGCACCCCCGGGCGCGGGCCGCGTGTGCGCAGCTGGACTCGCAGACCGTGTGGGGTCGGGATCCGTTCGCGCCGGTGTCGCCGGACGCGATGTGCACCGGGCAGTACGGCGGGCCGGCCACGGCCCGGGTGACGGGTCACTGGGCGGGGCGTCCCGTCAACGCCTGGTTCAACCGCACCAACGGGTGTGAAATCGCCCGATGGAATCGGTTCTCCGTGGTTTTGCGCACGCCTGGGAGCTGACCTGGGGATTGGGCACGGAGTGAGAGGAGAAGAGCCCGGTGAAGTTTGTCCTGGCGTGCGTCGAGACGCGTACGTCGCGCTGCGACCTCCCTCTCATCCGCCGTCGCGTCCGGCGGCGGTGCCCGTAGACTCCCCTAGAGACACTCCGCAGATGGGACGGCAGAATGACTGCGGTTGTCAGCAAGGTGCGGTAGTCAGGGAGGAAGCGTCGTCGTGAGCAGCAGGCCATCCCGAGGCGCTGCTCGCCTCGCGGCGATACTCGACGCCCTCCCGGACGCGCTGTTGCTGGTCAACTGCAACGGCACGATCGTCAACGCCAACCACCACGCGCTGGAGTCCTTCGAGACTCCGGGCACCGCCCTGGTCGGCCGTGGTCTGCTCGATCTGCTCCCCTCCTTCGATCCCAATCGCATTCCCGGGTCGATGCGGCGCCCCAGCCCGGCACAGGGGGACGGCAGCAAGCCGACCCGGATGATGGCCCGGCGCACCGACGGGACGCAGTTCCCCGTCGAGGTGACCAGCGCGAATCTGGAGGACGGGCGGACTCCGTACGCCGATCAGTACAGCTACACCGGCGATGAGCTGCTGATGCTCATCGTGCGCGACCTGACCGGGACGCTCGACACCGAGGCCGAACTCGCCCGCCAGCAGCGCCAGACCGAGATGATCCTGCGCGCGGCGGCGGAGGGCGTGGTCGGCGTGGACACCGAGGGCAAGGTGGTCCTCGTCAACCCGTCCGCCGCGCAGATCCTCGGCTACCGGGCCAGCGACATGGGCGGTCAGGAGCTTCACTCTCTTGTACACCACTCGCGCCCGGACGGTTCCCCCTTCCCGTACGAGGAATCGCCCCTCGCCGACACCCTGCGCTCCGGCCGCAAGCACCGGGTGCGCGGCCAGGTGCTGTGGGCGAAGGACGGCAGCGAGGTCCCGGTCGATCTGACCACCGCGCCCGTCCGCGACGGCGAACAACTCGTGGGCGCCGTGCTGACCTTCACCGACCGGCGCGCCGAGAAGGCCATGGCGGCCGAGCACGCCGAGGAGGTCGAGAGCCTCACCACCCGGCATACGGAGAGGGTGGAGAGCCTCACCGCCCAGCACGCCGAGGAGCTGGAGGGGCTCACCGCCCAGCACACGAAGGAGCTGGAGGAGCTGCGCACGCAGCTCACCGAGGAGCGTGCGCGGTACGCGGCGCAGCTGGAGTCCGTCACCGCCCGGAACAGCCAGCTGCTCGCCGTGCTGGACCAGTCCCTGCGCGGACCGCTGCTGCAGCTGCGCCGTGAGCTCGGCGTGCTCGCCGACGACCCGGCCGGGCAGCTGTGGCCCGAGGCCAACCAGATCCTGCACCACCTCGCCGCCGGCTACACCCGGATGACCACGCTCGTCGACAACGTCCTGAGCTATCAGCGGCTCGACTCGAACGGCGAGGAACTGGCCCGCCGTACGGTCTCGATGGACGAGGTCGTATCGGCCAGTGTCGAGGGCGCGGTCGAGCTGATCGGGCCGGGGCGCGCACAGTTCGCCGTGCACGCCCCGCCGATCGACGCCGAGGTGGACGCGGATCGGCTGGCCCAGGCGCTCGCCCATCTGATCGCGGACGTGGCCGGGGTCGACTCCACCGGCAACGCCGCCTCGGGTGCCACGGCGAGCGACTCGACGATCGTGGTCGCGGCGGCGCAGCGCGGCGATGTCGTACGGATCGAGGTCCGTGGGCCGTACGCGGGCGGCGACCCGGTGCACGAGCCGATCGTGCGCGGGATCGTGCGCCTGCACGGGGGCGTGCTCCAGACCCACGAGATGCCGGGCATGGGCGGGCACGCGTACGTCCTGGAGGTGCCGATCTCGGCGGCGGCCGCCGCCGAGCAGGAGCGCATGGACGTCGACGCCGCCGGAGCGGGCGACGGTACGCAGGGGCAGGGCACCTCGGGCACGGGTACTGGCGCGGGTACGGGTACCGGTGCGGGCACTGGCGCGGGTACGGGCACTGGTGCGGGCAAGGGTGCCGGTGCGGGTACGGCGGGCGGCAACGCCTCCGGACAGACCCCGACCGGACGCCGCGCCCGGCACGGGGCGGCCCCCGGCGACACGCCGGGCGACACCAGCGGCGGCGGCACGCAGGGCAACGGCACACACGGCAACGGAACTCAGGGCGGCGGCACGCAGGGCGGCGGCACGCAGGGTGGTACGCCCCCGCCCAACCTCCGTAAGGCCGACCCGCAGAAGGCCGACCCCCGTACGGCCGACCCGCGCACCGCCGCTCAGCAGGGCGCCCCGGGCGCGCCCGCGCCCGCCGCGCTGCCCGCGGTCGTCGGCGAGAACGCCGCGGCCCAGCAGCAGAACGCGGCCGAGTCCGCGAACCCGCCACGGCCCACCGGGCGGCGCAGGGCACGCCCCCACCCCGACGAGGCCGCGGCCGCGGCCGCGAACCCCGGCCAGAACGCCGAGGGAGCCGCGACCGGCAGCCATCGCCACGCTCGCGGCGGCGCACCGGAAGCGGCCGGTCCGCAGCCGACGGGCCCCGCCGCCATGGGCGTTGTGCCGCCCCAGGGCATCCCCGCACAACAGCAGCCCCAGGGCCGCCGCGCCCGACGCGGCGCCCCGGCGCAAGAACAGGGCGGCCCTCAGACCGCCGGTGCCCCCGCCCCCGCACAGGGGTCGGGCGGCCGGCCTGCCCTCGCCCTGCCCGCGGCCCCCTCCGACACGCCCCAGCAGCCCGCCCAGCCGGCCGCGTCGGGCATGCCCGCGCTGCCCCCCGCCCGCACCCCCGAGGAACAGCAGCCCAACTGGGGCCAGGACACCGGCGGCGGCCAACCGCAGGAGGTCCCGCCCACCGGACGGCGCCGCGCCCGCCGCGCGCTGGGCGAGGCGCCGGAGCCGCCCACGCCCGACCAGGCACCGGCGCAGCCCCCTGGCCAGCCGCAACCCCAACCTCAGCAGTCCCAGCCGCAGCCCGCGGGGGATCCCGGACTCGTCCGCTCGCCCTTCGCGCTGCCCCCGGCCGCCGCCGACCGGGCGCAGCCCGGCGCGCTGCCGCCCGAGCTCGGCCCGGCCGGGCTCGTCCCCGCGCAGGCGCGGAGCGGCGCACCCCAGCCGCAGCAGGGCGGGGGCCTGGCCGTACGCGGCGAGCCCGTACCGCCCAACGGCGCGGCGCGGCCCGGTGGCTGGCCGTCCGACCCCGCTCAGGGACAGCAGGGCCAGGACCCGCGTCGGCCCCAGCCGCAGCCGCAGGCTCAAGGGCCCCAGCCCGCCGCGTCGGGCATGCCCGAGCTGCCCGCCGCCCGCACCCCCGAGGAACAGCAGCCCAACTGGGGCCAGGGCGCAAACGGCGGCCGGCCACAGGAGGTCCCGCCCACCGGACGGCGCCGCGCCCGGCGGCCGCTGGCCGAGGAGCAGCCGGAGGCGGCCCAGGCCCAGGCTCAGGCCCAGGTCGGCCCGCAGCCGGCGGAGATCAGCGGGCGCCCACCGGCCCAGCAGCCGGCGCAGCCCCCCGCGCAGTGGCCGAACGCGCCCGCGCAGCCCCGTCCGCAGCCGCTGCCGGCCGAGGCCCCGCCGCACGCCGACACCACCCAGGGGCGCGCGTTCAGCGTGCGCACCCTGGGCCAAGGGGTGCCGTTCGCCCAGCAGGTGGGGGAGCAGCCCCAGGGCCAGCCCGCACAAGGCCAGCCGCAGGGACGCCCGCCGCAGGGTCAGCCGCAGACGCCCTCCGGAGGCACCAGCACCGGGGGCGGCAGACGGCGCAAGCTGGCCGCCCGGCCCGAGATGACGGACCAGGGCACCTCGGCCGAACCGCAGCCGCACACCGGACCGCAGCCGCACACCGGTCCGCAGACCGGCGCCCAGCCCCGCCCCCAGGCCGGGCCGGGGGCGCAGCCGCAGCGTGCGGTGGGCACGTCGCAGGGCTCCGGCCGTGCGTTCGCCATCGGTGCGCCGGACGAGGGCGCCGAGGGGCCGGAGCCGCTGGACGGGCCCAACGGCGCCGTCGAGATCGTCGACGACCGCACCCCGCCGCCCGACGACGAACTGCCGCCGGAGCCGCTGGACAACCCGCGCCGCCTCCTGGTGTGGCCCGCGCCGGACATGTCCACCCAGCAGGCGCTGAGCGACCGCGGCTACCGTCCGGTGATCGTGAATTCCCGTGAGGAGGTGGACGCGCAGATCGCCGCGTACCCGGCGGCGCTGTTCGTCGACCCGCTGACCGGGCCGATCACCCGGACCGCGCTGCAGTCGCTGCGTACGGCGGCGGTCGCGGCCGAGGTGCCGGTGCTGGTGACCGCGGGGCTCGGCCAGGCGACGCGCGAGGCGGCGTACGGCGCCGACCCGGCCGTCCTGCTCAAGGCGCTCGCGCCGCGCGACAGCGAGCAGCATCCGTCGCGCGTGCTGCTGATCGAGGAGCACGAGCCGATCGCGATGGCGCTGACGGCGACGCTCGAGCGGCGCGGGATGCAGGTCGCCCGCGCGGCGACGGACGCCGACGCGGTCTCGCTCGCGGCCCAGATGCGGCCGAACCTGGTGGTGATGGACCTGATGCAGGTACGCCGCCGCCGGGCCGGGATCGTCGACTGGCTGCGCGGCAACGGGCTGCTCAACCGCACCCCGCTGGTCGTCTACACCTCCGCGGACATCGACCCGGCGAACCTGTCCCGGCTGGCCTCGGGCGAGACGGTGCTGTTCCTCGCGGAGCGCTCGACGAGCGCGGAGGTGCAGTCGCGGATCGTGGACCTGCTGGCGAAGATCGGCACGAACTGACACCTGGGACCCGTACGGGGTACTCGCCGTCTCAAAGAGACCGCGGCGACCGTAAGGAGACACTCGCCTCCTTACGGTGGCCGCGTTGCCCACAGGGGCCCACCGGGGCTCCCTTACGGTCGCCGCGTTGCCCAGCGACGCGCTCCCGGAACCCAGCGTTCCTCAGCCCAGCGTGGTCACATCCAGATCCCCGTCCGCGTACTGCTTTCGGATGACCTTCTTGTCGAACTTCCCCACGCTCGTCTTCGGCACCGCCGGAATCAGCGCCCAGTGCTCCGGCAGCTGCCAGCGCGCGACCCGTTCGGCGAGGAAGGCCCGCAGACCCGCGTAGTCGATCGTGGCGCCGTCCGTCAGGACCACCGTGGCCAGCGGCCGCTCGCCCCACTTCTCGTCCGGCACGGCCACCACCGCCGCCTCCGCGACCTCGGGATGGCCCATCAGCTGGTTCTCCAGCTCGACCGAGGAGATCCACTCGCCGCCCGACTTGATGACGTCCTTGGCCCGGTCCGTCAGCGTCAGATAGCAGTCGGGGCTGATGGTGCCGACGTCGCCGGTCTTCAGCCAGCCGTCCTCGGTGAACTTGTCCTCGGGGCGGAACGACTCGCCGTCCGCCCCTCCGTAATACGCGCCCGCGATCCACGGACCGCGTACCTCCAGCTCACCCGGCGTCTTCCCGTCCCACGGCACGAGTTCGCCGTCCGCGGAGATCAACCGGCACTCGACGGACGCCGGGAAGCGGCCCTGCGTCAGCCGGTACGGCCAGGCGTCCTCCTCCGGGAGACCGCCCGGCGGATGGGCCACGGAGCCGAGCGGAGAGGTCTCGGTCATGCCCCAGGCGTGGACGACGTGGATGCCGTGGCGCTCCTCGTACGCCTTCATCAGGGAAGGCGGGCAGGCCGCGCCGCCGATGAAGACGTTCCGCAGACAGCTCACCTCGCGCGGCCTCGCGTCGAGTTCGGCGAGCAGCCCCTGCCAGACGGTGGGCACGGCGGCGGCGATGGTGGGACGCTCGCGTTCGATCATCTCGGCGAGCGGCTCGGGCTGGAGGAAGCGGTCGGGCATGAGTATCGAGGCGCCCGCCATGAAGGCGGCGTGCGGGGTCCCCCACGCGTTGGCGTGGAACATGGGCACCACCGGCAGCAGGACGTCGCCCCCGGACATCCCGAACGACTCGGCGGTGTTGACCTGCATCGAGTGCAGATAGATGGAGCGGTGGCTGTAGGCCACGCCCTTGGGGTGCCCGGTCGTCCCCGAGGTGTAGCAGAGGGCCGCGGCCTGGCGCTCGTCGATCTCCGGCCAGGCGTAGCGCTGCGGCCGCCCCTCGATCAGCTCCTCGTACTCATGGACCCGGGCGGCGCAGCCGTCCAGGGCGGAACGGTCGCCGGGGCCCGCCACCACGATGTGCTTCACGGTGGTCAGGGCGGGGAGGAGCAGGGCGAGCAGCGGCAGTACGGAGCCGTTGACGATGATCACCCGGTCGGCGGCGTGGTTCACGATCCAGCCGAGCTGATCGGCGGGCAGCCGGAGGTTGAGGGTGTGCAGTACGGCGCCCATGGACGGCACCGCGAGATACGCCTCCAGATGCTCGCAGTTGTTCCACATCAAGGTGGCCACGGCCTGCCCCGGCTCGACCCCGAGCTCATCGCGCAGCGCGTTCGCCAACTGGGTCGACCGCACCCCCACCTCGTGGAAGCTGCGCCGCTGGGGCTCGCCCTCGCCGGTCCAGGTGGTCACATGGGCCGTGCGGCCGTGCACGAGGCTCCCGTGCACGAGGATGCGGGTCACGGTCAGCGGTACGTCCTGCATCGTGCTGAGCACCGGGGCGCCTCCAGGGTTCCGGTTACGCGCGGGTCGGGGTTCCGCCGATTCTGCAGCCGACCACCTGGTATGTCACTACCCCCGGACCCGGTCGGTCCCCTGCTGCTTCCCCCGCGGTTTCCCCCGCGGTTTCCCCTGCTGCTTCCCCCGTGATTTCCCCAGCGGTTTCCCTCGCGGTTTCCCCCGCCGTATCGCCGGTCGGCCCCCGTGCGCCCCATCGCGTCGATCAGGCGATCACCCCGCGTGGCCGAGTTCCGGGTCCTCGCGGAGCTTGCCGAGGGCGCGCGAGACCGCGCTCTTGACGGTGCCCACGGACACCCCGAGCACCTCCGCCGTCTGCGCCTCGCTCAGGTCCTCGTAATACCTGAGAACGACCATCGCCCGCTGGCGGTCCGGCAGTCGCAGTACGGCGCGCCACAGCGAGTCGCGGAGCACCTGCCGTTCGGCGGGGTCCGGGGCGGGCACGGTCTCGGGTTCGGGCAGCTCCTCACAGACGAATTCGTCGATCTTGCGCTTGCGCCACTGCGAGGTCCGGGTGTTGACCAGGGCGCGCCGCACATAGCCGTCCAGCGCGTTGTGGTCCTCGATGCGCTCCCACGCCAGGTACGTCTTGGCCAGCGCGGTCTGCAGCAGATCCTCGGCGTCGCACGCGTTGGAGGTCAGCGAGCGGGCGGTGCGCAGCAGCACGGGCCCCCGCGCCCGTACGTACGAGGTGAACGACGGGAACGCGGCGGCGGAGACGCCTGTGCACACGGTCGTGGTCATGACTCAACGCTAGGAGCGAGCAGGTCGGAGCGGATCGGCCATAAGTGCCGAAGGCCAATCAGTCTCAGGTTGTACGGGTGGTGCTGGCACCACCTCCTGCGGGGGGAGGGGGTGATCAGCCGGTCAGGGTTCTTCCGGGGGCGGCCTACGCCATTCCCAGGGGGCCTACGCCATTCCCGGGGGGCCTACGCCATTCCCGGGGACGGCCTACGCCATTCCCGGGGACGGCCTACGTCCCTCCCGAGGGCGCCCATGGGTGCTCACTCGCTTCCCGAGGGCGCCCCACGGGTGCTCACTTGATGATCGCGACCGGTGCGTCCACCTTGTTGCGGTCGATGCGCAGCGTCCGCCCGCCGTGCGTCACATCGATGTTGCCCCGGTACTGGTGGATGCGGCGGTGCGGGTTCCACGCGCTCTTGGCCAGCGTCGACTCCCCGTACAGCGACGGCTTCCCGTTCCAGCGCGCGAACCACATCACGGAGGGCAGGTCATGCACCCCGGCCCGGCGGGCCTGCTCCACATGGCGCACCCCGGACTCGGCGCTGCTGTAGAAGCCGGGGAAGAAGCCGCGCGAGCGGACCTCGCGGTTCCAGCCGCGAATGAAGGAGAGCGTCTTGGCGGCGCAGCTCGTCCGCTTGAGGTCGTACGCCTCCATGTCGAGGTAGAGCGCGCTGCGCTTCTTCAGGGAGAGCGCCTTGGCACGCGACACCGCGTCCTTGCCCTCCGCCTGCCCCTGGGAGAACGGCTTGCTGCCGATGGGCACGTGCTTCTTGTTGGTGTTGCGGACACAAGGCGACTGGGATCCGACAAAGATGGGCAGCACCTGCCACTTCATGCTCTTGACGCCGCGCATCCAGGAGACGGTGAGATTGGGCTGGCTGGCGCAGGCCCGGCCGCGGCCCGCGTAGTAGACGCCGACGGCGCGGTAGCGGGAGCTGTTCCACGCGCGCAGGGTGGCGAGGGACGGCGCATGGCAGGTGTCGAACGCCCAGCCCTGGAAGACCTTGGCGCCCAGCGGGCGGGGGTCGGGCAGGATCTCCACCGAGGCGGCGGGAGTGGCGCCGGCGATCGCGGTGGCCAGGGCCGCGGCCAGACCGGTGGCCCGGCCCATGACCTGCCATCTGCTCTGCTTACTTCGGGTCATATGACGAGTGAAGGTGGACCTCGGCGGCCCGCTACCGCCGACACGCGCGCGAGTCAGCCGTCTGCGCCGAGGAGAAGCCCGGATGTCGGTACCCCGGTGCCCGCGGTGACCAGGGCGCGGGCGGCCCCCGGCACCTGGTTGACGGAGCTGCCGCGGATCTGGCGGACGGCCTCGGCGATCCCGTTCATCCCGTGCAGATACGCCTCACCGAGCTGACCGCCGTGGGTGTTGAGCGGCAGCGCGTCCTCGGCGACGAATCCGGCCGCCTCGCCGGGCCCGCAGAAGCCGAACTCCTCGAGCTGCATCAGCACGAACGGCGTGAAGTGGTCGTAGAGGATGGCCACGTCGATGTCGGCCGGGGTCAGCCCGCTGCCGCGCCACAGCTGACCGGCGACCACCCCCATCTCGGGGAGACCGGTCAGATCGTCACGGTAGAAGCTCGTCATCTGCTCCTGCCCGCGGCCCGCGCCCTGCGCCGCGGCCGTGATCACGCCGGGCGGACGCGGCAGGTCACGCGCCCGCTCCACGCTGGTCACCACGATCGCCTGGCCGCCGTCCGTCTCCTGACAGCAGTCGAGCAGCCGCAGCGGCTCGACGATCCAGCGGGAGGCGGCGTGCTCGGCGAGGGTGATCGGCTTGCCGTGGAAGTACGCGGCCGGGTTGATGGCCGCGTGGCGGCGGTCGGTGACGGCCACATGGCCGAAAACCTCGGGTGTCAGCCCATAGGCGTACAGATAGCGCTGGGCGGCCATGGCGACCCACGAAGCCGGGGTCAACAGCCCGAACGGCAGCGACCAGCCGAGCGCGGCGCCCTCGGCGGACGGCTCGCGGTGCTGGACGCCGGAGCCGAAGCGGCGCCCGGAGCGCTCGTTGAACGCGCGGTAGCAGACGACGACCTCGGCGACGCCGGTCGCGACGGCGAGCGCGGCCTGCTGCACGGTGGCGCAGGCCGCGCCGCCGCCGTAGTGGACGCGCGAGAAGAAGGTGAGATCACCGACGCCACATGCCTGCGCCACGGTGATCTCGGGGCTGGTGTCCATGGTGAAGGTGACCAGCCCGTCCACGTCGGCCGGGGTGAGCCCGGCGTCGTCCAGGGCCGCCTGGACGGCCTCGACGGCCAACTTCAGCTCGCTGCGGCCCGAGTCCTTGGAGAACTCGGTGGCGCCGATGCCGACGATGGCGGCCCGGCCGCCCAGGGTGTCGGGCTTGCGGGCGCTCATCGGAGGGTGTCCGGGGTGGTGGGGGGCGCCGTGGTGGGGGGCGCCGTGGTGCGGGGCGCTGTGGTGGAGGGCGCTGTGGTGGAGGCGGTGGTGGTCCTCGGGGCGTCGCCGGTGAGCTGAACCGTGACCGTGCCGGTCACATGGTGGCCGATGCCGTTCTTACCGATGACAGCGACCTCCGCCGTGCCCTCCGCGACCGCGGTGACCTGGCCGGTCAGCACCATCTCATCGCCCGGGTAGTTGGGCGCTCCGAGCCGGATCGCGACCTTACGGAGCCGGGCCCGCGGCCCGAAGTGATCGGTGATGTAGCGGCCGACCAGCCCATTGGTGGTGAGGATGTTCATGAAGATGTCCGGGGAGCCCTTCTCCTTGGCCGCCTCGGCGTCGTGGTGCACATCCTGGTAGTCCCGGGACGCGAGGGCGCCGGCGACGATCAGGGTCCGGGTGATCGGGATGCGCAGCGGGGGCAGCTCATCGCCCGTACGCACCGTCATACGACCGCCTCCTCGCGTCATCCGTTATGCCTCCGTACCCCGGAACACCGGCAGCTCCAGCTCCTCGTCCACGCGCAGGAACTCCAGCTCGACGGGCATGCCGATGCGCACCTTGTCGTACGGCACCCCGGTGATGTCGCTGACCATCCGCACCCCCTCCGCCAGCTCGACCAGGGCGACCGCGTAGGGCGGGTCGAAGGCGGGGAAGGGCGGGTGGTGCATGACCACATAGCTGAACACCGTGCCGACGCCGGACGCCGCGAACGCCTCCCACCGCTGGGAGCCGCACGCCCCGCACCCCGGCAGCCAGGGGAAGCGCGGCGTGGCGCAGTCCAGGCAGCGCTGAATGAGCAGCTGTTGCCGGGCGACACCCGCCCAGAAACCGGCGTTGTCGCGGTTGATGACGGGGCGGGGGCGGCGGGGGCGGTCGGCCGTCGACTCCGGCTTCCGCTTCGGTTCCGGCTTTCGCTCCGGCTTCCGCTCCGGCTCCGGCTTCGCCGCGTTCTTGGGCGGCTTCTCGGGCCGCGCGGGTGCGTACTTGAGGATGCGGAAGCGGTGGGTGCCGACCAGCTCTCCTTCCCCGGCGCGGACGTTCATCCGGGTGGTGACGAAGTACCCGGTGCCCAGCTTGGTGGTCTTGCGCGGCGAGACCGACTCGATGACCGCGTCGAAGGTGACCCGGTCGCCGGGGCGCAGCGACCGCAGGTACTCCTGCTCGCAGTCGGTGGCGACCACCGAGGTGCAGCCCGCGTCGTCGAGCAGCGCCAGCAGCTCGTCGTACGCCTCGGAGCGGGCCGAACCGCCGGGGTGCCCGGCCAGCCCGCCCATCGTCCACGCCTGGAGCATCGTGGGCGGGGCGACAGCCGGGTAGGCGGGGTTGGTGTCCCCCATCGCCTCGCACCAGTGCCTGATCATGGGCTCGTTGACGGGGTCCCGGCCCGCGCCGCCGCTCGCGGCCGTCCGCCCTTCGTACGTCTTCAGCCGTCCGTACAGCTCTTCCGGGTCAACGTCCAGGTCATCACGCGTCATCGCTTCCCCTGCCGCATGTCTGCCGTAGAAAGCAATCTGACTATCCGTCAGATAAATCGACGCTGTCAAGAACGAACGAACACTGAAGCACGGCTTCATGCACGATCGCGCGGTGGCGTTGACACGCCACCGCGCGACCGCACGACCTCACCCGTCCCGTTTCGCTCAATGAATCACCACGGCTCACTCAGATCGTTCGGACATCGCGCTGCTTCTGCGCTCCCTGCGTTCCCTGCGCTTCCCGCGCATCCCGCGCTTCCCTTACGGGCGCTCGCGGGCCCCCACGATGGCGGCGACCTGCCCCCGTGCGAGCGGGTCAGCTCCCAGGAACCGCGCCCCACTCCGACCGCGGAGAACGGTGACGCGGCGTAGGTGCGGCCGGGGCCCGTCCGGGTATCCGCCATCTCGATTCCTCCGATCCGACTTCCGACTCCCGCGCCCCCCGAGGCTCAAAAGGGTCGCGGAAGCAGGGTTGCCCACCGATTCCCGGACGATGCGCGCGGGCCGCTGGAATTACCACGCAAGCATGATGAACCTGTTTTAAACACCCCATGCACCCCCACTCCCCACGTCGCACCGGTACGCCCGGCACGACGCGGCATCCGGCCACGGGGCGGGCCTTACGAGAGACTCCGTTCCGCATAATTTCGGCCATCCTCGGCGACTTGCCAGCCCCTCTTCCCATTACCGAACACTTGTCCGAAGATGGGTGCCATGGCGAATCCCGCACTCGCCCATGCTCTTGCCCACGCCCTGACCGCCGCGGCCCACGGTTTCCGCGTGATCCCGCTGACCCGCGCGAAGCTGCCCGCCGTGCGCTCCCCTCACCACCACGACCCCGCGCCGCTGCCGTGCCATGGCGAATGCGGGCGGCTGGGCCACGGAGTCCATGACGCATCGGCGGAGCCGGACGCGATCCGCGCCCTGTTCGCCGCCGCCCCCTGGGCCACCGGCTACGGCATCGCCTGCGGATGCGCGCCGTACCACCTCATCGGCATCGACCTCGATGTCAGGGGCGTGCGGCCCGGTAGTCCGGGAGCGCCCGGCGGGCCCCAGGGATCCGGGGGAGCGGGCGATACGGACGCTCGGGCCGGAGGGACGGGGAAGACCGAGCGGGCCGAGCGGGCCGAGCGGGCCGGGGCGACCAAGAGGGCAGGGGCGGAGTCCGGAACGGCCGAGCGAGCCGAGAGGTCCGAGGCGGAGTCCGGAACGGCCGAGCGGGCCGGGGCGACCGAAAGGCCCGGGACGGCCGAGCGGGCCGGGGCGGCCGAGAGTCCCGATGCAAGCCGTAAGGAGCGCACGGACGGTCTGGCCGCCCTCGCCCGGCTGGCCCGCGAGCACGCGTTCGCCATCCCCCGTACGGTCACCGTGCTCACCCCGAGCGGCGGCCGCCATCTGTGGCTGTGCGGCCCACCCGGCCTCGCCGTCCCGAACTCCGCCGGCCGTCTGGCCCCCGGCATCGACATCCGTGGACTGGGCGGCTACCTGGTCGGCCCCGGCTCCTACGCCTCACACGGCGGCTATCGCCTCGCGCCCGGCTCCCCCGCGTGGGCCCCGGCCCCCGTACCGACCGCCCTGTTGCGCCTGCTCGCGCCGCCGCGCCCGGCCCCGCCCCGCTCGTACCGCCCCGGCCCGCTGTTCCCGGAGCCGCATCCGGCGGCCCTGGAGGGGCTCGTACGGTTCGTCCGCGCCTCACGGGAGGGGCAGCGCAACGACCGGCTGTTCTGGGCCGCCTGCCGCGCCTACGAGACGGGCGCGGGGCCGGAGTTGGCCCCCGCCCTGATCGAGGCCGCGCTCGACACCGGCCTGCCCGCGCGTGAGGCCCGCGCCACCGTCGCCTCCGCGGCCCGCAGCGCCGCCCGCCACCTCCAGCCCCCGGACGCGTGCGCCTGACACCTGACCTGATGCCCGGTATGCCCCCTGGGCGGGATGGACGGAGCGGCGGCGGCAGACGTACCGCAGGTCGCAGGAGGCGGCGCGATCCAGCGGTACACGGACGGTGAGCCGTGCGCTACAGGAACGATGAGCACTATCGTGACCACGCGACGAGGCGCTCCGTACAGGAACCGGAAAGCGCAGCAACCGGAAGGCGCAGGGACCGAAACGCGTAGGAACCAGGCGGCGCGGGGACCGAACGGCGCAGGAACCACGCCCACTCGCCGGTGCTTCCGCCCCCCCGGGGCGGACAGTGAAGGGATTCCCGCTCTCCCTGTGATCGGTGCCCCGTGATCGGTGCCCCGTGACCGGTGCCCCGTGACCGGTGCTTCGGCACCGTCCTCCGTGACCGGTTGCTCCGTGACCCGCGCCCGGTGACCGGCCGACCGCCTCCGGCGCACCGGCACCGAGGCGCGACCAGGGGGGAGCATTGCACGAGTTCTACGCACAGGGGTGGTTCGCGGACGCGGCGTTACCCATAGGCGTCTGCGCGCTGGTCACCTGGATCTCGTTGGTCCATCGTTTCGCCGACAAGGGACGCCTGCTGGGGACCGTAAGGTCCGCGTCGCTGTGCTGCGGAATCATCGCCTGCACCTGCGCGGCGGCGCTGCTCACCATCGTCCTGCTACTGCCGCACGCGGCCGATGTGCCACCCGCCGTGGCCGCTGCCGCCGCGGGCGGGGCCCTGGCGCCTCGCGTCCGCCAGCAGCAGAACCAGCAGTCGACGCCGCCCTTCGTGGCCGTGATCACGCTGGGCATCGCGGTGCTGCTGAGCGAACTGGAGCGGCGGCTGGTCCACGACATGTACCTCCACTGCCACCGCCTGGTCAGGGACTTCGAGAACGTGGCCCAGCTCCGCCTGTTCGCCTTCGAGGCCCGCCTCCACCTGCGCGGCTGCACTCCTGCGACGAAGGACAGGACGACGATCAACACCTTGTACGAGGAGGTGGACCAGCTCCTGGACGACGCGGCCAAGGTCGAGGCCGACATCGAGGCGAAGTGCCGCCAGCGCGAGGTCCAGGAGTTCCCGCCGGAGCTGCACGCCCCGACCCGGGAGGAGGCGGAGGACCGCCGTCAGACCCTGGCGATGGCCATGGACGCGTGCGTACGCATGCTGGAGTTCGGCTACCGGACCGGGAAGCGGAGCGGCGACCGCGAGCTCATGCGGCTGCGGGACGAGGCCCTGGCGGTCCGCCCCCTCGCCACGACGGGCGCCTCGCACCCCTGACGTGGCTCGCATCCCCGACGCAGCGCCGTCGCACACCGCACACCGCGACGACGCCCGTCAGGGGCACGCCCCGCGCACACCACACGCCCCGCGCACCCCACGCACCCCGATGCCTTCAGGGCGCGTAGACAAAGGCGGCATCGGACCCATCGCCCAGCCCACGCGGCCGCCGAGCCCCGTCCTCCTTGGGCTCCACAAAGCTGATCTTGATGTCCAGCTCCAGCGCATCGGCCACGGCAGCGAGGCTGCGCAGCGTCAGATTCTCGTCGCCGGAGAGGATTTGGCTGACTCGTCCCGGGCTGACGTCCATGAGCCGGGCGAGGTCGGTGCGGCTCATGCCACGCTTCCCCAGCAACCCGGCGACCTCCACAGTGGCCTGACGTGCCAACCGCGCCCCCGCCTGGTCGGCAGCCTCCGCCTTCGCGCCTTTGCTCTTCCACGGCACGCTTCATCAACCTCCTAGCGCATGATGCCGACCTCGGGCTTCGAACGCCCTCAGTCCAAGCTTCCCACCTTTAGCTACAACTAAAAGCCCACTTCCCGCCTTCCCGCCCACCACAGACCCCCCAAACAGCCGATCCCACGGCCCTGACCTGCACCAACACCCCACCCGCAGCTTTTCGGCCAGATCTGCCCACCGACCAGCCCCGCCGAACGGACGACGGCCCCCGTCCCCCGTCCCCCGCCTCTAACATCCGCACCGTGCAGATCGACGAAGCAAGGGAACTCGTTGACGAAGCCTCTTACGTACGCTTCCAGAGCCCGGTCCGGAACGAGCGCGGCTCATTCTCCGGGGTGTTCGGCCTGGTCAACGGCCTGGCGCGAAGCGGAAAGCTGAGCCCTGAGCAGGAACGCTTCCGACGGGCCAACAATGACTGGTACAACGCGGCCTATCCGGACCCCTCGACCGTGGATCCGAACGTCTACGACCACCAGCTCCACCCCGGCGCGGCGGCCTGGTTCAAATCCACGTCCCAGGACCTGATCAAGCGGGTGGACGGCTACCTGGAGATCCTTGCCGCCCATGGCATCGAGTGCCGGATGATCCGGTCGTCGGATCCGGGGAGGATCGTCTACGAGGACGCGTACCAGATCGTCGTCGTGCCACACGAGAGCAGCAGGACCGACGAAAACGAGCTTCAACCGGCGACTTGAGGACTACCGGCGCCCCGGCGCCGGCCCGGCGCCCGTCCGGCACCCGTCCGGCACCCGTCCGGCGCCCGTCCGGCGCCCGTCCGGCGGCCAGAGACGGTGTCACGAACGCCTCGCGCCCGCGACGCTGATCGTGCCGCACCACTGGCCACGGCCCGCCGCACCAGCCCACAGACGGTCCCGGCTCACCCGAGCCGTGAGTGCGCGTCAAGCGACACCCGCTAGCAAGGGGTGAGGAGGGGCGGTCGGCGTCTCCTCCGGATCGTGTCTGAGCAGGAGGCAACGATGCGTCGTATCGGGCTTATGGCGGCGGCGTCGGTGATGGGTGCGGTGTCCCTCGCCCTGTCGCCGGCGGGATCGGCCGCGGCCGCCGAGGGCACCCTGACCGTCGGTCTGGCCATCCACACCAACCCCAGCGGCTGCTACACGACGAACGTCTGGCCCATGTTCGTGACCAACAACACCAACCAGGTCGCCACGGTCTTTGGCCTCCCGAACTGCCAAGGGCTCGCGATCGGCCGGGTCAGTCCGAACCAGTCCAACCTCTTCGAGTTCGGCACCAGCGTCGCCATCTCCTGACGTCCGGAGCACGACCCGCGAAAGGGGTGCCCCGCGAACCAGGGGCACCCCTTCTGAACAGCTAGTTCGCTGACCTGCGCGGAGGCTGAGGGATTTGAACCCTCGGTGACATCGCTGCCACGACGGTTTTCAAGAGGGCTGTAGCCGCAATGGCGAAGACCGCCCTGACCTGCGGGATCGATCCCCTTCAGTGCCTGCTTAGGACTTCGTGGCCCACCAGGGGTCCACAGCGTCATCCGGACGCATCCGTTGGACGCAACGGTCAGGTCGGGCCCGTCACCCGCACAGGGACTCGTGCGCACAGCACGCGTCGGCGGTGTCGAGTGCCGCGCTCTTGCCCATCTGGTCGGCGTCACCCTTGACGACGTAGACCTCCCAGGGCTCCTTGCCGGGGCCGTGGACCCAGACCTTGTCCTGGAGGGCGTAGCAGCAGGAGGTGTCGTTCTCCTCGAAGGTGGCGAGTCCGGCGTCCTTGAGGCGGTCGGTGGCGGCGGTTACCTGGTCGGTGGAGGTGACCTCGACGCCGAGGTGGTCCAGCCGGGTCTCCTGGCCTGCCTCGCCTTCGATCAGGACGAGCTTCAGCGGCGGCTCGGTGATCGCGAAGTTGGCGTATCCGGGCCGGCGCTTGGCGGGCTCGACGCCAAAAAGCTTGGAGTAGAACGTCACCGAGGCTTCGAGGTCGGGCACATTCAGGGCGAGCTGCACGCGGGACATGACGAGGGCTCCCATCGGTTTGCATCGATGTTTTTCGATGCAAGCTTGCATGTTGAATCGAAGAACGTCAACATAGAAGAATGTCGAAACAAGAGCTTGCGGTGCTCGGCCAAGACGGCGTCGATGGCTGCTGCCCAGGGCTGCTGACCGCTCCCCTGGATGAGGCACAGTCCATCGAGCTGGCGAAGGTGTTCAAAGCGCTGGGCGATCCGATCCGGCTGCGGCTGCTGTCGATGATCGCCTCCCGGGACGGGGGCGAGGTATGCGTCTGCGACCTGACCCCTGCCTTCGATCTGTCGCAGCCGACGATCTCCCATCACCTGAAGCTGCTGCGGCAGGCGGGGCTGATCGACTGCGAGCGTCGGGGGACGTGGGTCTACTACTGGCTGCTGCCGGAGATGACCGACCGGCTTGCCGGAATCCTCACCCGTCCCGCCGGGCAGCCTCTGCCCGAGCCTGCCGGGACGGTGGAGAACGCCTGATGGCTGCCCACCCCATGACGGCGTCCCCGGCCGCTCCGGTTGCCGCGCGCCTCTCGTTCGTGGATCGCTTCCTTGCGGTGTGGATCCTGCTGGCCATGGCGGCCGGCCTCGGCCTGGGTCGGATCGTTCCGGGACTCGGTGATGCCCTGGCGAAGGTGACCGTCACCGGCGTCTCGCTGCCCATCGCGCTGGGCCTGCTGGTGATGATGTATCCGGTGCTGGCCAAGGTCCGCTATGACCGCCTGGACACGGTCACCCGGGACCGGCGTCTGCTGGTCCCCTCGCTCGTGCTGAATTGGGTCCTGGGCCCGGCGCTCATGTTCGCGCTCGCCTGGCTGCTCCTGCCGGACCTGCCGGAGTACCGGACAGGCCTGATCATCGTCGGCCTGGCCCGCTGTATCGCCATGGTCATCATCTGGAACGACCTGGCCTGCGGTGACCGCGAAGCGGCCGCCGTCCTCGTCGCCCTGAACTCCGTCTTCCAGGTGATCGCCTTCTCCGCCCTCGGCTGGTTCTACCTCACCGTGCTGCCCGGCTGGCTCGGCCTGGAACAGACCGGTCTCGATATCAGCGTGTGGGAGATCGCCCGCAGTGTGCTGATCTTCCTCGGCATCCCCCTGGCGGCAGGCTTCCTCACCCGGCGCCTCGGCGAGAGGGCCAAGGGCAGGGCCTGGTATGAGACCAAGCTCATCCCGCGCATCGGCCCGTTCGCTCTGTACGGGCTGCTGTTCACGATCGTCGTCCTGTTCGCCCTCCAGGGCGACGCGATCACCTCACAGCCGATGGACGTAGCCCGTATCGCGGTGCCGCTGCTGGTGTACTTCGCCGTGATGTGGGCCGGGTCCATGGCACTGGGCAAGGCCGTGGGCCTGGACTACCCGCGCACAACGACGCTGGCGTTCACCGCTGCGGGCAACAACTTCGAACTCGCCATCGCCGTCGCCATCGCGACCTTCGGCGCCACTTCCGGGCAGGCCCTGGCCGGAGTCGTCGGCCCACTCATCGAGGTCCCCGTATTGATCGGCCTCGTCTACGTGGCCTTGGCCGCCCGCCGCTACTTCCCTCAGCCCGACGCCATGACCGCCGAGCATGCGCCCGCCCAGGAAGGTTCCGACCGTGCCTGACCCCCAGAACCCCGAGAAGCCGTCCGTGCTGTTCGTCTGTGTCCACAACGCGGGCCGCTCCCAGATGGCTGCCGCCTTCCTCACCCACCTCGCGGGCGACCGCATCGAAGTCCGCTCCGCCGGTTCGGCACCGGCCAAGCACGTCAACCCCGCCGTGGTGGAAGCCATGGCGGAAGTCGGCATCGACATCGCCGCGGAGGTCCCGAAAGTGCTGACCGCCGAAGCCGTGCAAGCCTCGGACGTGGTCATCACCATGGGCTGCGGCGACGCCTGCCCATACTTCCCCGGCAAGACCTACCTGGACTGGAAGCTCGATGATCCGGCTGGGCAGGGCGCTGCGGCGATACGGCCAATCCGTGATGAAATCCAGACCCGCGTCCAAAGTCTCATCAGCGAACTCACACCCACCGACAGGACGAGCCGCGTGCTTCGCCTACCGTTCTCGTCATGATCCGAGCTGTGGTGTTCGATGTCGGTGAGTGCCTGGTCAACGAGACACGTGAGTACGGCACGTGGGCGGACTGGCTGGGGGTGCCCCGGCACACGTTCGCGGCGATGTTCGGTGCTGTGATCGCTCAGGGTCGGGACTACCGCGAGACGTTCCAGGTCTTCCGCCCCGGTTTCGATCTGCATGAAGAGCGCGAGAAGCGGGCTCAGGCCGACCAGCCCGAGCACTTCGACGACAGCGATCTGTACGCGGATGTCCGGCCGTCGCTGGCGGCGCTGCGGGATGCCGGTCTGTGGGTGGGTGTCGCGGGTAACCAGACCGTGCGGGCCGGGGGCATACTGCGCTCGCTGGACCTCCCGTCCGACTTCATCGCCACGTCCGATGACTGGGGCGTGTCCAAGCCCGATCCGGCGTTCTTCTCGCATGTGGCGGACGCGGCTCCCTGCCCGGCCGAGGAGATCCTTTACGTGGGTGATCGGCTGGACAACGACATCCGCCCGGCGGACAAGGTGGGCATGAAGACGGCGCTGATCCGGCGCGGGCCGTGGGCCACGATCCAGTGGGATGAGCCGGATGCCGTCGCGGTGCCGACCTTCCGCGTTCACAGCCTCGCCGAGCTGCCGGAGCTGGTCGCCAGCCTCAGCGCTGAAGAGCGCTGACGGTCGTTCCCCAGCCGTACATCCGGTCGTCCAGGCTGCGGACGTACGGTTCGTCGCGCCAGGCGTGCAGCCGCTTGCGGACGTCGCGTATCCGGTCCATGCCGACGGCGTACCAGGTCACGCTGAGCTGATCGAGCGCTTCGTTGGCCCATCGGCAGGCTTCCTCTGGCCTCCCGGCTGCGGCCTCCACCGCGGCCAGGTCGCCGAGGATGATGGTCCGCTGCTTGCCGTCGTCGGCAGGCAGGTTGTCGAGGACTCCCAGCAGCGTGGCCCGAGCCTGGGCCGTGTGTCCGGCGATCAGCTGGGTGTTGCCTTTGAACTTCGGCTGGGCGGGCTTGGCGACCATCACGGTCGCGGCGGACGTGTCGACGGGAATCTGACGCATGATGGGGGTCCCTTCAGGGGCGGGAGCGGCGTACTTGCTTGGCGGTGGGTCGCCGCTCCTGAACGTTGATTGAATGCCGCAGCAAACCTGCGGAGCGTTTGCGCTTCCAACTGGTGCGCACCAGAAGGTTGCATCTGGTGCGCATCAGATGTCAAGCGCCGTCGCTGGCCCGGCATCTCAACTCGCCTGACTGCGACAGTTCCAGGTAAGCGCGTCGAGCAACGATCCAGTAGCCAAAAGGGGTTAACAGCAGACCCGTTAACCCCTGCCGACCTGGGCCGATGTAAGGCATGCTGCTGTTACGGCTCAACACCCCAACGCGGAGCGGCAGTACGCGATGAGTGGACTCAAAGCAGCGAGGACGGCACGGGCATGGTCACAAGAGCGTCTTGTGCGGGAGATCGAACGCCATGCGCGCCAGCACATGCTCACCGTCGCCTCAACCGCGAATTTGCGAGTGTACGTCTCGGAGTGGGAGAACGGCCGACGGACGATCTCCAGCCACTACGCCAAGATCCTCCGCGCGCTGCTCGGGATCACCGACGATGAACTGGCGGGCAGATCACAGTCGCCGCTGGCACTCGCCACGGCCGACGGGTACGACGAGCTGATAGGGCGGATCGACGAGGCCAAGAACGTCAGCCTGACCATGGTCAAGACGTTCATGGACCAGACCGAACTGCTCCGGACCATTGACCGGCAGATGGGCGCCGCAAGCCTGGTCGACCAGATGACCGCCCACCTGACGCGGCTGGAGGACGCCCTCACCTTCGCGGTACTCCCGGAGACCCGACGCCCAGTCGCTCTGGCTCTGGCCGGAGCAGCCACCTTGGCTGCCTGGCAGGCCCTCGACGTCGGAGCCGCGGATCGAGCCTGGCGTCACTACGAGCTGGGGAAACGCGCCGCCCAGGAGGCCGAGGAGCCCATGTACCTCGCCCACGCCACCGCCGAACAGGCATACGTGCTCTGCGACGCCGGACGTCCTGAGATGGCGGTACATCTGGTCCGAGATGCGCAACGGCTCGGCGGAAAGAGCATGTCTCCGCGTCTCAGGGCTTGGCTGTACGCAGCCGAGGCGGAGATCTGCGCCCGAGCTGGGCTTCAGAACGAGTGTCGACAGGCTCTTGAGCTTGCGATGCGACACCTGCCCGCAGGAGAAGACGCCCGCGATCCGGACATGCTGAGCATCTTCCTCAACGAAGGCCACCTCACCAGGTGGCGCGGAAACGCCCTCGCCCTGATTGGCGACGCCGAAGCAGTTGACAGCCTGTACGCCGCGCTGGAAACGACCGACCCCACGTTCATCAGGCCATCGGCGGGGCTCCACTGCGACTTGGCCCAGGCCCACCTGGCCCGCGGCGAGCACGACCAGGCGCAGAAGCACCTGCGGCAAGCCCAACTGGTGGCTAGTCGCACCAGGTCAGTGCGTCACAGGCGCCGGATCGAACAGCTCACGCAGCGCTTGTAGGCGACGCGCCGGCACCCCGCGAAGCGAGCACATGAAGGAGGGCGACTAGGGTGCCGGACCCCATCAGCTCACCACGAGCCATCAGCCCGGGAACGTCGGACAGAGGCACCCAGGCGATGTGCCCGGCCTCTTCCAAATCGGTCGGCTCACCGACCAGCTTCGCCCCATGACCGACGAAGATTTCATGCGGCGAGTCGACCATGCCGACCATGGGCTGGTAGGTGACCACATGCTCCAAGGCATCCGGCCGCCAGCCGGTCTCTTCCTCGACTTCACGCAAGGCCGCCTGAAGGGGTTCCTCCCCCGGATCGACGATGCCGCCCGGCAGCTCCCAGCCGAAGGAGTCAGGGACGAAGCGGTACCGCCACATCATGAGCACCCGGTCCTGGTCATCGATCACGGCGGCGATGGCCACATGGTGGAGCTTGACGACATGGTGCTCGAAGCGTTTCACGCCGGGCGGTTCAACGTCGACGAGGTTCAGCTTCACCCATCGGTTGTCGTACACCGTCCGCTCACCGTGGATCTTCCAGGGCTCGACGTCCGTCGGCGCTTCGGTGGTCACTGACCGATCCGGCACCCGGTAGGAGCTACGGCCGTGGACCTCGACGACGCCCTCAGCAACGAGCTTGGCCAGCACCTGACGCAGGGCCGTACGGCCGATCTCCAGGCCCTCCGACAGGGTGCGCTCGGACGGGAGCTTGGAACCTGGCGAGTACTTGCCCGCAGCGATCCACTCGCGAATCGTGAGATAGACCCGCTCCGACTTCGGTCCCATCCGGTCAGCACGCTCCTGCCGTCGTTGATTTTAGTTGCACGTGTATCTACGAGCAGGGTATCTGCGTGCTACTCACGTGAGTAGGCACCGACCGACCAAGACGACCAACCAGAGCGCGGTAGAACTTTCCCTACTTGATCAAGGCGGCTCGCTCCGCTCGCCGCGCGCGGCCCGGCCCCCGGCCGGGCCTGCGCTCCTGTCTCCGCCCCGCTCCAGCCCGGCCGCCGCCCGTGCCGCGCACACAGCAATCAGCCGCTTGCCCTTAGAGATTGATGCCTCCGGCGGGGGCGCTCAGGCTCCGGGATGGACGGGGCGCCATACGCGAGTGCCAGTCATCGGTGGCGTGCGCGGGGAGCTCCCCTCCCGTCTGCCGTCGACCCAGGCAGAGCCGAGCGGGCGCGGCCCCTGGCGTCCAGGTCGTTCGTACAGTGGCGCGCTCCACCTGGACGCCAGGAACCACGCCCGCTCCACGGTGTGCGGGTCGACGGCAGACGGGATGGGAGCCGGGGTGGAGTGTGGTTAGGGGGCGGTGAAGGCGGAGGCGGGGGCAGGAGCAAGCGTGCCAGATCCAGCGGGGAACCACGGGGAACAGCGGACCACTACGGGCAGTCGAACCGCTCCCCACCCAAGTGGCGAACACGCAAGTGAGTCCCCAGTTCGGCCTACCTCGCTCCTAAAGCGGGTGTCGCAGGTTCAGAGGCTGCCCGAGTCGCGGGAAGCTTACGGTCCCCGATCTCTCGCACCATGGCAGCTCCCGCTCAAGGCCGCTCTGCCAACCTACGCCGCGGCTTGCCGGACCGCACTCGCTGGTCGACTGGGCTCCGCAGGCCCCATAGCATGGTCTGCTCGTGGCAGTTACGGCGCGTGGAGACCAGCTAGGCGACCACAAACAGCCGTGTGACCACGAACGCGAGCGCACCAACCCAAGTGACAGAGAGAAGGACAGTGGACGTCCCCGGCCGGAGCCCTATCCTCAGCGCCCTTCAGGAAGCCCTACCCCTTCCTGTGCACGACGGAGGAAATGGCAACGGGGCCCGACGCGTCCTTTCCCCTAAACGGCCGGCGGTCGAGACGGCAGGGCTAGCCGACGCTTTCCCATATTACGCTGGGTTCTCGTTCGATTGGGCTACAAGCTGCATCAGCAATACGCAACTTAAAGGCGTCCTGACGGTGTTGGATCCGTGGAACGGCAGCGGAACGACAACACTCGCGGCGAACACCCTAGGGCACAGCGTTGTCGGCCTGGACCGCAATCCCGTTGCAAGCGTCGTCGCACAGCTTCGATGCAAGGTTCCAATGAATGTTGAACCTATTAGATTTTCATCTCTGCGTATCCGTGCCTCAGCTCGTACTCAGAACGATCCATTGAACTACTGGTTCGACGATATCACCACAGCGCGCATTCGGGCGTGGACTTCTCACCTAGAGCATGCTAGCCCCTCGAACCGCACAATGGGCCTCGTAGCTGCATTCCGGGCTGTCCGCTCACTAACGAAACACTTCGAAGGCAGCAACCCGACGTGGGTAAAGCGAGCTAGCGAGAATGAAGAGCGACTTTGCTTCACCCATTCGGAAATTGACGAGGCATTTTTTTCCGAGCAGGTTTTCCTCGCTAGTCGATTGAGCTCTGTTCCCAGGACGTCCGCTTCGGTTTCTCTCCTTACAGCTGACTCTGCGGCGCTTCCTCTGGCCACCAATTCGATTGACATCATAGTCACTTCACCTCCCTATCTGACCCGAATCGACTATGCCGTAGCTTATGCGCGAGAATTGGCAGTGCTGGGTATTGATGTCTTCTCCGAGAAGACGTTGAGAAAAGCACTGATGGGCACCACCTTGACTCGGCAAGCGTCGATGACACCGAGCCTCCTGGGACCCATGGCTGAGGCCCTGCTGAGTGACATCAGTCAACATGCAAGCAAGGCATCGTCGAGCTACTACATGAAGCAAGCTAAACAGTATCTGAACGATCTGAATTCTGGTCTGCGCGAATCTGCGCGAGTCTCCAAACCTGGTGCAGAAATGCATCTCGTTGTCCAGGACTCCTACTACAAGGACGTCCTGGTGCCACTTGCTGAAATCTGCATCGAAGAGGCAAAAAGGTACGGCTGGGAATTGCAGGAGCATGAAATGTTCCCTGTTAAAAGATTGCTCACTACCCTCAACACATCGGCGCGAGCGTACAAGAAGGGCGATGTGTCGGAAAGCGTCATCACCTTCACGAGGCGGAAGCATGACTGACAAAGACTCGTCTTCGCCCGGCGAGATGATCGAGGCGGTGGATGAGAAAATCTCAGCCATCCGCACCCAAAGCTTGGACTTCTCCTTTAATGAGCTCGCAGACATGTATACAGACAATGAGCTCATCATTGACCCAGATTTTCAACGCATGTTCCGGTGGTCTGAAGGCGCTCAGGCACGGTTCATCGAGTCGCTGCTTCTTGAGTTGCCGATCCCGCCGATTTTTCTCATCGAGCGCGACGATCGGATCTACGAGCTAATCGACGGCCTCCAAAGATTCTCGTCCTACCTGCACTTCCGCGGACAGCTGAAGATCGACGGCAAAGTGCTCCCCCCGCTGGTCTTGTCCGACTGCGACATTGTCGAAGAATTGAACGGCCACACTTACCGGGATCTTCCACGTGCGCTAGAAATCAAGCTTAAGCGAAGCTATGTCCGGGCTGAAATTCTCCGCAAAGAGAGCGACCCTCGGCTGCGCTATTACATGTTCAAGCGCCTGAACACGGGAGGCGAGCGACTGACTGAACAAGAGGTACGAAATGCCACCATCCGGCTACTTTCGAACGACTTCAATCAGTTCATTGTCGAACTTAGCGAGAACGAGAACTTCAAGGACTGCATCGAATCCGTAAATGATAATGCAATTCTTCGCAAGTTCGACCAAGAGCTCGTACTTCGCTTCTTCGCCCTGAAAAACAAGGGGGACGAGTACAAGCATGAGGTTGCGGACTTCCTGACAGAGTACATGGAAGCCGTGTCTGACGAGAGAGATCCAACCGAATTTCATTTCACCCGAGAGCGAGAAGTTTTCGAGAAGACATTTTTGGTAATCAAGCGGGTGTCGGATATTCTCGACTACGGATCCAAGATATTCGGAAGCTATGATCCGCGTAAGCACCAAGTGCGGGGGCAGTTTTCTGTTTTCCACTTCGAGGGTATCGCCATTGGCTTGCAAAGCGTGATTGATAGAGTGGATCCCGAAAACCCCGAACAGATGATTGAGCTTGCAGAGGTTGTCCGCACGGGAAAGGCTGACCCTGTATTTTTGCGAGCCACTGGTGGGGGGAAGAACGACCGGATTCCCTACCGAGCTAGGGTCCGTTACTTCGCCGATCGCTTCGCTGGAGCACTGAGTTGAATGTTGCGGAGCTTAGAGCCCAACTCGAGGAAGATCTTGCTTGGCGGCTCGACGAGCTGAGGCATCTGCGTAATAGACTGCTTGGGAGTGACATAGAATCAGAATGGTCTGCTTCGTCAATGCGGGCAATTCTCGTCATGCAGTATGCGCATCTTGAAGGTTTCACCCGTAACGCCTTCTCTCTGTACGTCTCAGTAGTTAATTCACGTAAGGTGAATGCGGTTCAACTGAAACCTCAACTCCTCGCAGCTGCGCTTGGACCCGAGTTTGACGCCCTTAGGAAGAACAAGGGTGAAAATGAGGATGAGGAAGAGGAAGAGGGGAAACTGACCCGGCGTGCTCGCAACCATGTGTCTTTCCTTCAGCGTCTCAACGAGTTGACGGCCGGCCATTTGGAGATCTCCGCCGAGACGGCCATATCAATGGAAATGAATCTTGGGCGCGATGTGCTGCGTCGATGCCTTTACATGCTAGCTATTCCTATGGATGAAGTCTCTCGAGCCCAGTACAGCTCTATCGAGTTCGTCAAGAATGCTCGCAATGATATCGCGCACGGAAGTCGCAAAGATCGGATATCTTCGGGAATGTTCAAGGCGCACACGGTAAAGTGCGAGCAGTTCATGAAGGACTTGACCCGCATCATCACATCTGCAACTTCCAGGCAGATATTTCTCGCTGAATAGCGGGTCTCCAATTCGACCCTCGCAGGCCGGGATGGTAGTTCGATCAAGGAGGCTCAGCGAGGAACTAGGGCCTGTACTGCTGCTGGCGCCGGGGGTGCCGTGCATGTAGCCCCCGCTCGTCGGCCACAGCACTGACATCGACGATGAAGATGCACACGATTTTTTCAGTTGTCAGCGGAGAAGAGCGTGCCAGATCCGTGCCAGATCGGTCGGTAAACCACGGTCAATCACAGACTTCAAGGACACCTGCCAGGCCCTTGCCAAGCCCCCGTTTCCCCAGGTCACAGTCGGTTTTCCGTCTGCCAGGCCCCGTGATTCCCAAGCCCATAGCTCCTGCTGGGCAGGTCCTGCCGTCTTCTGAGCGCTCTGTTCTGTGTCGTCTTGGGGGCGATGGCACCAAAGGGAGCGCCAGCACTGACTTTGCTACGTGCCGCTTGCCCGGAGTGCGAGATGCGCAGCCGGCCGGCATGGACGGCCTACTCGGGCACACCGTTGCCCGAAGTCTGGAGGAAGCCAGCTGCGGGTGAGCAAACGCGGATGGGCCGGGAACGCGGTGATCGCAGCTAGGGCGAAGGCAAGCGACGCCCACGGCGTCTGCACACGAATCGTCGCCTGGGAACCGCGAGTGTTGACGAAGCTCGTCTGGAAAACATCAGCGGCTACAAGATCGATGGAACTCAACGCCCGCCAGTCGAGGTCGAGTTCGGCAGTGTGTGCGAAGTGGAGCCTTTGCAGCGTGAGCGTGACTTCGCCTGCCCCGTCCGCTATCCACCGTGGCTGGGCATCACGCGCTGCCTGACGACGGCGAGCGGAGTTCCCGATCGCAGAGCCCACCAAGGAACCGATCACAAAGCCAGGGCTGCCAACGGCAGCGACGTTGTTGTGTGTGTACCTACCGCTACCGAGGGCTCTCCAAGTCAGACGTTGTCCCAGCCCAACAGCAAGTGCACGATCTCCGTGTTGCAGTCGTGCGGTCGTGGCCGCAACTGGTCGGCGGGCCACTTGCCCTTCGAGAACATCGGCGAGGATGTCGCATGAGTGCCAGAGGTATTCGTCAAACGGCGACCATAAGGGTTGGCCAGGGACCTCTGGCGGCGGTACATCGGGATTGCCCACTGTCGCTCCAGCGTCCTATCAGGCGGCAACGGCACGGTTCGCGATCAAGCCTACTCAGACTGTCTCGATTGTCGACCCGTCGAGTGCCTGCTCAGATACGCAACCGGAAGCGACCAAGCCAGGTCGAGCAACCCCAGTGCCGTCACCGCTCCCGCCCGGTAGCCCCTGACATCGCTCCGTCTCATCCAGGGCCGCTCACGGCGGGTCAACTGGTACTGCCGTCGATGCCGGGGGCAACCACCTAGTTCTGCCGCTGGGATGCCCCAATCGCGCAGGGTCTATCGCAAGACTTGGGCCGTCCCTGGGCCGTCCGAGGCCGCTCGCTCGCCAGTGGCCAACGACGACCAATGACGACCCCTCGGGTGCTCACTAACGTCACCCTGGCCAGCAAAAACCCAGCTCACCAAGATCCCCGGCAAGACCCAGGGCAAGAAGACATGCCCCGACTCATCCATTGAGATACCGCCTGCCACACAATAATCTTGAAGAGAAGAATTTCTCCCCGCTACGGCGCTGCGGCAGAGATTGTTCTGGCGCCGAGAGCTGCATATTCGTGGCTCTCATTCAGGCTGCGGATCACATTGCCTTCATCGCCTCCGCTGGCCACCGAAAGCGACCTCACCTTCCAGAAGGATACCGTTGCCAGTTCTCGACAAGACGCCCACAGCAGTCGTAGTTACCCCACTGTTACGGGCCTCGACCGCCGCATAGTAATCACTTTCACTGACTGGAATTTGCACGTCAAAAATTTCATCGCGGCTTTCCGAGCGAAGGACAAATGAATACCGACTCCCCCAGTCTTCTATCCGTCTGTCATCGATCTGAAGTGCGACGACCTGACCGCTAATTTCTACGGTTTCCGCAGGTGGCAAGGATGGAGCGGGCGCAGGACGATCAGCCATTCTCCTAGTCGCCATCAACTCAAAGCGATTGCTATCACCAAGTCGGCTTTGTAGAAATTCCCTTGCCCTAGTTCCAGACAGAGCGATGCGATCAATAATTTCAGACTCAAGCGTGATCGGCCGATCAGGGATGCCGCGAGTAATTTTACGCCCCGACGCCCACCTGAAAGAAATGTCAACGAGTTGGAATCCTGGAACCTTAGAGAATGCCTGCAGCGAATCGGCTAGCGCAATCACTAGGGGTGCGAATTCATCCGATACCGCAGGATAGGCGGCGTCAGGAAGCGATTGAACTCGATGAAGACCGACGGCGAGATTTTCCATCACTCGACGCGCAAATAGAGCCCCTGGGCCTCTGCCGCTCCGTGGACCAGAAAGGATGGGGAAAATAAAGCTCCCCTTCCGTGTGTGCCCGAGTGATACATGCTTTGCGACGTACTCTCGAGCCTCTGGCCGCATTCGTCCAGTGAACTCTTTACCTGGGCTGGCGGTATAGCGCGCAGACATTGCCAGCATCCGTTGGGCTACACGCAAAACGCCATTGGCTTCGTCAATGCCTACGGAATCACTGTGATCGTCATCGTGAGAAAGGCGAAAAAGAAGTACGTCAGCGCTTTCGACACGAATGCGATGAGACAGTTCGGCGGCATCAATTTCATAGTAATTGGCAACTGCCGCGAGGAACTCGACGAACCTGCGCCTGAAGTCTCGGTATGTTACATTCATGGGCAGTAGGTGAATCTCGGACTCGGATTCCCCTTCCGGCGCCGTCGGCTCAGCCCATTCTTCTAGAAGGCCATCTCGACTATCAAACAGATCCCAGCCTTGGGCGTGCAGGTACTGGGACACCTGATCTGGAGGAATGATTGAAGCGAGGGTGTAGAAATCATCCATCGAATTCTGATTCACCACCCACCTCCATCACCAAGAATTTTGATCTCGCTTTTGATGTACTCGATATCGAATACGTCCTCGCGGCGAAGATGCACTGCCCCGGACTCTTGTCCTGAGGGCAGCGGGCGCCACTCACGAGGGTCAGACCTAAGCATGATGCCATCGAGCATCATGCGATCGCCCTGGGTGACGACCCGAGGGATCTCGGTGCCCCGTGGGAAGATGTGAGCCACGAACTTGATCGGCAGGAATGCTGGCGCCCGCAGGTTCTCGTACTGGTCACGCGGCAGTGAGATCGAGAAGTCTCCACCTGCCCGGGCGCGCGCTGCGCCACCCACGCTGCTCGCCTTGATCTGCACATCGAAGCGAGGACGTCGGCGCTGGTGTGGACCGGAGCCGATGACTGTCACGTCTAGGCAGTCATAGTCCAGCTGAGGATCGCTGAGGAAGCAGCCCGCCCCAGCAGCCAGAAGGCCGAGCGTCATGTAGCTGACGCGTTCCTTCAGCGCGCTTGCCGGTAGACCCCTGCGGCGAAGGTCCTCCTCGCTCACCCTCTGTACCCTCGCCCGGTCACGCCTCTAAGTACCCAATTTTCTGACGGTAGTTAATCCTTCGCCCTACTGTACTCGCCGAGCGCATGACTGGGGTTCAGGAGCCCAGGGCCGGAGGGGGCTGCGATCGCCCGTCTGGGAATCGAACACCGCTGACCGCGATCCGTGGACCGTCCGTACTTCCGGCCTCACGTGCGAGGACCACGGGGGACACCGGGGACCAGGACAGAAGTCGACGTCTGCCCAACCCCACTCCGCTCCAGGTCAGCCACGCGACCAGCCCTGAAGCACCCAAGCTCCCCAAGCTCAGGTCCCCTTCTTGCTCAGAGAGAGGGCGCGACACCAGCAGAGTCGAGGTGGACAGGGGGAGCAAGGCTAGGGCGAAAGCGATCGGCCGACCGTGCATCGCCAAGAGAAAAGCAGGGAGTCTCGGAAGGTATCCGAGACTCCCTGCTGTACTGCCCTGACTGCCAGCCAGTACCCGCCGTGGCAAGTCGACCAGGCGTTCCCTTGAGGGTGCTACTCAGGCGTTACCAAACGGTGCCCGCGGCTGGTCGCCACGCACAGCACGTCCCGCAGTGCGCCTGCCAACTGCGCGGCGACGAGCCTCAGTTTCTCCGCATCTTCGGTCTCATCATCGAGTACCTGAACTGACTGCTCCAGCAGTTCGGCCGCCATCCCGAGTTGCACCGACTCGATATGGTCCGCCAAGCGGGACACGTAGCCTTCCCGGTCATCGGTGTCCAGGTAGCACGGCTTGCCCTCTGGCCCCGCCCACGGGAGAAGCCTCAGTTCGTGATGTGCCGTCATCCCTGCATCTGCCTCTCGGTGGGTCTCGCTACTGGATGTCGGCGCGCCGCCGGGTGCCCTGCCGCTCATTGCTTCGCCTCTGCTGGTCGGGCCTGGTCAGACGCCGAGTGACACGGGCATGCGCACGCCTCGTAGATCAACGGCACGTCCACCGGCGCCGAAGTTGGGGAGGACTCCGTGCAAGGGTCGTGTGTGCCGATCCGGCAGGCAGGCGAGCGGTAGGGGGCGGCCGGACTGTGGGTGTGCCGTCGAGAGCGCATCAGCTGGCCCTCAGGAGAGCCGACCGGGCCGCAGTCGGCAGATGGGGAGCGACGACAACCGTCGGGTGCCGTCGTGGGCGCCTTTCCCAGGCCAGCACGTACGGGCGGACGAGCGCGGTTTCCTCGGCCGTGAGCGAGTAGCGGTGCCCCGCCCGGTCGGAGGCCCGGCTCAGGACGGCCGTCGGTTCGTCTGCGGGCGCAGACGCGGCGGGAGCGACCGGCGGTCGGGAGGGCGTTGAGGGGCGGCGGTGCCTGCCCTTGGAGACGTGCCGCGCCCTGGTGAGGGAAGCAGCGCGGCGGATACGGTTGAGCACGCTGAATCAGCTCCTATCGCTGATGGCTCGGTCCCCCGACATCGCCCGTCGTGGGGACCGGCTTGTTTACGACCGCCCGGAGAGTGCGGCCGTTCCGGCAGGTGGCGAGGAGCCCGAACCGATCGGCCTCGGCCAGCGCCGCCAGGACCTCCTTCCATGACTCGGCGGAGAGTGATTCCGGCACCTCCGCTTCGACCGATGTGAATCGGGCGTGCTCCTCCACGCGCGTGGGGAGCCCGACGGCGGACAGCCGGGCGGCGATGGCCGCCGCGCTTACTCCCGAAGCGGGCACAGGGCAGCCTCCGTCAACCGGAGATCACTTTCAGTGAAGCTAGTTAACTAGATTAGAGCTAGTGGACTAGATTTTCCATATGTCTGAGCAGCCGCCCTATCTCCGCATCGCCGACGAACTCCGGCGGCGGATCGCGGAGCATGTGTGGGAGCCGGGGGACCGTCTGCCGTCCCGCGCCCAGATCGGCCAGGAGTGCGGGGTGGGCGAGAACGTGGTCCGCCGGGCGCAGGAGTTGCTGATCTCCCAGGGTGTGCTGGAGGGCCGAGCCGGATCGGGTACCTACGTCGCCGAGCCCCGAAAGCGGGTGCGGGTTGTCCGGTCGTCAGCGCGCGAGCAGCCTGAAGGGTCGCCGTTCCGCGCGGACATGAGGGCAGTCGGCAAGCACGGCGACTGGGAGAGCCGGACCGATGCCAAGGTTCCCGCCCCGGCGGAGATCGCGGCGCGACTGGGCATCGCCGAGGGCGAGTTGTGCGTCCGGACGTCGTACGAGTTCCTGGCCGACGGCAGGCCCGTGCAGCTCTCGACGAGTTGGGAGCCGTACGACCTCACGGCCGGCACGCTCGTCGTCCTCCCCGAGGGAGGGCCGCACGCCGGGGCGGGCGTCGTGAATCGTATGGCCGTTATCGGAATCACCGTCAGCCATGCCGTGGAGCAGCCGGAGCCGAGGCAGGCGACCGCCGAGGAGGCGTCGCTTCTCGGGATTCAGAAGACCGCGCTCGTCACGCACATCCGGCGGACGTACTACAGCGACCAGGGGCGGCCCGTGGAGACGGCGGACATCGTCGTACCCGCCGCTCACTGCGAGATCGTGTACGAGATTCCGATCAATCGGTAGTCTGCGTGGGGCCTATTCAGCCGATGTTCGGCCGTGCCCCTGCCGTGCCCGATCGGTCGGGGAAACATGGGGAACGGCGGTCTCCGGCGGGTAGTGCGCATGGCGACGGCCCCCGACCGTCTTGCCTGGTCAGGGGCCGTAAACACTGCGGAGGCTGAGGGATTTGAACCCTCGGTGACATCGCTGCCACGACGGTTTTCAAGACCGTTCCCTTAGGCCGCTCGGGCAAGCCTCCCCGCGCCATTCGTGATGGCGCGGGGATCAGCCTAGCGCGTCAGCTGTCACCCTTGCGCTTCCCCAAGGTGACGTCCACCTTGGACACCTTGTCGCCGCGCTTGTAGGTGAGGGTGACCTTGTCGCCCGGCTGGTGGGTCCAGATCTCGCTGATGAGGGTGGGGCCGCTGTCGATGACCGTGTCGTCGAGCTTGGTGATCACGTCGCCGGACTTGAGGCCGGCCTTGTCGGCCGGGCCGCCGGGGACGACGGCGGGGCTGCCGCCGGCGCCGTTGGAGGCGATGGTGGCGCCGCTGGTGGAGTCCTTCATGTTGACCGTGGCCTCGATGACCGGGTAGACGGGCTGGCCCGTCTTGATCAGCTGCTCGGCGACGTTCTTGGCCTGGTTGATCGGGATCGCGAAGCCGAGGCCGATGCTGCCGGACTGCTGGGACTCGCCGAGGCCGCTGCCGTTGCCGGCGGACTGGATGGCGGAGTTGATGCCGATAACGCCGCCGTCCGCATTGAGCAGCGGGCCGCCGGAGTTGCCCGGGTTGATGGAGGCGTCGGTCTGGAGGGCGCTCATGTACGAGGCGTTGCCGCTGCCTCCGTCGCTGGAGGCGACCGGGCGGTTCTTGGCGCTCACGATGCCGGTGGTGACGGTGCCGGAGAGGCCGAAGGGGGCGCCGATGGCGACGGTGGCGTCGCCCACGGCGACCCGGTCGGAGTTGCCGA
This sequence comes from Streptomyces rugosispiralis, assembly GCF_024505145.1. Lineage (GTDB taxonomy): Bacteria > Actinomycetota > Actinomycetes > Streptomycetales > Streptomycetaceae > Streptomyces > Streptomyces rugosispiralis. Next base: position 134,422 of record NZ_JANIAA010000012.1, on the reverse strand, counting down.
GCGGAAGCGGGTCGAGCTTGGCGTCCGCGGCGTTCTTGAGCTTGACCACGGCGACGTCGTAGCCCTGGGCACGGCCGACGACCTGGGCGGTGTACCGCTTGCCGTTGGAGAAGGTGGCGGTCAGCTTGCCGTTGTCGGCGGCCGAGGCGACGACGTGGTTGTTGGTGAGGATGTGGCCCTGCTTGTCGTAGACGAAGCCGGTGCCGGTGCCGCTCTCGCCGTTGTTGCCCTGGGCCTCGATGGTGACGACGCTGGGCAGGGTCTTGTTGGCGATGCTCGACACCGAGCCGGGCGCGCGGCTCTCGGTCTTGGGGTTGCCGTAGGCGGAGACGGTGGTGGTGTCGCCGCTGTCGCTCTCCCGGTCGGCGGCCCAGAAGCCGATGCCGCCGCCGATGCCGCCCGCGACCAGGACGGCGGCCAGCACGGCGGCGACCAGCCCGCGGGGCTTGCGCTCGAACGGGCTGGAGGGCGGCGGCACGGGAGCGGTCCCCCACGGTCCGCCGGAGCCGCCCTGCCCGTCGCCCTGGTCGCCGTGCGGCTGTCCGCCCTCGGCCGACCACCACGGGCTGGGCTGCCCGCCGTCCGGGCCGGGGCCCGGGGCGCCGGACGCGCCGCCGCCTGACCCGTCGCCCGCGCCGGCCGACGCCGGGACGGCCGCGGGAGCGGGCGGGGGCGTCGACGGGGGCTGGGCGGGGGGCGCCGACGGCGCGGGGCCGGGGGCTCCCGGCGACCCTGCGGCGTCGGGGGTGCCTATGGGCCCGTCCGGTGCGCCCGGCCGCGTGCCCGCGGTCGGCTCGTAATCCGGCGCGGGCGGCACCGCCGGGTTCGGGTGCGGCGCTGGAGGGGCCGGATGCGGCCCGGGCGCGGGCGGAACGGCAGAGCCCTCGTTCTCGGTGCTCACAGCTCTCTCCTCAGGTGCACGACAGATTTCCTCGACGGCCCACGTGTACGTCTTACCGATACGTCTTACCGTCGTCAGCTTTTCCCACAGCGCGTCAGACCGCCGTAAGGAGCGACAGCCCCGCGGACTACCACCCTTTATCCCGGACAATTCGCCCTACCGCCATTCCGTGCGAACGAACGGAGGGGCCGAGTCCACCGGCCCACACCGGGCGGTGGCACCATAACGCGGTGACCTATGCGCGCCCTGCCCGGGACAGCCGCCCCTGGCCTCACACCGTCTCCGTCGTCGCCCACCGCGGGGCCTCCGAGGACGCCCCGGAGCACACCCTGGCCGCCTACCGTAAGGCAATCGAGGACGGTGCCGACGCCCTGGAGTGCGATGTCCGGCTGACCGCCGACGGGCATCTCGTCTGTGTGCACGACCGCCGCATCGACCGCACCTCCAACGGCCGGGGCGCGGTCTCGGCGCTGGAGCTGTCCGATCTGGCGGCCCTGGACTTCGGCTCCTGGAAGGGCCGGGCCACCGACCGGGAGGAGCCGGACCGCGACAGCCGGGACAGCGTCTCCGTCCTCACCCTGGAACGGCTCCTGGGCCTCGTCGCGGACGCCGGACGCCGGATCGAACTGGCGATCGAAACCAAGCACCCCACCCGGTGGGCGGGCCAGGTGGAGGACCGGCTGCTCGCGCTGCTGCGCCGCTTCGGCCTGGACGTGCCGCCGCCCGGCGAACGTTCACCCATCCGTGTGATGAGCTTCTCAGCGCGCTCCCTGCACCGGATCCACGCCGGAGCCCCCGCCATCCCCACCGTCTACCTGATGCAGTTCATACTGCCGCGCCACCGGGACGGGCAGCTGCCGGTCGGGGTGCGGATCGCGGGGCCGAGCATCCGGATCGTACGGAACCACCCGGGCTATGTGGCACGGCTGCAGCGCGAGGGGCACCGAGTGCACGTCTGGACCGTCGATGAACCGGAGGACGTCGAATTGTGCGTCCGCCTGGGCGTTGACGCGCTGATCACCAATCGCCCCAAACAGGTACTGTCCCAACTCGGACGCTCATAATGGGCATTACAAGGCGTGCACCGGCGCGTTCGGTACGTATTCGATCGTGACGAGTGCGTCACGCGATGCCACTTGGCCGGTTTCCGCTCCAGCACCGCGGGGCATTCATCCCGTGGCGTGGGGCTAAGGAGGTCTCGGGGGTGGCGTTGGTGGTGGCACGGCAGGTGCCGACGTCGTCGACCATGGCCGTACCCCATGGTCCTGCGGGCGTCCGCGCGGCAAGACAGCGGATGCGCATCGATTTGGGCAGGACTGGGGTATCGGATTCGGTCATAGACGACGCTGTATTGATCCTTTCAGAACTGCTCAGCAACGCATGGCGGCATGGCCGCCCCTGGCGTTCCGACCATGGTGGCGGCACGGTCCGGGCTGCATGGACCGTCGACGAGGACGACCGGCTGACGGTCGAAGTGACGGATGGTGGCGGACCCACAAGGCCACTTCCGGCCAATCCGTCGGTGACCGCACGCGGCGGCCGCGGGCTGAACATCATCACGTCGCTGGCCGAGGAATGGGGCGTGCGGGACGGCATCGGCGAAGTCACCGTATGGGCCCTTCTCCCGTCCGACGACGAATTCGCCCACCGCGTCACGATTCCCTCGGATCTCTCCCCGGAGCTGAACCCCCGCCTGGGTGCGGAACTGGCTTCCGGACTGCGTCCGGGCCTCGGCTCGAATATCGAGGCGAACATCGACCCCGATTTCGATCGCGAGCTGGACTTCGCCGATCTGGACGAGCTCGCGTAGCCGACGCGGCTCAGGGAGCCGACGCGGTTCGGCCAAAGGGCTAGGCTCGCGCCCGTACCAGTCGTACGCGCCGTAAGGAGAGCATCGCCGCGGCCGTACGCAGACCGTCACGGGCGTACGAGCAAGCCCTGAGCCGCACGATCGGGAGACAGCCTCACCATGGCCAAGAAGCGCCGCCCCCAGACGAAGGCCACAGGCCCACGGGTCGCCAACGGCGAGATCCCCGTGGTGGGCGCGCGGGAGCCCTGCCCGTGCGGTTCGGGCCGTCGCTACAAAGCCTGTCACGGCAGGGAAGCCGCACACGCCGTCACCGAGCTGGTGCAGCGCCCCTTCGAGGGGCTCCCCGGCGAATGCGACTGGGTGGCCCTGCGCGAGCTGGTGCCCGCCGCCACCGTCGAGCTGACCCTCGCCGAGGGGCTGCCCGAGGGGGTTCCGTCGGTCACCCTGGCGACCGTGCTGCCCATGGCGTGGCCCGCGCTGCGCCGCGACAACGGCACCGTGCTGCTCGGCCTCCAGAACGACACGCCCTCCGGCGACATCAGCCGCGACCTGGCCGACACCCTGCGCCGCGCGCTGACCGCCGAGCCGGGCACCCCGGTGGCCGCCGAGCGGGCTCCGGGCGACGGTCCGCGGCTGCAGGATCTGCTCGACCCGAAGGGCACTTTCTCGCCGACCCTGCACGAGGGGTTCGAGTTCTGGCTCGAGGACGCCGCGAACGCGACCGGAGAGGTCGCCGCGTCCCTGGAACGGGCCAACGCGGCCGCGATCCCCACCGCCCGGCTCACCGGCGTGGAGGCGGCCTACTGGTGCCAGACGCCGGAGAAGAACCACCTGCGCTGGGTGATGTCCCACCCCGAGGAGAAGCTGCTGGACGCGCTCGCCCGGCTGCACGCCGCGGGGGCCTCCTCGCTCGGCGAGAACACCCGGCTGGTGGGCTCCTTCCGGGCCCATGGGCTCACGGTGCCGGTGTGGGATCTGCCACGCGGGATGAGCGCCGAGGACATCGAGAAGCCGGCCGTGGACCTCGCCGAACGCCTCGCTGAGGCGCTCGCCGCCGACGCCCCGCTGACGCCCGAGCAGCGGCGCGCCCGGGGCGGTCTCACCAACCGTCAGGTGACGCTGAGCTGACGTCCCCCGGACGGCCGGAGGGCGCCGCGGAGGCACGTGACGCCGCTCACAACTCACTGTTACGCCCTGCAAATCGACGTCCGGAAATCCGCGATCGAATTTGCTATCGGCCGATCTCTTGTTACGGTTCTAAAAGCCCGGTCGCTGGTGCATCCCCCGTCGCCAGCGACCGGGCGCTTCCATGTCCGCGTCCGGACGGCGGGGCGAGGCGGTGGGGTAGGTATGGACCAACTGCCCGCGGCGGCAAAGGAGTTTCTCCCGGGCCCGGTGCGGGAGTCGCCCCCAGGGCCCGGCAAACGTGGTGAGGGAGTTCTCTCCCGGGCCCGGTGAGCGCGGTGAGGGAGTTGTCCCCAGGGCCGGGTAAGCCCGGTGCGGGAGTCGCCCCCAGGGCCCCGTAAGAGAATTGCTCCAGGGCCCACAGCGCGCGGCACCGGCTCGCTCGCACGGGAAGCCCCTCAGACCCCTGTGCCTGCGCCCTGCGCCCTGCGCCCTGCGCCCTGCGCCCTGCGCCCTGCGCCCTGCGCCCACGGAAACGCCGGGCCCGGAGCCGCCGGAACGGGCTCAGAGCCAGAAACGGGCCCGGAGCCCAGGAAATCGCCTCCCCGGCCTCCGAGCCCGCACTCACACACCCGCGAGCGTCACGCTCAGCGGTCCGCCGCGCTCAGCGGCCCCCGAACCCCCGCACCCGGGGCCCGCCTCAGTAGGCGAGCCGGCTGCCTCCGTCGGGCGCGCTGGTGCTGGCCTCGACCAACGCGTTCACCACCGTGGCCACCTGGGGCAGCCAGGGCCGCCCGGAGCGGCGCAGCGGCGGCCGCTCCCAGCGCACCCGCCCGGAGCCGGTCTGCGACGGCGGCAGCACCACATAGCCGCCCTCGCCGTGGAACCGCAGCGAGCTGGGCACCCAGTCCTGCTGACTCAGCAGCTCGCCGAGGTCTTCGAGGGAGTACGGCTCCACCAGCAGCGACCAGCGAGTGGGCGTGGCGACCACCGGGCCGAGCCGCACACCCGCCCGGTCGAAGAACGCCAGCGCCCGCGCCCCGGCGACCGCGGGCAGGCTCACCGCGCAGGGCGCGTGGCCGCCGGTGGCCAGCAGGAGGGGCGCGGAGGGCCGGTTGCCCCACCACCAGCGCACCATGCGCTCGTCCGTGGTGGCGGCGAGGAGAACAGGGTCGAACGGATGTCCACCCGGAACCGCACATTCCGGGTCGGGGCAGCCGCATACCCGCGACCGGCCGCCGCCGGACCGGAGCCCGACGCCGGGGACCACGGGCCACTGCCACTCGGTGGCGCAGGTGAGCGCCGCACGCAGCAGCGGCGACCGCGCGCCGCGCCGCAGCGAGAACTTGCGTCGCCTTCCGAGGATCTCGCGCATGAGCGCTCGTTCCTTTCCGTTAACGCCGAGGGCTGTCCGTCGCACTACATCGCACTTCAGATGGCACTTCACTTAGCACTACGTGGCGCTGTCCGGCATCGTTCGGCCCGTCACAGCAGGTGGATCACAAGTCACTGCGCGTACAAGGCAGCGCATCACGCCGCAGGCCGAGCGTGGAACGTGGCGAGGGGTGGCGTGCGCATGGCGCTCGCCGTCCGGTTGGTGCCTTCCTCGCCACTCGGGGATGGGCGCGGCCGTTGTGGTCTATGACGCCTGGACCGGCCGCGGGGTTCCGGGGCGATCCGAACTGCCCCTGCCCCTCTCCGATGTGTACCCGCCGCGGTGGAGACGACGCGCTGTCGAACGACGTCAGTCGACCTCGAAGGGATAGCCTAACGACTTTTTTTCGGCCAAGTTCAATTCCCCCCAGACACCAACAAGACCACCGGGACAATGCTGGACATCGCATCTGCGCTCCGTGTACATCTGGAGACAGTAGCGGCACAGTAGCGGCGCAGCACGACAGGGGGTTTGCGATGCTATTGAGCGAGCCGGACCCGGCGGGTGAAGGCAGCGGGCCATGAACGCGCCCCACGCGCCGAAAGTGGCTGGAATCGATCCTTCCCTCCCCTCGCCCACGCAAACTGCCGACCCCGTCACACCACCCCTGACCGCGCCCAGCTCCGGTGTTCAGGACCGGCTCGCGGGCTGGGTCTCGGACCTCACCACCCTTCATGAGCTCACCGAACGGCTGGTCCGGACCGACGCCCTCGACGAGGCGCTGCGCGAACTGCTGCGCGCGGGCGCGTCCCTGGTCGGTGCCCGGCGCGGACTGGTGGCGCTCGAACCGGCCGACGGGCTCGGACCGGTGGTCACCGTGGGGCTCGGTCTCGGCCACGCCGACCTCGGCCAGATCGAGACCATCCCGCGCGGCTCCGCCTCCGCCGGCCATCTCCTGGACGGGCTGCCCGAGCCGGACGGCGAGCGGCGCGCCGATGTGACCCACCCCGATATCGCCGGTGAGGCCGACCTCGACCCGCGCCACCGCGAGGTGGCCGCGCGGCTCGGCTTCGCCGCGAGCTACGCCGTGCCGCTGGACCCGTTCCGCGCCACCCCCTGCGCCACGCCCGGCCTTTCCGCCATCCCCGCGCCCGCCCCCGGCGCCGACGGGGGCGGCACCGGCACCGGCTCCCCGGCGGGCTCGGACGACCACGACCACGACCACCCGGCCCCCGGCGGCCCCGGAACGACGGGCGTCACCGACGCCCCCCGCGCGCCCGGCACCGGCCACGTGGGTGAAGCGGCCGCCGCGCCTGCGTCCGGCCTTACGGCCGCCATGGGCGCCGGCGGCCCCTCCGGGCGGCTCGGCGGAGCCGCCTGGCTCTACGACGAACCCGCCGAGCCCGCCGAGCGCCGGCGCCATCTCGTGGGCCTGTACTGCCAGTACGCCGCCGCCCACATCGCCCGGCTGATCGAGCTCTCCCGCGCCCGTGCCGCCGTCGCGACCGTCCAGGAGGAGCTGCTGCCCACCCGGCTGCCCCGCGTTCCCGGGGTGCGCCTGGCCGTCCGCCACCACCCCGGTCCGCGCGGCGGCGGGGACTGGTACGACGCGCTGCCGCTGCCGGACGGGGCGCTCGGGCTCTCGGTGGGCGGGGTCTCCGGCTCCGGGCCGAGCGCCGTGGTCGCGATGGGGCGGCTGCGGGCCTCGCTGCGGGCGTACGCGGTGATGGAGGGCGAGGACCCGGTCGCCGTGCTGTCCGACCTGGAGCTGCTGCTGCGGCTCACCGAGCCCGCCCGCTCCGCGACCGCCCTCTTCGCCTACTGCGAGCCCGGGACGCGCAAGGTGGTGCTGGCCGGGGCCGGGCACTGCCCGCCGCTGCTCACCGGGGAGCGGCGCACCGAGTTCGTGGAGACCACCCTGTCCGCGCCGCTGGGGATGCTCTCGTGCTGGGAGGCGCCCAGCGTGGAGGTCGCGCCGTCCTCCGGAGAGACCCTCCTCTTCTACAGCGACGGACTGCTCCACCGCACCGGTGAGCCGATGGACCGGGCCTTCACCCGGTTGCACACGGCCGCGGCGAGCGCTCCCAAGGGCGTCCGCGGCGACCCGGACGCCCTCGCCGACCATGTGCTCCGTACGGTCCTTCCCGACGGTCCGGCGTCCTCCGTGGGGCGGCCCTCGGAGGACGGCACCGAGGACCTCGTCCTGCTCGTGGCGCACTTCGACTGACGCGGGGCCCAGGTTGGCTGACGCGTGGCCTCCGTCGGCCGGCGCGTGGCCCACGTCGAGTGACGCGTGGCCTCCTTACGGTGGGGACGGCCCTCTTACGGCGGGGACGGCCTCCTTAACGGCCTGGGCAGCCCTCTTACGGCCGGAGCGGCCCCCTTACGGCCGGAGCGGCCCCCTTAGCCGGGGCGGCCCCCTTACGGCCGGGACTCGAGCGGAACCACGGCCCACGCTGGAGCCGTGGTCGCCCGGCACCTACGGCCCTCCCCGGCCGTCAGGCCCCGCACATACGATGGGAGGGGTCCAGTTCGAGGAGGAAGACGTGACCGAGGAGCCCACTTCCGAAGCCCCGGAGACCCCGGAAGGCGAGGAGCCCATCAAGCAGCGGAAGAACGGCCTGTACCCAGGCGTTTCCGACGAGCTCGCCGAGAGCATGAAGTCCGGCTGGGCGGACACCGAGCAGCACGACCTGGAGCCCCTCGCACAGGCTCCGTACACCGCCCGCCGCCGCGCCGCGCTCTCCGCGCGCTTCCCCGGCGATCGCCTGGTCGTCCCCGCGGGCAATCTCCGCACGCGCTCCAACGACACGGACTACAGCTTCCGCGCCTCGACCGAGTACGCGTACCTCACCGGCGACCAGACCGAGGACGGTGTCCTGGTGCTGGAGCCCGAGGCGGGCGGCGGCCACACCGCGACGCTGTATCTGCTGCCGCGCTCCGACCGGGAGAACGGCGAGTTCTGGCTGGACGGCCAGGGCGAGCTGTGGGTCGGCCGCCGGCTCAGCCTTACGGAGGCCGAGAAGCGGCTGGGCCTGCCCGCCAGGGACGTCCGCAAGCTGGCCGACGAGCTCCGGGACGCCGGCGGCCCGGTCCGTATCGTGCGCGGTCACGACGCCGGTCTGGAGGCCGCGCTGACCGACAAGGTCACCGCTGAGCGCGACGAGGAGCTGCGGGTCTTCCTCAGCGAGCAGCGCCTGGTCAAGGACGAGTTCGAGATCGGGCAGCTGCAGGCGGCGGTCGACTCGACGGCCCGCGGCTTCGAGGACGTCGTCAAGGTTCTGGACAAGGCGCGGGCGACATCGGAGCGCTATATCGAAGGAACGTTCTTCCTTCGGGCCCGGGTCGAGGGCAACGACGTCGGCTACGGCACCATCGCCGCCGCGGGCCCGCACGCCACCACCCTGCACTGGGTGCGCAACGACGGCCCGGTCCGCTCCGGCGATCTGCTCCTGCTGGACGCGGGCGTGGAGACCACCACCCTCTACACCGCCGATGTGACCCGCACCCTGCCGGTGAACGGCACCTACAGCCCGCTGCAGCGCAAGGTCTACGAGGCGGTCTACGAGGCCCAGGAGGCGGGCATCGCCGCGGTCCGGCCGGGTGCGAAGTACCGCGACTTCCATGACGCCGCCCAGCACGTCCTCGCCACCAGGCTCGTCGAATGGGGCCTGGTCGAGGGTCCGGTGGAGCGGGTGCTCGAGCTGGGGCTGCAGCGTCGCTGGACGCTGCACGGCACCGGCCACATGCTCGGCATGGACGTCCACGACTGCGCCGTGGCCCGCACCGAGACCTATGTGGACGGCACCCTGGAGCCCGGTATGTGCCTGACGGTCGAGCCGGGGCTGTACTTCCAGCCCGACGACCTGACCGTGCCGGAGGAGTACCGGGGCATCGGCGTCCGGATCGAGGACGACATCCTGGTCACGGAGGACGGCAACCGCGTGCTGTCGGCCGCGCTGCCGCGGACCGCCGATGACGTCGAGGCGTGGATGGCCCGCCTGACCGGCTGAGGCGGCCCCGAAGCGGCGGCTCATCGCCCGATCGCGTGGGTCCCCCGTGGGGAGCGGCGGCGCCGCTCCCCACGGTGCGTTCTCAGTTCTGCCCCGGCACCTTGCGGGTGGTCACCGCGATCCGGTTCCAGGAGTTGATCGTGAAGATGAGGGCGATGAGCTGGGCCAGCTCCCGCTCCTCGAAGTGCCGGGCGGCCCGCTCGTAGACCTCGTCCGGGACGCCGCCGGGCAGCAGCGTGACCGCCTCGGTGAGCGCCAGGGCGGCCTGCTCCTTCTCGGTGTAGAACCCGGCCTCACCGGCCTCCTCCCAGACCCCCACCAGGGCGATGCGCTCCTTGCTCTCGCCCGCCTCATGGGCGTCGGTGGTGTGCATATGGAGGCAGTACGCGCAGTGGTTGAGCTGGGAGGAGCGGATCTGCACCAGCTCCACCAGGGCCGGGTCCAGGCCCTCGCGGGCGGCCGCGTCCAGGCTGATCAGCGCCTTGAACGCCTTGGGGGCGGCCTTGGCGAAGTTGACCCGCCCGGTCGTCCGCCGCGCCGCCGTCGCGCTCTGTGTCGTCGTCGCGGTCTGTGTCACCGTCTCCGTCGTCGTCGCGCTCTGTGCCGTCGTCCCTGTCGTCGCGGTTGTCGTCGTCCCTGTCGTCGCGGTTGTCGCCGTCCCTGTCGTCGCGGTCTGTGCCGTCGCCGTCCGTGCCGGTGTCGAAGTCGTCATGAGAATGAAATTAGGCCGCTAAGCGACCCTCTGTAGGGTGCATTCCCATGGCGGATTCATGGGTCAATTCGGCGGAGGTCCTCGGCAGTGACCTCCATCTGGAGCTGACCCGCGCGGGCAGCCGCAGGGCCGCCCTGATGGCCGCGCTGCGGGAGGCCATCCGCGACGGGCGGCTCGCCCCGGAGACCCGGCTGCCGCCTTACCGTTCCCTCGCCGCCGACCTGGGCATCGCCCGGAACACGGTCGCCGACGCCTACGCCGAACTGGTCGCCGAGGGCTGGCTCACCGCCCGCCAGGGCTCCGGGACCCGGGTGGCGCCCCGCCCCGCATCGCCCCCGTCCCGGCGGCGCACGCCCGGCCGGGAGCGCGGCGGGCGGCCGTCCGGGGCGACCGGCGGCCGCCGCGGGCCCAGGCCCGCCTCGCACCCGGCGCACAACCTGCTCCAGGGCCAGCCGGACGCCGCCTCCTTCCCCCGCACCGCCTGGCTCGCCTCGGCCCGCCGCGCCCTGACCGCCGCGCCCCACGAGGCGTTCGGCCCCGGTGATCCGCGCGGCCGCCCGGAGCTGCGCCGCGCCCTGGCCGACTACCTCGCCCGCGTCCGGGGCGTACGCACCGACCCCGAGCGGATCGTCGTGTGCGCGGGCTTCGCGCACGCGGTGCGGCTGCTGAGCGACACCCGGCTGCTGCGGCCCCGGATGGCCGTCGAGTCCTACGGCCTGGCCTTCCACCGCTCGCTGCTGAGATCGGCCGGGATCCGTACGGTCCCGCTCCCCCTGGACGCCGATGGCGCCCTTACGGACGGACTGGCCGACCTCGACGGCGTACGGGCTGCCCTGCTCACCCCCGCCCACCAGTTCCCCACCGGCGGTCCGCTGCACCCCGAGCGGCGGGCCGCGGCCGTCGCCTGGGCGCGGGAGAGCGGCGGTCTGGTGCTGGAGGACGACTACGACGGGGAGTTCCGCTACGACCGCCGTCCGGTGGGCGCCGTGCAGGGCCTCGACCCCGACCGGGTGGTCTACGTCGGCTCGGTCAGCAAGAGCCTCTCCCCGGCCCTGCGGCTGGGCTGGATGGTGCTGCCGGACCACCTGGTCGACGGCCTGCTGGCCACCAAGGGGGAGCGCGAGGGCTGGACCGGCGTCCTCGACCAGCTGACCCTCGCGGACTTCATCGAATCGGGCGGCTACGACCGCCATGTGCGGCGCATGCGCCAGCAGTACCGCCGTCGGCGGGATCAGCTCGTCGCCGCCCTCGCCGAACGCGCGCCCCATATCCGCGTATCGGGGATCGCGGCCGGACTGCACGCGGTGCTCGAGCTGCCGCCCGGCACCGAGCGGTCCGCCCTCCGCGCCGCCGCCTGGCAGGGGCTGGCGCTCGACGGGCTCGGCGGCTACCGCCACCCGGACGCCGCCACACCCCATCGCGACGGGCTCGTGGTGGGCTACGCGACCCCGTCCGAGCACTCCTTCGCGGGGGCGCTGGACGCGCTGTGCCGCGCCCTGCCCCCCGAACAGACAACTACCTGACGTGCAGACGGCCGTCTGACGTCGCGGCGGTCATGACGCTCTGAGCAGCGCTCCTTCACGCCACTTGAGAATCTTGTCGAAGCTCACCACCACCCCGCCGCGGCCCGGACGGTCGCGGTAGCGGACATGGTCGGTGAGGGCCTCGATGAGAAAGAGCCCCCGTCCGTGCTCCGCCTGTGGCGGGGCCGGACTGCGCGGCTGCTGTGGTCTCGGCGCGCCCGCCGGACGCCGCTCGTTCCGGGTGCGGGCCTCGCGGCGGACGGTGCCGCGTCCGGCGAAGCCGGGACCGGAGTCGGTGACCTCGATACGGCAGGTGTCGCCGTCGATATAGGCCGTGACTCGATAATCCCCGCCCGTGCCGTCGCGACCCCCGTGCTCCACCGCGTTCGCACACGCCTCGGAGAGGGCGACCGACAGATCGTAGGAGATCTCCGGATCCACTCCGGCTGTCTCCATGGTGCCGAGGAGCAGTCGTCGTGCGAGCGGAACGCTCGCCGCCTCGCGGGGCAAATGGAGTGACCACCAGATGCTCATGCTCCAGCCTCCCGGCCGCGGCTCGACATACCGTTACGTATTGCCTGGGTCCATGGTCCGTAAGCGTGTTATCGACGTGACGCCGCTCATTCAGCGGACGCGCTCGATGCGCGAACCGGTGTATGGGCCTGTCCCGGTGTGCGCCGGTACGCCCCACCCGCCGTAGGGAACGCGTCCACCCAGTGGGATGATGGCGCGGCCATGGCTTCCCCTGTCGCCCGTGCCGGCGCCGATCTGCGAATGCTGCGGGCCGCGGTGTTCACCGCGGTCTGCGTCGTGCTGTCCGCGGCCGGGCATGTGCTGGGCTCCTGCGCCACCGTGCCGCTGTGGACGCTGGGCGTGGGCTGCGCGGCGATGTTCACGGTGGCGTTGACCCTGGCCGGGCGGGAGCGGTCGCTGCCCGGGATCGCGGCCGTGCTGGCCGTCGGGCAGCTGGCGCTGCACGCGCTCTTCGCGCTCGGGCAGGACCGGGCCGCCGCGGCCGAGGAGGCCGCCCATCGGGCCGACACCGCCCAGGGCCATGTGATCGGCCTGGCCGCCAGGCTGCTGTGCGCGTCGGGCCCCGGACGGCTCGACGCGGCGACGGCCCACCGGATCGTCGCCCACTCGGGCATCGACCCGGCCGCCGCGCACGGCGGTCCGCACACCATGCCGGCGCCCACCGCCCCCACGGGACAGGCGGCCGGGATGGAGAGCCTGCTGCCGTCGCTGCCCATGACCCTGGGCCATCTGCTCGCCGCGCTGGCCATCGGCTGGCTGCTGCGCCGGGGCGAGAAGGCCGTATGGCGGGCGGTGCGGCTGTCGGCGGGCTGGGCCCGAGGGGTGGCGGAGATCGCGCTCGTACGGGCGCTGCGCGCCGCCCTGAGACTCGTACGGGTGCTCCTGGCTCCTTCGCGGGCCCCTTACGGCGGGCCGTGCCGTCCGCGCGCGGCCGAGCGGGACGAGGGCGGGACGACGGCCCTCGTCCTCCAGCACAGCGTGATCAGGCGCGGACCGCCGGTCTGGGACCTCGCGGCCTGACCGACGCGACGCTCCTCCAGCGGGACCGGAGGGCGGCCGCGACGTCGCCGCACGCGCGCCCACCCATCTGATCATTCCTGTTCCTGGAGTGTTGACATGAACGCCATGCGTCTCCGCCGTCTGCCGGTCCTCGGATGCCTCACCGCGGGCGGCCTGGTGCTGCTCGCAGCGGGCCCGGCCTTCGCGCACGTGAGCGTGCAGCCCGGTGAGGCCGAGAAGGGCGGCTACAGCACCATCAACTTCAAGGTGCCCAACGAGCGCGACGACTCCTCCACCGTCAAGCTCGAGGTGACCCTCCCCGCGGACCACCCGCTCGCCTCGGTGATGCCCCAGCCGGTGCCCGGCTGGGACGTCAAGGTCACCAAGTCCAAGCTCGCCAAGCCCATGGAGATACACGGCGAGAAGATCAACGAGGCGGTCACCAAGGTCACCTGGACCGGCGGCAAGATCGAGCCGGGGATGTTCCAGCAGTTCCCGCTGTCGGTCGGCCAGCTGCCCGACGACGCCGACCAGCTCGCCTTCAAGGCCCTCCAGACGTACGACAACAAGGAGGTCGTGCGCTGGATCGAGGAGCCCAAGGAGGGTGCCGCCGAGCCCGAGAACCCGGCTCCGGTGCTCAAGCTGGTCGCCCCGGCCGAGAGCTCGGACGGCGCCGCCGCGGCGTCCGGCCAGGACAAGGGCTCCGAGAAGGCCGGAGCGGAGAATTCCGCCGCCAAGGACACCTCGGACGACAAGGACGGCAGCGACACCACCGCCCGGGTGCTGGGCATCGCGGGCATCGTCATCGGTGCCGCCGGTGTCGTCTTCGGCGTGGTCGTCAGCCGCCGCCGCTCCGCCTGACCGCCGACCGCTCGACCGCATGCGCGTAACCGCGGGTGACCACGGGTCCTGAACCGACCGCGTGATCCCGGCGGGGCGGCGGGTCCTCGTGCCCGCCGCCCCGCACGCCACCGATCCACCCCTCTCTTTGGAGAACAGCTCCATGCGCACCAAAATCCTGGCCACCGCGCTCGCCGCCGCCGCCGCGCTCACCCTCAGCGCCTGCGGCGGCTCGGCCGACGGGGGCAAGGGCGACAACGCCGCCGCCGAGGTCAAGGGCGGCCAGAAGTCGGGGCAGGCCATCGTCCTCGACCAGGCGAAGGCCAAGCCCGACATCGTCCTCACCGACACCGACGGCAAGAAGTACGACCTGCTGAAGGAGACCAAGGGCCGGCCCACCCTGCTCTTCTTCGGCTACACCCACTGCCCGGACGTCTGCCCGCTGACCATGAGCAATGTCGGCATCGCCGTGAAGAAGCTCCCCAAGGCCGAGCGGGAGAAGCTGCGGGTCGTCTTCGTCAGCACCGACCCCGCCCGGGACACCCCCAAGCGGATGCGCTCCTGGCTGGACGCCCAGGGCGGCACCGACTTCGTCGGCCTGACCGGCGACTTCAACACCATCGAGGCCGCCGCGCGGCCGCTGGGCATCTACATCGAGAAGCCGAAGAAGGAGAAGGACGGCAGCATCACCGTCAGCCACGGCGCCGAGGTGATCGGCTTCTCGCCCAAGGACGACAAGGGCCACTGGATCTACACGACGGAGGCCTCGGCGGATCGTTACGCCAAGGATCTGCCGAAGATCATCGAGGGGCGGAACCCGTGAGGGCGACCGGTCCCGGCATCCGTAAGGCGGCCGCCGTCGTCCTCACCTTCGGCCTGTCCGCCGCGCTCGCCGCCTGCGGGAGCGACGACGGAGGCGGGGACGGCGGGGACCACAAGGCCGCCCCGAAGCTGTCCGTGAGCGGCGCCTACGTTTCGCAGCCGCCCCTGGACGACATGGCCGCGGGCTACCTGACCGTACGGAACGCCGGCGGCGGCGCCGACAAGCTGACGTCCGTCACCACCCCGCTCGCCTCCGAGGTCACCCTGCACACCACCGAGGGCACCCGGATGAAGCAGGTGAGCTCGCTCGACGTGCCGGCCGACGGCCGGGTCCAGCTGACCAGCGGTGGAGATCATCTGATGCTGACAAATCTCACCCACCGGCCGAAGGTCGGTGAGAAGGTCAGCTTCACCCTTCACTTCGCCACCTCCGACCCCATCGAGATCAAAGTCCCGGTCGAGCCGACGACGTACCGCCCCAAGGACTGACGCCCGATGCCCTCGCTGACCTCCCTGGCCCCCGCCGGGCCCACCGCGACTCCCGCCCGGATCACCGCGACCGCCCGGCGGCTGATGGCGATCTGCGGCGCCCTGCTCGCCGCGCTGCTGTGCGCGCTGAGCGTGGGCGCTAGCTCCGCGTCCGCGCATGCCGCGCTCACCTCGACCGACCCCGCCGACGGCTCGGTGGTGAAGACCGCCCCCAGGGAGGTCACGCTGAACTTCTCGGAGGGCGTGCTGCTCTCCGGCGACTCGGTACGCGTGCTCGACCCCAAGGGCAAGCGCGTGGACACCGGGAAGACCGCCCATGTCGGCGGCAAGTCGTCGACGGCCGGCGCCGGGCTGCACTCCGGGCTGCCGGACGGCACCTACACGGTGGCGTGGAAGGCGGTCTCGGAGGACAGCCACCCGGTGAGCGGAGCGTTCACCTTCTCCATCGGCGCCCCGTCCAAGACCAAGGCGAAGGTGTCCACGGGCGACGCGTCCGACACCACCGTCAGCACGCTCTACGGGATCGGCCGGTACGCCGCCTACGGCGGTTTCGCGGCGCTCGTGGGCGGCTGTGTGTTCGCCGGGCTCTGCCGGTCCTCGCGTCCGGTGCGGAAGATCGCCGTGGGCGGCTGGGTGACGGTCTTCACGGCCAGCCTGCTGCTGTTGCTGCTGCGCGGGCCGTACACCGACGGCGAGGGGATCGGCGGCATCCTCGACCTCGGCAGGCTGGGCGATGTGCTGTCCACCAAGCCGGGCGCGGCGCTGCTGTCCCGGCTGCTGCTGCTCGGCGCGGCGGCGGTCTTCCTGGCCGTCCTCTTCGGCTCGTACACCCGGCGCACCGGCGAGGGGGAGGCGGACGCGCGGCGCCGCCAGGACCTCGCCTTCGGACTCGGCTTCGGCGGCACGGTGATGGCGGTGGGCCTCGCCGCGACCTGGGCGATGGCCGAGCACGCCTCGGTGGGCCTGCAGCGTCAGCTGGCCATGCCGGTGGACGTGATCCATCTGATCGCGGTCGGGGTCTGGCTGGGCGGTCTGGCCTCGCTCGCGGTGACGCTCCGGGCGGGCGAGCCGATCGAGCGGGCGGCCGTGCGCCGCTTCTCCCGGCTGGCCTTCGGCTCGGTGGTCGCCCTGGTGGTCACCGGGCTGTACCAGTCGTGGCGGCAGGTGGGCTCCTGGGGCGCGCTGACCGACACCGAGTACGGGCGATGGCTGCTGGTCAAGGTGGGTCTGATGGCGGTGCTGGTGGGCATCGCCGCCATCTCGCGCCGGTGGACCGGGCGCCTTACGGACGCCACGGAAGCGGCCGGGGCGGAGACGGGCGCGGCGACCAAGGCGAGCGCGGCGACCAAGGCGGACGCGGAGACCAAGGCGGACGCGGACCCCGAGGCGGGCGCGGAGACCAAGGCGGAAAGTGGTGCCGAGGCCGATGTCGAGGCCACGGCCGACGAGACCGAGACCGAGGCCGGGACCAAGGCGGCCAAGGCCGGGACCAAGGCCGCGGTCAAGGCCGCGCGACCGGTCCGTACCGGTACGGCCGACGCGGCGGTCGACACCCCCGCCGACGCCGAACCCGAGTCCGGCGACGGGCCCGGTGACGGCTCCGGTACCGGCGCCGCCGACGACGATCCCGTGCGCGCCGCCCAGCTCGCCCGTCAGCGGGCCGCCGAGGACAAGACCGCCACGCTGCGGGAGCGCGACGCCGACCGCGAGCGCAGCGGGCTGCGCCGGTCGGTGCTCGCCGAGACCATCGTGGCCGTCGTGCTGCTCGCGGTGGCCACCGTGCTCAGCGGCACCCAGCCCGGCCGGGCCGAAACCGAGCAGGCGAGCGCCCCGGCCGCAACCCCCGGCGGGCAGCTGAACGTCGACCCGGTGAGCGTGCTGATCCCCTACGACACGGGCCCCAAGAGCGGCCGCGGCAAGGCCGTGGTGATGATCGAACCCGCACTGCCGGGTGACAACGCGCTGCACGTGTTCACCACCGACCTGGCCGACCGCCCCGTGGACGTGCCCGAGGTCAAGCTGTCGCTGACGCTCAAGGACAAGGGGATCGGGCCGCTGCGCATCCCGCTGGAGCGCCTCTCGACCGGACACTGGAGCGCCAAGACCGTCCAGCTCCCCATGGCCGGCACCTGGCAGCTCTCCCTGACCGTACGAACCTCCGACATCGACCAGGTGACGGAGACCAGGAACGTGAAAGTCGCTCAATGACCACAGAGCAAGCACCCTCGTCCGGCATCTCCCGGCGGCGTCTGCTGGGCTCGGCGGGCGCCGCCGGAGCTGCCGGACTGGTCGCCGGCGGAGCCGCCGGAGCCTACGCGTCCGAGGCGACGCGGGACGCACCCGCGCCCCTCAGCTCGCTGGGCGCGACCGCCGTGCCCTTCCACGGCAGGCGCCAGCCGGGCATCACCACCCCCCTCCAGGCCCACGGCCACCTCCTCGCCTTCGACCTGGCGCCCGGTGCGAACCGTAAGGCGGCCGCCGCACTGCTGCGCCGCTGGTCGCGGACGGCCAAGGAGCTGATGGCGGGCGAGGCCCCACCGGACGACACCGGGATCGCGCTCGACGCCGGTCCCTCGTCCCTTACGGTCACCTTCGGCTTCGGCCGGACCTTCTTCGGCAAGGCGGGGGTCGAGGACCAGCGGCCGGAGGCACTCGCCCCGCTCCCCGACTTCGTCTCGGACGCGCTCGACCCCAAGCGCAGCAACGGCGATCTGTGGATCCAGATCGCCGCCGATGACGCGCTGGTCGCCTTCCACGCGCTGCGCGCCCTGCAGCGCGAGGCCGCGGACACGGCCCGGCTGCGCTGGCAGATGAACGGCTTCAACCGGTCCCCCGGCGCCACCGGCCGCCCCATGACCACCCGCAACCTCATGGGCCAGATCGACGGCACCAACAACCCCAAGCCGGCCGACGACGACTTCGAGCGGCGGATCTTCGTACCGGAGAGGGGCGAACCCGCGTGGATGGCGGGCGGTTCCTACGCGGTCGTCCGGCGCATCCGGATGCTGCTGGACTCCTGGGACCACCTCTCCCTGGAGCGGCAGGAGAAGGTGGTCGGCCGCCGCAAGTCGGACGGCGCCCCGCTGTCCGGCGGCACCGAGACCACCCCGGTTCAGCTCGACAAGGTCGACAAGAACGGTGCGCTGGCCATCGCGGGCGCCGCCCACGTCCGGGTCGCGGCGCCCGCGTCCAACCAGGGCGCCGCGATGCTGCGCAGGCCCTTCTCGTACCACGACGGCTTCCGCGACGACGGGGCGCCGGACGCCGGGCTGCTCTTCATCGCCTGGCAGGCGGATCCGATGAAGGGGTTCGTGCCGGTGCAGCGGAAGCTCGACCTGGGCGACGATCTGTCGCGGTTCCTGCGGCACGAGGCCAGCGCGCTGTTCGCGGTGCCGCCGGGCTGCGCCCCGGGGGAGTACGTGGGTCAGGCACTCTTGGAGGGATAGGAAAGGGGACGAGCCGCCCCGAGGCATCGCGTCCGAGGGGTGTCCATACGGGTGTCCACCATTCGAGTCGGCGGTCCGGGCCGACGCGGGTATCGTGGCGGTCTCGTCTGATCACAGGGAGCGACCGTGATGTCGGCCAGCCGCTATGCCTACCTCGGCCCCGAGGGAACCTTCACCGAGGCCGCGCTGCGGTCCATGCCGGAGGCCGCCACCCGGGAGCTGGTGCCGATGGTTTCCGTGCCGGTGGCGCTCGACGCGGTGCGCTCCGGAGCCGCCGCGGCCGCCCTGGTGCCCATCGAGAACTCGGTCGAGGGCGGGGTCACCGCGACCCTCGACGAACTCGCCACCGGCGAACCGCTGATGATCTACCGCGAGGTGCTGCTGTCGATCAGCTTCGCGCTGCTGGTGCGGCCGGGCACCGCGCTCGCGGACATCAAGACGGTGACCGGGCACCCGGTGGCCCAGCCCCAGGTGCGCAACTGGCTGGCGGCGAACCTCCCGGACGCCGTGTGGGAGTCGGCCGCCTCGAACGCGGACGGTGCGCGGCTGGTGCAGGAGGGGCGGTACGACGCGGCGTTCGCGGGCGAGTTCGCGGCGTCCACGTACGGTCTCGAGCCGCTGGTCACCGACATCCACGACGCGCAGAACGCGATGACCCGCTTTGTGCTGGCCGGCCGCCCGGCCCGGCCCGCCGCCCGGACCGGCGCGGACAAGACCTCCGTGGTGATCTGGCTCGGTGACGACCACCCGGGCGCGCTGCTGGAGCTGCTGCAGGAGTTCTCCGCGCGCGGGGTCAACATGATGCGGATCGAGTCACGCCCGACCGGCGAGGGCATCGGCCGCTACTGCTTCTCGGTGGACTGTGAGGGGCACATCACCGACCGGCGGGTGGGCTCGGCCCTGATGGGGCTGAAGCGGATCTGCCCGAAGGTGCGGTTCCTGGGCTCCTACCCCCGGGCGGGTGTGACGGCCGACGACTTGGCACCGCTGCGGCACGGGACGTCGGACGAGGCGTTCACGGAGGCGGCGGAGTGGCTGGCCCGCTGCCAGGACGGCCGGGCCTGAGCCCGTCAACAGAATCGCTGCGGAAAAGTTATCCACAGGCTGATGGGTCATGCTGGGGATAAGTCGACATCCTCAATCCGGCACAGCGGACACATCGCGACACTCTCCGCATTTATCACCATCACCTGACATCACACACCTGTCACCTCAATTCACTCGACCAACTCTTTGGAGTGAGGGATTCCTCTCTTGTGGAGTGTGTGAACGCGGTTTGATAGGGGAATCCATCGCCGAGCATCTGGGCGGCCTTAACGATCACTGCGGCATCCACAGAACTCACACACAGCCTGTGGATAACTTCGGGGATTCCCCCCAGGCCTGTGGACAACCAAGCCCCAACTCACCCTGTGCACAAGGGAAGAAGGTCGACCCGACGCCGCCTCTTTGCCCCTTTTCGGGGATTGCGGAAGCATTCCTTGACGGCGGCCGTCACAGGAATTCCCCGGTTTACCCACAGCCCCAAAAGGGGGCAAAATGGGACGCAAAGGAATATCGCGTCGAGCACCCGAGGTCACACCGGTAACCTGGGGGCGTGATTGACCTTCGCCTGCTCCGTGAGGACCCCGATCGTGTGCGCGCCTCCCAGCGCGCTCGTGGAGAGGACGTCGGCATCGTCGACGCGCTCCTGACCGCCGACGAGCGGCGCAGGTCCTCCAGTGTCCACTTCGACGAGCTGCGTGCCGAGCAGAAGGCGCTCGGCAAGCTCATCCCCAAGGCCTCCGGTGACGAGAAGGCCGAACTGCTGAAGAAGGCGGGCGAGCTCTCCGCCGCCGTCAAGGCCGCCGACGCCGAGCAGGACACGGCCGCCGAGGAGACCCAGCGGCTCCTGCTCCAGCTGGGCAATCTGGTCCACCCCGAGGTCCCGGTCGGCGGCGAGGACGACTTCGCCGTCCTGGAGACCGTCGGCACCCCGCGCGACTTCGAGGCCGAGGGCTTCGCGCCCAAGGACCACCTGGAGCTCGGCGAGCTGCTCGGCGCGATCGACACCGAACGCGGCGCCAAGGTCTCCGGCTCCCGCTTCTACTACCTGACCGGCATCGGCGCCCTGCTGGAGTTCGCACTGGTGAACGCGGCGATGGCACAGGCCACCGCGGCGGGCTTCACCCCGATGCTCACCCCGGCACTGGTCAAGCCGAAGGCCATGGAGGGCACCGGCTTCCTCGGCCAGGCCGCCGAGGACGTCTACCACCTCGACAAGGACGACCTCTTCCTGGTGGGCACCTCCGAGGTGCCGCTGGCCGCGTACCACATGGACGAGATCCTGGAGGCGGACCGGCTGCCGCGGCGCTACGCCGGGTTCTCCTCCTGCTTCCGCCGTGAGGCCGGGTCGTACGGCAAGGACACCCGGGGGATCTTCCGGGTGCACCAGTTCGACAAGGTCGAGATGTTCGTCTACACGACGCCGGAGGAGGCCGAGGCCGAGCACCAGCGGCTGCTGGAGTGGGAGAAGCAGTGGCTGACCTCGCTGGAGCTGCCGTTCCGGGTGGTCGACCTGGCCTCGGGTGACCTGGGCTCGTCGGCGACGCGGAAGTTCGACTGCGAGGCGTGGATCCCGACGCAGGGCAAGTACCGCGAGCTGACCTCGACCTCCAACACCACCGAGTTCCAGTCGCGCCGGCTGTCGATCCGGATGCGCGAGGGCAAGCGGGTCCGTCCGCTGGCCACGCTCAACGGCACGCTGTGCGCGATCACCCGGACCATCGTCGCGATCCTCGAGAACCACCAGCGGGCCGACGGCTCGGTGCGGGTGCCCGAGGCGCTGCGGCCGTTCCTCGGCGGGCGCGAGGTCCTGGAACCGGTCGCGCGGTGAGCGGCGCCGACGTCCTTCCCTACCGCCTGGTCGCGACCGATCTCGACGGGACGCTGCTGCGCCCCGACCACACCGTCTCGGCGCGGACCCGTGACGCGCTCACCGCGGCCACCGCGGCGGGCGCCGCGCACATCGTGGTCACCGGGCGGACCGTCCCGGTGGCCCGGCACATACTCGACGACCTCGGCTACGAGGGGCTCGCGGTGTGCGGCCAGGGCGCCCAGCTCTACCACGCGGGCGAGCACCGGCTGCTGACCTCCGTCACGCTGGACCGCCAGGTGGCGCTGCTGGCGCTGGAGAAGATCGAGGCGGAGATCGGCCCGCTGTTCCTGGCCGCGGCCCGCGACGGGCTGGACGGCGAGGTGCTGTTCGGCGAGGGGTACCGGATGGACCACGACGGGATGTCCCTGGTGCCGTTCACGGAGCCGGCCGAGCTGTGGTCGCAGCCCATCAGCAAGCTCTACATCCAGCACGCCGAGCTGGGCGACGACGCGCTCGCGGACGCCGCCCGGACGGCCGCCGGGGGCCTGGTCGGGGTGACGATGGCCGGCACCGGGCTGGTGGAGCTGCTGCCGCTGGGGCTGACGAAGGCCACGGGCCTTTCGATGGCCGCGCGCCGGCTGGGGATGACCGCGGACGACGCGATCGCCTTCGGCGACATGCCCAATGACATCGCGATGTTCGGCTGGGCGAAGCACGCGGTCGCGATGGCCAACGCGCACCAGGACCTCAAGGCCGTCGCCGACGAGATCACCGCGTCCAACACGGACGACGGCATCGCCGTGGTGCTGGAGCGGCTCTTCCCGGCCGCGGCGGCGAGCAGGTGAACCGGCCGGATGCCGGTGCGGCCGCCTCGGCGGACCGCCCGGCATCCGGGCTCGGCAGTGGGGATCGTCAGCCGAAGATCTTGACCGCCTGGTAGTACGTCCAGGCCGTGGCGTCGCACGACGTCTTGGTGGCACCGCTGTAGGCGTTGCACACCCGCTTCAGGTCCTCGTAGAAGGCGCTGTCGAGGCGCGACTTGTTGGCGTCGAAGATGCCCATCGCCTTGTGGTTGCGGTAGCCGAAGTCATGCCGGGCGCAGGCGGTCTGGAAGGGGAAGCCGAACGGGTTGTCGGGGGAGCTGCTGCAGTAGTCGGTGGACCAGTCGAACTGGTAGGCGGTCCAGGCACCCTGGTTGTTCCGCGCCGCGAGCCAGGTGTTGTAGCTGCTGGCGCTGGTCTGGGTCCAGCCGGTGAGGACCTGCTGCTTGTCCGCGGGGACCGCCTGGGCGGGTGCGGCCAGGGCGATGGTGGCGGCCGCGGTGACCGCGGTGGCGGCGAGACTCGTGACGAGGCGACGCATTCGGGTTCCCTCCGTTTTTCCGTCTGACGCGCCCTCAAAAGCCCATGGCTGCACGAGGGGGCGGCGCGGTGTGATCCAGCGCACGCCAAGAGTTCGCCAGGTCCCTGACAACCGTCAAGATCTACATCGACGTAGAGATGAACAGAGTTCGACCACCGGAGTTTCGGAGCTTCCTCCAACTACCGCCGTGGAACGGGCTGTTCAGGAGGGGCGCCAGGGCACCTGGGAGGGAGGGGTGAGCAGCGGTCCCGGACCCTTGATCCTGCGGAGGATCGGGGAGGTCTCCATGTCCCGTACGGAGGGGAGTTCGGCGATACGGGTGGTCAGATAGGTGTAGAGGGCCGGGACATCGGCGCAGACCACGGTCGCCATCAGATTCTTCGTTCCGGTGGTCGCACATGCGAACGCCACCTCGGGGTGGTCGGCGAGTCGCTGCCCGGTGGCGGCGAGTTCCGAAGGCCGTACCGACAGCCACATCGTGGTGGTGACGGTCTGGCGGAACATCCGGTTGGTGTAGACGACGTCGAAGTACAGGGTGCCGTCGGCGCGCAGCTCGGCCAGCCGGCGGCGCACCGTGGACTGCGACCAGCCGGTGGCGGCGGTCAGTTCGGCCAGCGGAGCCCGCCCGTCCCGCGCGAGGACGTCCAGCAGCTTGCGGTCCTCGGCGCTCACCGGTCGGCGCGGGCCCTTCGACCGGTCCACGACGGGCGGGCGCAGCCGCCGGATCTGCTCGGCTGTCAGCGCGTCGGACTTGTTGACCAGGTTCTGCTCCCCGCCGTAGTACTCATGCAGTACGCAGTGCGCGCTCACCCCCACCACCCGTGGGGTCTGCGGGAGTTTGCGCAGCAGCAGGGCGTCGCTGTCCTGCCCGGACGCCGCCCGCGTCGACGCGGCGACCTCGGTGCCGTCGGAGAGCACATGCACCCAGGACGTGTCGGGCCGCCGGGCCAGCGCCTCGGCCACCGGGAGGGCGGCGTCCGGCAGACACCGCACCCGCACCAGCCAGACCACCTCGCCGACCGCCGCCGGATCGGTGAGCCCCAGCACCCGGAGCGCTCCCGTCGTCCGCAGCCGGGTGTAGCGGCGGGCCACGGTCTGGTCGGAGACGCCCAGCACCTCGGCGAACCGGCTGAAGGGGGCCCGGCCGTCGAGTTGGAGGGCGTGCACCAGCGCCCGGTCCAGGTCGTCGTACGCGTCGGATTCCACCGCACAAAGCTAGCGGCTGTCGGATATCGCCGCCGGAGTCGGGGCCGGCTGGGAGAAGCGGCCGGGCCGGGGCGACCGTAAGAGCCGCGGGAACCGCCCTCGGGGCCGGCCCCGCCTCCCCTTGTCGGAATGTGCCGGATCCCGGAGTCAGTCATGCGCAGATCATGGTGGCCGCTCGCCGCCATCACCCTCGGCAACTTCATGCTGTTGATAGACGTCACGATTGTGAACACCGCGCTGCCCCAGGTGGCACGGGGGCTGGACGCGTCCTTCACCTCCCTCCAATGGGTGATGGACATCTACGCGCTGGCGCTGGCCGCGCTGCTGATGGTGGCCGGATCGGCGGCGGACCTCTTCGGACGGCGGCGGCTGTACCTCGTCGGCCTCGCGGTGTTCGCGATCTCCTCCCTGGCCTGCGGTCTGGCACCGGACGCCGGGGTGCTGATCGCGGCCCGCGCCGTGCAGGGGGCGGGGGCCGCGGCCATGTTCGCCACCAACACCCCGCTGCTGATGGCCACGTACTCAGGACGCGACCGCGGTATCGCCTTCGGCGTGTGGGGCGGTACGAGTGGGGCGGCCGCGGCGGTCGGCCCGGTGCTGGGCGGGGTGCT
Organism: Streptomyces rugosispiralis; assembly: GCF_024505145.1. GTDB lineage: Bacteria > Actinomycetota > Actinomycetes > Streptomycetales > Streptomycetaceae > Streptomyces > Streptomyces rugosispiralis. The sequence continues at coordinate 109,797 of NZ_JANIAA010000012.1, read as the reverse complement.
GACCGAGTATGTCGACTGGCGCGCGATCTTCCTGGTCAATCTGCCGCTGACGGCGATCGCGGTGTGGATCACGGTCCGCTCCATCGAGGAGTCGCGCGGCGCGGCGGGGGTGCGCATCGACTGGCCGGGCGCCGCCACGTTCACCGTGTGCGCCGGGGCGCTGACGTACGGGCTGATGCGCGGCGGCGAGGAGGGCTGGGCCGACACCGGCACGGTCACCGCGCTGGTGGCGGCCGCGGTCGCGCTGCTCGCCTTCGTCCTGCTGGAGCGCGGGAAGCGGCAGCCGCTGCTGGACCTGGGGCTGATGCGCCGCCCGACGTTCGCGGTGCTGATGGCGGCGGCCCTGCTGCTCCAGGCGGCGGCCTTCCCGTATCTCACCTACGCCGGGCTGTGGCTGCAGACGGTGCTGGGGATGAGCCCGGTGCAGGCGGGGCTCGCGGTGACGCCGATGGCGGGCGTCTCGCTGGTCGTCGGCGCGGCGGGCGGACGGCTGCTCGACCGGGTCGCCCCCGGGCGGGCGCTGGGTGTCGGACTGCTGCTGGTGGGCGCGGGCGCGCTGGTCAACGCGGCGATGGTGACCCCGGACACGGACTGGACCGCCTTCGTCCCCGGTCTGGCCCTGGCCGGTCTGGGGATCGGCCTGGCCATGCCGGTGCTGGTCTCGGCGGCCCTCGGCTCGGCCCCGCCGGAGCGTGCGGGCATGGCCAGCGGCGCGGTGAACACCTTCCGGCAACTGGGCTACGCACTGGGGATCGCCGTCCTGGGCACGGTGTTCGCGACGCGGGTGCGAGACATGGTGGACGGCGGCGACACCGTCCCGGCCAGCGCGGCCGGGCGGGCCGCCGAGGCCATCAGCGGCGGCCACGCCGACGCCGTGATCGCCGCCGCGCCCCCGGCACGGGCGGACGCGGCGCGCACCCTGGTCCACGAGTCGTTCGCGGCCGGTCTCGACCGCATCTGCGTCATCGCCGGCATCGCGGCCCTGGCGGCGGGCCTCCTGGTCCTTGCCATCGTCCGCGGCGGCCCCGGCGGCACGCCCCCGAAGCCGACCCCCGAGAAATCCCCGTCGGAGCCGGTCCACGCCTGAGCGGTGGCCGACGCGATACGACGCGGTACAGCGAGGGGCGGGCGCCCGACGGCGCCCGCCCCTCGCGGCATTGAGGCCGACGTCCGTCAACGCGACGCGGTGCGAGTAACCCGCCCGCGATCGGATCGTTGTTCCATATACGCGTTATGCGCGGAGGCAACGCGAGCTGGAGCCTCGGCCGGGCGACGGACCGACGGGCAGTGATGTCACGGCGGTTGGGTCCGAAAGAGGTTGGCAGCCTCCGCTCCTGGTCCCTGGATACGGGCGGCCTGGCCCCTGGCTGGTGGGGCGTGACCATCACTCGAATCCACACCGGAAGGCACACCTATGCCACCTGAGATCGCACTACTGGAGTCGCGTGCGCTGCGCGACAGCGTCATCGAACGGACGGATGTCCTCGACAAGGTCAAGGTCCTGATCATGCTGCCCGATGGGCTGCATATCACTACGCGCATGGTCGCGGAGTACTTCGAGGTTGGGGAAGAAGCCGTCAAGAGTCTGGCCAAGCGGCATCGGGAGGAGTTCCAGAGCAACGGGATGCATATCCTCCGAGGCTCTGAGCTGCAAGTCTTTGAAAGGTCCAACTTGGACCTTTCAAATTCGAGTTATCCACAGGGCCGCGCTCACCTCACCCTCTACCCCCGCCGCGCGGTACTGAATGTCGCGATGCTGTTACGGGACAGCGATATCGCCAGGCGGGTACGCACTTACCTCCTCGATATCGAGGAGTCGGCCCGGAGCGGACCGGAAGCCAGGGCGGAAGCCGGGGCGGAACGGCTTCCGCTCGAACAGATCCTCACCGAGCGGATGCTGGCCGGGCCGATCGGGACACGTCTCGAAGCCGTCGAGGCGTGTCTGGCGGATGTCGGCTCCACGCTGCGGGAGCTGGCGCCGTGGATGGCCAGGGTCTCCGCCCGGCTGGACGGCATGGACCGTCGGCTCGACGCCCACGGGCGGGTCATCTGCGCCATGAGCGAGCGGCTCTGTGATCTCGGCGAGGACATGACCGAGGTCCGCAGGGACGTCGCCACGCTCAAGGCCGAGGCGGCTCAGCGGCGGGCGCGGCGCGCCAAGCGGCGGCGCGGGTAGCGGACCGGAGGAGTTCGGTGGGCGGGGCGCGACCCGCCCACCGGGCCTTTCGACGCGAGTTGTAGGATGACTGGGCAACCGGGTGAATCAAGTGAGGGAGCCGAGAGGGATGGCGTTGCGGGCGGCGGGGCGGCGGTCGCTGGTCGACACCGTGGTGGAGCAGTTGCGCGCACAGCTCACCGAGGGTGAGTGGCAGGTCGGGGACCGCGTGCCCACCGAGCATGCCCTCGCCGAGCAGCTCCAGGTCGGCCGGAACACGGTCCGCGAGGCGGTCCGCGTCCTCGTACACGCGGGGATGCTGCAGTCCCGGCAGGGCGAGGGCACCTTCGTGGTCTCCACGACCGACCCTTCCGAAGTCATGCGGGATGTGCGGCGCGCCGGGATCCGGGATGTGCTGGAGCTGCGGATCGCGCTGGAGGCGGAGGGCGCGCGGCTGGCCGCGCTCCGGCACAGCCCCGCGGATCTGCGGCGGATCCGGGCCGCGCTGGAGTCGCTCGAGGCGTTCGCGCGGGGCGAGGAGCGGCCCGCCGTCGGCCACCACGAGCTGCACGCCGCCCATGACCTCGAGTTCCACATCGCCGTGGTGGACGCCGCGCACAACGCCGCGCTGAGCGCGACCTACGGCTGGTTCAGCAGCTCGGTGCGGGACTCGCTGGTGGCCTCGCTCGGCGACCGCGAGGTGCCCAGCATCGTCCCCGCCGACCATCGTGCCCTGGTCGACGCGATCGCCTCCGGTGACCCGGCGGCCGCCGAGGCGGCGGCTCGGGCGCTGCTGGAGGCGCCGAAACGCGCCATCGAGGCGCTGCTCGCCACCGGCTGAGGTCCCGCTCGGCGGTCTCGTAGCGCCCTGCCGCCGCACCTCATCCACTACGGAACGGAGTTCTTCTTGCCACGCCCGCACACCCCAGGACCCGAGGCCGAGCCCCTGCTCGTGGACGCCGAGACGGATCTGCGGCCGACCCCCGAGGTGACCGCCGCGCGGCGCACCCTGCGGGCCCACCCCGCGCTTCTCCTGATCGGCATCGTGCTGGCGTCGCTCAATATGCGGGCCGCGCTCGCCGGGGTCTCCCCGCTCCTCGGCGAGATCAGCGGCCACTTCGGGCTGTCCGCGACCATGGGCAGTCTGGTCACCACCATTCCGCTGATCTTCATGGGCCTGGCCTCGCCCTTCGCGCCGCGGCTCGCCCGGCGCTGGGGCACCGAGGCGGTGCTGCTGAGCGCGCTGGTGCTGCTGCTCGGCGGCATACTGCTGCGGGTGGCGCCGCCCGTCATGGCGCTCTTCGCCGGGGGCGCGCTCGTCGGCAGCGGGATCGCGTTCCTCAATGTGCTGATGCCGGGCCTGGTCAAGCGGGATTTCCCGCACCGGGCCGCCGGGATGACCGCGCTCTACACCACCTCGATGATCGGCGGGGCGACGCTCTCCGCCGCCTCCGCCGTGCCCCTGGAGAACGCGCTCGGCGGCTGGCGGGGTTCGCTCGCCTCCTGGTCGCTGCTGGCGGCGGTCGCGGCGCTGGTCTGGATACCGCAGACGGTGCTCGCACGGCGCGGAACGCATCACGGCGAGCCCGCGGCGACGCCCGTAAGGACGACACCGGACGCGGGGCCGCGGCTGGGCCGCTCCGCGCTGGCCTGGCAGGTCACGCTGTTCATGGGGTTGCAGTCGTCGATCGCGTACGTCTGCATCGCATGGCTGCCGACGATCTTCACCGACCACGGCATGAGCAAGAGCGCGGCCGGGCTGGTGTTCGCGTTCAGCACCATGCTGCAGATGGTCGGCTCGTTCGTGGTGCCCACCCTCGCCGGGCGGATGCGCTCCCAGCGGACGCTGGCCGTCGCGGTCGCGACGCTGATGGGCGCCGGTATCGCGGGCCTGCTGGTGGCTCCCGCCGCCGGGGCGTGGGTGTGGGCGGCGCTGATCGGCGTCGGCCAGGGCGGGGCCGTGGGGCTCGCGCTGACCATGATGGTGCTGCGGACCGGGGACGCCCACACCTCGGCGCGGCTGTCCGGGATGGCGCAGACCTGGGGCTATCTGCTGGCCGCGGTGGGCCCGCTGGCGCTCGGCGCGGTGCACCAGACCACCGGCGGCTGGGGACTGCCGCTCACGCTGATGCTGGTGGTGTGCGGGGCGCTGGCGGTGCTGGGCCTGGGAGCGGGCCGCGACCGCAGGATCCGGGCCTGAGCGGTCCGAGAAGGTCCGTCTTGCCCGCGCCCGTGCGGTCTCGCGGCTTCACAGCCCGCCCTCATGCCATGGAGAGCCGGCCGACAAGTCCCGCCGCCAGTCTCGATGCCACGGCATCGACGAGGACCGGAGGACGGGATGAGCGGCATGAGCGGCACGGACGAGGCGAGGACCACCCACGGCGCGCGGGCCACGGCGGGCGCGGGCGACGCCCGGCGGCCCTGGCGGCGGCTGCTGCGGGCCCCCTGGACCGTGGCCTGTGTGGCGGCGACGGTCCTGCTCGGCTCGTCCGCGGCCGTGGCCTCCGCCCTGGACCGGGCCAACGCGGCCCCCGGACACACCGCGGCGGCGGCCGTCATTCCGACAACCGCCGCCACTGCGGAGACCACCGGCGGCCGCTCCGCCGTACCGGCGCGATGGCGACCGTAAGGCGTGCACGGACCGCTGGGCGGCCCCCGCGGGCATCACCTCGCGCCGGTGGTCACTCCGTGGTCACTCCTCCCCCGCCAGGGTCAGCGTGCGCAGCTTGCGGCCCGCGTACCAGGTCGCGGCCACGGTCACGGCCAGCAGCAGGATGACGCCGGTCGCCAGGCCGACGTCCGACGTGATCACGTCGCCGTCGGCGACCTTCTGCGCGAGCGCCAGCGCCCATTGCTGCACGCTGAGCTTGCGGGCCCCGGCGACCAGGCTGCCGAAGAAGGTCTCCCAGACCAGGGCGTAGACCAGCCCCGCGATCACCGCATGCCTGGTCACGGTGCCCAGCAGCAGGAAGACCGCGCTGTAGGCGACGGAGGCCACGGCGGCGGCTACGGCGTAGCCGACGGCCACCTGGTTCGCGTTGCCGTTCAGCACGAAGCCCGCGAGCAGAGTGGGGATCGCGGAGAAGGCGACCGTGACGCCGATCGCCACGATCAGCTTGGTGACGATGATCGTCGGCCGCTTCACCGGCTTGGCCAGCAGATAGATGACCGAGCCGTCGTCGATCTCCGGGCCGATCGCGCCGGTACCGGCGATCACGCCGATCAGCGGGACCATGGTGGCCATCGCGAAGCCGCCGAGGATCGCGTCGGCCGTGCCGTCGTCCGATCCGGTCAGCAGCCGTACGGCGACCGAGATCAGCAGCAGCAGACCGGGCAGGGTGAAGAGGATCAGCGCACGGCGGCGGCCGAGCAGGGCCCGGTAGGTGAGCCGCGCGACGGTGGGGTGGTAGAGCGAGGACATCGCTGTGGGCTCCTTTCAGGCCGCGACGAGGTAGGAGAAGACGCTCTCCAGGGACTCGTCGGAGGGCGAGACCGTGAGGAGTCGGATGCCCTGGTCGCGGGCGACCCGGGGCAGCAGTTCGGTGAAGCGGGCGAAATCCACCGCCTGGATGTGCAGCCCGCCGTCGACGCCGGTGCTCGCGTCGACCTCGATACCGGTGGTCGACGGGTCGGCGATCAGGGCCGCCGCGAGCGCGCGGTCGTCGCTGGACCGGACGAGATAGCGGTGCGGGCGGTCCGTCATCAGCCGGCGGATCTTGCGGAAGTCGCCGGAGGCGGCGTGCCGCCCCGCGACGATCACCTCGATATGCGCCGCCAGTTGCTCGACCTCCTCGAGGATGTGCGAGGAGAACAGCACGGTGCGGCCCTCGGCGCCCATCCGCCGCAACAGATCCATCAGCTGCATCCGCTGCCGGGGGTCCATGCCGTTGAACGGCTCGTCCAGGAGGAGCACCGACGGCTCGTGCACCAGCGCGGAGGCCATCTTCACGCGCTGGCGCATGCCCTTGCTGTACGTGGCGATCTTCCGGGAGCCCGCGTAGTCCATCTCGACGGTGTCGAGCGCCTTACGGGCCGCGGCGCGCGGATCGGGCAGCCCGTGCAGCTCGGCGTTGGCGATCACGAACTCGCGGCCGGTGAGGAAGTCGTACATCGCCTCCCGCTCGGGGACGATCCCGATGTGGCGGTACGCCTCCTCGTTGCGCCAGATCGGCGCGCCGTCGAGGGTCACGGACCCGGTGGAGGGGGCCAGGAAGCCGCCCATCATGTTGATGAGGGTGGACTTGCCCGCGCCGTTGGGGCCGAGGAGCCCGGTGACACCGGGGCCGATGTCCATGGTCACGTCGTTGACGGCCACGACGTTCCCGAACCAGCGGGAGACGTTGTCGATGGCGATCGTGGTCACAGGCCGACCTTTCGGTAGCGGCGCATCAGCAGCCCGTACGAGCCGGCGATCAGGCCGAGGAGAACGAGGACGTAGACGAGGCCGGTCCCGGTACCGGGGCCGACCCCGCCCGGGAACGAGGAGGTGGCACCGAGGAACGCCGTCTGCACCCCGTCGATGATGGTGATCGGCGAGAACAGCCCGATCCAGCTCACCGGGCCGGTGTTGCCCTGGTCCCAGGTGATGGCCTGGACGGCGGAGACCGCGCCGTAGGAGATGGTGAGCAGGGCGATGACGGCGGCGACGCCGAAGCCGCGGCGCGGGGTGAGCGCGGCGACGACCAGGCTGATGCCGGCGAAGAGGAGCGAGAGCAGAACCACGGAGACCAGTCCTTGTGCGAAGCCCTTCGTCTGATCGGCGAAGTCCAGCTTGGCGAGCAGTGCCCCGGCGTAGAGGATCAGCAGGGGCGCGCCGGTGAGGATGAACAGCGCGGAGGCCATGGCGGCGAACTTGGCCACCACGTAGTCCATCGTTTCGATGGGCCGCGAGAAGTAGAGCGGGATCGTCTTGAAGCGGAGGTCCCGGGAGACGGACTGCGGCGCCTGGGAGGCGGTGTAGAGGCCGATCACGGCCTGCAGCATGATCGCGTAGCGGGTGTACTTGACGGGCAGCTCGTTCGCGCTGGTGGCGATGGCCACCGCGACGATGATCGCGGCGGGCATGCACATCACGGCGAACAGCAGCATCGGCGCGACCTTGGACTTGGCCGAGCGGCCGAGGCCGTAGGCGCCGCGCAGGCTCTGGGAGAAGAGCGAGCGGCGGGCGTAGGCGCGGCCGAGGCGCGGGCCCTCGTAGTGGCGGTAGCCGATGTTGTGAATGACGTCGGCGCGCTGCTGGGTCACGGTCTCAGGCGGCATCGACGGCACCTCCGTTCCCGTGTGCGCTTGCGGCGGCGTTCGCTGCCTCCGCGGCGTTCGCTGCCCCGGCGGCGTTCGCGTCCTCGTCGCCGGACCGGAAGATCTCCGCGATGCGGTGGCGGCGCTGCTCCATGCGGACCAGGCCGAGGCCGAGGCCGGCGATGGTGTCGCGGACCGTGTCGTACGTCTCCTCGCCCGCGACGTCGACCAGCAGCACATGGTCGGAGCCGGGCGAACCGTCGGCGCCGCGGCCGGCGGGCTGGACCGTGAGCCCGGCCCGGTCGAGCGCGGTGCGCAGCGCCGTGGTGCCGTCCGGGTGGTCGGCGGTGTCGGTCACCTCGACCGCGAGGGAGGCCGTGGCCTGGGTGAAGTCACTGGTGGAGCTGGAGCGGAGCAGCTTGCCGCCGTCGATGACCACGACGTGGTCGCAGGTGCGCTCCAGCTCGCCGAGCAGATGCGAGGTGACCAGGACCGAGATGCCGAACTCGGTGTGCACGCGGCGGATCAGCCCGAGCATCTCGTCGCGGCCGACCGGGTCCAGTCCGTTGGTCGGCTCGTCCAGCAGCACCAGGCGCGGGTCGTGCACCAGGGCCTGGGCCAGCTTGACCCGCTGTTTCATGCCCGTGGAGTAGCCGCCCATCGGGCGGTACCGCTCCTCGTACAGCCCGACGTGGCGCAGGGTGTCGGCCGTGCGCTCGCGGGCCGCGGAGGGCGGCAGCCCCGACATGCGCGCCATGTGGACGACGAACTCGGTGGCCGAGACATCGGGCGGCAGACAGTCGTGCTCGGGCATATAGCCGACGCTTTCGCGGATGGCGCTGCCGTCCTTCGCCACATCGAGGCCGAGCACGGAAGCGCGGCCCTCGCTGGCGGGGGACAGCCCGAGCAGGATCTTGATCAGCGTGGACTTACCGGCGCCGTTGGCACCCACCAGGCCGGTAACCCCTGGTGCGATGTCGACGGACAGCCGGTCGAGCGCGGTGACGCGGGGGAACCGCTTGCTCAGACTTTCGGTGGCGATCACAGTCACGTGTTCGACGGTAGTGGTGTGAGACACGGGCGGCGTCACTCCAGACGGTGGGATTCGCCTCGTCCTCGGGTCTGACGCGCCCGTAGGGGACAGGCTCCGACCGGAGGGGGTTACCGAGGGTATCCACAACCGGTCCGGGGGCTATGCCCGATGTGCGGCCGGGGCCAGCCGGGACCGCGCCCATCCTGGGTACCACGCGGTGAACAGGGCCGGAAGGACGAACCCGGCGAACTGCACCGCCAGCGCCGCCACCACGCCCAGACCGGCGGAGACGACCACGACCATGGCCGCGGCGGAGAGGGTGAAGGCGATGGACCAGGCCCGGGTGATCACCACATTGATATGCCTGAACGCGTAGGTGTCCCACACCTCGGGCGGTGCCTGGCGCCGGGCGATACCGGTGGTGAAGGGCCGCCCCACGGCGAGCGTCGTCCAGGCGGTGACGGCCAGCCAGCCCAGCGCCAGCGCGCCGACGTAGTCCTTGAGTCCACTGTCCGGGCGGGCGAAGGCGAAGATCGTCAGGGCGGTGAAGAAGGCCACCGTGCTGCATTCGAGGATGAGGGCGTCGGCGGCCAGGCCCGCCCGACGGGCCCGGATCAGCATCGCGGCCCCCAGCACCAGCCCGGCCAGGGCGCCCCACTGCCAGCCCAGCGTGGACACGATCGCAAGGGCGATCCACGGCAGGAATCCGCGCAAATAACTCATTTGACCCTCCCCCGGGCGTCAGGTCACATTCCGTCGTGGGATGTCGAAGGTAGAACGTGCCCTGCGAGACGGGTCCTATGCCTGATGGGCCGTCCGGCCCGTGGATTCCGCTTCGGGTCGGGGGAGTTGGGCGTGGGCCCGCTGGAGTCGGAGCTTCCGACCAAGAACGAGAAGGTCAGAGACCCGGTGCGCCCCAGACCGGGAACCAGCGGCTCAGGTCCTCCTCGATCCGCAGATCGTCCCCGAGCAGCGCCCGCATCTGGAGCTCCAGCGCGTTGTCCCGCTTCTCCGCGACGCCCGGCAGCGGTGCGAAGGGGTAGAAGGTGCCGCGCTTGTAGAGGTACACCAGCGCGAGCGAACGCCCCGCCGGATCCTGGAAGCCGATCAGCGAGCACAGCAGCTGCGGGCCGAACCCCCCGTCCTGGAGCAGCGAATTGACCGCGTGCAGATCGTTCACCAGGCCCGCCACATCGTCCGGCCGCTGCCGGGCCAGCAGCCAGGTGTAGCCGTACGCGTCCTGGCTGAACTCCACGGGCACCCCGCCCCGCTCCGTGTCCGCGTCCAGCAGCTCCCGCACATCCCGCTGGAGCTGGGAGAAGGCGCCGCCCTCCACGCTCGCGAAGCAGACCGAGCCCCGCCCGGTCGGGGTGAACCCGGCCCCCGCCTCCAGGCTGACCGCGGCGCCCGGGAGCCCGAAGAGCCGGTCGAGGTCGGGGCGCACCGGCTTGGTGCGCCCCAGGATGGCGTCCAGCAGCCTCATGCCTCAGCCCCTTCCCGCCTGGCCCAGCTGGGTGGAGATGCGGGCGAGCTGGTCGAGCCGCCGCTCCAGCGTCGGATGCGAGGAGAACAGCCGGCTGACGCTCTCGCCGGAGAGCGCGGGCGCGAAGAAGAACGCGTTGTACGGCTCGACCTTGCGCAGGTCCCGGGTCGGGATCCGGGCCATCTGCCCCGTCACCTTGGTGAGCGCGGCGGCGAGCGCCGAGGGCCGCCCGGTCAGCAGCGCCCCGGCGCGGTCGGCGGACAGCTCGCGATAGCGGGACAGCAGCCGGGTCAGCAGGAAGCTGATCGCGTAGACCACGGCGCTGATCAGCGGGATGAGCAGCACCGCGATGCCCACGTTGTTGTTGCGGCTGCCACGGCTGAGCCCGCCCCACAGCGCCGCGCGGGTCATGATGCCCGCCAGCACGCCGAGGAAGGAGGCGATGGTCATGACGGCCACATCGCGGTGCGCCACATGGGACAGCTCATGGGCGAGCACGCCCTCCAGCTCCTCCGGCTCCAGCCGCCGCAGCAGCCCTGTGGTGGCGCACACCAGCGCGTTCCGCTGATTGCGGCCGGTGGCGAAGGCGTTCGGCACATCGGTGTCGGCGATGGCCACCCGGGGCTTGGGCATGTCGGCGAGCGCGCACAGCCGGTCCACCGCACCGTGCAGCTCGGGGGCCTGCTGCGGGGTGACCTCCCGGGCGCCCATGCTGAACGCCGCGATCCGGTCGCTGAACCAGAACTGCGCCACGAACAGCCCGCCCGCGATGATCACGATCAGCGGCCAGGCGCCCTTGAACAGGGCGAGCAGCACGCCGATGAAGACCACATAGAGCAGCCCGATGAAGAACATCGTCGTGACCATGCGCGTGGTCAGCCCACGGTCCGGGGCATATCGGGTATGCGGCATGGGATGCCTCCCCAGTGACGCGACGCCAAAGGCTCTATACCCGATTCTGCCGCTTATCGCGCGATCCGTGCCGTACACGTTCGCCCTTTATCGGCCGATACGCTGTCTCCGATACGCCGCCTCCGGTGCGCCGCACCGCTCACCCCGCTAGCTGCGCCGCGCCCTCCGTGGCGATCCGCTCGAAGACCCCGAGGTCGGCCGCGAAGATCGAATCGGGGATCGGCCAGTGCAGCACGATCTCCTCGATGCCCAGCTCGGCATGGCGTCCGGCGAAGTCCACGAAGGCGTCCACCGAGCTCAGTGGCGCTGTGCCGTCCGGGGTGAAGCCGGTGAGAAAGATCTTGTCGAGGTCGCCGGTGTCCCGCCCGGCCTCCGCGCACGCCTTGCCCAGCCGGTCGATCTGCCCGCCGATGGCGGCCAGCGAATCGGCCGGGGTGCCCGTCTCGGAGATCTTCGGATCGCCCGTGGTCACCCACGCCTGGCCGTACCGCGCCGCGAGCCGCAGCCCGCGCGGACCGGTGGCGGCCACCGCGAACGGCAGTCGCGGCCGCTGCGCGCAGCCGGGGATGTTGCGCGCCTCGTACGCGCTGTAGTGCGTGCCCTCGTACGTCACCGCGTCGTGCGTCAGCAGCCGGTCGAGCAGCTCGACGAACTCACCGAACCGGTCCGCCCGCTCCCGGGGCGACCACGGCTCCTCGCCGCCGCGCAGCAGCGTCGTCGCGTCGAAGCCGGAGCCGCCCGCGCCGATGCCGAGGGTGATCCGCCCGCCGGACACGTCGTCCAGCGTGATCAGCTCCTTGGCCAGCGTCACCGGATGCCGGAAGTTCGGGGAGGTGACGAGGGTGCCCAGGCGCAACCGCGAGGTCGCCGCGGCGGCCGCCGTCAGCGTGGGGACCGCCCCGAACCAGGGGCCGTCGCGGAAGCTGCGCCAGGACAGGTGGTCATAGGTGTACGCGGCGTGGAAACCCAGCTCCTCGGCGCGCTGCCATGTCTTCCGGCCGCCCTCGGACCAGCGGTGGATGGGCAGGATCACGGTGCTCACTCGCATACCGCGAGCCTAAGCGGTGGGGGTGACAACGCCGTACCGAGCCGTACCGACGGGACGCCCGGACGAGCCCGCTCGGGCAAGCGCACCCCAGCATGCGCACTCCTGAGCGGGCCCACCCGAGCACCGCGCCCTCACCGATGAGCGGCATATGCGGGAGGATGGTTGCCGTGACTCCAGCGACCGACCGGCCGAACACCCCGGTCCCAGAGCGTTTCCGCCCGGCCCCGGCCCGGCCCCGGCTGATCGCCACCGACCTCGACGGCACCTTGCTGCGGGACGACAAGACGGTCTCCGACCGCACCGTGACCGCGCTCGCGGCGGCCGAGCGGGCGGGCATCGAGGTGTTCTTCGTCACCGGCCGCCCGGCCCGCTGGATGGACGTCGTCAGCGCCCATGTGCACGGCCATGGCCTGGCGATCTGCGCCAACGGCGCCGCCGTGGTCGATCTGCACCAGGGCGGGCTGCCGGTCGAGGTCCGTCCGCTCGCCACGGACCGGGCCCTCGCCGTCGTGGAGGCGCTGCGCGAGGCCGCCCCCGGCACGTCCTTCGCGGTCGAGCGCAGCGGCGGGATCTTCTACGAACCCCAGTACCCGCCCTTCCATCTCGACCCGGGCGCGATCGTCGCGCCCGCCGAGAAGCTGCTCCACGACGGTTTCGCGCACGCCGACATGCCGGTCCTCAAGCTGCTCGCCCACCACGCCGAGCTGGCGCCGGACGACTTCCTCCAGCTGGCCCGCTCGGTGGCCGGGAGCCACGGCGACTTCACCCGCTCCAGCCCGTCCGCCCTGCTGGAGGTCAGCGGTCTCGGGGTCAGCAAGGCCAGCACCCTGGCCCGGTGCTGTGCCGAGCGCGGGATCTCGGCCGCGGAGGTCGTGGCGTTCGGGGACATGCCCAACGACCTGGAGATGCTGATGTGGGCGGGCACCTCGTACGCGATGGCCAACGCCCATCCGGATGTGCTCGCCGCGACCACCCACCGCACGGGCGCCAACACCGAGGACGGCGTCGCCGTCGTCATCGAGCGGATCCTGGCGGGGTAGCCGCGGGATCGACGGCACTGAACCGCCCCCGGCACCGGACACCGGACACCGGACACCGCGAACGCCCCCGGCCGCGGGGCCGGGGGCGTTCGTGTCGGACCGGAATCGGCTTACCAGAAGATGACGGCGTACCCATTGCCGCCCGCGGTGCCATCGCCGCCCCTGCCGCCCGCGGCGCCGCCGACGCCGGCCGCGCCACCGGCGCCGCCGTTGCCACCCGCGCTGCTGTTGGTCGCGGGCAGCTCCACAATGCCGTCAACCGCGTCACCGCCCTCGCCGCCGCCGAGGACGCCGGCCTCGCCGTTCTCACCGGTGCGGTTGACCACATAGATGCTGCTGCAGTTACTGCCGGTGCCGCCGGTGCCCGCCGTGCCCGGAGTACCCGGGAGGGTGGTGGCGCCGCCACCGCCGCCACCGCCGGTACCGCCCGTGGCGGTGAGCTGGGTGCCGCTGGTGGAGGCCAGCGTCGTCGCGGTGCCGTTCCCGCCGTTCGTGCCCGCGGTGCCGGCCGCGACACCACCGGGACCACCGGTACCGAGGGTTCCGCCGGTGCCCAGATCCACCGTGTAGGTGGCGAACGGAGCGACCGGGATGACGCACCAGGTGAAGCCGCCGGACCCACCGCCACCGCCGGGACCGCCCACGTTGGTGCTGCTGCCACCGCCACCGCCACCGCCGCCACCGCCCGCACCCCATGCCTGGATGTGCACCGAGGTGACCCCCGGGGGCGGCGTGAAGGTGCCGTCCGCGGTGAACTCCTGCACCCCGTGGAGAACGGTCGGCGGCTTCGGCGGCTTGGGACGGCCGATGCCACCGCCCGCGGGGTCATCCGCCTGCGCCGCGGGAGACATGGTCAGCATCTGGCTGGAGACGGCGGCGACTGCCGCGACGGAGGCGAACAAGACCCGGCGACGCGTCCGGGATCGCTTGGGAGTGGGGCTCTGGCTGTTCACGTCATAACTTCCTTCCCCGCGGTCGGGCCAAGAGCTGTCGCGGAGTGCGATGGGATACGAAGGACCGAACGGCCCGCGAGCCTCATCCCACCGTCGGCCACCACGACCCGCACTCTGACGAGGCGCTAGTTGGCCCGCGTAGGTGAGCCGTTGGTCCGGGCGGGCGACAACACCCGCCCCACGACGCCCTGTCACCGGCCCAGCGGCGTCCCGCCGAGCCCCTCCCGGCCAGCGGTCGGCCGGCGACCGTGGCCCCCGGCCCGACAGCGGCCCGCCAGCGGCCCGCCAAGCGGCCCATCAGTCCCCTGGGCCCTGGCAATGGCGACTCACCCCCGCGCCCGGTCGGCGGCCGTCAGGCCCCGGCGCCGGGAGTAGTCCCTCATGCCGCCGCACCCGGCAGCGGCTTGCCCGGGTCCGCACCCGACAGCGGCCCGTCGGACCCCTCCGCCCGGGAACAGCGCCTCAGACTCCCCGGCGCGGCAACAGCGTCCTGGACCCACGGCCCGGCACCGACCCCTCGGGCTCCTGGCCGACAGCGGCGCCTTCAGGCGTCCTCGCCCTGCAGCGACGCCATCAGGCGTCCTCGCCCGGCAGCGGCGCCTCCCACACCACTGCCGTGCCGCAGCCGTCCTCCCCGAGGCCGGGGCCGAAGGTGCTTGATCCGCCCAGCGCCTCGGCCCGCCGTGCCAGGTTCGCCAGACCGCTGCGCCGCCCGTCCGCGGGCACGCCCACCCCGTCGTCCGCGACCGTCAGCCGGACCGCCGGTCGGTCGTCCGCGAGCCGTGCGGTGGCGTCCACGACCACCTCGATCCGCTCCGCACGGGCATGCCGGAACGCGTTGGACAGCGCCTCGCGCAGTGCCGCGACGAGATGGGCGCCGGTCACCGATACGACTAGGTCGTCCACCGGACCCACGAAGGTCAGGGACGGCTGGAAGCCCAGCGGCACGGCGGCCGCCCTGACCTCCCGCAGCACCCGGCCGCGCAGCTCGGGCGGCGTCTCGGGCTGGGTCTGCTGCAGCGCGAAGATCGCCATCCGTACCTCCTGGATGGTGGCGCCCAGCTCCTCGACGGCCCGCTCGATCCGCTCCCGTACCTCCGGCGCGTCCGACTGGCGCTCCGCGCTCTCCAGCAGCATCCCGGTCGCGAAGAGCCGTTGGACGACGAGGTCGTGGAGGTCGCGGGCGATCCGGTCGCGCTCCTCGAGGACCGCGAGCCGCTCCCGGTCGCGTTGCGCCTCGGCGAGCACCAGCGCGACCGCCGCCTGCGCCGCGAATTGGGCGGCCAGGGTGCGTTCGGTCGCGGTGAACGGGTCGGCATCGCGCTCCCGCGCGGTGGCCAGTACGCCGAGCACCCGGTCCCCGCTGCTCAGCGGGACCATCATGCTCGGCCCGTAGCGCCCGGGGACGCCGGTGCCGAGCAGCGGGTCGGCGGCCGGGTCCTCGATGAGGACCGGCTGCCCGGCCAGCAGCCTCGGCACGGCCGGGGAACGGGCCGGAAGCACCGCGCCCAGCAGCCCGGACCGCTCGTCGGCGGCCACCGCCACGGCCTTCAGCCCGTCACCGCCGTCCTCCGGCAGCAGCACGATGCCGACCGCCGCGTCCGCGAGTTCCCTGGCCTTCTCGGCGACCACGGCCGGGCCGTCACCGGCGCCGCCGGACAGTACCGCCTGGGTCACGGCCACCGACCCCTCGATCCAGCGCTCGCGCTGCCGGGTGGCCCCCTGGACGCGGGTGTGACCGATGGCGATCCCCGCCTCGGTGGCCAGCACCTCGACCAGATGCCGGTCGGAGTCGGTGAACGGACCGCCGTCCCGCTTCTCGGCGAGGCAGAGGATGCCGAAGATCTCCTCCCCGACGCGCAGCGGAACGGCGAGATACGAGCCCGGCGACTGGGACGGGCCAGACCGCTGGGACGAGCCCGGCCGCTGGGACGAGCCCGGCGACTGGGACGAGCCCGGCGGCTCGGTGGCCGTGGGCGTTCCGGCGCGGCGCGCGTCGGCGAGCAGCTCCGCGCACCCCTCCCGGTCGGCCTCGGTCGCACCGTACGTGACCACATCGGCCAGCCCCTGACCCGCCGCGGCGTCGCCCTCCGTGTGGTGCACCCCGATCGCGGCGCGACGCGCGCCCACCAGCTCGGCCGCGGTGCGGACGATCCGGTCGAGGACGGTGTGCGGGTCCGGCCCGGTACCGAGCGAGCGCATCGCCTCCAGCAGCCGCGGCAGCCGCGCCGTGAGCTCGGTGGACAGCCCCCGAAGACCGCGGGTCGCCTCCGCGGCCACATCCAGGGGGTCGGGGGAGGGGGCAGCGGCCGCCATGCGTCGAGCCTAATGAATGCCGCAGGTAAACGCCTTGTCGGTGGTAACCGGCCGGGCCCCGCTTCCGCCGCTCGGAGCTGCCGCAGGGCGGCGCACACGGGCCCAGGTCAACCCATGCGACAGCTCATGGGCCCTGTCCGGCCACGGGCGCCCCGTGATGCGGCGATCGCGGCACCGACACGGCGTCCCCCGCGGCATCGGCAGCAGACGCCCCGCTCCTGCGGCGTCCGGTACGGGGAACGCCTCCCAGCGGTACCGGGGGCGCGCCTGCCAGTCGTCGCGGGCCTCGCGAAGATCCGCTAGCGGACGCCCGCGCTGCTCAGCGCCCAGCGGACGCCCGCGCTGCCCAGCGCCCACCAGCACTCCGCGCGGGAACACCGAACCGGGCAATCCCGGCCCCGCGTGATCCGCTGGACACCGCCTGCGGAGTGTCCGACGGATCCTTCCCCTCCCCCTTCCCCCTTCCCGCGGCATCGACATGCGGCTCCGCCGCGTGGCAGGGGCTTCGCCCCCCCCCGGATTCCGGGGTCTGGGGCGGAGCCCCGGTTGTGGGAAGGGGCGGGGAGGGGAGCAGCTCGCCGCAGGCGTCAAGATGCGCGAGCACGGCCAGACGCCCCCAAGCCCCCGTAAGGCCCGACAGGTCCCAGCCCACGCCGAGGCGCCCCAACGCCCAGCAACACTCCGCGCGGGACCGCGGTCGGCGTCCCGGCCCCGCACAGCTCCGCCGGACAACCGCTGACCCACACCCGGCTACCCAGCACCCACCAGGACGCCGCCCTCCGCCGCCTCGCGCTCCAGCATCCGGCGGAATGGACCATCGGCCGAGGCCAGTTCCTCGTACGTCCCGCGCTGGACCGCGCGGCCGGCGTCGAGGACGATCACCTCGTCCACCGCGTGCAGGCCCGCCAGCCGGTGGGTGATCAGGACGGTGGTGCGCCCCCGGGTCGCCGACAGCAGGTCGGCCGTCAGGGCGTCGGCCGTGGGCAGGTCCAGGTGCTCGGCGGGCTCGTCCAGGACCAGCACCGGGAAGTCCGCGAGCAGCGCGCGGGCCAGCGCCAGCCGCTGGCGCTGGCCGCCGGAGAGCCGTGCGCCCTGCTCGCCGACGAGCGTGTCCAGGCCGCCCGGCAGCCCGTCCACCCAGTCCAGCAGCCGGGCCGCGGCCAGCGCCGCGCGCAGCTCGTCATCGCTCGCGCCGGGGCGCGCCAGCCGCAGGTTCTCGCGCAGTGAGCTGTCGAAGACATGGGCGTCCTGGGCGCAGAGGCCGACCAGCCGCCGCACCGCGTCCCCGTCCAGGGCGGCGGCGTTACGGCCCGCCAGGGTGTACGTACCGCCCTCGGCGTCCAGAAAGCGGAGCAGCACCTGGGCGAGGGTGGTCTTGCCCGCCCCCGAAGGGCCGACGACCGCGACCCGGCGGCCCGGACACAACTCCAGCCCGAACCCGTCCAGGGCGGGGACGGACTGCCCCGGGTGGCGGGCGGTGATCCCACGCAGCACCAGCGGATACGGCGCGGTCGGCGCCTCCTCACGCCCCACCTCGCCGGGCTCGCGCACCGGAATCGGCTCGTCCAGCACCTCGTACACCCGCTCCGCGGCCCGCCGCACCCGCTGCCGGTGCTGCACCGCGAGCGGCAGCCCCGCGACGGCCTCGAAGGCGGCGAGCGGGGTCAGCACCACGACCGCCAGCCACACCCCGTGCATCCGGCCGTCCGCCACGGCCGGGACCCCCACCCACGCCGCGGCCGCCACGGTCAGCCCGCAGACCAGCGCGGACAGCCCGGCGCCCGTACCGGCGGCGGCAGCCGTCCGCCGGGCGATCCGGGTGAGCACCCCGTCGGCCCGGCGCACCGCGTCCAGTCGGCGCGGCAGCGCGCCCGCGACGGTCAGCTCGGCGGTCCCCGCCAGCAGATCCACGACCTGCGCCGACAGGGCACCGCGCGCCGGTGCCAGCCGCCGCTCCGCGCGCCGCGCGAGCGCCCCGGACACGACGGGCACCACGACCCCCGCCACCAGCAGCCCCGCCGCCAGCACGGCCCCGGCCTCGGGCAGCACCCAGGTGAGGAAGCCCACCGAGGCCGCGCCGACGGTCAGCGCGGTGCCGACGGGCAGCAGCCAGCGCAGGAAGTAGTCCTGGACGGTGTCCACATCGGCCACCAGCCGGGAGAGCAGATCGCCGCGGCGCGTCCGGCCCAGCCCGGCGGGCGCCAGCCGCTCCAGCCTCCGGTAGACGGCGACCCGCAGCCCGGCCAGCACCCGCAGCACGGCGTCGTGCGAGACCAGGCGCTCGGCGTAGCGGAAGACGGCCCGGCCGATCCCGAACGCCCGGGTCGCGGTGACCGCCACCATCAGATAGAGCACGGGCGGCTGTTGCGCGGCCCGCGAGATCAGCCACCCGGAGACGGCCATCAGCCCGACCGCGCTCAGCAGGGCGAGGCTCCCGAGCGACAACGCCAGCCCGAACCGCCCCCGACTCCCGCGCGCGGCCCCCCGCACCCGCGCCAAAGCGCCCCGGCGCGGGCGCCTGGCCGAGCCATTCGCCACGGCCGCGCGGCGCGACGCCGTTGGGCTACTCGACGCGGCCTGACCACCCGACTCGACCTGGCCACCCGACTCGACCTGGCCATCCGACTCGACCTGGCCATCCGACGCGCTCAGGCCGTCCGGCGCGGCGGAGCCGTCCGGCGCGGCGGAGCCGTCCGACGCGCTCAGGCCCGTGCCGTCCGGCCCGTACCGCACCTCGCCCAGCCGCCCACCGGCTCCGGCGTCCGCCATCGGCTCATACGCGACGGGTGTCCGCTCACGCGCGACGGGTGTCCGATCCACGCCCTCGCCCACGCCCTCGCCCGCGCCCGCGTCCGCGTCCGCGCCCGCGTCCGCCGGGAGGCCAACACCATGGGCACCTGGGTGACGGACGCCCACGCCCGCACCCCCCGCCGCCTCAGCCACGCCACCCGCTTCGGCAGCCCATGGCCACTCCGCATCCGCGGCCGCCTCCGGTGTGGACTCGCGCGCCCCCGCGCGCGAGCGCCCGGTCGCGGGCGCGACGTCCATCACCGACGCACGCCGATCCACGGGCAGCGGGGACAACCCACCAGAACCATCGGCCCCGGAGCCGGACCGCGGATCCGCGCCCGCGTCCGGCGCGGATCCGCGCGCCTCCGCACGCGGCTCCCCGTCCGCACACGCGACGGACCGGCGGACGCCGTCCCCGCCGTAGGCGGACCGGAGAGCGACAGTCGGCCCCGGGCGGACGCCGCCCGCCGCCGACGCGCGCCCAACGGCGGACAGGGCGGCCGGCCCACCACGGGCGGCAGCCCCGGATCCCCGACCCGGTCCCGGCAAACTCAGCACCCGGTCCGCCAGCGGCAGCAGCGCCGGGCGGTGGACGACCAGAAGGACCGTGCGGCCCTCGGCGAGCCGACGCACCGCCTCGACGACCGACGCCTCCGTCTCACCGTCCAGGTTCGCCGTCGGCTCGTCCAGGAGCAGCACCGGGCGGTCGGCCAGGAAGGCTCGGGCCAGGGCGATCCGCTGCCGCTGGCCCGCGGAGAGTCCGGCACCCATCTCGCCCAACGGGGTCTCGATCCCGTCCGGCAGCGCGGAGACGAAGCCGAGCGCGTCCACGTCCCACAGGGCGGCCCGTACCGCCTCGTCGTCGGCGTCCGGCCGGGCCAGCCGGACGTTCTCCGCGATCGTCCCGGCGAAGAGGTACGGACGCTGGGGCACCCAGGCGATCTGGCGCCGCCAGCTCTCCGGGTCCAGGGAGGCCAGGTCCCGGTCCCCGATCAGCACCCGGCCCTCGTGCGGCGCCGCGAAGCCGAGCACCGCGTTCAGCAGGGTCGACTTCCCGGCGCCGCTGGGACCCACGACGGCGACCGTCTCCCCCGGACGGATCTCGAAGGAGGTCCGGGCGAGGGACAGTTCGGCGCGCCCGGGGTGGCGGACCACCAGCCCGTCCAGCGCCAGCGCGGCACCCCGCGCGTCGGGGGCGGGCGAGCCGCCCACGCCCGAGGGCTCGCGCTCCAGCACCGCGAAGACCTCGTCCGCCGCCGTCAGCCCCTCCGCCGCCGCGTGGTACTGCGCGCCCACCTGCCGCAGCGGCAGATACGCCTCGGGGGCGAGCACCAGCACCACCAGCCCGGTGAAGAGGCCCATCTCGCCGTGCACCAGCCGCATCCCGATGTCGACCGCGACCAGCGCGACCGCCACCGTGGAGAGCAGTTCCAGGGCCAGGGAGGACAGAAAGGCCAGCCGCAGCGTCTTGAGGGTGGCCCGCCGGTAGTCGCCCGTGATCGCACGGATCGACGCGGCCTGGGCCTTGGCCCGGCCGAAGACCTTGAGGGTGGGCAGCCCGGCCACGACATCGAGGAAGTGCCCGGACAGCCGGGACAGCAGCCGCCACTGACGGTCCATCCGGGACTGGGTGGCCCAGCCGATGAGCATCATGAACAGCGGAATCAGCGGCAGCGTGACGACGATGATCAGCGCGGAGATCCAGTCCGCGGTGACGATACGGGCGAGCACCGCCACCGGCACCACCACGGCCAGCCCCAACTGGGGCAGATAGCGCGCGAAGTAGTCGTCCAGCGCGTCGATGCCCCGGGTGGCGAGGGTGGTGAGTTCACCGGTCCGCTGGGAGTCCAGCCAGCTCGGCCCCAGCCGTACGGCCCGCTCCAGCAACCGCAGCCGCAGCTCCGACTTCACCGCCGCACCGGCCCGATGGGCGGCCAGCTCGGTCAGCCAGGAGACAACCGCCCGGCCGACCGCGACCAGCGCCAGCAGTCCCAGCGGCAGCGTCAGCGCCGTCACGTCGTCGCCCCGCTGGAACGCGCCCACCACGATCTCGGCGATCAGCATCGCCTGCGCGATGACCAGTCCCGCTCCGGCCAGGCCCAGCGCCACGGAGGCGGCCAGGAAGAAGCGGGTGGCCCGTGCGTACCGCAGCAGCCGTGGATCGATTGGTTTCACGTGAAACACCGCATCCGCGTCAGTGGGCGGCGGGGATGTGCCGGGTGCCGATGCGCTTACGGAAGACCCAGTACGTCCACGCCTGGTAGGCCATGATCAGCGGCATCATGATGACGCCGACCCAGGTCATGATCTTGAGCGGATAGGGGCTGGAGGCCGCGTTGGCCGCCGTCAGGCTCCACGCCGGGTTCAGCGAGGAGGGCATGACCTCGGGGAAGAGCGCCAGGAAGAGCATCGCGACGACTGCCGCGACGGTCACCCCGGACAGCCCGAACGCCCAGCCCTCACGTCCCCGCCCGTTCATGATCAGCGCCGCCGCCAGCGCCAGAACGGCGATGACGGCCGCCACCAGGCTCCGGGCGTTCCCGCTGTCGCCCTGCGTCCAGACCAGGAACGGCACCGCGACCGCGACGGTGGCCGACCCGAGCCGGGCCGCATACCGCCGTGCCCGCGTCCGGATGTCCCCGTCCGTCTTGAGCGCGGCGAAGACGGCGCCGTGGAAGGTGAACAGCACCAGCGTGACCACCCCGCCCAGCAGGGCGTACGGCGTGAGCAGATCCGACAGACCGCCCGCGTAGTTCCCGTCCCGGCCGATCGGCACCCCGTGCACCAGATTGGCGAAGATCGCGCCCCACAGGAACGCGGGCAGCAGCGAGCACCAGAAGATCACCTGCTCCCAGTTGCGCTGCCAGCGGTCCTCGGGGTGCTGGTGCCGGAATTCGAAGGCGACACCGCGCAGGATCAGGCAGACCAGGATGGTCAGCAGCGGCAGATAGAAGCCGCTGAAGAGCGCCGCGTACCAGTCGGGGAAGGCGGCGAAGGTCGCCCCGGCCGCCGTGATCAGCCAGACCTCATTGCCGTCCCACACCGGCCCGATCGTGTTGATCAGAACCCGGCGCTCGGTGCGGTCGCGGGCGAGCAGCTTGGTCAGCACGCCGATGCCGAAGTCGAAGCCCTCCAGGAAGAAGTAGCCCGTCCACAGGAAGGCGATCAGCAGGAACCAGAAGTCGTGAAGGTGCATGATTCTCTCCGGTGATCCTCTCCGGTGTTCCTCTCCGGCCGTCAGTACGCGAAGGTCAGCGGCTTGTCGGCGTCCTCGTCCTCGGCGGAGGCCCCGCCGTCCGGACTGCCAGGACCACCCGGGCCACCCGGGCCGCTCGAGGGCAGCCGCAGCTTCGGGTCCTTGGCGGGCGGCTTCTCGTCGGTGTCCGGTCCGGCCTTGGCGTACTTGGTCAGCAGCCGCACCTCGATCACCGCGAGCACCCCGTACAGCAGCGTGAAGACGCCGAGCGAGATCAGCACCTCGGTCTGGCTGACGCCGGGGGAGACCGCGTCGGCGGTCTTCATCAGTCCGTAGACCCCCCAGGGCTGCCGGCCCATCTCGGTGAAGATCCAGCCGAAGGAGTTGGCGATCAGCGGAAAGCCCATGGTGAGGATGGAGATCCGCCAGGACCAGGTGGACAGCAGCGGGCCCATCTCGCGCTTCTTGGTGAGCATGAGCCGGGGCACCTCGTCCTCGCCGGTGCGGAACGCGGGCGCCAGCCACCGCTTGCGGCGGGTCGTCCACAGCCCGATCAGCCCGGCGACGAACGAGGTCATCCCGAAGCCGATCATCAGCCGGAAGCCCCAGAAGGTCATGAAGATGCTGGGGATGTAGTCATCGGGCTGACCGCCGTAGGCGTCGGCCTCGCGCTGGGCGATGTCGTTGATACCGGGGACGGCGTCGGTGAAGTTGCTGTGCGCCAGGAAGGAGAGCACCCCGGGGACCTCCAGCTCGACGCTGTTGTGCCCCTTGCTCACATCGCCGACGGCGAAGACCGAGAAGGGCGCGGGCGCCTGGGTGTCCCAGAGGGCCTCGGCCGCCGCCATCTTCATCGGCTGCTGCTCGAACATCACCTTGCCGAGCTGGTCACCGCTGATCGCCGTGCCGAGCCCCGCGATCACCGCGACGACCAGGCCCACCCGCAGCGAGGCCCGCATCGCCCCGATCTGCTTCTTCTGCCGCTCGCCCAGCTCCTCGCCGCGCTCCCGGCGGCGCTTGGCCCGCAGCAGATGGAAGGAGGAGATCCCGATGATGAAGGCGGCGCCGGTGAGGAAGGCCGCGGTCAGCGTGTGGAAGACCACGACCAGGGTGGTGTTCTGGGTGAGCACCGCCCAGATGTCGGTGAGCTGGGCCTTTCCGGTGGCCTTGTCGATGGTGTAGCCGGTCGGGTGCTGCATCCAGGAGTTGGCGGCCAGGATGAAGTACGACGAGAGGATCGTGCCGAGCGAGACGATCCAGATGCAGGCGCAGTGGATCTTCTTGGGCAGCTTGTCCCAGCCGAAGATCCACAGACCTATGAAGGTGGACTCGAAGAAGAAGGCCAGCAGGGCCTCCATCGCGAGCGGGGCGCCGAAGACATCACCGACGAAGCGGGAGTAGTCCGACCAGTTCATGCCGAACTGGAACTCCTGCACGATGCCGGTGACCACACCCATCGCGATGTTGATCAGGAAGAGCTTCCCCCAGAACTTGGTGGCGTGGAAGTACTTCTCCTTGCCGGTGCGGACCCAGGCGGTCTCCAGGCCCGCCGTGATCGCGGCGAGAGAGATCGTCAGTGGCACGAAGAGGAAGTGGTAGACCGTCGTGATGCCGAACTGCCATCGGGCCAGCGTCTCCGGCGCCAGAGCCAGATTCACCTGAATCTCTCCTTACGGTCGTGCCTGCCCGCGGAGCGAGCTTGTGAACGTATTCACATTCACAAGCAATGATACGCACATGGCTTCGCCCCCTCCCACCGGGGGTGGTAGGGGGCGAATGGGGCACGTATGGGTATGCTGCGCACCTTCCGGAAGGGCCGTTGGGCCCCTTGCGAGCGCCCTTGCCGACGCGGCCCTCGACAGGACGAGCCCTCAGCAGACACACCGAGGGCCGGCAGCCCCGAAGGCGGCGTCCCACCCAGCGGCCGTGCGGAGTCCCGCCCGGCGGCCGCTCCGCGCGGTGGGCGACCCGCGCGGTGGCCGACCCGCCGCGAGCTCAGAGCTCCTTGCGGTACTCCTCCGCCGTCCGCAGGAAGATCTCGTTCGCCTCGCGCTCGCCGATGGTCACCCGCACCCCCTCACCCGGGAACGGACGGACCACCACGCCCGCCGTCTCGCAGACCGCCGCGAAGTCGGCCGTGCGCTCCCCCAGCCGCAGCCAGACGAAGTTCGCCTGCGAGTCCGGGACCGTCCACCCCTGGGCGGTCAGCGCATCCCACACCCGGCCCCGCTCGGTGACCAGGGCGTCCACCCGCTCCCGCAGCGCGTCCTCGCTGCGCAGCGAGGCCACCGCCGCGTCCTGGGCGAGCTGGCTGACGCCGAACGGCACCGCGGTCTTGCGCAGCGCCGCCGCCACCGGCTCATGGGCGATCGCGAAGCCGACCCGCAGCCCGGCCAGGCCGTACGCCTTGGAGAAGGTGCGCAGCACGCACACATTCGGCCGGTCCCGGTAGAGATCGATCCCGTTGGGGACCCGCTCGTCCCGGATGAACTCGATGTACGCCTCGTCCAGCACCACCAGCACATCGGACGGCACCCGGTCCAGGAACCGCTCCAGCGCCTCCCGGCGCACCACGGTGCTGGTCGGGTTGTTGGGGTTACAGACGAAAATCAGCCGGGTGCGGTCGGTGATGGCGTCCGCCATCGCCTCCAGGTCGTGCTCCTCGGCGTCGTTCAGCGGGACCCGCACCGATGTGGCCCCGGCGATCTGAGTGATGATCGGATATGCCTCGAAGGACCGCCAGGCGTAGATCACCTCATCGCCCGGCCCCGCCGTGGACTGGACCAGCTGCTGGGCCACCCCGACCGAGCCGGTCCCGGTGGCCAGATGCTCCAGCGGTACGTCGAAGCGGCTCGCCAGCTCGGCGATCAGCGCGGTGCAGGCGAGGTCCGGGTAGCGGTTGAAGGAGGCGGCGGCG
The DNA here is from genome assembly GCF_024505145.1 of Streptomyces rugosispiralis. GTDB lineage: Bacteria > Actinomycetota > Actinomycetes > Streptomycetales > Streptomycetaceae > Streptomyces > Streptomyces rugosispiralis. Next base: position 84,716 of record NZ_JANIAA010000012.1, on the reverse strand, counting down.
TTCGCGGCGGTCTCCAGCACCCCGGCCAGCGGCGGATAGGGGTTCTCGTTGGAGGAGAGCTTGAAGGCCAGGGGGCCGCCCGCGGCGGCCGGCTTACCGGGCTTGTACGTCGGAATGCCGTCCAGCGCGGCGCGCAGCTTGGGGCTCTTCTCGGTCACCGACAGTCCTCCTCGACCCATCCTGTCCCGGGCCGTGCACAGCGTTCGCACACGGCAATACTGCACACCTTATGAGGATTCCCCCGTCTCGCGTACCCGCCGGGCGCCGCCGCGTATCCGCCCCCGGCGCCCGCGTACCCACCGGGGGGAGCGCCCCGCTTTTTCACGCGCGCCGGTGGCGAGCGCCGTGGCGCGCATCACCCGTGCAGGTGAGTTGAGACCTCTTCGAGACATGTATCAATCAGCAGGCATGGATATGCCAGGGGCGATCAGAGGCCCGGTGGAACCCCCAACTGGCTTCACTTCCAAGGGAATTGAGGAAGGCGCTCATGCAGAAACGTGCCTTCCGAATACCGATGGCGGAATCGCGCAACCCTCCCACCCGCGCCCTACTATCGGCTGGCCATGACAGCAGCAGGGAAGCACCAGGTGAGCCGGTCGGCCGGCCGCCGGTTAGGGCGGGCGGGCATCCGGGACGTGGCCGCCGCCGCCGGGGTCTCCATCACGACCGTCTCCGACGCGCTCAACGGCAAGGGCCGGCTCCCGGAGGCCACCCGCCGCCATGTCCGCGAGGTCGCCGAGCGGCTGGGCTATCGCCCGTCCGCAGCGGCCCGCACCCTCCGTACCGGCAAGTCCGGCCTCATCGGCCTGACCGTGACCACGTACGGGGATGAACCTTTCACCTTCACCGAGTTCGCCTACTTCGCCGAGATGGCGCGAGCCGCCACCTCCGCCGCGCTGGCCCGCGGCTACGCCCTCGTCATCCTCCCCGCCACCTCCCGCCACGACGTGTGGTCCAACGTCGCCCTCGACGGGACCGTGGTGATCGACCCCTCCGACCACGATCCGGTCGTCACCGAGCTCTTACGCCAGGGCATCCCCGTCGTCAGCGACGGCCGCCCGACCGGTGCCCTCCCCGTCACCGCCTGGGTCGACAACGACCACGAGGCGGCGGTGCTGGGACTGCTCGACCATCTCGCCGAGGCCGGCGCCCGCCGGATCGGACTGCTCACCGGGACCTCCACCGACACCTACACCCGGCTCTCCACCACGGCGTACCTGCAGTGGTGCGAACGGGTGGGACAGGATCCGGTCTATGAGGCGTACTCGGCCCACGACCCATGTGCCGGTGCCGTCGCCGCCGACCGGCTGCTCGCCCGCCCGGACCGCCCCGACGCGGTCTACGGCCTCTTCGACCCCAACGGCACCGATCTGCTCGCCGCCGCCCGCCGCTACGGACTGCGGGTCCCGGACGATCTGCTGCTGGTGTGCTGCAGCGAATCGACCGTCTACCGCACCACCGAGCCGCCCATCACGACCCTCTCACTCAAACCTCGCCGGATCGGCACGGCGGTCGTCCAGTTGCTCATCGACGCCATCGAGGGCCTGGATACCGACCAGCCCGTTGAGCAGGTCATACCCACCGAATTGATGGTGCGGACGTCCTCACAGCGCCGTCCGCCGCGTACGACGGTCAGCGCCCCGCGCAGCCGCGCTGGAGGCTGATCTGAGGGCGACTCAAGGATGACCCGAGGAGGACCTGATGCCAATGGGGTTCCCCTACTGGGCCAATCCGGGATAAAAGTCCGACGAAGCAGGAGAGAGCAGCGATTGACGGCACCCTGGTGCGTCACAAGCCCTCACGGTCATTCCTATGATGGGCGGACGACACCGCGGACCGCCGTCGACCAGGCAAGGTCCACAAGGTGGCACGGCGGCGTGATGGTGGAGGGGTCGATGACTCAGGGGGCCGGTCTGGAAGCCACGGCAGGGACCACGGCTGCGATCCCTCCTGTGCTCGCGTACGGGGCGTACACCCCGCCCGGCATGAGCGCGCCCGGAGCCGTGCCGCCCGGAGCCGTGCCGCCCGGGTCCGTGCCCGCCGCGCCGGGCACCACCGCGCCCGTACCGCAGCCCGCGCCGGCGCCCGAGGCGCCCGTGCCCGGCGTATCCGCTCCTGGTGCTCCGGCGCCCGGGGCGCCCGCGCCGGACGCGCCCACGCCCCTGCCCGCCGAGTACACCCCGACCGAGCGGCTCCCGGTCCTGGGCCCGGGGCACACCATCCCGGACACCCCGCTCGTCCCGCCGCAGGACCGCCCCACGGTGGCGCTCACCACGGTGCCCGAGCCCGAGGACGGCCCGCTGGCCCAGGACGAGGGCCCCGGTCCGCTGTACGTCGTGGGCGATGTCCACGGCTACCACGAGGAGCTGCGCGAGGCGCTCGCCGCCGAGGGCCTGATCGACGCCAAGGGCAACTGGTCCGCGGGGAACGCCCGGTTGTGGTTCCTCGGCGACTTCACCGACCGCGGCCCGGACGGCATCGGCGTCATCGACCTGGTCATGCAGCTCTCCGCCGAGGCCGCCGCCGCGGGCGGCTACTGCAAGGCGCTGATGGGCAATCACGAGCTGCTGCTGATCGGCGCCAAGCGGTTCGGCGACACGCCGGTCAACTCCGGTGCCGGAACGGCATCCTTCCAGGCGGCCTGGCTGCTCAACGGCGGCCAGCGCAGCGATATGGAGCGGCTCGAGGACCACCATCTCCAGTGGATGTCCCGGCTGGACGCGATGGCGGAGGAGGACGGCCATCTGCTGGTCCACTCCGACACCACCGCCTATCTGGATTACGGCGACTCGATCGAGGCCGTCAACGACACCGTCACCGAGACGCTGCAGCGCAGCGACGCCGACGAGTGCTGGGACCTGTTCCGCAAATTCACCAAGCGGTTCGCCTTCCGCGACGAGGACGCGGGGCCGACGGCGGTCCGCGAATTGCTCGACGCCTACGGCGGGGAGCGCATCGTCCACGGCCACAGCCCCATCCCGTATCTGCTCGGCGAGGTCGGCTCCGAGGACGGCGAGGACGGCGGCACGCCCGCGGTCGAGGGCCCGCATGTCTACGCGGACAATCTCGCGGTGGCCATGGACGGCGGCATCACCATGGCCGGAAAACTGCTGGTCGTTCAACTTCCCCTGCCGAACTGAGGATTCAGCGGACGCTGCCCGGGGCAGATAGAGAGTTTCACCGGCGTGTAAGCAATTCGGGAAACTTGCTGTCACCCCGCGCCGGATCGGCTCTACCATCGGCTTATCCGTCGCAGGCTCTCCTCCGTTTCCGCCCGACTGCCCGGCGAAAGCCGGTCGTCACGGCCCTACGGAGCATCGGGGGATGCACCATGAAAAGCGCTCCGCACCTGCTGACCGAGGACCGCCCGGAGTTCGAGCGGGTTCTCGACGAGGCACTGCGCACCGCGGACCGTCGCCCGGACCTCAGAGGTCTCGGGCAGCGGCTCACTGCCGAGCAGCTGCGCACGATGGCGCTCGGGGCATCGGCCGCGATAGCGGCATGCGCGGCCGACGAGTACCAGGCCTACCGCGAGACTCGCGCCAGACTGCGTGAGCCCGCGCCGCTCTTCCCGCTCGCCGGGGACGTGGGCGGGCGCGAGCAGCCGGACGGCACGGTGGGGCTCGCCGGCGCGATGCAGGACGCCGCGGGGGCGGGGCTCGTCGCCATGCTCGCGGTGCTGGCCCCGGTGCTCGCCGGCGCCGCCGCGATCATCTTCCTCATCGTCGGCTACGTGCTCAACGTCCTGGACCCGGCCCCGTCCATCGCCCAGCCGATGGTCACCGCGGGCTGGTTCTTCGCCGCGCTGACCGCCGCGGGCATCCTGATCGCCGCCGTCGGACTGCTCCTGACCGCGCTGCGCAACGGCTCCAGCGCGATCCGCGGCGAGGCGCGCAGCGAGCGGCTGGAGGAGGTGGACCGCGCACGCGAGGTCTGGCGCGATGCCCTGCTGGAGCGCGGCATCCTGCCGTTCCTCCGCGAGGCCCTGGCCAATCCCTCGGCCCCGTCCCCCGCCGCGTACGTCCCGACCAACCCCGAGGCGGTCAGCCGCACCCCGCACCTCGGCTACAGCCGCCCCGGCTTCAGCACCGACGGCGAAGCCCCCAAGTCCCGCCCCCGCTACACCAGCCCGGACTACACCAGCCCCGACTACGGCGGCCCGGAGCACCAGCCGGACTAGCCAGGGGCCGGGCGCGGGTGCGAGTCCGGGCACCGTGCGGGTGCGGTCGGGGTGCGTGTGCGGGTCATCCCGGATGGCCGGGCGCGGCGGCCTCGGCAACATGGCTGACCATGACTTCCTTGACCCGACGTACCTTCATGGGCGGTTGCGCGGCCGGGGCGCTGTCGGCCGTGGCCGGGAGCACCGGCGCCCGCGCGGCGACGAGGTCCACCGCATCGACCACCGCGTCCGACGACGCCGCCCTCCAGGCCGCGATCAGCGATCTCGCCCACCCGCCCGCCACCTCAGCCCAACTGCGCGTCGGCCGCCGGGGAGGCGGCTGGTACGGCACGGCAGGGACGGCCGACATCGCCAGCGGACGGGCCGTGCGCCCGGACGACCAGTTCCGCGCGGGCAGCGTCACCAAGGCGTTCGTGGCCACCGTGGTCCTCCAGCTGTGGGCCGAAGGACGGGTGGAGCTCGACGCCCCCATCGGGCGCTACCTCCCGGACCTGCTGCCCGCCGACTTCGCCCGCCGCATCACCGTGGCCCAGTTGCTCAACCACACCAGCGGGATCCCCGACCACCGGGGCATTCCGGACGACAGCACTCCGGAAGCGGTCCTGCAACACCGATGGGACCGGTGGACACCGCGGGAGTGGGTCGAGACCGTGACGCACGATCCGCTCAAGTTCGCACCGGGCACCAAACAGGAGTACCGGGGCATCAACTACGTGCTGCTCGCCCTGCTCGTCGAAAAGCTGACCGCCCGCCCCTACGGCCAGGCCATCGCCTCCCGCGTCCTGCGCCCGCTGGGCCTCACCAGGACTCTGCTGCCGGGCCAGGACCCCCGCCTCCACGGCCCGCATGTGCACGGCTATCTACGGATGACCGACGGCTCACTGCGCGATGTCACCGTGTACAACCAGTCCTCCGCCTGGGGCGAAGGCGAGCTGGTCTCGACCCTCGACGACCTGTTCCGCTTCCAGCCCGCCCTGTTCTCCGGCGCGTTGCTGCCGCCCCACGCCCTGGACAAGCTCTTCACCCTGCCCCCCGACTCCGTACGCATGCTGGACGGCAGCCCCGCCCGCTACAGCCTGGGCCTCCAGACGGCCACCGTGAACGGCGTGACGTTCTGGGGCAAGACCGGCGAGACCGCCGGCTACCGCACCCGCCTGTTCGCCACCCGCGACCTGGGCCTCCGCTTCGTCCTGTCGTACACCCCGACGCCCCTGACCACACAGGAGGAGATGACCAACCGGGTCGTCACCGCACTCACCACGTAAACACCGCGCGGCCGGTGCCCAACGGAGAGCACTGGTTCCCAGCTGCCGATGTGTGCCGAGAACTCGGCTACACCACGACACGAAAGGCTCTGCTCGACCATGTGCCGGAGGAACGGCGGGAGTCTCTTGAGACTGTGACTGGAAGTCACAGTCTCAGCCTTCCCGCAGGTAGGGAATGGCGCCGAGACTTGCAGCTCGTCGATCTCGAAGCACTTATCCTCCTGGTGAACGGCTGCACCAAACCCGCGTGCCTGCCCTTCAACCGGACAGATCGGCCATTCGCCGGAGACGCTCTCGGCCAAGACGGGGCTCACCCGGCAGCGGGTGCACGACTGTCTGCGCTTTCTCCAGAAGCACCGCTGCATCCGTCAGAACGGACTGACGGACAGCGGCAACCCGGTCTACGTGGCTGAGCTTCCGCCCGCGTAGCGGCATGCAGAGGGTCCGAAGTCGCAAATCCAAGTTGCGGCTTCGGACCCATCCCGCAGCGTATCGCCTGGTTCAATCCGCAGGCGCCGCTTTGCCGGGCTCCACCCGCGATTTCGGCCTGCGCGTCCGCGCCTCAGTCCGCGATCGGCAGATACACGCGGTTGCCCGCCTCCGCGAACTCCTTGGACTTCTGGGCCATACCGGCCTCCGCCTCCGCCGCCACCGCGTCCATCGCGCCGCCGTGCTCGCGGCGGATGTCCTGGGAGATCTTCATCGAACTGAGCATTATTAGAACCCACACATACGCTACGGTCGTTCCCAACAGCCCGCTACGGAGCGAGGGGGAACAGCTGTGGGCAAGCGCGATGAGGTCATCAGCAGGCTGCGAGGAGTCCCCGAGGGGGTACCGTCCGTCGAGGAAGTCCGGACCATGCTGGCGGCGGACCCCACCCTCAAATGCGTTGTCTGCTACGCACGGATCTCGTTCGACGGCCGGGTGAAGGACGCTCATGGCATCGAGGACCAGCACCGCGGCATGACCGACAACGCCCGCAAGCTGGGCTGGCTGGTCGTCTACCGCTACACGGACAACGACAAGAGCGCGAGCAAAGAGAGCGTTGTTCGAGACGACTTCGAACAGCTACTCAACGACCTCGCCACAGCGACGACACCCGAGGGCTACCCCATCCACGGGGTCATGGCGGTGAACGATGACCGCCTCTACCGGCGCCCGAGTGACTGGGAGCGCTACCTGAAGGCGTTCACTTCACAAGAGGGGCGCGTCTACCACGACTCGAACGGCGTACAGGACCTGTACGCGGAGGGGTTCGAGATCAAGGGGCTGGTGGGCGTCGCCATGTCGCTCAGCGAAACGAGGAAGAAGCAGCGACGCACCCGGAACAGTCACCGCAACCGCGCGCTCCGAGGTCAGTCCGTCGCAGCGTGGCGCCCCTTCGGTTGGGAGGACGACAAGATCACGCTGCGTCCAGAGGAGGCCAAGGCAATCCGTGAAGCCGTAGAGGACGTGATCGCTGGAGCATCCGTCTCGGAGATCACTCGAAGGTGGAAGGAAGCGGGTTTCATCACCAGTCGCGGCAACCCCTTCCAGTACCAGACCGTCAAGCAGGTGCTCGTGAACCCACGGCTCTGCGGCTACCGAGAAATCAAAGGCGAGTTGGTCCGTGACGGGGACGACCAGCCGATTGTGGGCGAGTGGGACGCCATCGTCACTCCGAAACAATGGTTCGCCATCACAGCCAAGATCAGGGAGAGGGGTCATGGCACTGGGATGCCACGTGGTGGTCTGGTCCACAAGTACCTGCTGACCGGCATTCTCCGCTGCGGCAACGTGCTGGAGGACGGCACGACGTGCAACAACAAGATGATTGGCATCAAGGCGAATGACTGGCTGAAGTACCGGCACGCGTACATGTGCAAGAAGACGGTGGATGGCGGCTGCAACAAGACGTACAAGCGAGGCGACAAGACCGACGACGCCATAGAGAGACTGGTGGTCGCGAAGCTGGAGAAGGAGGCAGCGAGCAAGGCCAAGGACGTGCCGGACTGGGACAAGGCCGACACACTTGAGCGGGCCATCAAGAGCCGCAATGAGCTGGAGCGCCGTTGGCACGACGACGAGGACACGGCTATCGACGATGAGGCGTTCTTCCGCAACCTTCCCGTGTTTGAGCGACGAATCAAGGAACTCCGGGCCGATCAGGCCAAGCACGAGGCGCTGAAGGCCGAGGCGGAGGCCGCCCAGGAGGACATCGCGAAGTCATGGGGCTCGAAGACCCTGACGCAGAAGCGCGAAGCGATCAAGAAGGTGCTGAACGCGGTCGTTGCCCTGCCGGGCGGCAAGGGCAACAAGGTCTTCGACCCGGAGCTACTCAAGCCCGTGTGGCGGACCTCCGAGTGAGCCGAAGGCCAAGGATCTCCCCCAGACTCCGCACCTGATCATCGGAGAGTGGGGGAGATTCTCGTAGGTGCCGCTCGATCCACTCGCTGAGAGCCGCCGCCTCACGCTCTGTCTTGGCATCGTTCATCCCGTGACGGCTCAGACGACATCACCATCCCAGCGAGCAAGCTCTTCCTTCGCAAGCTCGCGGTTCCGCGCGTGGTCTTCTGCGATCCCGGCAGCCAGGAGCGCGGCGCCGGGGGTGTGGCCGGAGCCGACGTAACGCCAGTGGGCATCCGTGATCACGTCGAGGCCAGCGGGTTGGGTTCTGCCGGTTCGATGGTCGGCTCGTTCGGCGCGTAGTGCGGTGTAGGTGGTGGAGTAGGCGCGGGATTTGGTGAGGATGTGGCCTCGGTAGCCGAGGGTGTGAGCCCACGCGCGTAGGCGGAGGGGTTCCAGTTCGGGGAGGCCGCCGAGGCGCCAGCAGGTGCGCATGAGGGCGCGTACGTGTGCCGATACGGGGGCGGCTGTGATGGTGTCGGGGTTGGTGATGTGGTGGTCGAGTCCGGCCCTGGTGTCGGTGGCCCCTTTGGTGACGTATTTGGCGACGTAGGCGGCTACCGCGTCGTCGGCCAGGCCCTCACCGCCGCTGAAGGCGCGGAGCGGCCGGGCGTCGAGTTCGGTGCCCCAGCGCAGTTCGTGTTCCCCCAGAGCAGCGCTGTAGCGGGTGCGGAGCCGTACGGCCGCAGCGGCGGTGCGGGCCACGGCCGTGAGTACATCGGCCGTTGCCCAGGCCGGGGGCGGATCGTCCGGTCCGTGTGCGCCGTCGAGCCGCACGACAGCGTGGATGTGGACCGCCGCGCGCCGTTGGTATTCGGCGACTTTGGCGTAGGAGATGCGCAGGCTGCGCCGCAGGCCGGTACGCGTGCGGCCGACGCGAGCGACGAGGTGGTTGTAGAGGTTGTCGGTGAACGCCTTCCACAGCCGTCCCGCGTACGCGTGCCACAGGACGTGTGCCGGGTAGTCGTAGCAGTCGGGGCACAGCGGCTGGCCGGTGAGCGGGTCGTCTGCGTCGTGGACGGCCGGGCAGCCGAGGGGACGGACGTGATCGCACTGCCCGGCATCGCGTCGCGGTCGGCAGCGCTGCCCGTCAGCAGTGGCACGGTGGACGGGGCCGAAGCTCGGTGCCGTGAGCGTGAGGAACAGGCGGGGCCGCTCGCGCACGTCCGCCGGTACGGTCTTGCCGCCGACGAGTCCGGCCCGCACGAGGTGGAAGGTGTCGCCCGCATGCAGGCGGGAGCAGGGGGCGCAGACGGTTTGGCGGCGGTTGCGGCAGCGGATCAGGAGCCGTTCGCCAGGCTCGTTACGGGTGTCGTAGTGATGCAGTACCTCACCCGTGAGCACGTTGCGGGTGGTGGTGGAGCCGGTGAGGTGGATCGGGTGGGCGCAGCCGCCGGTAGCGGTGATCTGCTCTACCCAGCGGCTGAAGTGGGGGTCTTGGACGAGGCGGATCAGGTCTTGGTCAACTTCGGAGAGCTGACGCAGGCGCGCCGCGCGGTCGAGCACGGCGCGCCTGTCAGCCGAGGTGTTCTCGGCGGTGATGGTGGGGACCTCCCAGGGTGGGCCGCCGCAGCGGCACGGATGGATGTGGATGGGTGGGTGTCGTCCATGGCGATCACTCCCGTTCGTCAGGGGCCGGGCGAGTGGTTAGCGGATGGTGCCGGTGCCTCGGCAGCAGCGGCAGCGCCGCCGTCGGCCGGTGCGGGTCCTGCGGTAGCGCTCCCCCTTGCAGACAGGGCAGCGGACACGGCGCATGGTCATCTGGTGGGGCCTCCCGAGGGTGTCTAGCCGTTGTGCGCGAAGCCGGAAAGGAACCAGTTCACGAGCCCGTCAGCGGTGAAGATCACCGGTGTCTGGCCCAGGTACATGCCGAACAGGCCGATCAAGACCGCTTCCCACCACCGCACCTCACGGGAGCGGACCAGGAGCACGGTGGCGAGCCCGAACAGCAGCGCCAGGGGAAGAGCGGCGGATTCGCTCATGCGCCTTCACCGCCGTCCAGGTCTTGCAGAGCACGGGCGACCCCGGGCAGGCGGAACGCCAGCCCCGCGTACTCGGCCGCCGTGACCTGGGCGGCGGCGGGGGTGGTCAGGTGGGACCGCCCGCGCATCCAGCCGCCCGTATCACCCGTGGTCACGGCGACGCCCTGTTCGGCCTCCCCGATGGACTGCGCCACCGCCACGGCATCCTTGTTCAGATCACCCAGGGTCATCTCAGCCGTCCCCGGATCGTTGACCCGGTGACAGACACGACCGCTCAACTGAGCCCGCAGCGCCGTCACCCCCGGACCGAGATCGGAGCCGACCCGTTGCCCGGCCACGACCAGATGCACCCCCAGCGCCGCGCCGAGTTGCGCCAGGCGGAGCAGGTAGGTCGAGCACTGCTCAGCCTCCGCCCGCTGCTCCCTGGTCCCGTTGGTCAGGTACAGCTCAGCGAGCTCGTCCACGACGACGACCACGGGCACCGGGCGTTCCTTCTCCGGCAGCTCCCATATGGAGCGCGCCCCGGCCGCACGGCAGGTGCGCATCCGGTCCTGGACATCGACCACCAGCGCGCCGAGCACGGCGACGGCATGACTGCGGCAGGTTGCCAGGGCCGAGAGCCGCTGTTCGAACAGCCCCAGTTCCATGCCGCCCTTGCAGTCGATGCCGACCAGGGCGACGGGTTGCGGAGCGAGTTCGGTGATCAGCCGGGCGATCAGGGTGGACTTGCCCGTCCGAGTCGCGCCGACGATCAGCCAGTGCGGCACCCGGCGGAAGTCCATCACCCACGCGCCACCGGTCTCCAGCGCGCCGACCACTGCCGACAGCAGCGCCGCCGATACCTCCCCCGTAGGCCGCTCGGGGTGTTCCAGCGGATCGGCCGCCGTCGCGGTGATCAGCACGATGCCGCGTTCGGGGGAGACGACCCGCACCGCGTGCACCCGCCAGGCATGCACTAACGCATCAGCCGCCGCCAGGAACGGGCCCGGGGTCTGCCCCGGATGCAGCCGCACCATCACCGACAGCCCATTCCGCATCGGGCGGGGGATGGAGCAGCGCGGGACGTGGGTGCGCAAGGGCTCACCCTTGACCGCCAAGTCGCCCAGCAAGCGCCGGTTGGGCTGGTGGGAGACGGTGAGGTCATTGAGGTGAGCGATCTTGCGCCAGGTGACCATCACCCGCAGCGCGGTACGCGGGTACCCGGTCAGGTACCAGCGCCAGTGAGGCCACCGTTCCGGCAGACGGGTGGCGAGCGTGACCGTCCAGGCCAGCACCACCAGCACGAGCGGCAAGAGAAGCTGACTCATCACGCACCACCGCCCTTACCCGCCGACGCCGACGAGGCGGGGGCCGCTACGGGGGTGATGGCAGCGGCGCGGAAGCTGATGCCGTGACGGTCGCCCATGGCCCAGGCGAACGCCTCCAGGCCCGTCACCCGCACCTCCGAGCCCTCCACAACGCCCTTGGGCTCACCGGATACGGCGATTTCGATCACCGAGACGCGCCGCCCGTCCTGACGCACCGTCACGGCGACGGTGTAGACCGTATTGCCGTCCCGGTCCTTCTTGACCTCCTTGCTCTCGAAACCTGCGATCTTCGGTTCGGGCCCGACAGCGCACCGCAGTACGCCAAGCCGGGATGTGTCCACAGGGATGGACTGCATGGGTTGTGGGCCTCCTTGGCCAGTCAGACGCCACACGTCACGTGACGTCACTCGTGCTTACGAGTCGCCAACTATGCATGCCTTGACGACCGGACGCAAGTACTTATGCTTACGAGTGACATCAGCTCACGTCAGAAGCGCATACGACAGGTGACGAGGAGAGCCCGGCATGGGAGAGATCCAACGCCCCGGAGCGCTGTACCAGCAGGTCGCAGCCGAGATCCGCAGCGGCATCAGCGCAGGCGAGTACAAACCCGGGAGCCCGCTCCCCTCAGAGGCCCAGCTCATCGAGCGCTACAAGGTCAGCCGCCCCACCGTCCGCAAGGCCATCGCCGCACTCCGCGCGGAAGGACTCATCGAGGTCATCCACGGCAAAGGCAGCTACGTCCGCGCCCTCCCCGCCCCCGCCGTCACCATCGAGCGCACCATCACCCGCAGCGGCAAGACCTTCCGCACAGGCCACCACGCGTGGGAGCAGGCCGAGGCTCCGGCCATCTACCGCACCGCGACGACCGCGATCACGGGCCCACTGCTCGGACTCGCCGAAGGGGAAGCACTGTTCGGCGTTGACTGGCTGCTGACCGACCCCGGCACCGGAACCCGCGCCCTGCACACCGTGCTGATCCCGTTCGCCACCGCCGACCAGGCCCAACAGCTGGCAGAGGCACCAGACACCGAGCCGGAACAGATCTACGCCATCCTCACCGCCGCCGGACACAAACTCACCTGGCACGAGACCGTCAGCGCCCGCATGCCGCTACCCGACGAACGCAGCACCCTGGACATCCCCGACGCGACCCCGATCCTCCACACCGCCCGCATCACCCACGGCACCGACCAGCGCCCGCTGATCCTCGAAGAACTCCGCGCCAGCGCCGACCGCGCCCAACTCGGCTACCGCGTCACCGCCGACAGCCCCCGCCAGCTCCGCGCCATCTGAGCCCCGAGCGGCGAGGTGTCGAAACTTGTCTTCACTTACTCAAGGGCGCGCCTGCGGCGCGCCGGGCGGTCTGGCCGCCCCGCCGGGCTGCGGCGTGGCCGCCGGTCCCGTCGGGCGCCCACCGCCCACGCTGGCCAGCGCACCCGTGATCGCTCGCCGAGGGGCCGACCGCCGTTCGGGGCGGGGGCGTTGTGGCTGGGGCCGACGGCCTCCGCGGCTTTTAGGCAGCCACCACGGGGCGAGCCTCTAAGAACAGGGGGCCGATCGGTCGCAAACGCGGGCAGGATCACAGACCCGCCCGATTCGCCGGGCCAGCGTAAGGCCCCCTGTTCTCTCGCCCCGTGGCAGCTCCCGCCCAAAATCCGCTACGGCCGGCGGCGTGCCCACAGCGCGCCGATCCAGCACCGCACGCCCGCCACCGGCCACCCCGATCACCCCGCCCTGCCCAGCCGGGCCGCCGTCACCCGCGCCAGCAACGCCACCTCACGCGCCGACGCCGCCGACAACTCCAACCGCACCATCCCGGAGCCGTCCGTGTCCGAAGCGGCACGCAGCCGCAGCCCTGCCGTCTCCACGCCGACGAGGCTCAGCGCATCGCCCAGCTCGGCCGTCGCTTTTCGCGCGTCCCGCCAGCCACTCAGGTAGTCCACTCCGCGTACCCATATCCCCGCCTCCAGGTCTGCCGCTTCTCCCTCGCACGCGTCGTCCCCAGGCCCGCACATCGTCAAGTCCCCTTCTCTGCAAGCCAACTGACAGTCAAGGACCGGGCCACGTCGAGCGGGAGCACGACGACGACCCCGGTACCATCGGCACCGGGGTTCGTGATCGATCCCCAGCCGGACCACCCCGCTAGCTGTCCAGGCGGAGGGGTGGTCCGGTGCTGCTTCTTCAGTTGTTGCGCGTGATTCCGTCCGAACCGGCCTCAGTACCTCTGGCGGCCACCCGGGTAACGGACCGGCTTACGGCACTCCGGCGCGTCCTCGGGTGCGGGCTCACCACCGAGCGCGTAACACAAGGCGGCATGCAACTGCTCTCCCTCCGCCACCGTCAGCACCAGCGGCGCAAGCGCGAGGTGCTTTCCGCAGCGAGCCACCGCCAGAGGCAGCACCAGGTGACCGTCCTTTTCACGGCGCAGACCCAGCCCCGGCACGGGACCGACGTGCCACTCCTTCGAGGCCCCGGACAGAGCCCTACTCATTCGGACTCCCGCCCTCATGCGCAGAACGGCCGTCGAGGCGATCGTGGGGTTCACCGTCAGATAAGGCAGGCAGCCGCCCGCCCCGGCTCTCGGCGACCCTCAGTGTGTCCCGCAGCCCTTCACACAGGCGCTTGACCAAGAACCGCATCTCAACCTCGCCCGCTGTGGGGTCAGCAAGCAACATGCCCGCGCGGCCGAGAAGTTCGGATGCGGTGTGGAGTTGTACTGCCTCCATCTCGTCAGCGAGTTGCGACAGCGGACTGTCGCTGTTCTCATCCGTCACCAGGTAACAGGGGCGCCCTGCCGCGTTCGGCCACGGCAGTAAACGAGGCCGCGTACTCATCGCGTGCTCACGTCGCCGGGTTTCCCTCACGTTCACGACATGGACCACCGTTTCTGATCACATCTGCCGAGACCCTCCCGGCAGGGTGACCCGAGGTTGCACCCCATGTCCCGGCCGTCGCTCCCCCCTCTTGGGGACCCCCCTCGTGGGTACACTCGCGAGACGAGAGGGCACACAGATCAGAAGGAAGATCGGACCAGAAGAGACGTAGGTCAATCACGATGGGGAAGTGAGATGACCGAAGCTGCACCGACACCGGCAGCTCTGCCGCCTCATGTACTGGAGCGCGCGGACGTGCGGTCGGCGATCGCCAACCATGACTTCGGCGAAGTCTTCAGACTGGCCAAGATCCACGGAAACATCAGCTACGCCAAGATCGCCGAGGCCGTCGGCTACAAGCGCGAGCACATCGGCAAAATGGCCCGGCCCGAGACCGACGGCAAGGGCGCTCGCCCACGGATCACTCAGTTCCACAAGATCCTTGAAGTGGTGGACGGTCTGCGTATCCCCGGTCACCTCGCGGGAGTCGCCCCGCGCCCCTGGGAACTGGAGCGACCCGCCAGGACCACTCAGCTGGAGGACCCAAGCACCCTGATCTCACAGGGCGGCGCTGGCCTCTGGGACATCGCCGAGATGCTCCGGCGCACGGAGATGTCCAGCATCAACAGCGCGGCCCTGGAATCGATCGAGGAAGGCATTGACCAACTGGCCCGTGCCTACCCCTACGCCGACGCCGACTACCTACACGACCGCACCCGGAACGGCTTGCAATACGTCACCAAGCAGCTCGAAGGACGGGTAACCCTCCGCCAGCACCGGGAACTCCTCGTGGACACCGGATGGCTGTTCCTGCTGAACGCGTGCGTCCAGTACGACCGGGGCCAGCGCGAGGCCGCCAATCTCAGCAAGGCCGCCGCACTCCGGATAGGCGAGGAGGCAGGGCACAGCGAGATCAAGGCTTGGGCGTGGGAGATCGAAGCGTGGTTCGCCCTCACCCAGAGCCGTTGGCAAGACATGCTCGACGCCGTCGAGGCCGGACACACGGCGGACCAGACACATTCTGTCGGCGTCCAGCTCTACGCCCACAAGGCACGCGCCGCCGCTCGCATGGGAGACGCCCGACTCGTCCGCCAGTCCCTCGACGCCGGGCGTGCCAGGCTGGACCGACTTCCCAGGCCGGACCACCCCGAACATCACTTCATCATCGACCCGGACAAGTGGGACTTCTACGAGATGGACGCCTACCGTCTCCTCGGAGACGACGAGCGCGCCGCCACCCACGCCCGGTCAGTGATCCGCATCAGCACCGGCCCCAACGGCACCGAGATTTCGCCCATGCGCGCCGCAGAAGCCCGCCTCACCCTCGGAGTCGCCGCCGCCCGCACGGGCGAGATCGAAGAAGCCATCGGCATGGGCACCACGGCCCTGGAAGCCGACCGTAAGTCCCTCCCGTCCCTGCTTTTAGTCGCCGACGAGCTGGACAAGGAACTGCGCGCCAGGTACCCACGCGAGACCGCCGCACGCGACTTCCACGAACAGATCATGACCATCAAACGAGGCACCGCCAGACCCGAGCTCCCGTTCTGAACCCCACGGCCATGGTCCAGGCCCCGCATCCTCATGGAGCAGGGCCCGGGTCGTGTTGTGCGATCTCATGGTGAGGACACAGTGAGCGATGGAAGCTACGAGAAGCCTCCGCCGCTCACTGGCACGGGCAGGAGATCAGTCCGCGAGCGGCAGGTACACGCGGTTCCCCGCTGCCGCGAACTCCTTGGACTTCTGGAGCATGCCCGCCTCGATCTCCTCGGGCGTCGCGTCGGCGTCGCCGCCGAACTGCTCTGTGATGCTTCTACTGATCTTCATCGAGCAGAACTTGGGCCCGCACATCGAGCAGAAGTGTGCCGTCTTGGCCGGTTCCGCCGGCAGCGTCTCGTCGTGGAAGGCGCGGGCCGTGTCCGGGTCGAGGGCCAGGTTGAACTGGTCCTCCCAGCGGAATTCGAAGCGCGCGTCGGAGAGCGCGTCGTCCCATGCCTGGGCGTCCGGGTGGCCCTTGGCCAGGTCGGCCGCGTGGGCGGCGATCTTGTAGGTGATGACGCCGGTCTTGACGTCATCGCGGTCCGGCAGGCCCAGGTGCTCCTTGGGGGTGACGTAGCAGAGCATCGCCGTGCCCCACCAGGCGATCATCGCGGCGCCGATGCCCGAGGTGATGTGGTCGTAGGCGGGGGCGATGTCGGTGGTGAGGGGGCCCAGGGTGTAGAAGGGGGCCTCCTCGCAGACCTCCTGCTGGAGGTCGACGTTCTCCTTGATCTTGTGCATCGGGACATGGCCCGGGCCCTCGATCATCGTCTGGACGCCGTGCTCCTTGGCGATGCGGTTGAGCTCGCCGAGCGTGCGCAACTCCGCGAACTGCGCCTCGTCGTTGGCGTCGGCGATCGACCCCGGACGCAGGCCGTCGCCGAGTGAGTAGGTGACGTCGTACGCCGCGAGGATCTCGCACAGCTCCTCGAAGTGGGTGTACAGGAAGGACTCCTGGTGGTGGGCGAGGCACCACGCCGCCATGATGGAGCCGCCGCGGGAGACGATGCCGGTCTTGCGGCGGGCGGTCAGCGGGACGTACGGCAGCCGGACGCCGGCGTGGACGGTCATGTAGTCGACGCCCTGCTCGGCCTGTTCGATGACCGTGTCCTTGTAGATCTCCCAGGTCAGCTCCTCGGCCCTGCCGTCGACCTTCTCCAATGCCTGATAGAGCGGCACGGTGCCGATGGGGACCGGGGAGTTGCGCAGCACCCATTCGCGGGTGGTGTGGATGTTGCGGCCGGTCGAGAGGTCCATGACCGTGTCGGCGCCCCAGCGGGTCGCCCAGGTCATCTTCTCGACCTCCTCCTCGATGGAGGAGGTGACGGCTGAGTTGCCGATGTTGGCGTTGACCTTCACCAGGAACCGCTTGCCGATGATCATCGGCTCGATCTCCGGATGGTTCACATTGGCCGGGAGGACGGCGCGGCCCGCCGCGATCTCCTCCCGGACCACCTCGGGGGAGACATTCTCGCGGATCGCCACGTACTCCATCTCCGCCGTGATCTCGCCCCGCCGCGCATGGGCGAGTTGGGTCACGGGGACCCCCGGGCGGCCGCGCCGCGGCTGGCGCGGACGGCCGGGGAAGACCGCGTCGAGGTTGCGCAGTCCCCCGCGGGGCGCGGTGTGCTTGATCCCGTCGTCCTCGGGGCGGACGGGGCGGCCCGCGTACTCCTCGGTGTCGCCGCGGGCGACGATCCAGTTCTGCCGCAGCGGCGCCAGGCCACGGCGGACATCCGTCTCGATGGTGGGGTCGGTGTACGGGCCGGAGGTGTCGTACAGCGTCACATCCTGGCCGTTGGTGAGGTGCACGCGGCGGACCGGGACCTGGAGGTCCGGGCGCGAACCCGCGACATATCCCTTATGCCAGCCGAATTCGGCCGTCTCGGCGCGCGATGGTGCATCCTGCTGAGTCATGAGACCCACTCCCTACGCCGGCATTACCCGGTAACAGGTTCAGCGGTCGGCGCAGCCATCAGCGTCAGCGCCCTCTCAGCCCGGTGCTCCGAGCTCCCGCGATTGCAAAGGTTCGTCACCACGCTAACGGTTTATCCACAGCGCTGAACAGGGGGCCCACGTCTCTTGCGATGATGCGACGGTGACCGCCATCCAGCAGGACCACCCGCCCGAGCAGCCCCGCCCCTCCGATCAGGCGCACGGCAACGGCCACGGCCATTCCCATGGCCACTCCCACGGCCATGGCCCCGCCACCCCCGTCTCCGGGCGCCTCCGCAAGATCATCGCGGCTGTGCTCATCCCCTTCACCGTCGCCGTCGTGGCCGGTCTGATCGTGCTCTGGCCGGGCGGCGCGCCCGACCACAAGGCGCACGGCCGCAGCGGTCTCGGCTTCGACCAGACGACCGTCGCCGGACGGGTGGTGAAGGTCGAGGAGGTGAACTGCGCCGATGTGAACGCCCAGCCGCAGGCGCCGACCGAGCCCGGCCAGGACGGCGCCGCCCAGAACGGCGCCCCCGGACAGGGCGGGAGCTCCGGCCCCTCCGGGCAGGGCGGAAAGAAGAGCATCTGCGAGAAGGCCACGATCGAGGTCACCTCGGGCAAGGACAAAGGCCGCACCTTCCCCGAAATAATCCAGCCCAACGCCTCGCGCCGGCTCAGCGCCGGGCAGGAGCTGAAGCTGGCGTACGCCCCCAAGGCGCCCAAGGAACTGCAGTACTCCGTGTCCGACGTCGACCGGTCGATGCCGATGGCGCTGCTGGCAGGGCTGTTCGCGCTCGCGGTCGTGGTGGTGGGGCGGCTGCGCGGGGTGTTCGCGCTGGTGGCGCTGGCGATCAGCTTCGGGGTGCTGACGCTGTTCATCCTCCCGGCGATACTCCAGGGTTCCAATCCGCTGGTGGTCGCGGTCGTCGGGGGCAGCGCCATCATGCTTCTCGCGCTGTACATGTGCCATGGGCTGACGGCGCGTACGTCGGTCGCCGTGCTCGGCACCCTGGTGTCACTGCTGCTGATCGGGGTGCTGGGTTCGCTGTTCATCGGCTGGGCGAGCCTCACCGGCAACACGGACGACCAGACCGGGCTGGTGCACGGCCTCTATCCGAACATCGAGATACAGGGGCTGCTGCTCGCGGGCGTGATCATCGGCTCGCTCGGCGTGCTGGACGATGTGACGGTCACCCAGACCTCGGCCGTGTGGGAGCTGAGGGAGGCGGACCCGACCACATCCCGGCGCAAGCTCTACGGGGCGGCGATGCGGATCGGGCGGGACCACATCGCCTCCGTAGTGAACACCCTGGTGCTGGCGTACGCGGGCGCGTCGCTTCCGCTGCTGCTGCTGTTCTCCATCGCGGACAGCGGGGTGGGCACGGTCGCCACGAGCGAGATCGTCGCGGAGGAGATCGTACGGACGCTGGTGGGCAGCATCGGGCTGGTCGCCTCGGTGCCGGTGACCACCGCGCTGGCCGTGCTCGTGGTCTCCGCGGACCGCGCCCCGGCGGTGGAGGGCGGCGCGGAGCGGGTGGCCGACGCGGGCGGCGCCCAAGCGGCCCAGGCGGCCCGGACCGGCCGGGGCGGACGCGGGCGGCGCCGCCGGGCGAAGGGACGCTGACGTGGCGGGACGCTGACGTGCCAGGGCACTGACGTAGCGGGACGCTGACGTGCCAGGGCACTGACGTGCCAGGGCACTGACGTGGCAGGGCGCTGAGGCGATCGGCGCGCCGCCCGTCGACTCGGCCACGGCATGCCACTGAGCCTCGGCCCGCCGCGCAACCGGCTCTCAGCCCGCGTACCGGTCCTCGGCCAGGATGCGGTGGAGTTCGGCGTCAAGATCGCCGACCGGGTCACAGGCCGCCGGCTCCTGGCCGAAAGGCACCACCCGGTCCGTCCGGTCGAGGAAGGCCACCAGCGGAGCGGCCCCGGCCCGGAACAGGGCCCGTTCACAACCCACTTGGAGTCTGATGAAGACGTCCGAAAGACCCTCGGGGGAGGCGGGGGCGATACGCACATCCCCCTCGCCGGTGGGTTTGCTCAACCCGTCCAGCAGCAGCTCCCGCGCGAAAGCCCAGCTCACCGGCGCGTCACCGGGCAAATGGAAGGTGATCTCGACGGCATAGGGGTCGCTGCTGTCGTAGGACAGCTCGACCGGGATCCGGAAGGAGAGATCCTGCGAGACCAGGAAGGTCATCGTCACTTCCGCCTGAACTGTGTCACGCATCTCACGCATCGTTCGCCGCCCCGGGTTGTTTGCGCTTCGCCGACTCTGGAGCGTAGCGACTCGATTGCGGTGCGGAGTCGGTTTGCCTCGTGTGAGGGAACGAAAATGGCCAGTGTTGCCGTGTGGAGACCCGCGGGGCCGGGCGGCGCGGACGCCCCGGACGACGCGGGCCAGGTGGGCGGGAGATCGGGGCCGGCGCACCGGCCGTATCGAAGATCGCTGTCGTCAACAGGCACCCCCGGGGTGTTGTTGCGAGGCAGACGCCGAAGGAAGAACGCCGAGGACTCGCACTGTAACGGCAGGGGTGGCGCCGGGCGGTGCTCCCGCCCCGGCGGTATCCCTCGCGCGGCGTATCCGCGCGCGGCGGGGTGCGTCAGGACCTGCGGGGACGCGCAGGGCCCGCGGGGACGCGTGTCAGGGCCTGCGGGGACGCGTCAGGCCCTGGGTGACGCCGTGAGCGCCGCGGGGGCGGGTCAGGAAGTGAACTTCCGTACGACGTAGATCAGCCCGGCGACCAGCACCACCAGCAGCAACGCCTTGAAGACGAGGCTCACCACGAACCCGATCACGCTCATGATCAGGCCGCCGAACACGGCGAGGACGAGGACCGGTATCGCGATCCAGGTCACCCACCACGGCAAGCCCTGGAATATCCCCTTCGTGGTCACGTGACTCCCTGCTTTCTCTCCGAGCCGTGGGTCCGGACGCCGACGGCCGGTCTTCCCTGCCATCGATGCTAGGACGGGACGGAGGCGCGCGGGCGGCCCGCGCCCCCCGTCCTCCCCTGACCGGACCCCTACGGGGCCGGCCGGCCACACATCGGCTCCCAGATGGACAAGCCCCGGACCGGGATCAGCTCGCCGACACCGACGGCATCACGCCCCGGGGGGCCTGCGGCATCACGCCCCGGGGGGCCTGCGGCATCACGCCCCGGGGGCCGACGGCATTACGCCCCGGGACGGCCTCAGCCCTCCGGCGGCGAGAACACCACCAGCACCCTCAGATCCTCGGTGATGTGGTGGAACTTGTGCGCCGTGCCCGCCGGGACGTACACCACACTGCCCCGCGCCACCTGTGTCGTCTCCATCCCGACCGTGACGGACGCCCGGCCGCTCATCACGACGTACACCTCGTCCTGGCCGTGCGGCGACTGCGGGTCGGCCTGGCCCGCGTCCAGCGCGTACAACCCCACGGACATGTTCCGCTCCCGCAGGAACTGCAGATACGCGCCGTCGTTCGCGGCCCGCTCCGCCTCCAGCTCATCCAGCCGGAACGCCTTCATTCGACTCTCCACCCCTGCCTGACCCATGCCTGCGGTGCCCCTGCCTGCGCCGGGGCCTGTCTGCGACGATCTCAACCATGAAGAATTTTCTCGTCAAGACGATCGCGAACGCCGGCGCCCTCGGCGTCGCCATTTGGCTGCTCAAGGACATCACGCTCACCGGTGACAACACCGGGCGCCAGGCACTCACCCTCATTCTCGTGGCTCTGCTCTTCGGCGTGGTGAACGTGGTGGTCAAGCCGATCGTCAAGCTGCTGGCCTTCCCGCTGTTCATCCTGACCCTCGGGCTGATCACGCTGGTGATCAACGCCCTGATGCTGTTGTTGACCTCCTGGCTGGCCGGAAAGCTGGACCTGAGCTTCGAGGTCGACGGCTTCGGCACCGCGGTGCTCGGCGGCCTGATCGTCTCCATAGTCGCGTGGGCCCTGCATGTCGTGCTGCCCGATGACAAGGACTGATCACGGCCGGAGATGATGGAAGGCATGAGAGACCCGTCGCCCTACCGTGTCTGCTTTGTCTGCACCGGCAACATATGCCGCTCGCCGATGGCCGAATCCGTCCTCCGCGCCCATGCCGCGGAGGCCGGGCTGGACGGCCTCCTCGAGGTGGACAGCGCGGGCACCGGGCCCTGGCACGAGGGCGACGGGGCCGACCGCCGCGCCATCGACGTACTGACCGCCCACGGCTATGAGCAGGATCACATCGCGCGCCAGTTCCGGGCCGAGTGGTTCGAGCGCCTCGATCTGGTGATCGCCCTGGACAGCGGCCATCTGCACGAGCTGCGTGCGCTCGCGCCGACCCCGCACGCCGCCGCGAAGGTGCGGCTGCTGCGGAGCTACGACCCGGACGCGGACCATGACGCGCTGGGCGGCCTCAATGTGCCGGACCCGTATTTCGGCGGGCTGGACGAATTCGAGGAGTGCCTGGAGATGATCGAGGCCGCGAGCGGCGGGCTGCTGGACGCGGTCACCGAGGCCATCGACGCCTCGGAAAAGGGCGCGCAGAAGGGCGCGGAGAAGGCCACAGGGAAGGCCGCGGGAAAGACCGCGGGGAAGACCGCGGGGAAGACCGCGGGGAGCGCCACCGTCGAGAGCGCGTCGACCGCCGATGGCCCGGACGCGGAGAAGGAGTCCATATGACCGGCGACGGCACCCGCACCGTGCGGGCCGGACTGCCCGAGGCCGAGGCGTATGAGCCGACGCTGCCGGGCCCGGTCTTCGCCGCCCACTACCACCTCCCCGGCGACGCCGTCGGCCCCTACACCTACGGCCGGGACGCCAATCCCACCTGGTCCCTGCTGGAGCGGGCGATCAGCGAGCTGGAGTCGCCGGGCACCGACGCCGAGACGGTCGTCTTCTCCTCCGGCATGGGCGCGATCTCGGCCGTACTGCTGTCCCAGCTGCGCCAGGGCGACGCGGCCGTCCTGCCGTCCGACGGCTATCAGCTGCTCCCGGCGCTGATCGAGCGGCTGGCGGGCTACGGGGTCACCGTGCGCACCGCCCCGACCGGCGAGGACGCCCAGCTGGCCGCCCTGGAGGCGCTGGACGCTTCGGGCGACCGGACGAAGCTGCTGTGGCTGGAAACCCCGTCCAATCCCGGACTGGACGTCTGCGACATCCGCCGGCTCGCCGAGGCCGCGCACGCCCGGGGCTCGCTGGTCGCCGTCGACAACACCCTCGCCACCCCGCTCGGCCAGCGCCCGCTGGAGCTCGGCGCGGACTTCGCCGTGGCGAGCGGCACCAAGGCGCTCACCGGCCATGGCGATGTGCTGCTCGGCTATGTGACCTGCCGCGATCCCCGGCTCGCCGCGGAGGTGCGAGCCTGGCGCAAGACGGTGGGCGCGATCCCCGGTCCCATGGAGGCGTGGCTCGCCCACCGCTCCCTGGCCACCCTCCAGCTGCGTGTCGACCGCCAGGCGGCGACCGCCCTTGCCCTCGCCGAGGCGCTGCGCGACCGCCCCGAGGTCACCGGGCTGCGCCACCCCGGTCTGCCGACCGATCCCTCCCACCGGGTGGCGGCCGGGCAGATGCGCGGCGGGCGCTTCGGCTGTGTGGTCTCCTTCACCCTGCCGGACAAGGAGCACGCGGAGCGCTTTCTGACCGCGCTGCGGCTGGTGGACGACGCCACCGGCTTCGGCGGGGTGCGCTCCACGGCGGAGCGGCGCGGCCGGTGGGGCGGCGACGCGGTGCCCGAGGGTTTCATCCGGTTCTCGGTGGGCGCGGAGGACGCGGACGATCTGATCGCGGATGTGCTGCGGGCGCTCGACGCGGCATCGGGCACGGACGCGGCCTCCGACGCGGACGCGACATCGGGCACGGACGCGGCATCGGGCACGGGCACGGGCACGGACGCGGCATCCGGCACGGCGTCCGGCACGGCAGGCACCGGGGCGGATGGCTGAAAGCGGGCGGGTATGCCTGTGCGGGCGTCTCAAGCCTCCCCCCTCGTGGCTTGAGACGCCCCGGTTCTTCTCGTGGAGAACCGCTCGAACAAGGCTAGTTGACTCAGCGTCAGTGTCCAATCACAGTAGCGACATGGACCTATCGGCATATTTATAGTTGGCATGCGTTCGGGGCGCGACGAGGCGAGGGGAACCGCATGGATCTGGCCCTCTTACGCACCTTTGTCGCGGTCCACCGCGCCGGGTCCTTCACCCGCGCCGCCGGGCTGCTCGGGCTCTCCCAGCCCGCCGTCACCGGCCAGATACGCACCCTGGAGCGGCAGCTCGGCCGCCCCCTGTTCCTCCGTACGGCGCGCGGCGTCGTCCCCACCACGGTCGGGGACGAACTCGCCCACAAGGCCGCGCCGCATCTCGACGCCCTGGTGGAGATCACCGAGGCCGGTCTGGACGATCGCTCGGCGCTGCGCACCCTGCATCTCGCGGGCCCTCCGGAGTTCACCGCGCTGCGCGCCCTGCCCGCGCTGACCACCCTGGTCACCCAGGGGCTGGCGGTGCGCTGCGCCTTCGGCAGTGCCGAGGAGCTGTTCGAGGGACTGGGCGCCGGCCATCACGACCTGGCCATCACCACCGCCCGGCCACGGGGCCGGCTGCTGGCCGCCACCCCGCTGTGCGACGAGGAGCATGTGCTGGTCGCGTCCCCGCGCTGGGCCGCCCGGCTCGGCGGTCCGGCGGTGCTCCAGGTCAAGGGGGTGCGGGCGCTGGAGGCGCTGCCCGTCGTCGAGGTGCATGAGAGCCTGCCGCTGGTCACCCGCTACTGGTCGGCCGTCTTCGACACCCGGCCGGTCACCGCCGGCACGATCATCGCGCCCGATCTGCGCGCGGTGCTCGCCTGTGTCGCGCAGGGCGCGGGGCTCGGCGTTCTGCCCCGCTATCTGTGCATGGACGCGCTGGACGCCGGGGAGGTGGTGGCGCTGCTCAACCCGCCGGTGCCGCCACTGCGCACCTATTTCCTGGTGGTGCGGACGGGGGCACTCGCGCTGCCCCATATCGCGCGGGCGCACGAGTGGCTGTTGCGCGCGGCTGTCGATTGGTGAATAAGTGGTTTCGCGGGACCGAGGGTGCGGCAGATGTCCTGCATGACCGAACGACCCGTGGTCAAGCGCACCGCCCGTGCCATTCTGATCGAGGGCGACACCGCGCCCCGCATGATCCTGATCAAGCGCACCAAGCCCGGCCAGGCGCCGTACTGGATCACTCCGGGCGGCGGGATGGAGCCCGAGGACGCGACCGTCGTCGAGGCCCTGTACCGCGAGGTGGACGAGGAACTGGGCGCGAAGGTGACGGACGTGGTGCCCGCCTTCGTCGACACCGTCCCGCATCCCGATGAGAGCGCCCCTGGCGCTGGGGGCGCTGGGGGCGCTGGGGGAGCTGAGGGCTCTGGGGACGCGGGCGCGGCCGGCGTGAAGGTGCAGCACTTCTTCGTCTGCAGACTCGCCTCGATGGACCTCTCCCGGCGGCACGGCCCGGAGGTGGACGAGCCGTGCGGGGAGTACGACGTGGTGAGCGTCCCGTTCACCCGCGAGGGGATCGCCTCGGTCGGGGTGGTGCCGCCCTCGCTGCGGGCCTACCTCGACGCCAACATCGAGGGCGTGCTGGCCCTGCTCGCGGACGACCTCGGCTGAGGAACTAACGGAACCAGCCGCTGAACGGCTGCTGGGTCTTCCGGGCCGCCCGCTGACGCGCCTCGGCCAGCACCCGCTCGGCCTCCTCCCGCCAGTCCTCGGGCCCCGCGTCGGGGCGGACCGGCGGCCGGATGGCCGGGCCGAGATCACGCACCGCCGAGGGCTCGGCGGCCCGCCGAGCGGGGTCGGCCACCGCGTCGGCCTGCGGTTCGGGCCGCACGGCCGGTTCGACGACCGGAACCTGCGGGCCCCGGACGTCCTGAGTGGCCGGGGCGGTCGGGGCGGTCGGGGCTGTTGGGGCGGTCTGGGCAGGCAGGCCCACCGGCCATGAGACCGGTGACGTGGGCGGGGCAGGAGGGATCGCCAGGACCTGAGTGTCCGAGTCTGTCAGGGGCTGAGGATCCGGGGCGGCCGGCCCCTGAGAGGCCGGGACCTCCAGCTCGGTCCGAGCGGCCGGAAGAGGCCGGGCAGGTTGTCCGGGCAGGTCCACCGCCCACGAGGGCCGTGAAACGGACGGGACAGACGGAACAGACGGGGCGGACGGAACGGATGGGGCAGCAGGCGCGGGCGGAGCAGATCGCGCGGGCGGAGCAGATCGCGCGGGCGGAGCGGGCTGCGCGGGCGAGGCAGACGGAGCAGACGAAACGGGCGGCGCAGCGGGCATAGGGGCCGCCGGCGGCGCAGCGGGCGCAGGCGGCGCAGGCGGCGTAGGGGGAACCCGGCGGCCCTCGCGGGCCTCGGCCGCCGCGCCGAAGAAGTCGCCGCCCTTCCGCTTGACGTCGTCCGTCCCCCAGTCCCGCTCCCGGTCGTGCTCGAGGGCCCGGTCACCGGAGGGCCCACGGCGCCGGGCGGCGTCGCCAGCGCCGGTGCGCCGCTGCGCCGGGACCTTCTGGAGGTGCGGGATGTGCTTGGCGCAGTGGATGTACGCCTCCTCGACGGTCACCTCGACCCACACCACCGCGCGCCGCCCCGGCACCGGGTCCACCGGCAGTCCGGGCTGCGCCTCGCGCATCTCGGCGTCCTCCACCACCCGGGCCCGGCCGTTCACATGCAGCCCGATCCGGTCCCGGAAGAAGTCGACCATGAGAATGCCCAGGTGGGGGTTCTCCTGGATATTGCCGAGGCTGGCCAAGACGCCGTTCCCCCGGTATTCGGGATAGGCCAGCGTGCGCGTGTCGAGCACTCTCAGAAAGCCGGGCGGACCGGCCCGGAACGTGCTGTCGCACTCCCCGTGCCGGTCGGAGGTGGCCAGGAAGAACATTTCCTGGCGCTCGATGAACTCCCGCATCCGGACATTCAGGTGGTCCAGCACCTGGTCGTCGTAGAAGCGGTCGGCGCGGTCGACGGTGCCCAGTCGCCGCTGCAAATGGTGTTCGCCGTCGCTCCCGGGACGCCACGCGCGGTCGTCCAGGTGCTCCGCACTGTCCACGGTTCTCGTCCCCGTCCTGATTCGCCGTCCGGAATCGCCGGAATGCCTGCCTAGTGTTGGTGTTTCGTCGTATGCCGTCCGTGCCCGCGCCCTATTCCGCGGCCGCGGCGAGCTCCTCGATGGAGTCGTGCCGGATGCGGTGCGACGGAATGCCGACGCCCATCAGGGCGTCGACACCGCTGCGGATCATCCCGGGCGGCCCGGAGAGATAGGCGTCGAACGCGTTCCACGGGCCGTACTGCCGCACGGCGTCGGGCAGCCGACCGCTGAGGCCGTTGGTCGGGCCGTCGGAGACGACGGGACGGACCGCGAGCCACGGATGCTTCTGGGCCAGCCGCAGCATGGTGTCGATGTCGTACAGATCGTGATCGTTGCGGGCGCCGTAGAAGACCTCGACCGGGCGGTTGCGGCCGTGGTCGGCGACGTCCTCGACCAGCGCCTTGATCGGCGCGATTCCGGTGCCGCCGCCGAGGCAGAGCAGCCCGTTGTCGCTGGCGTGGTCGACCGTCATGGAACCGGCGGGGGGCCCGAGGCGGATCACATCGCCGGGGCGGGCCCGGTGCACCAGCGCGGAGGACACCCATCCGGCCGGGACGGCCTTCACATGGAAGGAGAGCAGCCCGTCGGAGCGCGGCGCCGAGGCGAACGAATAGTGCCGCCAGACCCGCGGCCACCAGGGCGTTTCCAGTGAGGTGTACTGGCCCGCCAGAAAGGGGTACGGCTGGTCGGGACGGACGGTGATGACCGCGATGTCATGGGTGCGCGTCTCATGCCCGACCACCTCGGCCTGCCACCACGCGGGGGCGATCAGCTCGTCCTCGGCGGCCGAGTCGATCATGATCTGGGAGATCGCGGTGTAGGCCCGCACCCAGGCGGCCTCGGCCTCGTCGTTCCAGGTGGTGACGGCGTAGCGGGTGAGCGCGCCGATCAGGCATTCGCCGACGGCGGGGTAGTGCTCGGGCTGGGTGCCGTACTTGCGGTGGCCGCGGCCCAGCCGGGAGAGGAACTCGGTGAGGATGTCGAGGTCGTCGATGAGCCGGGCGGCGGTGAGGATCGCCTTGAACAGCCGGTCGCGCTGGGCGTCCATGGCGGCGGGGAAGAGCGGCCGCAGCTCGGGGTGCTGGACGAAGAGCAGCGCGTAGAAGTACGAGGTGACCTTGTCGCTGATGGGCTCGACCTCGGCCATGGTGCGGCGCAGCAGGATCGCGTCGGGCGAGGCGGTCTCGGGGGCGGCGAACGGCGAGTCGGGGCCGGGCCGGACGTCCTGCGGGACCGGGGCCACCTCGTCGGGGCGCTGATGCTCCTCGCGCCCGGGGGCGGCGGGGCCGGGGGCGGCTGGGCCGTGCCCCGCGGGGCCGGGGGCCCGGCGGTCGTCCGGGCGATGGTCGTCCGGGCGATGGTCGTCCGTACGGCGGTCGTCGGTGCGGTGGCCGCCCGCTCCCCGGCCGGGCGCGGGGGCCGGCTCCGCGGGCGTACGGCGGTCGGCTTCGGTGCCGACCGGGCGTATCGGGTTCACCGGGCGGCTGGGCGCACGCTCATCGCTCTGCTGGTCCGGGGTCCTGCGGTCGTCGGCCGGTTTCCTGCTCGGGGTGAACCAGCCCCAGTCGCCACTGTTTCCGCCGGAGCCGTCGCTGCCGGCCGACGATGTGGTGGTCGGAGCGTCCATGGTTGCCTCGCCTCGAACATCTTTCTGTCGGTCTTCGCACTTCCGCTGCCGGAATGTGCCCGCGATTCCCCGTCCTGGTGCACTGGTTCAAGCGAGAATGGTCGTGCCGACCCTCTCTGTAACTCTCTGCCGGGCAGCATGCCATGCTCGTTCCCCGCCCCGGGCGCATAGCCCGAAGTCCGGGAAACGGGGGCTGCGTTCCCGTTACGCTGGTTGCCCTGGGATGCCCGTTCTGACCCCGTTACAGCACGCCGCACGGAACCGGACCCGACCCTACCGGCCCCGGATGAATTCACAAGCCCCAAGTGCCCCACATCTGTTACACCCACCAACTCGCGTAATTACCGATAGTTACGTGTGGTTACCCATCAATTCGTAAGCCTCTCGGAGATCGCGGCCCGTATAGGCGTGGGATGCGATTTCGCTCACATGGTGGTCGGCGTTCACGGCGACCGAGACCGGCACCACCGTGAACAGTTCGGCGTCCGAGAGGGAATCCCCATAGGCCACGCAGTGATCCCTGGTCAAGCCGAACTTCGCACAGAGTTCATCGGCGATCCGGACCTTCGCGGCCGGGGTCAGGATCCCCGCCGGATCCACCGGCTCCCGGAACGGCACGGCGGGCCACGTCGAGCCGTACGTGGCGTCCGCGCCCCACTCCAGCAGCCGCGACACGAAGAAGCCCGGCGAGAGCGAAATCACCGCACAGCGCTCGCCCCGCGCCCGGATGTCCGCCCACACCTCACGGATCCCGGCCAGCCACGGCGCCCCCTCGAACGCCGCCGCCACATGCTCCTCCGTCAGCGCCGCCCACAGCGCACAGGCCCGCTCCGCGAACTGGGCCGTCGTCAGTTCCCCGCCCGCGAACGCCCGCTCCAGCGCGGCGATCTCCCGCTCCAGACCGAGCTGCCGGGAGATCTCGATCGCGGCGGCCGAGCCGTGGATGAGCGTCCCGTCCAGATCGAACAGATGCAGTCTGGTCATACCAGCCGAGCGTAGATGCACCCGCCGACCGGCCCCGCCCCGGCCCAACGCCAACGGCCCGGCCCGAACGCCAACGGCCCGGCCCGGCGCCGACGGCCCGGCGTCATCGCCCGGCCCGCCGGCACCTACGCGCCGGGCCGCCCGCGCCGCCGGGAGTACGCGCGGATACTCCCGACGTCAGACGCCCCGGGGTCGCGACGCCGCCACGGTGGGGGCATGCGGCAACTCACCCGCCCCGCGCG
Source organism: Streptomyces rugosispiralis (assembly GCF_024505145.1). GTDB lineage: Bacteria > Actinomycetota > Actinomycetes > Streptomycetales > Streptomycetaceae > Streptomyces > Streptomyces rugosispiralis. Next base: position 55,330 of record NZ_JANIAA010000012.1, on the reverse strand, counting down.
CCGGGGCCTCCTCGTCGTTCATGTCGTCGTCTCCGTCGGATGGCTCGGGCTGACCCTCGGGGTGCTGGCCCTGGGGATCACCGGGGCCATGGCCGGCTCGGCCGAAGACGCCGGGGCGGCGTACCGGTCCATGAACGTGCTGGGCGACTGGCTGCTGATTCCGATCAGCCTGCTGTCGCTGGTCAGCGGGATCGTGCTGTCGCTGGGGACACCCTGGGGGCTGGCGCGCCACCGGTGGGTGTACGTGAAGTTCTGGCTGACCATGATCACCACCGCCGCCACGGCGTTCGCACTGCGCGCCCGGATCGACTCCGCGATGGCCGATGTCGTGGCGGGGCGGGCGGTCGGGGCGACCACGGATCTGATCCTGGCGCCGGCGGTCAGCCTGTGCGTCTATACCTTTCTCACCGCGATCTCGGTGATCAAGCCCTGGGGGCTGACCGCCCGGGGGCGGCGGCTGCGGGCGACAAAGCGCCGATAATTGCATACGCGGTCTTTTTCATGCCTGGACTATCCTGGAATCCACTCACCCACCAAGGAGGGGTTCCATGCCGGACGAACCGCACGGCGCCGTCGCCCCGCCCGTAGCACAGACCCTGGCCCAGGGCTGGTGCGCCCTGTCCTCCCTGCACGGCCGGATAGAGACGCATATCGAGCGTGCGCTGCAGGCCGGGCACGATCTGAGCGTCCGCGAATTCTCGGTGCTCAACGTACTCAGCGGGCAGCACGACGGCGACGGCGGACATCTGCAGATGAAGCAGCTCGCCGACTCCGTCGTACTCAGCCAGAGCGCCACGACCCGGCTGGTCACCCGGCTGGAGGACCGCGGTCTGCTCGCCCGCTACATCTGCCCCGACGACCGGCGCGGCATCTACACCGACGTCAGCGACGAGGGGCTGAAACTCCTGGAGGAGGCGCGGCCGACGCATGACACCGCGCTGCGCGAGGCACTCGCCGAGGCCGCCCGGCGGCCGGAGCTGGCGCCCCTCGTCGCCGCGGTGGAGGGGCTGACCGGCACCACGCGCTGATGCCCGGACCCGCTGATCCCGGCACGCGCTGATGCCCTGACGCGCTGGAACGCCCTGATGCCCGGACCCGCTGATCCGCGGTGGCCGTGGGCCCGTCGCCGCCGTCGGGGGCTCGCGGGGCCCGGCGTAGGCTCCACCGCATGAGCGACTTCGAGATACGGCGCGCGACCGCCGATGACATCCCGGCGATCGTGGCCATGCTGACGGACGACCCGCTCGGCGCCCGCCGGGAGTCCCCGGACGACCTGGCCCCGTACCGCGCGGCGTTCGAGCGGCTGGACGCGGATCCCCAGCAGCGGCTGGTCGTCGCCGTCCGGGAGGGCCGCACCGTCGGCACCCTTCAGCTGACCGTGATCCCCGGGCTGTCGCGGCGCGGCGCCACGCGCTCGATCATCGAAGGCGTCCGGATCCACTCCGAGGAGCGCGGCGGCGGGCTCGGCACCCAGCTGATCGAATGGGCCGTCGAGGAGTCACGCCGCGAGGGGTGCGTGCTGGTGCAGCTCACCTCGGACACGACCCGTATCGACGCCCACCGCTTCTACGAGCGGCTCGGCTTCGAGGCCAGCCACATCGGCTTCAAGCTGCCGCTGGCCTGAACCGACCCGCTCTCACCTGTTCTCACCGGTCTCACCCCCGTCGGCGGCCTCATAGCGTCGCGAGGTCGACGGCCTCGGCCATCCGCCGGTAGCCCGCGTCGTTCGGGTGCTTGAAGTCGCCCGAGTCGTACGCCGGGTTCAGCCGCAGCGGGTCGGACGGCGCGGCCATGGCCTGCGCGAAGTCGACGACCGCGTCGAAGGCGCCCGAGGCGCGGATCCACTCGTTGATCGCGGCGCGCTTCGCCTCGGACCGCGGGGTGTGGTACTCGGCGCCCTTGAACGGCAGGATCGTCCCGCCGATGACCTTGATCCCGCGGGCGTGCGCGAGAGCGATCAGCTCCCGGTAACCGGCGATCACCTCATCGGCCGACACCTGCGGATCGGGCTTGTAGGTGGGCAGATCGACCTCGCTGAAGCCGATGTCGTTGAGCCCCTCGAGCAGGATCACCGACCGTACGCCCGGCTTGTCCAGGACATCGCGCCGGAAGCGGGCGCCCGCCCGGTCCCCGTACCAGGCCGAGTCGTGCAGCAGCAGATTGCCGCCGATCCCGGAGTTGAGTACGGGGCGCGGGGTGCCCGCGGCCACGAGGCGCTCGGCCAGCAGATCCGGCCAGCGGTGGTCGGCGTCATAGGTCGAGCCGAAGCCGTCGGTGATCGAGTCGCCGAAGGCCACCACCGTACCCGGGTGGCGCGGGCCGCCGGTGACCTCGACATCGGAGAGGTAGTACCAGGAGTGGGTGGTCTCGGCGAAGGCCGCCCCGGCGCGGTCGGCGCGGTGGTCGCCGTCCGCGCGGAAGCTGCTGGCGTACGCCTGGGCGTGGAAGGTGGCGGGGCCGGTCGGGCGGTCGAAGTACAGCGTGACGGTGACCGCCTGACGGGCCGCCACGCGCAGCGGGGCCGCGTCGCTCACCGTCTCCCCGCCCGCCGGGACCTCCACCGACCGACGGTGCCCGAAGGTCAGCGGGCGCAGGCTCGCGCCGTTGACGGCGGCGCCGTGCGCGGTACGGGCGATGGTCGCGCCCGCGATGCGCAGCGGGGTGGTGCCGTAACGGTTCGACAGCCTGATCCGGGCGGCCGTGCCGCCGTCGGTGACCCGGACGACCTGACGCAGGGTCTGGGCGGTGTGCTCGGCGAAGCCGCTCTCGGCCCAGTTCTTCTCGAAGCCCGAGCTGGGGCGCTGGACGGGGGCGGCCCACCCGGCCGACCAGACGGTCCCCGGCCGGTCGCGGCCGGCCGCCGGGCCGCCGGGCCGGGCGGTGGCCGTCCCGGAGGCGGCCATGGAGGCCGCCATGACGGTGGTGAGGGCGAGCAGGGATGCGCTGAGACGAAGCGTGGACAAGCGCACGACGGGGCTCCTGGGGGAGGGGAGGACGAGTGGATCGGATCAGGCCACTCCCGTACGGAGGCGCGGGGTACGGAGTACGTGGGTACGGGAGCCCGCGAGCTCCGGCGTATCGACGCACCGAAGCACGGTCGCGCCGGCTGAACCGTCGCACCGAAGCACCCGCGCAACGGCTGAACCAGCTGAACCGGCGCACCGACATACCGACATACCGACATACCCGCGCACCAGCTGAACCGGCGCACCGACATACCGACATACCCGCGCACCAGCTGAACCGGCGCACCGACATACCGACATACCCGCGCACCAGCTGAACCGGCGCACCGACGTACCCGCGAACCGACGTACAGGAGAACCGGAGACCAACCTGCCGCCCGCCGCACCGCCGACCCAGCCCCCGGCCGTGCGTACCACTGGCGGGGTCAGGCTACGGCCGCCGGATCCTCAACACCCCGCCGGAACGCGGCACCCGCTCCCGCCCCGCCGCCTCCCCCCTCAGAGTGCGCGCCAGCCCTCCGGGTCGACCCCGCCGGGCACCGCGTCGCCCGGGGCGTAAGGCTCCCGGGTGAACACGAAGGTGCCCAGGTCCAGATGGGCCGGGGCGCCGCCCTCCCCCTCGACCACCCGCAGCGTCTCCCCCGCGTAATAGCCGTCGAGCCCCGTCCAGGTGCCGTCCGGCTCGGCCCTGAAGCGGGAGGCCCGGCCTCCCCCGGTGGCCGGGGACAGCTCCAGCCCGCGGTCCGCCCGCAGCCGCAGGTGGTAGGCACGGGGGCCCCAGTACCAGGGGCCGGTCAGCGCCAGCAGCGCCGGATCCACCTCGGTGAGCGGCCGCCAGGGCTCGGGGATACGGGGCTCGTGCTCCGCCACGATCCGTATGAGGTCGGCGGCGATGGCGCCGATCGCCGGCCCCGAGGTGGCGTTGGCCAGCGCGATCCCGGCCAGCCGGTCCTCGGCGCTCACCCACAGCGAGGCCAGGAAGCCGGGCATGGAGCCGGTGTGGCCGTGGAGGAACCGTCCGCCGTGCCGGACGAGCTGCGTCCCCAGGCCGTAGCCGCCGTCCCAGTCCCCCTCCTCGGGGGCGACGGCGGGCGCCCGCATCTCGGCCAGCGACTCCGCGCCGAGCACCCGCTCGTCCCCGTCCAGCAGGAAGGCGGCGAAGCGGGCCAGATCCCCGGCGGTCGACCAGAGCTGTCCGGCCGGACCCATCCGCCCGGTGTCCTCGGCCGGTTCGGGCAGCAGCACATCCGCCCAGGGGTGCACGGCCCATCCCCCGGCGTGCGGCGCCCGCGGCTCGAGCGACGTACGCCCCATCCCCAGCGGCTCCAGCACCTCGCGCGCGAGCACCTCGCCCCAGGGCGCTCCGCGCAGCCGCTCGACCAGCGCGCCGAGCAGCGCGAAACCAGGGTTGGAGTAGTGGTGACGGCGGCCCGCGGGGTGGATCAGCGGGCGCTCGCCGAAGATGTCGGCCGTCTCTGGCCGCAGCGCCCCGGGCGTGCGCTCCCACCACGGGCCGCGGGCCTCGGCGGCGAGACCCGAGGTGTGGGAGAGGAGCTGGGCCACGGTCGCGCCCTCGGCCTCCGGCACGTCCAGATGCTTGGCCAGCGGATCGCCGAGGTCCAGCAGCCCCTCGTCGCGCAGCCGCATCACCAGCACCGCCACAAAGGTCTTGGTCAAGGAGCCGATGCGGTACTGGGTGTCGGCGTCCGGTGCGGATCCGTCCACGGAGCTGCGCGACCCCGTCCACACCAGCCGCCCCTCCCGCACCACGGCCCCCACCAGGGACGGGGCACGGCCCTCGGCCTGGCCGCGGGCGAGGCGGCGCAGCAGGGCACGGCGGGTGGCGGGCAGCGGCTCGGCGAACTCATCCACGTCGGGTGTGGTCATATCGGCACTCTACGGCGAGGGTCTGACAACGGTCGGTCATCGGTCGGCGGCGGCCGGGCGCCGCCCAGCCCCGCGGCGCGCTCTGGCCTTGACGCCGGGGTCAAGGTCTACCGTCGAGTCATGCGGATCGGAGAGCTGGCCGAACGGGCGGGTACGACCACCCGCACCCTGCGCTATTACGAGTCGCTCGGGCTGCTGCCCGCGCGCCGCACCGGCAATGGTTACCGGTCGTACGACGAGGAGGACCTGCGGCTGCTCCAGCAGATCCGCACGCTGCGCGACTTCGGTTTCGAACTGGAGGAGACGCGTCCGTTCGTCGAGTGCCTGCGCTCCGGCCATCCGGCCGGTGACTCCTGCCCCGCCTCGCTGGAGGTCTACCGGCGCAAGCTCGCCGAACTGGACGAGTGCATCGCCCGGCTGGGCGCGATCCGGGAGCGGGTCGGGACACAGCTCATCCAGGCGGAGCGGGCCCGCGCGGAGCTGGAGGCCGCGGCGACGGCGCCCGAAGGAGCCCCGGAGCCGCGCTGCGAGCTGACGCCGCCCGGCCCATGAGCCCGCCGTGACCGCGGCGGCTCCACACACATGACAAGGACCGCAGAGGGAGATGACATGTCACTGACACACACCGGGGGAGTGGCCACGGTCACGGACGCCACCTTCGCCGAGGAGGTGCTGGCGGCCGAGCTGCCGGTGCTGGTGAAGTTCACCGCCTCGTGGTGCCCGCCGTGCCGGATGATCGCGCCGGTGCTGGCGGAGATCGCGCAGGAGGAGGGCCACCGGCTGAAGGTGGTGTCCCTGGACGTGGACGAGAACCCGTCCACCACCAACGCGTACGGGGTGCTCTCGATGCCGACCCTGATGCTGTTCCGGGCGGGCGAGCCGGTGCGGTCGCTGGTCGGGGCCCGCAGCAAGCGGCGGCTGCTCGAGGAGCTCGGCGAAGCGCTCTGAGCCCGTACCTGACGCGATCTGACGCGCGCCGGAGCCGAGGCCGAACCGCCCCTGCTACGTTGGCCGGACATGACCATCAGCGGGGGCGGCCGACAGCGGCCGTGAGCGGCCATCAGGCGGCCAGTGGGGGCGGAAAAGGTGAGGTCAGCGGTGCGCGTCCTGGTGCAGGGGAAACCCGTCGACTCCTATCCGGCGCTGCCTCCCGAGGCCGAGCGCGGAGCACCGCGCCGGATCACCGAGGTCGGCGAGGAGGTGCTGCGCCGCTCCTGCCGTGAGGTGACCGAGTTCGGCACGCCCGAGCTGAGCGCCCTCATCGACGACATGTTCCTCACCATGTACATCGCCGACGGCGCCGGTCTGGCCGCCAACCAGGTCGACGTCGACCTGCGGCTGTTCGTCTATGACTGCCCGGACGACCACGGCGTACGGCACATCGGCCACATCATCAACCCCGTCCTGGACCAGCCCGACCCGGCCCACCGGCTGCTCATCGAGGAGCCCGAGGGCTGTCTGTCCGTACCGGGCGCGCGGATGGACGTACCGCGTACCGACCGCACCGTGGTCCGCGGCGTCGACAAGGACGGCAACCCGCTGATGATCGAGGGCACCGGCTACTTCGCCCGATGTCTGCAGCACGAGGCCGACCATCTCTCGGGGCACCTCTACATCGACCGGCTCTCCAAGCGCGACCGCAAGGACGCGCTGCGGCAGATGGCGGACCGTCACGAGGAGGTCCTCGCCCGCCGCGTGGAGAAGGCGACAGCCCTGGGCCACCAACTCCAGCCCTGACCCGACCTGCCCTGCCCTGCCCTGCCCCGACCCGGCTACCGCTTATCCCAGCCGTCGCGCTCGCAGCACGGTGTCATGGGTGTGGTGGGTACCGGCGGGGGCGGGAGCGGTGCGTGGACGGGTCTCGTTGACCACCACCGCCCAGCCGTCGTCGAGCACCCCGGCGACGTCGTCGGGCTGGTAATAGTCCCGGGGGTCGAAGCCCTGCTCCGGGTTCGGGCTCAGATCGGCGAGGTCATGGGTGGCGAACAGCAGCGTGCCCCCGGGCGCGACGGCGTCCAGCAGGCCACGCAGCGCGCCGTGGTCCGACTGGCGCTTGAGCGGAAAGTACTGGACGGACACCAGGTCGAACGCCGCGGCCGGGAATCGCGCGCTGCTCAGGTCGGCCCGCGTCCACGCCACCCGCCCCCCGATGTCCGCGGCCGCCGCGGCGGCGCGCTCCAGGGCGACCCGGGAGATGTCCACCGCGGTCACCTGCCACCCCCGCCGAGCCAGCCAGACCGCGTCACCACCCTCCCCACACCCCACATCGAGCGCCTGCCCCGGCGGCATGTCGGCGACCTCGGTGACGAGCACCCCGTTGGGCGCCCCACTGAAGAGCTGATCGCGGCTGCGATACATGTCGTCCCAGAATTCCGTGTCCATGCCCGCCAACCTCCCCCCACCCAGGGCAACCTGACAAACCCCTTTGCGAGACCGGCAAATCGCGGGCCCGGCGGCGGCGTCAGGTCTGGGCCATGTCCACGAAGCGGGAGTAGTGGCCCTGGAAGGCGACCGTGATCGTGGCCGTCGGGCCGTTACGGTGCTTGGCCACGATCAGGTCCGCCTCGCCCGCGCGCGGCGACTCCTTCTCGTAGGCGTCCTCGCGGTGGAGCAGGATGACCATGTCCGCGTCCTGCTCGATCGATCCACTCTCTCGGAGGTCCGAGACCATCGGCTTCTTGTCCGTGCGCTGCTCGGGGCCTCGGTTCAGCTGGGAGAGCGCGATGACGGGTACTTCCAGCTCCTTGGCCAGCAGCTTCAGGTTTCGCGACATGTCCGAGACCTCCTGCTGACGGCTCTCGGGGCGCCGGGCGCCGCCGGACTGCATCAGCTGGAGGTAGTCGATGACGACCAGTTGGAGGTCATTGCGCTGCTTGAGGCGCCGGCACTTGGCGCGGATCTCCATCATCGACAGGTTCGGGGAGTCGTCGATGTAGAGCGGGGCCTGGGAGACGTCCGGCATCCGCCGGGCCAGCCGGGTCCAGTCCTCATCGGTCATGCTGCCGGACCGCATGTGGTGGAGCGCCACCCGGGCCTCGGCGGAGAGCAGGCGCATGGCGATCTCGTTGCGGCCCATCTCCAGGGAGAAGATGACGCTGGGCATGGCGTGCTTGATGGAGCAGGCCCGCGCGAAGTCGAGGGCCAGGGTGGACTTACCCATGGCGGGGCGGGCGGCGATGACGATCATCTGGCCCGGGTGCAGCCCGTTCGTGAGGGAGTCCAGATCGGTGAAGCCGGTGGGCACGCCGGACATCTGCCCGCTGCGCGAGCCGATCGCCTCGATCTCGTCGAGCGCGCCCTCCATGATGTCGCCGAGCGGCAGATAGTCCTCGCTGGTGCGCTGCTCGGTGACGGCGTAGATCTCGGCCTGTGCGTTGTTGACGATCTCGTCGACGTCCCCGTCCGCCGCGTATCCCATCTGGGTGATGCGGGTGCCGGCCTCGACGAGGCGGCGCAGCACGGCGCGCTCGTGGACGATCTCCGCGTAGTACTCGGCGTTGGCGGCGGTGGGGACCGACTGGACGAGGGTGTGGAGATACGAGGCGCCGCCGACGCGGGCGATCTCGCCGCGCTTGGTCAGCTCCGCGGCGACGGTGATCGGGTCGGCCGGCTCGCCCTTGGCGTAGAGGTCCAGGATGGCCTGGTAGACGGTTTCATGGGCGGGCCGGTAGAAGTCGTTGCCCTTGAGGACCTCCACCACATCGGCGATGGCGTCCTTGGAGAGCAGCATGCCGCCGAGGACGGACTGCTCGGCGTCGAGGTCCTGGGGCGGAACGCGCTCGAAGCCGGAGCCCTCCCAGGGGGAGCCGCCGCCTCCGTCACGGTCCTGGCCGTCCCGGCCCCGGCCGCCGCCCTCACCACGGCGGAAGCGGGGGGACGGGAACCGGTCGGACGGGCCGGAGTCCGCCCATGGGTCGTCCATGGGCTCGGGCACGCTCACCCCGCCACCTCCTCCCGTCCGCGAAGCGAACCTCACCGTGCCCGTCCTTCTTACGGCACGGCTATGACACAACTGAGCGGCCGGCTTTCCGGACACGGCGCATCGGAGGCTGGGGATTCCAGAGCCGGATCGGGTGGCGGGCGCCGGACCACGGTAGGCCCGTCGGGACCGCCAGCCAACTTGGTTATCCACAGGGCCTGTGGATGATGGGATTCATCCTGTGGGTAAGTCGCGCGAACCTGTGCACGGGCCGGGGGACAGTGCTGTGGACAAACACACAATCACCTCGAGACGCCATGCCTGACCTGCGGTTTCTCTATCCAGTGGCTGTGCAGAAGAAAAACTTCCGCCCCCAGCGCAAGATCACGACAAAGGGCGCAGAGAAGATCGTCCCGCGCGCCGCCTTGTAAGGACCGGCTGCGGCTTGTGTCTCTTACCTGTGGACGATTACATTGCCCTCATGACACAGGCCCCCACGAGCGCGCGGAGCACCCCGCGCCACCACGACCGCGAGATCATCGCGCTCGCGCTTCCCGCCTTCGGCGCACTCGTGGCGGAACCCCTCTTCGTCATGGTCGACAGTGCCGTCGTCGGCCATCTGGGCACCGCCCAGCTGGCCGGTCTGGGCGTCGCCGCGGCCCTGCTCGCCACCGCCGTCAACATCTTCGTCTTCCTCGCCTACGCCACCACCGCGGCGGTGGCCCGAAGGGTCGGCGCGGGCGACCTCGCCGGGGCGATACGGCAGGGCATGGACGGCATCTGGCTGGCCCTGCTGCTCGGCGCCACCGTCATCGCCGTCGCCCTTCCCACCGCCCCCGCCCTGGTCGACCTCTTCGGCGCCTCGGACACCGCCGCGCCCTACGCCGTCACCTATCTGCGGATCAGCACCCTCGGCATCCCCGCGATGCTGGTGGTGCTCGCCGCCACCGGTGTGCTGCGCGGCCTCCAGGACACCCGCACCCCGCTGTATGTCGCCGTCGGCGGCTTCGGGGCCAACGCCGCGCTGAACGCCACCCTGGTCTATGGGGCCGGACTGGGCATCGCGGGCTCGGCCTGGGGCACGGTGATCGCCCAGAACGCCATGGCCGCCGTCTACCTCGCCGTGGTCGTCCGGGGCGCGCGGCGCCATGGCACCTCGCTGCGGCCCGATGCCGCGGGGATCAGGGCCTGTGCCCACGCCGGTGCACCGCTGCTGATCCGTACGCTCTCGCTGCGCGCCGTGATGCTGATCGCGACGGCCGTGGCGGCCCGCCTCGGCGACACCGATATCGCCGCCCATCAGATCGTGCTCACCCTGTGGAGCCTGCTGGCGTTCGCCCTGGACGCCATCGCCATCGCGGGCCAGGCGATCATCGGACGCTATCTGGGCGCCGGCGACGAGGAGGGGGCACGGGCCGCCTGCCGCCGCATGGTGCGGTGGGGCATCGCCTCGGGTGTGGCGCTTGGCCTGCTGGTGGTCGCCTCCCGGCCGCTGTTCATCCCCCTGTTCACCACCGATTCCGCGGTACGGGACGCCCTGCTGCCCGCCCTGCTGGTCACGGCCCTCATCCAGCCGGTCTCGGGGGTGGTCTTCGTCCTCGACGGCGTGCTGATGGGCGCGGGCGACGGGCCGTATCTGGCCTGGGCGATGATCGCCACCCTGGCCGTCTTCGCCCCGGTGGCGCTGCTGGTGCCCTCGCTCGGCGGGGGCCTGACCGCGCTGTGGTGCACCATGGCGCTGATGATGTCGGTCCGGATGGCGACCCTGTGGCTGCGCACCCGCTCCGGCCGCTGGATCGTCACCGGCGCGGTACGAGGCTGAGCCGACGCCCCACCCGTCAGCCCCCGGAACGGCGGAGGGCAACACGGCGGAGGGCAACACGACGGAAGCCCGACGCGACGGAAGCCCGACGCGGCGGAAGGCCGACAGGGCGGAGGACCAGCGTGGCGGAGGACCCACACGCCGGAGGGCCGCACCCACAACGGGGTGCGGCCCTCCGGTGCGCTGTGCGCTGTGCGCGGTGCCAGCGACGACCGTCACGGCCATCGTCAGGCGGCGACGACCTCGACGCCGACCTTGGCGGCAACCTCGGCGTGCAGCCGGATCGAGACCTGGTGCGCGCCCAGGGTCTTGATCGGGGCCGGCACCTCGATGCGGCGCTTGTCGACCTCCGGGCCACCCGCGTCCTTGATCGCCGAAGCGATGTCGGCCGGGGTGACGGAGCCGAACAGCCGGCCGGCGTCGCCGGCACGGGTCTTCAGGCGCACCTTGACGCCCTCGAGCTGAGCCTTGACCTCATTGGCCTGCTCGATCGTGGCGATCTCGCGGATGCGACGACCGCGACGGATCTGCTCGACGTCCTTCTCGCCGCCCTTGGTCCAGCGGAGCGCCAGACCACGCGGGACCAGGTAGTTACGGGCGTAACCGTCCTTGACGTCCACGACGTCACCGGCAGTGCCGAGGCCGGAGACCTCGTGGGTGAGGATGATCTTCATGAGTCAGTCCCCTTCCCTTATCGCGCGGTGGAGGTGTAGGGCAGCAGCGCCATCTCACGGCTGTTCTTCACGGCCGTGGCGACGTCACGCTGGTGCTGGGTGCAGTTGCCGGTGACCCGGCGGGCACGGATCTTGCCGCGGTCGGAGATGAACTTCCGCAGCAGGTTCGTGTCCTTGTAGTCGACGTAGGAGATCTTCTCCTTGCAGAACACGCAAACCTTCTTCTTAGGCTTGCGAGCAGGCGGCTTCGCCATTGTCTCTCTCCAGTGTGATCAAGAAGTGTGTGCTGGTCGCCCTGACCAGACCGCGCGCTGTTTCACGTGAAACAACGCCCCGGGTCTAGAAGGGCGGCTCGTCCGAGTAGCCCCCGGAGTTGCCGGAGCCGCCGCCCCAGCCACCACCACCGCCGCCCTGGCCGCCGGCCGGAGCGCCGGTCGCCCACGGGTCGTCGGCCGGAGCGCCGCCGCCCTGCTGCTGGCCGCCGCCGCTGGGGCCACCGCCCCAGCCGCCGCCACCCTGGCCACCACCGCCACCGCCACCGCCGTAACCACCCTGACCACCGCGACCGGTGGTCTTGGTGACCTTGGCTGTGGCGTTGCGCAGGCTGGCGCCGACCTCGTCGACATCCAGCTCATAGACCGTGCGCTTGATCCCCTCGCGGTCCTCATAGGACCGCTGCTTCAGACGGCCCTGCACGATGACGCGCATGCCGCGCTGAAGGGACTCGGCCACGTTCTCCGCGGCCTGCCGCCACACCGAGCACGTGAGGAAGAGGCTCTCGCCGTCCTTCCACTCGTTGGTCTGCCGGTCGAAGGTACGGGGAGTGGACGCGACGCGGAACTTCGCGACCGCCGCACCGGACGGAGTGAAACGCAGCTCGGGGTCGTCGACGAGATTGCCGACGACCGTGATGACGGTCTCGCCTGCCATTGGGGGAACCTCTCGGCGGGTACTGCTGGGCTGCTTGCTACTCGTTGCGATTCGGCCCCGATGACCGCTGAACGCTTACGCGGTCAGTGGGTCTCGGGACGGAGGACCTTGGTCCGGAGGACCGACTCGTTCAGGTTCAGCTGGCGGTCGAGCTCCTTGACGACCGCGGGCTCGGCCTGCAGGTCGATGACCGAGTAGATGCCCTCGGGCTTCTTCTTGATCTCGTACGAGAGACGACGACGGCCCCAGGTGTCGACCTTCTCGACCTTGCCGTTGCCCTCACGGACGACGGAAAGGAAGTTCTCGATCAGCGGGGAGACAGCGCGCTCCTCGAGATCGGGGTCGAGGATGACCATCACCTCGTAGTGACGCATGTGGAACCCACCTCCTTTGGACTCAGCGGCCACGGTCGTTCCGTGGCAGGAGGGTCGTGATGCGTATCCGCTTCGGCGTCAGTGCAGACACCACCGCGGACGGTACACAGTACCCGGCTCCGGCCGCCCGCTTGAAATCCGGGCGTCTTGGCCCGCAATCTGTACACATCGGGTGTGAGCGGCGTAACAGTTCGCCGCCCTGCTCTATGTGCCTACCTGGAGGTGCCCCATGGCACAGGCAGCACGATCCCACCACAGCTTGCTCACCTTCCTGGACACCGACGGCAAGTCGCATCCCGTCGAGAACACGGTCGCCGTGGTCACCGTGGTGATCGGCGTGATCGCCTTTGTCACGGCTCATTTCCCCCACCTCCACCTGGTCAGCTCATGGGTCGGGTTGATCGGGATGATCAGCGGTGCCTGGGGCCAGCTGAGGTCCGTGACCACCGGTGAGCGGTTTCTGCTGATCATCGGGCTCGGTGCCGCCGGGGTCGGCTTCTATCTCGGCATGGCGCATGGAGGGCTCTTCGGCGGCGTGCTGGGCTGAGCCCGCCCGGAGCCCGGTTCTCCCCGGGCCCGAACGGGGCGTGTCCCGGTCGCAGTAGGCTTCGGCGCGAGAGCCGGAGCCCCGACCCTGGGGACAAACCTGCCGAGGAGCGCCCCACATGAGCCTGACCCTGAGGACGATCAGCCGAGAGCAGCATCTGGCGTACATCCAGAGTCTGCCGGCGGCAAGCCACATGCAGGTGCCTGCGTGGGCTGACGTCAAGTCGGAGTGGCGCTCGGAGAACCTCGGCTGGTTCGACGCCACGGGTCAGCTCGTCGGTGCCGGTCTCGTCCTCTATCGCCAGCTGCCCAAGATCAAGCGCTATCTCGCCTATCTCCCCGAGGGCCCGGTCATCAACTGGTACGCCCCCAATCTGGAGGACTGGCTGCGCCCGATGCTCGCGCATCTGAAGCAGCAGGGCGCCTTCTCCGTGAAGATGGGCCCGCCGGTCATCATCCGCCGCTGGGATTCCGCCGCGATCAAGTCGGGCATCCAGAACCCCGACGTCAAGCGGCTGCGCGATGTCGAGGCCACCTTCATCGAGCCGCGCGCCTTCGAGGTGGCCGAGCGGCTGCGGCGGATGGGCTGGCAGCAGGGCGAGGACGGCGGGGCCGGCTTCGGTGACGTCCAGCCGCGGTACGTCTTCCAGGTGCCGCTGGAGAACCGCTCCCTCGAGGATGTCCACAAGGGCTTCAACCAGCTGTGGCGCCGCAACATCAAGAAGGCCGAGAAGGCCGGTGTCGAGGTCGTCCAGGGCGGCTACGAGCATCTGGCCGAGTGGCAGCGGCTCTACGAGATCACCGCGGAGCGCGACCACTTCCGGCCCCGCCCGCTCAGCTACTTCCAGCGCATGTGGACGGCCCTCAACACCGAGGACCCCAACCGGATGCGGCTGTACTTCGCGATGCACGAGAACGAGGCCGTGGCCGCCGCCACGATGCTGATCGTCGGAGGCCATGTCTGGTACTCCTACGGCGCCTCCGCCAACCACAAGCGCGAGGTCCGGCCCTCGAACGCGATGCAGTGGCGGATGCTCCGCGACTCCTACGCACTGGGCGCGACCGTCTATGACCTGCGCGGCATCAGCGACTCCCTCGATGAGACGGATCATCTCTTCGGTCTGATCCAGTTCAAGGTGGGCACCGGCGGGCAGGCTGCCGAATACCTCGGCGAGTGGGACTTCCCGCTCAACAAGCTCCTGCACAAGGCGCTCGACATCTACATGTCGCGCCGCTGACCACGATTCGCTGTCTCCCATACCTCCAATACACCGCGGCTACGAGAAAGGTTCCGGGACCGGCCAATGGCGCTCACCCTCTACGTCGACACCGCTCGCTGGCGGGCGCATCAGCAAACGGTGATCCAGCAGTTTCCGGGGATAGTCCCGGTCTGCAAAGGCAATGGCTACGGCTTCGGCCATGAGCGGCTGGCCGAGGAAGCCGCCCGCTTCGGCAGCGATGTCCTCGCTGTCGGGACCACGTACGAGGCCGCCCGGATGAAGGACTTCTTCAGCGGTGACCTGCTGGTGCTCACCCCCTTCCGCCGCGGTGAGGAGCCGGTGCCGCTCCCGGACCGCGTGATCCGTTCGGTCTCGTCGGTCGACGGCGTCTACGGCCTGGTGAACGCGCGCGTGGTCATCGAGGTCATGAGCAGCATGAAGCGGCACGGCGTCACCGAGGAGGACCTGCCCAAGCTGCACGCCGCGATAGAGAACGTCCGGCTGGAGGGGTTCGCCATCCACCTCCCGCTCGACCGCACCGACGGCCTGGACGCGGTCGAGGAGGTCATCGCCTGGATGGACCGGCTGCGGGCGGCGCGGCTGCCGCTGCACACCATGTTCGTCAGCCACCTCAAGGCCGAGGAACTGGCCCGGCTCCAGCAGCAGTTCCCGCAGACCCGCTTCCGGGCGCGGATCGGCACCCGGCTGTGGCTGGGCGACCACGATTCGACGGAGTACCGGGGCTCGGTGCTCGACGTCACCCGGGTCTCGAAGGGTGACCGCTTCGGCTACCGCCAGCAGAAGGCCGCCTCCGACGGCCATCTCGTCGTGGTCGCGGGCGGCACCTCCCACGGTGTCGGCCTGGAGGCGCCCAAGGCGCTGCACGGGGTGATGCCCCGCGCCAAGGGGGTCGCCCGCGCCGGTCTGGCGACCGTCAACCGCAACCTCTCGCCGTTCGTATGGGCGGGCAAGCAGCGGTGGTTCGCCGAGCCGCCGCACATGCAGGTGTCCATCCTGTTCGTGCCCGGCGACGTCCAGGCGCCCCAGGTGGGGGATGAGCTGGTGGCGCATCTGCGGCACACCACGACACAGTTCGACCGGCTGTTCGACCGCTGAGCCCACGCCACCGGGAGTGAGCCCTGGCCGGGAGGAGCCTCCCGGCCAGGGCTCACTCCCGGTGGACGCCGCGGTCCGGCTCCCGGTGGACACCCCAGTCCACCAGCGCCGCGCCCTCATAACGGGACGCGCGCCGCGCCTCTCCCAGCACGAACGCGTCCGGGGCCCGGTCCAGCACGCCTCCCCCGGGGTCGTCCGACCCGTCCCGGCGCACCGGGTCCCGCTCCGGCACCAGCGCGTCCCGGATGATCAGGGCGCACAGATAGAGCGTCCCCAGCAGATGCACGGCGATCGCCAGCTGATAGCCCTCCGCGGGCAGCCCCCGGTGCTGGTCGCCGCTGCCCGTGTACGCGAGGTACATCCAGATCCCCAGGAAGTACATGACCTCGCACGCCTGCCAGACCAGGAAGTCCCGCCAGCGCGGCCTGGCCAGTGCGGCCAGCGGGATCAGCCACAGCACGTACTGCGGTGAGTAGACCTTGTTGGTGAGCACGAACGCCGCGACGATCAGGAAGGACAGCTGGGCCAGGCGCGGGCGACGCGGGGCGCACAGGGCGAGCGCCGCCACCCCGAGGCAGGCCAGGGCCATCAGCACGGTCCCGTAGGTGTTGACGTCCTCCAGGGAGTTCCCGGTGCGCTGGGAGATGATCAGCCACACGGAGCCGAAGTCCACGGGGCGCTCCTGGCTGAAGGTGTAGAACGTCTTCCAGCCGTCGCGGATGTGGAGACCGCCCTGCGTGCTGACCATCACGGGGAGGTTCACCACGAGCCAGGCGGCCAGGGCTCCGCCCGCCGCCGTCCAGAAGGCCCGCAGCCGCCCCGCCCGGAGGCAGAGCACCAGCAGCGGACCGAGCAGCAGCCCTGGGTAGAGCTTGGCGGCGGTCGCGAGCCCCAGCAGCACACCGGCGGCCAGCGGGCGGCTGCGGGACCACATCAGCAGGGCGGCGGCCGTAAGGGCGACGGCGAACAGGTCCCAGTTGATGGTGGCCGTGAGCGCGAAGGCGGGGGCCAGGGCGACCAGCAGCGCGTCCCAGGGGCGGCGGCGGTGCGTACGGGCCACACAGACCGCGATGACCGCGGTGCAGACCATGAGCATGCCCGCGTTGACCAGCCAGTAGATCTGCTCGCGGTCCTGGATGGAGCCGCCGTGCGGGGTCATCCAGGAGGCGACCTCCATGAAGAGGCCGGTGAGGACCGGATACTCCAGGTACTGCATCCCGCCCGAGACGCTGTCCGGTATCCGGTCGAAGTAAGGGACGAGGTCGAGGGCGAAGCCGCGGCCGTTGTAGAGGTGCGGTATGTCGGAGTAGCAGGCGTGGGTGTACTGGGCGGTGGCGCCGTAGAACCAGCCGCCGTCGTAGCACGGCAGCTTCTGCGCCATGCCCAGGGCGAACATGCCGATGGCGACGATCGCCACGATCCGCACCGGGGTCCACCAGCTCGTGCCGAGCAGGGCCCGGCGCCCGGTCGGCCCACCGATCAGCTCGCTGCCGGCCGCGGCCACCGGGTCCTCGGCGGTCGGCCGTACGGGCTGGGCCTGTGGGTCCTCGCGCACGCTCATGGCCCCCATCCTGCCGTACGGGCTCCACCGGAGGAGTCAGGACCGCCCCAGCGGCCGCTGAGCGCGCCGCGGACGCCCCGCCGGGCTCCGAGTCGGGGCGAGGTGTGCCAGAGGCGCAGAGAGCCGCCCAGGGCCTGGAACGGCGTCGGCCGCGCCGGAGCGGGTTCGCTCCGGCGCGGCCGACGAGGGGTGAACCGGTCGTACGGGACCGCGGGCTATTGCTGCCTGCGGGTCCCGGACGGGCCGCCGAATATGCCACCGGGGCCACCCGGGTCGTCCGTGGTCGGCGACGTGGACGGGCCTCCCGGACCGCCGTTCGCGCCGCCGTTCTGGTTGCCCCCGTTCCCGTTACCGCCGTTGTCCTTGCAGTTCAGGTCCAGCGGGTCACAGGTGTCCGTCGGGGTCGGGCTCCCGGACGGGGTCTCCGAGGGGGACTCCGACGGAGATTCCGAAGGCGACTCCGACGGGCTCTCGGACGGCTTCTCCGTCGTCGGGGTCGGGCTCGGGCTGGCGTCCTCGCCGAAGACCTTCTGGCCGATCGGGGTGGCCGCGGGGAAGCCCTTGACCGGCACGCCCTTCAGGGCACCGCGCATGTAGTCGGCCCAGATCTCCGCCGGGAACGACGCACCGTGGATCGTCTTCTGACCGCCCACACCGCGCATGGACAGGAACTTCTGGCTCTTGGCCTGGTCGTCCACCCGCCACATGCCGATCGCGGTGGACAGCTGCGGGGTGTAGCCGGAGAACCAGGCCGACTTGTTCTCGTCGGTGGTTCCGGTCTTGCCCGCGACCGGACGGCCGATCTTGGCCGAGGTGCCGGTGCCGTGCTCGACCACGTTCTCCAGGACGTCGGTGACGTTGTTCGCCACGTTCGAGTCGAACGCCCGCTTGACCTCGGCGTCCTGCTTGTGGTCGTAGACGGTGCCGTTCTTGTCCTCGACCCGCTCCACCGAGTACGGGTCGGCCTGCTGACCGCTGGCCGCGAAGGTGGCGTACGCCCCGGCGAGCCGGATGGCGCTGGGTGCGGAGGTGCCGAGCGAGAACGTCGGGGTGATCGACGACAACTGCTCCTTGTTGAGCCCGGCGGCCAGGGCCGCGTCCCGCACCTTGTCGGTGCCGACGTCCATGCCCAGCTGGATGAACGGGGTGTTCACCGAGTACTGCATCGCGGTACGCAGGCTGATCGGGCCCTTGTCCTCGTCACCGTCGTTCCGCTGGTGCCACTCCTTGCCGTCCTTGTCGTGCCAGACGGTTCCGTCGTAGTCCCGCAGGGTCACCTTGTTGTCGCCGTTGTAGACACTGCTCGGCGAGACCAGGGTGCGCTCGGAGTCGGGTTGCTCCCGTTGGCCCTTCGGATCGCGGGCGCCATTGGTCATCGCGGCGGCCATCACGAAGGGCTTGAAGGTCGAGCCCACCTGGACACCGGTGTAGTCGGCGTTGTTGCGGTAGTGCTCCAGCGCGTTCTTGCCGCCGTAGATGGCCAGGATCTTGCCCGTCTTGGGCTCCACCGAGGCGCCGCCGAACTGGACGTGTTTGTCCACCTCGCGCTCCTTCGGCTTGATGTTCTCCTTGGAGACCTTCTCGACCGCCCGGGTCAGCTCACTGATCTTCTTCCGGTCGAAGGTGGTGTGGATCTGATAGCCACCCTTGTCCAGTTGTGACTTGCTGATGCCGGTTTGGGCGATGATGTAGTTGTCGGCGAGGTCGGTGAGATAACCGATCTGGCCCTGCTTGTTCGTGGCCACCTTCGGGTTCTGCGGCATCGGGAAGCCCTTGCCGATCCACTCCTGGGCCTCGGTCCTGCTCATCCTGTGCACGGCGACCTCACGCCGCAGGATCCACTCCCAGCGCTGCTTGGCCCGCGCGGTGTTGGCTTCCTTGGTGGCGGCGGCGCCGTAGCCGCCGTAGGGGTCGTAGAGGTTGGGGCCGTTGAGCGTCGAGGCCAGGAAGGCGCTCTGGCTGGGTGTCAGCTTCGCGCAGTCCCGGTCGAAGTAGGCGCGGGCGGCAGCCTGACAGCCGTAAGCACCGCGTCCGTAGTACGCGGTGTTCAGATAGCTCCCGAGGATGTAGTCCTTGTCCTTGGTCGCGCCCACCTTTATGGAGATGAACAGCTCCTTGACCTTACGCGTGAGCGTCTGTGACTGGTCCAGGTAGGTGTTCTTCACGAACTGCTGGGTAATGGTCGAACCACTCTGGGTCGCCCCACCCTTCGCCATGTTGACGACCGCGCGGGCGATACCCATCGGGTCGACGCCGTTGTCGTCGTAGAAGCTGGCGTTCTCCGCGGAGATCACCGCGTTCTGCATGGACTTGGGGATCTTGCTGAGGGGGACGATCTGGCGGTTGAGGTCACCACCGCCGGAGACCACCATCTGCTTGCCGTCCGCCCAGTAGTAGACGTTCTTCTGGGTCTGGGACGCGGCCTGGGCGGTCGGCACCTCCACCAGCCACAGGCCTATGCCCACGGCGCCGAGCAGCACCGCGAAGAAGAAGATGAAGGTTCCCGTCACCAGCCTCCAGGACGGAACCCAGCGCCGGAAACCCGACCGCCCGCCGCGCGGGTAGTCGATGAAGCGCTTCTTGCCGGGGGGCCCATCGCCCCCCGAGCCATGTCCGCGGCCGCCGGTCCCCCGGCGGCCGCCTCCGCGACCGCCGGAGCCCGCGCCGGCCGCGGCCGCGCTCGGATCGGACCCTCGTCTACGGCCACCGCCGCGTTGGGCGGCGCGGCGGGCCGCCGCGCGGCCGCCGTAAGGGCGCTCCTCCCCCTCCGGGGTGGCGCCCGACCCGGCTGCGGCGTTGTGCGTCGGTGCTGCGCGGCGGCCGGACGACTGCTGTCCGGCCCGCCGGGCCGCTGCTCGTCCGCCACCTTGGGGTTGCGGCGGCTTGCGACGGTGCTCGCTCATGGAACGACTTCTCCTCGGGCAGGCGCTATCGCCTGAAAGCGGCAGATGGCTTCCGGTCCCCCCAATGTGCGATCCGGTCGCACCAGGCAACCGGACGCACTGCATCCGGGACGAGGACGCATCGCGGCGTCACTTGGTTCCCATAGGTCTGCATGGCGAACAGAGTACGCACGGTCAAAACCCGCCCAGCCGCCACCTTCACTCCATAACCGTCAGATTGAGTGTCTCGAATTGATGATGTGACGGCGTTCACCGTGGTCCCTCTTGTCCCGTCCCCAGCACGGATCTATCGTCTGGATGTATCGAGTCGATACATCATCTCGACATAGCGGGCCCGGAGGAGAGGGGAGGCGGGGAATGAGCAGACGCTCCGGCGTCCTGGAGTTCGCCGTTCTCGGCCTGCTGCGCGAGTCACCGATGCACGGATACGAGCTGCGGAAGCGGCTCAACACCTCACTCGGGGTGTTCCGTGCGTTCAGCTACGGCAGCCTCTATCCCTGCCTCAAGACGCTGGTCGGCAACGGCTGGTTGATCGAGGAATCCGGCAGCACCTCCCAGGACGCTCTCGCGGCGCCCCTCTCCGGCCGCCGGGCGAAGATCGTCTACCGGCTCACCGCGGCGGGGAAGGAGCGGTTCGAGGAACTGCTCTCCCACACCGGGCCGGACGCCTGGGAGGACGAGCACTTCGGCGTCCGGTTCGCCTTCTTCGGCCAGACGTCACGGGACGTTCGGATGCGGGTGCTGGAAGGGCGGCGCAGCCGCCTGGAGGAGCGCCTGGACAAGATGCGCGCCGCCATGGCCCGCACCCGCGAGCGCCTGGACGACTACACCCTCGAGCTGCAGCGACACGGGATGGAGTCGGTGGAGCGCGAGGTGCGCTGGCTGAACGAGCTGATCGAGAGCGAGCGGGCCGGGCGCGATCGACGCGACGGCACCGCCGGGCAGGACCGGACGACCGAGCGGGACGAGGACCGGCCGCCACAGCAGGACCAGTCAGAAGATGCGGACGGCCCGCCCCGGCACCGGGGTGGTTCCCGGCCGGATCCGTCCGATGACACCGCCAAGTGAGGCCCGGCATCCGCGGGGCCTCGTCCAGTACACACAGGGAGCAACCGGAATGGGTTCGGTTCGTGTAGCCATCGTCGGTGTGGGCAACTGCGCCGCCTCGCTGGTGCAGGGCGTCGAGTACTACAAGGACGCCGACCCGGACACCCGCGTGCCGGGTCTGATGCACGTGCAGTTCGGCGACTACCACGTGAAGGACGTGGAGTTCGTGGCCGCCTTCGACGTGGACGCGAAGAAGGTCGGTCTGGACCTCGCGGACGCCATCGGCGCCAGCGAGAACAACACCATCAAGATCTGCGACGTGCCGACGGCCGGTGTCACGGTCCAGCGCGGCCACACGCTCGACGGACTCGGCAAGTACTACCGCCAGACCATCGACGAGTCCGACGAGACCCCGGTCGACGTCGTCCAGGTCCTCAAGGACAAGCAGGTCGACGTTCTGGTCTGCTACCTCCCGGTCGGCTCCGAGGACGCCGCCAAGTACTACGCCCAGTGCGCCATCGACGCGAAGGTCGCCTTCGTCAACGCGCTCCCGGTCTTCATCGCCGGCACCAAGGAGTGGGCGGACAAGTTCACCGAGGCCGGGGTGCCGATCGTCGGCGACGACATCAAGTCGCAGGTCGGCGCGACCATCACGCACCGCGTGATGGCCAAGCTGTTCGAGGACCGGGGCGTCATCCTGGACCGCACCATGCAGCTGAACGTCGGCGGCAACATGGACTTCAAGAACATGCTCGAGCGGGAGCGCCTGGAGTCCAAGAAGATCTCCAAGACCCAGGCCGTCACCTCCCAGATCCCCGACCGCGACCTGGGCGCCGACAACGTCCACATCGGCCCCTCGGACTTCGTGGCCTGGCTGGACGACCGCAAGTGGGCCTATGTCCGCCTGGAGGGCCGCGCGTTCGGCGACGTCCCGCTGAACCTGGAGTACAAGCTCGAGGTGTGGGACTCCCCGAACTCCGCGGGTGTCATCATCGACGCGCTGCGCGCCGCGAAGATCGCCAAGGACCGCGGCATCGGCGGCCCGATCCTCTCGGCCTCCTCGTACTTCATGAAGTCGCCTCCGGTGCAGTACTTCGACAACGAGGCGCGGGAGAGCGTGGAGAAGTTCATCAAGGGCGAGGTCGAGCGCTGAAGCGCCATGCACTGATTCTCGCCGCGTGATCACGGGTCTCCGGGTAATACGCCCGGAGGCCCGTGTGGTGTGTGAGGCTGACGCCATGCCTGTTGTGCGTGATCTCCGCGTACTGCTGCAACTGCGGGACTTCCGCCGCCTCCTGGCCATCCGGCTGCTGTCCCAGTCGGCCGACGGCGTCTACCAGGTGGCGCTCGCCACCTATGTGGTCTTCTCCCCGGAGAAGGAGACCTCCGCCACGGCCATCGCCTCCGCCATGGCCGTTCTGCTGCTCCCCTACTCCCTGCTCGGCCCCTTAGCCGGGGTACTGCTGGACCGCTGGCGCCGGCGGCAGGTGCTGCTCTACGGCAATCTGCTGCGCTCGGGGCTGGCCGCCGGAACCGCCGTACTGGTCCTGGGCCAGGTGCCGGAGTGGCTCTTCTATGTCTCGGCCCTGTCGGTGACGGCCGTCAACCGCTTCGTACTGGCCGGCCTTTCGGCCGCTCTGCCCCGGGTCGTGGACAGCCAGGAACGTCTGGTCATGGCCAACTCCCTCTCACCCACGGCCGGAACGCTCGCCGCCACTGCCGGAGGCACCCTCGCCTTCATCGTCCGGCTGTCGGGCCCGGGAGGCACTTCCTCGGACGCGCTGGTCGTCCTGGTGGGCGCCGCGCTCTATCTCATCGCCGGGCTCACGGCCCTGTTGATGGCGCCGGGCCTGCTGGGGCCGGATCCCGCGGCCCTTCAGCCCCGCCTCTCCGCGGCGCTGATGAGCACCGCGCGGGGCCTGGTCGCGGGCGTACGCCATCTGCTGGAGCGCCGGGACCCCACCGTGGCGCTGACCGCGATGACGCTGATGCGCTTCTGCTACGGCGCGCTCACGGTGACGGTGCTGATGCTCTGCCGCTACGCATGGGCCGACACCGAGTCCCAGGGGCTCGCGCTTCTGGGGCTGGCTGTCGGCGTCTCGGGCGCGGGCTTCTTCGTAGCGGCGGTGATCACACCGTGGGCGGTGGCCCGGCTCGCGGCCCGTACGCCCTCCCGGCCGGACGGCCGGCTCTCCTGGGTGATGGTGTGCGCGGGGAGCGCGGCCCTCCTGGAACCGGGGCTGGGACTGCCCTTCGAGCCCGCTCCCATGCTGATCGCCGCGTTCATCCTCGGGCTGACCACCCAGGGAGCGAAGATCGCCACCGACACCGTGGTGCAGTCCACCATCGCCGATGACTTCCGCGGGCGGATCTTCTCCCTCTACGACGTGCTGTTCAATGTCGCCTTCGTGGGAGCCGCGGCGGTCGCCGCGGTGATACTGCCACCGGACGGCCGATCGGCCGCGCTGCTGATCTGTGTGGCGCTGCTCTACGCGGCCACCGCGTTGCTGGTGAGGTTTCACGTGAAACATGACCGGCGGAGCGCCAAGCGGGTCGATGTTTCACGTGAAACGTGAGGGGCTCAGCCCTCCGACTGACCTTCCCACCACTCCTGGAGCGCGGCGATCGCGGTGTCCCGCTCCATGGGGCCGTGCTCCAGCCGCAGCTCCAGCAGATGCTTGTACGCCTTGCCGACCTGCGGCCCCGGGGGGATGCCGAGGATCTTCATGATCTCGTTGCCATCCAGATCCGGGCGGATCGCATCCAGTTCTTCCTGCTCCTGCAGCAGGGCGATGCGTCCCTCGAGGCCGTCGTACGCCCGCGAGAGCGCCATCGCCTTCCGGCGATTGCGCGTGGTGCAGTCCGAGCGGGTCAGCTTGTGCAGCCGGTCCAGCAGCGGTCCGGCGTCACGGACATAGCGGCGGACCGCGGAGTCGGTCCATTCCCCCGTGCCATAGCCGTGGAAGCGCAGATGCAGCTCGACCAGGCGGGAGACATCCTTGATCAGCTCATTGGAGTACTTGAGCCTCGTCATCCGGTACTTGGTCATCTTCGCCCCCACCACCTCGTGGTGATGGAAGGAGACCCGGCCGTCCTTCTCGAAGCGGCGCGTCTTGGGCTTGCCGATGTCATGCAGCAGCGCGGCCAGCCGCAGCGTCAGATCGGGTCCCTCGGTCTCCAGATCCATGGCCTGGTCCAGCACCGTCAGCGAGTGCTCGTAGACATCCTTGTGGCGGTGGTGCTCATCGCGCTCCAGGCGTAGCGCCGGAAGCTCCGGCAGAATCCGGTCGGCGAGCCCGGTCTCCACCATCAGCCGCAGCCCCTTGCGGGGGTGATCGGCCAGGATGAGCTTGTTGAGCTCATCACGCACCCGCTCCGCCGAGACGATGTCGATGCGCTCGGCCATCGCCGTCATCGCGGCGACCACCTCGGGGGCCACCTCGAAGTCCAGCTGCGCCGCGAAGCGCGCGGCACGCATCATCCGCAGCGGATCGTCGGAGAAGGACTCCTCGGGCGTCCCCGGAGTACGCAGCACCCGGGCGGCGAGGTCCTCCAGACCGTGGTGCGGGTCGATGAACTCCTTCTGCGGAAGCGCCACCGCCATCGCGTTGACCGTGAAGTCCCGACGGACCAGGTCCTCCTCGATGGAGTCGCCGTACGACACCTCGGGCTTCCGAGATGTCCGGTCATAGGCTTCTGAACGATAAGTCGTGATTTCGATCTGGAAGCTCTGCTCCGACCCGTTTCCGGGCGACATGCCCTTGCGGCAGCCGACGGTACCGAAGGCGATGCCGACGTCCCAGACCGCGTCAGCCCAGGGCCGTACGATCTTCAGTACCTCGTCCGGCCGCGCGTCCGTCGTGAAATCCAGATCGTTACCGAGCCGGCCGAGCAGCGCGTCCCGTACCGAGCCGCCGACCAGGGCCAGCCGGAAACCGGCCTGCTGGAACCGGCGGGCAAGATCGTCGGCAACGGGAGAGACCCGCAGGAGTTCGCCCACGGCGCGGCGCTGCACCTGGCTGAGCTCATTGGTCGACTGCGGGGATCGGCTGTCATTGTTGGCGTTCGGCACAACAGAACAGGGTACGTGGCCGTGCGCCCCCGAGAGTCCACCCCCGATGGGGCCACCACTGCGTAACGATCTTGTGGAGCCGTCCACAGCACTTCGTCACAGCGGGCATCGTTACCATTTCGTGGACGCACAATGCGACGACCACTGACGACCTACTGACGACAAGGGACGGGCGAGCGCGTGGCCGATGCGGCAGACCTCCGGGGGACAACTTCCGCTCGCGCCCGGCGATGGTTGCGGCGCACGGCGGCCCTGCTGGCCGCGGCGCCGATGCTCGCGGGCCTGACACAGATTCCGGCGGCGCCCGCCGCCCACGCCGAGAGCAAGGCCACCGGCTCGCGATCGGTGGATGTCTCCATCACCTCACTGACCCCCACCGCGCCGCAGAAGAGCGACACCCTCACCGTCAGCGGCACCGTCACCAACGACACCAAGGGCACGGTCTCGGGGGCGCGGGTGGGCCTCCGTGTCGGCCCGACCATGAGCGGCCGCAGCGCTATCGACACCACGGCCCATCGCACCGGCTATACGGAGGGGCTCGACGGCACCGAGATCGACGGCAAATACGCCAAGAAGATCGGCAAACTGGCGGCCGGCACCAGCCGTGACTTCTCCCTCTCCATACCGGTGGATCAGCTGCACCTGGGGGAGAACGGCGTCTATCAGCTCGGCGTCTCACTCACCGGTGGCACCTCCGACCAGCCGTGGCCGCAGGTGCTGGGCATGGAGCGGACCTTCCTGCCCTGGCAGTCGGGCCCGTCCCAGAAGAAGTCCCAGCTCACCTATCTGTGGCCGCTGATCTCCGCCACCCATGTGACCGCCCGCACGGACAACGACGAGGACCGCACCCCGATCTTCCGGGACGACCGCCTGGCCAAGGAGCTGGCCCCGGGCGGCCGGCTGCAGCAGATGGTCGCGCTGGGGAAGAACCTCCCCATCACCTGGGTGATCGACCCCGACCTGCTCGCCACGGTCGACGCGATGACCAAGAAGTACGAGGTCCAGACCCCCTCCGGGAACGGGACCAGGGCGGGCCGCGGCCAGACCGTCGCCAAGCAATGGCTGGACGCCCTGCAGAAGGCCGTGGACGGCAAGCAGGTGGTCGCGCTGCCGTTCGCCGACCCCGACCTCGCCTCGCTCGCTCACCGCGGTAAGAACGTCACCGGCGCCCTCAGCCACCTCCAGGGCGCCACCGATCTCGCCTCGACGACCGTGGAGACCATCCTCGGGGTCCGGCCGCGCACGGACTTCGCCTGGCCCGTCGACGGCGCGGTCGACTCCTCGATCGTGGACGTCGCCACCTCCGCGGGCGCCCACAACGTGATCGCCCGCAGCGACAGCCTGCGCGAGACCGGCGGGCTCCCCTACACCCCGACCGCGGCCCGCCAGATCGGCGGCGGCAATACGGCGGTGGTCGCCGACGCACGGCTCTCGACGGCCTTCACCGGCGACATGTCCAAGGCGGAGAATTCCACCCTCGCCATCCAGCAGTTCCTGGCCCAGAGCCAGATGATCAATCTGCAGGCGCCGGACAAGCAGCGCAGCATCGTGGTCGCCCCCCAGCGGACGCCCACCACCAGCCAGGCACAGGCCATGGCGGCGGCCCTGGAGGGCCTCTCCGGGCAGTGGACGCAGCCGCTGAGCCTGGGGCAGGCCGCGAAGGCCAAGCCCGACCCGAGCGCCACCCAGCGGGTGCCGAGCACCCGCTCCTACCCTCGGTCGCTGCGCGCACGAGAACTGCCCACCGAGGCGTTCGACCGGATCCAGGAGACCCAGAAGACCCTCGACAATTTCGAGCCGATTCTGACCGCCAAGTACCGGGTGGTCACCCCCTTCGGGAACGCGATCAGGCGCGAGATGTCGACCTCGTGGCGCAGCGAGGCGCAGAACGCGACCGTCTTCCGGCACGATGTGCAGACCTACCTCTCCGGGCTCGCCAAGAAGGTGCGCCTGGTCCCGAAGACGGACATGACCCTCTCCGGGCGCAGCGCGACCGTCCCGGTGACCGTCCAGAACAACCTGGTGCAGGGCGTCGAGCTGCGGCTCGTCCTGCGCTCCCAGCAGGGCAACCGGCTGGCGGTCAGCGATCCCCAGCTGGTCAATGTGGAGGGCGGACACAGCCAGTCCGTGAAGTTCGGGACCACGGCCAACGCGAACGGCCCGGTGTGGGTCTCGGCACAGCTCTACACCCCGGACGGGCAGCCGTACGGCGGCGAGATGATGTTCGAGGTGAATGTCACCGAAATCACGTCCACCGTGATCCTGGTGATCGCCGGTGGTGTGCTGCTGCTCGTCCTCGCCGGTGTCCGGATCTATGTCCAGCGCAAGCGCGCGGCCGCCAGGAACGGTGAGGACGGCGGGGACGGGGAAGACGCCGAGGAGCCGCACGGGCAGGATGAGGACGACAGCGAGGCCCCGGAGACCGACCGGTGTGACCCCGCACACGCCCTTGTGCCCGAGCAGCCGAGTGACCCGGCGCCGGACACCGGATCGCAAAGCGCTGGCCCGTCCGGCTCGGGTGAGAAAGTGGACCATTGAGCAATGCCGGGGCCGGTGGGCCGCAGTGGACGATGAGGTGGGGTAGCGATGAACGCGCCGTATGACGGTGATGGCCGAGTGCCACCGCCGCCACAGCCGTCCCCTCATGGCCCCCACGACCCTTACGGACAGGAACCACACCAGCGGGATCCGTATCTGGGCGACGCCCACCAGGCGCCCGCGGCCGATCCGCGCCAGTCGTACGGCCAGCAGTACTACGCACCGGATCCGTATCTGGACGACTCGTACGCGACGGGCAGCTTCACGCCCTACCCGTATCCGACGCAGGATCGGTACGCCCACGATCCGCTGACGGACCCCCTGTACGACCGGCACTCCTCCCACGCGCCGCAGCAGGACGGCTACCAGCAGCAGTACTACCAGCAGCCCTCCGCGCCGCAGGGACCCGACCCGCGCGTCTGGTCCCCCGAGGCCGCCGCCGGCCACCAGGGCGCGACACAGCAGCCGTACACGGCCGATCCGGCGGGCCAGAGCTATCCGGCGGCCGGCGGCGGCTACGGGGCGAGGGAGCAGCCGCAGCGGGACGCCTTCGCACACCTCTACCGCGATCAGCAGCCCTATGAGCCCCGGCCCGGCCAGGGCCAGGGCTACCCACAGGGCCCGGAGGGCTATCCGCAGGGCCAGGCGCCCGCCCAGGGGCAGGCGCCGGTCCCCGGGCCGTCCCGAGCCGAGTCCGCCAGTGCGACGGCCGCCGCCCCCACGGTGGCCGCCCCGGTGGTGACCGCCCCCGCGACCGAGCCCGAGCCGAGGAAGCCATCAGGGGGCAAGGGCCGCGCGTCCAGCGTGCTCCAGTCCAGCGCGCTGATGGCCGCGGGCACCCTGGTCTCCCGGCTCACCGGCTTCGTCCGGCAGATGGTGGTCCTCGCGGGCCTGGGTGCGGCCACCCTCGGCTCCACCTACGCCCTCGCGTACACACTGCCGACGATGGTGTACATCCTCACCATCGGCGGCGGTCTCAACTCGGTCTTCGTCCCGCAGCTCGTGCGCGCGATGAAGGAGGACGACGACGGCGGCGAGGCCTTCGCCAACCGGCTGCTCACCCTGGTGATGGTGGTGCTCGGCCTCCTGGTCGCGGTGACCGTGCTCGCCGCGCCGCTGCTGATCCGCGTGATGTCGCCGACCATCGCGGACAACCCCGCCGACAACGAGGTCGCGGTCACCTTCGCCCGCTACTGCCTGCCCACCATCTTCTTCATGGGCATTCACGTGGTGGTCGGCCAAATCCTCAACGCCCGGGGCCGGTTCGGGGCGATGATGTGGACCCCGGTCCTGAACAACATCGTCATAATCTTCACCTTCGGCCTGTTCATCTGGGTGTTCGGCACCGCCGGCAGCTCCAAGATGGACACCACGACCATCACCGCCGAAGGCATCCGGCTGCTGGGCATGGGCACCCTGCTGGGGCTCATCGTCCAGTCCCTGGCGATGTTCCCCTACCTGCGTGCCACCGGCTTCCGGTTCCGGCCGCGCTTCGACTGGCGCGGCCACGGCCTCGGCAAGGCCGCCAGGCTGGCCAAGTGGACGGTGCTGTTCGTCCTCGCCAACCAGGCGGGCGTGCTGGTCGTGACCCAGCTGTCCACCGCGGCCGGTGCCGAGGCCGAGAACCAGAACGCGCCGGGCATGAGCTTCGTCGGCTACTCCAGCGCCCAGCTCATCTGGGGCATGCCGCAGGCGATCATCACCGTCTCCGTCATGGCCTCGCTGCTGCCCCGGATCTCCCGGGCGGCCCACGACGGGGACTCCGGAGCGGTCCGCGACGACATCTCGCAGGGTCTGCGCACCTCCGCGGTCGCCATCGTCCCGCTCGCCTTCGGCTTCATCGCCCTGGGCATCCCCATGTGCACGCTGCTGTTCGGCGCATCCGGCACCGATGCGGCCGTCTCCATGGGCTACATCCTCATGGCGTTCAGCCTGGGCCTGATCCCCTTCTCCGTGCAGTACGTCGTCCTCCGCGGCTTCTACGCCTACGAGGACACCCGCACCCCCTTCTACAACACGGTGATCATCGCCGCCGTCAACGCCGCCGGATCCGGGCTCGCCTATCTCCTGCTCCCCGCCCGCTGGGCCGTCGCCGGTATGGCGGCCGCCTACGGTCTGGCCTACGCCATCGGCGTGGGTGTGGCCTGGAAGCGGCTGCGCAACCGGCTGGGCGGCGATCTGGACGGCCCCCGCGTCGTACGCACCTACACCCGCCTCATCGGCGCCAGCATCCCCGCCGCCCTCCTGGGCGGCGGCTCGGCCTACACCATCATGCAGACCCTCGGAATGGGCGTCGCCGGTTCCGTAGCGGCTTTGCTGGGTGGCGGTCTCGTTCTTATCGCGGTCTTCTACATTGCTGCGAAACGGATGCGCGTTGATGAGCTGACGGCCATGGTCGGTATGGTGCGCGGACGACTCGGACGCTGATCATTGAGCACAACCATCGTCCGCCACCGTGTGTCGTGCATAGCGGCGGACTGTGGGCACAATTGTCTTGGCTCGGAGTAGGCGCAACGGATGGGGAGGCAGGAACGACGGTGGCGGAACGGAGCACGGCTGCCGTCGACGTGGCCGACAGCGGTGGAGAGGAGCCGCTGACCGCCGAGGCGGGTAAGGCCACGGCCGACGGGGCGGGGACGAAACAGAAGGTCGGCAAGGGGACAGAGGCCGCGGTAACCGACGATACGGGCACCGCGGCCGAAGCGAACCCCCTCGAACTGCACAGCGGTCACAAGCTGGCCAGACGCTACCGTCTGGAGGAGTGCGTCACCCGTCTGGACGGATTCAGCAGTTGGCGTGCTGTGGACGAGAAACTGCGGCGTGCCGTCGGGGTGCATGTCGTGCCCGCGGACCATCCGCGCGCCAGGTCGGTGCTCGCCGCCGCCCGTTCGGCGGCCCTGCTGGGCGATCCCCGCTTCGTCCAGGTCCTCGACGCCGTCGAGGAGAACGATCTTGTCTATGTCGTCCATGAGTGGCTTCCCGACGCCACCGAGCTCACCGCCGTGCTGGCCGCCGGGCCGCTCGAGCCGCACGACGCGTACCAACTGGTCAGCCAGGTCTCCCAGGCCATGGCCGCCGCCCACCGCGAGGGCCTGGCCCATCTGCGGCTGAACCCCGGCTCCGTGCTGCGCACCGAGTCCGGTCAGTACCGCATCCGCGGACTGGCCGTCATGGCCGCCCTGCGTGGTATCAGCGTCGACCACCCCCAGCGCACCGACACCGAGGCGATCGGCGCGCTGCTGTACGCGGCGCTCACTCAGCGCTGGCCGTACGAGGCCGACGCCTACGGCCTCTCCGGGCTGCCCAAGGGCGTGGGCCTGATCGCCCCCGACCAGGTCCGGGCCGGAGTGCACCGCGGTCTGTCCGAGCTCGCGATGCGTGCGCTGGTGAACGACGGGGCCACCGCCTCCCGTCAGGACCAGCCCTGCACCACCCCCGAGGAGCTGGCCAAGGCCGTCGCGGCGATGCCGCGCATCCGGCCGCCGGAGCCCGCCTTCACCCCTTCCCCGGCGTACCAGCGCACGACGTACCAACAGGGCATGTACGGCCAGCAGCCGAACCGCGGCGGCACCGCGCACCCGGCCCGTCCGGCGGCTCCCATGCCGCCACCGCCGCCGCTGCAGAGCCGCACGGGCAAGGTCCTCAAGTGGACCGTCTCCGCCCTTCTGATCGCCGCTCTCGGCCTCGGCAGCTGGCAGCTCGCGGACACCCTCCTCAAGGAGGAGAACAAGTCCAGCCCGGGCAAGTCCACCGGTGAGAAGGACGATGGCAAGAGCTTGAAACCCGCGGGCAAACCGCTCAGCATCGAGGGCGCCACGGAGTTCTCGCCGCTGGACGCGCCCTTCGCCCCGGACAAGGTCGACAGTGCCGTCGACGGCGATACGGGCACCGCCTGGGTGACCAAGTTGTTCTACAACTACCCGAACTTCGGTAACCTGCCCGGGCGCAAGCAGGGCAGCGGCATCATCGTCGACCTCGGTAGCGCCAAAAGCGTCTCCAGCCTCGACATCGACTTCTACAGCGCCGGACAGAAGGTGGAAGTCCTCGCCGCCGATCCCTCCGCCTCCGACCCCACCTCGCTCAGCGCCTTCTCCAAGCGCCTCACCGATCTGAAGAGCGTCGGGAAGAAGCTGTCCACCGTTCTCGACAAGCCGGTACGGACCCGATACGTCCTGGTCCACATCACGGAGCTTCCGGCCAGCACCCCCGATCGCTACCGTGGCGGCATCTCGGAGATCAAGGTCAAGGGCTGACCCTCTACGGTCGGCCGAGAGGGGAGGGGCTCAACGTTGGACGACGCCACCATCGGCGGAGCGAGCGACGGCGAGCTCCTCGCCCGGCACGTCGACGGCGACCCGGACGCCTTCAGCGAAATAGTGCGGCGCCACCGCGACAGACTCTGGGCGGTGGCGCTGCGCACCCTCGGCGACCGTGAGGAAGCGGCCGACGCGGTCCAGGACGCGCTCGTCTCCGCCTATCGCGCCGCCCACACGTTCCGGGGCCAGTCCGCCGTGACCACATGGCTGCACCGCATCACGGTCAACGCCTGTCTGGACCGGGCCCGCAAGGCCGCTTCCCGTCGCACCTCCCCCGTCGACGACACCGAGCGGCTCGAGCAACTCCTGGAACCCCATGAGTCGGCCGCCGCCCCCGCCGAGCGCGGTGATCTCCACCGCGAACTGCTCCAGGCGCTGCGCACCCTCCCTCCCGAGCAGCGGGCGGCCCTGGTGCTGGTCGATATGCAGGGCTACCCCGTCGCGGAGGCGGCGAAGGTCCTGGACGTTCCCACCGGCACCGTGAAGAGCCGCTGCGCCCGGGGCCGCGCACGACTGCTGCCACTCCTCTCACATCTCCACCCCAGCGGGAGGGGTAGCTCACCCTCGGGCGTGGGAAGGAACCGGACGCAGGGGACGTCCGTCCCACCGACGGCAGGACCGAACGACACAGATGCCGTGAAGGGCGGAGGTGGGCGAGCGTGACATCCTCGACGGACACGGAAGAGCACCCTGAAGTCGCGGAGATCTCCGCACTCACCGAGAATCTGCTCTCTCCGTCCCGCGCCGTCGATGTGCGCACTCACCTCGCGAGCTGCGTGCTGTGTGCGGACGTATGGGAGTCCCTGGACGAGATCCGCTCCCTGCTGGGGACCCTTCCCGGGCCGGTACGGATGCCCGCCGATATCGCGGGCCGCATCGACGCGGCGCTGGCCGCCGAAGCGCTTCTCGACGCGACCGCCCCCGAGCGGGTGGCCGATGTTTCACGTGAAACTCCGGATCCGGACGCCGTGCCCTCGCCTGTTTCACGTGAAACGGCCGATGCCGCCTCCAGTAACCCCGGCACCAACACCGACACCGTGGAGCCCGCGGCCAAGCCGTCCATCGCGACGGACCGGCCCGCAGGGCGCCCCCGCGCGGCCACCGGGCCGGGACGGGGAACCACCGGACCCGGCACCCGCCCCGGGCGCGCCCGCCGCTGGCGCAAGGCCGTCCTCGGCGGCGCCTGCGCCGCGGCGGTGATCGGCATCGGCTCCTTCTTCCTCCAGAGCGGCTCCTCCGGCGATCGCAACGACAGCGACACCCAGGCGCACGCCAGCCAGAGCGCCACCGGGAAGTCCACCCTCTCCTCGGGCACGCTCAAGGACCGGGTGCACGAGCTGCTCGCCGACCGGAAGTCCACCGCGTCGGACGGCGTCACCGGGCAGGGAAACTCACCCGATGTGCCACTGCGCGCCGATGACGACCCTCATGTGCCCTCCTGCGTACAGAGCGGCACCGGCCGCAAGGAGCCGGCTCTCGCGGCGCAGCAGGACACCTACGACGGCCAGACCGCCTATATCGTCGTGCTCCCGCACCCCTCCGACAGCTCGCTCGTCGATGCCTTCGTGATCGACGCGTCCTGCGTCTCGACGTCCCCGACGGCTCCCGGGGAGCTCCTGGTGACCCGGACCTACCCGCGGCACTGAGGCACGCCGCACACCGGGCCCTGCCTGACAGCGCTCGGGAATGCCTGACCCGTAGGATCCGTTGGGTGGGGTGGCAGCGGAATTCCGGGGGAACCCGGAGCCGCCCGCCCAGTCAGCAGTCCGGCAGTCGGCAGAGACAAGGAAGACATCCGTGAGCGACGTCCGCAACGTGATCATCATCGGTTCCGGGCCCGCGGGCTATACGGCCGCGCTCTACACCGCCCGCGCTTCCCTGAAGCCGCTGGTCTTCGAAGGCTCCGTGACCGCGGGTGGTGCCCTGATGAACACCACCGACGTGGAGAACTTCCCCGGCTTCCGGGACGGGATCATGGGCCCCGACCTGATGGACAACATGCGGGCCCAGGCCGAGCGCTTCGGCGCCGAGCTCGTTCCGGACGACGTGACCGCGGTCGATCTCAGTGAGCAGATCAAGACTGTCACCGACTCCGCCGGTACGGTCCACCGCGCCAAGACCGTCATCGTGGCCACCGGCTCCCAGCACCGCAAGCTGGGGCTGCCGCGCGAGGACGAGCTCTCCGGCCGCGGTGTCTCCTGGTGTGCCACCTGTGATGGGTTCTTCTTCAAGGACCAGGACATCGCCGTCATCGGCGGCGGCGACACGGCCCTGGAGGAGGCGACCTTCCTGTCGCGGTTCGCCAAGTCGGTCACGGTGGTCCACCGCCGGGACACCCTGCGCGCCAGCAAGGCGATGCAGGAGCGCGCCTTCGCCGACCCGAAGATCTCGTTCATCTGGGACAGCGTGGTCGAGGACATCCACGGCGACGGCAAGCTCTCCGGTCTCACCCTCCGCGACGTCAAGAAGGACGAGACCTCCGAGCTGCCGGTCACCGGACTGTTCATCGCGATCGGCCACGACCCGCGCACCGAGCTGTTCAAGGGCCAGCTGGGCCTGGACGACGAGGGGTACCTGAAGGTGGACGCGCCCACCACCCGGACCAACTTGCCCGGTGTCTTCGCCGCCGGCGATGTCGTGGACCACACCTACCGCCAGGCGATCACCGCGGCCGGTACCGGTTGCTCGGCGGCACTGGACGCCGAGCGGTACCTCGCCTCGCTGGGCCAGGGCGACGCCACCGTCTGATTCCGCTTCCCACCTCTGCACCAACTCACTAAGGAGATTGCCATGGCCGGTGCCACGGTCACCGTGACGGACGCCGACTTCGAGGAGAAGGTCCTCAAGAGCGACAAGCCGGTACTCGTCGACTTCTGGGCCGCCTGGTGCGGTCCGTGCCGCCAGATCGCCCCCTCCCTGGAGGCCATCGCGGCCGAGCACCCCGACAAGATCGTCATCGCCAAGCTCAACATCGACGAGAACCCGGCGACGGCCGCCAAGTACGGCGTGATGTCCATCCCGACGCTCAATGTCTACCAGGGCGGCGAGGTCGCCAAGACCATCGTCGGCGCCAAGCCCAAGGCCGCCATCGAGCGCGACCTGGCCGACTTCATCGGCTGAGCACTCCACGCGTCGCCCACATACACGAAGGGGCTGCCCATCGGGGCAGCCCCTTCGTGTTTCACGTGGAACCCGCTACAGCGGCCGAAGCGCCGGCTCCTTCTGGACGGCGCCGAGCAGCCGGTCCAGCGCCAGCTCGACATCCTCCTTCCAGGAGATCGTCGTTCTCAGCTCCAGCCTCAGCCGGGGGTAGCGCGGATGCGGCCGTACGGTCTTGAAGCCCACGGCCAGCAGATGATCGGCGGGCAGCACACACGCCGGTTCCTTCCATGTGGCGTCCCCGAACGCCTCCACCGCCTTGAAGCCCCGGCGGATCAGATCCTTGGCGACGGTCTGCACCATCACCCGGCCCAGCCCCTGCCCCTGATATCCGGGCATCAGCCATGCCGTCATCAGCTGGACGGCATCCGCGGCGACCGGACTGGTCGGGAAGGCCGTGGAGCGCGGTACATACGCCGGAGGCGCGTACAGCACAAAGCCCACCGGGACCTCATCGACATAGACCACCCGGCCGCAGGATCCCCACTCCAGCAGAACGGCGGAGATCCATGCCTCCTTCTCCAGCTCCGGCCGGCCGGCCCTTACGGCTGCTTCGCCGCTGACCGGATCGAGCTCCCAGAAGACACAGGCGCGGCAGCGCTTGGGGATGTCCGGGAGGTTGTCCAGCGTGAGCGGTACGAGCCGACGCCCCATGAAGCCAGTCCTTCACTTCCGTGGCCAGCCGCGCCCCGGGCGGCTGACAGCGCACTACGCTCCCTGAGCAGACTGCCGACGAAACCGCCGACAGCTCCCAGGCCCAATCCTGTGGCCAACAGTCCGGTGCGGCTCACCGATCGCATGGCCCTGCCCTCCACATGCGGCGCCTCCACATGGATCCGCCCTACCTGATCGCATCGTATCCGTGCCGAGATTGCACCGATACCGCCCTTCGGCAAACAGCGGGTCGCGTTCCGACCATGTCGGAACGCGACCCGCCCCCGCTGCTCTTCCATGCGGTATGAGACCGCACGGACAGCGCCTCACTCGTCCTCGTCCGCCGCTCCGTCCTCGGAGGAGAGCGGCTGCTCCAGCACCGGCCCCTCACCGGGGGCCAGCGAGCCCAGGATCCGCTCGAGATCCTCTATTGAGGCGAACTCGACGACGATCTTTCCCTTCTTCTGACCGAGGTCGACCTTCACCCGCGTCTCGAACCGATCGGAGAGGCGTGAAGCCAGATCCGTGAGCGCGGGGGACACCCTCGCGCCCGCCCTCGGACCCTTGGGCTTCGTCGTACCGCCCGAGCGCGATCCCATCAGGGTCACGATCTCCTCCACCGCACGCACCGACAGCCCCTCAGCGACGATGCGATGGGCCAGCCGGTCCTGCTCCTCCGCGTCGTCCACGGAGAGCAGCGCCCGCGCATGGCCCGCGGAGAGAACCCCGGCGGCCACCCTGCGCTGGACGGACGGGGAGAGCTTCAGCAGCCGCAGCGTATTGGAGACCTGCGGACGCGAGCGCCCGATGCGGTCGGCCAGTTCGTCATGCGTGCAGTTGAAGTCCTTCAGCAGCTGGTCGTACGCCGCCGCCTCTTCCAGCGGATTCAGCTGGGCCCGGTGGAGGTTCTCCAGCAGCGCGTCCAGGAGGAGCTTCTCGTCATCGGTGGCCCGGACGATCGCGGGGATCTTCTCCAGACCGGCCTCACGACAGGCCCGCCAGCGGCGCTCGCCCATGATGAGCTCATAGCGCTCCGGCGCCAACTGCCGTACGACGACGGGCTGGAGGAGACCGACCTCCTGGATCGAGGTGACCAGTTCGGCGAGCGCGTCCTCGTCGAAGACCTCGCGGGGTTGCCGCGGGTTGGGGGTGATGAAGTCCAGCGGCAGCTCGGCGAAGTGGGCCCCGGCAACCTCCTCCGGCATCGCCTCCGGGGCGGCGGCCTCGGGCTCCTGCTCTCGCGGCGCCGGCGGCTCGGTTTCCTGTGGAACGGCCTGGGTGGCCAGACCGGCCACCTTGGCCGCCGCCACTCCGCGCTCCTGGGTGAGCACCGGGACCGCCGTCGGTGAGGTGGTGGCCCCGGTCGTCGTGACCGTTCCCGCCCCCGCCGAGGACGCGGCGTTGTCCGCCCCCTTCGGCGCGGGAGGGATCAGGGCACCGAGCCCACGGCCCAGTCCTCTGCGTCGCTCACTCACTGAATCCCCTCCTGCATGCTGCTGTGCTGGTCGTGCTGGCTGAGCTCGGGCAAGGCATGAGCGTGCTGGGCTTCGTAGTGCACGCCGACACCTCTGAGGGCGATCTCTCGGGCCGCCTCCAGATAGGAGAGCGCCCCACTCGACCCCGGGTCATAGGTGAGGACGGTCTGCCCATAGCTG
Source organism: Streptomyces rugosispiralis (assembly GCF_024505145.1). Classification (GTDB taxonomy): domain Bacteria; phylum Actinomycetota; class Actinomycetes; order Streptomycetales; family Streptomycetaceae; genus Streptomyces; species Streptomyces rugosispiralis. The sequence goes on along the minus strand of NZ_JANIAA010000012.1, from coordinate 17,971 downwards.
GGGGCCTCGGAGATGCGCACCGATCGGGGAATGCTCGTCCGGAGCACCTCACCGCCGAAGTGGCTCCGCACCTCGTCGGCGACCTGGGAGGCCAGCCGAGTGCGACCGTCGTACATGGTGAGAAGGATCGTCGAGACATGGAGCTTGGGGTTGAGATGGCCCCGCACCAGATCCACATTCCGCAGCAGCTGCCCCAGCCCCTCCAGCGCGTAGTACTCGCACTGGATCGGGATCAGCACTTCCGCACCGGCCACCAGCGCATTGACCGTCAGCAGACCCAGCGAGGGCGGGCAGTCGATCAAGATGTAGTCCAGCGGCTGCTCATACGCCTCGATGGCCCGTTCGAGCCGGCTCTCCCTGGCCACCAGGGAGACCAACTCGATCTCGGCGCCGGCGAGATCGATCGTGGCCGGAGCACAGAAGAGGCCCTCCACGTCCGGGACCGGCTGCACCACATCGGACAACGGTTTGCTGTCGACCAGCACGTCATAGATCGATGGAACCTCGGCATGGTGGTCGATCCCCAGCGCCGTCGAGGCATTGCCCTGTGGGTCGAGATCGATCACCAGCACGCGACCACCGTGCAGGGCGAGCGAGGCGGCCAGATTGACCGTGGTCGTGGTCTTCCCGACCCCGCCCTTCTGGTTGGCGACCACCATCACCCGGGTCTGCTCCGGCCTGGGCAACCCCTCACCGGCGCGGCCCAGGGCTTCGACCGCCAGCTGAGCGGCGCGACCGATAGGGGTGTCGTCCATCGGAGGCGGCGTTTCACGTGAAACATCCTCCCCCGGCGATTCGGTACGGGGGCCGGGGACCGGATCGGTCATCGGCCCCGCGATGTTGGCGTCGGACCGCAAGGATTCACTCTCCTCGACATCAGGCTCGCAATAAGCAGAGCCTGCCATGCTTTTGGGGTCGTGAACCAGCGAGGCCCGTTCTCCTGTGGATGAATCCACGTTCATTCGGGGTCGGCGGTCGCGGGGCAAGGCCGCCGCACGACCGCGACTGATGATTCCATGCAGCAGGGAGCGACGTTTCACGTGAAACACGATGCACGGGAGACCTCGTCGATGGGTCGCGACACTCCGGTATGTGTAGTTTTGCCAGCTTGTATGGAGCAATGCCGTTGATTCAGGGGCGACGGCGCGGTGACCGGCGAGCCGCCTTGGCTCGCTTCGCCGCGAAGCGCACACCCCCGGGGCTCTCCCCGACCTCGACCCGCACCACCGTGGACGGCGGGTCCACCACTCCCTCACCGACATGCAGCACCGAGGTCCCCACCACGCCCAGCTTGCCCAGCGCGGCCCGAGCCTGCTTCAGCTCCTCCTCGGCGGTGTCGCCCTTCAGTAGCAGCATCTCGCCGTACGGGCGCAGCAGCGGAACCCCCCAGCCGGCCAGCCGGTCCAGCGGGGCCACCGCCCGAGCCGTCACCACATGCATCGGGGTCAGCTTGCCGAGGACCTCCTCGGCTCGGCCGCGCACCACCGTCACATGCTCCAGCCCCAGCAGCTCGACCACTTCCCGCAGAAAGTTCGTGCGGCGCAGCAAGGGCTCCAGCAGCGTGATCTGGAGGTCGGGACGGGTCAGGGCGAGCGGGATACCGGGGAGCCCGGCCCCGGACCCCACATCGCAGACGGTGACCCCCTCGGGCACCACTTCGGAGAGCACGGCGCAGTTCAGCAGATGCCGCTCCCACAGCCGCGGCACCTCGCGCGGGCCGATCAGCCCGCGGGTCACTCCCACATCGGCCAGCAGCTCGCCGTAGCGGACAGCCTCCGGGAAACGGTCACCGAATACGTCCCTTGCCTCGGGGGGCGCCGGGGGGAGCTCCGCTGCTTCCGTCACGGGGACCGTCCTTCCGTACCGAACACTCTGCTGAACGATGATGTAAGGCTGACAAGATTCGGCCCCGTCTGCGTGCAGACGGGGCCGTGTGGATCACGAGGCGGAACCGCTTCAGACCGGAAGCACGACCACGCAGCGCTGGGGCTCCTCGCCCTCGGACTCGCTGCGCAGCCCGGCGGCGGCCACGGCGTCGTGCACGACCTTCCGCTCGAAGGGCGTCATCGCCTTGAGCTTCACCGGCTGACCGGTGCCCTTCGCCTCCTCGGCCGCCTTGGTACCCAGCTCGGTCAGCTCGGCACGCTTACGGGCCCGGTATCCGGCGATGTCGAGCATCAGCCGACTGCGGTCACCGGTCTCCCGGTGCACCGCGAGGCGGGTCAGCTCCTGAAGGGCCTCCAGCACCTCGCCATCGCGGCCGACCAGCTTCTGCAGATCACGGCTGGTCGAGTCGCTGATGATCGACACCGCTGCGCGATCGGCCTCGACGTCCATGTCGATGTCGCCGTCGAGGTCCGCGATGTCCAGCAGCCCCTCGAGGTAGTCGGCCGCGATCTCCCCTTCCTGCTCAAGGCGGGACAGGGTGTCGACACCCTCGGCTGCCGGGGTGGTGCCTTCCGTCACGGATGGACTCCTTCGTTACTTCTTGGACGGGTGCTTGGGGCGCTGCTGGCCCTTGCGCTGGCCGGACTTCGCGCCACGGGAGGAGCCGGAAGCCGAGCCGCCGCCGGCCGGCTTGCCGCCCTGCGCGCCCTTCTTCTGCCCCGGGCCCTGCTTCTCGGCGGGCTTGGCCTCGGTGGTCTCCTCCGTGGCGGCCGCGGGGGCCGACTGCGAGCTGGCCCGGCTGTGGCCGGTCGTGGAGCGCTGCGCCTTGGTCTGGCGCTTGGGCTGCTGACGGTTGGCACGCGCCACGTCGGCCGCCTCCTTCGCGGCGACCTCGGCGGGCTCCTCCTTCAGCTTGCCACTGGCCCGCAGCCGCTCCTGGCGGGCCTTGAAGGCCACGCTGCCCGGGGTCGGGTTCCGGCGGATGACGAACATCTGCTGGCCCATGGTCCAGACGTTGGTGGTCAGCCAGTAGACGAGGACACCGACGGGGAAGTTGATGCCGAAGACGGCGAACATGATCGGGAAGACGTACATCAGCATCTTCTGCTGCTGCATGAACGGCGTCTTCACCGTGAGGTCGACGTTCTTGGTCATCAGCTGGCGCTGGGTGAAGAACTGCGAGGCCGACATCAGGATGATCATGGTGATCGTCACGATGCGGACGTCGGTCAGCGAGGCGCCGAGGGATTCGACCTTCGAGGCCGAGTCCATGAACTTCACCGACAGCGGAGCGCCGAAGATATGGGCGTTACGGGCGCTGTCCAGCAGCGACTGGTCGATGACACCGACCGTCCTGTTGTTCGCGATGTGGTTGAGCACCTGGTACAGCGAGATGAAGAACGGCGACTGCGCGAGGATCGGCAGACAGCTCGAGAGCGGGTTGGTGCCCGTCTCCTTGTAGAGCTTCATCATCTCTTCGGACTGGCGCTGCTTGTCGCTCTTGTAGCGCTCCTGGATCGCCTTCATCTTGGGCTGGAGCGCCTGCATGTTCCGCGTCGACTTGATCTGCTTCACGAAGAGCGGGATCAGGCAGATCCGGATCAGCACCACCAGCGAAACGATGGACAGACCCCACGCCCAGCCACTGTCCCGATCGAAGATCAAGCTGTAGAACGAGTGGAACTGGACGATGATCCAGGAAACTACGTCATAAAGAGGACCGAGGATCGTGTCCACGAATCAGGCTCCTTGGGCTTTGGGCTGGGTCTCGGGCTGTGCGGCAGGCTCCACAGCCGGATGCCCGCCGAGGCGGTTCCGCAGCCGCTGGTGCCACACCGGACGCTTCCGGGGCGGGACGTGGTCGACGCCACCGAGTGACCATGGGTTGCAGCGCAGGATGCGCCAGGCCGTCAGCGCCGTTCCTTTCACCGCGCCGTGCCGGTTGATGGCCGTATAGCCATAGTGCGAGCACGACGGGTAGTACTTGCAGACCGGTCCCAGCATCGGGCTGATGGTCCACTGGTACAGCTTGATCAACCACAGCAGCGGGTACTTCATCGCGGCACCCCTCCCAGTAGCCGCTGCACTGCCGTGTCGAGATCGCGGGCCAGCTGGTCGTGACCCGCCTCACCCGCACCGGGCAGCGCCCGTACGACCACAAGGCTACCTGCGGGAAATCGGTCGATGCGGTCCCGCATCAGATGGCGCAGTCTCCGCTTCACCAGATTGCGGACGACGGCTCCGCCGATCGCCTTGCTCACGACGAAACCCGCACGCGCCGGAGGAGCACTCTCCCCGGATGCGTGCGGGTCCGTATCACCGCTGGTGAGGCCGTTGCGAAGATGCACGACAAGGAGCGGGCGCCCGGCCCTGCGTCCTCGGCGTACCGCGGCCGCGAAGTCCTCGCGCCGCCTCAGCCGATGTTCGGTAGGCAGCACGTCATGGACCTTGGGTCAGGCTGCTCAGGCCGACAGGCGGGCGCGACCCTTGCCACGGCGGGACGCGAGGATCGCGCGGCCGGCACGGGTGCGCATCCGCAGCCGGAAGCCGTGGGTCTTCGCGCGACGACGGTTGTTCGGCTGGAAGGTGCGCTTGCTCACTCGGGGGCTCCAGAAATGAATCGGATGGTGGCGGTCTATCGCTTGGCTGTCACCGTGCGCCCACGAGTAGCTCGCAATACGCCCGAGTGCACCGCTTCACGACCACGGATCAGTCGGCCCGTGAATCCTTGCCCATCGGAGGCAGGCGGCAGCAGCCATCGACAACTCGACCTGGTTACGGTACGCGCGGTTACGCCATCCGGTCAAACCGGTGGCCGACACCCTGACAGCGCGCTATCCCCCCACAGCCTAGGGGCAAGGGAACGCCCGGCGACATCGCATGGCACATTTGTACACACCCTGTGGACAACGACTTGAACCGCGTACCCCGGCCTGACTACCGTGGCTGGGCTCCGATTCCTTCACGCCCGTCCCGAGAACCACGCATTCGTGGGACCTGTCGGCGTCCCCCACCCAGCGAGTGAGAGAGCGTGCCCTGTGGCTGACGTACCCGCCGATCTTGCCGCAGTGTGGCCACGTGTGCTCGAGCGGCTGCTGGGAGAGGGCTCCGGGCAGGGCGGACAAGGCGTCGAGGCCAAGGACGAGCACTGGATCAAGCGGTGCCAGCCCCTCGCGCTGGTCGCCGACACCGCGCTGCTCGCCGTCCCCAATGAATTCGCCAAGGGCGTACTGGAAGGCCGGCTGGCCCCCGTCGTCAGCGAGACGCTGAGCCGGGAGTGCGGCCGCCCGATCCGCATCGCGATCACCGTGGACGAGTCCGCCGGCGAACCGATCGTCCCCCCGCAGCCCCAGCGCGAGCAGCGCGAGTCCTACGACCAGGGCTACGACGGCCGGGACGGCTACGGCCGCCAGGCGCCGGACGACCTTCCGTCGGCCCGCCCCGCGTACCCCGGGTATCACCAGCCGCGCCCCGAACCGGGCGCCTGGCCGCGGGGCCGTGACGACTACGGCTGGCAGCAGCCCCGGCTCGGCGGCTTCCCCGAGAGCGACCCGTACGCCTCCCAGCACACCTCCTCCGGCTACGACCAGCAGCCTGGCTATGACCAGCAGCCGTATGAGCAGCAGCCGCGCGGCGACTACCGCGGCCCTGGCCCCGAGCGCCCCGGGCCGGGCGGCCCCGGTGGCATCCCCGGCCCCGGTCCTGGCCCCGAGCGCCCGCCGTACGAGCAGCGCCACGATCTGCCCGACCCGCTCGAGCGGGCCCGCGGCGGACCGCCCGTGCTGCCCTCGCAGACCGGCGCCCCCGGGCCGCTCGCCGCTCAGCCCGCGCCCGCGTCCGGCCCCGGTGAGCCGACCGCGCGGCTGAACCCCAAGTACCTCTTCGACACCTTCGTCATCGGCGCGTCCAACCGCTTCGCGCACGCCGCGGCGGTCGCCGTCGCCGAGGCGCCGGCCAAGGCGTACAACCCGCTGTTCATCTACGGCGAGTCCGGGCTCGGCAAGACCCACCTGCTGCATGCCATCGGGCACTACGCGCGCAGCCTCTACCCCGGCACCCGGGTGCGCTACGTGAGCTCGGAGGAGTTCACCAACGAGTTCATCAACTCCATCCGCGACGGCAAGGCGGACGCGTTCCGCAAGCGCTACCGCGACATGGACATCCTGCTGGTCGACGACATCCAGTTCCTGGCGAGCAAGGAGTCGACGCAGGAGGAGTTCTTCCACACCTTCAATACGCTCCACAACGCCAACAAGCAGATCGTGCTCTCCTCCGACCGGCCGCCCAAGCAGCTGGTCACCCTGGAGGACCGGCTCCGCAACCGTTTCGAGTGGGGCCTGATCACCGATGTGCAGCCGCCGGAGCTGGAGACCCGCATCGCGATCCTCCGTAAGAAGGCGGTGCAGGAGCAGCTGAACGCGCCGCCGGAGGTGCTGGAGTTCATCGCCTCGCGGATCTCCCGCAACATCCGTGAGCTGGAGGGCGCGCTGATCAGGGTGACGGCCTTCGCGAGCCTGAACCGGCAGCCGGTGGACCTCGGACTCACCGAGATCGTGCTGAAGGATCTGATCCCCGGCGGCGAGGACGCGGCCCCGGAGATCACCGCCACCGCGATCATGGCCGCGACCGCCGACTACTTCGGGCACACGGTCGACGATCTGTGCGGCGCCTCCCGCAGCAGGGTGCTGGTCACCGCGCGGCAGATCGCGATGTACCTCTGCCGGGAGCTGACCGATCTCTCGCTGCCCAAGATCGGCGCGCAGTTCGGCGGCCGCGACCATACGACGGTGATGCACGCCGACCGCAAGATCAGGGCGCTGATGGCCGAGCGGCGCTCCATCTACAACCAGGTGACCGAGCTGACCAACCGCATCAAGAACGGCTGAGAGGGGCCCGCAGGGCCACCGCGAACCGCTGAAGGGCGCTCCGGGACGGACATCTCCCGGGGCGCCCTTCGTCGTCCTCCCCGGCCTGCCCTTCGTCGTCTCCCCGGTGCGCCCTTCGCCGTCCTCCCCGGGGCGCCCTCAGCCGTCCTCGCCTGGCTGCCCCTCGCCGTCCTCCCTCGTCACATCGCGGTCCCTCGTCGTTCACCGCCACGAAGCTGTTCGATTCCCTGCCCGGCCAGCCAGGTTCTCCACAGATCCACAGCTCATCCACCGTCCACACCCTGGGGACATGGGAGTTGTCCCGATCGTGTCCACAGGGTGCCCGGTGGAAAGGAGATCCCCCGAGGTCAGCCGGTTGTGGAATTGTGGCTAACGGAAGTCCACAGACTGTGGATGATCGAGATGCCCACAGGCCGCGCGTCAGCTTGTCCACCGGCAACCCACAGCCAAAGGCCCGTTGCCCACAGCTTCTCCACACCGCTGTCCACTGTTCGGCAACGAAACGGCCACGGTCACCAGGCCGAGTGAAAGGCGTCACACCGAGGAGGCGGGTTGGGCTGTGGGGAAGGTGGGTAAAACTGGGGACGGCGCTGGGGAGAACCGGGCGATGTCTGTGCATCGCATGTGCAGAACTCTTCGGCATCCACAGAAAGCCCTGGTTGTCCACCGCCTCCACCCACAGGCCCGGTGGACAAAAAATCGCCTCTGACCAGGGCTGATTGAGTTTTCCACGGTTTCCACAGGGCCTACTACTACGACCACATAGAGATAGCGAGGAAATCGCTTCGAAGTGGGGCCTGTGCACAACCTCGGGCCGAGCCGCCCGACACCCCGCGCACCGACTTGACCCCGAGCCGCACCGACTGTCGGCGGCGTGCGTCAGACTGGTCTCCGGCGACACAGTCGACGACGAAGGCCAGCAGGGCGAGCCAGCAACAGCAGGAGGCGGCTAACGGTGAAGATCCGGGTGGAGCGCGATGTACTCGCGGAGGCAGTGGCCTGGACGGCCCGCAGCCTCCCGGCCCGACCGCCGGTGCCCGTGCTCGCGGGGATCCTGATGAAGGCGGAGGAAGGCGCACTCAGCCTCTCCGGCTTCGACTACGAGGTCTCGGCCCGCGTCTCGGTGGAGGCCGACATCGAGGACGACGGCACCGTCCTCGTCTCCGGCCGCCTCCTCGCCGACATCTGCCGCGCCCTCCCCAACCGCCCCGTGGAGATCTCCAGCGACGGGGTGCGGGTGACCGTCGTCTGCGGCTCCTCGCGATTCACACTCCACACCCTGCCTGTGGAGGAGTACCCGGCGCTGCCGCAGATGCCGACCGCGACGGGCACCGTCCCCGGTGAGGTCTTCGCCGCCGCCGCGGCCCAGGTCGCCATCGCCGCCGGCCGTGACGACACCCTGCCGGTGCTCACGGGTGTGCGGATCGAGATCGAGGGCGACACCGTCACGCTGGCTTCCACCGACCGCTACCGCTTCGCGGTCCGCGAGTTCCTGTGGAAGCCCGAGACCCCCGACATCTCCGCCGTCGCGCTGGTGCCCGCCAAGACGCTCCTCGACACCGCCAAGTCGCTGACCAGCGGTGACACCGTCGCGCTCGCGCTCTCCGGCTCGGGTGCGGGCGAGGGTCTGATCGGCTTCGAGGGCGCCGGGCGCCGTACGACCACCCGGCTGCTCGAGGGCGACCTGCCGAAGTACCGCACGCTCTTCCCCACCGAGTTCAACTCGGTCGCGGTGATCGAGACCCCCCCGTTCGTCGAGGCTGTCAAGCGTGTGGCCCTGGTCGCCGAGCGCAACACCCCGGTGCGGCTCACCTTCGAGCAGGGCGTGCTGATCCTGGAGGCCGGATCCAGCGACGACGCACAGGCTGTGGAAAGGGTGGACGCCCAGCTCGACGGCGACGACATCTCGATCGCCTTCAACCCGACGTTCCTGCTGGACGGCCTCAGCGCGATCGACTCGCCGGTCGCCCAGCTGTCGTTCACCACCTCGACCAAGCCCGCCCTGCTGAGTGGCAAGCCCGCCATGGACGCCGAGGCGGACGAGGCGTACAAGTACCTGATCATGCCGGTCCGGCTGAGTGGCTGAAAGCCGAGCGAATGAGCGGGTGTAGCCCACATCTGTGCGGTTACCCGCGGGCGTAGGCTCGGATTCACCGCGAAACGCAACGGACTACGGCACAAAGGATCACTGATGGAGCTCGGTCTCATCGGCCTCGGCAAGATGGGCGGCAACATGCGCGAGCGCATTCGCCGCGCAGGCCACACCGTCATCGGATACGACCGCAACCCGGACGTCGCCGATGTCCACAGCCTCGATGAGCTCGTCAACAACCTCAAGGGCCCGCGAGTGGTGTGGGTCATGGTCCCGGCGGGCGTCCCCACTCAGATCACCATCGATGAGCTGGCCGAGCTGCTGTCGCCCGGCGACATCGTCGTGGACGGCGGGAACTCCCGCTGGACCGACGACGAGAAGCACGCCGAGCAGCTCAACGCCAAGGGCATAGGCTTCGTCGACTGCGGCGTCTCCGGTGGCGTCTGGGGTCTGGAGAACGGCTACGCGCTGATGTACGGCGGCGCCGCCGAGCATGTGGCCCGGGTCCAGCCGATCTTCGACGCGCTCAAGCCCGAGGGCGAGGTCGGCGCCGTCCACGCCGGCAAGGTCGGCGCGGGCCACTTCGCCAAGATGGTCCACAACGGCATCGAGTACGCGATGATGCAGGCGTACGCCGAGGGCTGGGAGCTGCTGGAGAAGGTGGACTCGGTCACCGACGTCCGCGAGGTCTTCCGCTCCTGGCAGGAAGGCACGGTCATCCGCTCCTGGCTGCTGGACCTGGCCGTCCGCGCCCTGGACGAGGACGAGCACCTGGGCAAGCTGCGGGGCTACGCGGAGGACTCCGGGGAGGGCCGCTGGACCGTGGAGGCCGCGATCGACAACGCGGTGCCGCTGCCCGCGATCACCGCGTCGCTCTTCGCCCGGTTCGCCTCCCGCCAGGAGGACTCGCCGCAGATGAAGATGGTCGCCGCACTGCGCAATCAGTTCGGGGGCCACGCGGTCGAGAGCAACGAGAAGTAACCACCCCTCGGGGTCGGAAGCAAGCAGTACTGCCGGGGGAGGTCGGCGCAGCCCACCATGCACGTCACGCATCTCTCGCTCGCCGACTTCCGCTCGTACGCCCGGGCCGAGGTGGCACTCGACCCGGGCGTCACGGCCTTCGTCGGGCCCAACGGCCAGGGCAAGACCAATCTCGTCGAGGCCGTCGGCTATCTCGCCACCCTCGGCAGCCACCGGGTCTCCTCCGACGCCCCGCTGGTGCGCATGGGCGCGGAGCGGGCCGTGGTCCGGGCCGCGGTCGTCCAGGGCGACCGGCAGCAGCTGATCGAGCTCGAGCTCAACCCGGGCCGGGCCAATCGCGCCCGGATCAATCGATCGTCGCAGGTCAAGCCGCGTGATGTGCTGGGGATACTGCGGTCGGTGCTGTTCGCGCCCGAGGATCTGGCCCTGGTCAAGGGCGATCCGGGCGAGCGCCGCCGGTTCCTCGACGAGCTGATCACCGCGCGGGCGCCCCGGATGGCGGGGGTCCGCTCCGACTACGACCGGGTGCTGAAGCAGCGCAACACCCTGCTGAAGACCGCCGCCCTGGCCCGGCGCCACGGTTCGCGCGGCGGGGGCGGCGACGCGGCGCTGTCCACCCTCGACGTCTGGGACCAGCATCTGGCCCGGACCGGTGCCGAGTTGCTCGCCCAGCGGCTCGATCTGATCTCCGTGCTCCAGCCGCTCGCCGACAAGGCGTACGAGCAACTCGCCCCCGGCGGCGGCCCCGTGCTGCTGGAGTACCGCGGCTCGGCAGGCGAGGGGCTGGCCGACGCGGGCAGCCGCGAGGAGCTGTACGAGCTGCTGATGGCAGCCCTCACCGAGGCCCGTAAGCAGGAGATCGAGCGCGGGGTCACGCTGGTGGGCCCGCACCGCGACGATCTGGTGCTCAAACTGGGCCGGCTCCCCGCGAAGGGCTACGCCAGCCATGGCGAGTCCTGGTCGTACGCCCTCGCCCTGCGGCTGGCCTCCTACGATCTGCTGCGCACCGAGGCGGGCGAGCCGGTGCTGGTGCTCGACGACGTCTTCGCGGAGCTGGACACGCGGCGCCGGGAGCGGCTGGCCGAGCTGGTCGCCCCCGGGGAGCAGGTGCTGGTGACCGCGGCGGTGGAGGACGACGTCCCGCATGTGCTGACCGGTACGCGCTTCGCGGTGTCCGAGGGCGAGGTGCGGCGCGTATGACGGACGGGACGGACCGGCCCTCGGCGGCGCCCGGGTCCTCGCCGGTGCCGGAGCCCTCGGGCGTCGATCTCGCGCGAGTGGCGCTGCGCGCCGCCAAGGAGCAGGCACGCGCCCGGGGAGCCGCGGCCCAGCAGAAGAAGCAGGCGCGCAGAGGGGGCCTGCGCTCCGGCGCACGCGCCGATGGCCGCGATCCGCTTCCGCTCGGTGCGGCGATCAACCGTCTGATCACCGAGCGTGGCTGGGAGACCCCGGCCGCGGTCGGCGGGGTGATGGGCCGCTGGCCCCAGATGGTGGGCCCCGAGGTGGCCCAGCACTGCGAGCCCCAGCGCTATGACGAGGACGCCCGGGTGCTCACGGTGCGCTGTGACTCCACGGCGTGGGCGACCCAGCTGCGGCTGCTCGCGCCCCAGCTCGTGGCCCGGCTCAACGCCGATCTGGGCCAGGGCACGGTGAAGCTGATCAAGGTTCTGGGCCCCGGCGGCCCGCCCCGGCGCTACGGCCAACTGCGTTCCCCGGGCTCCACGGGCCCGGGTGACACCTACGGCTGACCGGGGTTCGAGCGCTGGTGTTAACCGGGGGTAACAGGGTGACTGCTGAGACCCCGGTCACGGTAGCCGGTGGTTGACAGCTCGAAGCGCTGAGTGGCGGCGTGAGCCTCTTGGAGCCCGTCCCCGCATATGGGGAGTCGCTGGCGGCCGGTTCAGGGCGGCACATGCGGACTCAGGCGGCAGCAAGCCCCCATTCTTGTCGGCGCTACCGGTAGACTGGGGCCGTACACCGTCGCCGCTGGCGCACCGAGCGCTTGCGGACACATGTTGAACGACGCAGCCGCTCCCGCCTGCCCGGAGACGGCTTGTGCTGTGCCAGAAAGGGCGCTTCGTGGCCGATTCCGGCAACCCCATCGAAAACATCCCGTCCACGCCCGACGGCGAGGCCCTGGCTCCGCCGTCGTACGACGCCAGTGCGATCACCGTTCTGGAGGGGCTGGAGGCGGTCCGCAAGCGACCCGGTATGTACATCGGTTCCACCGGTGAGCGCGGCCTGCACCACCTCGTCCAGGAGGTCGTCGACAACTCCGTCGACGAGGCCATGGCCGGTCACGCGGACACCATCGAGGTCACGATCCTCGCCGACGGCGGCGTCCGCGTCGTGGACAACGGCCGCGGCATCCCCGTGGGCATCGTCCCCTCGGAGGGGAAGCCGGCCGTGGAGGTCGTGCTGACCGTGCTGCACGCGGGAGGCAAGTTCGGCGGCGGCGGCTACGCCGTCTCCGGCGGTCTGCACGGCGTCGGCGTCTCCGTCGTCAACGCCCTCTCGTCGAAGGTGTCAGTCGAGGTCAGGACGGACGGCTACCGCTGGACCCAGGACTACAAGACGGGAGCGCCGACCGCGCCCCTGGCCCGGAACGAGGCCACGGAGGAGACCGGCACCACGGTCACCTTCTGGGCGGACCCGGACGTCTTCGAGACCACCGAGTACTCCTTCGAGACGCTGGCCCGGCGCTTCCAGGAGATGGCGTTCCTCAACAAGGGCCTGTCCATCTCGCTGACGGACGAGCGCGAGGCCCATGTGGACGAGGAGGGCAAGCCGCTCTCCGTGAAGTACCACTACGAGGGCGGCATCGTCGACTTCGTCACCTACCTCAACTCCCGCAAGGGCGAGCTGGTCCACCCCACGGTGATCGGCTTCGAGGCCGAGGACAAGGAGCGGATGCTCTCCCTCGAACTCGCGATGCAGTGGAACGCGCAGTACACCGAGGGTGTCTACAGCTTCGCGAACACCATCCACACCCATGAGGGCGGCACCCACGAGGAGGGCTTCCGCGCCGCGCTGACGTACCTGATCAACAAGTACGCGCGCGACAAGAAGCTGCTCCGGGAGCGCGACGACAACCTCACCGGTGAGGACATCCGCGAGGGCCTGACCGCGATCATCTCGGTGAAGCTGGGCGAGCCGCAGTTCGAGGGCCAGACCAAGACCAAGCTGGGCAACACGGAGGCCAAGACCTTCGTCCAGAAGATCGTCAACGAGCATCTCGCCGACTGGCTGGACCGCAACCCCAACGAGGCGGCGGACATCGTCCGCAAGGGCATCCAGGCGGCCACGGCCCGCGTCGCGGCCCGTAAGGCGCGCGATCTGACCCGTCGCAAGGGGCTGCTGGAGACCGCTTCGCTGCCGGGCAAGCTGAGCGACTGCCAGTCCAACGACCCGTCGAAGTGCGAGATCTTCATCGTCGAGGGTGACTCCGCCGGCGGCTCGGCCAAGTCCGGCCGCAACCCGCAGTACCAGGCGATCCTCCCGATCCGAGGCAAGATCCTCAACGTCGAGAAGGCCCGGGTCGACAAGATCCTCCAGAACAACGAGGTCCAGGCGCTGATCTCCGCCTTCGGCACCGGGGTGCACGAGGACTTCGACATCGCCAAGCTCCGCTATCACAAGATCATCTTGATGGCGGACGCCGATGTCGACGGCCAGCACATCAACACCCTGCTGCTGACCTTCCTCTTCCGTTTTATGCGCCCGCTGGTCGAGGCGGGGCATGTCTTCCTGTCCCGTCCGCCCCTCTACAAGATCAAGTGGGGCCGGGACGAGGTCGAGTACGCGTACTCGGACCGGGAGCGGGACGCGCTGATCCAGGCCGGCCGGGAGCAGGGCAAGCGGATCAGGGACGACTCCGTCCAGCGCTTCAAGGGTCTGGGCGAGATGAACGCCGAAGAGCTGCGAGTGACCACGATGGACCAGGACCACCGCGTCCTCGGCCAGGTCACGCTGGACGACGCGGCCCAGGCCGACGACCTGTTCTCGGTCCTCATGGGCGAGGACGTCGAGGCACGGCGCTCGTTCATCCAGCGCAACGCCAAGGATGTCCGCTTCCTCGACATCTGAGTCGGCCCCCAGCCGCAGACGACAGAAGGACTTTGACCAGCAATGGCCGACGAGAACACCCCGAACACGCCCGACGACCTGACCCCCGACGAGCTCGCCGAGGGCGCCGCACTCCGCGTCGAGCCGGTGGGCCTCGAGACGGAGATGCAGCGCTCGTACCTCGACTACGCGATGAGCGTGATCGTGAGCCGTGCGCTGCCCGACGTCCGGGACGGCCTCAAGCCGGTGCACCGCCGGGTGCTGTACGCGATGTACGACGGCGGGTACCGCCCCGAGAAGGGCTTCTACAAGTGCGCCCGCGTCGTCGGCGACGTCATGGGCACCTACCACCCGCACGGCGACTCGTCGATCTACGACGCGCTGGTGCGGCTGGCCCAGCCGTGGTCCATGCGGATGCCGCTGGTCGACTCCAACGGCAACTTCGGCTCCCCGGGCAACGACCCCGCGGCGGCCATGCGGTACACCGAGTGCAAGATGGCGCCGCTGGCCATGGAGATGCTCCGGGACATCGACGAGGACACCGTCGATTTCCAGGACAACTACGACGGCCGTAACCAGGAGCCGACGGTCCTGCCGTCGCGCATCCCGAACCTGCTGGTCAACGGCTCGGCGGGGATCGCGGTCGGCATGGCCACCAACATCCCGCCGCACAACCTGCGCGAGGTCGCCGAGGGCGCCCAGTGGTTTCTGGCCAACCCGCAGGCCACCCAGGAGGAGCTGCTCGACGCCCTGGTCGACCGGATCAAGGGCCCGGACTTCCCGACCGGCGCGCTGGTCGTCGGCCGTAAGGGCATCGAGGAGGCGTACCGCACCGGGCGCGGCTCGATCACCATGCGCGCGGTGGTGGAGGTCGAGGAGATCCAGGGCCGGCAGTGCCTGGTGGTCACCGAGCTGCCGTACCAGGTGAACCCGGACAACCTCGCGCAGAAGATCGCCGACCTGGTGAAGGACGGCAGGGTCGGCGGCATCGCCGACGTCCGCGACGAGACCTCATCGCGCACCGGCCAGCGCCTGGTCATCGTGCTCAAGCGGGACGCGGTCGCCAAGGTCGTCATCAACAACCTCTACAAGCACACCGATCTGCAGACCAACTTCGGCGCCAACATGCTGGCGCTGGTCGACGGTGTGCCGCGCACCCTCTCGCTGGACGCGTTCATCCGCAACTGGGTCACCCACCAGATCGAGGTCATCGTCCGCCGGACCCGCTTCCGGCTGCGCAAGGCCGAGGAGCGGGCGCACATCCTGCGCGGTCTGCTCAAGGCCCTGGACGCGATCGACGAGGTCATCGCGCTGATCCGGCGCAGCGACACGGTGGAGACCGCGCGCGAGGGCCTGATGGGCCTGCTGGAGATCGACGAGATCCAGGCGAACGCGATCCTCGAGATGCAGCTGCGGCGGCTGGCCGCCCTGGAGCGTCAGAAGATCGTCCAGGAGCACGACGAGCTCCAGGCGAAGATCAACGAGTACAACGCGATCCTGGCCTCGCCCGAGCGGCAGCGGCAGATCATCAGCGAGGAGCTGACCGCGATCGTCGAGAAGTTCGGCGACGACCGGCGCACCAAGCTGGTCCCCTTCGACGGCGACATGTCCATCGAGGACCTGATCGCCGAGGAGGACATCGTCGTCACGATCACGCGTGGCGGCTATGTGAAGCGCACCAAGACCGAGGACTACCGCTCGCAGAAGCGCGGCGGCAAGGGCGTGCGCGGGACGAAGCTGAAGCAGGACGACATCGTCTCCCACTTCTTCGTCTCGACCACCCACCACTGGCTGCTGTTCTTCACCAACAAGGGCCGGGTCTACCGGGCGAAGGCGTACGAGCTGCCGGACGCGGGACGTGACGCGCGCGGTCAGCACGTGGCGAATCTGCTGGCCTTCCAGCCCGATGAGAAGATCGCGCGGATTCTCGCCATCCGGGACTACGAGGCGGTGCCGTATCTGGTGCTGGCCACCAAGTCCGGCCTGGTGAAGAAGACTCCGCTGAAGGACTACGACTCGCCCCGCTCGGGCGGTGTGATCGCGATCAACCTCCGGGAGATGGAGGACGGCCGCGAGGACGAGCTGATCGGCGCCGAACTGGTCTCCTCCGCGGACGATCTGCTGCTGATCAGCAGGAAGGCCCAGTCGATCCGGTTCACGGCGACCGACGACTCGCTGCGGCCGATGGGGCGCGCGACCTCCGGTGTGAAGGGCATGAGCTTCCGCGAGGGTGACGAGCTCCTCTCGATGAATGTCGTCCGGCCCGGTACGTTCGTGTTCACCGCCACCGACGGCGGGTACGCGAAGCGGACCGATGTCGATGAGTACCGCGTCCAGGGGCGCGGTGGTCTCGGGATCAAGGCGGCGAAGATCGTCGAGGACCGTGGTTCCCTGGTCGGGGCGCTGGTGGTCGAGGAGACCGATGAGATCCTCGCCATCACGCTCAGCGGTGGCGTGATCCGCACCCGGGTCAATGAGGTCAGGGAGACGGGCCGTGACACCATGGGCGTCCAACTGATCAACCTGGGCAAGCGCGATGCCGTCGTCGGCGTCGCCCGGAACGCCGAGGCCGGTCGTGAGGCCGAAGAGGTCGAGGAAGAAACCGCGGCCGTGAACGCGCCGGCCGAGGAGGCCGAGTCCGAGGCGGCCGAGGGCACAGCGCCCCCGGCCGACGAGACCGAGGAGTAAGTCGTGAGTGGAGCCACGGGTGCCGCGGGCGGCGGTGCGGACGCCGGAGGGCGTCCGGGATCAGGAGCCCCGACGGGCGGTCATACCGCTGGGGACGGCGCCCGTGGCCCGGCCGGGGACTCCGCCCCCGCGGCGGTGACCGAGACCCGGAAGCTGCGGCCGCAGCGCGATCCGCACCCCAAGCCCCAGTACTCCAGCCCGCTCCCCAACGAGCGCGCTGCCCCGGCCCAGCCCGCGCAGCCGTACCACCCGCCGCAGGCATACGCCCCGCCGCCCGGCGGCGGGGCCGGGCGAGGCGGTTCGGTGCCCGGGCAGTCGGCCCAGGCCGCCCAGACGGGGCAGCAGCAGGCCGCCACGGCCGTCCGCCGCCCGCGTACGTCCGCGGGGGCCCGTCCGGCGCCGCGGACCCGTAAGGCGCGGCTGCGGGTCGCCAAGGTCGATCCGTGGTCGGTCATGAAGGTCAGCTTCCTGCTGGCGATCGCGCTGGGGATCTGCACCGTGATCGCGGTGGCGGTGCTGTGGATGGTCATGGACGCCATGGGCGTCTTCAGCGCGGTGGGCGGCACCATCAGCGACGCCACGGAGTCGCGGAAGGGCAGCGGATTCGACTTGCAGTCCTTCCTGTCGCTTCCGCGTGTCCTGGGGTTCACCGGGATCATCGCCGTGATCAATGTGGTGCTGGCGACCGCGCTGGCCACGCTCGGGGCCTTCATCTACAACCTGTCGGCGGGCTTCGTGGGCGGCGTCGAGCTGACCTTGGCCGAGGACGAGTAGCGGTCCGCCCGTTACCGATTTTGGGACAGGGCAGGTGGTGCGCTAATCTTTCGGTGCAGCGCGGGGCTATAGCTCAGACGGTTAGAGCGCTTCCCTGATAAGGAAGAGGCCACAGGTTCAAGTCCTGTTAGCCCCACCGTCGCGATCAGCCTGGATGGAGATCCTCTCCGTCCAGGCTGATGTCGTATGGGGGCAGGAAGTTGATCCCTGCTTCCTTCCCGGTTTCTCATCGGCCAATGCCGGTCATAGGTCACCGATCGGTATCGGTCGGTGTGTATCATCGGGCGCCAGAGGTCCCCTACGTCAAGAAAGAGACGAGGTAGCGCGGTGAAGAAGCTGCTCCTGGTCGCACTGGCCGCCATCGGCGGGCTCCTCGTGTACCGCCAGATCCAGGCGGATCGCGCCGAGCAGGATCTGTGGACGGAGGCGACCGACTCCGTACCCGCAGGTTCGGGTGTGTGAGCTCCTATAACAGTCCTGGTACGGGGCCCCGATCGCTGGAGCGGTCGGGGCCCCGTCGGCTTTACTGGCGCCGTGGCGGGGCAGTGGCGGGGGGGGCGGGGGGGGGGGGGGGGGGGGGGGGGGGGGGGGGGGGTGG
>NZ_JANIAA010000011.1 GCF_024505145.1 Streptomyces rugosispiralis | reverse complement strand
CTCACCCGCGAGCCCCCCGCCCCCGCCCCCGACTGCCCCCCCGACCCCGCCCCGACCCCAACCCCGCCCCGACCCCGGTCACCTGCCGGGCCACCCCCCACCCCGTACCACCGAGATCCGAGAAGGACCATGCGACGCCACAGCGCCCAGCTCATCCACCACCCGGCCGTCCTGCCCTGGCTCGGCGCCAACTTCTGGTCCCGCACCGGCGGTCCCCTGATGTGGCGCGACTACGACCCGACGACGGTCCGCGCGGAACTGCGGGTGCTGCGCGAGCACGGCCTGACGATGACCCGGTCGTTCTTCTACTGGCCCGACTTCCACCCGGAGCCCCACCGCGTCGACGAGACGCTGTGCGAACGGTTCCGCGACTTCCTCGACGCCCACACCGAGACGGGCATGGGCACGGTCCCCACCTTCATCGTCGGCCATATGTCGGGCGAGAACTGGGACCCCGCCTGGCGCGGTGGCCGCGATCTCTACGAGGACGTGTGGATGGTCGGCCGCCAGGCGTGGTTCGTGTCCCAGATGACCCGCCGCTTCAAGGACCACCCGGCGGTCACCGGCTGGCTCATCACCAATGAGATGCCCGGCTACGGCCGCGTCTACCAGGTGGATCCGCCCTCCTCCGAGGTGGTGACCGCCTGGGCGCAGGCCATGTGCAACGCCGTACGGGCGGCCGGTGGCACCCAGCCCGTCTCCCTCGGGGACGGCGCCTGGGGCATCGAGGTCACCGGCCGCGACAACGGCTTCTCGCTGCGTGAGACCGCCGAGTACGTGGACTTCGTGGGCCCGCATGTCTACCGCTCGGACACCGACCGGCCCCGCCAGCATCTGCGCGCCGCCTTCGAGTGCGAACTGGCGTCGGTCACCGGACAGCCCGTCGTGCTGGAGGAGTTCGGGCTCTCCACGGACACCGTGTCCGATCGGAACGCGGCGGTCTACTACCGGCAGACCCTGCACAACTCGCTGCTCGGCGGGGCCACGGGCTGGATCGCCTGGAACAACACCGACTACGACGACCTGTGGGACCGCTCGCCGTACGACCACCACCCCTTCGAGATGCACTTCGGCATCACCGACCACACCGGCGCCCCCAAGGCCCCGCTGCTCGAACTCGCCGCGTTCGCCGAGGTGTTGAAGGCCGTGGACTTCGCACACTGCCGACGCGCCGACGCGGACGCGGCCCTGGTCGTGCCCGCCTTCCTGGAGCGCGGCTACCCCTACAGCAGGCCCGCCGACCGGCCGCTGATCTTCACATCCCTGCATCAGGGCTATGTGGCCACCCGCGCCGCCGACCTGCCGGTGGGCTTCACCCGCGAGGCCGACGGCCTGCCCGGCGACGCGGCCCTCTACCTGCTCCCGGCCACCCGCCAGCTCACCACGCGCACCCGGCGTGAGCTCGAACGCCGCGCCCACGCGGGCGCCACCGTCTACCTCTCGTTCTGCTCCGGAGAGCACCCGGGGACCCGCGGCCCGTGGTTCGACGACCTGGACGGGCTGTTCGGCGTCGAACTGCAACTCTCCTACGGCGTGGCCGAGCCCATCGAGGACGACGTCCTGGAGATGACGTTCACCGAGGACTTCGGCGGGCTGACGGCCGGGACCTCGCTGCGCTTCCCGGTCGCGGGCAACGAGGACAGCCGGGCGTACCTTCCGGTCGTTCCGCGTGACGCCCGGGTGGTGGCCGTCGACGCCCACGGGCGGCCCGCCCTGCTGGTGCGCGACACCGGGCGCGGCCGCACCGTCCTGGCCACCTACCCCCTGGAGCACATGGCCGCCCGCACCGCCCGCGCCAACCCCGAGGAAACCCACCGGCTGTACGCGGCGCTCGCCGACGTGGCCGGGGTCCACCGCCCGGTGACGGTCGACAGCCCCCACGTCGGCGCGGACCTCCTGGTCCACGACGACGGGCGCCGCTTCGTCTGGCTGGTCAGCCAGAGCCCCGAGGAGGTCACCGTTCGGCCCGCCGCCGAGGGAACGCTGCGCGACCTCGCGTCCGGCGCGGCGACGGCGGATGTGACACTCGACCCGTACGGTGTGCGCGTCCTGGAGCTGACGTGACCGGCCGGCTCTACCGCGACCCGACCGCGCCCGTGGCGGAGCGGGTCCGCGATCTGCTGGGGCGCATGACGCTCACCGAGAAGGTCGGCCAGGTCAACCAGCGCCTGTACGGCTGGCACGCCTACGAGCGCACCGACAGCGGCCACCGGCTCACCGACGCCTTCCGCGCCGAGGTCGCCGCGTACGGCGGGATGGGTGCCCTGTACGGGCTCCAGCGGGCCGACCCCTGGTCGGGTGTCGGCTTCGCCGACGGCATCACGGCGGCGGACGGGGCACGGGTCGCCGATGCCGTACAGCGGCATGTCGTGGCGAACAGCCGTCTTGGCATACCCGTGCTGCTCGTGGAGGAGGTTCCGCACGGCCACCAGGCCCTGGACGGCACCGTGCTGCCGGTCAACCTCGCCGTGGGCGCCACCTGGGACCCCGGGCTCTACGAGGCCGCGGCGGCCGCGGTCGGCGCGGAGGTGCGGGCACGCGGCGGCCACGTGGCGCTGGTCTCCGCCCTCGACCTGGTGCGCGACCCGCGCTGGGGCCGCGCGGAGGAGTGCTTCGGCGAGGACCCGTATCTGGCGGCCCGGCTCACCGAGGCGCTGGTGCGGGGGATGCGCACGGCGGACGTGGCCGTGGTGCTCAAGCACTTCGCCGGGCAGGGGGCCACCGTCGGCGGGCGCAACAGCGCGGCCACCGAACTGGGCGCCCGCGAGCTGCACGAGATCCATCTGGCGGCGGCCCTGGCCGGGATACGCGCCGGTGCGGCCGGTGTGATGGCGGCCTACAACGAATTCGACGGCCTGCCCTGCGTGGCCAGCCGACCGCTGCTGACCGAACTCCTCCGGGAGCGGCTGGAGTTCGACGGTATCGTGATGGCGGACGGCGGCGCCATCGACCGTCTGGTCCGGCTCACCGGCGACCCGGTGGCCGCGGGCGCCCTGGCCCTCGACGCCGGATGCGATCTGAGCCTCTGGGACGCCTGCTTTCCACGGCTGGCCGAGGCGGTGGCCCAGGGGCTCGTGGCGGAGCGGACCCTGGACACCGCCGTGGCCCGGGTGCTGGCGCTGAAGTTCCGGCTGGGCCTTTTCGAGCGGCCCTACGCGCCTGCCGTGGACCGGCCCTCCGACCCGCGTGAGCTGAGCGAACGCATCGCCCGCGCGTCCATCACCCTGCTCGCCCACGACGGGGAAGTCCTGCCGCTGCCACCCTCGACCCGCCGGATCGCCGTCCTCGGCCCGAACGCCGACTCCATCGCCCAGCAGATCGGCGACTACACCGCGCCACAGCGCCCCGGCTCCCACCACGTCACGATCCTGGACGGCATCCGGTCGGCCGCCCCGCCGGACACCGAGGTCAGCTACGGGCCAGGGTGCGAGCTGGCCGGCGGCGACCTCTCCGGTGTCCCCGAGGCGGTCGCGCTGGCGGCAGCGGCGGACATCGCGGTGCTCGTCCTGGGCGGGTCCAGCGCCCGGTCCGGCGACACCAGGTTCGACACCAACGGCGCGGCCGTCGTGAGCTCCGCCAACCCCGCCGGTATGACCTGTGGCGAGGGTGTCGACCTGGCCGAACTGCGCCTGCCGGACGGACAGTTGGCGCTCCTGGACGCGGTGGCGGCCACGGGTGTGCCGGTCGTCGTGGTCCTCGTCCAGGGCCGTCCGCACGCCCTGCCCGACCTCTCCGGCACGGCGGCGGCGGTGCTGAGCGCCTGGTACCCGGGCCCGTGGGGCGGCCGGGCCGTCGCCGACGTACTGTTCGGCGCGGCCGGGCCCGAGGGGCGGCTGCCGGTGTCCATCCCCAGGTCGGCCGCGCAGCTCCCGGTGTTCTACAACGCCAAGGACCACCGGTACCGCGGCTATGTGGACCAGCCCGCCACCGCCCGCTACGCCTTCGGCCACGGCCTGTCGTACACCACGGTCGCCTACGCGCCGCCACGGCTCTCGCGCGCCCGTGTGACCCCGGACGACCCGACGCTCATCTGCCGGGTCACCGTGCGCAACACGGGCGAGCGGCCGGTACGCGAGACGGTCCAGCTCTACGTGCGCCGGCTGGCGGGAGGCTCCTCGTGGCCCCGCGTACGCGAGCTCCGCGGCTTCGCGCGCCTCGATCTGCGACCGGGGGAGGAGTCCGACGCCGTGTTCGCGATCGACGCCGACACGCTCGCCTCCGTCACCCGGGACCTCGGCCTCGCCGTCGAACCCGGTGAACTCCTGCTGGAGACCGGGCCCTCCGCCGAGGCGACGCAGGGGGTACGGCTGGTGATCGAGCCGCCCAGCTGATCGCACGCTGTCTGGACGGTGATGTGAGGGACCGTCAGTATGGTGCCCGGGCGCGCCGGGTCCGGCGGAGCCGCGTTCGGGCACCATCCCTCACCCACGGGAAGGCCGCATGCCGACCAGGAGATCACTCAGGTACCTGACGGGAATCGCGTCGATCCTCGCCCTGCTGGCCACGGCTCCGGGACCGGTCGCCACCGCCCAGCAGCCCGCCGCGCGGGCGGCCACCGGCACTGCCCCTGTCACCGCCCCCGCGGCCGACACCTGGCAGCCGCCGCTGTCGACCCGCGGCCGGTACATCGTGGACGCCAAGGGCGACCGCTTCCGGCTCAAGTCGGCCAACTGGGATGGCGCGCAAGGGTCGTGGACGGGGAGCGGCAGTGTCGACGACCCCGCCAACCACCACTCCGGGCAGAACTCCTCCGGCATCCCCCTCGGCCTGGACCGGGTTCCCCTGCCGACGCTGCTCGCCGACTTCCATCGGCTCGGCATCAACAGCATCCGGCTGCCGTTCTCCAACGAGATGATCCACGCCACCGCGGCCGTCCCGGACAGCGCCGTCGCCGCCAACACCCAACTGCGCGGAAAGACACCGCTGCAGATCTTCGACGCCGTGGTGTCCGCTCTCAGCCGGGACGGCTTCGCCGTCATCCTCAACAACCACACCAACACCACCCGGTGGTGCTGTGGAATCGACGGCAATGAGCGGTGGAACAGCGGCCAGTCCACCGAACGGTGGATCGACGACTGGGTCTTCATGGCCCGCCGTTACGCCGACGAGCCACGCGTGGTGGGCGCCGACCTCTACAACGAGGTGCGCCGCGATGTCCTGGACGACCCCAACTGGGGCCTCGGCGACCAGCACGACTGGTACACCGCCGCGCAGCGCGCCGCCGACCGCATCCTCACCGAGGGCGGCCCCGACGTCCTCATCGTGATCGAGGGCATCAACTGGACCGGGATCCCGGTGGACGGGCTGCCCCACGAACGTCCCACCCTGGCCCCCGCGCGCACCCTCTCGCACACCCTCGCAGCCGCCCACAAGCTGGTGTACTCGGCCCACTTCTACGGATACACCGGCCCGCGGCACAGCGGCGCCACCGGCGTCGGCGAGACACACGACCCCCGGTACCAGGACCTCAGCCGGGATGAGCTGTACCGAGTCCTCACCGACCAGGCGTTCTTCGTCGCCGAGGACAGCGGGAAGCATTACACCGCGCCCGTGTGGATCAGCGAGTTCGGCATCGGATCGGCCGAGACGGGCACCGCGCCGCGCGCATGGTTCGCCAATATCACCGACTACTTCGCCGACCACGACGCCGACTTCGCCTACTGGCCACTCGTGGGATGGGAAGGCCACGACAACTGGTCGCTGCTGCGCTACGACTCCACGGGCCGCAGATCCGGAATCCTGGACCAGGGCGACTGGCGCGGCACGGCGTGGCGGCGGCTGATGACCGCGCCCGAACACACCGGCCCCGTCGACCGCGTCCCGACCTGGCGCATGCTCGTCACCGACCACGGCGACCATGTGCAGTCGCTGATCGAGCGGGGCCGGGGCGACTGGGATCCGGGCGCCTACAAGGCCGCCTGCCCCGACGGGCTGCGGCTGATCGGCCTCAGCCACACCGCGGGGCGCGGACTGTGCACCGACACCGGCGCCGACGACCCGCGCGCCCCCGGCACCGCCCATACGGTCGTCACGGACGAAAAGTACGTACCCGTCGGTGGCGACTGGGCCTCCGGCTACACCAAGTTCCAGTGCCCCTCGGACCAGTTCCTCATCGGCTACAGCCGCCGTGGCAGCCGGGTGTCCGCCGCGCTGTGCGCCCCGGCCCGCGCCCCGTTGGGCGCCACGGGACGTACGGTCTGGTTCGACCGCTCCGACAACCGGCCCGCCGACGCCGCCGGTGGCGACTTCGCCCATGGCGCCTACAAGGGCCAGTGCGCGGACGGCGAGTACGCCGCAGGGATCGCCTTCACCACACGTGTGGGCAGCTCCGGCGGCCCGGACGCGCTGCTGTGCCGCCGCCTGACCTGATCCGCGCCAGTCGCTCCGCCACCCTTGCCCGAATCTGACGGCCCGTCATATCGTAAAAGGTGTGCGCAGCCGTTGTCGCACGACACCCGCTCGACCGGATCAGGAGATACGGGGTGGAGCCGCACACCACACCCGGGGCCGCGCCGAAAGTACGTGCCCGCGCGGTGACCCGCACCTTCGGGCACGGAACCCGGCAGGTGCACGCCCTCGGACCACTCGACATGGACATTCGGCACGGGGAGTTCTGCTGCATCGTCGGCCCGTCCGGATGCGGCAAGTCCACGTTCCTGCGCATCGTCGCCGGACTCGTCCGCCCCAGCGGTGGGGAGGTCGAGATCCGCGCGCGTCGCCGGCACCCGGCCGCGATGATCCCGCAGGACTACGGCATCTACGACTGGAAGACCGTGCTGGCCAATGTCCGCTTCGGCCTCGACGTGCGGCGGGTGCCGCGCAAGGCGGCCGACGCGCGGGCCAGGGACTGGCTGGCCCGGCTCGGCCTCTCCGACTTCGCCGACGCCTACCCGGCCACCTTGTCGGGCGGGATGCGGCAGCGGGTGGCGATCGCCCGCGCACTCGCGGTGGAGCCGGAGGTGCTGCTCCTGGACGAACCGTTCGCCGCGCTCGATGCCCAGTTGCGCACCATCCTCCAGGACGAGCTGCTCGCGGTGTGCCAGGCGACCCGCACCACCGCACTGTTCGTCACCCACAGCCTGGAGGAGGCGATCGTGCTCGGGGACCGGGTGGTGGTGATGTCGGCCAGACCCGGCAGGGTGATCGCCGAACGGCATCCGCCGTTCGAACGCCCGCGCACCGGGGCGCTGCGCCACGCTCCGCAGTTCGCCGCGTTGCGGTCCGAGCTGTGGGAACTCCTGCGCGACGAGGTCCAGCGGGCCGGTGCGGGTGCCACCGCTTCGGCGGACCCGGTGGGGAACCCCTCATGACGAGCGAGAACACGGCGGCCTCGGCCCGGACCGCGCACCCCGGTGAACACCCCGGCGAAGGTGAACACGGCGGCGGGTCCGCCGAGACGACGCTGCTGGTGCGGCGGCCCGGACCGGGGGAGCGCGACCCGGTCCGTGCCCACCGGCGCCGCCGCGCCATCGAGCTCTCCCTCGCCCTCGCCGTGCCCGCCGCGCTGATCCTGCTGTGGCAGCTCGCCGCGGATCAGCGCTGGATCGACTCGCGTATCTACCCCGCGCCGTCCACGATCGCGGCGGACGGCTGGCAGCGCGCCGCCGACGGCAAGCTGTGGCCGGACGTATGGGCCACGCTCAAGCGGGTGGTCGCCGGTTACGCGCTCGGCACCGCCGCGGGCTATCTCTTCGGGCTGCTGATGGGCGCGCTGCGGATGGTCCGCGCGGCGCTGGAACCGTTGCTCGACGCCCTGTACGTCGTGCCCAAGCTCGCCCTGCTCCCCGTGTTCCTCAATATGTTCGGCCTCGGCGAGGGACCCCAGATCGCGCTCGTCGCGACCACCGTCTTCTTCTTCGTGTGGATCTCCACGATGGCCGCCGTGATGGGTGTCGCCGAGGGCCACCGGGAGGCCGGACAGGTATTCGGCGCCGGTCCCTGGCAGATGTTCCGCCATGTCCTGCTGCCCGCCTCGCTGCCGCAGGTCCTCGTCGGGATGCGGGTCGCGGCCGGAGTGGCGGTCCTGGTCATCGTGGCCTCCGAGCAGATCGCCGCGAACGACGGCCTCGGCCACCTGATCTTCGACTCGCGGACGCTGTTCCAGAACGACGTGATGTTCGTCGGCATCGTCTGCGTGGCCGTGCTCGGCGTGGTCTTCTCCGAACTCGTCCGGTTCATCGGCCGCCGGCTCACCCCCTGGGCGCCGCGGGACCGCGGCCGTCCCCAGTCCTGACCCACCTCGGCTCCGACCCCCGGCCCCCGGAAGGCGGCACCCATGGCACGGACACCCTCCCTCGCCCGCGCCCTGCTCACGGGCGTGACCCTGTTGGGCGTCCTCGGCTCCCTCGCCGCCTGCGACGCCCAGACCTCCGACTCGGCGCGCTCGGGCACGCGGGGCAAACCCCGCCCGATCACCCCTGTCGCGGGCTGCGCCAAGGGCTGGACCGACCCCTCCGACAGGTCCGCCGCCCGGCGGCCCGCCCGTTGCGCGTCCGGCGCGCCCGCGCCGAAGCCGCTGAAGAAGAGGACGAAGGTCATCGTCTCCGCCAGTACCCTGACCGCCGAGTATCTGGCACCCCTGCGGATCGGCGTGGCGAAGGGCGAGTTCAGCAAGGAGAAGCTCGATGTCGAAGTGAAGCTGCTGCCCACCCCGGACGCGCTTCCGCTGCTCGCCAAGGGCGATATCGACGTCCAGTACGCGGCGCCGGAGGCCGCCGTGCTCAACGGCATCCGGCAGGGGTTCGACATTCGCTGGGTCGCCGGCAACTTCACGCCCGCGCCCGGCTCCAAGAGCGGGTTCTGGGCCAGGCTGCGGCCGGGGGACACGGCGGGCGGGGTCAGCCTCAAGGACCGTACGGTCGGCACCCTCATCGGCAAGGGCTCGGTCATCACGTACCCGATGGCGAAGGTGCTCTCCGCGCACAAGGCCGACCTGGACAGCGTCCGCTTCCAGCAGCTCGGCCCGGCCGAGGTCCTCACCTCGCTGAAGAACGGCGGAGTGGACGCCGCCTGGCTGCTCGACCCGGTGTGGCGACAGGTGGACGGCGATACGGGCTATGCCTTCCTCGGCGGGCAGCCGCGGGGCGAACCGCTCGGCGGGCTCCTGTTCGGACCCGATCTGCTGACCGGGAACCCGGACGCGGGGGTGGCGTTCCTGCGCGCCTACATCCGCACCGTCAACACCTACTTCGCCGGGGACTACAAGAAGGACCGGGCATTCCTCGACGACCTCGGCGATGTGCTCAAGACCGGGCCGGACACGCTGGCCGCCGTGCCGTCGCTGCGCATGGACTGGGAGATTCGCGCGGGCACCGTGGACCGTCTGCAGAAGGCGTACGCCGCCGCCGGGGTGGTCGAGGGCGACCCCCTGCCCGAGGACCAGGTCGTGGACCGCTCCTTCTACGCGGAGGCGGTCGGCCACAACTAGCGCGCTCGCTGCCCCGGACCATAAAGATCGGCCACGCTGTTCAGCCGGCCGAACGGCCGCTAATGTGGCCTGCGCCGTAGCGGGCCGACTCTCGCTCCGTGCCGCGCGTCAGATGCCGTGTGGCTTCCCCCACACGGATCCCGCGGCCCGGCGGGAATGGTCCAGCTGTCGCCCTAAAGGACATCGAAATGCACTTCCCCCCTTCCGAGCCGTCCGAGCTGGAGTCCCTCGCGGCCGAGCCGCTGATGACACGGGACTTCGAGACCCGGCCCGCCGCGGTCTACGCACGCCTGCGGGCCCGGTACGGGCCGGTGGCACCCGTCGATCTGCACGGGGTCCCGGTCTGGCTGGTGCTCGGCTACCGCGAGGTGCGGGAGGTGCTGCGGGACGAGAGCACATGGAAGAAGGACGTCCAGCACTGGCGGTGGCTGCGCGAGGGCCGGGTGCCGTCCGACTGGCCGCATCTGCCCGGCTACCAGGTCAGCCATCTGCTGGTCCAGGACGACCAGCGGCACAAGGCGACACGCGTCGCCGTGGAGGAGGCGCTCGCGCCCTTCCAGGACTCCGACGCGCCCCAGTCCTGGGAGCTGGCGAGCGCCGTCTCCCGCCACGCCGACGAGCTGATCACCTTCTTCGCGGACGGCAGCGACAGCGGATGGGTGGACCTGGGCGCGCAGTTCGCTCGGGCGCTGCCGCTGATGGCCGTCAACCGGCTGTTCGGCTTCCCGGTCGACCAGGGCGACGACGTGTTCATGGACTCGTGGCGCATGGTGGACGGCGGCCCGGACGCCGCGGCGGCCGTGGGCCGGCTGGTGGCCGCGACGACCGAACTCGCGGCGTACAAGAGGCAGCACCCCGGAGACGATCTGACCACCCGGCTGCTCGCCGTCGAGCCCCCGCTGACGGTGGAGCAGATCGGCCTGGAGCTGTACGCGATCATCGTCATCATGTCCGAGCTGGTCAGCCACGCCATCACCAACAGCGTGCTGGAGGTGCTGGCCGGGGAGGCCGGGACCCGGGCCGGACTGATGGCGGGGCCGGTCGAGGAGCTGGTCAACCGCGTGCACATCGCCTCGCCGCCGTGGGTCAACCTCACCTTCCGCTTCCCCGCGGTCGACACCGACCTGGGGGACTTCCGGCTCGCCGCGGGCGATGTGGTGGTGCCCTCGATCGCCGCCGCGCACGGCGACCCGATGTTCGCCACGCCCGGCAGCCAGGACGCGTCGGTGAGTTCGCGTGCCCATCTGGCCTGGGGCGCGGGAACTCACCAGTGCCCGGGGCGGGGGATCGCCGACATGATCGTCACCACGGCGGTGGGCAAGCTGTTCGAACGGTGTGACTTCGAACTGGGGCTGCCCGTCGACCAGTTGCCCTGGCGCTCGTCCACGCATGTACGCGGCCTGAAGTCCTTCCCGGTCCGGTACCGGATGCGGACGCGGCAGGCTCCGATGGCCCCGGCCCCGGCCGCGGGAGGCGCGGCGCCCGCCTCGCTGCCGGAGCCCGCGCCCTCCGCTCCCGCGACACCCGCCCCCGCCCAGCCGGAACGGCCCCGCTCCGCGCTCTGGCGCTTCCTGGCGAGCCTGCGCCGCGGCTAGGGATGTCCGGCGGATCATGCCGCCTTGCGGCGAGCTGTTCCCCTCCCCGCCCCTTCCCGAAACTGGGGCTTCGTCCCCAGCCCCCGAACCGGGGCTCCGCCCCGAGCCCCCGGAACTGGTGCTTCGCGGCGAGCCCCCGGACCGGGGCTCCGCCCCGAGCCCGGATCTGGGGCTTCGTGTCGAGGCTTCGGGCTGGGGCTTCGCCCCGAGGCTTCGGGCTGGGGCTTCGCGCTGGGGCCCCGAAACTGGGGCTTCGTCCCCAGCCCCCGGACCGGGACTCCGCCCCGAGCCCGGAACTGGTGCTTCGCGGCGAGCCCCCGGACCGGGGCTCCGCCCCGAGCCCGGAACTGGTGCTTCGTGTTGAGGCTTCGGGCTGAGGCTTCGCCCCGAGACTTCGGGCTGAGGCTTCGCCCCGAGACTTCGGGCTGGGGCTTCGCGCTGGGGCTTCGCGCTGGGGCCCCGAAACTGGGGCTTCGTCCCCAGCCCCCGGGTCGGGGCTTCATCCCCAGCCCCCGGGTCGGGGCTTCGCGCCGAGCCCCCGAAACTGGGGCTTCGCGCCGAGTTCCGGAAGTGGGGCTTCGTGTGA
Source organism: Streptomyces rugosispiralis (assembly GCF_024505145.1). Classification (GTDB taxonomy): domain Bacteria; phylum Actinomycetota; class Actinomycetes; order Streptomycetales; family Streptomycetaceae; genus Streptomyces; species Streptomyces rugosispiralis. Next base: position 214,940 of record NZ_JANIAA010000011.1, on the reverse strand, counting down.
AGGTTCCGGAAGTGGGGCTTCGCGCCGACGCTCCGGGCCGGGGCTTCGTCCCGAGACTCCGGAACTGGGGCTTCGTCCCCAGCTCCCGAACCGGGACTCCGCCCCTTCTCGCCGGCATCGACATGCGGCTTCGCCGCGTGGTGGGGGTTCGCCCCCAGGCCCCGGGGTCCAGGGGCGGAGCCCCTGGTATCGGGAAGGGGCGGGGAGGGGAAAGCATCCGTATGCGGCTCCCACCGAGTGGTGGAACTCCGCCCCAGCCCCCGGGCCGGGGCTCCGCCCCTGCCACGCGGCGGAGCCGCACATCGGTTCTGCGGGAAGGGGCGGGAAGGGGCGGGGAGGGGACAGATCCGCCGGACGCCCCGTAGGCGTCCACGCCCAAGCTCGGCGCGTAAGCCCCTTGCGCCGGGCCGTCGGCCTGTAGTGCGCTGACCCCCATGAGGAGCATGAGGAGCATGAGGAGCACGAGGGTCATGAGCGCCATGAGGAAGCCGAGCCTTGCCACACTGGTCGCCGCCCTGGTGGCGGGCTCCCTCTGCGCGGGCGCACCGCGACCGCGGGCCGCGGCCGCCGAGGCCGGCGGCGGCACATCGTCGCCGCCGACCGCTTCCCCCGCCGAACTCGGCCTCGATCTCGACACGGTGACGATCCCGGAACTCCAGGCGCGGATGGCCGACCGTTCGCTGACCTCGTCGGCCCTGACCACCGCCTATCTGCGCCGGATCAAGGCCATCGACCCCACGATCCACGCGGTGCTGCGCACCGACCCCACCGCCCTGCGGCAGGCGGCCGCCAGCGACGCCAGGCACCGCCACGGCCGCACCCGTGGCCCGCTCGACGGCATCCCCGTCCTCCTCAAGGACAATGTGAACACCCGGGACCTGCCCACGACCGCCGGTTCGCTGGCGCTGGCCGGAAGCCCGCCGGACACGGACGCCGCCCTGGTGACCCGGCTGCGCCACGCGGGGGCGGTGATCCTCGGCAAGACCAACCTGTCCGAGTGGGCCAACTTCCGTGCGGCCAAGCCGACTTCGGGGTGGTCGGCGGTCGGCGGGCAGACCAGCAACCCCTACGTACTGGACCGCAATCCCTGCGGGTCATCCGCAGGTTCGGGCGCCGCGCTCGCCGCGTCGCTGGCGCAGGTGGCGATCGGCACCGAGACCGACGGCTCCATCGTGTGCCCGGCCGGGATGAACGGGGTGGTCGGCCACAAGCCCAGCCTCGGCCTCGTCAGCCAGTCCGGAGTGGTCCCGATCTCCGCCGAGCAGGACACCGCGGGCCCGATGGCGCGCAATGTGACCGACACCGCGCTCACCTTCTCGGTGCTCAGCGACACCGCGCTCCCCGGCGATCCCGCCGCCCTCCCGAAGGCGTCCAGTCTGCGCGGCAAGCGCATCGGCCTGTGGCGGCTGCCCTCGCTCGGGCCCGAGGCGGACGCCGTGATGACCCGTACCGCGAAGCGACTGCGCACGGCGGGGGCCGAGGTCGTCGAGGTGACACCGCCGTACCAGGACCGGCTGGCGGAGCTGGAATTCCCCGCGCTGCTGAGCGAGTTCCACCGGGACATCGACGCCTACCTCGCCACCCGCAAGGGGCCGCGTGACCTCGCCGGGCTGATCGAGTTCAACCGTGCCCACCCGGCGGAGCGGACCTGCTTCGAAGGGCAGGAGCTGTTCGAGCGGGCGCTGGCCGCGCCTCCCACCACCGACCCCGAATACCGGGCCATGCGCGCCGAGTTGAAGGATCTCTCGCGGCGTTCCCTCGACGAGACCATGGCCACCCATCACCTGGACGCCATCGCCTCGCCGACGAACCCGCCCGCCTGGACCACCGACTGCGCACGCGGCGACAACGATGTGATCCCGTCCTCGACCCCCGCGGCCGTGGCCGGATACCCGTCCCTGTCGGTCCCCGCCGGGTTCGTGGACGAGCTGCCCGTGGGCGTGCTCCTGATGGCCGGTGACCACGAGGACGCCGAGCTGCTGTCGCTGGGCGCCGCGGTGGAGCACCGACTTCACGCCTGGCGAGCGCCGCGCTACCTGCCGTCAGCGGGAACCGGCGCCTCCCGGTGAACGGCCCATCGGAACGTCTCCCCCAAAAGCCACAGATGCTCGCGCTAATGTTCGCGCGTGAACTTTCATGTCGTCATAGGATTCGGGCCCGCGGGGGCGGCCACTGCTCGGCTGCTCGCCGAAAAGGGCCATACGGTACGTGTCATCACCCGGTCGGGCCGCTCCCCGGAACCGGGTATCGAGCACGTCGCGCTGGACGCGACGGACAGTGAGCGGCTGACCGAGGCCGTGCGGGGCGCGGCGGCCCTCTACAGCTGTGGCGCACCGCCCTACCACCGCTGGGCGAGTGAATGGCCGCCCCTGGCCTCGTCGCTCCGCGCGACGGCCGAGGCCACCGGGGCGGTCCTGGTCATGCTGGGCAACCTCTACGGGTACGGCCCGGTGGACGGCCCCATGACCGAGGAGCTGCCGCCCGCCGCCACCGGCACCAAGGGGCGGGTGCGCGCCGCCGTGTGGGAGCAGGCGCGCGACCTCCATGAGCAGGGCCGTATCAAGGCGGTCGAGGTGCGGGCGTCGGACTTCTTCGGGCCCGGGGTGACCGACGGCGGGCACCTGGCCGCTCGGGTCATGCCACGTGTGCTGCGCGGCAAGCCGGTCTCCTCGCTCGGAGACCCGGACACCCCGCACAGCTGGAGCTATATCCCCGACGTGGCCGCGGCCCTGGCCGAGGTGGCGGGCGAGGAGCGGGCCTGGGGCCGGGCCTGGCACGTGCCGACGGCGCCCGCGCTGTCCACCCGGGAGATGGTCGACCGCCTCGCCACCCAGGCGGAGACCGGGCCCGTCGCGGTGCGCAGGCTGCCGTCGGCCGTGCTGGGACTCGCGTCGCTGGTCTCCCCGCTGCTCCGCGAACTGAAGGAGGTCCGCTACCAGTTCGACCGGCCCTTCGTCATGGACGCGAGCGCCTACGAAACCGAGTTCGCGGTGCGCGCCACCCCCGTCGAGGAGCAGGTCAAGGCGACGGTGGAGTGGTGGCGCGAGCGACTGGCCACCGCCGGGTGACGGCCGTGACAGCGAAGGAATCCACAGTGGGCGTAAGCGGAACGCGGCGCGATGACGTCGCGATCGTGGGAATGGCCTGCCGGTTCCCGGGGGCGCGGAACGTCAATCAGTACTGGCGGCTCCTCAACGAACCGCGGGCGCAGTTCGCCACCGTCCCGGACTCGAGATGGCGCACCGCCACCTTCCTCAGCGACAACTTACGCGACCCGTCCTCGACCTACACGGACACCATGGCGCTGCTGCCGGACGTGGGCCACTTCGACGCGGCGCACTACGGCATCCCGCCCCGCCGGGCCAAATCGATGGATCCGCAAGGGCGGCTGCTGATCGACCTGGCCCGGGAGGCCATCCAGGACGCCGGATGGGAGGCCGAGGGCTTCGACCGCGAGGAGACCTCGGTGATCACGGCGCTCACCGAGAGCGGCTATCGCGAGATCACCACCATGCGCATCCGGATGCGCCAGCTGACCGGCGGCGAGTTCGGGGCGCGGGCCACCGATCCCCAGTGGCCGGAGACCGTCCGCGCGGTGGACGGGCTGCACGGCTCCTCCGTGGCCGGTCTGCTGCTCAACATGGGCCCGAACACCGTCAGTTCGGTCTTCGACCTGCACGGCGAGAGCTATGCGCTGGACTCGGCGTGCTCCGGTGGCCTCATGGCCGTGGCCAACGCGGTGTTCGCACTGCGCGCCGGCCGCTGCCGGATCGCCCTCGCGGGCGGCGCCCAGCTCATCCTCACCCCCGACCTGCTGGTGGGGCTGTGCCGGATCGGCGCCATCTCGCGCACCGGCAGATGCCTGCCGTTCGGCGCCGAGGCCGATGGCTTCGTCCTCGGGGAGGGCGCCGGGGTCCTGGCGCTGCGCCCCCTGGCCGACGCGCTGGCCGCGGGCGACCGGGTCTACGCGGTGATACGGGGCGTGGGCACGGCCAACGACGGGACCGTACAGGGCGGAATGCACCCGCAGGCGGCCGGTCAGCTCAGAGCCCTGCGCCGGGCCTACCGCGACGCCGATCTGACCCCGGACGCGGTGGGCTACCTCGAGGCGCACGGCACCGGGACCACCGTCGGCGATCCGGTCGAGGTCGGCGTCCTGGGCCAACTGCGGGGCGAGCGGGGCGCGCCCGCCTTCCTCGGCGCGGTGAAGGCGGTGGTCGGACACGCGCTCAACGCCGCGGGGATGGCCGGGCTGGTCAAGACCGTGCTGGCCGTGCACCGGGGAGTGATACCGCCACAGCCTGAGTTCGACCTCGCCGACCGCTCCGGACTCGACGCGGCGCGGCTGATCGTCCCGACGAAGCCCACCGTATGGCCGGAGTCCGGGCAGCCGCGCCGGGCCGGGGTGAGCGCCTTCGGCTTCGGCGGCACCGGTGTCCATCTGGTGGTCGAGGAGTGCGCCACCGCACCGGCCCGCCCCGCACCGGACGAGGAGCCGGAGCTGCTGGTGCTCAGCGCCCGCGACCGGGCCGGGCTGGTCCGTTACGCCCGGGAGCTGGCCGGCACCCTCGCCGAGGACCGGCCGCCGCTGGCCGGGGTGGCGGACACCCTGGCCCGCCGGGCTCCGCTCGCCGAACGCCTCGCCCTGGTGGCCGAGGACACCGCCGACGCCGTCACCAAGCTGACCGCCGCCGCCGACGCCGTGGCGGCCGGGCGCACCGGACAGCTCGGGCCGGGGCAGCTGACCGGCACGGTGCCACCCGGTGAGCAGCCGGAGGCCGCCGTGCCCGCGCCCGGCTCGCTGTCCGCCGGGGAGCGCTCGGCCGCGCTGGCCCGGCTCGCCGAGCGGGCGGTCACCGGCGCGGGGCTCCGCCCGGTCATGGAGCGCGTACCCCCTCGCACCCTGCCACCGAGCCCGCTCGCCCCGCGCCACCACTGGGCGGTGGACGAGTCGGGGCGCGCCCCCGAGGAGGCCCCGCCCGCCCTCGCGGCGGTGGAGGAGGGCCGGGCCGGGCCGGTGGGCGCGCGGGGCGGGGGAGGAGCCGCGGCGTCCATCGTGCTCGAAGAGCTCTCGCGGACCGGCGTCTTCCCGCTCGCCGATCTGACCGAGCGGATGGAGCTGGTGACCGACCTCGGCTTCGACTCCCTGATGCTCCAGGAGCTGGAGGTCAACATCGGCAAGCGGATACCGGGATTCCGTACCGAGGAGATCTTCTCGCCCGATCTCACCGTGGCACGGCTGGTCGGGCTTGTCGATCCGCATCTCACCGGGGAGCCCGCCCTCGGCGAGCCACCGCCCCGGGAGACCCGGGCGGACTGGGACGCGGCGACCGCGTGCGCCGATGACTTCCCCGAGGTGCGGCAGTTCGAGGAGCGCCTGAGCACGATCACGGGCAGTGGCGCGGACTTCCCGTACTTCCGCGTCCACCAGGGCACCATCCGCGATACGACCATGATCGACGACAGGCCGTATCTGTCCTTCGGCAGCTACAACTACCTGGGGCTCTCCGGCCATCCCGCGGTCAACGAGGCCGTGCACCAGGCGGTGGACCGGTACGGGACCTCGGTCTCGGCGAGCCGGGTGCTCTCCGGCGAACGGGACCTGACCGTACGGCTGGAGCGGGCGCTCGCCGACTTCCTCGGCACCGTGGACTGCCTGGCGCTGGTGAGCGGCCACGCCACCAACGTCACCGCGATCGGGCATCTCGTCGGGGCGCGGGACCTGGTGGTGCACGACGCGCTCGCCCACGACAGCATCCTCCAGGGCTGCGCCCTGTCCGGGGCGGCGCGGCGCCCGTTCGCCCACAACGACATCGGCGCGCTGGAGGACACGCTGCGGCGCAACCGGTCCCGGTTCCGACGGGTGCTGATCGTCGTCGAGGGCGCCTACAGCATGGACGGCGATCTGGTGGACCTGCCCGCCGTGATCGAGCTGAAGCGGCGCTACGGGGCCCTGCTGATGGTCGACGAGGCGCACAGCATCGGTACCGTGGGCGAACGCGGGCGTGGTGTCGGCGAGTTCTTCGGCGTCGACCGGACCGATGTGGACCTGTGGATGGGCACCCTGTCCAAGACGTTCGCCAGCTGCGGCGGCTATCTCGGCGGCTCGGCCCGGATGGTGCGGTGGCTGCGGCATACGCTGCCGGGCTTCGTCTACAGCGTCGGCCTGACCCCCGCCAACGCGGCCGCGGCGCTGGCCGCCACCGAGCTGATCGTCGCCGAACCCCACCGGGTGCGCGCCCTGCGGCGCAACGCGGAGCTCTTCCTCGGCCTGGCCGCCTCGGCCGGTCTGGCGACGGGCACCAGCGCCCACACCCCGATCGTGCCGTGTCTCCTCGGCGACTCGGCGAGAACCCTGCACATCGCGGACCGGCTGTTCGACCGCGGTGTGATCGCCGATCCGATCTTCCACCCCGCCGTGGAGGAGGGGCTCGCCAGGCTGCGGTTCTTCATCACCAGCGAGCACCACGAGGACGACATCCGGCGCACCGTGGCGATCCTGGCCGAGGAGGTGGCGGCCACCGGGGGATGAGTGAGGCATCGTCGGATCGACCTCAGATCAGGGTGCGTTCGATCCGGCTGAGCATGGCGTCCTTCCCGGATGCCCCGGCGTCTCCGGCCGTGGGCGCGCCATGCCGCTCCTCGGTGCCGCCCACCCGTTGGGAGAGCAGATAGGCGATGATCTCCGCTTCCTGCTCCTGGACGTCGTCGTAGGTCGCGCGCAGGAGCATGTCACGCACGAGGTCGGGGTCGAGGTTGGGGAAGAGGAGGCGGGCGCTCGCCTCGTCCAGCCAACCCGCCCCGCGATGGCAGCAGATGATGTGGCCCAGCTCGTGCAAGATGATGTGCTCCTGATGCGCGCTGGTCGTGTTGGCGTCATAGAAGATGAGGTCCTCGTCGCGGGCGGCGACCCACATGCCACAGGGGTGCGTCGCCGGCATCGGCATCGGGACCAGCGTGATCGGGCGGCCGCGGACCTCGCCGAGGTGGCGGCAGAGCTCGGCCACATCGGCCATCTCCGGCAGCCCGAGGTCGGCGATCCGCCGCGCACCGGCCTTCCGGAGCTTCTTCAGCTGACTGCGGCGGTCGTGATCGGCCGACCGTCCCTTGCCCGTGCCCCTCACCCAGCCGCACCCCTCATCCCGAATCCGAGGTGTCGGTGACCGGCGGCAGGCCCTGGAGCTGCCGGTACTGGTCCATGATGGTCGTGATGGCCTCGAGGTTCTCCTTCTTCATCCCCGCCGCGCGCATCGCCACGGCACGGACCCCGGCCTGGCGCAGCGCCTCGATGGCGGCGATCTCACTGAGCACCGACTCGGCGACCTGGTCGTCGAAGAAGTAGGCCACCGACACGCCGAAGAAGCGCGCCAGGGCGGCCAGCAGGTCCGGTGAGGGATTGGAACGCTTGCCCGTCCGCAACTGCGACAGATACACGCCCCCGACTTTCAATTCGGGGTTGGCCCGCTTGAGCTCCTCCGCCACCTCGGCGTTGGTCCAGTGCTTGCCCTTGGGACGAACCGTCTTGAAGAGGTTGTCCAGACGCACTGCCAGCATGGGCCGGTCGTCAGTCTCGGACATGCGAATCTCCCTCCCTCACCTCCTCGGCTTTGCCCCCGGCTAATCGTCAGTTTCGCAGATTAGCGGTCAGTTGACAATCGGGCGCAACTCCGCCACCGTGGACCTTGCCGATAGCTGCCAGCTAACTCCGCTCACGGGGGTGGCCGAGTTGGTTGCCGGCTGTCGGCCTGGTCCGGCCCGGCCTTCCGGGGCCGGGCCGGACCGGATCGAGTGGGGTCACCCACTCGGCTCGGAAGAAGGAAACGGGGGCACGGGGGAATCACGGGGGAAGTCCCGCTCGGCCTGACGGGGGCAGACCGGGCGGGAATCCTCCCTCGGTGTGAGTGGGTGCTTACGGCCCCTCAGCGCACCTTGTCGAGCCGCCGGTAGGCGGCGGCCACCTTGGTGAGCCAGACGACCTCGGCGGTGAAGTTGTCCGTGTCGCGGTCCTCGAAGTCACCGGTGTCCGCGTTGTCGTCGGGAATCGTGCCGGTGCGCTTGGCGTGCAGGGCCCGCCTGATCTGCGCCGCCTCGGCGAACGCCTGCCGGGACTCCTCGCTCCCCTTGGGGCCCGCCCCGCCGTGGCCGTTCGTGGTGCGGTCGATGTACGGCCGCAACTCCCGCCAGCCGTCCCGAATTTCGATGACCCGCCGGTGCAGCCGGTAGTTGAGGTCGGAGACCGCGGCCCCGGGCGGCTCCAGGACGATGTCCGGCGAGGACTCGTACAGATCCCGCCACAGCGGATACAGCGCCCGGTAGGACCGGTAGCCGCGCGCCCACTCCAGCAGCTTGGTGGCCGACGACCCCCAGGAGGAGATCGTCAGGGCGAGCGAGAGGGTGACGATGCCCAGCGCGCTGAAGACGGAGGCGGCCAGGGTCCAGCCGCCGATGTCGAACCCGAACGCGGCCGTGACGACGTTGACCACCCGGGCCAGGCAGTACAGGAAGAGGATCACCGCGGCGACGGACAGCAGCCGCAGGGCCTGCCGCAGCGAGGTCTTGCTCGCCATACGGGCGTAGGGCCCGCACTGGCGCAGGATGGTGACGCACGGAACCGCCTGGGAGACCATGAAGACCAGGAGGTAGGTGAGGACCAGCGGCTGCCCGCTGCCGGTGTTGAAGTCCTCGGCCGGCCGGCCGGGGCCGTCGGCGATGAAGAAGAGCGCCGTAAGGAGCGCGTTGAGGGCGATGCCGGTGATCAGCCAGTAGCGGGCCTTGCGCCCCGACTCCTCGGTCTCGGCCGCCCAGCGCAGCAGGATGATCTGCGCGCTGACGCAGAAGGCGACCGCCGACAGGTGCATCACCAGGATCGCGAGGTTGCCGACGCCCAGGAAGCGCTCGCTCCCCATGGCGACGGCACCCATCGTGAAGGTGAGGCACTGCAGCAGCAGGGTGATCAACAGCGTGCGGTAGGCGCTGTCCCGCCAGCCGCGTCTGACCTGGAACAGCCGGTAGACGAGGGCGGCGTACGACGACAGCGCCGCGATGACGAAGCAGAGAGTCTTGATGGTGTTCACGGCCCTTTCCCCCACAGGCGCCGCGCACGCGGCGAACGATTCAGTCGGTGTTCTTCTGGCCCAAGGGAACCACGAGTCCGATCCCTTCGGCCGCGACGGCGACGGCGTAGTCGAAGAACGCGGCCTCGTCCCGGACGCTGTCATGGGTGCGGCTGAAGACCTGGAACACCAGGAGGCCGATCAGACCGCTCCACAGCACGATGCCGCGCTCGATGACGTCCGAGAACGGGGCCTCGGGCACCCCGCCGAACAGCTGCACCGCCTCCGGCAGCAGCAGCGGCGGCCCCGGCACCGCCCGCCGGGGCGCGGTGAGTTCACCGGCCTCCAGCGCCGACCGTACGATGCCGGCCAGCACCGCGGGGGTGCGCGAGGCGGGCGGGACGGTCTCCTGCGGGGCGTGGTAGCCCGGCACCGGCGAGCCGTAGACCAGCGTGAACTCACCGGGGTTGGCGAAGGACCACCGGCGCAGCGCCCGCGTGACCGCGAGCAGCCGGGCGCCCGCCGACGCGCCCGCGTCCCGGGCGGCCAGGTCGGCCTCCTCCATCGCGGCGCCGGAGTCGTTGTAGGCGTCGATGAGCAGCGCGGTCAGCAGATCGTCCCGGTGCGGGAAGACGGCCTCCACCTCGCTGACGGAAAGGCCGCTCTCATGGGCGACGGCGGCCGGGGACAGCCCTCCGGCGCCCAGTTTCACCAGCAGTTGGCGCGCGGTGGTCGTGATGGCCGCCCGCGCCCCGGAGTTGGCATCGGCGGAACGTGTTCCGGAAACATCCATGGGCCAAACCGTACCGGTGCCATGGCACTTCGCGCCCCGCGGACCCTGACCTGAACCCTGACCCCGGAGGGGGCTCCGCGGCTATGGTGAGCGGGATGTGAGCGGTTGCACGGGGGTCGGCGGGGGACGCGCGCCGACGCCGCGAGGGAGGGGCTGCTGTGGACGGCGGCACGGTGGGTCTGCGGATCGCTTCGGCAGTGGTCGTGCCGGTGATCAAACGGCTGCTGCTGCCGCCCGCGAGCGCGCCCGCCGCGGAGTACGGCGAACGGCCCGTACCGATCCGCCGGCTGGTCTCCTTCGCCAAGGAGCACCGCACCCTCACCGAGGACGATCTGCACAAGCTCGCCCGTGAGCTGGTCCGCCGCGCCGTGCGGGCAGCCGGGCCGCACGACCCGCCGATCGGCGCCGATGAGCACGACTCCGTGGGGCAGGCGCTGACCCGCACCCTGCACGCGCTCGGCGATCTCGACATGGACGACATGCACGCCTTCGCGCTCGGCCCGGAGCGGCTGGCCGCCGAGCTGTCCCGGCGCGCGGGCCCCGACACCCGCAGGCTCCTCGGCGACGACGCCGCCCGCTTCCACGACCGCCTCCTGGAGACGGCCTGCGTCCACCTCATGCGCTTCTTCAGCCAGCGGCCCGGATTCGCGGCCCGAGCCCAGATCGAGCAGAGCCGCGAGATCCGGGAGCAGAGCGAGAAATTGGACGCCATCCTGCGGCGGCTGCCCGACATCAGCCGCCAGGACGAACAGTTCGAGGAGGAGTACGCGCGCTACGTCGTCGAGTGTCACGGCAGGCTCACCATCTACGGCGTGGACCTGCGCGAACCGGACGGTCAGGACTGGCCGCTGGAGACCGCGTATCTGAGCCTCCAGGCCAGGCCGTACCGCGATGGCACCGACCGGGTGCCGGTGGTGAACGGCGAGCCGGGCGCCGACCGGGACACCGAGACCGAGCGGGCCCCGGGCCCGGCCGAGGCGGTCTTCGCCACCCATGAGCGGGTCCTGCTGCGCGGGGTCGCCGGCACCGGCAAGACCACCCTCGTCCAGTGGCTGGCCCTCTCCACGGCACAGCAGGAGCGGGTGCCGGGCGGGCTGTCCCAGCTGTTCGGGCGGGTGCCCTTCGTGCTGCCGCTGCGCACCCTGGCGCGCAAGGACTCCGAGCTGCCGATGCCCGACGACTTCCTGCGCTGGATCGGCTGCCCGCTGGTGGGCACCGAGCCCGACGGCTGGGCCGCGCGGGTGCTGCGGCATGGGCGCGGAGTGCTCCTGATCGACGGGGCCGACGAGATCCCGAAGGACGACCGGGCCCGGGTGCGGGCCTGGCTGAAGAAGCTGCTCGCCGTCTTCCCCGGCAATCTGTGGCTGCTCACCTCCCGCCCCGCCGCCCTCGAACGCGGCTGGCTGGCCCGCGAGGGCTTCCAGGAGTTCGCGCTCGCCGCGATGCGGCCCGCCGACATGAAGCAGTTCATCCGGCGCTGGCACACGGCCGCCGGGGCCTCGCAGGAGCTCGGCGACTCGCTCACCCAGTCGCTGCGCGGCAGCCCCGAGCTGAGCCGCCTGGCGACCAATCCGCTGATGTGCGGCCTGATCTGCGCCCTGCACCGGGAGCGGCGCGGCTTCCTGCCCCAGGGCCGCGCCTCCCTGTACGAGGCGGCCCTGTCCATGCTCCTGGAGCGGCGCGACCTGGAGCGCGAGGTCTACGGGCGCAGCCGTAAGCCCGTCCTGGACCAGAAGTCGGCCACCGAGCCGCTCCAGAGGCTCGCGTACTGGCTGATCCGCAACGAGCGGACCCAGCTGGACCGCCCGGACGCGGTGAACGTGGTGCGGCGGCTGCAGCCGTCCGTGCCCCGCCTCGCGGAAGTCGGCACGGCGGAGGAGACCCTGCAGCATCTGCTGGAGCGCTCCGGACTGCTGCGCGAACCCGCCCCGGGCGCGGTCAACTTCATCCACCGCACCTTCCAGGACTTCCTGGGCGCCAGGGCCGTGCTGGAAGAGCGCGATATGGGCATGCTGGTGAACAACGCACACCTGGACCAGTGGGAGGACGTGGTGCAGATGGCCGTCGCACAGGCTCGACACCAAGAGCGTGCCGACCTGCTGACCCGGTTGCGCGAGCGGGGCGACCGGGAGCAGGACGCCACGGTCCAGGCGCGGTTACGGCTCCTCGCGCTCGCCTCCCTCGAACAGGCCACCCGCCTGGAGCCCACGGTCCGCGAGGCCATCGAGGACCGGGCCGCGCGGCTGCTTCCGCCGCGCAGTCTGCGGGAGGCCAGGTCCCTGGCGCAGACCGGCCCGCTGCTGCTGGGCCTGCTGCCCGACGCCAAGGACCTGGAGGGCGACGAGGAACTGGCCACCGTCCACGCGATCTGCCAGATCGGCGGGGACGCCGCCATCCCCAGGCTCCGGGAGTTCCTGGGCACCGGCCAGCCCGCGGTGCGCGCTCAACTCCTCGCCCACTGGGACCGGTTCGACACCAAGGTGTACGCCGAGGAGATCGTACGGCCGCTCCTCGACACCGCACCCGAGGAGCTCGTCACGGTGCGCTCCCACGCCGAGCTTGAGGCCCTGCGCACCATGTCCGGCTATCAACGCGTCGGCCTGCACGGCGACTTCGCCCCCGAGGCGATCCGCGCCGCGCTCGACCCGCGCCATCTGCGCGAGCTGCGCCTGCGCAACACCCTCCAACTGGAGGACCTCGATCTGCTCTCCGCCTACCCCGGTCTCGAGACCCTCGCCCTCCAGGGCTGCCGGAACGTGAAGGACCCCGGGCCGCTGGCCCGGCTGCCCCGGCTGCGGCGGCTGGAGCTGCGGGACCTGCCGCAGTTCGAACCGCTGCTGAAGCTGGCCGACTGCCCCCGTCTCGAAGGGCTCCTCGTCGGGCCCGAGGTGCCCTGGCGCGGCCTGTCCGACCTGCCGCGCCCCGCCGAGCTGCGGCTGCTCTCACTGCCGTCGTCGGCGGCGCAGCTCGCGGGGATCGTGGAGTGCCGGGAGCTGGAGGAGCTGCGGCTCCAGGACGCCAGCGAGCGGCTGACACCGGACGAATGGGGCTCCCTCATCGCCGAGTTGCCCCAGCTGCGCAAGCTGACGCTCTCCCCGCAGCAGCTGAGCATGCTGCTGTTCGCGCCCCGTACCGAGATACCCCAGGTCACCCACCTGGATGTGTGGGCCAGGGCCGGTGTCGCGGTTCCGCTGCGGCGCATCGCCCGGCGGCTCCCGGGACTTGAGGAGATCCATCTGTCGCAGGTGGCGGAGCTGGATCTGGCCTCCCTCGCCGGACTGCGGCGGCTGCGCCGGGTGCGGCTGGTCTACCCGGGCGAGATCCGCGGCACGGACTCGCTCCCCGAGAGCGTCGACCTCGACATCTATCCGCACCCCTGACCGGCACTGTCTCCGACGGTGCGGCGTTCACCTGGTGGGATGTTTACCCAAGGGGTAAATTCAGGATTGTAGGCGTAGTTGGTACGGATGTCAGCGGCTGATGTCTCGGGGGAGCGGTGCCGCCCGTCTCCGAGGTCACGGCTGCCGGGCAGCAGAGGACGACTGAGGCGGGTCGCAACGGGATGCGCGTATCGGAAGGGTCACCGCTCTATGGCCGGGACCCGGTGCTGCGCTCGCTCGTTCCCCGGCTGACCGGCCTGGCCTACGACGAGCGGTCCCGGACCGGCCGGGAGCACCAGGGCGATCTGCCCGTGGTGCTGCTGACGGGGTACCACGGCATGGGGCGCAGCGCCGTCCTCGAGGAGCTGGCGGCGCGCTATCGGGACCGGCTGCCGCTGGCCCACGTACGGGCCGTGGCCACCGAATCCGCCGCCTTCCCGCCCGCCCCGGCCGACGGCGGCGCGCCCACCGCCGCCACCCTGGTGGAGATCCTCGCGGAGCTGGTGTGCGGGCTCGCCCCGGCGCTGCGCCGCCGCTTCCCCGTTCTGGCGCCCGGCCTGTTCGCCGTCTCCGGCTGGTACCGCGGCAACGGAGAGCAGCGCGATGCCGCGTGTCTGAGGTTCGCCCGGCTGCTGCTCGCCTGCCGCCTCGCCGGCGGGGACGAGAACGCGCTGAGACACGCCTGGGCCACCGCAGTCGAAGGCCGTCTGGAGACCATCGAGGCGGAGGCCGACGCGGAGTGGGGGCGGGACGCGGTCACCGCCGCCGTGGTGGCCGAGTACACCGACCGGCACCAGCCGGCCGCGGCCCAGGAGTGGTACCGCCGCCGCTTCCCGCGGGGCGCCGACGGCCAGGATCCGCTGGTGCTGCTGGGGGAGTGGTTCCAGCGCGGCGGCGACTACCGGCACGCGGCCGAGCAGAGCCTGATGGCCGCCTTCCTCCACGATGTGGCCTCCTCCTACGGCAGGCTCCAGCGGTGGAACCGCGAACCGTGGCCGCTCATCCTGCTCGACGACGCCCACTGCCCGCCCGGACAGGACTTCCTCGACCTCCTCCTCGAACACCGCGCGCTGCCCGAACGCCCCGACCACGAGCAGCTCGTCGTCGTGGCCACCCGCCTCGGCGGCTTACCGGAGGACGCGTCCGACGCCGTCCGCCGCGACCTGCCCGACCTGGTGAAGTCCTCGGGCTGGCAGCGCAGGGGCCTGGCCCCGTCCGCCGGGCTGCTCGCCGTCCCGCTCACCCCGCTGAGCCGGGACGACATCCTGCCCCTCCTGGTGCCCGCCCGGCCCGCCCGGCCGCTCCACCCCTATCTGGCCTCCGCCGTGCACTCGCTGACCGGCGGGCACCCCGCGGTGACCACCGTGCTGTGCGCGGCGGTCCTGGACGCCACCAAGCGGGGCCGCGGCGTGGGCCCGCGGGACCTCCTCGAGCTGAACGCGAAGGACGGCCGCCCGGTCACCGAGGCGCTCCTGGAGCGGCTGCTCCCGGACCGGCGCCAGCGCGACCGGCTGACCCTGCTCTCGCTCGCCCGCGACAGCACCGCGGCCGAGGCGCTGGCCGAGCATCTGCGGCTCCAGGGCCCGGACCAGCTGCCCGCCAACTCCGCCACCGACTACCTCGAAGAGCAGCAGTGGCAGCAACTGACCCCGCCCGACCAGCCGTTGGTCACCGACGCGCTGCTGCGCACCCTGCTGGTGCACGAGGCGCGCCGCACCTCCTCGCGGGCCGAGGACGGCCGTAGCTGGCAGGACATCCACCGCTTCCTGCGGATGCACCACGCCCAGCGCGGTGAGAGCGGTGAGGCCGACGCCCTGCGGCACACGCTCGCGGCCGGAAACGCCGAGACGGTGGTGGCCATGCTGACGGAGGAGTTCCAGTCGGAGAAGGACGCCCACGCCGCCGCCCACTGGCTGCTGTGCCTCCAGTACGCCGCCACCGCGCCCACCCCACCGGCCGGGGAGTGGACCGACGAACGGATGCAGATCGCCCTCGGCGCGCACGACGGCCGGTACGCCGAACTGCACGAGATCGAGCGCTGCGTCAACCGGCTGCTGCACGCCCTGTGGCATGTCTCCGAGCCGCACGCCGAGCCGGATCCGGATATGTGCAAGGCGGTCGGCGAGGAGCTGGCCTATCTCTCACCGCGCCATCCGTCCTGGCACGCCGTACTGGGCCAGGCGGCCCGCAACTGGCCGGCGGCGGCACGGAAGAAGCGTCCCTTCCCTATCTCCGGTCAGTGAGGAAGCATGCTGCTCCGTCTGTTCCGCCGTCATCCTCGCGAGTGGGGGCCGCTCGAATGGCTGGCCGTCGTCGGAATCGGCGCCCTGGTCGCCACCGCGATCTCCATCGCCGTCAACGTGGCCCAGGGGCCCGGCAGGTGCGGTGACGACCTGCGGGACATCGACGGGGACTGCGTGGGCGTCACCGAGGAAGCCTTCGAGGCGGACCCGGGCGTCGAAAGCCTCATCGGGGCGGTGGCGGACGAGAACGCCCGGGTGAGGCGGGGCTGGGAGGACCCGCCGAGCGGGCCCAGGATCCCGTACGTACGGATCGCGCTGATGATGCCCTTCACCGCGGACGACCACAGCGCCATGACGGCGGACATGATCCGCCGCGGCATCGCGGGCGCCCTGGCCGCCCAGCGGCAGGCCAACCGCTTCGGCGGACCGCACTACCAGCTGCTGCTCGCCCCCGACGGCCGCAACCTCGACCAATGGGAGCCCGTGGTCGACCGTCTGGCCGCGCTGACCAAGGACACCCGGGCGCCGCTGGTCGGTGTGACCGGCATCCCCAGCAGCACACCGGAGACCCGCAGGGCGATAGCCGCGCTCAGCAAGCACAGCATCCCCACCGTCGGCCCGGTCATCACCGCGGCCAACATGAACTCCCCGTACTTCTTCAAGACCTCGCCCAACAACGACCAGTTCGCCCGCGCCCTCAAGCTCTACCTGGACCGGAAGCCGGCCCGGCACAGAGGCTTCCTGGTCTGGGACAACCGCGGCGAGGACGTCTACTCCCAGAACCTGCGCAGCGTCTTCGAACGGCACTTCGGCACCGCGTACGACCTGACCAACCACAACTCGAACTTCACCGGCACCTCCGGAACCGACAAGGGCATCCCCCAGCGGTTCACCGACGCCGTCCAGAAGATCTGCAACGAGAAGTCCGACACCGTCTTCTTCGCGGGCCGCGACCAGGACCTGCCCGCCTTCATGGAGCGCATGGCGCAGGAGGGCAGCTGCGGGCGCACCACGACGCTGCGCATCCTGAAGGTCGGCATTGGCCTGGAGCCCACGCTCACCGGGGACGCGCCCCGCCGATGGCTGGACGAGGCACGCGCCACGATCGTCGACGCCTCGGCCGTCGATCCCGCCTGGTGGGCGGGGAAGGGCAAGGCCAAGAAGGCGCTCGGCCGCTTCCTGGACCGCTTCGAGGAGATCCAGAGCCACCACAAGCTGGGGGAAAAGCCGCTCGACGACGGCTACGCCGTGATGTACCACGACGCCTTCACCCTGCTCGCGGGCGCCGTGGACCGCACCTTCGCCGAGATCAACGAGGGCGGCAAGAAGGCGCCGGAGGCGCTGAGCATCCCGACGAAGGACGATGTGTACAACACCCTCATCATTCCGAGCATCGCCGGCGACGGGTGCAGCTCCTGCCTGGTCGGCGCCGGGGGGACGTACGGGTTCGAGGGCCCGCGCAAGAACGACCAGTGGGCCGTGTGCAAACCCGTGCCCGTGGTCGAGTTCCCGCCGAGCGCCCGCTCCGGCGATCCGGGCGCGCCCGGCCTCTACCGCACCTACCGGAACGGCGCCAGGAACGCCTGCCCCTCCTGACGCCTGCCCCTCCTGCCCCTTGCCCCTCCTGACGCCGGCCGCGAACCCGCGCGTGGCGGTTCAGCCGGTCTTGCGCGCCACGCCGCCGTAGAAGCCGATCTCACCGGGCCCGGTCCGCGGCGGGGCGTCCGGGCGCCAGAACGGGACCTCGGCCAGACCGGGCTCGACCAGGGTGAAACCGTCGAAGAACCGCTCGATCCGCTCGCGGGACCGCAGGTTCAAGGTGGCGGTGGCATTGTCGTAGACGGCCGAGGCCGCGCTGCGGTCGGCGAAGTCGCCCGTGACGTGGGAGAGCACCAGGAAGCTCCCGGCCGGCAGCGCGTCGCGCAGGGTGGCGACGACCCGTCCGGGCTCGTCCGCCTCGGTGAGGAAGTGGACGACGGCGACGAGGAGGACCGCGACCGGCTGGTCGAAGTCGATGACTCGGCGGACCTCGGGGTGGTCCAGGATGGCCCGCGGATCGCGCAGATCGGCGAGCGCGATGCTGGTCGCGGCCGAGCCGCGCAGCAGTACATTGGCGTACGTGTTGACGATCGGGTCGTTGTCCACGTACGCGACGCGCACGTCCGGCGCCGACGCGCGGGCGATCTCGTGCACATTGGGGGAGCTGGGCAGCCCGGTGCCGATGTCGAGGATCTGCCGGATGCCGTCGCCGACCACATACCGCACGGCGCGCCGCAGGAAGTCGCGGTTGGCCCGTACGCCGCTCCACACCTCGGGCGCCGTGGCCGCGAGCCGGTCACCGGTCTCGCGGTCCACCTCGTAGTTGTTCTTGCCACCCAGCAGGTAGTCGTAGATCCGCGCGGGGTGCGGCCTGCTGGTATCGATCTCCTCGGCGCGGAAGCCGTTCTCCGTCAACGCAGTGCTCCTCTCGACGACCGCCACGGCCCCCGCCCGCGTTCGACTGGCGAACAGCTTCCCACACCGACCCGGTGCCGGACGCCGGAGTTTCGCCGCGCCCGGCTGATCGGCATCAGACGCGCGGTCAGCTCTCGGCCGCCGCCGGCTCCGCCTTCGCCTCGGCTTCCGCCGCCGCCGCTGCCGCCGCGGCGGCGCGGGCCTGGCCCTTGCGGCGTGACCGCTTGCCGTACAGGGCCGTCCAGGTGCCGAGGGAGGCCAGCACGGCGTAGATCAGGACCGGGCTCAGGATCACCATGGTGTCGGTTCTGAGGGTGTACGACAGCACGACCCGGACCGCGGACTCGAGGCAGTAGGCCACGCCCCAGACGGTCGTCATCGTCATCATGGCCTTGCGGAAGCCATCGACGTGCCACAGGCCGTTCCACCAGGCGGTGCTCGCCTCGGTGCCGTCGGTGGCGAATTTGCGCCCCAGGTAGAACATCAGGGGGCGCGGCGCCAGCAGCGTCGCCAGACAGAGCACCCCGAACAGCCCGGTGACGCACGAGTCCTTGATCAGCAGCGCGCGGGCCGAGTGCGCGCCGACGGTCGACACCACGGCCGTGATGACGATGAACACCAAGGTGACGATGGCGAGTTCATCGAGACGGCGGCGCCAGGCGAGGTGGACGGCCCCGTCCACCACCGGCCAGGCGCTGCTGATGAGCAGCGCGGCGAATTCGCTGAAGCCGTGGTCGCGCAGTGCGTGGTACGTGACGATCGGTGCGACGACATTGAGGCTGAGCGTGACGACCCAGCCGAGAATGGCGGCCTTCTTGGACCGGGCGGGCGCTTTGGGCCGCTCACCGGTCCGTGGCGCTTCCGTATCCGATGCGCTCGAGGCGCCTTGTGTGGTCGAGTCCTGAGTGAGCACGGTTCCCCTGTAAGTGTGCCTGGTGGTGCTGTGCGTGGTGGTGCGAGAAAAGAGAAACGTAAAACAGCCGTGTCGTCAGAGGACAGCGCCGGGACGCCAAATGTCGCCAAAAACTTTGGTGTTTTGAGAAGTCACCGCCCATTGTGCTGAGAAGCCCTGGGAAAAGCCCTTTGTGAATACCGTCCGGTTAACGGCAGTTTCCGATGTGTACAGTACGTTGGAAAATCCGGCCGCTCCCCCTGATAGCGGGTCATTGCGGGGCTTCTCCCGGACATCGGCCCGATGCCCTGGGGCTAGCTGAAGATCGCGATGGCCTCGATGGTCAGCTCGCCTTTCCCCGGGTTCCAGTCCCGCACCTTGCCCAGGCAGCGCGCCGGGAACGTGCCCTCATGGCTGTCGTCGTTGCGCAGCCCGTCCGTGGCGCACAGAACGCGCACCTGGGGCCCTTCGGCGGGGTCCTCCGGGTCGCCGTACGGGGCGAGGAAGACGGTGCGCTCGGGGGTCTGGCCGGCCTTCCGGAACCGGCCCCTGATGGAGACGAAGTCCTCGATGTCGCGCAGCCGGACGCTCTCCGCGGCCCCAGGGCCCGGGCGGTCGATCGTGTCCAGGGCCCGTTCCAGGGCGTGGTTCCGGGTGATGGTGCCGGTCCTGAGATCGCCGTGGACGATGGCGTCGGTCCGTTCGAGGGTGTCCACGATGAGGCCGATCGCCGTGATGGGCTTGGCGCTCTCGATGTACATGCTGATTTCCTCGCGGCTGACGTTCCGGCCGCCGCTGACGCCCACGCCGAAGAGCCGGGCCCGCAGCGAGCCGTCCGCGGTGCGGGTGATCCGGTGCTGGACCTCCCGCTCCAGCGCCTTCTCGTAACGGCCCATCTCGTACAGGTTCATGATGGCCCGGTCGTGGAGGTAGAGGCAGATGCCCTCGGTGGGCTTCTCCGGGCTCGATCTGAGCCGTTTGCGGTACCGGTGCACCCGGACCGCCAGCCAGGCCACGGCGACGATCAGGCTCACCGCGGTCACCAGCCACACGAGCATCCAGGGCCACCAGACGCTCCACCACATTCCGCTGTCAACAGCCACGGATCTCCTTGAAGGCGTCGGGAAGGGAGCGGGCACCCGCGTCCACCATGCGCCCGCCGGTCGTACGCGCCGCCCGGGTCAGCTCCGCGGTGTCCGCCTCGCCGAACCGCAGCGGGAAGGTGGGGACGCCGCGGACCGTGTCCGTCCGTGCCGCGTACCGGCGCTCGAACTCCTGGCGGGTGATGCCGGAGGTGTTCTCCCCGTCCGTCATGAGGACGATGGAGATGGGCTGTCCGGGGTGGTCGCGGGCGATGCCGGACGCCTTTCCGTAGGCGTGGTCGAGCGCGGACCAGATGGCGGTGGAGTTGTCGAAGTCGTCCGCCGCGACGAAGGACTTCACGGAGTCCAGGTCCCGCCGCCCGCCGACGGTGACATCGCGCTCGGCGAGCACACGGCCCCCGAAGCGCATCACGGTGACCCGCTCGCCCTGGTAGAACCGCACGAACTTGCCCGTGGCGGAGGTGTCGGCACCGCTGAGTCCGGCGAAGGCCGCGCGCAGCGAGGCCACCCGCGAACCCCGCATCGAGGTCGAGAAGTCGAGGAGGAAGATCACGTGATGGGCGGTGGGCAGCCGGGGATCGCCGTAGTCCTCGACCAGTTGGTCCACGATCGCCCGCTGGTCCGGGAAGTACAGCGCGTTGCCGATGTCCGCCCGCAGCCTCGGGTCCCTGCGCACATCCGCGCCGAGCGGCCGGCGCAGTGTGCGCTCCATGATCTTCTTCTGCGTCGAGGCGCTCTTGAGCCAGTTCACCACCTTGTCGTACGCCTTGCGCTTGGCCGGGTCGAGGAGGAGCAGCGGGTAGTCGGACAGCACCATGCCGTCCTTCGGATAGACGATCTCCAGCTTCTCGTGGAGCTTGCCGCTGGCGTTGAGCGAGAGCAGCTCCGACTCGTAGGTGATCAGGGCGTCCAGCCGGTCCTGGTGGGCGACGTACTGCTCACGCAGATCGGCGCTGCTGTCCGCGGTGAGCTTCTGGCCGGTGCGGAACCCGCGCAGCCGGTCGCAGGAGATGTCCTCGGCGCGCAGCGCGCTGCCGGTCCCGGCCGCGGCGGTGGCGACGCCGACGAGTGCGGAGAGGCCGCTGTTGGTGCGTTTGGGGTCGGCCATGCCGAAGCGCACCGAGCCCGCGGCGGCGGCGTCGGCGATGTCCGCCCAGGACACCTGCCCGCCCTTGGCTCTCGCCCGCAGGGCCCGCGCCGTCTCCGGCTTCACGCCGACGACCACGGGGGAGAGCATGGTCGTGGTGGACAGCGGTTTCGCGGTGCTCCTGGACTCCTTGAGCCTGAGCTGGAAGTACCGGTCGGAGGAGAGCCAGGCCAGGTCGTGGTGGTACGCGCCCGGCGTCAGCCCGTCCCCGGCGTCCACGGTGGCCTTGTACTCCATGTCGAGGTTCACGCCCGTGTCCCGGCGGAGGTCGTCCAGCAGCGGCTCCATGTCCCGCAGCTCCGAACTCGCCAGCACATGCAGGGTGGTGGATTCCTCGTCACCGGAGCCACAGGCGGTGGCGGTCGTGCCGAGCAGGGCCAGGCAGAGCGCGAGGACCACCCGGCGGCGAGGAGGCCGGGGGTGCGGAGGCCGGGGGTGAGGAGCCCGGGGGTGCGGACGCCGCCTCATGAGGAGTTCTCCGGGGTCTGGTTCGGTGGCGGGCAGTCGCCGACGGACGTGATCATCCGTTCCAGCAGCGACAGGCTCGGCAGCGTGGCCTTGGTGTCGTCGGCCGCCGAGGCGGGCGCCGGAATGCCCTGGTCCTCCAGGAAGCGGTACAGCTCGGTGCTGGTCGCCTTGCCGCTGGAGTCCAGGACGCGGAAGCCCAACTCCATCGCCCGGCGCTGGAGTTGCTCATCACTGGCGAGCAGTTCCCCGAGCCGGTCGCCCTTGGGAGTGAGCGCGATGTACTCGGGCTCGGTCAGGAACTGGGTCGAGGGATAGAGCAGCACCCGCTGCGAGTCGGGCCTTCCGGTCTGCTGCCGCTGCCGTATCTGATAGGCGAAGTACTGGTGCTCGTACACCACCACGATCGGGGCGAGCCCCTTTCCCTCGGGCACCTCGTACGTCTTGAACATCTGCTCCGAGGGGAGCCCCTGGGACACCAGGGTCGGCTTGATCATCCGGGCCACACGGTCCGCCGCCGCGTTGTCCGTCGGGACGGAGTTTCCGTTCTCGACGAAGGCGACCAGCCCCAGATACGTCCCGGCGTGGTTCGCCTCGCAGATGTTCGAGGTCTGGGCCAGGATCCGGTTGCCGTTCGTGGTCCGGTGCTTCTCGATGCCGATATCGCTCCACTTCTTCCCGCCCGCGCTCAGTTCGATGAACCTCTTCATATTGAGGGTGTAGTAGAGCGGGCTGTTCTCGTTCGCGCCGATGCCCTGCCGTGGCCTGGCGAGGCCGTTGTCCCGCAGCGTTTCGGCGTATTCGCGGTAGGTGGCGAGGACGATGGGGCTGACGAAGGCCGAGTGCCCCTTGGCGTACGCGTTCTTGCTCTTGCGGTCATTCTTGATCATGTCCGCCGCGGGCTGGCCGGACGGAAAGGCGAAGTCGTAGCCGTCGAAGCCGGTGGTGGCGATGTCCCGGGATCCCATACGGGTGATGTGCACCCTGATGCCGTGCTTCATCAGGATGCGCTGGACCTTCTCGTCCTCGAAGAACTCCGATTTGGAGGCGATCTTGCCCTCGAGGGTGGTGACCCCGTCGAAGGGGAGCAGCAGATGCCCTCCCGCGGTGAGCGCCAGCAGCCCGGCCACGGGAAAGGTGAGCGCGGTCACCAGCGAACGAAGGGTACGGCCCCGCAGGGGGAGGCGTCGCGAGGGGCCACGGATGCTTAAGCGTGGCTCCTCCGCGTTGGATCTTTCGGCGGTCACCGGCTCCTCCTGCCTGGGAAAGGGGACAGATCCTTTCTGTTGGCCTTGGCGGATGCGTGAATTCCATAGGGATGAGGGCCTAATTCACCGTGGCCGCTCCAGGGAGGTGGGGGAGGCGGGCGGAGGTGGGCGGAGGCGGCAGGAGGTGGCGGGAAGTGGGGGAGACGGGGGAGGCGGGCGGAGACGGCGGGAGATGGCGGGAGATGGCCGGAGAGGCCGGGCGGTGACGGACGCTCGGTTAACGCCTCGGAGCGGCACTTCTCGGCCAGCTTTGGTCCGTACCTGTAAGTGATCTCCTCCGGGGACGAACCTGTGGGACGTCAGCGTCCTTGATCCCCCGTCACGGAAGGATCTGCCACATGAGGTACCGACGGATCAGACGGACCGCGGCGCGCGGAGCCGGAGCGCGCGGCGCCCGCGCCCTCGCGACCGGATGCGTCCTCGCCGCCCTCGGGCTGGCGGCGGGCCCGGCTCCCGGCGCCCTGGCCGCGCCGCCCTCGGAACGCACCCCAACTGCCGCGTTCTCCCCGGTTCCTGACGCCACTTCGCACACCGTCATGCTGGTCACCGGCGAGCGCGTCACGCTCGGCGCGGACGGGAGCGTCGTCGTGGCGCCGCGGCCGGGAGCGGAGGCGGACTATGTCACCCGCCGCTTGGACAACGATGTCTTCGTCATTCCGCTGACCGCGCTGCCGTATCTGGGCCGCTCCCTGGACCCCGCGCTGTTCAACGTCTCCGCCCTCGCCGAGGCCGGGGTGACCACCACTCCGGTACGGATCGAGGCCACCGGAGGCGCCACGGCGCCGCGTTCGGGCCCGGCCTTCGGCGCGGCGCTGGCGAAGCAGGTCGGCGCCGAGGCGGCGAAGGGCTCCGTCGGCGACGGCCCGCTGTTCGGCGGCGTCACCTCCGTCGTACCGGCGGTCGCCGCGGCGGGTGGACGGGACGCCCCGCGCCCGTCGGCGCGAGCGGACGACACGCGGCGGGACCGCGTGGTGGCGGACCACGCGCGAGGGGAGCACACGCGAGCGGACGACACGCGGCGGGGCCACTCGGTGGCGGACCACGCGCGAGCGGACCACGCGCGGCGGGGCCACTCGGTGGCGGACCACCCGGTCAAGGTCACCGTGCTCGGTACGGACGGTAAGCCCCTCCCGGGCACCACGCCGTTCGCGCTGGCCAACGTGGACGACGCCACGCGCTACCGGGAGCCGTCCCTCCAGGCCGTCGACGGCGAGGCGAAGGCCGAGGTGCCCGCGGGCCGCTACAGCGCCATGGTCTACGCCCCGACCTTCGACGGCGCGGGCGAGTCGACCGGCGTCCGCTTGGCCACCGCCGAGTTCACCGTCCCCGACGGCGCCACCGGGACCGATGTCGTGCTCGACCTGCGCAAGGCCACCGAGCGGGTCACCTTCTCGACGCCGCGACCGGCCGAGGAGCACCAGCTGATCCTCCACTACCTGCGCGCCGACACCAAGGGTGAGGTGGCGGTCAACGGCGGCGTCGGCGTCTCCAGCGGCGCGCCCGTCTACGTACAGCCCTCCAACCGCCCGGTCGCCACCGGTGACTTGCGCTTCAACGTCTACACCCATCGGAAGGCGCCCGCGGAGGCGGCCACGCCCTACTCCTACGACCTCAAGCTGGCCAACCCCGCCGGTGTGATCGCGAAGAACCAGCACTACCGGGTCACCGGACGCCAACTGGCCACCGTGCGGACCAACTACCACAGCGATACGCCGGGCCGTGCCCAAGAGGTCGCCCGCCTGATGTATCTGCCGTACGAATCGAGCGGTGAGGCGCTGTCCGAGCCGTTCAAGACGCCGGCGCAGCGGATCGAGTACGTGGGCGGCTCGGCCGGCGCCACCTACAACGACTGGCTCAAGGCCGGGGAGCGGCGCTTCGTGTCCGAGAAGCAGACCCTCCGGCCCGGCCGGACCACCACGGTCGACTGGCTGCGCGGCCCGCTGGCCCCGGGCTTCACCGGGCCCGCGCGGGGCGCCGGCGCGGACGAGACGTGGTACTGCGCGGCGTGCCGCAAGGGCGACGCCCTCACCTTCTCCCCGGCCACGGTCATGGACTCCGGCGGCCACCACGCGCTCGCGTTCCCGTCCGACATCACCTCCTCGCACTTCGCGGTGGTCTCCGGCGACACGACCCTGTACGAGGGCGACGGCGTCTCCGGCGGCGTCCTGACCGTGCCGCCGCGGACGGCCCCGTACAGGGCGGTGTACGACCAGACCAGGACGAACGGCGAGTTCCACCAGTCGCTGACCACGCACACCGAGTGGACCTTCGCCTCGGGGCACTCGGGTGCCCAGACCGTGCCGGACAACTGGACCTGTGTGTCCGAGGCGGGCGAGTACGACGGGCCGGCCGAGTGTTCGGCGCTGCCGGTCGTCGTGCCGCACTACCGGCTCGACGCCGCGCTGGACGGCACCAGCCCGGTCGGTGACGACCATCTCGTCGTCGGCTTCGGGCACGTACCGGGTGCGGCGGCCGCGCCCGCGCCCGCGGTCACCAGGGCGAGGGTCGAGGTGTCCTTCGACGGCGGCGAGCGGTGGACGGCGGCGGCCGTCACGGCGGTTGGCAAGGGGCGGTTCCGCGCGGACTGGACCACTCCGGACGCGGCGGCGGGGCGGGACGCCTGGCTGCGCGTCACCGGGACCGACGCGGGCGGCAACAGCGTGACGCAGACGGTGGAGAGCGCGTTCACGGTGGCGCCGGCCCGGGGCTAGGACGCCTGCGGCGGGCCGTTCCCCACCCCGCCCCTTCCCGAAACTGGGCCTCCGCCCCAGCCCCCGGGTCGGGGATTCGCTGCCCCGGCCCGGGGATCCGCCCCCTCCCCGCAGCAGCGATATGCGGCTCCGCCGCGTGGTGGGTTCCGTGGCGAGTCCCGGGGGCCGGGGGCGGAGCCCCTGGTAGTGGGAAGGGGCGGGGAGGGGAAAGCCCCACCGGGCGGCCCTAGCCCGCGTCGTCCCTCGCCCACCGCCCGGTCACCGTGCCGATGGCCGCCACCGCGCGCCCGATCCGTGCGTCGCTCTCGCGCACCGACCGAGCGAACTCTATGTGCAGGAACGGCACATGTTCGGTGGCGGCCCTGCGGCCCTGGACGTTGTCGCGCCCCTCCAGGGGGCAACTGCGGACCCAGGCGCGGCAGACGGAGAAGTGCCTCGCGGTCAGGGCGGACGCGAGGCGGCGGGCGTCCGGGCGGCCCGCCCGGCCGCTGCCGGTGGAGGCGACGACGTCCCGGCCCGGCGCGGAGTCATCCGCGAAGCCGTGAAGCTGGACGCCGGGCAGCCCGCGCCGGGCGAGCTCGTCGCAGACCGCGTCGAAGACCGAGTCCGTGCGGTGGGCGGCGTCGGCGGCATCGCCGTCCCCGGCCCTGCGGTGGGCGCCCGCGAGCACCAGGACGCCGCCGGGGGAGTCCAGGAGCACGCGGGCGCCCAGCCGTTCGGTGTCCGCGTCGGAGACCGGATGCGGTACCTGGACCGACCAGCGGACGGGCGCGGAGAGGTCCACATAGACCCGGGCCCAGCCGCGCGGGTCGGGCCCGTCCTGGGTGCGGTCGGACAGCTCGGCGTAGCGGCGGCCGGTGCCGGTGTCGGTGAGGGTACGGAGCCGGAAGCCGACGTCGGCGAGGAGCGGATGGGCGCGGTCCGGGTGTCCGTCGAGGATCAGGCCCACCGCGTCGGCGACGTCCCGGCGTTCGGCGCGGCGCGGCTCCAGGTAGCCGCCGTCGGGGTCGAGCCCGGCCGTGAAATCGGTGATCCTGCGCTCCAGCGGGACCTGGGAGGCCCGGATACCGTCCGATGCGCGGCCGTTGTCGTCTCCGGACGACCGGGCGACCGTATATGCGCTCAATGCGGCCACAAGCAGGCCGAATGCGACCGTGACGGTTGCCACGATGATCGCCCTCGCTCGTATCTCCGCCATGACCGCCTCATCGTAACCACCCGCTTTACAAGGGCATATCGGGACGAGACGGGCGAAGAATGACCTCCAGGTGAACTACTGGCAAAGAATGCAAGACCGTCGTTTGCCCAGCCTTGATGATGAGCAAACAGATTTTCTCGTTTTTTCTTTAAGATGTGCAACCCTTTGATCCGTCTGGCTGTCTGACGGTCCGGATCGCACTCGAGTGCGCTCTGTGTGGTGTGAGTTGCATGAGAGGAGCCCATCCGTGGCCGCTTCGCGTTCGAAGCGGCGGCACAAGGTCCGCCGAAGGGCCGACATGTCGCTTATTGGTGGTATTCGTCCGCCCATAGCGGTGCTGTCGGTCCTGCTTCTCTCCCTCGCGGGGATCACCGCCCTCACCCTGGGCAAACCGGACAACGCCCTGGTTCCCAAGGCGGTCCTGACCTCGCAGCAGTACGTCGCCGAGGACGGCGCCATCGCGCTGCGGGCGTCGCTCGACGAGTCGGTCACCGACCTCACCGGCACCGCGACCCTCTTCAACGAGGGCAAGCCGGTCTCCGCCGACACCGTCCTGGACAAGGTCGGTGAGGTCTACCAGAAGTGGCGTGGCACCGCCGTCATCGAGATCAAGTCGGGCAAGATGCTCGCCGCCCGCGGCGAGAACGTCCCGCTCACCGCGATCGATCTCAGCAAGCTCTCCCGCGATGACGGGCTGGCCCCGCGCATGGTGCGCCTGGAGAACGGCCAGACCCGGCTGATCATCCCCGCCCTGCTGTCCTGGAAGGGGCAGCCGCAGCAACTGCTCGTCGCCTCCAGCACCCTCAGCTTCCCCGGCGTCGACCTGGGGCCGGGCCGCGCCATCGGCGTCGTCGACTCCACGGGCCGGCTGCTCACCAGCCACGGTGCCCTGGACGGCGAGCGGGCCAAGAAGCAGCTCGCCTCCTTCGCCAAGACCGCCGCGCGCAAGGGCCGGCAGCACCCCATCAAGGCCAAGGAGCCCGGCGCGGGCGGCTACACCGGCGTCAGCGGCCACCTCACCGGGGGCGCCGCCGAAGACGTCCGCACCATCGGCGGCTACGCCACGCTCACCCCGCCCCAGCCCGGTGAGCCCACCACCGCCAGCAGCCTCGGCCTCACCGTCGTCACCGAGGTCGACGTCGCCGCGAAGGTCTCCCAGATCACCCGCCCCGCCTTCGGCGTGGCCGCCGCCGGTGCCCTGCTGCTCATCGGCGGGCTCGCGGTGATGGTGCTGCTGGGCACCGTGCAGCGCCCGCTGATCCGGCTGTTCCTGGAGAGCCGCCGCCTCACCCGCGGCGACCTCGCCCGCCCGGTGAGCGTGCCCAGGGCCGGCGAGGCCGCCCGGGTGGGCGCCGCACTCGAGCGGCTGCGCCGGCAGCTCCAGGGCGAACCCGCCGATGTCGAGCGCCCGGCCGTGCGCAAGGGCCTGGGCGCCCGCGCCCTGCTCGCCGTCTGCGCCGTCCTGCTGCTCGTCTGGTCGGTCCCGCTGATGCTGGTGCTCAACCGCGCCGACTCCTCCGTCAAGGTCCCGGCCCAGATCGTCCACGACCAGAAGTCCCGCACCGTGACCCTCAGCGACCGGGTCCGCCGCGCGCTCAACGAGGGCCACGCGGACCTGTCCGCGGTCGCCGCCCTGATCGGGGACCGCACCACGCCCGAGGACATGAAGAAGGTCCTGGAGCGCACCATGCAGGACCACGACCGCTACCAGTCGATGTACGTCCTCGGCGCCGACGGCGAGATCCTGGCGCGGGCCGGTGACGGCCCCCACCACGAGGACGGGAAGGGCCCCTCGAAGCAGGCCATCGAGGTGACCGGCGAGGGCGGCAAGAAGCCCGTGGTCACCGCCACCGCCCAGGCACCCGGCCGGGACGGCGCCGCCGTCGTCGGCGAGTTCCGCATCGAGTTCGTCAACGCGCTGCTGGGCCGCCAGGGCATGGGCGAGGTCCGCGTCGTGGACGCCAAGGGCCGGGTCATCGGCGGCGACTCCGGCTACATCGCCTTCGAGAAGGCGCCGTCGTACATGAACTCGCTGCTCGCCACCAAGCAGGCAGGCGCCACCGTCCAGCGCGGCGGCACGGTACGGGTCGCGGCCGCCGCGCCGTTCAGCGGCGGCGGCGCGGCCAAGTCGCTCCAGTGGAGCCTGGCCAGCTGGCAGCCCGCCTCGGGCCTGGCGATCCCCGAGTACAGCCTGCAGAACCGGACCGTGCTGGCCGGACTGCTGGGGCTGACCGCCGCGGCCGCCTGTCTGGGCTGGCTGCACATCGTCGTCGTACGGCCCCTGCGCGCCCTGGCCGGACAGGCCGAGGCGCTCGCCGCGGGCGACCGCAAGACCGTGCTGTTCCCACGCCACCACGACGAGGTCGGCGCCGTGGTCCGCAGCCTGGAGCTGATCCGGCAGCAGCTCCAGGGACAGCCCCGCAAACGGGACGGCGGCAGCCGGACCCCCGCCGGCGTCGGAAGGAACTGAGGACCCACCGTGCTCTTCCTCTACACCGTTCTCGTGGTGTGCGAGGCCGTCCTGCTGATCGCCGGCATCGTCGAACAGCGGCGGCACCAGACCAACCTCGACGTGATCCCCACCCGGGTCCTGGTCAACGGCATCCGCGGCAAGTCCTCCATCACCCGGCTGTGCGCGGGCGCCCTGCGCGGCGGCGGGCTGACCACCGTGGCCAAGACCACCGGTACGGCGGCCCGCTTCATCCACCCGGACGCCACCGAGGAGCCCGTCTACCGCAAGTTCGGCATCGCCAACGTGGTGGAGCAGATCGGCATCGTGCGCCGCGCCGCCGCCTACAACCCGGACGCGCTCGTCATCGAGTGCATGGCGGTCATGCCGGCGCTCCAGGAGATCAACCAGTCCAAGCTGATCCGCTCCACCATCGGCGTGCTGTGCAACGTCCGCGAGGACCACCTCGCCGAGATGGGCCCCACGCTGGACGACGTGGCGCGCTCGCTGTGCCGGTCCATGCCGGAGAACGGCATCTGCGTCACCGCCGAGCAGGACCGCTTCCACATCCTCCAGGAGGAGGCGGACGCCCGGAACTGCCAGTTGATCTACGCCGACCCCACGACGGTCAGCGACGAGGAGCTGCGCGGCTTCAGCTGGTTCACCTTCAAGGAGAACGTGGCCATCGCGCTCACCGTCGCCGAGCTGGTGGGCGTGGACCGCGCGACCGCCCTCCAGGGCATGTACGACGCTCCGCCGGACCCCGGCGTCCTCTCCGTCGAGCGGTACGCCACCGACGACGGCAAGAAGCTGCGCTTCGCCAACGTCTTCGCGGCCAACGACCCCGAGTCGACGCTGATGAACATCAACCAGCTACTCGACCTCGGCGCCATCCACCGCCCGCTCAACGTGGTCATCAACTGCCGCCCCGACCGGGTCGAGCGCAATGGCCAGATGGGCGAGATCATCCCCGATCTCGACCCCGAGCAGGTCTTCGTCATCGGCCACCCGGCCAAGTCCGCCATCGACGCCATCCCGGCCCAGTACCGGGACCGCGCGGTCGACCTCGGCGGCGACCGCCGGGATCCCGAGGAGTTCATGGCCGAGCTGCTCGGCCGCCTCGGCCCCGACTCCTCCCTGGTCGCCATCGGCAACATCCACGGCCAGGGCGAGATCCTCCTGGAGCACCTCGCCGAGCTGCCGCCCGACGAGAGCGCCGATGACACCCCGGCGGCACCGGCGGCACCGGCCGCACCGGCGGGCGGCGAGCGCCATGTCGAGCACGTGGACACGGTCCAGCTGTACGCGCCCCGCCTCGACCCCTACCAGGGCTACCCGGAGGCGTACGAGACCCGGTACGCGGCGGCCCAGGCGCGCGTACCCGCTCAGCGCACCCCCGAGCGGCCGTACCCGCAGCCGGGACCCGACCAGGGCTCCCGGGATCCGTGGCCCGCCGTCGTACCGGCCTCCGACGCCCCGCAGTCCCGCGGCCTGTTCGAGCCGCGCGTCCCGCCCGCCCCGCCCGCCGACGACTCCCAGCAGTGGCAGAACCCAGGAGAGCAGCACCGTTGATCCCCTCCGTCCTCACCCCTGAGATCGCCGCCATCGGCATCGCGATCGGGCTGCTCTTCTCGCTGGTCTGCTACCTGACCACCAACCTCTCGCCCGGCGGCATGATCACCCCGGGCTGGCTGGCGCTGACCCTCGTCGAGGATCTCCAGCGGGCCGCGATGGTCGTCGGTGTCACCGTGCTGACCTACGTGGGCACGCTGCTGATGCAGAAGTACGTGATCCTCTACGGCAAGCGGCTCTTCGCGGCGGTCGTCCTGCTCGGCGTGACCCTCCAGGCGACCGTGATGATCATCCTGTCGCTCGAGTTCCCGCTGATGTACGCGAACCAGACCCTCGGCTTCATCGTCCCCGGCCTGATCGCCTACCAGCTGGTCCGCCAGCCCCGGGGGGCCACCCTGCTGTCCACCGGGTCGGTGACGCTGATGGCCTATGTCGTCCTCACCGCCGGAATCCTCCTCGGCGTCATGCCGTCCGCCTGACCCACCACCGGAGCCGATCCCATGCCACTGAAGAAGAAACGCCCCGTACTGCACGCCGTCACCGTGCTCGCGCTGCTCGGCGCCAGCGGCTATCTGACCGTGGAGCTGAGGAAGGACGAGCAGGACAAGACGCCCGGCACCCAGGCCGTCATCGACGAGCCGAACCTGGAGAACGGCACCGGCCAGCAGCGGGGCAAGCAGACCTGGGAGCGGCTGAAGAACCCCGCCCGCACCATCCTGCGCGGCGACAACGGCCAGATCCTCGCCACCTTCACCGACCGCGCCCGCACCGCCACCCTGCGCGGCCCCTCCCGCACCTTCAGCGAGCCCACCAACACCAAGTCCAAGGTGATCAGCGAGGACTGGGTGCGGCTGATGCCCGAGCCGTGGGCCGAGGGCGCCGAGAAGGAGCAGTGGTTCAAGGACTGGTTCAAGGAGAACTACGGCAGCAAGAAGGAGGACCTCTTCGCGATCGCCTTCCAGTACGTGACGGGCGCGCCGGTCAAGAAGGACGCCCAGGGCATCCCGTACGCGGGCGACGCGGTCTTCGGGCCCTTCAAACCGGACGGCGTGGACCGGCTGGAACAGAACGACTTCTACGACTACCTGGGCATCTCCTACACCTTCCGCGACGGCACCACGATGGCCGCGCGCAAGGAGCGTTACCGGGCGCTGGACTGCTCCGGCTTCATCCGCATGGTCATGGGCTACCGGGCCCGCTACCCCCTGATGGCGAACAACGTCGTGGGCGACGGCCTGCCGCGCACCGCCAACGGCATGGCCCGCTCCAAGGTCGGCGTCGACATCATCAAGATCCAGGGCCCCGGCCCCTGGTACACCCGGCCCACCAACATCGATGTTCTCCAACCCGGTGACCTGCTGTTCTTCAAGATGGATCACCGCACCGCCGACCATATGGACCATGTCGCGCTGTACCTGGGGCTGGACACCGACGGCCACCGCGTGTTCGTCTCCAGCCGCAAGGAGCAGAACGGCCCCACCATCGGTGACAACGGCGGTGTCTCCCGGATCGACGGCAACGGCTTCTACGCAGGGCTCTTCCGCAGCGCCAAGCGCCTCTGAGCGCCAGGAGGAGAAAATCGGGCTGAATCAGGGCAAAATTTTTGGCGGAGTCAGACCTTAACGGCTCGTTTCCTTGTAGCCTTCGTGTTTATACGGGTAGGTTCTGCGCCATGACCGCATCCCAGACTCCGACCACTGCCGAGGAGCTGCGCGGTGCCGGCCTGCGGGTGACGGCGGCTCGGGTCGCCCTGCTGGAGACCGTCCGGGACGGTGATCACCTCGGGGTCGAGGCGATCGCCTCCGGGGTACGCGACCGTGTCGGCCACATCTCCCTCCAGGCCGTGTACGAGGCCCTGCACGCGATGACCGCGGCGGGCCTCGTACGCCGTATCGAACCGGCCGGCAACCCCGTCCGGTTCGAAGGACGCGTCGGGGACAACCACCACCACGTCGTATGCCGGTCGTGTGGTGCCGTCGCCGATGTCGACTGCGCCGCCGGTGAGGCACCCTGCCTGACCGCGTCCGATGACCACGGCTTCTCGATCGACGAGGCCGAGGTCATCTACTGGGGCCAGTGCCCCGCCTGTTCCACCGCCACCAGTTCCTGAGCACCATGATCCGCCCTAGCGTGGAAGGATTTCCATGTCCGAGAACCATGAGGCAATCGTCGTAGACCCGAAGACAGAGGAAGCGGGGGGCTGCCCGGTCGCGCACGGGCGTGCTCCCCACCCCACGCAGGGCGGCGGAAACCGTCAGTGGTGGCCGGACCGGCTCAATCTGAAGATCCTCGCCAAGAACCCCCCGGCGGCGAACCCGCTGGGTGAGGAGTTCGACTACGCCGAGGCGTTCCAGGCCCTCGACCTCGCGGCGGTGAAGCAGGACATCGCCGAGGTGCTGACCACCTCGCAGGACTGGTGGCCGGCGGACTTCGGCAACTACGGCCCGCTGATGATCCGTATGGCCTGGCACAGCGCCGGCACCTACCGCATCAGCGACGGCCGTGGCGGCGCCGGTGCCGGTCAGCAGCGCTTCGCCCCGCTCAACAGCTGGCCGGACAACGCGAGCCTCGACAAGGCCCGCCGCCTGCTGTGGCCGGTGAAGAAGAAGTACGGCCAGAGCATCTCCTGGGCCGACCTCATGGTCCTCACCGGCAACGTCGCGCTGGAGACGATGGGCTTTACGACCTTCGGCTTCGGCGGTGGCCGTGCGGACGTCTGGGAGGCCGAGGAGGACGTCTACTGGGGCCCGGAGACCACTTGGCTCGGCGACGAGCGCTACACCGGCGACCGCGAGCTGGAGAACCCGCTCGGCGCGGTCCAGATGGGCCTGATCTACGTCAACCCGGAGGGCCCCAACGGCAACCCGGACCCGATCGCCGCGGCCCGCGACATCCGGGAGACCTTCCGCCGGATGGCGATGAACGACGAGGAGACCGTCGCCCTCATCGCCGGTGGCCACACCTTCGGCAAGACCCACGGCGCGGGCCCCGCGGACGCCGTCGGCCCGGACCCGGAGGCCGCCCCGATGGAGCAACTGGGCCTCGGCTGGAAGAGCACCCACGGCACGGGCGCGGGCAAGGACGCCATCACCAGCGGCCTCGAGGTCACCTGGACCACCACCCCCACCCAGTGGAGCAACGGGTTCTTCAAGAACCTCTTCGAGTACGAGTACGAGCTCACCAAGAGCCCGGCCGGCGCCAACCAGTGGGTGGCCAAGGACGCCCCGGAGATCGTTCCGGACGCCTTCGACCCGAACAAGAAGCAGCGCCCGACGATGCTCACCACGGACCTCTCGCTGAAGCTGGACCCGATCTACGGGCCGATCTCCCGCCGGTTCTACGAGAACCCGCAGGAGTTCGCGGACGCCTTCGCCCGCGCCTGGTACAAGCTGACCCACCGCGACATGGGCCCGAAGTCGCTGTACCTCGGCCCGGAGGTCCCGGCGGAGACCCTGGTGTGGCAGGACCCGCTGCCCGAGGCCGAGGGTGAGGCCATCGACGCCGCCGACGTCACGGCGCTCAAGGCCAAGATCCTCGACTCCGGTCTGACCGTCTCGCAGCTGGTCGGCGCCGCGTGGGCGTCCGCCGCCTCCTTCCGCGGCAGCGACAAGCGCGGTGGCGCCAACGGCGCCCGGATCCGCCTGGAGCCGCAGCGCGGCTGGGAGGTCAACAACCCGGACGAGCTCGCGCAGGTCCTGCGCACCCTGGAGACCATCCAGGGCGAGTTCAACTCCGGCGCCAAGAAGGTCTCCCTGGCCGACCTGATCGTCCTCGGTGGCTCCGCCGCCGTCGAGAAGGCCGCCAAGGACGCCGGTGTCGAGGTCGAGGTGGCCTTCGCCCCGGGCCGTGTCGACGCGGGCGACGAGCACACCGACGCCGAGTCGTTCGCCGCGCTGGAGCCGACGCACGACGGGTTCCGCAACTACGTCGGCAAGGGCAACCGCCTCCCGGCCGAGTACCTGCTGCTGGACCGGGCGAACCTGCTCACCCTGAGCGCCCCCGAGACGACCGTCCTGGTCGGCGGTCTGCGCGTACTGGGCGCGAACCACAACGGGTCCAAGCACGGCGTCCTCACCGAGACCCCGGGCAAGCTGACCAACGACTTCTTCGTCAACCTGCTCGACCTGGGCACGACCTGGAAGTCCACGTCCGAGGACCAGACCACGTTCGAGGGCCGTGACGCCTCGGGCGCGGTCAAGTGGACCGGCACCCGTGCCGACCTCGTCTTCGGCTCCAACTCCGAGCTGCGCGCCCTCGCGGAGGTCTACGCGAGCGACGACGCCAAGGAGAAGTTCGTGCACGACTTCGTCGCGGCGTGGGTCAAGGTCATGAACCTGGACCGGTTCGACCTCGTCTGATCCGCTCCGAGCACCACGTCCAGGCCGGTCCGCACGGACCGGCCTGGACGCTTTTCGGCCCCACCGCCGGTCCCGGCAGGGCCGGCGGACACGCTTTGCCATCTCTTTACAACGCGCCGCGCCGCTGCCTCGTCTCTCCGCTCGATCCGTAATCCAGCCCGCCGAACTGCCGGGCGGACCGACGAAAGAGAGCGACTCCATGCGCCGCACTGTCCTCAGCGCGATGACACTCGCGTGCACCGCCGTACTGGCGACCACCGTGCCCGCGTTCGCCGACGACGCGACCCCCGCCCCCCGCCGCACCCCCGCGGCCTCCGCCAGCCCGGCCCCGAGCGAGGCGCCGACCCGCACGCCCAGCTCCGCCGCCCCGGCCCCGAGGGATGAGCCGGCCCAGAAGCGGGACCGCGGCCAGGTCGCCGTCGTGCCGAAGGGCGCGCCGAACACCGGAGTGACGGCCGAGTCCGCCGGGTCGTCCGGGAACGAGGGCGCGCTGATCGGCGGGGGCGCCGCCGCGGTGCTCGCCGCGGGCGGCGCGACGGTCCTCGTCGTCCGCCGCCGGCGGGCGACCGGGGC
This sequence comes from Streptomyces rugosispiralis, assembly GCF_024505145.1. Taxonomy (GTDB): domain Bacteria; phylum Actinomycetota; class Actinomycetes; order Streptomycetales; family Streptomycetaceae; genus Streptomyces; species Streptomyces rugosispiralis. The sequence continues at coordinate 179,281 of NZ_JANIAA010000011.1, read as the reverse complement.
ATGACGTCGTTCTCCAGGCGCGCCTTCGCCACCGCGGCGATGGCCTCGCTGCTCGCGGGCTGCGGCGGCCACCCGGCCCGGCAGACCACGGCCGCACCGCACTCCGGGAGGAGGCCACCGCCGACCCCCGTGAAGGCGGCGCGTCCCCTCGGACGTTCGGTCCCGGTCGGGCTGCGGATCCCGGCCATCGGCGTCGACACCCCGGTCATCCGGCTGGGGCTGGCGCCGGACGGGAGCGTGGCGGTCCCGCCGGTCACGGCCCACGACCGCGCGGGCTGGTACCGGCACTCGCCGACCCCGGGGCAGCTCGGCCCGTCCGTCATCCTCGGCCATGTCACGGTCGGCGCCCACGGCGACGGGGTCTTCCGTCACCTGGCGCGGCTGCGCCGGGGCGACCGGGTCGAGGCGCGCCTGGAGAACGGCACGGCGGCCCGGTTCGCCGTCAGCGCCGTACGGACCGTCGCCAAGGCGGACTTCCCGGCGGACGAGGTCTACGGGAACGTGGACCGCCCGGAGCTGCGGCTGATCACCTGTGGCGGCCCCCGCTCCGGCGACGGCTACCTCGACAACGTGATCGTCTTCGCCACGCTGACGTCCGCGGGCCCCTGATCCACCCCCGGATCCCGGGCCGCCGGTGGAACCCACACCGGCGGCTCGGGCTCCTCCTCGCTGAAGTGCCCTCACGGCCGAGTGCCGTCACGACCATGGAGTGCGTTGAAACGGTCCCGTGACAGGGCGGCGTCCGAGCTGTTCGCCGCCCTCTACCCGCGCCTGGCCGGCTGGTGCCGCCGTCTCGTCGACGACGACGAGACGGCCCATGAGATCGCCTCCGAGGCGTTCACCCGGCTCTGGGCCCGCTGGACGTCCGTGGAGGAGCCCCGCGGCTTCCTCTACGTCACCGCGGCCAATCTCGTCCGGGACCACTGGCGCAAGGTGGAGCGCGAGCGCAGGGCCATGCGCCGTGCCACCACGGAAGCCGCCGTCCGCCCCCACACCGAAGAGTCCGACCCGTCGGTGCGCCTGCTCGTGCAGTCGCTGCCGGAACGGCTGCGCGTCCCGATCCTGCTGCACTACTACGCTGACATGCCGATCCGGGAGGTGTCCGTACTGACCGGGCGCAAGGAAGGAACCGTCAAGGCCGACCTCCACGCGGCCCGGGAACTGCTCCGCGTCCATCTGAGGAGAAGCCTTGACCCCACGCTTTGAGGACGGCCCGGAGTACGACGGCCCGGAGTACTTCGGCCCCGAGCACATCGGCCCGGAGTACTTCGGCCCCGAGCGGGAGCCCGACGACCCCCTCGCGGTGATCCTGCGGCCCCCCTCCGACCACCTCGGCCCGCCCCCCGGCCGGTACGAGGCGATCCGCCGCGCCGCGGCCCGCCGCAGGCTGCTCCGCGCCGCGGCCGGGGTCGGTGTGTCCTGCGCCGTGGCCGCCCTCATCGCGCTGCCGCTCCGCGCGACGGCGCCCGAGCCACCCGCGCGCCCGACGGTCCCGCTCGCCCCGCCGCCCGCGCCCGGCCGTACGACGCCCCCGCTGCCGTCGGCTTCCGGCGGCCCCTCGGTGTCGCCCCGCCCCTCGGGGCCGTCCGAGTCCGCCGGTCAGCGCTCCAGCCGCGGGCCCGGGAGCGAGACGTCCGGCCCCCGGGACGGCGCGAAGGTGCCCACTCGCGGACGGTCGGCGGCGCCGAGCTCCCCGGAGCGGATCGTTCCGTCGGAGGTCCGGAGGGACACCGGAATCACCCCCGGAACCACGCGACGACCGTAGGCGGCCCCGGCCGCCTGCGGTCCTGTCGTACTACGCCTTCGAACCGATGCCGGTCAGCGACCGCACCTCCATCTCCGCCTGCTTCTTGGGGTCGGCGGGCTCCTTGCTGAGGACCGTGCCGAGGAAGCCGCAGAGGAAGGAGAGCGGAATGGAGACCAGGCCGGGGTTGGTGAGCGGGAACCAGTGGAAGTCCACGCCCTTGATGATCGACGTGGAACTGCCCGAGATGGCGGGGGAGAAGATGATGAGCACCAGGCCGGACCCCAGCCCGCCGTAGATGCTCCACAGCGTCCCGGTCGTGTTGAAACGCTTCCAGAACAGTGTGTAGAGGATCGTCGGCAGATTGGCGGACGCGGCGAGCGCCAGGGCCAGCGACACCAGGAACGCGACGTTCTGGCCGTTGGTCACGATGCCGCCGAGGATGGCCAGGAAGCCGATCACGAGCGCGGTCAGACGGGCGACCCGGATCTCGGACCGCGGATCGGCCTTTCCGCGCCGGATGACATTGGCGTACACGTCATGGGCGAACGAGGCCGAGGCGGCCAGGGTCAGTCCGGCCACCACCGCCAGGATCGTCGCGAAGGCCACCGCGGCCACGATGCCCAGGAGCATCGCACCGCCGATCTCGAAGGCGAGCAGGGGAGCCGCGGAGTTCTCGCCGCCGGGCGCGTTCACGATCTTGTCCGAACCGACCAGCGCGGTGGCGCCGTACCCGACGAGCAGGATCGACAGATAGAAGATGAACATCGACCAGGAGCACCACACCACCGAGCGCCGGGCCTCCTTGGCGTCCGGCACGGTGTAGAAGCGCATCAGCACGTGCGGCAGGCTGGAGATGCCGAGGACCAGTGACAGCGAGAGTGAGACGAAGTCGAGCTGGTCCATCGCGTTGTTGCCGTACCAGCCGCCCGGGTTGAGCAGTTCGCCGCCCAGCGGGCTGTTCTGCGACGCCTGGTCGAGGATGGCCGAGAAGCTGAACCCGAACTTGCCGAGCAGGAACACGCTCATGAAGGTCACGCAGATCAGCAGCAGCCCCGCCTTGATGATCTGCACCCAGGTGGTGCCCTTCATGCCGCCCACCAGGACGTAGAAGACCATCACGAGGCCGACGCCGGTGATGATGAGGGCCTGCCCGCCCTTGCTGTGCACATTGAGCAGCAGGGCGATCAGGCCACCCGCGCCGGCCATCTGGGCGAGCATGTAGAAGAAGGTGATCACCAGAGTGGCGTTGGCCGCCGCCGCGCGCACCGGGCGCTGCTTCATGCGGAAGGCCATCACATCGCCGACCGTGAACCGCCCGGTGTTGCGCAGCCGTTCACCGACCAGCAGCAGGGCGACCAGCCAGGCCACCAGCCATCCCACGGAGTAGAGGAAGCCGTCGTAGCCGTGGACGGCGATCGCCCCCGAGATGCCGAGGAAGGAGGCCGCGGAGAGGAAGTCGCCGGAGAGGGCGATGCCGTTCTGGACGCCGCTGAAGGCGCTGCCCGCGGCGTAGTAGTCGGAGGTGGTGGAGTTTCTGTTGGTGGCCTTGTAGACGACGAACAGCGTGATGACGACGAAAGCGAAGAAGACGCTCAGGTTGATTATCGGGCTGCCGGTCGTGCGGGCTGCGATCTGCACTGTCATTCCTTGCCGACTCCCGCCAGCTCGTGGATCGTGTCCACCTGGGGATCAAGTTTCTTATGCGCGAAGCGCCGGTATATCAGGACGATCGCCATGGTCGTCACGAACTGCAGCAGACCGAAAACGGTGCCGGTGTTGACCGCGCCGAACAGCTTGCGGCTCATGAAGTCGTGGTCGTAGGCCGAGAAGAGAACGAAGGTCATGTACCAGCACAAGAAGAACGCGCTCATCGGGAAGATGAACCAGAGCAGTCGCTTGCGCAGAAGTTTGAACTCCGGGCTCTGCTGGATCGCCTCGAAGTCGGGCTCCCCGATATCGTCACCGCGATCGGCGAACCCCGTTCCGGTGGCCCGCTCGGATGGCAGCGAAGCGGGCGGTCGCACCGATTTATTCATGGTTTTCTCCGGGGTTTTTCTGACGAAAACGTCGGTTCGGGGGCGCCCGCGCTCGGGCGTCAGGGGAGGGCAACCGGCGGGCCCTTGACGCGGCAAGTGTAGTAAGGCGCCGTACGCAGTCAACGTGGCGCCCTGCTCCGCACCGGCGCAGGTGGACACATGTCAGGGCGTGCGGCCGGGTTCGGCGCCATCCCGAATATGGCGGGAGAGGTCGCTGAACCAGTACTTTGTCTCACCTTCCCGGGTTGTCCATTTTGACTTGGTGTCAGGTTGCCGGTGGGTGCTCAGGGTTGCGCCTTGGGGACATTTCGGGGCCCGGCGTTGTGTCCCAAGTGTCGCCACTGGTAGAACCTCACCTCGGGTAGAACGTCCCATCGTGCGCGAGCATGGGTGCGGTGAGTATGCCGCCTGGGCAGCGCGTCTGCCGTTGGCATATGACGGCAGCTCCCGGCTCGCCACTCCCTCCCCCGAGGTGTTTGGATAGGCCAAGGAATGCAGTCTGCGGGGGTGTTCCCAAGAAGCCGGAGGTAGGTTGATCTGTGGGTTTCCTCGACCGCTCTCGCATCGTCGCAGGCGCGGGCTGGAATCGTTGGCTGATTCCTCCGGCGGCGCTCGCGATCCACTTCGCCATCGGCCAGGCGTACGCCTGGAGTGTCTTTAAGATACCCCTGGAAGATTCCCTAGACATCTCGGGGACGGCTAGTGCCCTCCCGTTCCAGATCGGCATTCTGGTGCTCGGGCTGTCTGCCGCGTTCGGGGGAACGCTGGTGGAGCGAAAAGGCCCGCGCTGGGCCATGTTCGTGTCGCTCGTGGCCTTCTCGACCGGCTTCCTGGTCGCCGCGCTCGGCGTCGCCACGCGAAATTATTGGCTGGTCGTTCTCGGCTACGGCGGCATCGGCGGAGTCGGCCTCGGCATCGGATACATCGCGCCGGTGTCCACCCTGATGAAGTGGTTCCCGGACCGGCCGGGCATGGCCACCGGTACGGCGATCATGGGTTTCGGCGGTGGCGCGCTGATCGCCTCTCCCTGGTCGACGGAGATGCTCAAGGCGTTCGGCGGTGACACCAGTGGCATCGCCAAGACATTCCTGGTGCACGGCTTGGCCTACGCCGTGTTCATGTCGCTGGGCGTGGTGCTCGTACGAGTGCCGCCCGAGGGCTGGCGGCCGGCCGGCTGGACACCCAGCGTCGACGCGGGCAAGCGGCTCGTCACCACCGCGAACGTATCGGCCAGGAACGCGGTGCGGACGCCGCAGTTCTGGCTGCTCTGGATCGTGCTGTGCATGAACGTTACTGCTGGTATCGGGATCCTGGAGAAGGCCGCCCCGATGATCCAGGACTTCTTCCACGACACGGCGAGTCCGGTGAGCGCGAGCGCCGCCACCGGGTTCGTCGCGCTGCTGTCCCTGGCCAACATGGCCGGTCGCTTCGTGTGGTCCTCGGTCTCCGACGTGGTCGGCCGGAAGAACATCTACCGGCTGTACCTGGGCGCCGGAGCCCTGCTCTACCTCACCATCATGCTCGAGAAGGACAGCAGCACCGCGCTGTTCGTCGCCTCCACGATGGTGATCCTGTCGTTCTACGGCGGTGGATTCGCCACCGTTCCGGCCTACCTCAAGGACCTGTTCGGCACCTACCAGGTCGGCGCCATCCACGGCCGGCTGCTGACCGCGTGGTCGGTCGCCGGAGTCGCCGGACCGCTCATCGTGGATTCCATCGCGGATTCCGCACATGAGGACGGGCGCTCCGGCCCGGCCCTCTACACCTTCTCGTTCTCGCTCATGATGGGATTGCTCGTCATCGGCTTCATCGCGAACGAGCTGGTACGTCCGGTGAATCCGAAGTTCCATGAGCCGGAGCCGGCGGCCCGGGAGGAGTCGGCACCTCCGGAGGAAACCCCCGATCCCATTCCGGCAGAGAGGCGGTAAACCGGTGACTGACGCAGACGGCCCTTCGCCGAACGCGGCCAAGACGGGCTCCCCCGTGGTGATGGTCGTGGCATGGCTGTGGGTGACGGTGCCGTTTCTGTACGGCCTGTATCAACTGGCGGAGAAAAGCAGCAAGTTGTTCGAGTAGCGGCAGGCGCGCCGGCGCATCGACCGAAGCGATGGGCCGGCGCGCTGCCGGGCGTTCGACTTTCCCCATCCGGGGAAATCCCAGGAGAAACGGCATCGTGATACATCCCTGTGGGCAAGCCGGTCCGAGCGCGGAGCGCGCCTCATGACCCCGGGCAGGCATGCGGCCGCGCGTGACCGCTCGCCGTCCTGGTGGGCCGGCGTCGTGGAGTGGCGGAACTGGCGGCTGCCGGTGAAGCTGGGTGCCGTTCTGGTGGTGCCCGCTCTGCTCGCCGTGGCCTTGGGCGTCGTGCAGATCCAGCGTGACGTCGAGCGCGCCAACACGTACGCGGACGTCCAGCGGCTGGTCAAGCTGCGCGGTGGTCTGCGGCCGTTGATCGGCGATCTGCAGATGGAGCGCACCCTCTCGGCCGAGCGGCTGGGCGGCGGTGGGTCCGCCGATCCGGCCATGCTCCGGCGGCAGGCCCAGCGCGTGGACCGGGCTCAGGCCGCCGTCGCCCGCACCACGAAGCGGACCCACGGTCTGAACGGCGTTTCGGCCAGCCGCTACCGGGACGCGTCCAAGCTCCTGGACGGGCTGCCCGATCTGCGCGAGAGGGTGACCTCCAAGGACCTGGGCTCATGGACCGCGGTGACCGAGTACAGCAAGATCATCAACAGTCTGCTCGACCTGGACCAGGCGCTGGGCAGCGGATTCGGTGACGCTCAGCTGTCCGGACCGGCCGGCGCGCTGTACGCCCTGGAGATGGCCCAGGAGCAGGTCCACCTGCAGCATGTGATCGTCATGGTGGCGCCCGAGCCCGGCACGCTGGAGGACCCCAAGCTCATCAGGGCGCTCCAGGAGTCCGACATCCGCATGCGGGACAAGCTGAGCGACTTCCGCGCCGTGGCCACCGCGAAGGACCAGCGCGCCTACGACCGCACGGTCACCGGCCCGGAGGTCGAACGGCGCACCAAGCTGCTGGACGCCGTGCTGTCCCAGGCGGGCTCGCTGAACGCCGGGCAGAACGCCGCCGACGCCCCGCCGTTCTCCGACCGCGACTGGAACCGCAGTTCGGAGGCGCACGGAAGCCTCATCAACACGGTGGAGAAGCGGTTTGCCGAGCGGCTCCGCGCGACCTCCGCCAAGCTCCAGGACGAGACCAGCGACCGGGCCGGTGCGGAGTCCGTGCTGCTCTTCGCCGTGCTCCTGCTCGCCATCGCCATCGGCATCGCCATCGCCCGGCATCTGCTGCGGTCGCTGACCGTGCTCCGCTCCACCGCGCTCGACGTGGCCGAGCGCCGGCTCCCGGAGGCGGTGTCCAGCATCCGTGAGGGCGAGGCGTCCAGCACCTCGATCAGCGCCGTGCCGGTCCACACCACCGAGGAGTTCGGACAGCTGGCGAGGGCGTTCGACGCGGTGCACGGTCAGGCCGTGCGGCTGGCCGCCGAACAGGCCGCGCTCCGCGGCGATCTGCGCGACACCCTGGTCAACCTCTCCCGGCGCAGCCAGACCCTGGTGGACCGGCTGCTGCGCCTGATGGAGCAGCTCGAGTCGCACGAAGAGGACCCGGACCAGCTGGCCAGCCTCTTCAAGCTGGACCACCTGGCGACCCGGATGCGCCGCAACAACGAGAACCTGATGGTCCTGTGCGGCAGCACCCCGGTCCGCCCCTCCGAGCAACGGGTGCGGCTGGACAGTGTGCTGCGTGCCGCGGTCTCCGAGATCGAGCACTACCGGCGGGTGGTGGTCGAGCCCGTTCCCACCGCCGAGGTGATCGGGTACGCTGCCGGTGACCTGGCGCGAATGATCGCTGAGCTGCTGGACAACGCCACCGCGTTCTCCCCGCCGGAGACCCGGGTGACCGTCAGCAATACACTACGGCTGGACGGTTCCGCACTGATCGAGGTCCGCGACGAGGGATTTGGGATGAGCGGTGCCGAATTGGCCAAGGCTCATCGGCGCGTAGCGGGGGACGCATCCGTGGAGGTACCTACGTCCCGGCAGATGGGTCTGACCGTCGTCGGTCGGCTGGCCCGTCGCCACGGCGTCACCGTGGAGCTGATCTCGGAGCGGGACACCGGTGGCGGACTGCGCGCGGGTGTGCTGATACCGGCCAGGCTGATGCTCGGTGACAGGCCCGCCATCGCGGGCCGGGAGAGCTCGCTGCCCGTCCGTAAGACCTCCGCCGCCTCCGCCAGGACCTCCGCCGAGCCGGCGCGGCCGCACCGTGAGCTCGGTGCCGCCCCGGCGGCGCCGCTGCCGCGCCGCGTGCCCGACGCCCCCCGCTCGCTGCACGCCGGTGATGCCCCGGCCGGGTCCGAGCACACGGGCCGCTCCCTGCCGACCCGCCCCGGCTCCTCACGGGCGTTCACGGACCCCCAGCAGACCGGCGGACTGCCGCGCCGGGGCCCCGCCAAGCCCGGCCACCCGGCCGGCCCCGATCACCCCGCCAAGCCGGGCCGTCCCACGCCGGTCGGCGAGGGTCCACCGGCCGGCGACGGCGCACCGGGGAAGAACGGCGCCATGCCCGGCGACGGCGGACCGCCCGCGGACCGCCGTACCGCACGGCCGCCGGGGCAGCCCGCGGTGCCACCACAGCGTTCGCGCCCGACCGCCCCGGATGACGCCCCCTCGCCCTGGTTCGCGACGTCCGAGACGGCACCGGCGGGCTCCCGTGGCGAGGGGCCGCCCGACGGCCGGAAGCCGGCGGACCTCTCGGCGTCCGCCGCCTCCAGGCGGCCCGACCCCGCTCCGCCCGGACCTCCCGACGAGAGCCGGCCGGACCCCGCGGGCGAGCCCGGCCGGATCGTCCACGAGCGGTCCGGTGCCGCGGAGGCGGGCGGTGTCACCCAGGCCGGGCTGCCCCGGCGGGTGCCGCGCCAGGGCCAGGCGGCGGACCGGGACAAGCCGCGCGACACCGGGGAGCGGCCCGCGCCGCGCGCCGCCGCCGACGAGGCCACCGCGCGGCGGAACGCCGGCCGTACCCATTCGTTCCTCAGCAATTACCAGTCGGGCATCCGGCGGGCTCAGCCCGACGGACGCGACGAGACATAAGGTCTCAGCGAAGATGGACAGGAAGAACCAATGACCTCACCCCAGCTGCGGGAGGTGAGCCAGTTCGGATGGCTGGTCACCAACTTCACCGAGCGTGTGCCCAATGTGGCGCACGCCGTGGTGGTCTCGGCCGACGGGCTGTTGCTCACCGCGTCGGACGGGCTGGCGGCCGATCGGGCCGAGCAGGTCGCCACCATTGCCGCCGGGGCCATCAGCCTGATCCAGGGCGCCGCCCAGTGCATGGACACCGGTGATGTGCGGTCGTCCGTGATCCAGATGGAACTCGGGAACATGCTCCTGATGTCGATCAAGGACGGCTCGTGCCTCGTGGTGCTGGCGGCGCCGGACTGCGAGATCGGTCAGGTGGCTTACGAGATGACGGTACTGGTCGATCAGGTCGGCGAGATGCTGACCCCGGAACTCCGCGCCGAGCTGCAGGAACTGAACCTGCGGGGCGTCAAGCGGACAGCAGCCCAATAGGCCGGACGGGGAGATGATGAGCACCGGTGAAGGCCCTTCCGGGCAGGGACCTGGGAGAGAACAGGGGGCGGAGGACGAACAGACCTTCGCCGATGTGCTCAACGCCTTCAGCTTCGGCAAAGGGCGACGCGGGCGGAAGCCATCCCGGTCCGACGGGGCGTCGGAGGGCGCCAGGTCCCGCCGCCGGGGCGGGGACGCCCAACCCGATGAGCCCGGGGGATCCTCCCCACGGGGGTCGTCGGAACCGGACCGGTCGGGCGTCTGGGACGCGGAGCACGACGGGAGCCAGGGCCCGGCCTCGCTGGTGCGCGCCTACTCGTGGACGGGCGGCCGGACCAGGTCCGACCATCACTTCGAGGTCGAGACCCTGGTGACCACCACCGAGCTGGGCCACCGTTCGATGGACACCCTGCAGGCGGACCACCGCCCGGTGATCATGCTGTGCCAGGAACCGAGGTCGGTGGCCGAGGTGGCGGCCATGCTCTCGGTGCCGCTGGGGGTGGCCAAGGTGCTGCTCGGCGACATGGCCGAGCACGGCCTGATCACCGTCCACCGGACGGCTTCCGCGGAGGGCGACGTACCGGATGTCGCCCTGATGGAGCGCGTGCTGGTGGGGCTTCGGCGGATCTAGCACCTTCGCCGCGCGGGAACCGACAGGTCCCCGCGCGGCGGTATGTCCATTTCTGTGCGCAATGCCCATCGAGAAGTGTCCACTCTCTGATTGCTTGTGCGCGTTCAAAGCCAACACTGAGCAGTTTCACGCTCTTGACGTGACTCGATCTGATCGGTTTACTCCCTGGCACGCCGATGTCCAATCCTCGGCGGCAGAGGTACGCCCAGCCGGTATGCGGCCCCGCCGTGAGTCCGGCCCGAGTCGCCAGGTCGCTGTCCGTGGCCGAGGCGGGGCCGTGCCCTCGGATCATGGAGCTCTCAGCGATGAGCCTGAACCGTTCGCGTATCCCTCCCCCTGTGCGCGGCGGTCCGTCCCGGCGTGGGGTGCTGCGCGGCGGCGGGGCGATGGCGCTCACCGGCGCCATGGGCACCGCCGTGGCGGGATGCGGGACGGGCCTCGGGGTGGATTCCCACGGAACCGTGCACATCGAGGTGTGGCACGGGCAGACCAGCACCGCCCTGCGGGCGGTCAAGCGGCTCGTGGCCGACTTCCACCGCAGCCACCCGAAGATACGGATCGACCTGAGCGGCGGCGTGCTGGCGGACGACATGCTGCAGAAGGTGATGGCCGGTCTCGTCGCCGGATCGCCGCCCGATGTCGCCTACATCTTCGGCTCCGACCTGGCCAGCGTCGCCAGAAGCCCCCAACTGGCGGATCTGACGTCGGTCGTGGAATCCGGGCAGGTGCCGTGGAAGCAGTACTGGCCCGCCGCCCGGGAGGGCGTCACGGTCGACGGTGTGGTCCGCGCGGTGCCCGCGGTGCTGGACTCGCTCGCCGTGGTGTGCAACAAGGCCCTCTTCCGCCGGGCGGGTCTTGAGCTGCCCGGCCCCGGCTGGACCTGGCAGGACTTCATCGAGACGGCCAGGAAGCTGACCGACCGCGGCAGGGGCACGTTCGGCACCGGCTGGCCCGCCGCGGGCGACGAGGACACGGTGTGGCGGATGTGGCCCATGATCTGGGATCTGGGCGGCGAGGTCATCGCCGAGGGCAAGCGGGAGATCGGGTTCGCGGGCGAACCCGGGGTCCGGTCCCTCGAGGTGCTCGCGGCACTCGCCAAGGACAGAAGTGTCTACGTCGATCCCAAACCCGGTGGCGAGCAGATGTACCAGGCGTTCGCCGCCGGCCGGCTGGGCATGGTCGCCACCGGCCCCTGGCAACTGCCCGACATCCGCCAGGCGAAGATCGACTACCACGTCGTGCCCCTGCCCGGCTTCAGCGGCCGGTCGGTGACCATCTCCGGCCCCGACACCTGGAGCGTGTTCGACAACGGCGCCGCGCGGCTGGAGGCGGCCCGCACGTTCGTCGGCTGGCTCATGGAGCCCGAGCAGGCGTACCGCTGGGACACCCAGGCGGGCAGCCTGCCGCAGAGCCGGCCGGCCGAGCGCCGTCCGCAGTGGCGGGCGTACGCGGCCGGGGTGCCCGGTCTGCCGGTGTTCACCGAGGTCCTGGAGACCGCCCGGGTACGGCCGGTCGACCGGGCCTACCCCAAGATCTCCATGCCGTTCGGCGAGGCCATCACCGCCGTCCTGCTTGGCAAGAGCACACCGGCGAAGGCCCTGCGACGGTGCGCCGACGAGGCCAACGCGGCCATCGCGAAGGTGCGTTGAGGAGCTGCCCATGTCCCGTCTGCCCACCCCCATCACTCGCCCGGCGCCCCGCACACCGGCCCGTTCCGGACGCCGCCGAGGCCGCCGGGAGGCCGCGACCGCCTGGGTGTTCGTCCTCCCCTCCGTCCTGGTCATCCTGGGCCTGAGCGTCGTCCCCGTCCTGTGGTCCCTGCTGCTGTCGTTCCAGTACAGCGACCTGCTCACCCCGAGCGCCTGGGTGGGCCTGGACAACTACCGCCAACTGGCCGACGATCCGCAGTTCGCCCAGGCCGTGCGCAACACCCTGGAGTACACGGCGCTGTACGTACCGCTGAGCATCGGTCTGGGGCTGGCGCTCGCGCTGATCCTCAACCGCCGGATCCGGTTCACCGGTCTGTACCGCACCCTGCTCTTCGTGCCGTTCGTGGTCTCGGCCGCCGCCCAGGGCGTGCTGTTCTCCTTCATCCTCGACCCGGAGTTCGGCGCGGCCAACTCGCTGCTGCACCACCTCGGAGTCTCGCCACAGGGCTTCCTGTCCGATCCGGCGCAGGCGCTGCTGGTCCTGGTGGGCATCTCGCTGTGGAGCGGCACCGGCTTCTGCGTCGTGATCTATCTCGCGGCCCTCCAGGACGTGCCCCGCGAACTCACCGAGGCCGCCACCCTGGACGGCGCGGAACGCCGTCATGTGCTGCGCCATGTCACCCTGCCCACCATCGGGCCGGTCAGCGTGTTCCTGCTGCTCTGGCAGACGATCAGCGCCCTACAGGTCTTCGACCTGGTGTATGTGACGACGAAGGGCGGCCCGCTCGGATCCACCACCGTGATCGTCTACTTCGTCTGGGAGCAGGCGTTCCGGAACTTCACCGCCGGTTACGGGGCCGCGGCGGCCTATGTCCTGGGCGTCGCCCTGCTGGTGGCCGCCGCCGCGTTGCGGCTGGTCCGGCGCCGCGGCGCCCGCCGTATCGAGGGAGCCACGTCATGACGGATCCGTCCTCCCCACGGCGGCGGCCGCGGCTGCCGTTCAGCCCGTGGCATCTGCTGCTCGCGCCGCTGGCGCTGCTCTTCGCCGTACCGCTGATCTGGCTGGGGCTCAGCTCCGTGATGAGCGACGCGGAGATCAACCGCTTCCCGCCCGCGCTCTGGCCCTCCGGGATCCACCTGGACGGCTACCGCTTCGTGCTCGGCAACGCGATGTTCCCGCGCTGGTTCGCCAACTCGCTGATCGTCTCGGCCGTCGCGGTCGTGTCCAATCTGCTGCTGGGGACGCTGGGCGGATACGCCTTCGCCCGGATGCGATTCGGCGGGTCCCGGGTGCTGCTGGTGCTGATGCTGGCCACCATGGCCATCCCGTTCCAGCTGACGATGATCCCGACGTTCCTGGTGATGCGGAAGCTGGGGCTCGTCGACACCCTCGGGGCGCTGATCGTGCCCTCGCTGGTGACGCCGTTCGCGGTGTTCCTGCTGCGGCAGTTCTTCCTCTCCCTGCCCAGGGAGCTGGAGGAGGCCGCCTGGATCGACGGGTGTTCGCGGCTGCGGGTGCTGTTCCAGATCGTCGTCCCGCTGTCCCGCCCGGCGCTCAGCACGGTCGCCGTGCTGACCTTCCTCACCACCTGGAACGACCTCTCGTGGCCGCTCATCGCGCTGAACCACGACGCCAACTACACCCTCCAGCTGGGCCTGACCACCTTCCGGGGGCAGCACCACACCCAGTGGTCGGCCGTGATGGCGGGGAACGTCATCACCGTCCTGCCGGTGCTGCTCGCCTTCCTCGCCGCCCAGAAGACCTTCGTCCGGTCGATCACCTCCACCGGCCTCAAGGGCTGACCGGCACCGCCCAGCCCCTCCCTCACCCTTCAGGAACCCGTATGCCACCCACCTTCGACCTGCTCGTCATCGGGGACGCCAACCCGGACGTCATCGTCGGACCGCTCGATGCCCCGTTCGCCTTCAGCCGGCGCGAACAGCTCGTCGACAGCGGCGCGCTCACCCTCGGCGGCTCCGCCGCGATCACCGCGTGCGGCGCCGCCCGGCTGGGGCTGCGCGTGGCCTTCGCCGGACGCGTCGGGGACGACGGCGCCGGACACTACATGCGCGACCGGCTCGTGGCGCACGGCGTCGACGTCAGCGGTCTGCACCTGGACGGCGGCCTGCCGACACCGCTCACGGTCATCGTGACCCGCGGGGACGACCGGGCCATCCTCACCGCGCCGGGCACCCTCGCCACCACCTCGGGCCGCGACATTCCCGCACGCCTGCTGACCTCGACCCGGCACCTCCACGCCGCGTCGTACTTCCTCATGCCGGGGCTCGCCGCCGATCTGCCGGACCTCTTCGACACCGCCCGCGTGGCGGGCGCCACCACCTCGCTGGACACCAACGACGACCCCTCGGGCCGCTGGGACCGCGCCGCGCTTGCGCCCGTACTCGCCAGGACCGACCTCCTGCTGCCCAACGCGGCCGAGGCCCACCGGCTGGCGGGCACCGACGGCACGTCCGTCGCGGCGGCCGCCGAACTCCTCGCCCGGCAGGTCCCGCTGGTGGCCGTCAAGAACGGGGCGGACGGCGCCCTCTGCCACGACGGCCGGACCCTGCTCAGCACCGCCGGTATCCGTATCACACCCCAGGACGCCGTCGGCGCGGGCGACAGCTTCAACGCCGGCTTCCTCGCCGGACGGCTGACGGGCCGGCCGATCGCCGAGGCGCTCGACCTCGCCGTCGCCTGCGGCGCGCTGTCCACCCGCGCCGCGGGCGGCACCACCGCCCAGCCCACCTGGGACGAAGCCCTCACCCACCTCACCGCCAACGGAGACATCCCGTCATGATCAACCCCAAGATCGTGCTGATCGGCGCGGGAAGCGTCGTCTTCACCCAGGGCCTGCTGGCGGATCTCTTCGCCTTCCCGGAGCTGAAGTCCGCGCGGATCGCCCTGCACGACATCGACCCGGAACGCCTGGCCACCGCCGAGTCCGCCGCGCGGTACATCGCCGAGCTGCGGGGCGCCGCCGCGCACATCACCGCACACGCCGACCGGCGCGAGGCGCTCGACGGCGCCGACTTCGTCATCAACCTCGTCCAGATCGGCATGGGCGAGGCCACCCGGATCGACTTCGAGATCCCCGCCCGGCACGGTGTGCGGCAGACCATCGGCGACACCCTCGGCGTCGGCGGCATCTTCCGCGCCCTGCGCACCTTCCCGTTCCTCAAGGCGCTGGGCGAGGACATCGCCGCCGTATGCCCCGGGGCCTGGCTGCTCAACTACACCAACCCGATGGCCATGAACGTGCAGTACCTCGTGGCGGCCACCGGGCTGACCCGGGTCGTCGGCCTGTGCCACTCGGTGCACTGGACCATCCACGACCTGTGCGACCTGCTGGAGGTCCCCTTCGACGAGGTCACCTACCGCGCCGCCGGGGTCAACCACCAGGCGTGGGTGCTCCGTCTGGAGCACGACGGCACCGACCTCTACCCCCGGCTGGACGCGCTGATCGCGGAGAACGGGCAGCTGCGGCGGCGGGTCCGCGTCGACATGTACCGGCGGCTCGGCTACTACCCGACCGAGACCAGCGAGCACTCCTCCGAATACGTGCCCTGGTATCTGCACCACGACAGCGAGATCGAGCGGCTGCGGCTGCCCGTCGGCGCGTACCTCGGCATCGTGGACGAGAACGTCGACGCGTACGAACGGACCCGCGACGCCCTCGCGGCCGGCGCCCCCATCGACGTCGAGGGGACCATGGAGTACGCCCCGCAGATCATCCACTCGATGGTGACCGGCACCCCCAGGACCGTCTACGGCAATGTGCCCAACCACGGCCTCATCGAGAACCTTCCGGCCCACGGCGTGGTCGAAGTGCCGTGTCTGGTCGACCGGTCCGGTGTCCAGCCGACCCGTGCCGGTGCGCTGCCCCCGCAGCTCGCCGCGCTCAACCGCACCTACCTCAGCATGAACGACCTCGTGGTGCGCGCCGCCCTGGAGGACGAGCCACGCCATATCCGGCACGCGGCCATGACCGACCCGGCGACGGCCGCCGCCCTGCGGGTCGAGCAGATCTGGGAGCTGTGCGACGAGATGGTGCGCGCACACGGCGAGCGGCTGCAACCGGCGCTGCGCGCGACCCTCGCCATCTGACAATACGAAGAATAGTGTGCCAAGCGGCTCACGATGCGTATGTGAGCCGAAGCGCCTGGACGCGGCTACGCGACCGGGCGGCTACACGGATCCGCGTAGCCGCCCGGTCGCGGGTCGGCCCTTCGCGGTGCCGTCGGTCGCCTCGCGGAGCACGTCCCGCACCTGGCCGCGCAGCCACGCGTGCGCGGGGTCGCTGTCGTGCCGGTGATGCCAGGTGAGGACCACCTGGGTCGGTGGCAGTTCCAGCGGGAGCCGCCGGGTGACGAGGCCGAGCCGCGCCGAGGCGGGTCGGCAGACCCGCTCGGCGACGACGGCCACGGCGTCCGAACGGGACACCACGTCCAGCGCCGCGGCGCTCGTCGGCAGGGACGCGATCACCCGCCGCCGCAGGCCGTGTTCGGCGAGGGCGTCGTCGATGGCGTTGTGCAGTCGGCCCCGGCGCGAGACCGTCACGAAGGTCATGCGGATGAGCTTGTCGAGGCCGACCCGGCCCCTGGCGAGGGGGTGCCCCCGCCGCAGGGCCAGGACCAACCGGTCGGCGCCGACCACCTCGGAGGAGATCTCCGGACGGTCCGGCTCGTCCGCGCCGATCTCCAGATCGACCTGGCCCCGGGCGAGGTCGGGCCGGTCGGCTGCGGACTCGGCCAGCAGGCTCAGATGGATGTTCGGGGCGGTGGCGCCGACCCTGGCGATCAGCGGGGCGGCGAGTGCCGCCAGCAGCGCGTCATGCCCCCGCACGGTGAAGTGCCGGTTCAGCCGGGCGAGGTCGAGCCGGCGTACGGGAGTGAGCACGGCGGTGGCCCGCCGGACCAGGTCGCGGGTCTCCTCGCGCAGTTCGAGGGCGCGCGGGGTCGGGACCATGGTGCGGCCGGCGCGGACCAGGATGTCGTCGCCGGTGGCGCGACGGATCCGGGCCAGCGTCCGGCTCATCGCCGGTGGCGAGAGGTTCAGCCGGTCGGCCGCGGCGGTCACGCTGTTCTCCTCCAGCAGCGCGTCCAGCGCCACGAGCAAGTTGAGATCCACCCGCGCCACGGTAGGGCAGGCCCGGCGGAATCGCGCCGGGCGTCATGTCTCGCCTGACCCCCGCGGCGGGTGCGGCCCCCGCCACCGGGCGGGGGCCGCGGACGTGGCCGGGTGTCAGCGGGTGTACACCTCGGCGCGGTCCACGCTCACGAACGAGGCGCCCGACTGGGCGTTGTGCTCGCCGGTCACCCGGATGCGCAGGGTGTGCCGGCCGGAGGGGAGCCGGGGACTGAGGTACTGCAGGGTCTCCCCGGTGCGGATCGCGCCGTAGAAGTCGAAGCGTTGCTCGGGGCCGCCGTCGATGCTGAGGGCGGCGATGCCGTTGCCGGTGTCGCGGACCGAGAGCAGGGCGATCCGGGTGCCGGTGAAGGAGAAGGTGGCGGTGTTGCCCGCCCGGTCGCTCCAGTGGTCGTCGCCCCAGAAGCACTGGGTGGCGCAGCCGGTCCCCGAGTTCCAGGTGCCGGTGTACGACACGCTTCCGTCGCCGCTGGACCGGCCGTCGTCATTGATCCAGTACGTGCCCGCCCCAGGGTCGCCGGACGGCAGGTCCTGGGTGGCGCCCATGGCGAGCGGGCGGCCCAGGTTCGGGCTGCCGTCGGCGTTCCAGGTGATCTTCTGGGCGCGGGTGGTGCGGTTGCTGTAGGTGTTCACCGACGTGGTCTTGGCGTGGTAGACGATCCAGTCCTCCTTGCCGTCCGGCGAGCGGAAGAACGCGTGGTGGCCCGGACCGTAGACGCCGTGGTCATCGGCGCGGGAGAACACCGCGCCGGGGTGCTGGGTCCAGTTGCCGGGCACGAGCGGGTCGGCGGTGGACGGCAGGGACATCATCCAGACCTGGTAGTCCGGCTTGCCCGTGTCGCAGGTGGAGTACGTCATCCAGGTGCGGCCGTTGCGGTAGAGGAACTCAGGGCCCTCGCGCACCTCCGGGCAGCCGCCCGCCGCGTTGATGGCGACCGCGTTGCCCGAGACGGTGTACGGGTTGGACATCGGGGCGATGTTGAGGCCGTTGTGCTGGTACTGGTTGATACCGGAGTACGCGAGGTACAGGCGCCCGTTGTGCTCGAGGATGCCGGGGTCGATGGCGAAGTCGGCGGTGTGGTTGGGCGGCGTCAGCCGGGACTTGAAGTGGTACGGGCCGGCCGGGTCGTCGCGGTCCGACTCCAGCACATAGAGCCGGTGGTGGTCGTCGACCCCGTCGTCGGCGGTGTAGTAGAGGTACCAGCGGTTGCCGAAGCGGTAGAACTCCGGCGCCCAGATGTGCTGGTTGCGGGAGCCGTCGGTGTCCGTCCACACGGTGATGGGGTCGGCGTCGAGCAGGGTGCCCAGGGAGGTGGAGCGCCACATCCGGATGCTGTCGCCCTGCGTGGTGGTCAGGTAGTAGTTCCCGTTCCAGGTGGTCACGAACGGGTCGGGGCCGGTGTTGAGGGGGTTGCGGAAGGTACCCGCGGCGGCGGTGTGCGGGGCCGCGGCGGCGGTGTGCGGGGCCGCCGTGGCCGCGGGCGGTGCGGCGATCAGGCCCCACAGGATGGCGAGCAGGGCGGTGAGCAGTGCCGCGTGGCGGCGGGCGGTGCGAGGACTCATGGGCGCTTCCTTGCGTCGATGCGAGTACGGCTCGTGGGGGTCGAGGTGGCGGTCGGCCGGTTGGTGGGGAGGCGTCACAGGCCGTCCGCGGCCGTCAGCGCGCCAAGGGCACTGGCCTGGGTGCGCCAGTCCACCTGGTTGGGGGCGGTGCCCGCCCAGCGCTGGCCGAGCCGGTTGAGCGGGTCGCGGTCGGTGACCCAGATCGAGTCGGCCTGCTTCTTGATGTACGCCCGGTAGGTGGCGGATCCGGTGGCGTCCGCGAGGTCGGCGAAGTGGCGCATGAAGATGCCCTTGAACTGCTTCTGGTTGTCGTCGCAGGCGTTGCCGCCGGTGTCGCAGGACTCGGTCAGCACGCCGTCGCGGGTCAGCGCCGCCGAGGTGGTCGCGGCGTCCGCCAGGCGGCGGGCGGTGTCCAGGTACCGGGCATTGCCGGTGGACCGCCAGAGTTGGGTGAAGGCGCCGATGGCGAGGCCCTGGTTGTAACTCCACACGGTCTGGGAGTTGTTGCGGCAGTCGCCGGTCAGCCCGTCGTTGACCAGCCCCGCGCTGTTGATCATCCCGCTGTTGAGGTACCAGGTCGCGGCCGTGGTCGCCCGGTCGCCCCACACGGTGTCGCCGGAGATCCGCCGGTGCAGTGATGTGGCCAGCCACAGGTACAGCCCGTTGGTCACGGCGTTCTTGTAGGTGCGCTCCCGGTTCCACCACACACCGCCGCCGCAGCTGCCGGTGTCCCAGTACTGGTGGACGTAGGCGGCGATGGTGACCGCCTCGTCCAGGTAGCGCCGCTCATGGGTGTGGTCGTACGCCGCCAGCCAGGCCACGCCCCACCAGGCCGCGTCGTCGATGGCGCGGCTGATGAAGTGGCCCTCCACCGCGTCGGAGCTGCGCTCGCCGGGGGCGAAGGTGCCGCGGTTCTGCTCGAAGGTGCGGGCGATGACCCAGTCGTAGTCGTGCCGCCCGGTGCGCTCGGCGAAGTCGATGAGCGAGGTGACGGCGACGGCCGAGTTCCACCAACTGCTGCGCCACCAGCCCTCGTACGTGTGGTACGAGGCCATCAGCGCGTCCGCGGCCGCGCGTGCCCGGCTCGGCGCGGGCCTGACCCAGGCCGTGCAACTGCCCTCCTGGTGGCTCGCCTCACGGCCACACGCCCGGACCGCGCCGCCGAACATCAGCCCGCGCGGGTCCCGGGTGGCGAACATGGCCGTCCGCGTCGAGGTCTTGCCCGACGCCACGCCCGTACGGCCGAGGGAGGAGCCCTCGGGCCAGCCGGCGCCGGTGTCCCAGGAGCGGTCCAGCCAGATCTCGTCGCCCGCGCCACCGCTTTCGATGACGCCCCACGCCATCCCGTTCTTCTGGTCGACATGGAGGCTGATGGTGCGCCCGAAGAGGGTGGTGGAGGGCACCGGGCGGTCGTCGCCGGCCGCGCCGGCGGGGTCGGCGCCGTCGCAGAACGTGCCGTCGCACACCTTCGGGTAGACCCAGTCGGTGCAGGTGACACCGGCGGCGTCACCGCAGGCGCGGAGCCAGCCGCGCCGGTGGCCCACCGGGTCGGTGAGGTTGTACATCAGGGTGCGGGTGCCGGTCCAGGTGCCGGGGATGCTCGCCTTGCCGAGCAGGCCCTCCCAGGTGGCGCCCCGGTCCCAGGACCGGTCGAGCCAGACCGCGTCGCCCGGCACACCGTTGTCGATGCTGGCCCAGGCCATGGAGTCGGGGTCGGAGACGTGCAACTTCAGGATCCGGCCGCCCAGGTTCACCTGCGGTACGGGGAAGGTCTCGCGCTGTGCCTTCGAGGGGTCGAGGGTGTCGCACGCCAGTGCGCAGACCGGGGTCGCGGCACGGGACGGCGT
Source organism: Streptomyces rugosispiralis (assembly GCF_024505145.1). Taxonomy (GTDB): domain Bacteria; phylum Actinomycetota; class Actinomycetes; order Streptomycetales; family Streptomycetaceae; genus Streptomyces; species Streptomyces rugosispiralis. The sequence goes on along the minus strand of NZ_JANIAA010000011.1, from coordinate 159,067 downwards.
GGGGAGGGCGACCAGGCCGGCCAGGGCGATGGCCAGGGTCAGGAGTCCGTGGAGGACACGGTGGAGCCGCGCTGACATGACGTACCCGCCTTTCCGTGGGGGGCCGTGCGCATGAGCGTGAGGGAGGAGAGAAGGGCGGCCGCCCGCGCGGGGGCGGCCGCCGGAGGGTGCGGGCCCGTTCAGTCCGGCCCGTTCGGTCCGGGCCGTTCGGTCCGGGCCCGCGGCGGTCGGGCTAGGGAGCCCAGGGCGACTCGATCGCCCAGGTGGTGTCCTCGGTGAAGCCGGCCGGGTTGTCCCAGGCGTGGCCGCCGCCGGACTGGGCCAGCCACAGCTCGGCGTTGATGTGCCGCAGATACTGCCCGGGGAAGTTGGCGGCCGACATCCGGATGCCACCGCTGCCCTGGGTCGGGCACCAGGTGGCGTCCTCCTTGTACACGGTGGAGCCGTCGCCCGCCTCGCGCCGGACCCGGAAGTCGCGGTGGCGCAGATACTCACCGGGGTAGTTGCGGGACTCGAAGGAGTAGCAGAGCTTGTTCGCGAGACCCTGCCGGACCGTCCAGGTGGCGTCCCGTTTCAGCAGGTCGGCGCTGGACGCCTGCACCACCTCGGTGAAGCCAAGCCCGTCGTAGTGGCGGATGTAGCGGTCGGTGTAGCCGGGTGTGGTGACCCGGATCGACACGTTCTGCCCGACGGGCAGTTTCACCGTGGCGCCGGCCGACCGGGAGGCCGCGACGAGGGCCTGGTTGGCGGCCCGCACCCGGGCCTGGTCGACCTTGACCACCTGGCGGTCGTAGGACAGCAGCCCGTTGGCCTCGTTCTCCACGTCCGTGATCTGGGTGTAGACGGAGGCCGACAGGCCGCCCGCGGGCATGCCGCTCTCCCGGATCCCGTCGAGCAGGCCGACGAGCCGGTCGTTGAGCGCGGAGACGCTCGGCTGGTCCTCGTAGCTGAACCCGCCGCCCGGATACCACTCATGGCCGGGCACCCGGTAGCCCAGGCCGCCGTACTCCCCGAGCACCGAGGCGCGCACCGACTCCGCCGGGGTGTTGCCGGGTCCGACGTAGTTGTGGTTGTCGATGACGTCGCCGTTGCCGCCGTCCTTGGCGGCGCAGCAGTTGACGCCGCTCATGTTGTCCACCAGACGCGAGGGGTCGTACGCCTTGACCATGTCGGCGATGCGGGCCTGGTCGTACTGGCCCCAGCCCTCGTTCTGGTCCACCCACTGGATGAGCGCGGGCGAGCCGCGGTGCTGGTCGATGATGGCGCGGTACTCGCTCTCCCACTGGGCGCGGGCCGCGGTGTCCGGGGTCTTGCCGCTGTCCATCGAGGGCATGTCCTGCCACACCAGCAGCCCGAGCCGGTCCGCCCAGTAGAACCACCGCTGCGGCTCGACCTTGATGTGCTTGCGGACCATGTTGAAGCCCAGGTCCTTGTGGGCCTGCAGGTCGTACTTGAGGGCCTCGTCGGTGGGCGCGGTGTAGATGCCGTCCGGCCAGTAACCCTGGTCCAGGGTGCCGGTCTGGAAGACGAACTTGCCGTTGAGCACCGGCCGCCGTACCCCGCCCACGTCCTTCACCGCGATCGAGCGCATACCGGTGTAGCCGCCGACCTTGTCGGCTCCGGCGACGCCGGTCAGCTCGGCAGTGACGTCGTACAGGAACGGGTCCTCCGGCGTCCACAGGTGGGCGTCGGGCACCGGCACCGAGAGCTCGCCGCCCACGGTCCCGGTGGCGCTGCCGACCGTCCTACCGCCGCTGGAGACGGTGACCTTGACGCCCGCTCCGTCGGCTCCTCCGGCGCCGCGCACCGTGACCCGCAGGGTGTTGTCCTCCAGGCGCGGGACCATGTCCAGGCGGGTGATGTGCGAGGGGGCGGTGGGCTCCAGCCAGACGGTCTGCCAGATCCCCGACGAGGCGGTGTAGACGATGCTCCGGCCGGGGTGCGGGGTGACGTCCTGGACGCGCTGCTTGCCGATGGCCTGACCGCCGGTCTCCGTGGGGTCGTACACGGAGAGGACGATGGTGTTGGTGCCGCCGTTCAGCAGGGGCGTGATGTCGTACGAGAAGGCGTCGTAGCCGCCGCGGTGGGCGGCGCCGGCCTGCTTGCCGTTGACCCAGACCGTGGTCTCCCAGTCGGACGCGCCGAAGTTGAGCTGGACGCGGCGGCCGTTCCAGCCGGAGGGCACCGTGAAGGTGCGCTTGTACCAGAGCTTGTCATTCTGGGTGATCTTGCGCTGGACGCCGGAGAGCGCGGACTCGGGCACGAACGGCACCCGGATCCGCTCGCCGAACGTGGCCGGCTGCCCGGCGTCGCGGGAGGTGACCGCGAAGTCCCAAATGCCGTTCAGGGGGGACCAGTCGGGGCGGGTGAGCTGCGGGCGCGGATACTCCGGCAGCGGGTTGTCGACCGGGACCTGGTTCGTCCACGGGGTCGTCATCGGGGCGGGTTTGGGCTCCCAGGCCTGGGCGGCGTGGGAGGGGCCGGCGCCGGAGACGAGCAGACCGGTGGCGGCCAGCGCGGGGACCACGGCGGCGGCCACGCGCCGCCGCCAGGTCCGTCTTGGACGGAGGAGGGAGGGGAAGCGAAGGAACAAGTGTCTCAGCACGCTGCTGCTCCATGGTCCGGTTGGCGCCGCCGCCGGGAGAGCGGCGGAACTCTTCCACAGGGAACACTTGCTGCACGCATTACCAGAGCACTCCACTCCAGTGTTTGTCCATACCTGGGGACAACGTTGTCGGCCGGGCAGGGCCTCATGCGGAGCGGCAGCGGCGCGGGAGGGGGCCTAGATCGCCTGGGACGGCCCGGAGGCGTCCCCCGGTGACCAGTGGGGCCGGATTCCGGCGATATGGCAGGTCATGAAGTACAGCGGAATCGGCGGGGTGTACGGCGAGTCGTCCTGGGGGTGATGGATCAGGCGGGGGAGACGGGAACGCCCGGAGTGCCCGCCGCTCAGGTCGGTCGTCCGCGCCCCGACCGCGTAGCTGGTGAACGTCGGCCAGGCGACGTCGATGTTCGACCCCGATGGCACGATCCACCACCATCGCTGGTCGTCGGCGAAGACACAGCCGATGCGGGGCAGACACTTCATGACCCGCCTGCCGATGTCCGTGGGCATCCCGACCGCGTCGTACCCCAGCCTGGCGGGCAGTCCGTCGGGGAGCCGCAGACGTCCGCGGTGGCCTCGCCAGAGGCGCGCCGCGCCGAGTGCCGGCGCATCAGGCATCTCACGTGTCTCAGGCGCCTCGGGGGCAACAAACTGTCGGTCCATGAGTCAGTGACACTCTTCCGTGCGCGACGGCAGCTCGGCCCATACGATCCGCCCCCGCCCGTGCGGGGCGTCCCTGACGCCCCAGGCGCTGCTCACCGCGCCGACCAGCAACAGCCCTCGTCCGCAGTGCTCATCGGGGTCGGGGGTGCGGGGCGCGGGGAGGGTGTGGGCCCGGACCTCGTCCTCGACCTCGAGGCGCAGCCGGCCCGCGCCGACGCTCAGCCTGCACTCCAGGTGATCGCTGGCCGTATGCGTGATCACGTTGGTGACCAGCTCGGAGAGTATGAGGAGCGCGTCGTCGCACACTTGGGCGCTCACGCCCCAGGCGCGCAGCCGCTCGCGCACGGCCGCGCGGATCGTGCCCACCGCGGAGGCGGTGGCCGGAAGCCGTGAGGCATATCCCGGCTGGGTGTCCTGCTCCCGGGACGTCCGAAGGGGAGTCAGGGGGAGGGCGAGGGGAGCCACGAGCGGCCGCCTTTCGTCTGCCTGCGCATCATGACCGTGCCGTTCCCGCACTGCGCAGTGCCTACGGACGTACCCACGCAAGCGTTCCCACCGTGATCGGACGGTGTTACCACTGTGACAGGTGCAACGAACGACTTGCAAGCGGTAAGTTGAAAATTGCAAGTTGCCATCGGGGGGATGCCGTTCGCGCGGCCGGCGACCGTGACAGACTGCAGCCGTAGCCCGGTGTGGGGAGGTAGAGCGTTGGCGGCGGAAACCGCGTGGGGTGGTGCCCCCTCTGTCCTCCGCATGATCCTGGGCAGGCAGCTGGAGGAGCTGCGGACGCGCGCCGGCCTGACCTACGACCAGGCGGGCGCGGCGATCGGGGTCAGCCACTCCACGATTCGCAGGATGGAAGCCGCCAAGGTGGCCCGGCTCAGACTCGCGGACGTGGAGAAGCTGCTCCAGACGTACGGCATCACCGACCGGCACGAGCTGGACACCTTCCTGAAGTCGGTCCGCGAGGCCAACAAGCGCGGCTGGTGGCACACCTACCGCGATGTGATGCCGGACTGGTTCGCCGCGTATCTGAATCTGGAGCAGGCGGCGCTTCAGATCCGCGCCTACGAGGCGCAGTTCGTCCACGGGCTGCTGCAGACCGAGGACTACGCCCGTGCGCTGCTCAGCGCCGGAAACCCGCACGCTCCGTCGGAGGCCACCGAGCGCAGGGTCGCCCTGCGGATGCAGCGCCAGGAGTTGCTGTCCCGGGAATCCCCGCCGCGGCTGTGGGTCGTGATGGACGAGACGGTGCTGAGGTGGCCGGTCGGTGGTCCGGCCGTGATGCGCGCCCAGATCGACCATCTGATCGAGGTCAGCGCCCTTCCCCAGGTGACCGTGCAGATCATGCCGTTCGGGAGCGGCCCGCATCCGGCCATGCGGGCCGGTGCGTTCCATGTTTTCCGGTTCCGGGCTCCGGAGTTGCCCGACATCGTCTACCTCAGCGGCCTGGTTGGCGCGGTGTATCTGGACAAAGAGGAAGACGTGGTGGTGTATCGCGAGGTCCTGGACCGGATGGGCGCCCAGTCGGTGCCCGCCAGGAAAACCGAGGCCGTCCTCGGCGCAATTCGCAAGGAGCTCTGAAGTGCACCACCACATACGCAGCGGTATGCCCTCCCACGACCTCGGCACCTTGGGCTGGTCCAAGCCGTGGAGCGACGACGCCGGCGGCGCCTGCGTCGAAGCCAAGAAGCTGCACGACGGGCGGGTGGCGCTGCGTCAGTCGACCGACCCCGACGGCCCCGCACTGGTTTTCACCACGAACGAGATGACCCGGTTTCTGGCGAGTGTGAAGGCCGGCGACGCCGACTTCCTCTGCTAGCGCCACGGCACCGCATCCTCCCCGGTCGCGCGGACCCGTCCCGGTCCGCGCGACCGGGGGCACATCAACAGCGAACAGACGATCCACTGGGAGGGGACGCCTTGAGCGACAACGGATGGTCGGCCGACCGCATCGACACCGAGAGCGCGCATTCGGCACGTATCTACGACTACATCCTCGGCGGCAAGGACTACTACCCGGCCGACAAGGAAGCGGGCATCGCGATGTCCCGCGAGTGGCCCGCCCTGCCGATCCATATGCGGGCCAACCGCGACTTCATGAACCGGGCCGTGCGCTATCTGGCCGAGGAGGCGGGCATCCGGCAGTTCCTCGACATCGGCACCGGCATCCCGACCTCGCCCAACCTCCATGAGATCGCCCAGGCGGTGGCCCCGGACTCCCGGGTCGTCTACGTGGACAACGACCCCATCGTCCTCACGCTCTCCCAGGGCCTGCTCGCCAGCACCCCCGAGGGCAGGACCGCCTATGTCGAGGCGGACATGTGCGAGCCCGCCACCATCCTGGAGGCCGCCGAACTCCGCGAGACCCTCGACCTGACCCGGCCGGTCGCCCTGACGGTGATCGCCATCGTGCACTTCGTCCTGGACAAGGACGACGCCTACGGAATCGTCAACCGCCTCCTGGAGCCGCTGCCCTCCGGCAGCTACCTGGCGATGTCCATCGGCACCGCCGACTTCGCGCCGGACGAGGTGGCCCGGGTCGCCCGTGAGTACGCGGCCCGCGACATGCCCATGCGGCTGCGCACCGAGGCCGAGGCCGAGCGGTTCTTCGACGGCCTCGAACTGGTCGAGCCCGGCGTCACCCAGGTCCACAAGTGGCGCCCGGACGCCACCGTCACCGAGGACATCAAGGACGAGGACATCGCGATGTACGGAGCGGTGGCCCGCAAGCCCTGACGTCGTCGACCGGTGGGCCCGGCGCCGTGTCCGGGCCCACCGGCGCGATGCGCACACAGAGTCCGGCCGGGCCCGCCCGGCCGGAGGACTCCGCGAGCAGCACGGCGAGGAACGGCGCGAAACCGGCCACCGACGCCGCCGTCTGGTGGCCCGTGGACGCCCCGGACGTGCGGGTGGCGGTGTCGAGGGACGCACATGCCGACTCGTCAGCGGCGTTACGCCCGACGGCTGTAGCGGCGCTCCGGGCGTCCGGCGGTGCCGTAGCGCAGCGAGACGTCGGCGTGGCCGGTGGCGTGGAAGTACTCCAGGTAGCGGCGGGCGCTGACCCGGGAGATGCCGATGGCGGTGGCCGCCTCGGCGGCGGAGACGGTGCCGTCCGCCTCGCGGAGGGTCCGCTCGACGAGCTGGGCGGTCTCCACGCTCAGACCCTTCGGGAGGGCGCCGCCCGCCGGGGGCGCGAACGCCCCGGCCAGGACGCGGTCCACGTCCGCCTGGCCACGGACGACCGTGGTGAGCAGCCGCCCGCGCTGGGTCGCGTAGCGTTCCAGGCGGGGCTGGAGATCCTCGTAGTCGAAGGGCTTGAGGAGGTAGTCCACCACGCCCTGGCGGACGGCGCCGCGCACCGCGTCGGCCTCCCGGGCCGCGGTGATCACCATGACGTCGCAGTCGTGCCCGGCGGTGCGCAGCCGGGGGATGACGTCCAGGCCGAAGAGGTCCGGCAGATAGAGGTCGAGCAGGACCAGATCGGGCCGGAGCGCGTCGACCGCCTCGATCGCCTGCTCGCCGGTGTGGGCGGTGCCGACGACGCGGAACGGCGCCACCCGCTCCACGAACGTGCGGTGGACGCGCGCCACCATGAAGTCGTCGTCCACGACGAGCACATCGATCGTGCCGGCCGACTCGGTCATCGGGTCACTCCTTCCGCCACCGCGTCGGCGGGGTGGCTGACGGACATGCGGGCGCTGAACATCGCGCCCTGGCTGGTGTTGGTCACCGCGATCTCGCCGCCGCGACGCTCGCAGACGAGCCGGGTGAGCGCGAGTCCGATGCCGCGCTCGCCCTCCCGGGCGGCCTTGGTCGTGAAGCCGTGGGCGAAGACCTCCTGGGCGAGTCCTGGGGCCACGCCGGGGCCGGAGTCGCGCACCACGATCTCCACACTGGTGTGGTCCTGGCGCAGCTCGACCTCCACCCACGGCTCGGCGCCGTCCCCGCCGCCCTCCTTGCTCTCACCGCCGTGCTCGGAGGTGGCGGCGTCGATGGCGTTGTCGACCAGGTTGCCGACCACGGTCGCCACATCGGCGGCGTCCTCGGGCGTCAGCCGGTCCAGCGCGGTGCGGTCCGAGAGGCGCAGGGCCACCTTCCGCTCGGCGGCCTGGGAAGCCTTCGCCATCAGCAGCGCGGCGATGGCGGTGTCCCGGACCCGGCGGCCAATGGACATGTCGAGCGACTGACGGCGCTGGTTGAGCGCCCGGATATAGCGCACCACCTCCTCCTGCTCGCCGATCTGGATCAGCCCGGAGATGGTGTGCAACTGGTTGGCGAACTCATGGGTCTGCGCACGCAGCAGCTCGGAGGTGGACTGGAAGGAGCCGATCTCGCGCTCCAGCCTCGCCAGCTCGGTGCGGTCCCGCAGGGTGGTGACGGAGCCGAGCGGCCGTCCGTCCTTGACCACGGTCATCCGGTTCATCACCAGGACCCGGCCGTGCCGGACCACGACCTCGTCCTTCGGGTCCGCCGATTCCTTACGCGCCCCGGCCAGGACGTCCAGCAGCCGCCCCTCGATGCCCAGCTCGGCCAGGTTCCGGCCGACACAGTCCTCGGGCAGGTCCAGCAGCCGCCTGCCCATGTCGTTGACGAGGGTCACCCGGTGCTGCGGATCGAGGGCGACGACGCCCTCGGCGATGCCGTACAGCATCGCCTCGCGGTGCTCGGCCAGCCCGGTGATCTCGCGCGGCTCCAGGCCCAGCGTCTGCCGTTTGACCCGCCGGGCGAGCAGCCAGGAGCCGACGACGCCGAGCGCGCTGGCCACGCCGAGATAGACGGGCAGATACGAGGACGCGCCGCTCAGCCGCTGCCACACCGTCGGAGACGCCTCGCCGATCATCACCGTGCCCAGATGCCGCCCCAGGTCGTCCCCCGTCGCGCCGAGCACCGGCACCTGCGCCACCAGCTCCCGGCTGCCGTCCCAGTCCAGCGTGCCCGACCAGCCACGGCCCACGCCCACCCCCTCGCCCAGGGGCAGCCGGTCGCCGAGCACCGTGGGATTCGTCGAGCTGACGACGCGCCCGTGGCGATCGGCCACCGTGACGGATGTCACCCGCGACTGCACCCGCGCCGAGTACACCAGCGGGGCCAGCGCCTCCGCCGGAGAGGGCCCCACCAGCCTGCTGCGCACCAGCGGCTGGGCGGCCAACTGCTCGGCGAGCGCACCGACCCGGCGGCCCTCCACCCGGTTGAAGGTGGCCTCCGACTGCGCGAGCGAGACCGCCGCCACCGCCATCAGCACCACCACGACGATGGCGAGCTGGAGGAGCAGCATCTCGCCCGCGAGCGTTTGGCGACGGAACGCGGCGACCACAATGAACTCAATCTCTCCTGCTGACACAACCTGGGCGCATTGTCCACCAGGCCGCACAATCATGGCGTCCGCCGTATGGGAAGCGAAAGGGAGGTGCCATGAGACGCCGCACCCGCACCGGCGCCCGTACCCGTGTCCTGTCCGGCGCCCGTACCCGCGTCCTGTCCGGCGCCCTGGCCGCTGTGCTGTCCCTGCTCGTCGGCGCCTGCGGCACCTGGCCGGGCACCGGGGACACCCGGGACGACGGGTTGCGGATCCTGGTGCCGAACACCCCCGGAGGCGGCTACGACACCACGGCCCGGACCGTGGCCCGGGTGCTGGAGGAGACCGGGACCACCTCGGACATGGAGGTGTTCAACCTGCCCGGCGCCGGTGGCACGGTCGGTCTCCAGCGCACCGTGGACGAGCGGGGGAACGGACGGCTCGCCCTGCAGATGGGCCTCGGGGTGCTGGGCGCGTCGCATGTCGCCCACACGAAGGTGACCGTGGCGCGGACCACCCCGATCGCCCGCCTGATCGAGGAGCCCGAGGCGGTGGTGGTCCGCAAGGACTCGCCGTACCGCACCGTCGCGGACCTGGTCGCCGGGTGGCGGAAGCGCCCCGGAGACGTCACGGTCGGCGGCGGCTCGTCGCTGGGCGGCCCGGACCACCTGCTGCCCATGGCGCTGGCCCGTGCCGTCGGCATCCAGCCGAAGACGGTGCGTTACGACGCCTACGACGGCGGTGGCGGCGATCTGCTCCCCGCGCTGCTGGACGGCCGGGTCGACTTCGCCACCAGCGGCATCGGCGAGTTCCTCGACCAGATCGCGGCCGGGCAGCTCAGGGTGCTCGCGGTCACCAGCGACCGGCCCGTGGCCGCGCTGCCCGGGGTGCCCACGCTGAAGGCGGCCGGGATCGACCTGGTCTTCGACAACTGGCGGGGGATCGTCGCCCCGCCCGGCATCAGCTCGGCGGACCGCGAACGCTGGATCGAGGTGCTGACCGCGCTGCACGCCTCCCGGCAGTGGAAGGCCGAGCTCACCCGCCACGGCTGGACCGACGCCTTCACCACGGGTGGCGCGTTCGCCACGTATCTGGCCCGGCAGGACAAGACCGTGGCGGAACTGGTCGGACACCTGGGACTGGACTGACCGAACACTTTCGCCGCGGCGGCCGCCGCACGTCCTTGCCGCCCTCGTTGCCCTTGAACACCTGACCCACCCATGCCCTGGTGGCGTACGAACCCCCCGCATGCCCTGGTACCAACCCATATGTCCCGGAAAGGCATCGCATGACCGCACACACCTGGTGGCTGCTGCTCATCCTCACGGTGGCGATCGCAGCACTGATCTATCTCATCAACTCCCGGCTGCGGGTCCATCCGTTCGTCGCGCTGATCCTGGTCAGCGTGGGCACGGGGATAGCGGCCGGGGAGCCGGCCGCGAAACTCGCCGGATCCATCGAGGAGGGCGCCGGCGGCACCCTCGGCGACGTGGGCGTCACCCTCGCCCTGGGCGCCATGCTCGGCCGACTGCTGTCCGACTCGGGCGCCACCGACGCCATCGCCCGCGCCCTCGTCGCCCGCGCCGAGCCCCGCAGGCTGCCCTGGCTGGTGGGGGCCGCGGCGTTCGTCATCGGTGTGCCCATGTTCTTCGAGGTGGGCCTGATCGTGCTGCTGCCGTTGATCTTCAGCGTCGCCCGCAGGATGGAGGAACAGGGCGGCACCAAGGGCAGCCCGTACGTACTCCTCGGCGTGCCCGCCATCGCCTCGCTGTCCACCCTGCACGGCATGCTGCCGCCCCACCCCGGCCCGCTGACCGCGATGACCGGTCTGCACGCCGACCTCGGCCTCACCCTCGGCGTCGGCATCGTCTGCGCCGTGCCCACCGTCATCCTGGCCGGTCCCGTCTACGCCCGCTGGATCGCGCCCCGGCTTCCCGATGTCGCTCCGGACGCCGAGCTGGTGGCGCAGTTCACGGGGGCCGAGCGTCAGCCCGCGCAGGCCGCCGCCACGGCGGGCGCCGGTGCGTCCGGCGGGCCCGGTGCCCAGGCGAGCGCGGAGGCGCCCCGCCGGACCGGTGTGCCCACTGGGCTGGCCGTGGCGGCGGTGCTGGTGCCCGTCGTCCTGATGCTGCTGCGCACCCTGGCCGAGACGGTGCTGGACGAGTCGAGCGGACTGGGCGCGGCGCTGGTGTTCGCTGGAGAACCGCTGGTGGCGATGCTCGCCGGTTTCGTCTTCGCCCTCGGCGTGACGATGGTCGGCTCCGCGCGCTCCGGCCACTCCGCCCGCTCCGGCCACTCCGGCCGTTCGGGTGAGGAGACCCGTGCCTCCCTGACCGACAGCCTGAAGTCCATCGCCGCCATCCTGCTCATCATCGGCGGGGGAGGGGCGTTCAAGCAGGTCCTTCAGGACTCGGGCATCGGCGACGCCATCGCGTCGGCCGCCGAGGGTGCCCACATCAATGTGATCCTGCTGGGCTGGCTCATCGCCCTGCTGCTGTCGCTGACCACCGGTTCCGCCACCGTCGGCATCGTCTCCGCCACCGGCATCGTGGCCCCGCTGATCGGCGACGGCGGGGGCCTGGAGGCCTCCCTGCTCGTGGTCGCGATCGGGGCTGGTTCGCTCGGCCTGAACTACGTCAACCATGCGGGGTTCTGGCTGGTGAAGGAGTCGTTCGGCATGGATCTCACCCAGGCCACCAAGACCCAGACCGCCGTGCAGACCCTGGTCAGTGTGCTCGGCCTGGCGATGGCCCTGCTGCTGTCGGTGTTCGCCTGAGCCGCCGGTCGTGCGCGTGGTGGGTCCGGCGGCCCGATGGCCGTCGGACCCACCCGCGAGACTCCGGCCATGGACCTTGACGAGCCGTTGCGGTGTCAACCGGGAAGTGGCCTTCGCCATCCTCGGCCTCACTCGGTGCGGCCCAATTCCCCTTCAGCTACCTGGACTTCTCCACCCTCGGTTCACCCACCGGCGCGGCCCTCACCCTCGACTGGGACCAGCACGACACGGAACTCGCCCCGCCGCCGGTGGGAACCGATGAGTTCCTGGCCGTTCGGCCGGTCGGGGACGGGCTGCGTGTCACCCTGCGGGCCCTCGGCCGCTGCCCTCGACGCGTCCGCTTTCGCCACGTTCACCCGCCTCCTGCGGGACGAACTCACCCAGGCCGCCACCCCACGTCCGCGCCTTGCCCCGGCTCCTGCCCCGTGCACATCCCGCACGGACGCCGCGCTCATCGGCTATCTCCCCGCCCCCGGGCACCTCGCGGCGCTCGCCGGGATCCCGGAAGCGGACCTGCCCCGCGAACACTTGCGGCACCTGCTCTTCCCGGACGGCGGTCCCCGACTCCTGGAGGAACTCGGAACACCCTTGGGCCGTTCCGCGTTCGTCGCGCTGCCGCTGTTCGCGGATGAACTGACCGCGGGAAGCGCGCTCACCGGCCACACCGCCCGCGCCGTCAGCCACGCCGCCTCCCTCGGCGCCCGCTGTGTCTCCCTGGCGGGCATGATTCCCGCGTTGACCGGCTACGGATTCGAAGTGATGCGCGCCACCGACGCGGCGCTCGATCGGCACCTCATCCCTCAACCTGCTGCTCACCCGCGTCCCGCGCCCGCCTGCCCACCTGCTGCTGTGCGATGTCGCGGGCAGCGCGCCGCGCCTGCGCACGCTCGCCGTGGAACTGCGCGGGAACGGGCTGGCCGGGTCGGTGACGGCGGCCGAGTCCGCTCCGGGCCTGCCCGCCGCGGTGTACGAGGCCGACCTGATCGTCACCGCCGTCACCGCCGTCACCGCCGTCAGCGGTGGCAGCGGTGGCACGGCCGTCCTCGACATCGACCGGCTACGCGGAACGGTCCTGGCTGCCGGGCACGGTCGCCTCCTGCCGGCTCGAATCCCTGCTGCACACCGCCGTGTCCGGGCTACCACTGGTCCACGGACTGGTCGACGCTTCCCATGCGCACGCCTACTGGGACGCGGTCGAGGCGGCTGGGGTCGGCGCCGCGCCGCTGCATCTCCTCGGCCACATCGTCGATACGCCGCCATCACGCCCCGGGCCCGCCACTCACGGGAACGCTCCCCGCCGGGACGCCTCCCACACCCACGACTGAAACCCGGACGGACCGCCTCCGCCCACCGCCCCCGCCCGCGCCGCCGACGGGGGCGGGCCCCCGACCACCGCCCGCGGCCGGGGGCCCGCCCCCGTCCTCTACCCCCCTCAATACCGGTGTGAAATCCTTTTCACCGGCAGGGTAGGCTGAAGCGCGACCGTACACGGTGAAAGGATGCGGACACAGTTGGTGACGATCCATGACGTGGCGCGAGCCGCCGGTGTCTCTCCGGCGACCGTCTCGCGTGTCTTCAACGGCGGTAAGGTCACACCGGCACGTGCCCTGTCCGTGCAAGAGGCAGCGGCGGCCCTCGGGTTCGCGCCCAATCGGGTGGCGCGGTCGCTGCGCAAGCAGCGGTCCAGTGTGATCGCGCTGATCATCCCGGACATCGAGAACCCGTTCTTCACCTCGCTCGCCCGTGGCGTCGAGGACGCCGCGCAGCGCACCAGCCTCTCCGTGGTCCTGTGCAACTCCGACGAGGACACCGACAAGGAGCGCCGCTACCTGGAGGTGGCTCTCGGTGAGCAGATGGCGGGCGTGATCGTGGCTGCGGCGTCCCAGGACGAGACGGATCTGGGACCGCTGACCGACCGGCGGGTGCCCGTGGTCGCCGTCGACCGGCGGCCGCGCGACGCCGAGGTGGACGCGGTCCGGGTCGACAACCACCACGGTGGCGAGGTGGCCACCCGCCACCTCCTCCAGGCCGGTTACCACAGGATCGCCTGCATCACCGGGCCCGAAGGGGCCTCCACCTCCGAGGAGCGCCTCGCGGGCCACCGTACGGCGTTGAGCGCCGCCCGGGGCGGCGCGGCCGCGGCCGACAACACCTACGTACGGCATGCCGACTTCCGGGTGGACGGCGGCCGCGCGGCGATGCGCGAACTACTGGCGCTGCCCGAACCGCCCGATGCCGTGTTCGTCGCCAACAACCTCATGACCATCGGCGTCCTCGACGCCCTCCGCGAGGCCGGCCGCACCCCACCCGACGTCGGTGTGCTCTCCTTCGGTGACGTTCCCTGGGCGTCCTTGGTACGGCCATCCCTCACCGCGGTCGAACTGCCCTCGTACGAGCTGGGGCGCACCGCCGCCGACCTCCTCCTCCAGCGCATGGACGGCAGCGTGTCACCGGTGCAGACCGTGGTGCTCCGCACAAAGCTGCAGGTCCGGGAGAGCACGGCCGGACCTGCCCGAGCCTGACGGGCGGGCGCCCCGCGCCCCCGCACCGAACAACGAACAACCCCCGCACCGAACAACGAACAACCCCCGCACCGAACAACGAACAACCCCCGCACCGAACAACGAACAACCCCCGCACCGAACAACGAACAAAGCGGCGCCGCACCGGCCAGTCAGCCCGTGCGGCGCCACTTCACCCATCACCCAGCCCCCCTCAACCAGCTCTCACCCAGCTCTCACTTCAGCCCCGACGTCTTGATCGACTCCACGATCCGCCGCTGGAAGACGAAGAACAGCACCAGCATCGGCAGCGCCGCCACCGTCGCCGCCGCCAGGATGTAGTTCCAGTTGGACGTGTACTGCGTCTGGAACGACGAGATGCCCAGCTGCACCACCGTCAGGTCCTGATCACTCGTGGCGACCAACGGCCAGACAAACGCGTTCCAGTTGGCGAGGAAGAAGAAGATGGCCAGGGCCGACAGAATCGGCCGGGACATCGGCAGGACGATGTTCCAGTAGACCCGCCAGTGGCCGCAGCCGTCGATGACCGCCGCCTCCTCCAGCTCCTTCGGCAGCCCCAGGTAGAACTGGCGCAGCAGGAAGATGCCGAACGCGTTGAAGATCGCCGGGATGATCAGCCCGGCGTAGCTGTCGAGCAGCCCCAATTCGCGGGCGACCAGGAACAGTGGGATCAGCACCACCGGCGCGGTGACCAGCAGCGTCGCGAAGATGGCGCCGAAGAGCTTCTCACGCCCGGGGAAGCGCAGCCGCGCCAGCGCGTAGGCGGCCATCGAGTGGAAGAACAGCGCCGCCACGGTGATCACCGTGGAGATGAAGAAGCTGTTCCACAGATAGCGGCCGAACGGCACCTCGGTGAAGACGTAGACGAAGTTCTGGAAGGTGAAGTCCCGCGGGATCAGCCGTCCGTCGGTGACGGTGGCACGCGTCTTGAACGACGACGTGACCATCCACACCACGGGAAAGAGGCTGATCAGCGACAGGACGACGGCCAGGACCGTCAGTCCGGAGCGTGCGGAGAGCAGCCGCCGCCGACCGGCCGCGGTGGCCGTGGTGTGGGCCCGGGTCGTCAGGGCGTCACTCGCCATCGTCGAACCTCCCGCCTCTCGTGAGCTTGAAGAGCACCGCGGAGATGAGCACCATGATCAGCACCAGGAACGAGCCCATGGCCGACGCATAGCCGTACTCCCCGAATCCGAACGCCTGCTGGTAGATGTAGAAGATGGCGAGCGATGTGCCGTTGGCGGGGCCGCCGTTGGTCAGGACGAAGATCAGGTCGAGACCGCCGGTGATGGCGGCGACCGTCGACATCAGCAGGACGAAGAAGCTGGTGGGGCGCAGCAGCGGCCAGGTGATGGTGCGGAACGTGGTCCACGGCCCGGCACCGTCCAGCTTCGCGGCCTCGTAGAACTCCTGGGGGATCTCCTGGAGCCCGGCCAGGAAAATGATCATGTAGTAGCCCATCATCACCCACACCATGACGGCGATGACACAGCCGAGGGCGAGGGACGGACTGCCGAGCCAGGACTCGCCGTCGAAACCGGCGGCGCGCATGGCCCGGTTGACCACCCCGGTCTGCTCGTCGAGCAGGAACTTCCACAGCACGCCGACCACCACCAGGCTGATGACGTACGGCATGAAGAGCATCGTGCGGTAGACGCCGACCCCGGGCAGCTTCTGCTTGACCAGCAGGCCCAGCCCCAGGCTCACACAGAACAGGAGGGGGACGAGGAACACCACATACAGCCCGGTGATCTTCATCGAGTCCCAGAACAGCGGGTCGTTCAGCATCCGCCGGTAGTTGCCGAGCCCGATCCACTCATAGCTGCCGAAGCCGCTGACCTGGAAGAAGCTCAGCCCGATGGACAGCACCATCGGGATCGCGACGAACACCAGCAGCCCGAGCACATCGGGTGCGAGGAACAGACCGGCGGCCAGCCACTCGCGGTGCTTGCGGCTCAGCCTCGGCCGGCGGCCGGACGCGGCGGGCGACCGCGCCGGGGTCACGGTGGCCCGGTGGCGGCGCTCCTGCGCGGCGACACCGCTCATATCAGACTCGCCCCCTGGTAGCTCTTGGTGTAGGCCGCGATGGAGCGGGCGGCTCTCTCGGCGGCGCCGGCCACGCCGTGGCCGGCCAGCATGGTGCCCTGGATGGCGTCGGAGATCGCCTTGTAGACGACCGGGGGATAGCGCGGTTCGGCACGGCCGCCCGGGAAGATCTCGTCCTTGAACTTCTTCATGATCTCGGAGTCGTAGCCGCCCTTGGCGGAGCCGCGGTCCAGGGCGGTATCCCGTGGCGCCACATCGGACTTGGTGCCGACGCACCACTCCACCATCCGGTCGATGGACTCGTCCTTCATGGAGCCCAGCGCCCAGACGCAGAACTCGGCCGCCGCCTCGGGGTCGCGGCCCTGGGCGTTGGCGCAGAACGACCAGCCGCCCAGCGCGGTGACGT
This sequence comes from Streptomyces rugosispiralis, assembly GCF_024505145.1. Classification (GTDB taxonomy): domain Bacteria; phylum Actinomycetota; class Actinomycetes; order Streptomycetales; family Streptomycetaceae; genus Streptomyces; species Streptomyces rugosispiralis. The sequence goes on along the minus strand of NZ_JANIAA010000011.1, from coordinate 142,750 downwards.
ACCGGCCGCCCGGGGGCGTGGGCAACTTGAAGACCCCGTACCGGTACTTGGGCGCGAACGCCTTGAAGCTGGAGACGTTCCAGATGCCCTGCTGCCACATGGCCACATTGCCGCCCTTGAAACCGCCGACCACATCCGCGGCGGCGGGCATGGTGCGCGGCGCGATGCCGTGGCGCACCGCGTCCTGCCAGAGCCCCAGGGCCTGGCGGGTGGCCTTGGAGTCGAAGGCCACATCGCCGCGTTCGTCCAGGACCTCGCCGCCGCCCTGCCACATCCACGGGTACCAGGTGAAGTTCTGGTAGTAGCCCGGATTGGTCTCGAAGACCAGCCCGGCCCGTGTCCTGGTGCGCAACTTGTCGCCGATGTCGAGCATCTGGTCCCAGGTGGTGGGGATGTCGGCCTCCGACAGACCGGCCTTCTCCCAGACGTCCTGGGCGTAGAACATGGCCAGCGGCTCGATCTCCATGGGGAGGGCGTAGACCTTGCCGTCCACCATGCGGCTGTCGAGCGCGGAGCCGAAGTCGTCGATGGCCGCCTTCTCCATATGCGGTGTGAGGTCGGCCAGGACGCCGCCGTTGCAGTACCGCAGGAAGTCGCCGGGGGAGAGCAGGAAGATGTCCGGGCCCTCACCGGTGGCGAAGGCGGACGGCAGCTTGAATCCGTTGACATACGTGGGCTGCGGCAGATGGACGAGGTCGATCCGCGCCTTGTGGGTGGCGTTCCACCGGTCGACCATGTCGACGAACCACTTGGCCTGTGCGTTGACCGCGGGGTCCGGCGAGCGCTGGGGCCCGTAGAAGTTCCAGAACTGGAGGTTGCCCCCCTTCGCTCGGGCCGTGCCGCAACCGGTGAGCAGGGCCGGGGCCGCCACGGCCGAGCCCGCGCCCGCCGCCGCGGTGAGGAAACGGCGGCGTGAGGTGCCGGGGGAGGTGGCCGGGCGCCCGGCGTCATTGCCGTGCTGGAGCATGCGTGCGCTCCTGTCGGAGTGGGATGGGGCTGGGATGTGCGGGTGGGGGGTGAGTGCTGGGACGTACGGATCCGGAGGTGGGGGAACCTCTCAGTCGACCTCGAGCGTGAGCAGGTCCGGCGTGGCCGGGCGGGACGCGGACGACGGGGCGTCCAGGTAGAACAGCGAGGTGCTGGCGATGTCATCGCTGGTGTGCCGGTAGCGGTGCGGCAGCCCGTTGCCCTGCCCCGGACCGATGCCGAGGCTCTGCACGGTGACGCGCAGGTCCTCGGAGAAGCGGATGGGGTCCAGGACGTGCCAGCGATACATCCCGAACCGCTGCTGGCTGTTGTACAGCCCGTCCGGGCGCAGGATCTGGTTCAGGCCCAGATACGGGGTGGTGTACGCGGTGTAGCCCTGGCCGGGGACGTCGAAGTTCCAGGCGCCGCCGAAGTAGTCCTCGGTGCCGGTGCCGCAGAGCGTGGGGAACTCGTCGTCGCCGTCCAGATAGAACTTCAGCTCGCCCTCGCCCCACCAGCCGGGGCTGTTGACGCCCCAGGCCAGATAGGTGCCGACATAGCCGCCGGCCCCGGTGACCGTGTCGAGCAGGGTGTGCACCTCGCCGTACGGCACCGGGTGGCTGCGGCGCCACTGGGCGTGGAACCAGAGGGCGTCGTCCGCGACCTCGTCCAGCTCGTAGTCCACCTGGTAGTAGAGCGTGACCTTCTCGGCGGTCAGGTTCTCCAGGGTGATCCGCGCCTTGCGGTGGAACGGCATCGGCCAGTACGCGTTGAAGCCGCCGTTGGGGTTCGCGGCGATGGGCACCGACGAGACCTGGCTGAAGGTGTTCCAGCCGTTGCAGAAGAAGTCGCCGAGTGGCACCTCGACGGCCGGTTCCTCCTCGTCCTCCCAGTACATCCGCAGCAGAGTGCCCCGCCAGGCCCGGTGCGGGTCGGTGGTGCACCACAGGTGGCGGATGGTGCCCGGACCCTCGATGTCGGCGAGCACGGCCGTCGTGCCGGGGGCGATGTCGATGCTGGGGGAGATCTTCCAGCCCGGCCCCAGCCTGCTCGCCGCCACCGCTCCGGTGCCCTCCGTGGCGCGGCCGCCACCCGACTTGGCGCCGGTGATGTTCTCGGCGCTGATGGAACGGCTCACGGCACGTGTCCTGCGGGAGATGCCGTCGAGTCCAAAGGTCGTCATCGTGTCTTGCCCTCATGGGTGGGGTACGGGACGCGCGCCGACGGGCCGGAAGGGGCTCCGTGGCGCGCGGAAAACGGCGTCACCGGCAGTGCGGAACGGCACGTCTGAAATCCATTTCACCGAAACGTAGAGCGGGCTCCAGGGGGTGTCAAGGGGTGAGACGCGCGGTCGATCGAGGGGTGTCGCCGAGTGCCGCGGGGTGCCGACGCGCGCCGCTGATATGGCTTTTCGGCAGCGCAAAGGCCATTCGCGTGGTCTCTCTTGACGATGAAATCGTTTTCTGTCAGCGTGCTCGCCATGCCTCGCAACGCAGTCATCGGAGTGGACATCGGCACCTCGAGCAGCAAGGGCGTCCTGGTCGGTCTCGATGGCGCACTGATCCGCTCGGCCACCCGGGAACACACCCCGGAAAGACCGGGTCCCGGCCGCTTCGAGATGAACGCCTCCGTCTGGTGGCGCGAGTTCACCGAACTGGCCCGGGAGCTGACCGCCGCGGAGGACACCACCGTGGTCGCCGTCGGGGTCAGCGGCATGGGCCCCTGCGTCCTGCTGACCGATGAGCACGACGCCCCGCTGCGCCCCGCCGTGCTCTACGGCGTGGACACCCGCTCGGTCCGGCAGATCCGGCGCATCGAGGCGCGGCTCGGCGCCGACGAGATCATCCGCCGCGGCGGCTCCGCCCTGACCACCCAGGCCGCCGGGCCGAAGATCGCGTGGATCGCCGAGGAGGAGCCCGAACTCTACGCACGGGCCAAGCGCCTGTACATGCCGAGTTCCTGGCTGGTGGGTAAGCTCACCGGGAACTACGTCCTGGACCACCACTCGGCCAGCCAGTGCACCCCGCTGTACGACACGCTCGCCCGCGAGTGGTACGCCCCCTGGGCCGCCGAGGTCGCCCCCGGCATCGAACTGCCGCCACTGCGCTGGCCCGGCGAGACGGCCGGTGCCCTCACCCCCGAGGCCGCCGAGGCGACCGGTCTGCCCGCCGGAATCCCCGTCACCACCGGCACCATCGATGCCTGGGCCGAGGCCCTGAGCGTGGGTGCGCAGAACGTCGGCGATCTGATGCTGATGTACGGCACCACCATGTTCCTCATCCACACCGTGCCCACACCGCTGACCAGCCCATCCCTGTGGGGCACGGTCGGCGCACTGCCCGGCACCCGGAATCTGGCCGGTGGCATGGCCACCTCCGGTGCGGTGGCCAACTGGCTCAAGGAGCTGTTCGCCGACGGTGACCACGCCGAACTCACCGCGCTGGCCGCCGAGTCGGGCGTCGGCGCCAACGGCCTGCTGATGCTCCCGTACTTCTCCGGCGAGCGCACCCCGATCATGGACCCCGACGCCCGTGGAGTGATCGCGGGGCTGACCCTGTCCCACACCCGCGGTGATCTCTACCGCGCCGCACTCGAGGCCACCGGGTTCGGCATCCGCCAGAACATCGAGGTCATCGAGGCGGTCGGCGGCGACATCCGCCGGGTGGTGGCCGTCGGTGGCGGCACCCAGGGCTCGCTGTGGACGCAGATCGTCTCCGACATCACCGGCCGCCCGCAGGAGGTGCGCACCATCACCATCGGCGCGGGCTACGGCGACGCGCTGCTGGCCGCCCAGCTCGTCGGGGACGCCTCCATCGACGACTGGAACCCGGTGCGCGAGACGGTGACGCCCCGCGCCGAACACACCGGGCGTTACGACGAGTTGTACGCCCTCTACCGGCGGCTGTACCCGGACACCGCCGCGACCGTCCACGCGCTGGCCGCACTACAGGAGCGCTGAGCGCCACGCCTGCGGCGCCCCGCGCCTACGACGCACCGCCAACGACGCACCACCAACGGAGACCGCATGACCGCGTACACCCTGCCCGAGCTCCACCGCCCGCCCGCCGCCGACCCGGCCACCGTCTACACCGTGGCCAGCGGCGACCTGCGCCCCGCCGCCAACGTCACCTGCTGGCCCACCCAGGAGAAGCTGGAGAGCGACCTCACCGCGGCCCTCACGGACCTCGGCTGGAAGGTCCGCCGAGGCCACGCGGTGGACGAGGCCAAGGGGCACGGGTTCATCGACAGCCAGCGCGCCGGTATCGAGGTCTTCAAGCACATACCCAAGGACGCCCCGCTCATCGTCGTCGAGGCCGTCTGGCAGTACAGCCACCACGTCCTCGCCGGTCTGCGTGACCACCAGGGCCCGATCCTGGTGGTGGCCAACTGGAGTGGCGAATTCCCCGGTCTGGTCGGCCTGCTGAACCTCGCCGGGAGCCTCACCAAGGCGGGGCGCGACTACGCGGTGCTGTGGAGCGCCGACTTCACCGACGAGTGGGCGCGCGAGTCGTTGCGCACCTGGCTGGAGACCGGCACCCTCACTCACGACACCAGCCACGTCCGGCCCCTGCCGCCCCTGCCGGACGCGGACGCCGAGACCGCACTGGGCATGGCCCTCGCCCGGCAGCTGCGCGAGGAGAAGGCGATCATCGGTGTCTTCGACGAGGGCTGCATGGGCATGTACAACGCCATCATCGACGACGAGTTCCTCAACCCGCTCGGCATCTACAAGGAGCGCCTGTCGCAGAGCGCCCTGGTGGCCGAGATGAAGCAGGTGTCGGACGAGGCGGCCCAGGAGGTCCGCGGCTGGCTCGACCGGGCCGGGATGACCTTCCACACCGGCACCGACGAGGCCACCGAACTCACCGACGCCCAGCTGCTCAGCCAGTTCAAGATGTACATCGCCGCGGTGCGCATCGCCGACGACTTCGGGCTCGACGCGGTCGGCATCCAGTACCAGCAGGGCCTGAAGGACACCGTCCCGGCGAGCGACCTCGCCGAGGGCCTGCTCAACAACGTCCAGCGGCCGCCGGTACGGAGTCGCGACGGCGCCCGCGAGCTGTACGCGGGCGCGCCGCTGCCGCACTTCAACGAGGTGGACGAGGGCGTCGCCGTGGACTCCCTGGTCACCAATCGCATCTGGACGGCGATGGGTCTCGACCCGGCCACCACACTGCACGACATCCGCTGGGGCGAGGAGTACGACGGCCGGTTCGTCTGGGTCTTCGAGATCTCCGGCTCGGTGCCCGCCTCGCACAACGGCGGCTACGACAAGTCGTACAGCATGCGCCAGCCCCCGATGTTCTTCCCGCTCGGCGGCGGCACCCTCAGCGGTGTCTCCAAGCCGGGCGAGATCGTCTGGTCGCGGGTGTTCCTGATGGACGGCAGGCTGCATGTGGACCTCGGGCGCGCCACGTCGGTCGAGCTGCCCGAGGAGGAGACCCGGCGCCGGCTCGACGCCACCAATCACCAGTGGCCGATCATGCACGCGGTCCTGCACGGCGTCACCCGCGACCAGTTCATGGCCCGCCACCGCGCCAACCACCTCAACGTGGCCTACGCCCCCGACGCGGCCACCGCCGACAAGGCGCTGCGCGCCAAGGCCGCGCTCTTCGCCGAGCTGGGCGTCGAGGTGCACCTGTGCGGAGACGTGGCGGTCCAGCCGTAGCCGTAGCGGTAGCCGTAGCCGTAGCCATGGCCGTAGAGCCGCAGCCGTAGAAGCGCACGATTCCGAGGAGTCGCACATGGCAGCTTCATCACGACCCGTCCCCGCCGGAGTGGCCGGCGGGGAGCCCGTCGAAACCGCTGGTGGGGAGGGTGCGGGAACCGCCGGTGGCCCCGGCCGCCGGCTGGTGCTCGCGGCCGGTCTGGGCCTGGCCACCGCGGCGGCCGGGTTGACGGCGGGGGCGCCGCGGGCGAGCGCCGCCGCCGTCACCGGCACGAAGGTCAGAAACCTCACCGGCCCGGCCGAGACGGGCCGGTTCGCCGCACCCTGGACCGACCTGGGCATCCCCGTCCGCTGCCCCGACGGCACGATGCTGTTCGTGTGCGGCGACACCTTCGACGGCGGCGGCGTGGGCGGCCCCAACTGGCGGGCCCCGGTGGGGCTTCGGGCACGCCACCCCGATCTGAACGCCCTCGTCATCGACGACAGCGTGGGCGGTTCGCAGGCCGTGGGCCTGGTCCCGGAGAGCCACGAGAACAACACCACCGCCATACCGTCGGACGTCTTCGCCGTCGGCAACACGATGTACATGCACTTGATGCGGGGTGTTCTGTACCGGACCCACCACTCCGACTTCTGGCGCTCGACGGACAACGGCCAGACGTGGCAGTACCTGTGCCAGTGGCCCGGGGATCAGTACGGCGGCCAGTTCCAGCAGAAGACCTATGCGGTGGCGGACGACGGCTACTGCTACGTCCTCTCCAGCGTGTTCAACCGGGACGTGCCCTCCGACCTCCTGCTGCACCGCGTCCCGCAGGACCGGTTGGGCGACCCGGCGGCGTACCAGCCGTGGGGCTACGCGAACGGCGCCTGGGCCTGGGGCAACTACCCGACCACCATCACCGCCCGGCGCCGCTTCGGTGAGATCTGCTTCCGTGCGATGGGCGGCAAGTACGCCCTGACCTGGCTGAACATGGAGCCACTCGACATCCGCGCCCAGGTCTTCCCGCTGCCGACGAGCAACTTGTTCGCCACCCCGGAACAGCCCCTGATCCTCCCCACGACTCCCGGCAACGAGTCCGGCAACGCGGTGGCCAACCCCTACGGCGGCTTCATCGTCCCGGGCTCGACCTTCGGCGACTTCCACATCGCCGTGAGCCAGTGGTACGACGACCAGAACTACCGGGTGATGCAGTACCGGATCAACGGCCTGGCCGCCTGAAGGACGCCGCCACCGACACCCGCGAGGAGCACACCGTGCGACGATCCAGACTCCTGATCACCCTGGCGGCCGGGCTGGCCGTCGTGACGATGGCGACCGTACCCGCCGTCCAGGCGGACAGCGCGGGCACCGGCCACGCCCGCGAGGCCGGGCGCGAGGCCACCTCCGCCACAGCCGCGAACGCCCCGGAGAGCGACTACTTCTCCACCGTGGACATCGCCCCCGGCGCCACCATCGGCGCCCCCGCGATCGGCGACAACAAGGAGCACGGCGACCTGTGGCCGTCGTGCTGGTCGAACGACGACAACGTCTACGCCGCGTACGGCGACGGCGTCGGCTTCGGCGACACCTGGCAGGACATCGGCGTGGCCCGGATCGGTGGCTCGCCCGGCAACCTGACGGGCGCCCAGCGGGCGTCGGGCGACGGCATCGGCCGGGTCTGGGGCGCTCCCCAGGACTACTACCGCAAGCCGACCGGCATGGTCTGCGTCAACGGCGACCTGTATCTCGCCGTGCAGGACCTCAAGAAGGGCACGCTGGACAACGCGCCCAGCGCCACGGTCGTGAAGTCCGCCGACAAGGGCGCCACCTGGACATCGGACAAGGTCGAGCCGATGTTCTCGGACCAGAAGTTCACCACGGTCATGTTCCTGGACTACGGCAAGGACAACGCCGACAGCCCGGACGGATACGTCTACGCCTACGGCCTGGACTACAACTGGCGCGACACCTTCGACCCCGACCCGGACCCCACCGACCTCTATCTGGCCCGGGTGCCCGCCATGTCCATCATGGACCGCTCCACCTGGCAGTTCTACGCCGGTGACAGCGGCGGCACCCCGCGGTGGTCCGCCAGTGTCGACCAGCGGGTGTCGGTCCTCCACGACGACCACCGCGTCTACCAGAACGTGGGAACCGCGGGCCGGGTCAAGGACCTCAGCGTGATCAGCCAGGGCGGCGTGGTCTACAACAAGGCACTGAAGCGCTACATCTACACGTCCTGGACGGAGTACACGTACGAGTTCTACGAGGCGCCCACGCCCTGGGGCCCGTGGAAGCACTTCACCCCCAAGGACTTCGGCGGCTACCCCTGGACCCACACCAAGCACGGCGGCTACGCCACCACCATCCCGTCGAAGTACATCAGCGCGGACGGCAAGTCGATGTGGCTGCAGTCCAACGTCTGCCCCTGCGGCGGGGGTTACCCGGCCGGCGACTTCTGGGCGTACACCTTCTCACTGCGCAAGATGTCCCTCACCCCCTCGGTCCCCACCACCCCGGACAACGCCCCGGACGCCGCCCGCAACCTCGCCCGCGAACCCGGCACCGTGCCCATCGAACGCGCCACCCACTTCGGCCGCGCGATCTACAACGACGGCGACACGACCCAGAACGAGGACGACTGGAACGACGAACGCAAGCCGACCAGCTGGTGGGGCTACACCTGGCCACGTACGTACCGCCTCAACCAGGTGGCCTACACCACCGGCACCATGTTCGGCGACGGCGGCTGGTTCGGCGGCCCACCCAGGATCCAGGTCCGCCGCAATGGCATCTGGACCGACGTCACCGGCCAACGCGTCACACCGTCCTACCCGACCTCCTCGGCCGCCGGCACGAACAAGACCTACGTCTTCGACTTCGACACCACAACCGGTGACGGCGTCCGCGTCATCGGCGGCACCGGCGGAACCCAGACCTTCACCTCCATCGCCGAACTGGCGGCCCACTACCGCTGAAACCCTCAGCAAGAGAATCCACTTCGGTCACGGTGACGCTGGTTCTGGCAGGCTGATCTGGTCCCAGTGCTTGCTCTTTGAACTGGGTTCGGTTTTGCTGAGAGGGTCGTTGTCCCATGGCCGGAGGGGAGTCACGTGCGCGCGGAAGATGTCGATCTGCTGATCATCGGTGCGGGTATGGCGGGGTTGACCGCCGGTGCCCGCGCGGTTCGCAACGGTCTGTCCGTCACGGTCGTGGAGATCGGTAGGGACGTCGGCGGTTCCGCGCTCTTCGCGGGTTACGCGTGGACCGCGCCGAGCCACGACGTCATGGACCAGCAGAATCCGTACGGAGACACCGCGCTCAAGCGCGCCCTCGTGGAGCGGTTCCCCGAGGGCGTCTCGTGGATCCGTTCCCTCGGCGTGGACATTGAGGACGCGCAGCGCGTTCTGAGTTTCGGTCGCGGGCACCAGTTCGACACCCATCAATACGTCGCCACCTGTCGTCAGGCCATCCGCCGAGGCGGTGGCGCGTTGCTGTTGGAGACGCGCACCGAAAGGCTGGTGGTCGAGGACGGTGTCGTGACGGGGGCGGAGCTGCGACTGGCCGATGGCACCCGGATGCGTGTGCGCGCCGGATCCACGCTCATCGCGACCGGTGGGTTCCAGGGCGATACGGAACTCCGCGCCACGCATGTGCACCCCCGCGCCGGGGGCATGCGGCTCCGCTCCAACCCCCTCAGCCGCGGCGGTGGCTACCGCCTGGCCACCTCGGTCGGTGCCGCCACCGGCCACGATGACGCGGGCTTCTACGGCCATCTCATCCCCAGCGGCATCCCCTTCGCGGATCCGGCGGACTTCGTCGACCTGTCGCTCTACTACAGCGAGCACGCCCTCCTGTTCAACGTGGACAACGACCGGTTCGTCGACGAGACGCTGGGGGACCACCTCACGGCCATGGCGTTGCTGGAGCAGCCCGAAGGCCGGGGCCTTCTCATCGCCGACGCCCGGGTGTTCCGTGACTGGGTCGTCGGCAGTTACGTCGAGGGCGCGGTCGCCGTGGACAAATTCGCCCTGGCCGGCAAGCGGGGCGGCCGGGTGGGACTCGCCGAAGACCTCGACGAACTGGCCTACCTCCCGGAGGAATGGGGATATCGGGGCGACGCCGTGCGCGACGCGGTCAAGCTGTTCAACGAACACGCCGCGGCGGGGCTGGAGACCGCGCCCGGCCGGAAGCTGGACCGCCTCCCGCTCGACGAACCGCCGTACTACGTGATCGAGGCGGTACCGGCCATCACCTTTCCCTTCCACGGTGTCCGCGTCGACGACCGGGCCCGCGTACTGCGCGGCGATGGCGAACCGCTCCCCGGGCTCCTCGCGGCCGGGTCGGACACCGGCGGCCTGTGGCACCGCGCCTACGCGGGCGGCATAGCCTCGGCCCTGGTGTTCGGGCTGACCGCCGCGGACACCGCCACCGCGAGCGCGTCACACGTGGCGGACTGAGCGTGCGGCGGACCGGCACCCGGCTCGTCCGCCACGACGCCCGTCCGCCACGGCGGGTGGTGTCCCGTCAGCGTGCCGTCCAGCCGCCGTCCACGTACAGCTCGGAGCCGGTCACGAAGCTCGCGTCCCGGGACGCGAGGAACGCCACGGCCCCCGCCACCTCTTCCGGACTGCCGAGCCGCCTCATGGGGGTGCCCTCGACCATCGCGGTGTGACGGGGTGTGCCCTGCCACAGTTCGCGCGAGAGCGGGGTCTCGATGAAACCGGGATGGATCGAATTGACCCGGACGCCGCGGGTGGCCCAGTGCAGCGCGGCGTTCTTCGTCATCAGCCGGACCGCGCCCTTCGCCGCGTGATACGAGAACTGGCTGCCGAAGCCGCCCACCGTGCCGAAGATCGATGCGATGTTGACGATCGAGCCGCCGCCGGAGCGTTCGATCGCGGGGCCACCGTGCTTCATGCCGAGCCAGACACCGCCCTGGGTCACCGAGATGACCTTGTCCCATGACTCCTGGGTCTCCGTCTCCACGGTGCGCATCTCGGCGATCCCCGCGTTGTTGACCAGCACGGACAGGCCGCCCAGCGCGGAGACCACGTGCTCGACCACGTCGCGCCACGCCTCCTCGTCACTCACGTCCAGCGCCAGGCCCAGCGCCCGCGCTCCGTCGGCCGTCAGCTCCCGCGCCAGGTGGTCGCAGCGGGTGGCGTCCACGTCGGTCACCACCACCGTGGCGCCCTCGGCGGCCAGCCGCCGCGAGACGGCGGTCCCTATGCCGCCGGTGGCGCCGGTGACCAGGGCGATCTGTCCGGACAGTCGATCTCGCAACGGGCTCTCCACAGGGTCTCCTTTCCGCGACCCTCAGAGTAAATCGAATCCGGTTCAGGTATCCAGACTGATGCAGTAATCCATGCGCTAAGGCTAGCTGTACTGAGTTCAGTTCTGTACCGTCCCGAAACGTCGGCAGGGTACCGGGCCGTGCCGCGGGAAGGGAGCCGGACCATGAGCACCACACAACAACCCGCCCCTCCGGGGGAGGAGTCGGCGTCACACGACCCCCGTACGGTGCGCCGCGCGATGCTCGCCGGGAGCATCGGCACGCTGATCGAGTACTACGACTTCAGCGTCTACGGCTATCTGGCCGTGGCGATCGCTCCGCAGTTCTTCCCGGGCGACGATCCGGCGGCCTCGATGCTGGCGGCGCTCGCGGTGTTCGCCACCGGTCTCGTGGTGCGGCCGATCGGCGGTGTCTTCTTCGGGTGGATCGGCGACCGATGGGGGCGTCGCAAGGCGCTGGTCTCCTCGGTGCTGTGCATGGGGGTGGCCAGCAGCGTCACGGGGCTGCTGCCGACGTACAGCCAGATCGGTGTGCTCGCCGCGGTGCTCCTGTTCATCACCCGGCTGGCACAGGGCATTTCCTCGGGTGGCGAGTCGGTCGGCGCCTACACCTACATCTACGAGTCGGCGCCACCCCGGCGCAGGGCCTTCCTCGGCGCCGTCACACCCATCGGGTCCAACCTCGGGTTCATGTTCGCGGCCGCCACCGCCGGGGCGATCTCGGCCCTCACCACCAAGGACCAGATGGCCGAATGGGGCTGGCGGCTGCCCTTCCTCATGGCCGTGCCACTCACCCTGCTCTGTCTGTGGGCCCGGATGCGGATCGAGGACACCCCGGAGTTCAAGGAGGCCGCACGGCGCGCCGACATCCCCACGGCTCCGATCCGGGAGGTCCTGGCCACCCACCGCACGGCGCTGCTGCAGTCCATCGGCCTGGCCATGGCCCAGGGCGGCGCCATCTTCCTCGGGCTGACGTACATCGGCATCTACCTGACCACCAACCTCGGCTACGACACCACGCTGGTGTACTGGCTGACCGCGGCCGTCGTGCTCGTCACCGTGCTGCTCATGGTCCCGGCCGGACGGCTCGCCGCCCGGTTCGGCTGCCGTCGCGTCCTGATGGGCGGGCTGCTGGCCTTCCTGGTGACCGCCTACCCCGCGATGATGCTCATGGGCCGGCACAGCCTGGCGCTGGCCGGGCTGGCGTATGTGCTCCTGATGCTGGGCAGCGCGTTCGTGCAGGTCCCGGCGGCCAGCTTGTGGCCGCATCTGTTCGAGCGCCGGGTCCGCTACACCGGTATGGCGATCGGGTACAACATCGGCACCGTCCTGGCGGGCGGTACGGCCCCGTACATCGCGGCCTTCCTGGTCCAGCGGACCGGGAACCTGCTCTCCCCGGCGTTCTTCGTCATGCTGGTCTGTCTGATCGGGATCGGTTCCCTGCTCACCGTCCGCAGGGATGTGTAGGAGGTGCCCGTCGTGGCGACCATCGGCCACCGAAGGACATCAGTCCGCTGCCGCCTCGGGGTGGCCGCCCTGGCCGATGGTCTGGCCACCGTCGACGAGGAACTCCCCGCCCGTGGTGTAGGAGGCGTCGTCGCCGGCCAGGAAGAGCACCATGCGGGTGACCTCCTCGGGCTCCCCGATGCGCGCCACCGGCTGCTGGGCGAAGAGTTCGGGTGAGGCGCTCTCACCCATGGGCGTACGGATGACTCCGGGGTGTACGGAGTTGATACGCACCCCGCTGCCCGCCATGTCCAGTGCGGCGGCCTTGGTCATCCCGCGCACCCCCCACTTGCTCGCCACATAGCCGATGCCACCGGCGAAGCCCGTCATACCGGCGGCCGACGAGACGTTGACGACGGCCCCGTGACCGCGTTCGCGCATACCGGGGAGTACGGTGTGCATGCCGAGGAAGGCGCCCACCAGATTGACGTCGAGGATCCGGCGGAAGTGTGCGGGCGACTGCTCCTCCACACCGCCGAAGTGCATGATCCCCGCGTTGTTGACCAGGACGTCCACGGGACCGAGAGTGTTCTCGACCGCTCGGACGACCGACCGCCACCGCGCTTCGTCGGTGACGTCGAGGTGGTGGTAGCGCGCGTGGGGGAGCTCATCGGCCAGGGCCTCTCCCACCTCGTCCAGGATGTCGCAGACGGCGACCCGGGCCCCTTCCGCGACCAGTCCCCGTACATGCGTGGCACCCATGCCCCGGGCCCCGCCGGTGACGATCGCGACTCTTCCGTCGAAGCGCATGCCGACTTCCCTCGTGTAGGTGATCAATCCGGTACGAGCACGGTCCGGCCCCGGGTCCCGCCACGGCGAAGCCGGTCGATCGCCTCCGGGGCGGCGGACAGCGGAAAGTGTTCCGTCTCGACGCGGAGCGCGCCCGAACCCGCCAGCGCGACGACCCCGGCCAGTTCATGGCGAGTTCCCCAGAAGGGCAGCGAGAGCCGGAAACCGGCGGGGAGTACACCCGGCTTGGACACCGTCAGACTGCCGCCCCCGCTTCCGACGACGGCGAGTTCGCCACCGGGGCGCGCCACGCTGACCGCGAGGTCCATCGTCTGTGCGGTGCCGACGAAGTCGAGCACGGCGTCCACTCCCACGTCGCCGCTTCGCGCCCGCAGCGCGCGGGCGGTGTCCGGTCGCATCAGGGTTCCGAAGTCCGCGCCGGAGCGGTCCGCGAGGGCCAGGGCGTCCTCCCGGACGTCGACCGCCAGCACCCGGCTCTCGGTGGTGGCACGGAGGATTTGGACGGCCAGGTGGCCGAGGCCGCCGATACCGATGACGACGGCGGTGGCGCCCTCGCCGAGCGCGTGCCGGAGTCCGGCCACGGCGTGGTAGGAGGTCAGGCCCGCGTCGGAGAGGGGGGCGGCCTGGTCGGCGGGCAGGTCGCCGATCGGCACCAGTTGGCGGGCGGACGGGACGAGCAGATACTCGGCCATTCCGCCGTCCCGGCCCAGCCCCGACCCGTGCCAGGCGAGGGTGTCACGCCGGTCGCAGTAGTTGTCGCGGCCCGCGGCGCACCGTGCGCAGGAGCCACAGCCCCACGGCCCGTACACCACCACGCGTTCGCCGATCGCCACCCCGTCGGCGCCGGGCCCCAGGGCGGTGATCCGCCCGGCGACCTCATGGCCGAGGGTGAACGGCAGCCGGTAGGGGAGCACCCCCGGGGCGGCGTCGACCACGTGCAGATCGGAGCGGCACAGCCCGGCGGCTTCGACCCGCACCAACACCTCGGCGCCATGGGGGACGGGCCGGTCGACCTCGACCGGTGCCGGAGCCTTCCCCCAGGCCGTCAGCCGCAGTGCCCTCATCTTCACCGTCCTGGGTCTTGTCAGCGCCGCGGCAGCCACGGTAACAGAGGTGAAGTCGGTTCAATAGATGGTCCGGGCAAGTGAAGGGAGTCGGCGTGACGCGCGAAGACATCCGCACCGGGAGGTTCGCCGGCCGGGTCGCGATGGTGACGGGAGCCGCCTCCGGTATGGGCGCGGCGGTAGCCCGGCAACTGGCCGCGGAAGGGGCGGCGGCCGTCGTCCTGGCGGACGTGAACGGCGAGGGTGCCGCCGCGGTCGCCGCGGAACTGCCCGACGCCACGGCGATCGCGCTCGACGTGACGGAGGCGGCGGGTGTCGACGGCGCCTTCCGGGACATACTGCGCCGGTACGGGCGGCTCGACGTCCTGGTGCACGCGGCGGGGGTCGACGACCCGGAGGCGAAGCGGCGCATCGCGGACGCGACGGTCGAAGGCCGGCCGGTCGAGCTGACCGACTCCCTCGACGACGCCTCCTGGCGGCGAGTCATGGGCGTGAACCTGGACGGAACCTTCCATGTGCTGCGCGCCGCGGTGCGGGTCATGCGGCCGACCGGGGCCGGGGCGATCGCGGTGATCGGATCGTCGTCGGCCTTCGATGCGCCCGTCGGCTACCCCCATTACGCGGCCTCCAAGGCGGGTGTGCACGCGCTGGCCCAGGCCGTGGCCAAGGAGGTCATCGCCTCCGGGATCCGGGTCAACGTGGTGGCGCCGGGGCCCACGGAGACGGGGATGGCGGCCCGTACCCCCGAGGCGCTGCGGACGGGCTTCGCCGATCCGCGGGTGCGCCCGTACGCGACCCCCGAGGAGATATCCGAGATCGCCCTCTTTCTCGTGAGCGATGCCGCGGCGAACCTGGTCGGCGCGGTGCTGCTCGCCAACGGCGGCCGGTTCACCGTCTGAGCGGGTGTCCGGAGCGGCCGCGGTGCGGGTCTTGCTCACCCGGGGTTCGCTGCCTACGGTCTCGAATTGAGTTCAATTCTATCATCCTCCGGTCCGCCGCCCGATCACGATGGAGATCCCGTGCACCGTCGCCACCCCGAGCTCGACCCCCAGCTGCTGTCCGAAACGGATGAGCAACGACAACTGCGCACCGTCCTGCGGGACTTCTACGCCGAGACGAGTGGCGTCGAGGAACTGCGCGAACAGCCGGCCACCCCGCGCGGATACGACGAAGCGCTCTGGGCCCGGCTCGCGCGCGAGATCGGAGTCCATGGACTGGCCGTTCCGGAGGAGTACGGCGGGTCGGGCTTCACCTTCGCCGAACTGGCGGTGGCCCTGGAGGAATCCGGGCGCGCCCTGTACCGCGGGCCGCTGCTGCCCACGGTGGCGCTGGCCGCCCACGCCCTGCTGCTCAGCGGCGACCGTACGGCGTGCGAGCGCTATCTGCCCCGGATCGCCGACGGCACGCTCACCGCAACCGTGGCCGGGTTCGAGGCCGGACGGTTCGACGCCGGCGAGCCCGGTGTCGCCGCGGAGCGGGGGAGTGGCGGCTGGGTGCTGCGCGGACACGCGGATTTCGTGCTCGACGGCGCCGGCGCGGATCTGGTCCTGGTGCGGGCCGGAACCCCCGCCGGACCCCGGCTCTTCGCCTGTGAGCCCGCCCCCGGCAGCTGCCGGCGGGCTCCGCGCCGCGTCCTGGACGAGACGCGACGCCAGGCGCTGGTGGAGTTCCGGGGTGCCCCGGCCACCGCCGTGGGCACGGCGGACGGCGCCGAGGACGTGGTCGCGGCGACGTTGGACATCGGACGGGCCGCGCTGGCGGCCGAGCAGGTCGGTGGCAGCGGCCACGCGCTGGACGCCACGGTCGCGTTCGTGGCGCAGCGCCACCAGTTCGGCCGCCCCATCGGGTCCTTCCAGGCCATCAAGCACCGGCTGGCCGATGTGCTGGTGGCGCTGGAGGCGGCGCGCTCGGCGTCGGTCTACGCGACCGTCTGCGCCGCCGTCGCCTCGCCGCACCTGCCGACGGCCGCCTGCGCCGCCGCCGTGGTGTGCTCGGACACCTTCCGGCTGGCGACGGCCGAGTACGTCCAGCTGCACGGCGGCATCGGCTTCACCTGGGAGCACCCGGCCCATCTGTACGTACGCCGGGCACGCGCCGCCGAGGTGCTGTTCGGCACCGCGGACCAGCACCGGGCCCGGCTCCTCGGCCTCGTCGGCCACCCCGCCGCCTGAACCGAACATCGGCCTGGCTCGATCAAGGGCTTGACACGGCTCTCCCGACGGACTCAAAGTTGTAATGAATTCAGTTCAGTTTCAGAGGGGTGAGGGATGACGACGGAAGACGAGATCCAGTTCGAGCGCGACGGCCACGTCGCCCGGGTGTGGCTCAACCGACCGTGGAAGAAGAACTGCGTCACCGTGCCGATCCTGGACCGGCTCGACGAGATCATCACCGAGGTGGACGAGGACCCCGACCTGCGGGTCCTGGTGGTGCGCGGCCGTGGCGGCACGTTCTGCTCGGGCTTCGACCTCGACAGCCTGAAGGCCGACTACGTGGGCAAGTCGAACGCGATCGACGTCGCGGTGAAGTCCGCGAAGGTGTGCGACCGGCTGTACTCGATGAAGACGCCCTCGGTCGCGGTCCTGGAGGGCCATGTCACGGCCGGTGGCTTCGAGATCATGATCTCCTGCGACTTCGCCATCTCCGCGGACGACGCGAAGATCGGCGACTTCCACATCCGCCGTGCGCTGTTCGGCGGGGCCGGTCCGATCTACCGGGTGCCGCGCATGATCGGCATCCGTAAGACCAAGGAGCTGATGCTCACCGGCAAGCTCCTCTCCGGCGTCGAGGCCGCCGAGTTCGGGCTGATCAACAAGTCGGCCCCGGCGGACGAACTGGACGCCACGGTCGAGGAGTTCATCGGCCATCTCACCGACAAGAGCCCCTTCACCATGTGGCTCACGAAGATGACGATCGACCGCAGCCTGGACGCCGACACCCAGTCGCTGATGGTGATGGAGCACCTCGCGGTGGGCGTCGCGCTCAACTCCGAGGACGCGAACGAGGGCGTCTCGGCCTTCCTGGAGAAGCGCGAACCCAAGTGGCAGGGGCGCTGATCCGGATGACCACGGATCCGCGGAGCCGGGCCGCCACCGGGCCTGAAGCCGCCCCCGAGCTCCAGGCCACTCCTGGGCCCCAGGCCACCCCCGGGCTCCAGGGCGCACGCTGTGCCGGCTGCCCGGTGACGGTCTACCCCGCGGACGACACCTGCCCGCGCTGCGGAGGACCGGCCGATCCGGTGGTCCTCCCGGGCGCGGGCACGCTGTGGACCTGGACGGTGCAGCGATACGCCCCCAAGTCGCCGCCCTACCAGCCCCCGCCCGGAGGCTTCGTACCGTTCGCCCTCGGCTATGTCGAGCTGTCCGAGGACGTGCGGGTGGCCGCCGTCCTCGACGTGGACGACCTCGACGGCCTCGATCACCTCCGCATCGGCATGCCCCTCTCCGTGACCGCGGGCCCCGGGGTGCCCCGGGCCAGGCCCACCACCCCGGCTGAGGAGCGCTCATGACCGGCGCCGACGTCCTGATCTGCGGTGCGGGGCGCACCCCGTTCGGGCGGTGGCCGGAGGCGACCGGCCGGCAACTGGCCGTCGCCGCCGTGAACGCCGCGCTGGCGGACGCCGGGATCCCGTGGTCGCGGGTGGGGGCCGCGTTCGGCGGCAGTGACAGCGCGGGCCTCGCGGACACCCTGGTAGCCCAACTCGGCCTCACCGGACTGCCGTTCGTCAACGTCAAGAACGGCTGCGCCACCGGTGGCAGCGCGCTGGTCTCCGCCGTGAACGCGATCCGCTCCGGTATGGCGGACGTCGTCCTCGCCGTCGGCTTCGACAAACACCCGCGCGGCGCCTTCGACCCGAGGCCCGAGGACTGGGGCCTGGGAACGGAGTACGGCACCGACGGGCTGATGGTGACCACGCAGTTCTTCGGCATGAAGATCCAGCGCTATATGCACGACCACGGCATCACCCCGCGGACCCTCGCCCTGGTGGCCGAGAAGGCGTACCGCAACGGCGCTCTGACCCCCGAGGCATGGCGCCGAAAGCCGCTGTCCGCCGCGGAGATCCTGGAGTCCGGCATGGTCAGCGATCCGCTGACCCGCTATATGTTCTGCTCCCCGGGGGCGGGTGCGGCGGCGCTGGTCCTCTGCTCGCCCGAGGCCGCCCGCGCGCTGGACGGCCGGCCGGTCACCCTGCGCTCGGCGGTCGTACGCACCCGTCGCTTCGGATCGTTCGAAGTGTTCAGCCCGTGGATCCCCGGGGGCGAACTGACCAGCGTCAGCCGTGACGCCTCCGCCGCCGCCTTCGAGGAGGCGGGGCTCGGCCCCGGCGACGTGGACGTGTGCCAGCTTCAGGACACCGAGAGCGGTGCCGAGGTGATGCACCTGGCCGAGTGCGGCTTCTGCGCGGACGGCGAGCAGGAGCGGCTGGTCGCCTCCGGCGCCACCGGGATCGGCGGAACGCTGCCGGTCAACACCGACGGCGGCTGCATCGCCAACGGCGAGCCCATCGGCGCCTCGGGACTGCGCCAGGTCTACGAGATCGTCCGGCAACTGCGCGGACAGGCGGGCGAACGCCAGGTCCCGGACGAGCCCAGGGTCGGCTTCACCCATGTGTACGGCGCCCCCGGCGTGAGCGCCTGCACGGTGCTGTCCCGCTGAAACGGCCCGCAGAAGGGCCCGCAGAACGGCCCGCTGAAACGGCCCGCAGAACGGCCCGCACCCTTCCTGCGACTGGGGCTCCGCCCCCAGACCCCGGGGCCCGGGGGCGGAGCCCCTGCCACGCGGCTCCGCCGCGTGATCCGCCGGACACCCAGTGAAAAACCCGATCCGAGGAGGTGGAGAAGGAGATGAGCGGCATCCCGGAACCCGAGGAGTTCCGCGCCGCGGCCCGGCGGTGGCTCACCGGAGTCGCCCGGCCCCGCGCCGCCGACGGGGAGTGGGGCAGCGGCTCCGATTCCGTCGCCGTGTTCGACAACTGGACCGAGGAGCAGGAGCGCGAGCACACCGCCCGCGTCCAGGAGTGGGAACGCACCCGCTACGACCAGGGCTGGTCCGCGTTCAACTGGCAGCAGGAGTACGGCGGACAGGGGCTGCCCGCGTACTACGAGCAGCTCTACCGCGCCGAAGAGGCGGCCTTCGACGTACCCCACCGTCCCGAGATCTTTCCCGTGACACAGGCCCTAGTCGCCCCCGCGATCGGCCTGTGGGGCACCGAGGAGCAGAAGAACCGCCGGCTCGTGCCCCTGCTGCGCACCGACGAGCTGGCCTGCCAGCTCTTCTCGGAGACCGAGGCGGGCTCCGACCTCGCCGCGGTGCGCACCAGGGCCGTGCGGGACGGCGACGGCTGGGTGCTCACCGGGCACAAGGTGTGGACCTCCGGCGCCCGCGTCGCCACCTGGGGCGTCGCGGTGTGCCGCACCGATCCGGACGTCCGCAAACACGCCGGTATCACCGTCTTCCTGGTGCGCATGGACGCGCCGGGCGTCACCGTACGGCCCATCCGGCAGATGACTGGCGGCACCAGCTTCAACGAGGTCTACCTCGACGGGGTGCGGGTGCCGGACACCGATCGGCTCGGGCCGGTCGGCGAGGGCTGGCGGGTCACGCTCAGCGTGCTGGCCGCCGAACGGCTCGACTCCGGCGGCCTCGGACTGGACAACGCCGACCGGGCGCTGGACTTGGCCGCGAACCTGCCGCGTCCCCTCACCGGCGCCGAACACCAGCGCGCCGCCGACCTCCACATCCGCACCCTCGTCCAGCGCCTCATGGGGCTGCGGGTGACCGCCGCCCTCGTCGCGGGGCGCGAGCCCGGCGCGGAGGCGTCGGTCGGCAAGCTGTACGCCACCGAGACCATGCGGCGCACCAGCGACCTGGTGTCCGAACTGCTGGGGCCGAGCCTGGTGGCGGACACGGGGGAGTGGGGCACCTACGCCTGGACGGAGCATCTGCTGGGCGCGCCCGGGTACAGCATCGCGGGCGGCACCGACGAGATCCAGCGCACCATCCTCGCCGAACGCGTCCTCGGCCTGCCCAAGGAGCCCGTCCGATGAGCATGGCCACCGAGGTGCCGGAACTGGCCGCCCGGGTCCGCGACCGGCTCGCCCGCCACCACCCGGGCGCGGCCATCGGCGAGTTGGAGGTGCTGCCGGGCGGCCACTCCGGGCTGACGTACGAGGTCGCGGCGGGGGACGCCCGGTACGTCGTCAAGGCCGTGCCACCGGGGCAGCGGCCCGTCGGGCGCAATGACGTGCTGCGCCAGGCACGGGTGCTGGGCGCGCTGGCCGGGTCCGCGGTGCCGGTGCCGGGCGTGGTGGCCGTCGACGAGACGCAACCCGCCTGGTTCGCCATGGACTTCGCGGACGGTGAGGCCGTCGAGCCGGTGCTGGACGACCACGAGGTGCCCGCCGCGACGGCCCGCGCCCGGATGCTGGAGATCGCGTCCGTACTACGACGCCTGCACGGCACCGATGTGCGCACACCCGGGCTCGACGCGCCCGCACCCCTCGACCCCACCGGCGAGCTGGACCGGTGGAGCCGCACCCTGCGTGCCGTTCCACCCGAACTGCGGCCCGGCGGGGAGCAGTTGCTGGTACGTCTCGCCGATGGCGTACCCCGCGGCCTCCCGCCGGTGCTGCTGCACGGGGACTTCCGGCTCGGCAATGTGCTGTGCGCGGGCGAGCGGGCGGTGGCCGTCGTGGACTGGGAGATCTGGAGCGTCGGCGATCCCCGCATCGACCTGGGCTGGTTCCTGCTCTTCGCCGACCACCGCAACTTCCCCCGGCTGGGACACGCGGTGCCCGGTCTGCCCGGCGAGGCGGAACTGCTGGACGCCTACGGCGAACCGCTTGGCACCTACGGCGGCGACGGCGGGCACGCGCTGCCCGCGATGGACTGGTTCCGGGCGCTCGGCCGCATGAAGATGGCCGCGATCATGGGCCACAACCTGCGTCGCCACCGCGAGGGCAAACACCACGACCCGGACCAGGAACGCCTGCCGCCCACCATCGCCGCGATGATCCGCACCGCCCGCGACATCCTCGGCTGACCCGGCAGCGATCCGTCCCCCCACCGAACAGGAGCACTCGTGGACTTCGGATACTCGCCACGGGCGAGTGAACTCCAGGGCCGCATGCGGTCGTTCATGGACGAGCACGTCTTCCCCGCGGAGGCCACCTACGACCGGCAACTGGCCGAAGGGGACGACCCGCACGCCCTTCCGCCGGTCATGGCCGACCTGAAGGCGAAGGCCCGCGCCGAGGGCCTGTGGAACCTCTTCATGGCACACGGCGACTGGGGCGCGGGGCTCAGCAACCTCGAATACGCGCCGCTCGCCGAGCTGGCGGGCCAATCCATCATCGGCCCCGAGGTGTTCAACTGCTCGGCGCCCGACACCGGCAACATGGAGCTGCTCGCGCTGTACGGCACCGCCGAGCAGCGGGAACGCTGGCTGCGCCCGCTGCTCGACGCCCGGATCCGGTCGTGCTTCGCCATGACCGAACCGGAGGTCGCCAGCTCCGACGCCCGCAACATCCGCACCCGCATCACCCGCGACGGCGACACGTACGTGGTCAACGGCCGCAAGTGGTACACCTCCGGGATCCTCGACCCCGACTGCGAGCTGATCATCCTGATGGGGAAGACGGACCCGGAGGCGCCCACCTACCGGCAGCAGTCCATGCTGCTCGTCCCCCGGAACACGCCGGGCGTCACGGTCCTGCGCGATCTGCCGATGTTCGGTTACACCGACCGGCTCGGCCACGGCGACGTGCGCTTCGAGAACGTCCGCGTACCGGTGGAGAACATCCTCGGCGGCGAGGGCGAGGGCTTCGCCATCGCCCAGGGACGGCTCGGCCCCGGCCGTATGCACTACGCGATGCGCGCCGTGGGCTTCGCCGAGCGGGCCCTGCGGCTGATGTGCGAGCGCGCCACCGAACGCACCGCCTTCGGCGGGCCGCTCGCCGACCGGGGAGTGGTCCGGGAGTGGATCGCCCGCAGCCGCATCGAGATCGAGCAGGTGCGTCTCCTCGTGCTCAAATCGGCCTGGCTGATGGACACCGTCGGCAACGCCGCCGCCCGCATGGAGGTGGCCGCCATCAAGGTCGCGGCGCTGGAGGTCGCGCACAAGGTGGTCGACCGCGCGGTGCAGGCGCACGGCGCGGCGGGGGTCAGCGACGACACCGTACTCGCCCGGCTGTACGCCATCACCCGGGCGCTGCGCATCGCCGACGGCCCCGACGAAGTCCATCTGCGGACGGTGGCCCGCCAGGAACTCGCGCACTACAAGAAGAAGACCGACCCGACGACGGGGGCAGCGTGAGCGCCAACGGCCTCGACGGCAAGGTGGCCGTCATCACCGGCGGATCCCGTGGCATCGGCCTCGGCATCGCCACCGCGTACCGGGCGGCCGGCGCCCATGTGGTGATCGCCGCCCGCAAACCGGCCGGACTCGCCGACGCGCGCGAGGAGTTGCTGCGCGCCAAGGGCGACGGCGACGTGCACACGGTGGTGGCGAACGCCGGTGAACCTGAGCAGGCCGAGCGGTGCGTCGAGGAGACCATGTCCCGCTTCGGCCGGGTCGACGTCCTCGTCAACAACGCGGCCACCAATCCGTACCACGGCGATCTGCTCGACCTGGACCTGCCGCGCGCCGAGAAGACCGCCCGGGTCAACCAGTACGGCATGGTCGCCTGGACCCGGTGCGCCTGGCGGGCCTGGATGGCCGAGCACGGGGGAGCGGTGGTCAACATCGCCTCCGTCGGCGGGCTCGTCGTCGATCCGCATATCGGCTACTACAACGCCACCAAGGCCGCCATGCTGCACATGACCCGTCAGCTCGCCTACGAACTGGGGCCGCGCGCCCGCGTCAACGCCATTGCCCCCGGACTGATCAAGACGGAGCTGGCACGGGCGGTGTGGGAGGTCCGGGAGCCGATCCTCACCGCCAAGTTGCCGCTGCGGCGCCTCGGCACGGTCGAGGACGTGGCACACGCTGCGCTGTTCCTGGCCACCGACGCCTCCTCCTGGATGACCGGCCAGACCCTGGTGCTCGACGGTGGCGCGACCGCCCTGCCGATCGGGGTGGAGGGATGACCGCGGACGGAGGGACGACCCTGGGTGGAGGGATGACCGCGGAGGGAGGCATGACCATGGGGGGAGAGATGACCGCGGAGGGAGGCATGACCATGGGGGGAGAGATGACCGCGCCACGGGACGTGCCCCGGCCGGCCGCCGAGCTGTTCTCGCTCCGGGGTAGAACGGCCCTGGTCACCGGCGCGTCCGCGGGGCTCGGCGCACGTTTCGCCACCGTCCTCGCACAGGCCGGGGCCACCGTGTTCGCCGCCGCCCGGCGGATCGAGAAGCTGAAGGAACTCGCCGATTCCGACGCCCGTATCCACCCCGTCGGCTGCGACGTCTCGCGCGCCGCCGACCGCGCGCGGCTGGCCGGGACGGCGCTGGAGGCCACCGGCCGCATCGATATCCTGGTCAACAACGCGGCCATGTCCGGCGAGACCCGCGCCGAGGACGAGTCCCCGGACACCTTCGCCGACGTCCTCGGCGTCAACCTCACCGCCCCCTTCCATCTGGCACGCCTGGTGGCGGAGGCACCCGCCGGGGACGGCGCCCCGCCCCGCAGCGTCATCAACGTGTCCTCCATCCTCGGCCTGGTCACCGCCGCCCCGCTGGGCGGCGCGAGCTACGCGGCGTCCAAGGCCGGGCTGATCGGGCTGACCCGGGAACTGGCCGGGCAGTGGGGCCCGAGCGGAACCCGCGTCAACGCGCTCGCCCCGGGCTGGTTCCGCACCGAGATGACCGCCGACCTCTTCGGCGACGAGCGCTCCAGCCGCTGGGTCGAGCGCAACACCCTGCTGCGGCGCGGCGGCGCGGCCCATGAACTCGACGGCGCGCTGCTGTTCCTGGCCTCGGACGCCTCCTCGTACTGCACCGGCCAGGTCCTCACCGTCGACGGCGGATGGACCGCGCGATGAGCGTCGGCATCGAGATCGACGACGGCCTCGCCCGCGTCACCCTGCGCCGGGGCGCGGCGGGCAACGCCATCGACCTGGAGATGGCACGCGGACTGCGGGACGCGGCGCGGGCCTGCGCCGGCGAGTCCGTATCCGTAAGGGCCGTGCTGCTGACCGGCGAAGGGAAGTCGTTCTGCGTCGGCGGGGACCTCGCGGAGTTCTCCCGCTTCTCCGGAGGGCCGCTGGAGCGGCACCTCCTCGCGGTGACCGACGCGCTCCATGACGCCCTGCGCACGTTCGCGGCGGGCGACGCGCCCGTGGTGGCCGCCGTGCAGGGAGCCGTCGCCGGTGCGGGCATCGGCCTCGCCGCGTCCGCCGATCTGACCCTGGCCGCCGACGACGCCTCGTTCACCACCGCGTACACCCGGATCGGCTACTCACCGGACGCCGGAGTGAGTTGGTTCCTGCCCCGGCTCGTCGGTCCCAAGCGCGCCCTTGACCTGCTGCTGACCAACCGCCGTATCGCGGCGGCGGAAGCCGAGGCCATCGGACTGGTGAGCCGGGTCGTCCCCGCCGACCGGCTGGCCGCCGAGGCGCTGCGCACGGCCGAGGCGCTGCGCGACGGGCCCACCGCCGCCTTCGGCGCCACCCGACGACTCGTCGCCACCGGACAGAACGCCGACCTCGGTACCCAGCTGGACCGGGAGGCCCGTGCGATCGCCGCCGCGGCCGCCTCCGCCGCCGGTCGTGAGGGCGTCGCCGCCTTCCTGGACAAGCGGACGCCCGACTTCACCCGCACCGCCACCACCGCATGAACTCCTCGCCACACCCCAGGGAACCCACCGTGTCGGGTGCGCGATTGGCAACTGAGTTCAGCTTGGGGCTACTCTCGGGTACGGACACGGTGGGCGAGCCAGGAGACGAGGCATGGCGACGAGAATCGTTGAACCGGAAGCGGGGCCGAGGTCCAAGCGGGCCGCCATCCTGGCGGCCGCCGTCGACTGCTTCGGCGAGACGAGCTTCGAGGCCACCAAGTGGTCCACCGTGGCGGAGCGGGTCGGCATCGGTCAGACGGCGCTGTACCACTACTTCGAGTCCAAGACCCACTGCCTGCTCACCATCATGCGGCTCGAACTCCAGCGCTCCCACGACAAGTTCACGGAGGCGACCGAGGACGTCACGGATCCGACCGAGGCGCTCCGCGCGGCCATCCGCGCGGCGTACGACGTCTCCGACCACGAGGTTCTGCAGATGCGCATCCTGCACAACCACATGGACCTGCTCTCCGGCCCGCGCAAGTCCAAGCGCGAGGAGGCCGAGCGCGTCGAGGCCCGCAAGCTGGTCCAGCTCGTCGAGCGGGACTGGATGAACCTGCTGGTGCGGGGGATGTCCATGGGCGTGTTCCCGCTCCGGGACGCGCAGCTGCTCGGCGCGAGCGTGCTCGGCCTGATCGTCAGCGTATGGCGGTGGTACCGGCCGTCGGGGCCGACGCCGCTGTCGGAGATCGGTGAACTGATCGAGGGCGCGTGTGTGCGGATGGTCGCCACATGACGCCCTGAGCGCGACCCCGGTACGACCCTTTCGTTTCCGGCCCCCGGCTGACCTCGGCCCGGGGGCCGTTTCGCGTCCGTGACGGACCCTTGTCAGCCGCGTTTCCCCGGGCTTACGATCCAGATCACCGAATTGAACTGAACTCAGGTTGATCTGGGGGTCCGTCTCATGGCATTGCACACGTACATGGCCAGTATGGACAGCCCGCATCCGGAACGGACGCTGGACCTGCTCGAGCCCGACTTCCGGTTCCTCATCGCCCTGCCGGGCACGGAGGTCAGCGGCGAGTCCAGGGAGGACTTCGCCGCGTACCTGGCCGGCCGCAACCCCGTGGACCGGGCGCATGAGATCCTGCGCCACAGCCGGGACGGCGACGTCGAGACCGTGTACGGAGTGGTGACGGAGCGCGGGCGGTACACCGGCTCCTTCCTCTCCGCCGCGGTGATCTCGCCCGCCGGGCTCATGGCGCGCTACCAGTCCTTCTTCACCACCTCGTTCGAGCTGGTCGACTGGGCCCGGCAGAACACCGGACAGGGCGACGGGAGCCGGGCATGACGGACACCCCGGCCACCGCCCCCTTCCTCACCGCGTGGTTCGAGATCCTCGACGGGGACGAGCCGTCCCGGATCCTCGATCTGATCAGCGACGACTTCTCGCTCTCCATCCTGTTCTCCACCGGCGACGGCAACGCCACCGACTTCGCCGGGGACCGCGCCGCCCTGGTGCGCTACCTCGAACAGCGCGAGAAGGGCACCCGCACCCACCATCTGCTGTCGGCGGCCACGCTCGGCCAGGACGAGCTCTTCCTGGGCGAGGTGCGCCGCGAGGGCGTCCCAGAGGCCACCTTCGTCGCCGCCGGGCGGGTGAACGGCGAAGGCCGATTGCGGCGCCTGCTGATCGGGCGCTCGTCCGAGATCCGCTTCACCTGACCTCGACCCCATGGAGAGCACCGTCATGTACAACCTCGTCCTGCTGGCGGCCCGGCCCCCGGAGTGGACCCACGAGCGGTTCATCACGTGGTGGCGCGGCGACCACGCCGAGCTGACCCGCCGCCTGCCCGGGCTGCGCTCATGGCGGCACACCGAGATCGACGCCGCCCTGGAGCCGCGTTCCGAAGGCTGGGACGGCATCTCCGTGCTCGGCTTCGACTCCCCCGAGGACCTGGAGAAGGCCCTCGCGAGCCCCGAGTGGGCCGATGCCGTCGCCCAGGTCGGCGACATGAAGGGCCGCCGGATCGCGGTCATGGGGCACGAGGCGGAGATGTTCACCGCCTGATGAGGATTCCCGGCCGTCCGGGCAAACGGCGTCGGACACACGACGTCGGACACACGGCGTCGGACACACGACGTCGGACACACGGCGATCGGCAGAGTGCGACGAGGGGCCAGATGCGACAGGTAGTGCGGGAGTTCCAGCGGCAGGCGGACGACGCCGACTTCATCGCCGTGATCGACGACACCGGCGGCCATACGGCCAGGGAGTTGCTCGAGGAGGCCGTACGGCTGGCCGACGCGCTGTCCGCCGAGGAGTCGGTGGGCACCGTCCTGGTCCAGGCCGACAACTCCTGGCGCACCGTCGCCGCCAGCCTCGCCGTGGGCCTGCGGGGCGGGGTTCTCGCGGTGGTCAACCGGCACACCACACCCGCCGAGTTCGCCGCCGCATGGGAGGACATCCGCCCGGACGCCGTCGTCGCCGAGCCCTCCGCGATGGACGAGTGGACGGTACGCACCCGGCTCCCCGGCCCGGCGCGGACGGTCCTCGACGGCTGGACCTGCCGGTCCGCACCCCACCGGCGCGAGGTGGCGCGGTGGTCGGACGGCGTCCTCATCGGCCTGACCTCCGGTTCCACCGGGCGGCCCAAGGGCGTCGTACAGTCCGAGCGGGCCCTGCGGTACGCCGCCACGAGCACCATCGACGTCAATGGGCTGGCGCCGGGAGACGCCGTCGCCGCGATCGTGCCGCTGTCGTCCACCGCGGCGTACTGCTTCGGGGTGTACGTCTCCCTCCTGCTGCGCGGGCCGCTCGTCCTGACCGGGAAGTGGGACCGGGCGGTCGCGCTGCGGCGGATGGCCGACACCGGTGTCCGCTGGACCATGTGCGTACCGACCATGGCGTTGCAGATGGGCGCCGAAGCGGCCGGCTCCGGCATCCTCCGGGGCGTCCGGTCGATCACCGTGGGCGGCGGGCCCATGGACCGCGGGGCGCTGGCTCGGGCCGAACGCTCCCTGGGCACGAGGATCCTCCGCGTCTTCGGCATGTCCGAGTGCCTGGGCCACACCTCGCCGAGCCCCGACGACCCCGAGGAGATCCGGCTCGGCAGGGACGGCCGCCCCTTCCCGGGTACGGACGTACGCGCGCTCACCCCCGACGGTCAGGCGGCAGGTCCGGGGGTGACCGGCCGGGCGCAGGTCCGCGGCCCTTCCCTCTTCCTCGGATACGCGCGCGAGGGCAGGATCGATCCACCGGCGCTCACGGCGGACGGCTATCTGCCCACCGGCGATCTGCTGATGACCCACGAGGACGGCACCATCAGCGTCATGGGCCGCGAGAAGGACATCATCATCCGGGGCGGCCGCAACATCGACATCACCGAGGTCGAGCGCGCGGTCGTCGGCCACCCGCGGGTGGCCAGGGCCTGTGTCGTACCGGTCCCCGACGATGTCCTCGGCGAACGCGTGGCGCTGCTCGTCGTCGCCGAGGACGGCGACGGCATCGAGCTGGCCGAGGTGATCGGCCACTTGGAGAGCGTCGGACTGTCCAAGACCAAGTGGCCCGAGTACGTCTACGACGTCGAGGAGCTGCCCCAGACGAAGGTCGGCAAGCTCGACCGGCGCGGCGCCCGGGATCTGGCCGCCGGACTGCGCGCCCGTGAGACCGGCCGGCGAGGAGAAGCATGACAGCGCGGTTCGACCAGGCTCCGTGGGCGGCGTCCGGAATCCGGACCGTACGGCCCGGGGTGCACCGCGTGCCACTGCCACTTCCCGGCGACGGACTGCGTGCCGTCAATGTCTATCTGCTGGAGGATCTGGCCGACGACGGTGGCATCGTCATGATCGACGGGGGCTGGGCGATCCCCGAGGCGCGCAAGGCGCTCGAGGAGGCCCTGGCCGCCATCGACCGCGACCCCGGCGACATCAGCCACATCCTGGTCACCCACATCCACCGCGATCACTACACCCAGGCGGTGGAGCTGCGCCGGCTGCTCGGCTCGCGGGTCTACCTCGGCGCGGGGGAGCGCCCGGGTCTGGAGATGCTCGACCGGCTGCGCAGCGACCAGCCCGTCGGCTCGCTGCGGACCCTGCGCGCGGCGGGCGCCGGAGAACTCGCCGACCGCGTCGAGGCGATGGACCACGGCGGCTACGACCCGAGCGTATGGGAGGCCCCCGACCGCTGGCTGCACGCGGGAGCCCTCCGCTTCGGCGACCGTGAGCTGCGGGTCGTGCCCACCCCCGGGCACACCAAGGGCCATGTGGTCTTCCTGGACGAACAGCGGGGGCTGCTGTTCTCCGGGGACCACGTCCTGCCGCACATCACCCCGTCCATCGGCTTCGAACTCGCCGAGCCGGGCGGCCACCCGCTCGCCGACTACCTGGACTCGCTGCGGCTGATGACCCGCTACGCCGACGCCCGCCTGCTGCCCGCCCACGGACCGGTCGCCGACTCCACCCACACCCGGGTCGCCGAACTGCTCGCCCACCACGACGACCGGCTGGCCGGGAGTCTGGCCGCGCTGGGCGAGGACACGCTCGATGCCCACGCGGTGGCGCGAAAGCTCGCATGGACGCGCCGGGCTGTGCCGTTCGGGGAGTTGAACGCCTTCAACCAGATGCTCGCGGTCCATGAGACGGCCGCGCACCTGGATGTCCTCGTGCTGCGCGGCCGGGCGGCGGTGGCCCATGTCGGCGGCGTGCATCAGTACACGCGGGTGCGCTGATGACGCCGTACATACGTCGAGCGAAGAGATCCGATGACCATGAGGTACCGAGCGGCTAATCCCGGGCAGTTCGGCGTTCCCTCTCGACAGCCGGATCGGAATTGCGTATCTATTCCTCCGATCACTCAACTGTCGAGAGAAGGAAGCGACGCATCATGCAGAGACCGGGCTTACCCGCACGCGCCCTCGGCCTCCTGGCCGCGACCGCCGCCGCCCTCGGGGTCGTCCTGACCACCGGAACCGAGTCCTACGCCGCCCAGGCCACCGCTCGGTCCACCGACCAGCCCGCGACGCCGCCCGCCCCGCGCGCCTCCGTCGTCACCTGGGGCTCCAGCGCCTACCCGGCGGGAGCCGCCGCCCAGGACCTGACCTACCGGTTCGTCGTCCACACCAGCGTCGGCGGCCGGGACCTGCGCATCCGGCTCTCCAACGCCTACGGCGACCAGCCGGTGACCTTCGGCCACGCCTACGCCGGTGTACGCGCGTCCGGGGCGGCGGTCGTGCCCGGCAGCAGCGGACGGCTGACCTTCCGCGGCGCGTCGTCGGTGACCGTACCGGCGGGCGGCGTCGTCTACAGCGATCCGCTGCCGGGCCGCGTCCAGCCCCAGTCGGACCTCGCGATCAGCCTCTACGTACGCAGCGCGGGCACCCTCGCGACCGGCCACAAAGGGGCCCGTGCGACCTCGTACATCGCACCGTCCGGCGACCACGCCGCGGAGGAGGGCGCCGCCGCCTACTCTCAGCAGATCACCTCCTGGTACTACCTGGACGCCGCCGTGGTGCGGCCCCGGCCCGGCACCGGCGCCGTCGTCGCCTTCGGCGACTCGATCACCGACGGCTCCGCCTCCACCCAGGACACCAACCGCCGCTGGCCGGACTTCCTCGCCCGACGGCTGCTCGCCGACCCCCGCTCCCGGCTCAAGGGCGTGGCCAACGAGGGCATCTCCGGCAACAGGGTCCTCGCCGACGGCTCGGCCGAGAGCGCGCTGAAGCGACTCGACCGGGATGTGCTCTCCCAGGCCGGTGTGCGCACGACGATCCTGCTGGAGGGCATCAACGACATCAAGGCCACACCGGGCCCCACGGCCGACGACCTCATCGCCGGCTACCGGCAGATCATCGCGAGGTCCCACGCGCGTGGCGTATGCGTGGTCGGGGCGACCGTCATGCCGTACGAGGGGTGGCGGGAGTACGAGGCCGTCGACGAGACGGTCCGTCAACAGGTCAACGCCTTCATCCGCACCAGCGGCGAGTTCGACGCGGTCGTCGACTTCGACGAGGCCGTCAGGGACCCCGCGGCGCCCTCCCGGATGCTCCCCGCCTACGACGGCGGCGACCACCTCCACCCCAATGACGCCGGTATGCGGGTCATGAGCGACGCCATCCCCCTCCGCGCCCTCAGCTGCGCCCGCTGACCTCCTGCCCCCTCCACGCCGGTCCCCGGGCCGCGGCCTTGCGGTACCGCCCCGGGGTGGTGCCGAACTCACGCTGGAAGGCGTGGGAGAGCGCGTACGGGCTGCCGTAGCCGACCCGGCCGGCGATGGAGGCCAGGGTGTCCGAAGTGTCCCGGAGCAGGGTGGCGGTGAGAATGACGCGCCACCACGTGAGGTACCCCATCGGCGGGCGGCCGACCAGGGTGGTGAACCGGCGCGCCAGGGTGGGGCGGGAGACGTTCACCTCCGCGGCCAGGCGCTCGATGGTCCATGGGGAGGCGGGGTCCGAGTGCAGCGCCCGCAGCGCGGCGGCCGTCACCGGGTCACCCAGGACGCGGGGCCAGGCTCCGCTGGTGGCCTCGGTCATCCAGGCGCGGATCATGTAGACGAGGAGCAGGTCGAGCAGGTTCGGCAGCGCGATGCAGGAGCCGGGCCGGCTTTCGTCCACCTCACCGGCGAGCAGGTCGATCGCGGCGCGCAGCTCGAGGTGGCCGCCCACACGGCTGGGAAGGTGGACGACCCGGGGCAGCTCCGCGAGCAGCGGGTGGATACGGCTGCAGTCGAGCCGGTACTGGCCGCAGAGGAGCTCCGTCTCGGTCGGGGAGTCGGCGAGCTCATGGCCCGTGCCATGGGGGAGCAGCACCGCGTCCCCCACGCCGAGGGACACCGGGTCGCCGCCGTCGGGCAGCAGTCGGCAGCCGCCCTTGAGCACCACGTGAAAGCCCGCGCCGCCGAACGGGCGGAGCCGCGTGCGCCCACCGTCGTTCATCCGCAACCGGTGGGACGAGGGGTGCCCCAGCCGCATGGCGGAGATCGCGTCGCTCACCACATCCATTCGCGCAGAGTATCTCCCGTATGGGACATGAGACGCATGCGTATCCCAGTGAGCCGGATGCGCATTGAGAGGCTCTTACGGCCTTCCTAGAGTCCGGAGTATGACGAACGAGAGTGTGCGTCGCCTTGTGCTGGGCGATGTCGAGGTCATCCGGATCGTGGAGTGGCAGGGCCCGTTGGTGCCGGTCGCCGACCTGGTCGCGGAGACCGCCGGCGAGGTGTGGAAGGACAATGCGGACTGGCTGGCGCCGGACCACTGGGAGCCGGATTCCGGCCGGCTGGTGGTGGCGCTGCAGACCTGGGTGCTGCGCAGCGGCGGGCGGACCGTCCTGGTCGACACCGGAGTGGGCAAGGGACGCGAACGGCCGGGCTCGCCGCCGTTCCACCACTGGCAGGGCGATCTCCTCGGCGGCCTGGCGAAGGCCGGCGTCCGCCCGCAGGACGTCGACGTCGTCGTCAACACCCACCTGCACATCGACCATGTCGGCGGGAACACCGTCGAGGCGGACGGGGAGTGGATACCGGCGTTCGCCAATGCCCAGTACCTCATCCCGGCAGCCGACGACGTCCATTTCGGTCCGGACGGCGGATACGGCAATGGGTCGCAGGCGGACGGCCGCCTGATCTACGAGGACAGCGTCGCGCCCATCCACCGGGCCGGACAGGCCGTGCGGTGGGACGGTTGCCACCGCATCGACGAGCACCTCATCCTGGAGTCCGCGCCCGGCCACACCCCCGGCTCTTCCGTGCTGCGGCTCGCCTCCGGCGGCGACCGGGCCGTCTTCGTCGGAGACCTGCTGCACACCCCGGTGCAGATCCTCCAACCCTGCTGCAACAGCAATGCCTGCCTGGACTCGGCACAAGCGGTGGCGAGCCGTCTGCGCATCCTCCAACGCGCCGCGGATCAAAGGGAGTTGGTCGTTCCCGCACACTTCGCGGGCGCCGCGGGTGCCGTGGAGGTCCGGCGGGCGGGCGCGGGGTTCACCCTGGGCCCTTGGGCAACGGGGTGACCGTAGGGTTCCGCGAACGCCCCGGTCGACGCGATCATCGCCCACCGATGCGGCAACGACTTCCGGAGGGCCGGGTTCATCTCGCCTTCCCCGGGTTGAAGTGCTTGCCCCCGGCGCGCGTCCGGGCGGCCGCGCCCGATGCGCTTGCCGACGCCGGCGCCGGGGGCCGATGCCGAGGGGCTACGACACGACGGCGCCACCGGCGGGCTGCTCGTCGCTCTCCGGCTCCTGTGGCGGATGGCTGAGCTGTTCGCGCAGGTAGTTCCAGGCCACCGCGATCAGCGCGGCCACCGGTACGGCGAGCAGGCTGCCCACGATCCCGGCGAGGCTGCTGCCCAGTGTCACCGCCAGCAGGACGACCGCCGCGTGCAGGCCGAGCCCGCGGCTTTGGATCATGGGCTGGAACACATTGCCCTCGAGCTGCTGCACCACGATGATGATCGCCAACGCGATCAGCGCGTCCGTCGGACCGTTGAACACCAGCGCGATGAGCACCGCGACCACACCCGCGAACAAGGCCCCGACGACCGGAATGAACGCGGAGATGAAGGTCAGGACCGCCAGCGGCAGCACCAGCGGTACTCCCAGAGCCCACAGCCCGAGTCCGATGAGGATGGCGTCGAGCAGGCCGACCAGCGCCTGGGAACGCACGAAGGCGCCGAGGGTGTCCCAACTGCGCTCGGCCACGGCGGGGATGTCGGTGGCGAGCCGGCCGGGGAGCTGACGGGCGAGCCACGGCAGGAACCGCGGGCCGTCCTTGAGGAAGAAGAACATCAAGAAGAGCGCCAGGACGGCGGTGATCACACCGTCGACCACAGTGCTCACCCCCGCGACGACAGCGGTGACCAAGCTGCCGGCGCTGCTCTGCAACCGGGCGGCCGCGCTGTCGGTGGCCTGCGCGATCTGGGCATCGTCGATGTTCAGCGGCGGCCCGGCGGCCCATTCACGCACCCGCTCGATGCCCTCGGTCACACCGTCGGCCAGTTCCCCGGACTGGGACGCCACGGGCACCGCGATCAGCGCCACGATACCCGTGGCGACCAGGAGGAACAGCAGCGTCACGACCGAGGCGGCCAGCGCGGGTGGCCACCCCCACCCGCGCAGAAGGCGGGCCAGGGGCCAGGTCAGCGTCGTGAGGAGCAGGCCGACGACAAGCGGCCAGATGACCGACCACATCTGGCCCAGGGCCCACAGGACCGCCGCGGCCATGACGAGGATCAAAAGCAATTCGAGGGAGATACGCGACGATACGCGGAGCGCTGCGCGGGCTTTCGTGGAACTCAACGTGCGAGGCATGGGGCCACCCGTACCTCATAAGTGCCTCCCGGCGCTGCTTTTCGGGGGCACCCTGGCCAAAGTCCCAGTGTCGCCGCCCTTTTTGCGGGTGGGCCGGCCGAGGACGACTCCGGCCAGGACCAGGACCAGTCCGCACAGTTGCTGAACGGTCAGCACCTCCGTGGCGACCGTCGTGCCGAGCAGCACGCCCGTGACGGGGTTGAGCAGCCCGATCAGACCCACGGTCCCCGCGGGCAGGTGTCGCAGCCCGGTGAACCAGGCGGTGAAGGCCAGCGCGGTGGCGGCCAGGGAGACATAGCCGAAGGCGGCGAGCGCCGGTGTGGAGAGCGCGGGTGGAGGGCCCTCCACCACCGCGGCGGCCGGGAGCAGGAACAGCCCTCCGGCGGTCAGCTGCCAGGCGGTCGAGGCGAGCACATCGGTATCGGCGCTCCACCGCTTGGTCAGGATGTGACCGAAGGACGACACCAGCATGGCGGCGGCCGAAGCGAGAACTCCCGGCACGCTCACCCCTTCCGCGCCCGTGAGCAGCATGAGGCACACCCCGGCGAGCCCGACCACGGCACCGGACAGATGTGCGGTCCGGGGCCGCTCGGACACCAGGGGCCAGGCGATGAGCGTCATCGTCAGCGGGGACACCGCCATCACGGTCGCGGCGACGCTCGTCGGCAGCAGTTGGGAGGCGACGTAGACGAGGACGAAGAACACGCTCACGTTGAGCGATCCCAGCACCGCGGACCGCCACCACCACGCGCCGTGCGGCCGGCGCCACCGGCACAACGCCAGCAGGACGAGCCCCGCGGGCAGCGCCCGCAGAGCGGCCCCGTACAACGGGCTCCCGGCGGGGAGGAACTCGTGCGTGACGAAGTAGTTGGCTCCCCACGCCACCGGCGCGACCGCGGTCAGCGCCACCCAACGCGCATTAGCTTCCATGGAAGACAAATATAGCTTCCCGGGAAGCTATATTTGTCTTCCATGGAACATCGGCAACCGCTGGACCGCGTGGCCCGCATCCAGGCCGACTGGCGCCGCGAACGGCCCGACGTCGACATCTCGCCGCAAGGAGTGATCGGCCGACTGCACCGCCTGGCCGGCCAACTCACCGAAGAACTCTGCCGCGTATACAGCCGCTACGGCCTCAGCGAGGGGGAGTTCGACGTCCTGTGCGCGCTGCGCCGCGCCGGCGAACCCTATGAACGCGCTCCTGGCGAGCTCGCCGCGCACACCATGGTCACCACCGGTGCGATGACCAAGAGGATCGACCGCCTCGAGCGGGCCGGACTCGTCACCCGCCGCCGCTCGGACGACGACCAGCGCGGCCGGATCGTCGCCCTCACCGGCCCCGGACGCGAACTGATCGACCAGGCGTTCACCGACCACATGCGCAACGAGCGCAACCTGCTGAATCTCCTGACGCCCGCGGAGTCCGAGACGCTCGAAGCGTTGCTCACGACCTGGCTCTCCCGCCTGGACGACCCGCGTCCCCACACTCCCCCCGGATAGCGGAGCGCCCGGCCCCACCGCGTCGGCGGGACCGGGCGCTCCGCTACCCGGATGTATGCGCGCTGCGCTACTTGCTCACCTTGACGGAGAACCAGTCCACGCTCATCCCCGCGCCGGAGGTGGTGTCCGCCGCCGGTGAGGTGCAGCCGCAGACCTTGTTCGGGTAGGAGCCGCCGACCGCGACGTTGAAGATGGCGAAGAACCCGTGGTCGACCGCCTTCTTCCAGGTCTCGGCGGACACCTGGTTCTGCTTCACCGTGAAGGTTTCCTTGCCGTCGCGGTAGAAGCGCAACTGCTCGGCGGAGGTGTCGGTGCGATCCACGATCACGGAGTACGTGTGGTAATCGGTCTGACAGCCGTCGCACGGCAGCAGATCGCTGGTGATCCCGTCCGGGTCGTGGCACTCACCGGCCCACTCACCGCAGTGGAAGGTGTTCGAGTGCTTGCTCAGCCCGTTGACGTTCTCCATGATGTCCAGCTCGCCGATGCTCGGCCAGTTGGTGGCCCCGACCGGGCGGGCGTCGGCACCCATGGCCCAGAAGGCGGGCCAAATTCCCAGCGCCTTCTCCGGGTTGGGCTGCTTGAGGGAAGCGCTGATCTCCAACTGCCCACCGGCGGGCGCCTCGAAGTCGGTGCGCTGGGTCTCCACCCGGCCGGAGGTCCACTTACCGGAACCGTCACGGATCGGCTTGATCACCATGTGACCCTCACCGTCGTGGTAGACGTTCTCGGTCGAGTCCGTAACCGACTCGATCTCGCCGGTGCCCCAGTTCGCGGCGCCGCCCGGGTAGCCGGTGCCGATGTCGTACAGCCAGTCGTCCTTGTTCAGCCCGGTGCCCGCCGCGCCGTCGAAGTCGTCCTGGAAGACGGTGGTCCACTCGGCCGCGGCGGGCTCGCCCGCGGCGGCGGTGTTGGAGGACACCGTGAGAGCCAGCAGTCCGGTCACCGGAAGCGACAGGGCGGCCACGAAGGCCAGAAGGCGTCGTCGGCGGCGGGGTTTGGCGTCCGCCGTCGTAGCTGAGGGAGTGATCCTGAACATGTGGGGGGCTGCTTTCGTTTGAAGGAACGCAGTGACGGGATGCGCGAGCCCCCGTAGCCCGCTCCTGGCGTGGGGGTGACGGGAGATCGGGCTACGGGGACTCGGGCACGGTGAGCACAGAGCAAGCGCCGATGAGGGCGAGAGAGCGCTCACACAGAATGACTGTCTTGGACCCTGCCCTTGCCGGTCAAGGGCCTTGCTGAGTTCACTAGTTGAACGAAAGTCCTTGGCTTGACCGCACGGCCGCGGAAGTATCGATTGCCCTACTTCAGAGTTGGAGGCATGCCCGGGATGTCGGCACTCGTGCTCGCCAACTCTTGACGGCGCGCCACGCCGCCGTCAGGAGCGATCGCCGCATGGTGACCAGGCCGGCGGCGCACTCCTGCGCGATCCGGTCGGCGTGCCGCCGCCCAGCGCGCCCAGTGTGGTGCGCACGAGCAGATCGATCTTCGCCTCGGTCTCATCCGCGGTGGCCGAGGAGGCCAGGGTCGGGGAGTCCGCGGGCAGTTCGTGGACCTCGTGCAGAAGGGCCAGATAGACCTGGCGGCACCAGGCGGGGTCGACCGCGGTGATCGCTCCCGTGTCTCTC
This sequence comes from Streptomyces rugosispiralis, assembly GCF_024505145.1. GTDB lineage: Bacteria > Actinomycetota > Actinomycetes > Streptomycetales > Streptomycetaceae > Streptomyces > Streptomyces rugosispiralis. The sequence continues at coordinate 105,372 of NZ_JANIAA010000011.1, read as the reverse complement.
AGGCGGGCGAAGAGCAGGTCGAGGCCGTCGAGGACTTCCGGCGTGAGGGCCGCGGTCAGCTGGATGGCGAAGCGGTGGCAGAGCTTGAGATCGAAGACGATCTCCGTGACACGGTGCAGCGCGATGAGGGGCGGTGCGGTCTTCACCCGTGCTTCGGCCAGCCCGCCGAGGTAGCGCCGGCTGAGCCGTTCGGCCAGGGCGTCCAGCAGTGCGGCGCGGGAGGCGAACCGGCGGTGGACGGTGGCGCGAGCGAGCCCCGCGGCGTCCGCGATCTGCTCCAGGGACGCGGTGGCGTCCGCGGCGAGCACGGTTTCCGCTGCTTCCAGGATGCGCGCCGTACTGCGTTCGGCGTCCGCCCGGATCCGCCGGGGAGGGCTGTTCTCGCCCATGCCACCTCCTCTGCCTCACTCTCGGGGTCACCCTACCCTCGTCAACGATAAGTGAGTCAGTCATGATGCAGTTATTGACATAACTGCGATACCGCTGTTTCAGTTATGCCACTTGAGTCCTTACCACCACAGGAGCACGTCATGGATCTTCAGCTCGCCGGCAAGCGCGTCCTCGTCACCGGGGCGAGCAGGGGCATCGGCCTCGCGATCGTTCAGGCATTCCAGCAGGAAGGGGCGCTGGTGACCGCGACGGCGCGGCGCGGCACACCCGAACTCGAGGCCACCGGAGCCACGTTCGTCCCCGCCGACCTCGCCACGGCCGACGGTCCGCGGCGCCTGGTCGATGCCGCCCTGGCCGTCGATCCCAGGATCGACGTCCTGGTCAACAACGCCGGCGGCGGCGAGATGCCACAGGAGGGGTTCGGCGATCCCCTCAACGGCGGGGACGAGGTCTGGGCATACGGGTTCGCCCTCAATTTCGAGTCGGCCGTCCGGACCACCCGCGCGGCACTGCCCTCGCTCCTCGAGGCCAGGGGCGCCGTGGTCAACATCAGCTCCGACAGCGCCCGCCGGCCGGGGACGGAGCCGCTTCCCTACTCTGTCGCCAAAGCGGCCCTCAACGCCTTCACCCGACAACTGGCCGAGCGCATGGCGCCCTCCGGAGTACGCATCAACGCGGTGTCGCCGTCAGCGACGCGCACGCCGCAGATCACGGCCGAGGACGGATACGTCGCACGAGTGGCGGACAACATGGGGGTCGACCACGGAACGCTGGTGGCAGCCCTGCCGAAGGAGACCGGGATGCTCACCGAGACCCTGATCGACCCCGCCGAGATCGCCCGGGCGGTGCTGCTGCTGGCCTCCCCGGCCATGCCGAGTGCGATCGGGGTGAACCTGTCTGTCGACGCGGGGTCCACCAAGATCGTCTGAACGAGTCCCGCAGCCCGCCGGCGGCCGACGGAGGTGCTCAGCCAATCCGTCGGCATGTCCCGCCAGGATCCTCAATCCGCTCGGGCCGCGCGGTACCGGGGAGCGAATTCCTCCGCGATGAACCGTTCGATGGAGGTGGGGGTGGATGTGCGGGCGGTACGCGGCCGCTCCATCCGCATGTGCCCGGAGTTGATGGCTTCGCCGACCTCGGCCATCATGTCCGCGACGTTGACGGATACGCCGTTGCCGCGGAGTTCCGTGTGGAAGTCGGCGAGGCTGGTCTGCGCGTAGGTGAAGTCGTCCGCACGCACGGCGTTCGCGATCACGCCCACGGCTTCCCGCATGCTCACGTCGCGTTCCCCCTGGAGTTCCAGGACCTCCGTACCGCGCCAGGTCCCGGTGGCGAGTTCCTCCCCGGCTCGGCCCCCGACATCGCCGGTGGTGATGAAGGGCAGGGGAACGTCGGGCTCGAAGGGAGCGCTGATGCGGTGGTGGGCCCTGGCGGTGTCGATGTGGTCCAGTAGGTTCTCCATGAAGTAGCCGGCCCGCAGCCACAGCGTGTCGACATCGGGGACGGTCGAGAGGCGCTGCTCGAAGCGATGGAGCCCCATGACCGGTCCGGTGCCCTTGGCATGTCGGGCTCCCCAGCTGCTGAGCCCGACGACGCGGGTCACGCCGGACTCGGATACCGCCTCGGTCAGGGAGGCCGCCACCTGGTCCTGGAAGGCGCCGAAATCGGGGTGATCGGGGATGTAGTTGGGCTGGATCACCGCGTAGACGCCATCCGCACCGCGGAAGGCGTCCGTCAGCGCGGCCGGGTCGGTCGGGTCGGCTTCCCACACCTCGGCGCCTCGCGTCGCGAGGTCGGCGAGCCGCCGGGCCGAACGGCCGACGGCTCGGACCCGGTACCCGGCTGTGAGCAGGTGCACGGCGGCGGCCCGTCCGGTGCGGCCACTGGCGCCGGTGATGACGAACATCGACGTATCTCTTTCATTGGCGTTCTGTACTGGTGCCGGGAGGCCAGCCGCGATCACACGGCGCCCTGAGCCCTTCCGGAGAGGGGCAGGGGAGGCAAGGCCGTTACTGGGCTGAAATCCGGACCGTTCGGTAGGCGCTCGACACGTTAGCCACCCGGCGGACCGGGCGGGTAGGAGTGGTACACCCACCCCGGAAGGCCGGTCGCGCCGGTCGGCGCCCGGCCGGGCCTCCCCGCCACGGGAGCCGGCACACTCCGTCCCCACCACGGTGAACGCCACGTCATTACGCTGGTGATATGCAGGTTTCAAGGGGGCACAGCGGAGGCGCGCCACTGGCGGCCTTCCTGCGTGCCAGACGAAGTCGGGTGCGGCCCGAACACCACCGGCTGGCCGTGGGGGCACAGCGCCAGGTGCCCGGACTGCGGCGAGACGAAGTGGCGTTCCTCGCCGGGATCAGCACCGACTACTACGTGCGCCTCGAACAGGGGAGAGAACGCCGACCGTCCCGCGCGGTGGTGGAGGGCCTCTGCAAGGCCCTGCTGCTGGACGCCGTCGCGGCGCGTCACCTGCGCGAACTTTCCGCCACGGGGACTGCCGCGGGCGGGGAGGCGAACCGCATGGGCACGGATCGCCTGGAGGGCGTGCGCCGGCTGCTCGACTCCATGACGGTGCCCGCCCTGCTGGTGAACCGATGGCTGGACATCGAGGACAGCAACACTCTCGGCGATCTTCTTCATGAAGGGTTGCAGCCCCGGGACAACTATGCCCGCCTGGTGTTCCTCGCCCCCGGAGCACGGGCTTTTTTCACCGAGTGGCCCGAACTCGCCCGCTGCATGGTGGCGGCCCTCCGCGCACAGGCCGGCTCCGAAGCGGGGGCGGCCCGCCCGACGCAGCTTGTGCGGGAGCTGTCCGCGCACAGCGATGTCTTCAGATCCGTCTGGGGCGAGCACCGCCTCTATGAGAAGGCGATGGACCACAAACGGTTCCGGCATCCAAGGGTCGGACCGCTCGCACTCGACCAGCACGTCCTGGAACTGCCGGGAAGCGACGGCCACAGGATCTGGGCCTTCCACCCGGCGGACGACGCGACCTCGAACGCCCTGCTCGACCTGGCGCCCCCGGCGCTGCCGTCGGGGCGTCCGAACCCGGAAGCCATGGAGCCCACGAAGTAGGGCGGGTTCCGCCGGAGCCCCCATGACGGTGCGGCGTCGGGCCTCGCTCCCGTCGGCGCCGACGGGAGCCACGCCGACTCCATCGTTTCGTAAGTCACCCGGCCGAAGAGAAGCGCATCGGCACCGATCTCCATACGATTCCACGGAGCACAGCGTGGTACTCGTGAGGACATAGCAGGCCACGCTGCGTCGTCCGAACACCGGCGTCAGGCAGTGGCCGCACCGGCGGTGTTCCTTCGGACATTGGACTCCGTTGCCCCGGTGGCACGTCAAGCTGCCGACCGAGAGGCCGCGGGCCTTGCGAAGGGACCCTTGATGAGCGCCGACCACGCGTACGACGGCAACCACATCACGCAGTGGCTGCTGGAGACCGAATCACTCGAAGACTTCCTGCAGACACTGGCCGACGCGGCCCTGGAATTGTCCCGCGCCCAAGGTGCCGGCCTCACCCTGCAGCGGGATGGCCGGCCGCTGACCGTGGTCAGCTCCGGCACGGTGGCACCGCAGCTCGACGAGAAGCAGTACGGCCAGGACGACGGCCCCTGTCTGCAGTCGCTGCGGACCGGGAAAGAACTCCTCGTCAACGACATGCTCGCGGAGACCAGGTGGGGCGACTACCCGGCCTACGCCGTCGCCTGCGGGATGCGTTCCTCCCTCTCCTTGCCGATAGCGGCCCGCACCCACACCAGCGGCGCTCTCAATCTGTACGCCGCCCCGCCGGAGGCGTACGAACAGGCCGATCTCACCTCGTTGCGCTCGCTCGCCGCTCAGGCGACCGGCGCCATCGCTCTGGCCCAGCGCATCACCGACACAGAGGATTTCGTCAGCCAGTTGCAAGACGCCATGACGCACCGCAGCGTCATCGACCAGGCCCTCGGCGTCATCATGGGCCAGCGGCGGTGCACCGCTGAGGAGGCCTTCGGCATCCTGCGCTCCGCTTCCCAGCACCGCAACGTCAAGCTCCGCAACCTGTGCACCGAGCTGATCACCAACCTCACCGGCCAGCCCCCCACCGCACCAGAACTGCGCCCTCATCGCTGAGCGTGGCTCGCGCAGTGCTCTACGCTGGTCCTCTCGTATGTCTGGGGGCATGGGTGGAACCTGCGGCTATTGGTGCTCGCTTGGCCTCGAGCGTTGTGTTCCCGCTGGTCAGGAGATTGTTCGTCTCGGAGAGCGCTGGGGCGGGCCTTGTTGACAAGCCCGTGCGTGTCTCAGGGCTGGTGTCGTTCAAAGGCGAGAAGCGCACTCTGTCCGACCGCGAGTTACAGAAGATCGCTGACGAGTTGGTGCGACGTGCTGTGCAGTCCACCGGAGTCGAGGGGCGGATCCCGTCCTATGAACTGCGCGCGGTCGCTCATGCGGTAGCCGACTCACTACGCGCCATTGGCGATCTGGACATGGACGATGTTCAAGCGGTAAGCCTTGGACATTTAGCTTTGTCGCAACGTCTTAGATCCCAAAGTCCGACTGCGACTCTCGGGCTGTCAAGCGACGCGATCACGCTGCATGCAAGCGTCATGGACACCGCTTGCCTCCACGTACTGCACTTCTTCACCCAGCGGTCTGAATTCGTGCCGAGAACGCTGGTTGAACAGAGTCGTCACCTCGATGACCTGCGAGCGAAGGTCGACGCATTACTCTTTCGGGCTCCCTCGCCGGCGGATAGCCCCTTCGAAGATCGTTACGCCGCGTACATCATGTCGAAGTACGGCAAGTTGACCATTTTCGGGCTCGATCTTCCCGGCCTGTCTGCTGTTTGGCCGCTGGATGCCGCCTACCTGAGCTTGGATGCCGCGTCCAGAGGAGCAAGTGATGTTCCTTTGCTGCTTCCTGCCGATCATGTACTGGAGGGGCGTAACCGAGTACTTCTCAGGGGCGTTGCCGGATCGGGGAAAACGACTCTTGTGCAGTGGCTCGCGGTCACCGCGACCCAAGAAGAGCCTGACGAGCACCTGCTCTATGTATGGGGACTTGTGCCATTCGTGCTTCCGCTGCGGGCACTCACCCGAGACGGAGCGTCATTCCCCACCCCGGACCAGTTCCTTGCGGCGGTAGGCTGCCCGCTGGCAACACTTCAGCCAACGGGATGGTTTGACCGAGTTTTGTCCTCGGGTCGTGGTCTGATCCTCATCGACGGCATGGATGAAGTTCCAGAAAATGAGCGAGAGGGCGCGCGGCGATGGCTGCAAGATCTTCTCGCCGCTTACCCCAAAAACCGTTGGCTAATTACATCGCGGCCTTCTGCGGTACGGGAAGAGTGGTTGGCCGACGAGGGGTTCATCGAACTGGATATGGCTCCCATGAGCCGAGACAACGTGGCATCCTTCATCCGGCGATGGCATAAGGCGGCCGGTATCGGCGATCAGTATGCCCCGGAACTGATTGGCGAAGTGCAAGCCAAGCAGGCCCTTGGGCGACTCGCGGCCAATCCCCTGATGTGCGCACTCATTTGTGCTCTACATCAGGATCGGCGCGGCTACCTCCCTGATGGTCGAAAGGAACTCTACGACGCGGCACTTTCCATGCTTCTTTCGCGTCGTGACCGTGAGCGCGGTATCTACAAACCCGGGATGATCCGCATCGGCGAAGCTCATCATATTCAACTCATTCAGAAGCTTGCCTACTGGATGATTAGAAATGGTCGAGTGGAGATGGGCCGAGGTGATGCTGTGGACTTGCTGGCGCAGTCGCTTCCCGCGATTCCACAGGTGGCTGATCAAGGGTCGCCCGAGGAAATCTATCGGCACTTGTTGGTTCGAAGCGGCCTGTTGCGCGAGCCGAGTGTCGGATCAATGGACTTTATTCACCGTACTTTTCAGGACTACTTGGGGGCGAAGGCCGCCGTTGAGGGTCTTGACTTCGATTTCCTCATCTCAAATGCCCACCTGGACCAGTGGGAGGACGTGATCAGGATGGCCGTTGCCCACGCCCGGCCGGCCGAGCGAGTTCGACTTCTCAACGGTCTGCTGGAGCGAGGCGACTCATCGATGGACGGCCGCCATCGATTGCATCTGCTGGCGGCCGCCTGTCTGGAACATGCCACCGAATTGGATCCAGCTGTCAGGGATGCGGTGCAAAAGCGTGCGGCCGCTCTGATTCCTCCCCGCTCGGCAGAGCAGGCGCGAGCGTTGGCAGACGTGGGGCCCGTTGCTCTGGAATTACTGCCCGGTCCGCAAAATCTGTCGAACCAGAATAAATCCGCCGCGCACAGAACGGCGTCGAACGAAGACTACTTTACGGTTATGGCGGCCGCACGCATTGCGACCGATGCGGCGATTCCAGTTCTGGTTCGTTATAGAGGCCATAAGGATCTGCGTGTGCGGGCCGAGCTGGTTCGAGTGTGGGGGAGGTTCGACACCGCACACTTCGGAGAAGAAGTGGTGGCGTATCTTGACGAGCGGAATCTGTACTTTCCGGTCTCGAATGAGCGAGAGCTGCGTGAATTGCAGAGGTATGGGGGCAGGGCTCGGATCAAGGTCATCGGAGATATTTCTCAAGAAGATCTTATGGGTGTAATTGCTCCCGGCCGGTTGACCCATTTATGGATGGCCGTGGATGTCGGGTGGACTTGGGAATGGCTTTCCATGTTTCCCAATCTTGCGGTGCTGACGCTGGAATCCTCTGTGGGGAGCGTTGACGTGGCATCGCTGGCAGATGTGCGATTGCGTGAGGTTCGGGTGCCGGCGGGAGTGGCGATCCTCGGGTCCGAGAACCTGTCTCCGGCCATTGAGGTCGTCTCGGCGGACCTCATGGGGTAGGAGTCACTTCCGGCTGCGTACTGCTGGGGCCGCGTACTACTGGCGACCTCGCCGCCCTCGCCCACGGCACCGGCGGCCCCGACAACGTCATGCCGCGGCCGCCGCGACGAGGGCGGCCACCGGGCAGCGCGGCCGGCCCGGCTGCGGACGACGTACAGCACGGCGCAGGCCGGCAGGTTCGCCGGCCGTCTCGGTCCGTGTCCCACCCGCGAGCCTCTACAGTGCTGTAGATTTTTATCGCGGTTCATCGAGCACAGGAGCCGCGTTCAGAAGGGCCCGCCGCGATGTCTCGGCGTGCTGCGACGCCACCACCCGCCCATCCATGGAGAAAGCAGGCGCCCGTGCTAGGGATAAGCGAGCTGGCCCTCCTCCTCATTGTCGTCATCGTCGTCATCGGGGCCAAGAAGCTCCCCGAACTGGTCCGTTCCATGGGTAAGTCGGCCCGCATCTTCAAGAGCGAGACCAAGGCGATGGCATCCGATGACGACAGTCAGCGGGACCGCTCAGGTCCGAGGGTCATCCAGGCCCAGCCCGGCGATGTGATCAGCTCCCGGACGACGGACACCGAGCCGGGCAGCGGGAGTGTCGGCACCGGACCGCGCTGATTCCGCCGGGAGGGGCGTGTCGGGTACGGCGCTGGTGTGGCCCGGTCGGCACGTCATCGTGCGGCCTGCTCTCATCTGAGGCTTACGCCGCGCCTATCCGCCCGGGACGCGAGCCCGTCGCCCCTCCTCCTCGTCGGCCGGCACCTGGCATCGGCAGCCACTGGGCGTGGTGCCCAGGTCCGCTTCGAGGTCGTCCAGGGCCTGCCGAGCGGCCGCGATCCGTTCACGCAGCGGCTCCGGGGTGGGCCCGATGGGCGCGGGGCCCGGCGGCTCGGCCTGGTCCGCCTCCTCCATGGCGCGGGCTTCCTCAAGGGAGTTGATGACAACGCCGATGAGCAGGTTCACCAGGACGAACGAACCCAGCAGCACGAACGAGGCGAAGTAGACGATGGTCCAGCGGGATATCTCCAGCCCCGCCCGTACCGCGTCCCCCAGCCCGTCCAGGGTGATGAGCAAGAAGAGCGTCAGGACGGCCCGGCCGATCGAGCCGTAGTGCTCCGGGTCGTCATCGGCGAAGAACACCCAGCCGACCATGGCGTACACATACAGCAGCAGCGTGCCGACCAGCAGGAAACTCAGGGTCCCCGGCAGGCTCTTGCCGATGGCCGTGATCACCACCCGTATCTGTGGCAGGAACCGCGCGGCCCGTAGCACCCGGGCCAGCCGAAGCAGCCGCAGAACCGTCGCGTTCTCGCGTGTGACGGGGAGGAAGGCCAGCGCCACGACCGCCACGTCGAACAGGTTCCAGGGATCGCGGAAGAAGTCCCAGGGCCGGTCCCCGTGGGCCACCATCCGCAGGAGGATCTCGGCTGTGAAGATCGCCAGGAACCCGTGTTCCAGCGCCTTCAGTTCGGTGTGCCAGTCCTCCACCACGCCGCTGTACGTCTCGACGCCGAGAACCGCCGCATTGGCCATGATGACGCTGAAGACCACCACGCCGAACCAGCCCGAGTCGACGACCCGGCGGGAACCCTCCACGAGGGCGTGCGCCTTGGGCGCGCCAGTACCGTCCACCATCTCGCTTCCACCAGTTCTGAGCTGCCACTCGGAGCCGCGGTGACGGGTGATGCGCGCAGCGGGCGGTCAAGACGTTCCCGCCGGGTGTGCCGGGCCGGCCAGCGGCGGAGCCGGCGCCGACTGCCGCAGTCCCGTAGGTATCACCAACCGGCGATTCGCCGGGTGGCCGCGGTGCGATGGCACCGCGGTGTCACATCAGCGGCGCGGGCCCTCACACATTGACGCCGTATTCCTTGGCGATGCCCATCAGGCCCGCTGCATAGCCTTGGCCGATCGCGCGGAACTTCCACTCCTCGTCGCGCCGGTACAGCTGGCCGAACACCATCGCGGTCTCATCGTGGCCATCCTCGGTCAGCTCGAAGCGGCACATCTCCACGCCGGCCGCTTGGTGCACCACGCGGATGTACGCCTCGCGCACGCGGCCGAAGGTGCTGGCCACCCCTTCCTGGTCGTGAATCGACACCACGAAGACGACCGACTCCGCCTGGGGCGGAAGTAACGTGAAGTCGACGGCGATCTGCTCGCCATCTCCCTCGCCCTCGCCGGTCCTGTTGTCGCCGGTGTGCCGAACGGCGTTTTCGGGAGTTGCCCGGTTGTTGAAGAAGACGAAGTGCTGATCCGACAGGACCCGGCCGTCCGCCCCCAGTACGAGAGCGCTCGCATCGAGGTCCACGTCGCCGGGGCCGGTGTTCACCTTCCAGCCGAGGCCCGCGACGACGCTGGCGGTGCCGGGCTGGGAGCGGGTGAGGGAGAGATTGCCGCCTTTGGACAGGCTCACAGTCACAGGGCACAGCTCCTGGGTTTCAAGTGACCAACACATGGGGGGGTGGACGGGCGCGAAGGTTCGCGGAAGTAGATTTCCGCTGTCGCCACTGCCGGATCCGGCCGTAAATCTACAGCACTGTAGAGGCGCGGATGCGCCGTAACCGATCATTTGAAGCCAGGGGAAGCGAGGGGAAGCGAGGGCGCCGCCGCGGCCCGCGAGGGGGCTCTGCAAGCCCGTGGATTCTGCTTTCTTCTCACAATGGAGGTATCGCTGAGAAGGAGATGCGGACGATGCGGGCTCAGCTCACGGCGAGACCGCGGACCGTCGCTGGGACGCGCCGTCGCGGCCAGCGGATACTGGGGCGCATGCGTATCGATTTCGATCCCGAGACCATGGGCGCCACTCCCTTCTACAAGCTGCTGACCTCGGTCATCGTGCCTCGGCCGATCGCCTGGGTGTCGACCGTCGGCCAGGACGGTGCCGCGAACCTCGCCCCGCATTCGTTCTTCACCGTGGCGGCCGTGGCTCCGCCCGTCGTGCAGTTCACCTCCGTGGGGCGTAAGGATTCGCTGCGGAATGTCGAGGACACCGGGGAGTTTGTGGTGAACCTCGCTCCCGAGGGGCTGTTCGAGCAGGTCAACGCGACCGCGACGGACTTTCCGCACGGGGTGAGCGAGTTCGAGGCGGTGGGGGTGGAGCAGGAGGCGAGCTTGCGGGTGAAGCCGCCTCGGGTGGCGGGGTCGCCGGTGGCCTTGGAGTGTGTGGTGCACAGCACGATGGGGCTCGGGAACTCGACGGTGGTCTTCGGGCGGGTGGTGCACGCCGTGATCGACGACGAGGTGATGGTCGACGGGCATGCGGAGATCACACGGCTGCGGCCGCTGTCCCGGCTGGGGAAGAACGAATGGGGCACGGTCGGTGAGGTGCTGGATCTCGCCCGGATCCGTTACGCGGACTGGGCGGGGCAGGGGCCGGAGAAGGTCTGAGGGCTGCCGGCCGTAGGAAGCCGTAGGTGTCCGTGGGAAGGGGGTGTGGTGATGGAGAGCGTGGTGTTCGACATCGGCTCGACCCTCGTCCGCGAGGACCGCTACTGGGGCTCCTGGGCCGACTGGCTCGGGGTGCCCCGGCACACCCTGTCCGCGCTGGTGGGGGCCGTCGTCGCGCAGGGGCGGGACGACGGGGACGCGATCCGGCTGCTGCGGCCGGGTGTGGACATCGAGGCCGAGCGGCGGGCGCGGGAGGTGGCGGGGCGGGGGGAGTGGCTGGACGAGTCCGATCTGTACCCGGACGTACGGTCCGCGCTCGGCGCGCTGCGGGCGTCCGGGCTGCGGGTGGTCCTGGCCGGGAATCAGTCGCTGCGGATGGGGGAGCTGCTGCGGGGCATGGAGCTGCCGGTCGACGCCGTGGCGACGTCCAGTGGATGGGGGGTCGTCAAGCCGGATCCGGAGTTCTTCCGGCGGGTGCTGGAGCTCGGCGGCGCCGCGCCGGGGAACACGGTGTACGTGGGTGACTATCCGGCGTTCGACACCCGCCCGGCGAAGGCCGCCGGGCTGCGGGCCGCGCATATCCGCCGGGGGCCGTGGGCGTATCTGTGGGGCGATACGGCCGACGCGGCGATGGCGGACTGGCGGATCGACTCGTTGAGTGAGCTGGTGGAGATCGTCACCGGTCCGGCGGGGCCATCGTCCCCGTAAGGCCGCAGCTCAGGGCAGGGGTGTGCGCTGGGTGAGGAATTCACACCCGGTGTGATGCGAGTGCTTGCATATATCTACCGCACACCCTTCCCTGCTGCCCGGCATGGCGCTTGACTCGTCCCATGCCGCTCAGGGGGCGCCAGCCCTGGGCGAAGGGGCCGCCGGACTCCTCCCTCCTCGGCCGGCGGCCCATCTCCCTGCCTGTCCGGCGGATGCCGGCGGATACCCGTGGATACCGACGGGTACCGGTGGACACCCGAGAGGTGCGTCAGCCTGCCGACTCGGCCGCGTGCGCGCTCAGCACACCGAGGCCGACGAGGGCGAAGAGCGCGAGGCCCAGCAGAATCCGGTAGATCACAAACGGCATGAAGCTCTTGCTCGAGATGAATTTCATGAACCACGCGATCACCACATAGCCGACCACGAAGGCGATGACCGTCGCGAAGATCGTCGGGCCCCACTCGGTATGGCCCTCGGAGGCGTCCTTCAGCTCGAAGACGCCCGAGGCCAGCACCGCCGGCACCGCGAGCAGGAAGGAGTAGCGGGCCGCGGCCTCGCGGGTGTAGCCCATCAGCAGTCCGCCGCTGATGGTCGCGCCGGACCGGGAGACGCCCGGCACCAGCGCCATCGCCTGGCAGACCCCGAATATGAGCCCGTCCCGGATGCTCAGCTCCTTGAGCGTCTTGCGCTGGTTGGCGACGCGATGCCGGCCGCCCGTCTCATCGCGGGCCGCACGCCGGTCCGCGAAGCCCAGCACGACGCCCATGACCACGAGCGTCGTGGCTATCAGGCGCAGATCGCGGAACGGACCCTCGATCGCGTCCTGGAGGGTGAGCCCGAGCACCCCGATGGGCAGCGAGCCGACGATCACCAGCCAGCCCATCTGGGCATCGTGGTTGCCGCGCCACTCCTTGCTGAAGAGCGAGCGGAACCAGGCCGACACGATGTTGACGATGTCCTTACGGAAGTAGATGAGCACCGCGAGCTCCGTGCCGATCTGGGTGATCGCGGTGAAGGCGGGCCCAGGGTCGCTCCAGCCGGCGAACGCGGCCGTGAGCCGCAGATGGGCGCTGGAGGAGATCGGAAGAAACTCAGTCAACCCCTGGACCAGCCCGAGGATGAATGATTCAAACCACGACATTGAGTCTTCGCTATCCAAGGCTGATCGTGCGCTGCTCGGTTCCTGGTCGCAGATGTCCAGGCATGACCGATTCAGGCGGGGCGGTCAGTGGGAAGCCGACCGTCGAGGATCAACGGCCGGTCGTGGGGGCAGCGTAGCGTCCCCGGGTGCGCGGCCCATCAAGGGCCTGGTCGGACCATCGGTTCAGCGCTTTGACCTTGGGTACTCGGGCTGGGTCGCCGGGCCGCGGGCGCCTGGTGAGGATCAGCCGTGGGCAGCACGTGGGCAGCACGTGGGCAGCCGTGGACAGCCGAACAGTCGAGGACAGCCGAGGAGCCGAACCGTATGGCCGCGATCGGGCACGACGGAGGACAGGGCGGCCGGCGGGACGGGGCCGGGGGCGGCACCGGAAACGGGCCGGGCGGCACGATCACCACCGAGGTCCCGGCACGGCTGGATCGGCTGCCCTGGTCACGCTGGCACTGGATGATCGTGATCGGCCTCGGCACCGTATGGATCCTGGACGGTCTGGAAGTGACCGTCGTCGGCAATATCGCCAGCCGTCTCTCCGAGCCCGGCAGCGGGCTGCCCATCACCGACGCGCAGGTCACCGGGATGGCGGCGGCCCTCTATGTGGCCGGGGCATGCACCGGGGCGCTGGTCTTCGGCTGGCTCACCGACCGCTACGGCCGCAAGAGGCTCTTCCTCATCACGCTCGGGGTCTATCTGACCGCCACCGCGCTCACCGCCATCTCCTTCGCCGCCTGGTGGTTCTTCCTCTTCCGCTTCCTCACCGGCTTCGGCATCGGCGGGGAGTACGCGGCCATCAACTCCGCGATCGACGAACTGATCCCCAGCAAGTACCGGGGCCGCGTCGACCTGGTCATCAACGGGAGCTTCTGGCTCGGCGCGATGGGCGGCTCGCTGCTCTCCGTGCTGATGCTCAACACGAACTTCTTCGCGCTGAACGTCGGCTGGCGGCTCACCTTCGCCCTCGGTGTCGTCCTCGGCCTGGTCATCCTGCTGGTCCGGCGGAACGTCCCCGAAAGCCCGCGCTGGATGTTCATCCACGGCCGGGCGGAGGGCGCCGACGAACTGGTCGCGGCGGCCGAACGGCGGATCGAGGACGAGACCGGGCGGCGCCTCCCCGAGCCGGACCAGGCCATCACCATCCGCACGCGGAAGAGCACCGGCTTCGTCGAGATCGCCCGGACGCTCTTCCGGGCGTACCCCCGGCGCGCGTTCCTGGGGCTGGCCCTCTTCATCGGGCAGGCGTTCCTCTACAACGCCATCACCTTCGGCTTCGGCTCGATCCTGGTGAAGTTCTTCGGTGTGCCCAGCGGTAACACCGGCTATTACTTCACGGTCATCGCCTTCGGCAACTTCCTCGGGCCGTTGCTGCTGAGCAGGCTCTTCGACACGGTCGGCCGCCGGCCGATGATCTCGGGGACGTACATCCTCTCCGGTGCGCTGCTGTTCATCACGGCGTGGATGTTCGGCAACGGCTGGCTCAACGCGACCACGATGACGGCCTGCTGGTGCGTGGTCCTCTTCTTCGCCTCGGCCGGTGCGAGCGCGGCGTATCTGACGGTCAGCGAGGTCTTCCCGATGGAGACGCGCGCCCTGGCCATCGCCTTCTTCTACGCCATCGGCACGGCGGCCGGGGGCATCAGCGGACCGCTGATCTTCTCGGATCTGACGGCGAGCGGAGTCGTCGCCGACACCGCGCTGGCCTTCTCCATCGGGGCGACGCTGATGGTCGCCGCCGGGCTCGTCGCCCTCTTCCTCGCGGTTCCGGCGGAGCGGCGTCCCCTGGAGGACGTCGCCGAGCCGCTGTCCGCCCGCGCCGCGGCCACGTCGCCCTCCGCCGGTGGCCCGGCCACCGGACCCGCCGGTGGCTGACGGACCCTGGCTGACGTACCCCGGCCCCGTCGGCCCCGAGAGGCCGCCCGTCGGCCCCGAGAGGCCGCCCGTCGGCCCCGAGAGGCCGCCCGTCGGCCCCGAGGGGCCGCCCGTCAGCCCCGCGGCGGTGCGCTCTCGTCCGCGGCGGCGTCCTCCCCGAGGCGTACGGGCCGGATACGGCCGCGTTTGCGCCAGGCCACCAGCGCCCCCGCGACGGCGGGCAGTGTGATGAAGGCCAGCGCGAGGAGGAAGACGGGCGAGGTGGGGGTGGTGGCGCGGCTGCCCGCCACCACGTAGGCGGCGGTGTTCGGCACACTGCCCAGCCCGGTGGCCAGCAGGAACGACGGCCAGCCCATCCGGGAGACGGCCGCGCAGTAGTTGGCGGCGGCGAACGGCACGCCGGGGAACAGCCGGATCGCCAGCATCGACCGGAACCCGTGGTGGCTCAACTGCCGGTCCGCCGCCGTGAGCCAGCGCCCCCGCAGCAGCGGCCGCAGCGCGTCCTGCCCCAGCAGCCGCCCGAGGCCGAAGGCGATCCCGGCGCCGATCACCGTGCCGCCGATGGCCGTGGCCAGCCCGGCCTGGATGCCGAAGAGCGCACCGGCCGCCACATTAAGCAGCGGCCGGGGCACCAGCGCGGCGGTGCCCACCCCGTACGCGGCCGTGAACAGCACCACGGCCGTCCCGCCCGACAACTCCGGCCAGCCGTGGGCCAGCAGCCGCTGCGGCTGCCACAGCCAGACCGCGATCGCGGACCCGGTGAGCAGCGCGGCGAGCAGCCCCAGCCGCGACCACGGCGAGAGGAGCACGGCGCGGGCGCGGCGCGTGGCCGGGCTCGCGGGCGGCGGGGCGACATCGAGCATCGGTGGAGCGTAACCGACCGAACCCGGCGGAGGCTGCGATGTCGTCGGGTTGTCGTCCGATTGTCGGCAGACCGTCGACTGGAGGTTCCGAAACCCGCCGGCTACGGGTTCCGAAGCCCGTCGACGGGAGTTCCGGACCTCGTTGATGGCGGAACCAGGGGGTTCCGAACCACCCGCCCCACCCACCCCGCTCGTACCGAAACGCACCGAAAACCATTCGACGCGGACCGAACAGTGCGCGAAGATCGCAGCATGTTCCGGCTCGCCTTCCTCACGCCGACGTCCGCGGTCGCGGACGCGCCGAAGGCTGCCGTCCCCTCTCTCGCTCCGGCCGCGGCCGCCGCCCTCACCACGGACCCGCCCGCCGCCGTTCCCGCCGCCTGCCTCGACGGCGCCCGAAGCTGACCCTCCTCGGACAACTCCGACGGATCCCCCAGGGGGAGGGTCGGCGAGGTTCTGGGGTCCGCGCTTCCCACCCCCGCTGACGAGGAGAGACCGTCGCATGTCCAAGCAGACGTATGTGCGCACCAAGCCGCATCTGAACATCGGCACCATGGGCCATGTCGACCACGGCAAGACCACGCTGACCGCCGCCATCACCAAGGTGCTGAGCGAGCGCGGCACCGGCGGCGCCTATGTGCCGGCCAACCGCATCGACCGGGCGCCGGAGGAGGCCGCGCGCGGCATCACCATCAACATCGCGCATGTCGAGTACGAGACCGACACCCGGCACTACGCGCATGTCGACATGCCCGGCCACGCCGACTTCATCAAGAACATGGTGACCGGCGCCGCCCAGATCGACGGGGCGATCCTGGTGGTCTCCGCGCTCGACGGTGTGATGCCGCAGACCGCCGAGCATGTGCTGCTGGCCCGCCAGGTCGGCGTCGACCACATCGTGGTGGCCCTCAACAAGGCCGACGCGGGCGACCCCGAGCTCACCGACCTCGTCGAGCTCGAGGTGCGCGAGCTGCTCTCCGCGCACGGCTACCCCGGCGACACCACGCCCGTCGTACGGGTCTCCGGGCTGCGGGCGCTGGAGGGCGACCCGCGGTGGACCGGGGCGATCGAGGCGCTGCTGGACGCCGTGGACACCTACGTCCCGACGCCCGTGCGCCACACCGGGGCGCCGTTCCTGCTACCGGTGGAGAACGTGCTGACCATCACCGGCCGCGGCACGGTCGTCACCGGCGCCATCGAGCGCGGCACGGTACGGGTCGGCGACCGGGTCGAGGTGCCCGGCACCGATGTGGCCACGGTGGTCACCGGGGTGGAGACCTTCGGCAAGTCCATGGAGTCGGCCGAGGCGGGCGACAACGTGGCGCTGCTGCTGCGCGGGGTGGCGCGGGACGCGGTGCGCCGCGGCCATGTGGTGGCCGCGCCCGGCAGCGTCGTGCCGCGGAGGCGCTTCACCGCGCGGGTGTACGTCCTCTCGGCGGCCGAGGGCGGCCGGCGGACACCGGTGTCCACCGGCTACCGTCCGCAGTTCTACCTCCGCACGGCCGATGTGGTCGGCGCCGTGGACCTCGGGGCCACCGCGGTGGCGCGCCCCGGTGACACGGTCACCATGACGGTCGAGCTGGGCCGCGCCGTACCGCTGGAGCCGGGCCTCGGCTTCGCGATCCGCGAGGGCGGCCGCACGGTGGGCGCGGGGACGGTGACCACCGTGCTGCCGTGACCATCACCGGCCCGCTCGTCCGCCCCCCGAGACGGACGAGCGGGCCGCCATGTGCCGGCGACGGCACAATGAGAGGGTGAACGAGCCGATACCCGTGAGCCGCGCCGTGGACGGCGGCACCGCCAAGCTGATGCCGGACCTGGACCGCCCGCGCGCCTGGCTGCTCACGGTGGAGGGCGCCCCGCAGTCGTATGTGGACCTGGACGATCCGGGCCATCTCGAATTCGAGTACGCGCGGCGGATCGCCCATGTCCTGGACGCGGCCGCCGATCCCGGCGCCCCGCTCGACGTACTGCACCTGGGCGGTGGGGCGCTGACGCTGCCTCGTTATCTGGCCGCCACCCGTCCCGGCTCCCACCAGGTGGTGATCGAGGCCGACCGGGGGCTGCTGGAACTGGTCGCCGAGCGCCTTCCGCTGCCGTCCGGGGCGGGCGTCACGGTGCGGCCCGAGGACGCCAGGACCGCGCTGGAGGCCGCGCCCGAGGGGTCGGCCGATGTCATCGTGGCCGATGTCTTCGGCGGTTCGCGGGTGCCCGCGCATCTGACCTCCGTCGAGTACGCCCGCGCCGCGGCCCGCGCGCTGCGGCCGGGCGGGTGGTACGTGGCGAATCTGGCCGACGGGGCGCCGTTCGCCTTCCTCCGCTCCCAACTGGCCACCTATCGAACGGCGTTCGCGCACCTCGCCCTGATCGCGGAGCCGTCGGTGCTGCGTGGCCGCCGGTTCGGCAACGCCGTGCTGCTGGCCTCCCGGTCCGAGCCGCCGGTCGCCGTGCTGGCCCGCCGGACCGCGGCCGACGCCTTTCCGGCCAGGGTCGAGTACGGGGAGGCGCTGGAGCGGTTCACGGGTGGCGCGGCGCCGGTGCGGGACGAGGACGCCACGCCCTCGCCCGAACCGCCGGACGGGGCGTTCAGCGTGGGCTGACCGGCTCCGGGGCGGTGTCCGGGGCGGCGGCCGGTCCGCCCTCGGCGACGGGCTCGGTCCCGCTCCGGCGCAGCCGCCGTACGTCCGGGACCGTCAGCACCGCCAGCGTCAGCGCCAGGATCAGCGCCGAACACCCCCACAGCGAGGCCGACCGGCCGAACGCCTCCTCGGCCGGGCCCGCGAGCGCCGTGGCGAGCGGCACCATGGCGATCGAGCCGAACCAGTCGTACGCCGAGACCCGCGACAGCTTGTCCTCGGGGATCTCCTGGTGCAGCGCGGTCATCCAGGACACCCCGAACACCTCGACCGACACCCCGACCACGAACATCACCACGGCCAGCGGCACCACCGGCACCGGGACGGCGAGCGCGGCCGACGGCAGGGCGAGCGGCAGTATGCACAGGGAGCCCGCGAGCAGCATCCGGCGCGGCCGCCAACGGACCATCAGCAGACAACCCAGAACGGTGCCCGCGCCGAACGCCGCGAGCGCGAGTCCCCAGGGACGCGCCCCGCCCAGGTGGTCCTCGGCCACCAGCGGGCCGAACACCGCCTCCGCCGCTCCCACCACGGCGTTGACGACGGAGAACTGGACGATGATCGACCACAGCCAGGGCCGGCCGACGACTTCGCGCCAACCTTCGCGCAGATCCCGCAGCATGCCGCCGCCGGGCTCCCGCTGGGCGACGGCGCTGACGTCCAGCAGGGACCGCAGGGCGCCCGCGACCGCGAACGCGGCGGCGTCGGCGGCCAGCACCCAGCCGGGCCCGACCACCGCGACCAGCGCGCCGCCGAGCGCGGCCCCGCCGATCTGCGCGCCGTTCATGCCCATCCGGAACAGCGCGAAGGCACGGGCGGCCTGTTCGCCCTTGACGCTGGAGAGCAGCATGCCCTCGGCGGCGGGGGAGAAGAACGCCTGCCCGGTGCCGCCGAGCGCGGACAGCGCCGCCATCTGCCACAGCCGCGCCTCGCCGGACAGGACGAGCACGGCGAAGACCGCCTGCGAGAGGCAGTTGAGACTGTTGGCGGCGACCATCACCCGATGGCGGGGCAGCCGGTCCGCCACCGCGCCGCCGATCAGCAGGAAGACGACCAGGGGAAGGGTGCGGGCCGCCGCCACGAGTCCGACGTCGCCGCCGTCCCCGCCCGCCTCCAGCACCGCGAACGCCGCCGCGATGAGGGCTCCGGCGTTTCCGAGGCCCGTCACCACGGCGGCGGTGGTCAGCAGTGTGTAGTTGCGGCCGGCCCACGCGGGGCGGCGCGGTCGGATGCGCGGGGCCGGAGGAGTCGTCACATCCGGACTATCCCTGGGGGCGGGCCCCGGCGTCCAACCGAATTACGGCCGCTCTGGGCGAAGGGCGCCTGCCTTCGGCCGGAGGGTCAGGAGACCTCCGACTTCACCGGCCGCAGCGAACTCATGATCTTCTTGATGGTCGAGTCCGGGACCTCTTCCTTGGTGCCCTTGACCGAGTACAGGACCCAGGTGGCGAAGTCGCCGTTGGTGTCCGTGTAGGTCACGGTGACCGACTTGCCGTCGGTGGTGCACTTGTCGGTCTTCTTCACGCCGGTGACGGTGGCCGACGCGGTGTAGCCCTCGAGGCCGTGGGCGCTCTTGAACTTCTTGGCGTCGGTGACCTTGCGGGTCCCGGTCTGCTTCTGGTCGAAGGCGGCGAACACCCAGTTCTCGGCCTCGATCTTGGCGGCCGACGCCTCGCTCTTGGCGCCCTGCGCGCCCTTCGAGCCCGCACCGGCGGCGTGGCTCTTGTCGACGTAGCCGTCCTTGTCCTTGACCGAGCAGTAGTCCTTCTTGTACCTCGCCGGAGCGGACATGACCACGAGTGGCTTGCCCTTGTCGTCCTCGAAACCGGTGCTCAGGCCCGGCGATTCGACCGTCCAGTCCGGGGGGACGTCGAAGGCGTTGTGCCGCTTGGGGCTGACCACCGGCTTCCAGCCGGGTATGACCGCCTTGACGTCGCTGGTGTCACCGCCGGCGCGCGGGTTGTCCGCACCGCCGCCGCCCGGGTCCTCGGTCGGCTCCTCGGAGGCCGGGGCCGATGTGGAGGCGGGCGTCTTGTCCTTCCCCTTCGACTCGTCACCGCCGCCGCTGTCGTCCTTGCCCAGGACCAGCGCACCGGTGATGCCCGCGGCGGCGACGACCGCGATGGCCGCGACGACGGCGATGGTGGTCGTGCGCTTCTTGTTGTCGCGCGGCGGCCGGGGTGCGCCGGGCGGGCCGGACGGAGCCCCCCACTGCCGGCCGGGCGGACCCTGCGGCGGGCCGTAACCGGGCTGCTGCTCCGGCTGGCCGTACTGCCCCTGCTGGCCGGGCTGTCCCTGCTGGCCGTACTGCCCCGGCTGACCGGGCTGTCCCGGCTGCTGCTGGGGCGGCTGCTGATAGGGATTCGGCTGTTGGTATCCCGGCTGCTGATACGGGTTCGGCTGGTTGTATCCCGGCTGCTGATACCCCGGTTGCTGATAGGGGTTCTGATCGTGCGGGTTGTTCTGCTCGCCCCCGGGCGGCTGCTGTCCTGGCCACATGGCCAGTAACGATAGAGGGGGCCGACGACACCTGCTACGGCTGCCCCGTGGACCGCCCTTTCCCCGCTTGCTGCTGGATGGTAACTTCCGGGGCATGTCGGAAACCCTGCCCTCCGTCGGTGAGATGCTCGCCGCCACGGTGCCCATGGTGCGCACCCTGAACCTGGAGTTCCGCGAGACGTCGCCCGAGCGCGCGGTGCTGTGCCTCCCCGACCAGCCCGACTTCCACAACCACGTCGGCGGCCCCCACGCGGGTGCCATGTTCACCCTGGCGGAGTCCGCGAGCGGCGCCATCGTGCTGGCGGCGTTCGGCGATCAGCTCGGCCGCGCCGTACCGCTGGCCGTGCGCGCCGAGATCGATTACAAGAAGCTCGCCAAGGGGCCCGTCACCGCGACCGCCACCCTCGGCCGGCCCGCCGCCGAGGTGGTCGCCGAGCTGGACGCGGGGCGGCGGCCTGAATTCCCGGTGAACGTCGCGATCACACGCGAGGACGGTGCGGTCACGGGCGAAATGTCCATCGTGTGGACCCTGCGCCCCCAGTCCTGAGCCCTCTTCCTCAGCCCCGAGTCCGGCCTCCCCGTCCCCGAGCCCGGCCCCGGGTCCGTCCTCCCTTCGCCGGAGCCGACGCGGGCCGGAGCACGACTTGGGGATGATGGCGGCCGCGCTCCGATTGAGTAGGCTTCCGAGCGTGCGCCGCTTCCTGTCCGGCGCACGCCGGGAAGCGGTCGCCACATGGGGAGGAACCGGCGTTGCATATCGAGGGATGGCTCGAGAGCGTGCCCGCGGTCAGTGTGTATCTGCTCGTGGGTATCGTCATCGGCCTGGAGAGCCTGGGAATTCCGCTCCCCGGCGAGATCGTCCTCGTCAGCGCGACGCTGCTGGCGGCCTCGCAGGACCACATCAACCCCTACATCCTGGGGGCGTCCGCCATCGCGGGCGCGGTGATCGGCGACTCCATCGGCTATCTCATCGGCCGTAAGGGCGGACAGCCGCTGCTCGCCTGGCTGGGCCGAAAATTCCCCAAGCACTTCAGCGCCGAGCACGTGGCCACCGCCGAGCGCTCCTTCCAGAAGTGGGGTATGTGGGCGGTCTTCGTCGGCCGGTTCATCGCGCTGCTGCGCATCTTCGCGGGGCCGCTCGCGGGCGTGCTGCGCATGCCGTACTGGAAGTTCCTCATCGCCAATGTGCTCGGCGGCATCGTCTGGGCCGGTGGCACCACCGCGGTCATCTACTCCCTGGGCAAGGTCGCGGAGGACTGGCTGAAGCGCTTCTCCTGGCTCGGGCTCGTGCTGGCCCTGCTCTTCGGCCTCGGCTCGATGCTGGTCATGAAGTGGCGCTCCAAGAAGTCCAAGGCCGCGGCCGTCACGGCGGCCGATTCCGAGACCGCCGAGCCGGAGCCGGTCCCGGCCGGGGACTAGGGTCCTGCTGACGGATCTCCGCGGGAGAAGGACCCTGGGGGTGCCGGCCGGGTCTTGCCGCCCGCGGCGGGCCACGCGGGGCAGCCGCATATCGACACTTTCCCTCCCCGCCCCTTCCCACAACCCGGGCGCTGCCCCGGACCCCGGGGCCTGGGGCGGAGCCCACCACGCGGCGGGCACCCATGGACCGGATCGGCCGGACCGGCCGTAGGGCTCTGCCGGAACTGCCGGCCAGGGCGTGGAACGCGAAGGGAACGACCAGGTGGGAGAGACGGTGCGCGCCTTGATCTTCGGCATCGACGGGAAGGAGCCACAGATCGCCCCCGACACATTCGTGGCCCCCACGTCGGTGGTGATCGGCGATGTCGTGCTGGCGGCGGGATCGAGCGTCTGGTACCAGGCGGTGCTGCGGGGTGACGGCGGCCCCATCGTCCTCGGCGCGGACAGCAACATCCAGGACAACTGCACGGTGCATGTCGACCCCGGATTCCCGGTCTCGATCGGTGAGCGGGTCTCGGTCGGGCACAACGCGGTCGTGCACGGCTGTACGGTCGAGGACGAGGTCCTGATCGGGATGGGCGCGACGGTCCTCAACGGCGCCCGGATCGGTGCGGGATCGCTGGTCGCGGCTCAGGCCCTGGTGCCGCAGGGGATGGAGATACCGCCCGGTTCCCTGGTGGCGGGGGTGCCGGCCAGGGTGAAGCGCCCCCTCACGGACGAGGAGCGAGCGGGCATCAAACTGAACGCCCAGGTGTACGCGGACCGGGCGAAGCAGTACCGGGAAGCGCTCGGAAGCGGCGAATAGCCGAATGTGATCGGATGGTGCCCATGGACTGGGAAGCCTTCGCCGAGCGCATGGCCACCATGGCGCGGGACCTGCTGGCGCAGGAGTCCGTGGAGGCCACGCTGGAGCGGATCAGCGCGTGCGCGGTGGACATCGTGGAGGGCTGCGACGCGGCCGGCATCCTGGTGCTCCACAGCAGCCGGGTGGAGTCCCTCGCGCCCACCGAAGGGCTGGTGGTGCGGTCGGACCGGCTCCAGGGGCGGCTCCGTGAGGGACCCTGTTTCGACGCCGCCCGTCTTCTGGACGGCGAGCGGGTGTTCCGGATCAAGGACTTCACCGAGCCCGAGGAGCGCTGGCCGGATTTCGTCAGCGAGGCCCGCAGCCTCGGCATCGGCAGCATGATGGGGTTCCTGCTCTACACCGAGCAGGAGAACCTCGGCGCCCTGAACCTCTACTCGCGACGCCCCGCCGTCTTCACCAGGGCCAGCGAGACGGCCGGCTGGCTGCTGGCCTCGCACGCCGCGGTCGCCTTCTCCAGCGCCCGCACCGCCGATCAGCTCCAGCAGGCGATCCAGACCCGGCACACCATCGGGGAGGCCATGGGCATCCTCATGGAACGCCTCAAGATCACCGAGGACGACGCCTTCGCACTGATCCGGCGGGTGTCCCAGGAGCGCAACGTCAAGCTGCGGGAGATCGCCCGGCAGATCTGCGAGAGCGGTGGAATCGACGGCTGAAGCGTCAGCCGGAGCCGACGCATCAGCCGAAGCGGCACTTCCGGCCCGCGGTCTGGACCGGAAGGGCCTGGCCACCGTGGTCCCCCGGGGGCTCACTCCGATGGCGTGACGCCCAGGTACCCCCGAGGCCTCCGGCGGTAACCCCCGCCGTCACCGGGATTTCGGCAGGGCCCGCGGAGCACGGACGCCCTCCTTCGGCCGCCGCACCGGGGGCATCCGCGACCCGCGCGGGCTCCGGGGCGTCCGCACCGGCCGCCAGGTGGCGACGAGGGCCGCGGCCAGAAGCAGCTCGGCGAGGTCGCCGCCGTAGTACATGATCTCCGCACCGCCCCGGACCTCGGCGATCGGGGCACGCACCTGCACCCAGAAGCCCCCGTACATCAGCTGGGCGATGACGGCGTGGGCGGCGATGGCGACGCCGAGGACCACCAGCCGGGCCGGCACCCCCGGCCGGGCCGGGGCCGGATCAGGACCGGCGATGACATACGCGAACAGCCAGCCCGAGAGCAGGAAGTGGGCGTGGGGCAGCCAGTGCCATCCGGGGTGGCCCACGGTGGCGTCGTAGACGGGGGTGAAGTACAGGAGCACCAGCCCGCCGGTGGTCAGCAGCAGGGCGGTCACGGGGTGGCCGAGCAGCCGCGCGGGGCGGGACCGGAGCACGGCGGTCAGCCGTCGGCCGCGGTCCGGGGGCAGGGCGCGCAGCAGCAGGGTGACCGGGGCCGCGAGCACCAGGGCGAGCGGTGCGTACATCCCGAGCAGCAGATGCTGGGCCATATGGCCGCGGAAGTCCTCATGGGCGAACGGCGCGAGCGGCGGCAGCAGCGCCACGGCCACCAGGACGAGCCCGGTCCCGAAGCTCAGCGACCGCGCGAGCGGCCAGCCCTGGACGGGGTGACGGCGCCGGGCGCGGCGGGCCGTCAGCGCGTAGGCGACGGCACACCCCAGCAGGGCGAGGGCCGGCAGCCATACGTCCAGGGGGCCGCCGCCCCCGCCGTGCCCATGGCCGGGGTGCGCCGCGCCGCCACCCATCACACGCGCCCGGTGGCGCGGGGCGCCTCGGGGCCGGAGGGAGCCCCGCGGCGCTGCAGCAGATGGCCACCGGCCACCAGAAGGGCGCCCAGGACGAGGAAGCCTGCGTCCCACCACGGCTGCTCCGGGCCGGTGCGGACATGGTGGATGCCGAGGATCTGGTGGTCCAGTACGCCCTCGACGAGGTTGAACAGGCCCCAGCCGACCAGGATCCAGCCCCACAGGACGCGGGAGCCCCACACCCGGCGCCGTTCGTGGGTGACCCGGGCGTAGAGGATGGCCAGCCCCAGCAGCACCGAGATCCAGCACACGGCGTGGAAGACGCCGTCCCACACGGTGTTCATCCGCAGACCTGAGACGGTGTGCGGGTTGTAGTACCGCACCCCGATGCGGTCCTGGTTGGTGCTGCTGAGCATGTGGTGCCACTGGAGCAACTGGTCAGCAGGATCCCGTCGAGGAATCCGCCGAGCCCCACCCCCAGCACGATCCCCGGCAGCCGGATGACGCGGGACGCGGGCAGCTCGGCCCGGGTTTCCTCCGCCGTGGTGGTCATCACCGCGCTCCGTCCTGACGACAGCGGGTTTCCCCGCGCTCTCCGCCCCCCACGGCTTCCCGGCCGGACCGGCTTCCTCACGCGCCCGCGTCGTCTTTACGCCATCTCGCCGAGCCGGACCGGGGTGGCGCGAGCCGGGGCGGGCCGGGGTGGCGCGAGCTGGGGCGGACCGGGGTGGGGCGGGCCGGGGCGGGCCGTCCGCCGGCGCCGTGCGTCAGGCCGGTCCGCTCAGGCGGCGGTGACGGTGAACAGCCCCCCGTCGGGGTCGCACAGGATCGCCTGACGGCCCGTGGGGGAGGCGTCCGGCGGAAGGGCGACCGTGCCACCGGCGGCGCGGGCCGCCGCCACGGCGGCCGTCACATCGGGGACGCGGAAGTGGACGTACCAGCGTGGCCGGACCCGTGGGTCGGGGGCCTGCTCGACGGCGCCGCCGTGGACCACCGCCAGCTTGCGGCCCTCCTCGCGCACGATCACCTCGTCGTTCTCGTACTCCACGGAGCAGTTGCCGTCCGGTGACGCCCAGCCGAAGACCTCGCCGTAGAAGAGGGCGGCCGCGAACGCGTCGCGGGTCCGCAGCTCCAGCCAGACCGGGGCACCCTCCTCCGGACCCGCCGGCCAGCCGGGCAGCGCATCCCCCGTCCAGAAGCCGAAGACGGCGCCGTCGGGGTCGGCGGCCAGTCCGGCGCGGCGGCCGGTGCCGAACGGGAGCGGGCCGACACCTACGGTGCCGCCCCGCTCACGGATGTGTGCCGCGGTGGCGTCCGCGTCCGCCACGGCGAAGAACGGTGTCCAGGCGACCGCGCCCATGAGGCTGTTCGCGAGCGCTCCGACCCCGGCCACCGGCGCTCCGCCGAACAGCGCCGTACGGAACTCCTCACCCCGTCCGGTGGGGTGCCAGGTCCATCCGAGCACCGCGGTGTAGAACGCCTGCGCCTCCTGGAGGCTGGGGGCGGCGAGACTCACCCAGCAGGGGAATCCCGGCCGTGCCTGGCCGACCGGCTTCATGGGCACCACTCCTCACGACTCCGCCCCGACACCACCGCGGGGGACTGCACCGATGTACCCCGCCGGCCGGGGGCTATGCCCGGGAGGTGGCGCGGGGCCAGGTGTCCGGGGCGATGTGATGCCAGATGTTCTGGGCCTGCACCAGCAGGGTGCCGAGGACGGCGGTGGTGGCGGTGGAGACGCCGCGCTGATCGCAGAGCACCTTGTGCAGGTCGTCGTGGCGCCGTTGCACGGAGTCCAGCCCCTCCTCCAGCCGGGTGTGCGCGTCCTCGGGGGCGGAGGGCAGGCAGATCAGGTCCGCCCGAGCCGCGCACGCGGTCGCCAGGTCGCACAGGAGCCGGCCGTAGTCGCCGAGCGCCCGCTGGTCGGGGGAGGGAATGGCGCGGTTCTCGTCGGCGATGTCGATCATGGTGCTGGTGATCCCGCCGATCTGGGCGACGATCGCTCCCCACCGCTGGTCCTCGCTCTCGGCGGGAAGCGGTGGCAGTCTCTTGCGCGACTTCCACGGCAGGCCGGGATTGAGCCTGAGACTCTCATGGCTCCACAGCCGGGCGGATCGCAGGCTCGCTTGCCGCTGCTGGAGGCGATCGGACAGCCGCCGCCAGTCGGCGGCGGTCTCCTCGGACCAGTCGTCACGGGCCAGTCCCTCGGCCATCCCCGCGAGGGCGCCCTCGGCGCCGCGCGCGAGGCCGCTGAGGTTCTCCCGTACGTTCCGCAGATGGACCGGCGGCAGGATCAGCGCGTTGACCGCGATGCCGATCGCGGCGCCCAGCAGGGCCTGGAGCAGCCGGTGGGAGACCGTGAGGCCGGACACCGGGGCCGAGGTGAGGGTGAACAGCGCGGTGGTGGGGCCGTAGATGCCCTGGTCGCCGAGGCGGGGCCAGTTGCTGAGCAGCATCACGACGGGCAGGACCAGGGCCACCGAGATCAGGATGTTCCCGGTCAGGGCCTCGGCCGCCGCCGCCAGCAGCGTGCCCACGGCGATGGCCACCAGCTGCTGCAACCCCTTGAACAGCGAGCGGTAGACGGTGGCCTGGACCAGGACCACCGCCACCCACGGCGCCATCAGCGCCACCGGGTCCTTCAGCCACCACCCCGAGACCGCCCAGGCGAGGGTGGCCGCCCCGGCCGCCTTGAGCGACTGCACGAGCAGGTCCCGGTCCCGCCCCGGCCCCTGCCACGCCCGCGCCACGGCGTTCACGATCCCCCGGGCCTCGGCCCGCACCATGTACAGCTTCTCGTTCACCTGCCCCATGGCGTAGTGGGTTCCTGGGGCACGTCGGCTTATGCATGGTCGCTTACGCGTGGCCGGGCCGTGGCCCGGCCACGCGTAAGCGGCCACGGCCCGCCCGGCCGCGGCTCGGCCGCGGCCCGCTCAGCCCGTGGCCAGCAGCAGCGTGCCCACCAGGGCGAGCCCGGCGCCGGTGGCCTGGACCACCCGCAGCCGCTCGCCGAGCAGTCCGCGGGCCGCGAGGGCGGTCACCACGGGGTAGAGGGAGGCGAGCACCGCGGCGACGGTGACCGGGCCGTGGTGCGCGGCGAGGTTGTACGTGCCGTTCGCGGCCACGTCGGCGAGACCCACGAAGGCGAGCGCGGGCAGCGACGCCCACATCACGCCCATCCCGCCCTCGGGCAGCCCGGGGCTGCCGCGCCGCACGGAGACCAGCAGCGCGCCGCCGCCGACCGCCACATTGCACACCCGCTGCACGAACAGCGCGAGGAACAGCCCGGTCAGGGTGTGCGACGCCTCGGCGATCAGCGCCATCACCGAGCCGAAGCCCAGCGCGGCCACCAGGGTGAGCAGCAGCGTCTGCCGCTGAACGGGCGCCCCGCCGGTCTGCGGACCGCTCGCCAGGACCACGCCCGCGACCGCCACCACGACCCCCGAGACCTGGAGCAGACCGGGCCGCTCCCCGAGCACCAGCGCGACCCCGAGCGGCACGATGACCCCGCCGAGCGCGCCGAGCGGGGAGACGACGCCCATCGGGCCGAGCGCGAGGGCCCGGTAGAAGCACAGCATCGCGGCCGGGCCGACCACACCGGCCGCCGCGGCGAACCACAGCCGCGGGCCCGCCTCTGACCATCCGCCGGTGGCGACCACGATGGCGCCGAGGACGGTGACCGCGATGATCTGGGAGACGACGACCACGGTGAGCGCGGGCGTGCGCCGGGTGAGCAACCCTCCGCCGAAGTCGGCCAGCCCCCAGAGCAGGCTGGTGGCAAGGGCGAAGAGCGCGGACATGGTGAAACCTCGCCGTACAGTGTGGTGGACGTGGGAGTACAGCCCACAGTAGTTCACTGTACTCGACTATGCCATTCACTATTTTGGACGGATGGACGGACCGGAACGTGACGGACCTCGACCAGCTCACGCAGTCGCTCGCCCGCAACCTCAAAAGGTGGCGCAATGAACGCGGCTTCACCCTCGACGCCCTGGCGGCCCGCGCCGGGGTCAGCCGGGGCATGATCATCCAGATTGAGCAGGCCCGTACGAATCCGAGCGTGGGCACCACGGTCAAGCTCGCCGACGCGCTCGGCGTGAGCATCACGACCCTGCTCGACTACGAGCAGGGTCCCCGGGTGACCTTCGTCCCGCCCGACCAGGCGGTGCGGATGTGGTCCACCGAGGCGGGCAGCTACACCGCGCTGCTCGTCGGCACCGAGGCGGCCGGCCCGCTGGAGATGTGGCAATGGCGGCTGATGCCCGGCGACGAGTCCAGCTCAGATCCGCATCCGTCCGGCACGGTCGAGCTGATCCATGTGACGGCCGGCGAGCTCACCCTGGTGATCGGCGGCGAGACCCACACCGCCCCGGTCGGCACCTCGGTGGCCTTCGAGGCGAACACCCCGCACGCCTACCGCAACGACGGTACGGCGCCGGTGGAGATGACCATGACGGTGTCGGTGCCACCCGCGCGCTGAGGCCGCCGGGCCCGGCCCTCGTACCCCGCTCCGACTGCTAGTTTGGCGGCATGAGTACGCCGATGGATGCCTTCGACGAGGTACGTCCCGCTGTCGAGTGCCTGGACCTGCTGACCGCTCCCGTCGCCGAGGCGCTGCGCACCTGGCGCGGCTCGGAGCCGGTGGAGCGGGTGCTCTTCGTGGACACCGACCCGGACAAGGCCGACACCGCCGTGCTGGTCGAGAACTACGGCTCCTGGCTGCTGGAGCAGTCCGCCAACTGCGTGGTGGTCGCGGGCAAGCGGGGCGGCGAGACCACCCTGGCCGCCTGCCTGGTCCTGGCCCACACCCGCGCGGACGTCAACGGCGTGGTGCGCCGCCACCTCGGCGCCCGCAAGGCGTCGTTCGCCCCGATCGGGACGGCGACGGGCGAGAGCGGCATGGAGTTCGGCGGCATCACCCCGATCGGGCTGCCCGCCGACTGGCCGCTCCTGGTGGACGCCGCCGTGGCCGACATCCCGTACGCCCTCATCGGCAGCGGCAGCCGACGCGGCAAGCTCATCGTGCCGGGCAAGCTGCTCGCCGGGTTGCCGGGCGCGGTGGTCCTGGAGGACCTGGGCGCCTGAGAGGTCGCGCGGCCGTACCCGGCTCAGCCCAGCCGGGGGATCTCGATGGCGGGGCAGCGGTCCATGACCATGTCGAGCCCGGCGGCGCGGGTGCGGTCGTACGCTTCCGGGTCGATGACGCCGAGCTGGAACCAGACGGCCTTGGCGCCGATGGTGACGGCCTCGTCGGCGACCGGGCCCGCCAGGTCGCTGTTGACGAAGACATCGACCACATCGACCGGGAACGGGATCTCGGCGAGCGAGCCGTAGCCGCGCTCGCCGTGCACCGTCTCGGCCTTCGGGTGGACGGGCACGATGCGCTTGCCGAAGCGCTGGAGGACCCCGGCGACGCCGTATGCCGCGCGCCCCGGGTTCGTCGACAGGCCCACGACGGCCCAGGTGTCGCCCAACTCGGTGAGGATCTTGCGGACGGTTGCCGAGTCGCCGTACATGCCTGCCTCCTGTGGTCGCGATGCGGTCCCTTCGCAGCAGAACGGGCCGGGTGCCCCGGAGATTCCCCGGGGTACGCCGGGGTGTCAACCCTGACCATGGTCAGGGGTCCGACTTGGCCGGGCGACCACGCCACCCTCGCCATCGGGATCGCGGCCGGGCTGACGCCGCGCGGCATCCGGGCGGCGCCCAGGAGACGCATGCTGGTTATAGGGGAGGGAGCGGGGGAACCCGACTCATGCGGTCGGCGATCATCAGCCGTCGGCCGCGACCGACCGAGGGGGCGGAAGGAGAGGGAGACACCATGCCCGCAGGATCCAGCCGTAAGCGTGAACGGCAGTACGAGCACATCAAGGAAGGCGCCGAGCAGCGCGGCGCGTCCACCGGCCGGGCGAAGGAAATGGCCGCCCGTACGGTCAACAAGGAGCGCGCCCGCTCGGGCGAGTCCAGGTCCGCCAGCAGGACCTCGACCCAGGACCCGAAGTCCGCGCCGCAGCGTGGCGGCCAGCGCTCCGGCAGCCGGACGGGTCCCAAGGGCCCGACGCGCGACCAGTTGTACAACGAGGCCAAGCAGCGCGGCATCGAGGGCCGCTCCAACATGACCAAGGACCAGCTGGCCAAGGCCCTGGGCCGCTGACGAGGACACGGCCGCCCCGGCACGCGTGACCACCGCGCGGGAGCCGGGACATAGGGTGGCCTGATGCAGGAGCGGTACCGGACGGTCGCGCGCGAGGGCGTGCACGAGATCGAGATCAACAGATCGTGCTTCCTCTGCACGCTCGCGCCCGCCGCGACCGAGCAGGAGGCGCAGGACGTCATCCAGCGGGTCAGGAAGGAGCACCCCACCGCCACTCACAACTGCTTCGCCTATGTCATCGGCGCGGACGGCGGTGTGCAGAAGGCGAGCGATGACGGGGAGCCGGGCGGCACGGCCGGGGTGCCGATGCTGCAGATGCTGCTGCGCCGCGAGATCCGGTACGCCGTGGCCGTCGTCACCCGCTACTACGGGGGCGTGAAGCTCGGCGCGGGCGGTCTGATCCGGGCCTACGGCGGCGCGGTCGGCGAGGCCCTCGACGCGCTGGGCACCGTCACCCGGCAGCGGTTCCGGCTGGTGACCGTGACCGTGGACCACCAGCGGGCCGGAAAGCTGGAGAACGACCTGCGGGCGACGGGGCGGGCGGTCCGCGAGGTGCGCTACGCCGAGGCCGTGACGATCGAACTCGGGCTGCCCGACGTGGACGTGGACGCCTTCCGCGACTGGCTGGCGGACACCACCGCCGGCACCGCCGCGCTGGAACTGGGCGGCGAGGCGTACCAGGACGCGTAAGGGCGGCCTGGGCACGGCCTGGGTACGGCCTGGGCTCACGCCGGTGAGCGCACCGAGGGCGGGGCCGGGGTGGACTCCGGTGTGCTCCGATCGCTCCGGGCTCTCCGGGGCAGGCCGATTCTGGACGGGCGGCCCTGGGACGCGCGGGGCGCGGGCCGCAGCCGGATCGCGGCGTCGAGGCCGCCACCGGGCGCCTGGGCCAAGGCGGCCTCCCCTCCGCTCGCATGGGCGAGCCGCTGCACCAGCGACAGACCCAGACCGGTGCCGCCCTTCGGGGCGTCGGGGGCGCGCCAGAAGCGGTCGAAGGCGCGGCGGCGCTGGTCGGCGGTCATGCCGGGTCCCTGGTCGACGACATGCAGCTCGATCCAGGAGGGCCGCGCGGGGAGGTGGCGGCGGTCGGCGGCCGAGCAGCGCAGCACCATGGTCACGGTGGAGCCCGGGGGCGTGGCACGCAGCGCGTTGGAGAGCAGATTGTCCAGGATCTGCTCGATGGCTCCGGGCACCGCGAGCGCCTGGCCGACCCGGTCGCCGAGCAGGGCGAGATGGGCCTTGTGCTGGTCGAAGAGCGGGCTCCAGGTCAGCAGGCGCTCGGCGCACACCTGGTCCAGGTCGACCGGTTCGGGGGTCACGGCGCTCTCCTCCAGCCGCGCCATCGCCAGCAGCCCCTCGACCATCCGGGCCAGCCGGTCGGTCTCGGTTATCGCGGCGCCGAGGCTGTCCCGGGCGTGCCCGGTCATCTCCGCCTCCAAATTGTCCAGCCGCAGCCGCAGCGCGGCCAGTGGCGTCTTGAGCTGGTGGGACGCCTCGGCGGCGAACGCGCGCTGGGAGGCCAGCAGATGCTCCAGCCGGGCGGCGGTCTGGTTGAAGGTGGTGGCGAGGCTGCGCACCTCGGGCGGGCCGGAGGTCACGGGCGCGGGTGTGGTGAACCGGCCGTCGGCCAGGCGGTGCGCGAACCGCTCCAGCTCCAGGATCGGGCGGCTGGTCCAGCGGGCGAAGACCAGCCCCACGGCGGCGACGGCCGTGAGGATCGCGAGTCCGCCCACGGCCAGCAGCAGCCAGATCCGGTGTACCCGGGCCTCCACCGCGTCGGTGGGCACGGTGAGGCGCACCGCGCCCTGCAACTCGTCGCCGTGGACGACGGGCGCGGCGACGGAGAGATAGCGGACGCCGCCGATGGTCGAGGTCCGGACGTCGATCGCGTCCCGGCCGCGCAGCGCGGCGGCGATCTCGGGGCGCGACACCAGGTTCCGCGACTCGGCGGCGGGCAGCGGATGCGAGGTCGCCAGCAGCCGGCCGTCGTCGCCGACGATGACCACCCTGCCCCGGACGCGCTCGGCACAGTGCCGCGCCCGCTGCGGCAGCTCACGCTGCTCCCGGCCCGCCATGATGGACAGCGAGGCGAACGCGGACACCGACTCGGCCTCGTCCTCCGCCGAGGAGATGATCTGCGCACGCTCGGCTCTGCCGTAGACATAGCCGAGCGGAATGCCGAGGCTCAGCAGGGTCAGTACGGCGAGGCTCAGATACCCGAGCAGCAGACGTCGGGTCACGGCCGGGCGGCCTCCGGTATTCCCGAAGCGGTCCCCGCCGGGACTCCCGAGTGGACGGCCAGACGGAAGCCGACCCCGCGCAGGGTCTGGATCCAGGCCGGATCGCCCAGTTTGCGGCGCAGCGTGGCGATGTGCACGTCCAGGGTCTTGGTCGGCCCGTGGAAGTGGGGGTCCCAGACGCGGTCGAGGATCTGCTGACGCGAGTACACGGCGCCGGGGTCCTCGGTGAGCAGGGCCAGCAGCTCGAACTCCTTGGGGGTGAGGCTGACGGGTGCGCCGCCCACCCACACCTGACGCGTCCGGCGGTCCACGACCAGCGGCTCCTGCTCCCGGGGCGGCGGCTGGGCGGGGCCCGGCGGGGTGACGTCGACGGTCGGCGCGGGGGCCGCCGGAGCGGTGGGCGGAACGGTCGCGGTGCGTTGGGAGCGCCGGGTCACCGCGCGGATCCGGGCGATCAGCTCCCGCATGCTGAACGGCTTCGCCAAGTAGTCGTCCGCGCCCAGCTCCAGCCCCAGGACCCGGTCGGCCTCCTCGCCCCGCGCGGTGAGCATGATGATCGGCACATCGGACACCTGCCGGATACCGCGGCAGACGTCGATGCCGTCCATGTCCGGCAGTCCCAGGTCGAGCAGAACGATGTCCCCGTACGGCCCCTCCAGCCCGGCTGCCCCCGTGCTGACATGACCCACCATCAGTCCATACCGCCCCAGTCCCTCGACGAGGGGCTCGGCGATCGTCTCGTCATCCTCGATGAGTAGCGCTCGTACGGTCATGGGGACCTGTGTACCGCAATACCGGAATGGCTTCCTGGTTTTTGTAATGTTGCGAGCGCGGACCGAATATTGGAGAAGAACTTGTCATGCTCTAGTGTTCGTTTAGCCTTCGCCTGGTACGGCCCTCCCTACGGTGATTCGCATCTGGTCCAACCACCCGTCAGGGAGGCATGATGAGGGCTTCGTGCGAATACCGGAAACTGGCCGACGGGCGATTTCCCGAATTCCGGCCGCACAACGCGGGCAGGGAACTCGGTCCCGATATCGACGGTGACGTCCGGGCGCACTCATGACGAGCGGACGACATGCCCGTGGCCGGAATCAGCCGGTTCCATCGCCGTCGTACGACATCGACGAGGTGTTCCCGCCGGACGGGGCGCGCGACGCCCGGTCGACGCGGCCGATGCCCGCATACGCGCCCGCCACGGGAACCGTAAGAGAAACGGCCGACGCTCCCGGCTTCCATAAGGACGACGGCGGGGCGGGGGACAACGCCAGGGGCGAGAGCGGGGGAAAAGGTAAGGGCAGGGGCAAGGGCAAGCTTGGCGGGACCGTCCAGGGCGTCGATCTCGGCACCGAGATCACCGCCTCACTGGTCGTCTTCCTCGTGGCCCTGCCCCTGTGCATCGGTGTCGCCGTCGCCTCCGGCACCCCGGCCGAACTCGGCATCATCACCGGTGTCGTCGGCGGGCTGGTGGTCGGTATGACCCGGGGCAGCGCCCTCCAGGTCAGCGGGCCCGCCGCCGGGCTCACGGCACTTGTCGCGGAGACCGTCGAGGCCCATGGCATCGCCATGCTCGGGGTGATCGTGCTGATGTCCGGGCTGCTCCAGATCGGCCTGGGGATGATCCGGCTGGGCCGTATGTTCCAGGCCATCTCCATCGCCGTCGTCCAGGGCATGCTCGCCGGGATCGGGCTGCCGCTGATGTTCAGCCAGTCGTATCCGCTGGCCGATGCCACGGCCCCCGGCACGGCCATCGAGAACATCCTCGGCTTTCCCGCGCATATCCTCGACACCTTCACGAACGCGCAGACGGCCATCGCCGCGTCGCTCGGCATCGCCACGGTCGTCCTCAGCTTCGCCTGGAAGAAGGCGCCGGGGCCGGTCAGCAGGATTCCCGCCGCGCTGGTCGCCGTCGCCATCGGCATCGTGATCGCCGCGCTGCCCGGTGTGGAGGTGAAGACCCTTCAGGTCGGCGATCTGCTGTCGGCCGTCCAGGTCCCCGGGCCGGAGCAGTTCGCGGGGCTGGCCGATCCGGCGGTGCTCACCGCCGTCATGACCTTCACCGTCATCGCCTCGGCGGAGAGCCTGTTCACGGCCGCCGCCGTGGACCGGATGCACAACGGTCCGCGCACCCGCTACAACACCGAGCTGATCGCCCAGGGCGCGGGCAACACCGTCTGCGGCGTCCTCGGCGCGCTGCCCATGACCGCCGTCGTCGCCCGCAGCTCGGCCAATGTGCAGGCCGGGGCCAAGACCCGGCTCTCCCGCACCCTGCACGGCCTGTGGTTGCTGGCCTTCGCGCTGCTGCTGCCGAGCGTCCTCGCCCTGATCCCGATCTCGGTGCTGGCGGGTGTGCTGGTGCACAGCGGCTGGAAGCTGCTCGCGCCCGAGCAGTTCCCGAAGATGTGGCGCCAGGACCGCGGTGAGTTCGTGGTGATGGCCGTCACCACGGGCACGATCGTCGCCACCGCGCTGCTGGAGGGGGTGCTGGTCGGGCTCGCGGCCGGGATCGTCCTGGCGGCGCTGCGGATGTCGCAGACGTCCATCGAGCACCGGGTGGAGGGCGACACCGCCAAGCTGGTCATGACCGGCAACGCCACGTTTCTGCGGCTGCCGAAGGTGATCGACGCGCTGGAGGCGGTGGGGTCGGCGGGGACGCCGCGGATCCGGCTGGACCTGATGGGGGTGACCCATCTGGACCACGCCTGCCGCAGTCAGATCGAGGAGTTCGTGGAGCAGAAGCGGGCGCCGGGCACCGTACGGGTGGAATTGCTGCTGCCCGACCTTCCGGGGCCGGGGCCGAAGCCCAGGCCGAAGCCGAAGCGGAAGTCCAGGCCCGAGTCCTCGCCCGAATCCCCGCCGGCGTACGCGGCCTCGCCCGTGTCCCCGTCGTGGCCACCGCCGCGGCCGGATGAGCGGTCGTCGTCCGGTGCGCTGTACGACGCGTTCTACGGCCCGTCCCAGCCGGGTCCGTCCGCGGAGTGGTACTACCTGGACACCCGCCCCTTCGAAGGTCTCCAGGACTCCGAGGACGCGCGGTGGAGGGACCACCACGGCTAGCCACGGGCGGAAAACCCGGAAACGGGCCGCGACACGGGCGGGAAATACGAGGTCCGTGCGAGACCGGGCACCGACCGCGGCTAACGTGGTCGGTGCCCGTACGGCGTACACGCCGCGGGTGTGATGCTGGCCACCGGGGTGGGAGGAAGGACAGAAGTGCGGGTCGGAGACCACTTGTGAGAATTCTGCACACCTCCGACTGGCACCTCGGACGGTCCTTTCACCGGGTCAGCCTCCTTGCCGCGCAGCGGGAGTTCATCGACCACCTCGTCACCACCGTGCGCGAGCGGCGCATCGGCGCGGTGGTCGTCGCGGGCGACATCTACGACCGCGCCGTGCCGCCGCTCGCCGCCGTCGAGCTCTTCGACGACGCCCTGCACCGGCTCGCGGACCTCGGGGTGCCGACGGTCATGATCTCCGGCAACCATGACTCGGCCCGCCGTCTCGGCGTCGGCGCCGGGCTGATCGACCGGGCCGGGATCCATCTGCGCACCGACCCCGCCGGCTGCGCCACGCCCGTCGTCCTCCCCGACGACCACGGCGAGGTGGCCTTCTACGGTCTGCCCTATCTCGAACCGGGGCTGGTGCGGGAGGAGTTGGGCGCCTCGGCGGCCGGGCATGCGGCGGTGCTGGGCGCCGCCATGGACCGGGTGCGCGCCGACCTCGCCACCCGGCCGTCCGGCACCCGGTCCGTCGTCCTCGCGCACGCCTTCGTCACCGGTGGCGCGGTCAGCGACAGCGAGCGGGACATCACGGTCGGCGGCGTCGCCTCCGTGCCCGCCGAGGTCTTCGACGGCGTCGACTACGCGGCGCTCGGCCATCTGCACGGCTGCCAGGCCATCACCGAGCGCGTCCGCTACTCGGGTTCCCCGCTCGCGTACTCCTTCTCCGAGGCGGCGCACCGCAAGTCCATGTGGGTGGTGGAGCTGGGGGCGGCGGGCGAGGCGCCGTCGTGCGAACGGGTGGCGTGCCCGGTGCCGCGGCCGCTGGCCCGGATCCGCGGCCGGATCGAGGAGTTGCTCGCCGATCCGGAGCTCGAGCGCCATGAGGAGGCGTGGGTCGAGGCCACGCTGACCGACGCGGTGCGGCCGCATGAGCCGATGGCCCGGCTGGCGCGGCGCTTCCCCCATGTGCTGACGCTGGTCTTCGACCCCGAGCGGCCCCCCGAGGATCCGCTCGCCTCGTACGCACAGCGGCTGCGCGGCCGCTCGGACCGGCAGATCGCCGAGGACTTCGTGGCCCATGTGCGGGGCGGCCGCGGCCCGGACGAGACGGAGCGCGCGTTGCTCGGGGACGCGCTGGAGGCGGTACGGAGCGAGGCCCACGAGGGCGTCGTGCCCGGCGAGGAGAACGGCCCGGGGGCGACGGCGGCGGGTGCCGTGACCGCGGGGGACACTACGGGGGAGGCGGCGCGATGAGGCTGCACCGGCTCGCCGTCACGGCCTTCGGGCCGTTCGGCGCCACCCAGGAGATCGACTTCGATGAGCTGTCCGCCGCCGGGCTCTTCCTGCTGCACGGGCCGACCGGCGCCGGCAAGACGTCCGTCCTGGACGCGGTCTGCTACGCGCTGTACGGCCAGGTGCCCGGCGCCCGCCAGGGCAGCGGGCTCTCGCTGCGCAGCGACCACGCCGAACCGCTGACCCCGACCGAGGTCGTGCTCGAATTCACCGTCGGGGAGCGGCGTCTGGAGATCACCCGGCGCCCCGAGCAGCCGCGCCCCAAGAAGCGGGGCACGGGGATGACGCGGGAGAAGGCGCGGACCCTGCTCCGCGAGTACGTCCCGCCGACCCCCTCGACCAGCGCGGGGGCGGGGAAGTGGAAGGCCCTCAGCCGCTCGCACCAGGAGATCGGCGAGGAGCTGGCGCAGCTGCTCGGCATGAGCCGGGAGCAGTTCTGCCAGGTGGTGCTGTTGCCGCAGGGCGACTTCGCCCGCTTTCTGCGCGCGGACGAGCTGGCGCGCGGCAAGCTGCTGGGCAAGCTGTTCGACACCGGCCGCTTCGCCGCCGTCGAGGAACGGCTGGCGGAGCAGCGGCGGGCGGCGGAGAAGCGGGTCGCGGCCGGGGACGAGCGGCTGCTCGCGCTCGCCCACCGCATGGCGCAGGCGGCGGGCCGCACCACGGAGCTGGACGGCCAACCGCTGCCCGAGCCGACCCCCGGTGAGCCGGGGCTGGCCGACGCCGTCCTGGAGTGGGCCGCCGTCGCGCGCACGGGCGCACGCGAGCGGCGGGACATCGCGCTGTCCGCCGTACGGGCCGCCGAGGCGGCCCACGACGCCGCCCAGCGGACCGCCGAAGCCACCCGGGAACGGGCCGAGCTGCAGCGCCGCCACGCCGAGGCCCGCCGCCGGGCGGACGACCTCGAACGGCAGCGGCCCGACCACGACCGCCTGCGCGAGCTGCTGGACCGCGCCCGCGCCGCCGACGCGGTGGTCCCCGCGCTCGACCTCCGCACCGCCGCCGCCCGCGACCACCGCACCGCCGAATCCGCCGAACACCAGGCCCGCGCCCGGCTGTCCGCCGAACCCGGCCTGGCGGACCTGACCCTCGCGCCGATCCCGGACATCCCCGGCCAACGCACACTCCCCGGCCCGGCCACCTCGCCCCACGCACCCCTGCCCGCACAGGCCACCGCGTGCCCGGAGGAGCCCGCCCCGCACGCGGTCGGGGAAGGCGCGTGGGCCGGGCCCGCTCCCGACGAGGACGCCGCGGATGACGCGCCGCGCCGGGCGTCGTCCGGCGACGCGGGGACGTCGGCCTCCGGCGACCCCGGCCCGCAGGGGCGCCCCATGGCGCAACCGGTAGGGGAGGGCGGTACCGGAACGGGCGCGCCGGGCCCGGACGTGCCCGTTCGGGCGGAGGGCACCGTCGTGGGCCTGTCGGATCAGACGCGGGGGGCGGGTGCGTGGGCCTCCGGCCGGGTCGCGGCCGCGGAGAGCGGGGCGGCAGGTGGGCGGGCCGGTTCCGGGGCAGGCGGGCCGGGCCGGTCGTCCACCGGCGACGCCGCGGCCTCGGGCGGTCCCGGTACGTCGGAGCGCGGTGTGCCGCAGGCGGTGCCTGCCCGCGACGAAGCCGCCGCCTCGGGGGCGCGGAGTGCGGGCGCGTCGCGCCCCGACGCGGCCGGGTGCCCCGATGTGGCTGGGTGCCCCGATGTGGCTGGGCGGGCCGATGTGGCTGGGTGCTCCGATGTGGCTGGGTGCCCCGATGTGGCTGGGCGGGCCGATGTGGCTGGGTGCTCCGATGTGGCTGGGTGCTCCGATGTGGCTGGGCGGGCCGATGTGGCTGGGTGCTCCGATGTGGCTGGGTGCTCCGATGTGGCTGGGCGGGCCGATGTGGCTGGGCGGGCCGATGTGGCTGGGTGCTCCGATGTGGCTGGGCGGGCCGATGTGGCTGGGCGGGCCGCGCCCCAGGCGGGTCGTGGTGGCGCGGCGGCGGGCGCGGTCCGTGATGGTGATGGGCCGTACGGCGAGCGGGACGCCGGTTCGCGGGGCCCGGGTGTCGCCGTGGTGCTCGCCGAGGCCGATGCCGAGTGGCTGGGACGGTTCGAGCGGCGAGTGCGGGAGGAGCTCGGCGCGTTGGGGGCCGCGCGGCGGGGGGAGGTTCGGGCGGAGGCCGTCCTCCGTGAGACCGCCGCGCTCGACCGGGAGGCCCGCGCCGACGACGAGGCGGTCGAGGAGGCCGCCGAGTGGCTCGCCGGGTGGGAGGAGACCCACCGGGCGCATCAGCGGCGGGTCGAGGTGGCGCAGGAGGCCGTCACCCGGGCCGAACAGCTCGCCGGGCGGATCGAGCCCGCCGAGCGGCGGCTGGAGGCCGCCCGGCGGCGAGACCGGCTCGCCGGGCAGGAGGAGCAGGCGCGGGAGGAGTCGCTGCGGGCGCGGGAGGGGGCCGCCGCCGCGCGGCAGAACTGGCTCGACCTCAAAGAGGCCCGGCTGCGCGGCATCGCCGCCGAGCTCGCGGCCGGGCTGCGCGCCGGAGAGCCCTGCGCGGTGTGCGGGGCGACCGAGCACCCGAGCCCGGCCCGGCCCGGGGCCGGGCATGTGGACCGTACGGCGGAGGAGGCCGCGCTGGCGGACTACCAGCGCGCCGAGGAGGTCCGCGAGGCGGCCGAGCGCAAGCGGAACGCGCTGCGGGAGGCCCGCGCGGGCGCCGAGGCCACCGCGGAGGGCGAGGACGCGGCCGAACTCGACCGGGCCCTGGCCGAGTTGCGCACCGCGTACGCCGAGGCCCGCGACGCGGCGGCCGACGCGCACGCCGCCCGCGCGGCCCTGGACCGGGCCGAGGGCGAGCACACTCGCCGTACGGAACAGCGGCAGGAGGCCGAGCGGCGGGCGGCCGCCCGCACCTCGCACCGCGAGGCCCTGGTCCGGGAGCGGGCCGCGCTGCTGGCCGAGCTGGAGCAGGCGCGCGGCACGGACGCCAGCGTCGCGCGGCGCGCGGCGCGGCTCGAGCGGCAGGCGGGGCTGCTGGCCCACGCCGCCGAGGCGGCGCGGGCCGCCGAGGCGGCCGCGAACCGGCTGAAGGAGGCCGACGCGCGGCTCGCCGACGCCGCCTACCGGGCCGGGTTCGAGACCCCGGAGCAGGCCGCCGAGGCCGTACTGCCCGCGGACCGGCAGCGCGAGGCACGCCGCCGTCTCGACGCCTGGCAGTCGGAGTCGGCGGCGGTCGCGGCCGAGCTGTCCGACCCGAGGGTGCTCGCGGCCGCGCAGGCGCCACCCGCCGACCCCTCGGCGGCGCAGACGGCGGCCGACGCGGCCACCCGCGCGCTGCGCGAGGTCTCGGCCGCGGACGCCGCGGCCCGCACCCGCTGCGAGGAGCTCGACACGCTCTCCGCGCGGGCCGTCGCCGACGCCCGACGGCTCGCCCCGCTGCGCGCCGAGCACGACCGGATCGCCCGCCTCGCCTCGCTCGCGGCGGGCACCTCCGCGGACAACGAGCGCAGGATGCGGCTGGAGGCGTATGTGCTGGCGGCCCGGCTGGAGCAGGTCGCCGCGGCGGCGAGCGTACGGCTGCGCCACATGTCCGCCGGGCGCTACACCCTGGTGCACTCCGACGCCCGCTCCGGCGGGCGCGGCCGCTCCGGTCTCGGACTGCACGTCATCGACGCCTGGACGGGCAGCGAACGCGACACCGCCACCCTCTCCGGCGGCGAGACCTTCTCCGCCTCGCTCGCCCTCGCCCTGGGCCTCGCCGACGTGGTCACCGACGAGGCGGGCGGGGTCCGCCTGGACACCCTCTTCATCGACGAGGGGTTCGGCAGCCTCGACGAACAGACCCTGGACGAGGTCATGGACGTGCTGGACTCGCTGCGCGAACGCGACCGTACGGTCGGCATCGTCAGCCATGTCGCCGATCTGCGCCGGCGGATCCCCGCCCAGCTCGAGGTCGTCAAGGGCCGCCAGGGCTCGGCGGTACGGCATCGGACGACGGCCGCGCACTGAGCAGGCAGGAGGAGGCCCGCTACGGTTCGGGCAGCGCCCCGAAGGGGCGCGGGGCTGTGTCGATGTGCGGCTCCGCCGCGTGGGCCCGACCAGCCACAACGCGGCTCGCGGACGCACGACGGCATTTCGCGGCACTTCCCGCGGAGCGCTTCGCGGGGCGGGCCGCATCCGTACGGATGCGGCCCGTTCACTACAAGCGCGGAAGCGCACCGCGCTCAGAGCGCCGACAGCTCCTCCACCAGGTCGTCAAGCCCCAGCGACCCCTGCGACAGCGCCGCCATGTGCCACTTCTTCGCGTCAAAGGCGTCGCCGTGCGCCTTACGGGCCGCCTCCCGCCCCGTCAGCCAGGCCCGCTCGCCCAGCTTGTAGCCGATGGCCTGGCCCGGCATGCCCAGATAGCGCACCAGCTCACTGTCGAGGAACTCCGCCGGACGGCCGCAGTGCAGCCCGAAGAACTCGCGCGCCAGCTCCGGAGTCCACCGCTCACCGGGGTGGAAGGGCGAATCGGCGGGGATCTCCAGCTCCAGGTGCATCCCGATGTCCACGATCACCCGCAGCGCACGCATCATCTGCGCGTCCAGATAGCCCAGCCGCCGCTCCGGGTCCGTCAGATAGCCCAGCTCGTCCATGAGCCGCTCCGCGTACAGCGCCCAGCCCTCCGCGTTGGCGCTGACCATGCCGACCGTGGCCTGGTAGCGGGAGAGCTGGTCGGAGACGTGCGCCCACTGGGCGAGCTGCAGATGGTGACCGGGGACGCCCTCGTGGTACCAGGTGGAGACCAGGTCGTAGACGGGGAAGCGGGTCTCGCCCATGGTGGGCAGCCAGGTCCGGCCGGGGCGGGAGAAGTCCACCGACGGCTGGGTGTAGTACGGCGCCGCCGCGCTGCCCGGCGGGGCGATCATCGACTCGACCCGCTTGACCCGTTCGGCCAGGTCGAAGTGGGTGCCGTCGAGCTGCTCGATGGCCTCGTCCATCAGCTCCTGCAGCCACACCCGGGTCTCCTCGACGCCCTCGATATGGGCGCCGTGGGTGTCGAGGTGGCGCAGCGCCTCCCACGGGTCGGCGCCGGGCAGGATCTTCTCCGCCTCGGTGCGCATCTCGGCGTGGATCCGGTGGAACTCCGACCAGCCGTACGCGTACGCCTCGTCCAGATCGAGGTCCGTGCCGTTCCACATCCGGGCCCAGCGGCGGTAGCGCTCACGCCCCACCACATCGGGCGCGCCCTCTATGGCCGGGGCGTAGGTGTCCCGCAGCCAGTCGTGGAGCGCGGCCAGCGCGCCCGTGGCCGCCACGGCCGCCTCGTCCAGCTCGCCGCGCAGCGCGTCGGGGCCCTCGGCGGTGAAGTCCGCGAACCAGCCGCCGTCCGTACCGATCCACTCGGCCAGCTGCTCGAGGACCGTGGCCACCTGCCGGGGGCCGGCCGGCAGGTTCCGCCGCAGCCCCTCGGCGAGCGAGGCGCGGTACCCCTCCAGCGCGGCCGGTACGGCGCGCAGCCGGGCCGCGACCGCCGACCAGTCCTCCTCGGTCTCGGTGGGCATCACCGTGAAGATGCCGCGCACCGAGTGCAGCGGGGAGCTCAGATTGCTGACCGCGCGCAGGTGCTCATCGGCCTCGTGCACATCGAGTTCGGCGGTCAGCCGCTCCCGCAGCAGCCGGGCGCAGCGGCGCTCGGCGTCGCTGTCCGCGCCGGGGCGCGCCTCGGCCTCGGCCAGCCGGCCCAACGTGGTGCGGTCGAGGTCGGCGATGGCCCTCGCCCCCTCGGGGGAGAAGTCCGGAAGGCGCCGGGAACTCTCGGGAACGCCCAGGTAGGTGCCGGTGATCGGGTCGAGTTCGATGAGGGCGTCGACATAGCTGTCGGCGACCTGACGGGGCAGCGGAGCGTTCTTGGTATCGGACATGCGGCCCATCCTCGTACGTTCCGGGGTGCGGCGTCAGCACCACGGGGGTGTGACGCATGGGAACAGCGGTGTGCTACGAGGTTGCCGAGCCGTCCCGGGCGGGCGGCAGCAGAGGCTCGGCCATCGCCACCACGATGCTGGCGTGGGAATACAGGACTTCAAACCGCACAGATGTTCTGATGGGCGGCTATAACCTAACTTAGTAGGTGATCGCTGTGCAGCTCCGCTTCCAGTACCGCGCCTACCTGGCGCCAGGTCAGCGCATCAGCGCGGCCCGCGTGTTCGGGTGCAAGCGCGTGGTCTGGAACGACGCTCTGTCGATCACAAGCCGCGCAAGGTGTCGAACAAGCGGCTCGGCGCCCCAAGCACCGCACGGCCGAAGGCCCGTACTGGGCGATCCCGAACGCCGCCGAGCTGGGCAAGCTGCTCATCACCGCTGCGAAGAAGACGCCCAAGCGGGCATTCCTCGCCGACGCGCCGGTCGGTGTGCTCCAGCAGACTCTCCGCGACCTGGACAAAGCCTGGAAGGCTCACGAGGACTCCAAGGTCGGCAAGCGCCACGGCCCGAAGATGGAGCCACCGCGCCGGAAGTCCCGTAAGGACAACCGTCAGACCGCACGGTTCACTCTCTCCGACCGCTTCAAAGTCCTCGCCGGTGGCAAGCTCAGGCTGCCGAAGATCGGCGATGTGCGGATCAAGTGGACCCGTGATCTTCCCTCGGTTCCGTCGTCGGTGACGCTGATCAAGGACCGGTCCGGCCGGTACTGGGTGTCCTTCGTGGTAGAGATCGACCCGGCCGCCGACGTGCTTCCTCCGGCCGACGGCGATCAAGGCATCGACCTCGGCCTGACCCGATTCGCGGTACTCGCGGACGGCTCGCACATTGCTTCGCCGAGGTACCTGCGCAGGGCGGAGAAGAAGCTGAAGAAGCGGCAGCGGGAGGTGTCGCGGAAGAAGAAGGGATCGAACAACCGGGACAAGGCCCGGATCAAGGTCGCTCGCGCTCACGCCGCCGTGGCTGATGCGCGCCGGAACTTCCACCACCCGTGGTCCCACAAGCTGACGAGCGAGAACCAAGCCGTCTTCACGGAGACCCTGAATGTGAGTGGAATGGCGCGTGGCCGCCTGGCCAAGAGCGTGCA
The DNA here is from genome assembly GCF_024505145.1 of Streptomyces rugosispiralis. Taxonomy (GTDB): domain Bacteria; phylum Actinomycetota; class Actinomycetes; order Streptomycetales; family Streptomycetaceae; genus Streptomyces; species Streptomyces rugosispiralis. The sequence goes on along the minus strand of NZ_JANIAA010000011.1, from coordinate 61,153 downwards.
CGACGCGGGCTGGTCCCAGTTCGTGATGTTGCTGGAGTACAAGGCGGCCAGGAGGGCCCGGCAGTTTGTCAGGGTCGCCCGGGACTTCCCCAGCTCCCGGATATGTTCCGCCTGTGGACACCGCGACGGCCCCAAGCCGTTGCACGTCCGCACCTGGACGTGCCCGAGTTGCGAGGTCCGGCACTGCCGGGACTGGAATGCGGGAGTGAACATCCGACACAGCACCTCCACCGCCGGCGGTGTCCGGCGGGGTGAGTGGTGCGGGCGGCTGGAGCGGTCGCGCAGGCCCGCGGTGCCGTATCGGCGGTAGCGGTGGGCCCAGCGGGTGACGGTGGTGTGGCTGACCTGGAACCGTTCGGCCGCCCGCCGCAGCGGCCAGCCGTCGTCGACGACACACCGGGCCAGACGCAGCCTGCCGGTCGGGGTCAGCGGGGCGTTACGGTGGATCAACGAGGGCCTCCTGCGTGCCGGTGGTAGATGTCGCAATCCACACCGAAACCAGAGGCCCTCGCCTCGTTCAAGCACCCCTCACGGCGCGTCGCCCGTCACCAACGTGCCCGGACAGCACAGCTAGGGCCCTTCTGACGGCGGCCCGGCGGGTCGGGACGCCCGCCGGGCGGGGCACGGGGCCCCGGTCGGCCTCAGCGCGCGTGCGGCGGGACCGGCAGCGGAAGGGCCGGCTCGGGCGCCGGTACCGGGTCGAGGCGGGCGCTGATCACCAGCGTGCCCTGCTCGATCTGGTAGTCCAGCGGCAGTTCGAGGGCGCGCATCGCGGCGACCATGCCGGTGTTGGCCGACTGGGTGACGGCGTAGACGCTCTCGCAGCCGGTCTCGGCCGCCATCGCCACCAGCCGCCGCAGCAGCTCCCCGCCGACCCCGCGGCGCTGCCACTCGTCCTCGACGATCAGCGCGACCTCGGTCTCGTCCCCGTCCCACAGCAGATGGCCGAGGGCCACCAGCCGCCCGGAGGCGGTGTACGCGGCCAGGGTGCGGCCGAAGCGGGGGCTCAGCAGATGGTCGAGGTAGCGGTCGGCGTCGCCGACCGGCCCGTGGTAGCGCAGTCCGAGCGTGGCGGAGGAGCAGCGGGCGTGCATCTCGCGGGCGGCGGCCAGGTCGCCGGTGTCGGCGCGGCGCACGGTGATGGCGTTGCCCTCGGGCAGCGTCAGCACATCGCCGTCGTGCGGGATCCGCGGGCCGAGCCGGGCGTCCAGCTCGACCAGGGCGCGGGCCCGCGCGAACTCGGTGGGGGTGAACGGCAGATAGGGCCGCTCGACGATGATCGCGCCGCCGGACGGGTCGCGCAGCCGCATCACGGTCTCCTCCAGGACACCTTCGGCGGGCGGTGTGCTGTCCAGCGACCGTCCGCTGAGGGACTTGGCGGGAACGGAGTGGATGGTGCAGCGGCCGAACAGCTGGCGCAGGGCGAGCGGGAGTTCGGCGGCGTCCAGGGCGGTGCGGGTGGCCAGGGTCAGCGCCCGGGTCGGCGCGTCCACCAGGTCGTGGGTGTCGGCCCGCTCGACCCAGGTGTCACGCCCGCCCGCGGCCGCGACGGCGTCGGTCAGCCCGTCGGACGGGAGGGTCTCGGGCGCGCGTAGCAGGAACTCGTCCACCGTGCCGTCCGTCAGGGGGTGGGTCTGCAGGGCCAGGATGTCGACCTGGTGCCCGGCCAGTGCCGCGCACAGTGCGGCGAGGGCGCCCGGCTCGTCCCGTACGGTCGTGCGCATCCGCCACAGTGTGGTGGCCTCGGGGGCCGTGGTCTCCGGGGCGCCCGCGGCGTGGGCGGGGTGGGCGTCGGCCGCGGGCGAGGGTGAGCCGCCCGGCGGTGCGTGGCCCTGGCGCCGTGACCACCATGCGACCAGATCGTGCCGCCAGCGGGGGCGGTGCCGGTGAGGGGGCTCGGGGGTCGCTCGAAATGTCATGCAAACACCCTTGCGCAAAGGTGTTGCCTGATCACGAACAGACTGTGACCTATGGGTTAAGGGCGCATCTGGTAATAGAAGCTTATTTTGTCCGAAATCAAAAGGTTGAAGCCTGAGATTCCGTCACCCTACCGCCCACCTGCGCAGTACCCTGCCGCACCGCCGAGCGTACGCCCGCTGGAAGAGCGGCACCAGCGGCCCTCCGGCCCGGCCGAACCAGGACTCCGAACGGCTGAACGCCGTCACCGTCAGTACCACTGAGCCATCCGGCTCCAGCTCCACCACGAACGACTCCTCGCCCCGCTCCGGATGGCCGGGCAGCGTGCCGTACGCGAAGCCGGTCCGCGTCTCCTCCGCGACCGTCCACACCACCTCGCACGGGGCGCGCAGCCGCAGCCGCCCGACTCCCAGGCCCACCACGACCGGCCGCCCCGGCGTGGCGACCGGATCCGCGGCGCGGATCGACACCCCCACCGCGCGGTGCATCCGCCAGTCCAGCACCGCCCGCCCGGCCGCCTCGAACGCGGCCCGCCCGTGGCCGACACGGGTCCGCACCCGCAGATGGCGGTAGCCGGACGGCAGCGGCCACCGCCGGGTGGCGCCCACCTCCGGATAGGTGAGCCGGGAGGCCGGGCCGGGGGCGTCGCTGGATCCCATGCCCGTACGGTACGCGGCGGCCTTACGGTGCGCGGCACGGGAACGCGGCGGCCTTACGGTGCGCGGCACCGTCGGCGTACGTACCGTACGGGGCCGCGCACCGCACAACGCGGCTACTGGCCGACCAGACCCGGCCGCAGCACCTTGGTGAACAGCACCTTGCCGCCGTCCTCGCGCAGCCGGACCGTCATCTCGGCGCTGTCGCCGTCGATGTCGACCTCGCCGTAGAACTGGAAGCCCTCGGCGGGCGAGACGTTCGCCACCGTCGGCGCCTTGACGAAGGGCTGCTCGGGGCCGAACGTGCCGTCCAGCTTGACCGCCGGGAAGGCGCCCGCGTTCAGCGGACCGGAGACGAACTCCCAGAACGGCGCGAAGTCCTTGAACGCCGCCCGCGACGGGTCGTAGTGCTGCGCCGAGGTGTAGTGGACGTCCGCCGTCAACCACACCGTGCCGGTGATCTTCCGGTGCTTGATGTGCCGCAGCAGTTCGGCTATCTGGAGCTCACGGCCGAGCGGGGCGCCCGGGTCGCCCTGCGCGATGGCCTCGAAGTCGGTGTTCCCGTCCGGGACCACCAGACCCAGCGGCATATCGCAGGCGATGACCTTCCACACCGCGCGCGACCGCGACAGCTCGCGCTTGAGCCACGCCAACTGCTCGGCGCCGAGGATGCCCTGGTCGTCCTCCGGCTGGCGGTTCGGCGAGTTGGGGTCGCGGTACGTACGGCAGTCCAGCACGAAGACGTCCAGCAGCGGGCCCTGGTGCTGGACCCGGTAGACCCGGCCGCTCGCGTCGGGGCGCAGCGTGGTGATCGGGAAGTACTCGGCGAACGCCTGGCGTGCGCGGGCCGCCAGCACGTTGACGTTCTTCTCGGTGTAGCGGTCGTCGGCCAGGATCTCGCCCGGGTACCAGTTGTTGAGCACCTCGTGGTCGTCCCACTGGGTGATCGTCGGCACCTCGGCGTGGAACCGGCGCAGCGCGGGGTCGAGCAGGTTGTACCGGAAGTTGCCGCGGTACTCGTCCAGGGTCTCGGCGACCTTGGTCTTCTCCGGGGTGATGAGGTTGCGCCAGGTGGAGCCGTCGGGCAGCTTGACGGTCTCCGTCATCGGGCCGTCCGCGTAGATGTTGTCGCCGCTGGACAGGAAGAAGTCCGGCTCCCGGCGGCGCATCTCCTCGAAGATGCGGTAGCCGCCGTGGTCGGGGTTGATGCCCCAGCCCTGGCCCGCCAGATCGCCCGACCAGACGAAACGCACGCCCTTACGGCGCTCGGAAACCGTACGGAACGTGCCGTGCACCGGCTCACTGGTGCGGCGCGGGTCCTCCGGGTCGGCCAGCAGCACCCGGTAGTGCACCTGGCTCCCGGCGGGCAGGCCGTGCAGCGCGGTGCGCCCGGTGAAGTCGGTGCCGGGGCCGACCAGCGGGCCGTGCCAGCGCTTGGCCCGCGCGAAGGACTCGGTCGCGGAGGTCTCCACGATCATCCGGGCCGGACGGTCGGAGCGGACCCACACCAGCCCCGACGACGTCGTCACATCGCCCACCTGCACGCCCCACTGGGCGCTCGGACGCCCCGACAGCGCCTGGGCGGGCGCGCCGGTCGCGGCCGACGCGGCGGCCGATGCCACGGTGGGTACGGCGAGCGCCGCCGACGCGGCCGCCGATCCCTGCAGTACCGTGCGCCGCCCGATCCCTCTGCCCGATTCCCGCCCCATGGTGCCCTCCGTCGCTCGTAGAACCACTGTGCTGTTGTGTTTGTTATCGGTGCAAGGTGCCGCTTTTACGAACGCCCAGTGAATAACGGTGCGGCCGGCCGAAGTAGGACCCCGCCCGCGTGCGCCGCGGAGGGTGCTGTATGGAGGCGGGCGGGGCCGTCAGCGGCTGCCGTCCAGGATGACGCGGGCGACCAGCGCGGGATCGTCGTTCATGGGCACATGGCCGCAGCCGGGGAGGCGGACCAGCCGGGCGCCGGGGATCACCCGCTTGGCGCGGACGCCCTGGCGGCGCGGCATCACCCGGTCGCGCGAGCCCCACGCGATGGTGACCGGGACATCGGGGATGTCGTGGGTGAACAGCCCGGAGCTTCCGGCGGCCAGCGTGGCGCCGAAGCCGACCGCCTCGCGCATCGCCCGCGTCTCGGCGACGACGGCGTCCGGTGAACGCCGCGCGGGCCGGGCGTAGACGGCGCCGGTCAGCGCGGCCCGTCCGGCCGCGCCGCGGGCCAGCCACGCCACCACCGGCGGCGGCAGCGCCCGCGCCCCGGCCCGCATCGCGGACAGCACGCCGAAGGCGTAGCGGCGCTCGGCCTCGGTCCAGAACCGGGCGGGGGACAGCGCGGTGACGGACCGTACGAGTCCGAGCCGGCCCAGTTCCAGGGCGATCAGCCCGCCGAGCGAGTTCCCGGCCACGTCGGGGCGCTTGACGCCGAGGGCCTCGAAGAGCGCGTCGAGCACGGGTACGACGCCGTCGAGGTCGTAGGGGATGCCGTCCGGCAGCGCGTCCGACGCCCCGAAGCCGGGCAGGTCCACGGCGATCACATCGCGGTCGACGGCCAGGATGTCCAGCACCGGCTCCCACGCCTGCCAGTGGTGGCCGATGCCGTGCAGCAGCACCAACGGCCGTCCCGCGCCGCGCCGTTCGTGGACGACCCGGGCGGTGCGGGGGCCGCCGGGGGTGGCGACGGAGAAGGAGAGGGACGCGGGCATCGGGTGGCTCCTCACGATCGGCGTTCCGGCGGGCGCATGCGGCGTATGAGACAGCATGTCAGCAAGAGTTACCGGAGGGTAGACCCGACAGCCGACAGCCGACAGCCGACAGCCGACAGCCGACAGCCGACAGCCGACAGCCGACAGCCGACAGCCGCCTCCCGGCAACCGCCCCCCGACACCCCGGACAACAGCACGCCGCCGACCGCGAACCCGGCCGCCGCTACAGCCCGCCCGCGACCCGCAGCACCGCGCCCGTCGTGTACGACGCCTCCGGCGACAACAGCCACGCCACCGCGCCCGCGATCTCCTCCGGCTCGCCCGGCCGACCCATCGGCACCCGCCCCTGGACGCGCCACGGCCGCTCGGGGTCGCCCATCCGCGCGTGGATGTCGGTCAGCGTCATCCCGGGCTGGACCGAGTTGACCCGGATCCCCTCCGCCGCCAGCTCCTTCGACAGTCCGACGGTCATCGCGTCGACCGCCGCCTTGCTGGCCGCGTAGTGCACGTACTCCCCGGGGCTGCCGGTCGTCGCGGCGCCCGAGGAGATGTTGACGATGGCGCCGCCCTGCCCGCCGTGGCGGGTGGACATCTCACGCGCCGCGCGCCGGGCGCACAGCAGGGCCCCGGTCACATTGACGTCCACGACGCGGCGCATCACCTCCGGTGAGGTCTCGGTGAAGCGGCCCAACGGACCGGTGATCCCGGCGTTGTTGACCAGACCGGTGATCGGGCCCAGCTCCTCCCGCACCCGGTCGAACATCGCCTCGACCTGCTCCGCGTCGCTGGTGTCGGCCTGGACGGCCATCGACCGCACACCCTCCGCGCGCACCGCCGCCGCCCACCGCTCCGCCGCGTCCCGCGCGTGCTCGTAGCCGATCGCGACGCTGTGCCCGGTGCGCGCGAGCCGCACCGCCACCGCCGCGCCGATGCCGCGACTGCCCCCCGTGACCACCGTGACCTGGTCCATGCCCATCAGATGTGCTCAGCTCCCGCTCGTGACGCTTCTCGTTCCGACGGTCACCGACGATAACCGGTCAGGGATTGGTCTTGACCAAGTACGCACGCCGCCTTATGGTCGCATTGATACTGCAACAACCTTTAATAAAGAAGCCGCGCATAACTGTGAAGGCGTGCGCGACCATCGGCCGTCGGAATCAAGGGGGACAGGGTGGGGACCACGCAGCTGGAATCGGTGCCAGAGCCCAAGTACTGGCATCTGAAGACCGTGCTCAGCGACGCGCTCGACTCTGAGTTCGCGGTCGGTGAGATCCTGCCCAACGAGCGCGAGCTGGCCGCCCGCTTCGGCGTCGCCCGCGCCACCCTCCGGCAGGCCCTCGAGCAGCTCGAGCTGGAGGGCAGGCTGCAGCGCCGCCGCGGCGTCGGCACCACCGTCGCCCCGCCCCGCGTCGGCGTGGCCGTCGGGGACTACGCCCACGGCTGGACCGACACCTCCGGTGAGAACACCTGGCAGACCGTCGACAGCACCGAGGTGGCCCCGCCCGCCGAGGTCGCCCGGCTGCTGGAGATCGACCCCGACACCCCGGTCCACCGGGTGCGCCGCACCCGGATGAGCCACGGCCAGCCGCTCGCCGCCGAGCTGCTGTACGTACCGTCCGAGTCCGTTCCCGGCCTCGCCGCCATCGACACCCCCAGCGGGCTGGCCCGCGCCCGCGCCGTGCTGCGCGAGCTGCGCCGGCTGGAGCTGGAGGGCCGTGAGCAGACCGTGGAGCTCGGCTCGGCCCGCGCGGACGACGCCAAGGAGCTCGACCGGCTGCCCGGCGCCCCCGTCCTCCTCGTGACCACCCGCTATGTGGCCCAGGGCCGCACCGCGGCCGTCGCGGTGGCCACGTACCGGGCCGACACCTGCCGGCTCACCTTCGGCGACGCGGGCGAGGAACTGCTGGCCGGCTGATCCGGGCCCGCCCCACGCCACCGCTCCGTACGCCTCCCGAAACGGCCCCCGTGCGACTCGACTCAGCGGCTCGCCCGGCGGGTCGTCACCGTGCTGTCGACCGCGAAGAGCTCCTGCTCCACATGGTCCAGGGCCAGCCGAAGCGCCCCCGTGGTCACCGCCGCCTCGCCGAGCAGCGAGAGCGCGACCTGCGGGGGCCGCAGACAGTAGCGCGACAGCTTGTCGCGCAGCGGGGCCAGCACCCCGTCAAGACCGGCGGCCCAGCCGCCCACCACCACGACCTCCGGATCCAGCGCCAGCACCAGGGCCGCCGTGTCGTGCACCAGCCTGCGGACGAAGCGGTCCACGGCCGCCCGCGCCCGTTCGTCGCCGTCCCTGGCCAGCGCGAAGACATGCGCCACCTGCGCCTCGTCCAGCGGGTTCAGCGGCTCCCCGGTCGTGGAGAGCACCTCCTCCGGGGCGGCCTCCTGGCCCAGCAGATGCAGCGCCCCGATCTCCCCGGCCGCGCCGCCGAAGCCGCGGTGGAGCCGACCGCCGATCAACGACCCGGCCCCCGGGCTCAACCCGGCCAGCACGAAGACCACATCGTCCGAACCGGCCGCCGCGCCCTTCCAGTGCTCGGCCACCGCGGCCGTGTTCGCGTCGTTCTCCACCAGCACCGGACAGCGGAAGGACCGCCGCAGCCGCTCGCCCAGGGGCAGCCCGGTCCAGCCGGGGAGCGCGGTGCACAGATGGACGGTGCCGTCGGCCTCGACGACGCCGGGGCTGGCCACCCCGACCGCGCGCAGCGAGAACCGGGCCACCCCGGCGCGCCGCAGCAGATCCGCGACGGTGGTGCGCACCCGCTCCAGCCGCTCGTCCGCGGACGCCTTCTCCGACACCTCGCGCACGATCGAGCCGAGCGGGTGTCCGTCGAGGTCCGACAGGAGCGCGGCCACCCGGTGCGCCCCTATCTCTATGCCCAGCAGATGCCCGGCCTCGGCCCGGAAGCGGAAGCGGCGCGCGGGGCGGCCCTGGCGGCGGACACCGCCCTCCTCGGCGGGCACCTCGACCACCAGACCGCTGCCGGCCAGTCCGTCGATCACCCCCTCGACGGTGGGCCTGGACAGCCCGGTCACCCGGGTCAGATCGGTGAGGCTCGCGCTCCCGGCGCAGCCGCCCGTCTCGTCCTGGCCACTCCCGGTGGCGGTGCCGGACGCGGTGGCCGCGCGCAGCGCGTGCAGGACCACGGCGGAGTTGATGCGTCGCAGCAGAGACGGATCCCCGCCGGTGAGCTGCCCCAACGTCGGCCTCCCTCCCAGTGCGTATCTGCCGGATCGTATCCGCTGGACTCGGAGGCGGCGAGTGCCTCCTGCCGGCCTCGGGCCGCCCGGCCGTCGCGCTGGTCAACTGACGGGCGGCCAGATGTCCGACCTACACGGTTTACTGACACCATGACCAGTACGGCGGACCATGTGGCCACGATCGACCAGCTGCGCGTGCGGGACTTCCCCGCGCAGCGGACCGCCGACGGACGGGTGGCGAGCGGCCCCGGCTTCCATGTCGCCGACCTCCGCGTCAGCGAGGACTTCTGGGACGCGGATCTGACCCGGGTCGAGGAGGTGCTGGAGGAGTTCGAGGCCGAGCTGGGCGTGCTGGACCAGGTGCTGACCTTACGGTGGGGCGCCCCCGACGTCCTCGACCTCACCGACTCCCTGGAGCGTTCGGGGATGGGCGAGCCCGTCCCGCCCCCGCTGGACACCCTGTGCGGTTACGTACCCGAGCTGCGCGTCTGGCGCGTCGACGGCCGCTGGGTCGGGCTGGGGGTCGGGCAGGGCGACCGCGAGCTGCCGTTCCAGCTGCTGGTGGCGATAGGGGAGGAGGGGACGATATGACGCCCCCGCCGGCGGTCCGGGGCACGGAACGACCGGGGCGTCCTGATCGCGTAGGCATCGCATAGGCATCGCATAGGCATCGCGTAGGCATCGCATAGGCTCGGCGGATGGCGAAGTACTACGATGTCCACCCCGAAAATCCACAGCAGCGCACCATCAGCAATGTGGCCGACATGATCCGCTCCGGCGCGCTCATCGCCTACCCGACGGACTCCTGCTTCGCACTGGGATGCCGATTGGGCAATCGTGACGGCATCGGCCGGATCCGGTCGATCCGGAACCTCGACGAGCGTCACCACTTCACGCTGGTGTGCCAGAACTTCGCGCAGCTGGGCCAGTTCGTGCACGTCGACAAAGACGTGTTCCGCGTGATCAAAGCAGCGACGCCCGGCAGTTACACCTTCATCCTCCCGGCGACGAAGGAGGTGCCGCGGCAGCTGCTGCACCCGAAGAAAAAGACGGTCGGAGTCCGGATTCCTGACCACGCCGCCACTCAGGCCCTGCTCGCCGACCTCGGTGAGCCGCTGCTCTCCAGCACCCTGCTCCTGCCCGATGAGGACGAGCCGATGACGCAGGGCTGGGAGATCAAAGAACGGCTCGACCACGTGGTGGACGCCGTGGTGGACTCGGGTGACTGCGGCACCGAGCCGACCACGGTCATCGACTTGTCCGGCGGCGAAGCCGAGATCGTACGTCGAGGGGCGGGCGACACAGCACGGTTCGAATGACCGCGCCGACGGAGTCTTCCCGAGGGGGGCTCGTGTGCGGGTCTGCCTGCTTCGGCAAGGTGGCAGCCTAGCCCTCCGCCTCGGCGGCGATGCGCAGCCGGCCGTACTCCTCCGCCATGGTGGGCAGCGTCCAGTGCGCGTTGAGCCCGCTGGGGTTCGGCAGGGCCCAGATCCGGGTGTCGCCTATGGTCCTCGTCTGCGGCCCGATCTTCGCCTTCTTGTCGCCGAACGCGACCCGGTAGGCGGTGACGCCCGCCACCGCGAGCCAGTGCGGCCGCAGGCGGCGGACCTTCTCCTCCAGGATCCGGCCGCCCTCCCGGTACTCCTCGTGGGTCAGCTCGTCGGCCCGTGCGCTGGCCCGCGCCACCACATTGGTGATGCCGAGCCCATAGCGCACCAGCTCCGACTGCTCGGACGGATCGAGCCGTCGGGGGGTGAACCCCGACGCGTGCAGGACGGGCCAGAACCGGTTGCCGGGGCGGGCGAAGTGGTGGCCGGTGGCGGCGGTCATCAGCCCGGGGTTGATGCCGCAGAAGAGGACCCGCAGACCGTCCCCGACCACATCGGGGACGATGCGGTCGCGGGCGGCCTCCAGTTCGTCGGGGGTCATCGCCCGCGTCAGAGGATCGAGCCGGGGGCGTAGCCGGCGGCCTCCGGACGCTCCTTGACGATCTCCTCGATCCGGGCGACCACCGCGCCCACCTGGTCCGCGGCCGCGCCCGTGAAGGAGAGCTTGTCGTCCATCAGCGCGCCCAACGCGGCCCGGTCCAGCGGGATCCGCTCATCGGCGGCGAGCGAGTCGAGCAGTTCGTTGCGCTCGGCGCCCTGCTCCCGCATCGCGAGGGCGGCGGCGACCGCGTGCTCCTTGATCGCCTCATGCGCGACCTCGCGGCCCACCCCGGCCCGTACGGCTCCCATCAGCACCTTCGTGGTGGCGAGGAAGGGAAGGTAGCGGTCCAGCTCACGGGCGATGACGGCGGGGAAGGCGCCGAACTCGTCGAGCACGGTCAGGAAGGTCTCCAGCAGCCCGTCGAAGGCGAAGAACGCGTCCGGCAGCGCGACCCGGCGCACCACCGAGCAGGAGACATCGCCCTCGTTCCACTGGTCGCCCGCCAGCTCACCGGTCATCGAGGCGTAGCCGCGCAGAATCACCGCGAGGCCGTTCACGCGCTCACAGGATCGGGTGTTCATCTTGTGCGGCATCGCGGACGAGCCGACCTGGCCGGGCTTGAAGCCCTCGGTCACCAGCTCGTGCCCGGCCATCAGCCGGATGGTCTTGGCCAGCGAGGACGGGGCCGCGGCCAGCTGCACCAGCGTGGTGACGACGTCGTAGTCCAGCGAGCGCGGATAGACCTGGCCGACGGAGGTGAACGCCTGCCCGAAGCCCAGGTGGGTGGCGATCCGCCGCTCCAGCTCGGCCAGCTTCGACGCGTCGCCGCCGAGCAGGTCCAGCATGTCCTGCGCGGTGCCGACCGGGCCCTTGATGCCCCGCAGCGGATAGCGGCCCAGCAGGTTCTCCAGCCGCTCGTACGCCACCAGCAGCTCGTCCGCGGCGGTGGCGAACCGCTTGCCGAGCGTGGTGGCCTGCGCCGCGACATTGTGCGACCGGCCGGCCATCACCAGCTCGGCGTGGTCGGCGGCCAGCTTGCCGAGCCGGGCCAGCACCGCGACCGTACGGTCCCGCACCAGCTCCAGGGAGAGCCGGATCTGGAGCTGCTCCACGTTCTCGGTGAGATCGCGCGAGGTCATGCCCTTGTGGACGTGCTCATGGCCGGCGAGGGCGTTGAACTCCTCGATGCGGGCCTTCACATCGTGGCGGGTTACCTTCTCGCGCTCGGCGATCGAGGCCAGGTCGACGGTCTCCAGGACCCGCTCGTAGTCGGCGAGGGCGGCGTCCGGCACCTCGATTCCGAGGTCCTTCTGGGCGCGGAGCACGGCGAGCCACAGCCGCCGCTCCAGCGTCACCTTGTACTCGGGGGACCACAGGACTGCCAGCTCCGTGGAGGCGTAGCGGTTGGCCAGGACGTTCGGAATGCGCGGCTTACCAGTCACGTGCACAGAGTCTACTGGCCGTCCTCGCAGGCCAGACCGGTGGCCGAGGGACCCCGCCGAACGGCCCGGGGCCGCGCTTGCTGGATCAGTCCTCGTACGGCAGCAGTTCGGCGCGCTTGGGGGCCCGCCCGTCGCCCGAGGAACGGCCGGTCAGCCGCCTGCCGATCCACGGCCCGAGGTGCTGGCGGGCGAACCGCGCATCCGAGGTGCGGCGGGTCAGCCACCCGACGGGCGCCGCGGGCGGCAGGGGCGCGTTCCAGTCCTCCTCCGGCTCCAGGCCCAGCGCCTGCCATACGGCCTCGGCGACCCGCCGGTGGCCCTCGGCGTTCAGATGCAGCCGGTCCTCGTGCCACATCCGGGGGTCCCCGACGGCCTCGGAGGCGTACAGGTCCACGACGGTCGCGTCATGCCGTGCGCCCAACTCGTCGATGAAGGCGAACAGCCGCTCCATCCGGGGCAGGAACCGCTCCAGCACCGGTCCGCGCCGCCCCGGGCTGCGCATCAGCACCAGCCGCTTGCAGCTGGGCGCCAGCCGCTCGACGGCCTCCTCCAGCAGTTCGCACACCCGGTCCACATCGCATTTCGGCCGCAGCACATCGTTCAGCCCGCCGACCAGGGTCACCAGATCGGCGCCCATGGCCGCCGCCGGGCCCGTCTGCTCCTCGACGATCTGCCCGATGAGCTTGCCGCGTACGGCGAGATTGGCGTAGCGGAACCCGGGGCTTCGGGCCGCGAGCCGCCCGGCGAGCAGATCCGCCCAGCCTCGGTAGGTGCCGTCGGGAAGCGCGTCCGACATTCCCTCGGTGAAGGAGTCGCCGAGGGCGACAAAGCTGCTGTAGGTGATGTTCGTCTGCATGGCTCGGGCGATCCTATCCCGGTGCGTGGGCTGCGTGGACCGCCGAGCGCGAGCATGATGAGCCGCATGGCGATGACCCACATCTACTTCGAGGGCGGAGCGCGGAACGGGACGACCGCCGGCTGGAATGTGGAGCCCGGCGCGGACATCTACGACGACAACATCTTCCGGCCACCCGAGCTGTACCGGCGGACGAACCGCACCAAGGTCATCGGACGGGTCGAGTACGTGATCTTCCGCTACGACCCGATGGGCGCCCGGCCCGGTCCCGGTTCCGGCCCCCGCCGCTGAGCCTCGCGCGGCCGTCCGGCCGGGGCCGCTGTTGGACCGGTTGGACCGCCCGGGGTTCCGCGCGCCGCGCGGCGGGGCAGTCTGGTCGGCGTGGATGCCTTCGAATGCGACCGTACGACCATGGCCATCGTCGCCGCCGCGCTCGCCGACGACGGGGAGGGCGCCGCCGCCCTCCTGGAGCCGCTCGATACCCGCGATGTGTGCCGGGTCGCGGTGCGGCTCGCCGCGATGGCCGCCCATGCGCTGGTGGCGGTGGCCGAGGAGGGCGGCGGCGGCCGGGAGGAGGCGCTGGCCCACTGGCAGGCGTGCATCATCGCCCATGAGTCCAGACGCACCGAGGAATGACCGGACGGGCGGGCAGGGGCGCTCAGGCCACCAGCTCGCGCAGTACGTCCTCCATGGTCACCAGCCCCTCCAGCCGTCCGTCCGCGGCGATGACCGCCGCGAGATGGGTACGGCTGTCGCGCATCGCGGTGAGCACGTCGTCCAGCGGTGTGAGCGACCGCACCCGGGGGATCGGGCGCAGCTGATCGGGGCGGAACGGCACCTCCCGGGGCCGTGCGTCCAGCGCGTCCTTCACATGCAGATAGCCCAGGATCCGCCCGGAGTCGTCCACCACGGGGAACCGTGAGAAGCCGGTGCGTGCCGACAGCCGCTCCAGCTCGTCGGGGGTCACCCCGAGCCGCGCCCTGATCACCCGGTCCATGGGCAGCACCACGTCCCGCACCCGCCGCCGGCCCAGCTCCAGCGCGTCCCGCAGCCGCTCGGTGGCGCGGTCGTCCAGCAGCCCGGCCTCGCTGGAGTCGGAGACGATCCGGGCCAGCTCGTCATCGGAGAAGGTGGCCGCGACCTCGCCCTTGGGCTCCACGCGCAACAGCTTCAGCACCCCGTTGGCCAGGGCGTTCACCCCGAAGATCACCGGGCGCAGGGCGCGGGCGAGGGCGACCAGCGGCGGACCGAGCAGCAGCACGGTGCGCACCGGCTCGGCCAGCGCCACGTTCTTCGGCACCATCTCGCCGAACAGCATGTGCAGATACGTGGCCAGGGTCAGCGCGATCACGAACGAGATCGGGTGCACCAGCCCCAGCGGCAGACCCACCACATGGAAGAAGGGCTCCAGCAGATGCGCGATGGCCGGCTCCGCCACGGCGCCCAGCACCAGCGTGCACAGCGTGATCCCGAGCTGGGCCGCGGCCAGCAGCGCGGAGAGGTGCTCCAGGCCCCACAGCACGGCCCTGGCCCGCCGGTCGCCGTGCTGGGCACGCGGCTCGATCTGGCTGCGGCGCACCGAGATCAGGGCGAACTCCGCGCCCACGAAGAAGGCGTTGAGGACCAGCGTCAGCAGGCCGATCAGCAGTTGGAGAACGGTCATCGGCCCGTCGCCCCCTCGGCCCCGCGCACCCCGTCGCCGCGCAGCGGCGCCCGCAGCCGGACCCGGGCCGCCCGGTGGCTCGTCACCTTCCGCACCTCCACGGACCAGTCCGCCGGCTCGACGGTGTCGCCGACGGCCGGGATCCGGCCCAGCTCGGTGGCGATCAGCCCGGCCAGCGTCTCGTACGGGCCCGGGGGCACCCGCAGCCCGATGCGCTCCAGCTGGTCGACGCGGGCCGCGCCGTCCGCGTCGTACAGCGTATGGCCCTCCGGGTCCCGGCCCATGGGGATCAGCTGGGCGGTCTCATGCGGGTCGTGCTCGTCGCGGACCTCGCCGACGACCTCTTCGACGATGTCCTCCAGGGTGACGACTCCGGCCGTACCGCCGTATTCGTCGATCACCACGGCCATGCTGCGCTGGTCCGAGAGCCGGTCCAGCAGCCGGTCCACGGTGAGCGGCTCCGGGACGAACACCGCGTCGCGCATCACCTCCGACACCGGGCGGCGGGGCCGCTCCTCGGGCGGGACCGCCAGCACGTCCTTGATGTGGACGAGCCCGGCCACGGTGTCCAGGCTGCCCCGGTAGACGGGGAAGCGGGACAGCCCGGTGGCGCGGGTCGCGTTGGCCACGTCCTCGGCGGTGGCCCGTACGTCCAGCGCCACCACCCGCACCCTCGGCGTCATCACGTTCTGCGCGGTGAGCCCGGCGAGGTTGAGGGTGCGGACGAACAGCTCGGCGGTGCCCTTCTCCAGCGCGCCCTCCTTGGCCGAGTGCCGGGCGAGGGCGATCAGCTCCTGCGGGCCGCGTGCGGAGGCCAGCTCCTCGGCGGGCTCCAGGCCCATCCGGCGCACGGTGCGGTTGGCGGTGTTGTTGAGATGACTGATCAGCGGGCGGAAGACGGAGCTGAAGACGCGCTGCGGGGTGGCCACGGCCTTGGCGACCGGCAGCGGCCGGGAGATCGCCCAGTTCTTGGGCACCAGCTCGCCGACGACCATCAGTACGACGGTCGACAGGAAGGTGCCGAGCACCAGCGCGGTCGAGCGGACGGCCGACGCGGGCACACCGATCGCGGTGAGCGGTCCGGCCAGCAGGGCCGCGACGGACGGCTCGGCCAGCATGCCGACGACCAGATTGGTCACGGTGATGCCGAGCTGCGCGCCGGAGAGCTGGTAGGTGAGGCTCCGTACGGCCTTCAGCGCCCCGGCCGCGCCGCGCTCCCCGCGCCCGGCCGCGAGTTCCAGCTCGCCGCGCTCGACCGTGGTCAGCGAGAACTCCGCCGCGACGAAGGCGCCACAGGCCAGCGCCAGCAGGACCGCCACGGCCAGGAGGAGGACTTCGGTCATCGGTTCACCTCTGTCCCATGCTAGGGCGCCGCGCCCGGGAGGGCCGCCGGGGTCAGCGGCGCAGCGGCTTGACCCAGCGGCTCCACTGCGGCTGCGGCTCATAGCCCGCCGCGCTCCACGCGTGGTGGGCGGGCTCGTTCTCGTTGAGCACCATCGCGTCCCCGCGCCGTCCGCCCAGGGCCGCGAACCGCTCCTCGGCCGCCGTCAGGAGGGCCGTCGCCACGCCGCGGCGGCGGTGCCCGGGATGGACGGCCAGCCGGTACAGATGGCAGCGCCAGCCGTCGAAACCGGCGATCACGGTCCCGGCGAGCGCGCCGTCGCGCTCGGCCAGCAGCAGCGACTCCGGGTCGCGGTCGAGCAGCCGGGCCACCCCGGCCCGGTCGTCGCTGATGCTGGTGCCCTCCGCCGCCTCCTTCCAGAAGGCGAGCACGGTGTCGAGGTCGGCGGGGGCCGCGGTCCGTATCCGAAGATCGTTCATGGTCGTATCCCACCATCGGGCGGACCGCGGCGTCGACGGGATTCCGCCGGGTCAGCTGCCGTGCAGCTCCTCGATCACCGGGGCGAACGCCTCCATGTTGTGCTCCAGCACCGTGAAGTACGAGAAGCCGAACCGCTCGCGGTGGGCCCGTAGCTGCCCCGCCATCTCCTTGGCGTCGCCCACCAGCAGCGCCGGGTGCTCCAGCAGTTGGTCCTCGGTGAGGTCCGGTGCGTACGGGGCCAGCTCGCGGGCCTTGGCGCGCCGGTCGTCGGTGGGCCCGACCATCTGGATGAGGTAGTTCAGCTCGATGGCGTCATCGCCCTCGTCGATCCTCCCCGCCTCGGCGGCGAAGCGGCGGAAGGCGGTGACCCGGCCCTCCAGGGCCTCGGGGCTGATCAGCTGCAGGGTGCCCTGGGGCTTGTCGGCGGGCTGCACCGCGCCGGTGAAGGCCGCGATGTCCGCGTGGCGCGCGGCCAGCCGCAGCAGCCGGTCGCCGTTTCCGCCGAGCAGCAGCGGCGGGCGCGGGGTCTGGGTGGATCGCGGTCGGTGCTCGGAATCGGTCAGCAGCCGATCCAACTCGGCCACGGTGTGCACCAGATGGTCCACCCGCTCCCGTGGCGAACCGAACGGCAGCCCGGCGCTGTCGTGCTCGGCCTTGACATAGCCGGCGCCCAGGCCGAGCTCCAGCCGACCGTCGGTGAGCGCGTCACAGGTGGCCACCTCCCGGGCGAGCAGCGCGGGGTTCCAGAAGCCGGCGTTGAGCACGAAGGTGCTCAGCCGCGGGCGCTCGGTCGCCTCGGCGGCGGTGGCCAGCGCCGGGAACGGGGCGGGGTTGCCGAGGTGGTCGGGGGTCAGCAGCACGTCATAGCCGAGCTGCTCTGCGTGGCGGCACTTCCCCCGCCATGCCTCGGCCGATTCAAGGGTGAGCAGATTGACTCCGAAACGGAACGGCCTTGCCATGAGCCCTCCTTGATCGCGGATACCGCGAACGTATCCGAGATCGGCTCTTTTCGGGGCCGCTCACCCTTATTCGGCGGCCCGGCCGGCCGGGAGCGGGCCCGGGGCCCGGCGCTCAGTTGAGCGGATCGGGGTCCGGGGCGGCCCCGGGCGGCGCGGTGGCGGCCGCGAAGATGTGCATCCGCTCCAGCACCGCCTCGGCCGTGGGCCGCTCCATCCGGTCCACGATCCGGCCGTCGGCGAGGAAGAGCACCAGATCGGAGTGGGCGGCGGCGGTCGGGTCGTGGGTGACCATGACGACCGTCTGACCCAGTTCGTCCACGGCCTCCCGCAGGAAGCGCAGCACCTCGAGACCCGCCCGTGAGTCCAGATTGCCGGTGGGCTCGTCCGCGAAGATCAGCTCGGGGCGGGAGGCGAGCGCCCGCGCGCACGCCACCCGCTGCTGCTGTCCGCCGGACAGCTGGGCGGGCCGGTGCCGCAGCCGATCGCGCAGCCCGAGGGCGTCGATGACCCGGTCCACCCACTCCCGGTCGGGCTTGTGGCCCGCGATGTCCATGGGCAGGGTGATGTTCTCGGCCGCGTTGAGCGTGGGCAGCAGATTGAACGACTGGAACATGAAGCCGATCCGGTCGCGGCGGAGCTGGGTCAGCTCCTTGTCGCCCAGTCCGGTGATCTCGGTGTCGCCCAGCCAGGCCCGGCCCGACGAGACCGTGTCGAGACCCGCCAGACAGTGCATCAGGGTGGACTTCCCGGATCCGGACGGGCCCATCACCGCGGTGAACCTGCCCCGTTCGATCTCCACGTCCACCGCGTCCAGCGCGAGCACGGCCGTCTCGCCGCTGCCGTATGCCTTGGTCAGGGACCGGGCGCGGGCCGCCGCATGGGCGCCGCCGTCCGCGAACCCGTCCGTCTTCGTCGCCGCCGGTGTGGACACGATGCCTCCCCGTATCGGAACGTCGTGCCCTCGATGGTAGGGACCCGGCCGCCGGTACGCGCGCCCGCGGACGCGTGCGTACGGGAATGCGAACGCCGACGGGAGGCGATCGGGGACCGGAAGGCGCCGACGAGAAGGCGATCGGGGACCGGAAGTCGCCGACGAGAAGGCGATCGGGGATCGGAAGGCGCCGACGGGAAGGTGATCGGGAACCGGAAGCCGCCGACGGGAGGCGATCAGGGACCCGAAACCGCCGATGGGCGGCGGGCGGCGCCGAGCACGCACGGGGACGTCGGCAGCGTCGGGCCCCGGTCGGGGATGCGCAGCCGGCGGTGGCCGACCGGCTCGAACCCCGCGGCCGCGATCTCCGACCGCACCTCGCGCGCCGTATGGCAGCCGCCGAACATCAGCGGCCACACCGTGCGGTCCAGCGCCCGCTGGGTCGTCGCCAGGACCCGCCCCTCGGCCCGGCCGTGTTCGAGGAAACGCAGCTCACCGCCGGGCCGCAGCACCCGCAGCAGCTCGGCGAGCGCACGCCGGACATCGCGCACCGAACACAGCACCAGACAGGCCACCGCCGCGTCGAACCCCTCGCTCTTGACCGGCAGCGCCTCGGCGACGCCCGGCACCACGTCCACCGGCACCCCGGCGCGCAGCCCCGCCCGCGCGGCCAGCCGCCGCAGATGGCGCTCGGGCTCGATGGCGACGACCTCGGAGACGGTCTCGGGGTAGTGCGGGAAGTTCAGCCCATTGCCCGCGCCGATCTCGATGACGCGGCCGGAGAGCCCGGCCAGCAGCTCGCCGCGCAGCTCACCGAGGCCCGCCCGCTCGTCGGCCAGCGGGCTGAGTCTGGCGTAGCAGCGGGCGAAGAGCGGGTGGTGGACGGCGTCACGCGGGGGTGTGCGACGGGATACGGGCATGGGAACTCCCCCTTGTCCCAGGTGTGGACGGTTTGTCCCGGACATCCCGGGGCTGGGCGATGGCCGGTACCGGCATTCTGCCCAGGCGGGGGGTGTCGCTACGCGGCCAGCCGTGCCGGGTCCCAGGTGCCGTCCAGCCGGGGCGCCAGCCAACCGGGCGCCTGGGCCCGGAATTCGGCGGGCGGCAGGGCGGGGGCGCCCTGGGGGATGGCGCCCAGCAGCGGAACGCCGGAGGACTCCGGCAGATCGGCCACGTTGCAGCGGGCGGCGAGATCCGCGGCGGCGGGCCAGCTGCCGATGACGACGCCGGGGCACTCCAGCCCGCGGGCGCGCAGCGCCTCGGTGGTCAGGGTGGTCGCGTTGAGGGTGCCGAGGCCCGCGTGGGCGACGACGAGAACGGGTGCGCCGAGCAGCCGGGCCGCGTCGGCGAGCGTCGCCCCCGTCTCGTCGAACCGTACGAGCAGCCCGCCCGCGCCCTCGACCAGCACCAGGTCGTGCTCGGTGGCCAGCTTCTCGGCCGCCTCCGCCACCTCGTGCGGCCGCACCGGCGGCCGTCCGGCGCGGCGGGCGGCGGTGGCGGGGGCCAGCGGTTCGGGGTAGCGGGCGAGTTCGAGCAGGGTCACCGGCCCGGCGAGCCGGCCCACCTCGGCGGCGTCGCCCGGTTCGCCCTCCGCGACACCGGTCTGGGCGGGTTTGAGCACCGCCACCGAGCGGCCGTGTGCGAGCGCCGCGGCGGCGGCGGCCGCCGTGCTGACGGTTTTTCCGATCTCCGTGCCCGTACCGGTGACGACCAGGACTGACATCTTCGTTTCCGTTGCCTTTCGCTTTCGTTCGTGCTCCCGGGGCGTGCCCCGGGCCGCCCCTCGCGTACCCCGGCCCGCGGTCGGTCCCGTTCCCCCGGGGAGAGCCGACCGCGAGCGGGGCGGGCGGTCAGACCGCCGCGGCCGCGGCCGCCCGGACCGCCGCGCAGATCCGGGCCAGATCGTGGTCGCCGGTGATGTACGGCGGCATGGTGTAGAGCAGATCGCGGAACGGGCGCAGCCATACCCCCGCGCGCACCGCGGCCCGCGTCGCCGCCGCCATCGCCGCGTCGTCCATCGGACGGTCCAGCTGGACGACGCCGATCGCGCCGAGCACCCGTACGTCCCGGACGCCCGGCATGGCGGCCGCCTCCGCGAGACCGTCCCGCAGCCCGGTCTCGATCCGCTTGACCTCCTGCCGCCAGTCGTAGGAGAGCAGCAGGTCGATCGAGGCGCTGGCCACGGCCGTGGCCAGCGGATTGCCCATGAAGGTCGGGCCGTGGGCGAGCACCGGCACCTCGCCGCGCGAGATGCCCTCCGCCACCCGCGGGGTGCACAGCGTGGTGGCGAGGGTCAGATAACCCCCGGTCAGCGCCTTGCCCAGACACATCACATCGGGGCACACCCCCGCGTGCTCGGCCGCGAAGAGCGCGCCCGAGCGGCCGAAGCCCGTGGCGATCTCGTCGAACACCAGCAGTACGTCGTGCTCGTCGCACGCCTCGCGCAGCACCCGCAGCAGCGCGGGGGAGTGGAAGCGCATCCCGCCCGCGCCCTGCACCACCGGCTCCACGATCACGGCGGCCAGCTCATCGGCGTGACGGGCCACCAGCTCGCGGACGTGGCGCTCGTACGCCGGGTCGGGGTCCGCGTCGAAGCCGGGCGGCGGCGCGTCCGCGAAGATCTGCTCGGGCAGCACACCGGACCACAGCCGGTGCATCCCGCCCTCCGGGTCGCACACCGCCATCGGCTGCCAGGTGTCGCCGTGGTAGCCACCGCGCCAGGTCAGCAGCCGCCGCTTGGCGGGACGGCCGAGGGAGCGCCAGTACTGCAGGCACATCTTCACCGCGACCTCGACCGACACCGAGCCGGAGTCGGCGAGGAAGACATGCTGGAGCGGTTCGGGCGTGATCTCCACCAGCCGGGTGGCCAGCCGGACGGCGGGCTCATGGGTGAGCCCGCCGAACATCACATGGCTCATCCGGTCCAGCTGACCGCGCGCGGCGTCGTTGAGCGCCGGGTGGTTGTAGCCGTGGATGGCGGACCACCACGACGACATCCCGTCCACCAGCTCGCGGACCCCGTCCACCGGCTCGGCCAGCCGCAGCCGGACCCCGGCCGCGGACGCCACGACCAGCGGGTCCTGGCGTCCGGGCATCGGGCCGTACGGATGCCAGACGTGCTGCCGGTCCAGCTCCCGCAGCTCGGCCGGGGTCAGCGGCTCAGGCATTGGGCGGCAGATCCGTGCCCGCGCCGCGGCGGCGCACCGCGACCAGGTCGGCGTGGGACTCGAGCGTGCCCGCCGGGGCGGCCACCGTCGCACCGGCCGCCGCCTGGGCCGGTACGGTGTCGGCGGGGACCGCGTCGGCGGTTACGGCGTCGGCGGGCGCCGCGTCACCGCACGGGCCGCAGCCGCCGCCCTCCGCGCCGTGGCCACCGCAGCCGGAACCGGCGGCGGCAGCCGCGTCCGCGCGGTGCGCGGGCAGCGTCGTCGTATCGGTGCCCTCCACCTCGAAGCCCGCGTCGGCGATCATCGCCAGATCGTCCTTGCCCGCCTGGCCCTCGGTGGTCAGATAGTCCCCGAGGAAGATCGAGTTCGCCAGGTTCAGGGCCAGCGGCTGCAGCGTCCGCAGATGGATCTCGCGGCCGCCCGCCAGCCGCACCTCGACGTCCGGGCAGACGAACCGCACCATGGCCAGGATCCGCAGACAGCGCTGCGGGGTCAGGTTCCAGTCCCCGGCCAGCGGGGTGCCCTCGATCGGGATGAGGAAGTTGACCGGCACCGAGTCCGGGTCCAGCTCGCGCAGCGAGAAGACCACGTCCACCAGGTCCGCGTCCGACTCGCCCATGCCCGCGATCAACCCGGAGCACGCGGACATCCCCGCCGCCTGGGCCTGCTGCACGGTCGAGACCCGGTCGGCGTAGGTGTGGGTGGTGGTGATGTCGCCGTACGTCGCCTCGGAGGTGTTGAGGTTGTGGTTGTACGCGTTCGCCCCGGCGTCCTTCAGCCGCTCCGCCTGGCCGTCGGACAGCAGCCCCAGACAGGCGCAGATCTCGACGTCCTGGTGCTCCTCCTTGATGGCGGCGATGGTCTGGGAGACCCGGTCCACATCGCGGTCGGTCGGGCCGCGTCCGCTGGCGACCAGGCACACCCGCTTGGCGCCGCCCGCGACCCCGGCGCCCGCCGCGGCGGCCGCCTGCTCCGGCTTGAGCCAGGTGTACTTGAGGATCTCGGACTTCGAGCCCAGCCGCTGTGAGCAGTACGAGCAGTCCTCGGGGCACAGCCCCGACTTGAGGTTCACCAGATAGTTGAGCTTCACCCGCCGCCCGAACCAGGCGCGGCGCACCTTGCCCGCCGCGGCCACCACATCGAGCAGCTCGTCATCGGAGGTCGCCAGGACGGCGAGCGCCTCTTCGCGGGTGGGCGTCTCGCGCCGCAGCCCCTTCTCCACCAGCGTGTTCAGCAGGTCCATGGCGACGATCCTTTCCTACCCCACCGTCCGCGGCCAAGGAGAGACCGTACAAGACGCGCTGATCGGGGTGTGTGTATTGCCACACCATGACCGGGCATGGACGAGGCTACGTTCTATCCGGACCCGACAGTCGGTGCCCGAGACGAGGCCACGGAAGGCGAGGCAGCCGATGCCCCAGGACCGCGACGACGCGTTCGCATGGATCGACGCCCAGCGGGAGCGGCGCGACCGGGCGGGGCTGGTGCGCCGGCTCAGCCCCCGCCCCGCCGACTCCCCGCTGCTCGATCTGGCGAGCAATGACTATCTGGGACTGGCCCGGCATCCGGAGGTGACGGCGGCCGCGGGCGCGGCGGCGCACCGCTGGGGCGCGGGGTCGACCGGCTCGCGCCTGGTCACCGGCTCCACCGAGCTGCACTCCACGCTGGAGCGGGAACTCGCCGAGTTCTGCGGATTCGAGGCGGCCCTGGTGTTCTCCTCCGGCTACGCGGCGAATCTTGCCGCCGTCTCCGCGCTGAGCGGCCGGGACGCCCTGGTCGTCTCGGACGCGGACAACCACGCCTCGCTCATCGACGGCTGCCGGCTCTCCCGCGCCGGGATCGCCGTCGTCCCGCACGCCGATCCGGAGGCCGTGCGCAAGGCGCTGGGCGCGGCCGAGGCGGCCGAGGCGGCCGAGGCGGACGCGGGGGAGGCGCGGCGGCGCGCCCTTGTCGTGAGCGACGCGGTCTTCTCCGTCGACGGCGACGCCGC
Source organism: Streptomyces rugosispiralis (assembly GCF_024505145.1). GTDB lineage: Bacteria > Actinomycetota > Actinomycetes > Streptomycetales > Streptomycetaceae > Streptomyces > Streptomyces rugosispiralis. Next base: position 37,924 of record NZ_JANIAA010000011.1, on the reverse strand, counting down.
CCCGCTGGCCGCCCTCGCCGGTGTCTCCCGGCCGTACGGCGCGGCGCTGGTGGTGGACGAGGCACACGGCCTGGGGGTGCTCGGCGAGGGCGGGCGCGGCGCGGTGCACGAGGCCGGGCTCGCGGGCGCGCCGGACGTGGTGGTCACGGTCACCCTCTCCAAGTCGCTGGGCAGCCAGGGCGGTGCGGTGCTGGGGCCCGCCCGGGTCATCGAGCATCTGGTGAACTCCGCACGGACGTTCATCTTCGACACCGGGCTCAACCCGGCGGCCGTCGGCGCCGCCCTGGCGAGCCTGCGGCTGCTGCGCCGGGAGCCGGAGCGCGCCGCCCGCGTCCGTACGGTCGCCATGGGGCTGTACGGGCGGCTGACCGCCGCCGGGCTGACCGCGGTGCGGCCGGACGCGTCGGTGGTGTCGGTGCGGGCCCCGTCGCCGGAGAAGGCGGTGCGCTGGGCCGCGGACTGCCGCGCGGCCGGGCTGATGGTGGGGTGCTTCCGCCCGCCGTCCGTCCCGGACGGCGTCTCCCGGCTGCGGCTGACCGCGCGCGGGGATCTGACGGAGGAGCAGGTCGAGGAGGCGGTCGACGTGATCGTGAGGACCGCGCCGACCGCCTGATGGCTTACTGACGGGAGGGTGACCGGCTCAGCGGCTCACCCGTGGAACAGATACTTCACTGACGGATCAGCTTCCGGTTCCGGCTGAGCGGGAGGTGCCGGAGCCGGGGCCGTCGCCCTTGAGTCCCTCGAGGAAGGAGACCCAGGTCGACGGGGTGAACAGCAGGACGGGGCCCGCCGTGTTCTTCGAATCGCGCACGCCGAGCCGGTCGGGCCCCAACAGGGCCGTCTCGACGCAGTTGTTCATCCCGACGCTGTAGCTGCTGCGCAGCCAGTCGACGGAGTTGGCGGACATTTTGGACATGGTGCCCCCTCAGGCGCCGCCCCCGATTTTGTTGATGAAGGACAACGAATCCTCAGGTGTCAGGGCGTGAGCGCGCAGTACTTCGAACGCGGCGCTGTACGCCCGGAGGTCTTCTTTCCGCTCCAGATAGAGGCTACTCGTCAGGTGGTCGAGAACTACTACGTCCAGGTCACTAATGTGCGGAAAAGAGAAAATAATGAAAGGACCTGTCATACCAATGGGCATTCCGATAGAGAATGGCAGGACCTGGAGCTGCACCTGGGGCAATGCGCAGAGTTCGGCCAGATGGCGCAATTGCGCCGTCATCACTCCGGGTCCGCCCACCTCGCGCCGCAGCGCCGCCTCGTCGAGCACCGCGTGCAGCCGCAGCGGCCGCTCGCCGTGCAGCACCGACTGGCGCGCGATCCGCACCTCCACCAGCGAGTCCACCTGCGGCCCCGGCAGATCCGGGAGCGCCGCGAGGGTCACCGCCCGGGCGTAGTCCGGGGTCTGCAGCAGGCCCGGCACCACCGTGGTCTCCAGGGTGTACGCGTCCGAAGCCTCCGCCTCCAGGCTGATGAAATCCCGGTAGGCGGGCGGCAGCAGATCGCGGTACGCGTACCACCAGCCGCGCCGTGACCCCTCCGGATCCGAGGCGCCGCCGCGGCACAGCGCCTCCAGCAGGGCCCGCAGCTCCGGGTCGGCGACCTGGTAGACCTCCAGCAGCCGCGCCACATCCGAGGGCTTGGCCCCGCTCCGCCCGGTCTCGATCCGGCTCACCTTCGACTGGTGCCAGCCCAGCTGGCCCGCGACCTCACCACTGGTGAGCCCGGCCAGATCGCGCTGGCGGCGCAGTTCCGCACCGAGCTTTCGACGACGCACCGCCGGGCCGTATCGCATCAGTTCTCCCTCCCGCCTTCCTTTCGGCGCGTCACCCACAGCGCGTGTCGCACCAGTGGCCCAGTGTGCCTTCCAAATCCGGTCTTCCGTAGCAGAGTTCACCGCTTTGGGCGACAGATATATGCATAACTCGGTGGATCGTCCCCGTTACGGAGACCATTGGTGGCAGTCTGACGCGTAGAGCCGTCGGGGCAGCCCACGACTTCACCGGCTTCGCAGTACCACCCTCGAAACGCGTCCGCAGCCGCGCCCCGGCCGGAAAGGGACAGGCCGTCATGGCAGACCATCAGGAAGCATCCGTCACTCTGCCGAGCGCACCGGCGTCGGTTCCCGCGGCACGCGCCTATGTCACGGACGTGCTCGCGGAATGGGGGCTCGGGGCGGGAGCGGAGGCCGCCGACACCGTGCGGCTGATCGTCTCCGAGCTCGCCACCAACGCCGTGGAGCACACCGTGGGCCAGTCGCCCACCTTCACCGTGGACCTACGGCTCGACCGCGAGCAGCGGCTGGAGATCGGGGTTACCGACAGCCATCCGAAATGGCCCAGGTGGCTCCCGCTGGCCACCCAGCAGGACAGCGGGCGCGGGATGGTCATCGTCCGCTGTCTGGCCGCGGAGTCGGGCGGCGAGGTGTTCGTCACCCCGACCGCGGACGGCGGCAAGACCGTCTGGATCGCCCTGCCGTGGACCGTCCCGGTGCGCTGAGCGCCCGTCCGCCGAACCCTCACAGCACGCGCTGGGCCTGCCCCTCCGAGGCCCGCGCCTCGGCCAGCTGACGGATCCGGGTGTAGACCCGCCCGGCGGCCGGGCCGATCAGATAGTGCGGCATGTCGCCGCGCTCGATCACCCCGTACCGGCTCGTGCCCAGCAGATAAGAGGAGTACAGGATCAGCCCGCCCGGCCCGCGCATATCGATGGTGAGCGCCGAGAAGCCCGGGAACTCCTCCGTCTGATAGACCCGCAGGCCGTCGGCCTCCGCCCCGTAGCGCTCCTTGAAACGGCCGAACCGCTCCAGCGAATCCTTGATCTTCCGCGTCATGTCCTCCTGGTACTGGCGGGAGAGCGTGGCCGCCGCGTCCGAGGACGGGTCCAGCAGATAGCAGCGGTAGGTGCCGCCCCGGCGCAGCAGCCCGAGGACCGCGTCCCGGAAGCGGGCCGGGCGCTCGGTGGTGACCAGCCGGCCGGAGGTGGTGCGCAGCGCCGTCCCCATGTCCAGGACCTCCTCGGCCGCCGCGTCCAGCAGCCGCGCCTTCTCCTGCGGGCTCGGCCGCTCCGGGTACGCGTGCACCGGGGCGCCGTCCGCCAGCCCCCGGCCCGCCAGCCACGCCCTGGCCGCCCCGCCCGGACCGCCGTCGCCCGCCATCAGATAGACGTCCTTGCCCTCATGGCTTCCCACATGGGCGAACAGCTCGGCGTACGGCCCCGCGGTGCGGTACACATCCTCCGAGACCGCCAGGCAGTCCGGCGGAGTGGCCTTCTCCAGATGCGCGGCCAGATTGATGTCGGGGGAGTGGATGGTGCCGGTCCGGCCCTCGCCGGTGTGCCGTATCGCCCCCTTGTGCAGCGCCATCCGCACATGCAGCTCGCCGTCCACCCCCGCCTGGGCGAACTCGTCGCGCAGATGGCGCAGATCGAGGGTGAGAAAGGCGCGGGCCGCCTCCAGCGCCACATCGCGGGCCACGCTCTCGCGGTCGTCGTGGACCGCGAAGAAGCCCCCGTCGCCGCGCCAGCTCCATAATTCGCCGCGGGCACAGCGGTGCTGGTCCGAGAACTGCTCGATCCGGGCGCGCATCCGTTCGCGCAGCAGATCGAAGGCGTGGGCGGCGCGGTCCCTGGGGTTCGAACGGACGATCGTCGAATATCCCGAGGTGTCGACGAAGAGCAGATACACCTGATCGTAGGTCCGGTCCGCCTGGAACGGCTCGCTCATGACGCCACCACACCGCGCTCTTCGGCGCCGCGCTCCACGCAGAACTCATTGCCCTCGAGGTCGGACATCACCACCCACCCCAGCCCGTCCTCCGTGCGCCGGTCGTCCACCACGCCCGCGCCGAGCCCGAGCAGCCGCTCCACCTCGGCGTCCCGGGTGCCCGACGGCGGCTGGATGTCCAGGTGCACGCGGTTCTTGACGGCCTTGGCGTCCGGGACCCGCAGGAACAGCAGCCCCGGCACCCCGGGTTGCCCCGGGTCGATCAGCGCCCATTCGCCGTCCGGATCGGAGTCCTCCAGGGGGTAGCCGGTCAGCCGGGACCAGAACCGCGCGAGGGCGTGCGGATCACGGGCGTCGAAGGTGATGTGCCGGACCGGGTTGAGATACGCCATGCGAAGCCTCCGGTGGTCGACGGGGCCGGTCCACAGCGGTGTCCCGGCCCCGTCAACCTACCCACGGTCACTGACCCCTACGGCGGGTCAGCGCACATGTCCGTACCAGACCTTCTTGGTCCAGATCCGCTCCAGCCGCACCACCTGGCCGGTCTTGGGGGCGTGCCAGAGGCGGCCGCCGCCGGCGTACACCCCGACGTGGTAGACCCCGCTGCCGGAGTGGAAGAACACCAGGTCCCCGCCCTTGCGGGAGGCGGCCTTGATGTGGCGGGTCCGGTTGTACTGGGCGGCCGCGGTGCGTGGCAGCCGCTTGCCCGCCCGTTTGTAGGCGTACTGCGTCAGCCCGGAGCAGTCGAAGCGCTTCGGCCCTGCCGCGCCGTACTTGTACGGTGCGCCCTTCTTGGCGGCCGCGATCCGCAGCGCCTTGGCGGCGACGGTCGCGGCCTCGGCCTCCGGTGGACAGCCCGGCGTCGCCACGGTGCCGCCCACGGCGGCGACGGTGAGGGCGGAGACGGCGCTCGCTCGGGAGAACATCCTGGGGATACGTATGTGCGCAGACATCACACGGAACCCTTCGTGAGCCGACCCCGCCCCGGTGTGGTGGCGGGGTCCTGTCGTCTCCAGGGATGGTCACGCAGGCCGGCGCCGGTTCCGACTCGAGAGGGCGCGGTGTGACGGTGGTCACGTCAGGGCCGTTCGGGTGATGTCGACCGTCCCGCCATACGTCCATGACCTGGCCGAACGGCCGTGCCGCGGCGTGGTGGGGCGGGTGGTGGAACGGACCCGGGGCGGGCGGGGACGCAAGCCGGTCCCGTCCGGAGCGCCGGAATGCCGCTCCGCCGTTCGGGCGACGGGGCGGGCCGCCCGCACCCCCGGCGAGCCCCTTCAGGCCCGCAGCGCCGGGGGCAGCGTGACGCGCTCCGCGCGCCGCTCCCCGTCCAGCACCCGCAGCGCTCGGGCCAGGGTCTCGGTGTGCAGCTCGCTCTCCCCGCGGTCGTGCATCAGCGTCAGCGCGTCCCGCAGCGCGGTGGCCTTTCCCACCAGCGCCTGGGCGGCCCGCAGACTGCCGTAGGTGTCACGGCCGCGCGCCGGATTGATCCGGCCCAGCAGATCGATCACTTCCAGATAGCCGTCGATCAGGTTCCCCTCGGCGCGGGTGAGCGCGGGCAGCGGGGGCAGCTCCGGTGGCAGCACCGCGCTCACCTCGTCCGCGGCGACGGGCCCGGCCGCTTACGGCTCTGGGTGACCTCGTCCACCAGCCCATAGGCCCTCGCGGCCTCGGCATCGAAGATCTTGTCGCGGTCGATGTCGGCCCGGATCCGCTCGACGCTCCGGCCGGTGTGCCGCACCAGCATCTCCTCGAGCATCTCCTGGGTGCGCCGCAGCTCATTGGCCTGGATCTCCAGATCCGAGGTGGTGCCCTCGACCGGCTCGCTGAACGCGGCCTGGTGGATGAGGATCCGCGCGCCCGGCAGGGCCAGGCGCTTGCCCGGGGTGCCGGCGGCCAGCAGTACGGCGGCCGCCGAGGCGGCCTGGCCCAGGCAGACCGTCTCGATGTCGCAGGAGACGAAGCGCATGGTGTCGTAGACCGCCGTCATGGCCCCGAAGGAGCCGCCGGGCGAGTTGATGTAGAGCGAGATGTCCTGGTCGGGCGCGGCGTGCTCGAGATGGATCAGCTGCGCGATCACATCGTTGGCGGCGGTGTCGTCGATCGGGGTGCCGAGGAAGACGATGCGCTCGGAGAGCAGCTTGGAGTACGGGTCCATGGTGTGCGTCCCCGAACTGCTGCGCTCGGTGAACTCGGGCAGGACATAGCGCGCGGTCGGTCGTTCCATCGCGTCACCTCTCGGCGTCGTCGTCAGCGGTGTCGTAGGCTCCGTAAAAAATGTACAGGATGTACATCCAGATATGATGGCAGCATGGCTTACGAGATTCCGGTGACGCAAGCCCGTGCAGAGCTCGCGGAGCTGATCAACCGCGTGGTGTACGGCGGCGAGAGGGTGGTCGTCACGCGCCACGGGAAGCCGCTTGTCGCCCTGGTGTCCGCTGCGGACCTGCAGCGACTCGAGGAGATCGAGACGGGCGCGGAGGAGCAGGTGATCAGTACCGTGTCGTCGATGCGCCCGACCTCGTCCGCTCCGGGCGAACGGCGGCGCTTCGGCATCGCGGCGGAACACCGCGGCCCGGACGCCGGGGATCGGCGTCCGGGCCGCGAGGAGTGACGGACGGGACCGGACCGGCTCGGCGCCGGTCCGGTGTGGGGGTGCTCGTCAGGAGCTGAGCGTCCAGATCGCGTTGGCGATGGCGTCGGTGTTCAGGTCCAGTGCCTTGTCGTCGATGTTCGACGTCTTGTCGCAGGCGGAGTGGTAGCACGGGTCGAACGCCTCGCCCGCCTTGCCGCCCCACTGGTCGGCCTGCTCCTGGCTCATGGTGGCCTCGGCGCCGGTGAACAGACCGCCGACCCGCACGCCCGCGTCCTTGAACGGGGCGTGGTCCGAGCGGCCGTCGCCCTCGGTCTCCGGCTCGGTCGTGATGTTCTTCGCCGCGTACCAGTCCTTGAAGACCTTCTCCAGCTCCGGGTCGTCGTCATAGACGAAGTAGCCCGGGTTGGGGGAGCCGAGCATGTCGAAGTTGAGGTAGGAGTCGATCTTCGACTTGTCGTCGGCCGCCAGGCTGTCGACGTAGTGCGTCGACCCGACCATGCCGTCCTCCTCGTCGCCCCACCAGGCGAACCGCAGGTGCTTGGAGGGCTGGAGGTCGGCCTTGGCCACGGCGAGCGCGACCTCGAGGATCGCGGCCGAGCCGGAACCGTTGTCGTTGATACCGGGGCCGGCCTCGACCGAGTCGAGATGGGAACCGGCCATCACGACCTTGTCGTCGGCACCGCCCTTCCAGTCGGCGATGAGGTTGTAGCCCTTCTTGCCGCCGGAGGTGAACTCCTGGACGGAGGTGGTGAATCCGGCCTCGTCCAGCTTGCCCTTGATGTAGTCCAGGGACTTCTGGTAGCCGGGCTCGCCATGGGCGCGGTTGCCGCCGTTGGCGTCCGCGATCGACTGCAGCTCGCCCAGATCGGCCTTGACGGCCGCGATGTCCACGTCGGGGGCGGCGGCCTTGGCGTTGACGGTGGCCTCGGCGCCGGAGGCGCCGCTCAGCAGGGCCGCGGCGAGCGCGGCACCGGTTGCCGCCGCGAGACTTCCGCGGCGAATTGACGCTATTCGCTTCACAGTTGGGCTCCGTTGTGATGTGGGGGGTTGGAGCGGAACAGGTGAATCATGGTGTTGCGGTGATGAGAATCGGGGGTACGCGGTGGGGCCGTCAAGTGCGATAGCCGGACGTACGGGTCCGCCGAGCGGATGCCGGGCGGTGGCCGAGGGGGTACGAAGGCGTGACCGTGGCTCATAAGACCGTCTCGACCAGCATCGATCGGATTGATCGGGGTTGCTCGGCCAATGGTTCAGTTAACGCCGATGAAATGCCGCGGAACTAGCCTGCGAAGGGCGGGCGCGAGTCGGGACCGCGCCGAGTGGATGTTTTCCACCGGATCAAGGCTTGCGCCGGATCAAGGCTTGCGCCTGATCAAGGCATGCGCCGGATGAGGCTTGCGCCGGATGAGGCTTCCGCGAGATGAGGGCTTCCGTGCGATGAGGGTGAGAATGAGGTGGGAAGCGTGCACTTGACCCCGCATGAGCAGGAACGTCTGCTCGTCCATGTGGCCGCCGACGTGGCCGAGAAACGACGGGCCCGGGGCGTGCTCCTCAACCATCCCGAGGCGACCGCGCTGATCACCGCCCACATCCTGGAGGGCGCCCGCGACGGTCGCGGAGTCGCCGAGCTGATGGCCTCCGGCCGCCGGGTGCTCACCCGCGACGAGGTGATGGAGGGCGTACCCGAGATGCTCCAGGACGTGCAGGTCGAGGCCACCTTCCCCGACGGCACCAAGCTGGTCACCGTCCATCAGCCGATCGTCTGACGGGGGCCCGCCCATGATCCCCGGAGAGATCCTGCACGCCGATGAGCCGGTGCGCCTCAACGAGGGGCGGCCGGTCACCCGTCTCACCGTGCTCAACGCCGCCGACCGGCCCGTCCAGGTCGGCTCCCACTACCACTTCGCCGAGGCCAACCCCGGCCTCGACTTCGACCGCGCCGCCGCCCACGGCAAGCGGCTGAACATCGCCGCGGGCACCGCCGTGCGCTTCGAACCGGGCATCCCCGTGGAGGTCGCCCTGATCCCGATCGCGGGGGAGCGGATCGTGCCGGGGCTGCGCGGGGAGACGGGAGGGCGGTTGTGAGCGTCGCACGCCAGGCCGCCGGGCGGCACATGGACGACGGGGCGCGCCGGCGCCCCGCGGGCGGAGAAGCGAACGGAAAGGTGCAGCATGACCGCTGAGCTCAACCGCGCCGCGTACGCCGATCTCTTCGGCCCCACCACCGGGGACCGCATCCGGCTCGCCGACACCGATCTCCTCATCGAGATCGAGGAGGACCGGAGCGGCGGGCCCGGCCGGGCCGGGGACGAGGCGGTCTTCGGCGGCGGCAAGGTGATCCGCGAATCCATGGGCCAGTCCCGGGCCGGCCGTGCCGAGGGCGCCCCCGACACCGTGATCACCGGTGCGGTCGTGCTCGACCACTGGGGGATCGTCAAGGCGGATATCGGCCTGCGTGACGGCCGTATCACCGGGATCGGCAAGGCCGGGAACCCCGACACCATGGACGGTGTCCACCCCGACCTCGTCATCGGGCCCGAGACCGAGGTCATCGCGGGCAACGGCAGGATCCTCACCGCGGGTGCCATCGACGCCCATGTCCACTTCATCTCCCCGACCCTCGTCGACCAGGCGCTCTGCTCCGGGATCACCACCCTCGTCGGTGGCGGCACCGGACCCGCCGAGGGCACCAGGGCGACCACCATCACCCCAGGACCCTGGCATCTCGCCCGGATGTTCCAGGCGCTGGAGGGGCTTCCGGTCAACATCGGGCTGCTCGGCAAGGGCAACACCGTCTCGCGCGAGGCGATGTGGTCCCAACTGCGCGGTGGAGCGCTCGGATTCAAGATCCATGAGGACTGGGGGGCGACCCCCGCCGCGATCGACGCCTGCCTCGGGGTATGCGAGGAGAGCGGCGCCCAGCTCGCCATCCACACCGACACCCTCAACGAGGCGGGCTTCGTCGGCGACACCCTCGCCGCCATCGGCGGGCGCTCCATTCACGCGTATCACACCGAGGGCGCGGGCGGCGGGCACGCGCCCGACATCATCACCGTGGTCTCCCAGCCGAACGTGCTGCCCAGCTCCACCAATCCGACCCGCCCGCACACCGTCAACACCGTCGAGGAGCACCTCGACATGCTGATGGTCTGCCACCACCTCAACCCGGCCGTCCCCGAGGACCTCGCCTTCGCCGAGTCCCGCATCCGGCCCAGCACGATCGCCGCCGAGGATGTCCTGCACGACCTCGGCGCGATCTCGATCATCTCCTCCGACTCCCAGGCGATGGGGCGGATCGGCGAGGTGGTGCTGCGCACCTGGCAGACCGCGCATGTGATGAAGCGACGGCGCGGGGCGTTGGCCGGGGACGGCCGCGCCGACAATCTCCGGGCGCGTCGCTATGTCGCCAAATACACCATCAACCCGGCGGTGGCGCAGGGCCTCGACGGAGAGATCGGCTCGGTGGAGCCCGGGAAGCTGGCCGACCTGGTGCTGTGGGACCCGGCGTTCTTCGGCGTCAAACCGCAGTTGGTGATCAAGGGTGGCCAGATCGCGTATGCGCAGATGGGCGACGCCAACGCCTCCATCCCGACCCCGCAGCCGGTCCTGCCGCGCCCCATGTTCGGCGCGCTCGGCCGCGCGGCGGCCGCGGGCTCGGTCAACTTCGTGACGCAAGCCGCCTTGGATGACGGCCTGGTGGGCCGCCTGGACCTCCGCAAGCGGTTCGCCCCGATCCGCGGCACGCGGGGGGTCACGAAGGCGGATATGCGGGAGAACGACGCCCTGCCGAGGGTCGAGGTCGACCCCGACACGTTCACCGTGACGATCGACGGCGAGCCCGTCGAACCGGCCCCGGCGACGGAACTTCCCATGGCCCAGCGGTACTTCCTCTTCTGAGTGGCCCGTCATGCCCACGAACGAGACCCCGCCCCCTCCCCGGGACGTCCGCGGCCCGGCCGCGGGTGGCCGGTCCCCGTCGCCGGACGGGCCGGATCGGGGCCGTCAACCGTTGCCCGGGGGCGGAGTCCTCGGTGGGGTCGGGGCGTTGCTCGTTCTTGCCGATGGGCGGTTTCCCGCCGGAGGGCATGCGCATTCCGGTGGGGCCGAGGCCGCTGTCGCGGCGGGGCGGATTCGTGACGCGGGCTCCCTGGAGGCGTTCTGCCGTGGGCGGCTGCACACCGTCGGGCTCACCGCGGCCGGGCTCGCCGCCGCGGCCGCCGCCGGGCTCGATCCGCTCGTGCTCGACGATGCGGCGGATGCCCGTACGCCCAGCTCCGCGCTGCGGGTCACCGCGCGGCGGCTCGGGCGCCAGTTGATGCGGGCCGCCCGCGCCGCCTGGCCCTCGCCCGAGCTGGACGCCCTGGCCGCCGCCCGGCCGCGCGGGGCGCATCAGCCCGTGGTGCTCGGACTCACCGCGCACGCCGCCGCGCTGGGGCCGCCGGAGGCCGCGTACGCCGCCGGGTACGAGGTGGTGAGCGGGCCCGCGACCGCCGTCGTACGGCTGCTGAGCCTCGACCCCTTCGAGGCCACCGCCGTCCTCGCCCGCCTCGCCCCCGAGCTGGACCAGGTCGTGGCGCGGGCCGCCGACGCGGCGCGGCGGGCCCTCGACGAGGGTCCCGACGCGTTGCCCGCCGCCTCCGCGCCGCTGCTCGACATCGCCGCCGAGCAGCACGCCACCTGGTCCGTACGCCTCTTCGCCTCGTAACCGGGCCCGTGCCGCCCCTGTTGGAATTTCGGAGCCGTCCATGCATCTCGACCACGCGGACACCTACCCCCCGCGCCACACCTACGGCGCCACCGGCCCCCACCGCCCCGACGGCACCCGCCGGGCGCTGCGCGTCGGCCTCGGCGGACCGGTGGGTTCGGGCAAGACCGCGACCGTCGCCGCGCTCTGCCGGGCGCTGCGCGACCAGTTGTCCCTCGCCGTGGTCACCAATGACATCTACACCCGCGAGGACGCCGAGTTCCTGCTGCGCAACGCCGTACTGCCGCCGGAGCGCATCACCGCCGTGGAGACCGGCGCCTGTCCGCACACCGCGATCCGCGACGACATCTCCGCCAACCTGGAGGCGGTCGAGGAGCTCGAGGAGACCGTGGGGCCGCTCGATCTGATCCTGGTCGAGTCCGGCGGGGACAACCTCACCGCGACGTTCTCCAAGGGCCTGGTGGACGCGCAGGTGTTCGTCATCGACGTCGCGGGCGGCGATGACATCCCCCGCAAGGGCGGCCCCGGCGTGACCACCGCCGATCTGCTCGTGGTCAACAAGACCGACCTGGCCCCCTACGTCGGTTCGGACCTGGCGCGCATGGCCCGCGACGCCGAGGCCCAGCGCGGTGAACTCCCGGTCGCCTTCACGTCCCTGGTCGCCGAGGACGGCGTCCGCCCCATCGCCGACTGGGTCCGCACCCGCCTGGCCGCCTGGACAGCGGCCCCGGCATGACCCCGGTCCCGGACGCCCCGGCCGGGCCGAGTGGTGCGCCCCCACACCCACATCGCGCGTTGCGGACGCCCGGTCGCGCCCCGGAACGGGAAGCCGCGGCCACGCGGCAGGGGTCGGGCACCTCGAGCCCGGCCGTACGGGCCACCGCCCGTCTCGTCGCCGAGGCGGACGGGCGCGGCGGCACCGCCTTGCCCGTGCTCGCCGGGGACGGGCCGCTCGCGTTGCGGCGGACCCGGGGCGTGGCCGGTGAGGCGTGCGTCACCGTGGTCGGGGCGATGAGCGCGCCCCTCGGCGGCGACCGGATCGCGCTGGAGGTGACCGCCGGACCGGGCGCCCGGCTGCGCATCGGTTCGGCCGCGGCCACCATCGCCCTGCCCGGACGGGCGGCCGGGCCCGCGCACTACGAGATCCGGCTGACCGTCGCCGACGGCGCGACCCTGCACTGGCTGCCCGAGCCCCTGATCTCCGCCCGCGGCAGCGAACTGCTGATGACCACCCGGGTCGAACTCGCGCCCACCGCCCGCCTCGTGCTCCGCGAGGAGCAGATCCTGGGCCGTACCGGCGAATCCCCGGGCCGGCTGACCAGCCGTCTCACCGTCCACCGCGCCGGGCGCCCGCTCCTCGACCAGGAACTCGCCCACGGCCCCGGCGCCCCCGGCTGGGACGGCGGCGCGGTCCTCGGCGGGCATCGGGCGGTGGGTCAGCTGCTCGTGGTCGATCCGTCCTGCGAGGCCAAGGCCCGCACCCCTCGCCACCTCGCCGAGACCGCCGTCCTCACCCCGCTGACCGGCCCCGCCGCCCTCGCCACCGCCGTGGCCCCGGACGCCCTCCACCTCCGCCGGGCGCTCGACGCGGCGGCAGCCTCCGTGGGCTGATGTTCACGTCTTGATAAAGAATCGGCGGTTTGCCCTGTACTCGGCGGTAAGCCAGACAGAAGAATCCCCCTGAAACTCTGTGATCATCGCCGCTCCTGGCGGCGCAACAAAGCAGGGGGATGACTACGTGAGACGCACAGCACTCTTCGGCGTGACCGGTGGTGTGATCGCCGGTGCGCTGATAACCGGTGCGCTGGCCGCCCCCACGGCCGGGGCGGCGGAGCGGACGCCCGGCGGGGCCGCCGAGGCCCATGGCGTGGCGGTGGCCGCGGCCGAGGCCGCGAAGAAGGGCATCGACTGGACGGACTGCCCGGCCGACTGGGGGCTCGCCAAGCCCATCCAGTGCGGCTATGTCACCGTGCCGCTCGACTACGCCAAGCCGAACGGCCGCACCATCAAGCTCGCGGTGGACCGGATCGCCAACACCGGCTCCGCCTCCGAGCGGCAGGGCTCGCTGATCTACAACCCGGGCGGGCCCGGCGGCTCCGGGCTGCGCTTCCCGACCCGGGTCACCACCAAGAACCCGCTGTGGACGAAGGTGTCGAAGGCGTACGACTTCGTCGGCTTCGACCCGCGCGGGGTGGGCCACTCCGCGGCCATCTCCTGCGCCGACCCGCAGGAGTACGCCAAGGCCCCGAAGCTGGACCCGGTGCCCGACAGCGAGGCGGACAAGCGCGTCCAGCGCAAGCTGGCCCGTGAGTACGCCGAAGGGTGCAAGGAGCGCAGCGGCTGGATGCTGCCGCAGATGACGACGCCCAACACCGCCCGGGACATCGACGTCATCCGGGCCGCGCTCGGCGACAAGAAGCTCAACTACCTGGGCGTGTCGTACGGAACGTACATCGGCGGGGTCTACGCGACGCTCTTCCCGACCCATGTGCGCCGCCTGATCGTGGACAGCGTGGTGAACCCCTCGCGGGAGAAGATCTGGTACCAGGCCAACCTGGACCAGGACGTGGCCTTCGAGACGCGCTGGAACGACTGGAAGGCGTGGGTCGCCAAGAACGACGCCGCCTACCACATCGGCGACACCCCCGCGAAGGTCCAGAAGCAGTGGGAGACCCTGCGCGCGGCCGCCAAGAAGAGCCCCATCGGCGGGGTCGTGGGCCCGGCCGAGCTGCTCGGGTTCTTCCAGAGCGCTCCGTACTACGACTCGTCGTGGGCCACGGTCGCCCAGGTGTGGAGCGACTACCTCGGCGGCGATGAGAAGGCGCTGGTCGAGGCCGCGGGCCCGGACATGTCCGACACCGCGGGCAACATCGCCTCGGAGAACGGCAACGCCGTCTACACGGCCGTCGAGTGCGCCGACGCCAAGTGGCCGACCAGCTGGGCGAAGTGGGACCGGGACAACACCCGGCTCCATCGCGACTACCCCTTCCTGACCTGGTCCAACGCCTGGATGAACCTGCCGTGTGCCACCTGGGGTGCCAAGCAGCGGACCCCGCTGGAGGTGGGGGCCGCCAAGGGGCTGCCCAAGACGCTGATCGTGCAGAGCACCCGTGACGCCGCCACCCCGTACGAGGGCGCGGTGGAGCTGCACAAGCGGCTGAACGGCTCGCGTCTGGTGACCGAGAAGGACGCCGGTTCGCACGGGGTCACCGGTCTGGTGAACCCGTGCGTCAACGACCGGGTGGACGCCTACCTGCTCAAGGGCACGGTGGACACCAAGGACGTGACCTGCGCGCCGCACGCCACGCCGGTGCCCGCGAAGTCGGGCGGGTCCGCGAAGGCGGCCAAGGCCGCGAAGGAGGCAGCCGCCGTCGTCAAGTAGTCGGCTAGTCGGCTAGTCGGCGGTATGCGGTGCTGGGCCGGGCCGGTGTGTTCCCCGCACGGGCCCGGTTCCGGTTGTCCGCCGCACGTCCCGCAGCCACCCGTCCTCGGCCGGGTAGTCGAACAGATCGGTCATCGGGTCGTAGGCGGCGGCCATGTCGGGGAAGGCCGTGCGCCAGTCCGGGGCGGCCGCCAGCCGGTCCGCCAGCCAGGCGACGGTCGCCGGCAGCGATTCCGCATAGCCGGTCACCGGGCGGTAGCCCAACTCCCGTTCGGCCGCGGACATGTCGTAGACGATGGGGTGGGCCAGGCTCCAGGGCGTGCTGCCGACATGCGGATGCGGCGGCTCCCCGTCGACCAGCACCAGCTCGCTGCGCACCCCCAGCACCGCGTCCACGGCGGCGGCGATGTCGGCGACCGTCGGGGCCTGCGGATCGCCCGCGTTGAGCACCCGGGAACCGGGCCGCCCGGCGGCCAGCCGCACCAGCTCCGCGATGTTGTCGACATGCACCGGATGGAACCGGCTGCGGCCGCCGTGTGCCAGGATCCGCACCGGCCGCCCGTCCAGCGCCCGTTTGACGAAGTACAGCTCACGGGGGGTGCGGCAGTGCGGGCCGTGGATCGCCCCGGGGCGCAGCACGGTCGTCGGCAGCCGGTCACCGGCGGCCAGCAGCTCCCGCTCCAGCGCCACCTTCCGGCTGCCGTAGCCGTCGCCCGGCGGAACGGTCCGCTGGGACTCGGGGAGCGGCACCGGATACCGCGGGGCGCCGTCCGGCTGGTCCTGGGTCCCGAAGCCCCGGCCCCGGTCGTCCTCGTACACCGCTCCGGTGGAGATCACCACCGCCGATCCGATCCGGTCCGCGAGCCCCAGCAACTGCCGTGCGTGCGCCCGGCCGTAGGCGACGCAGTCCAGCACCACATCGCAGCCGTCGCCGATCAGCGCGGCCACCGCGGCGTCGTCGTCCCGGTCCATGGTCACGCTCTCCACCGACCCGGGCCAGCTCTCGTCGCGGCCCCCGCCGCGCGAGGCGGCCCGCACCCGCCATCCCTCCTCGGCGAGAGCGCGCACCGCCGCCCGGCCGATCTGCCCCGTCGCCCCGATCACACATGCGTTCCCAGTGCTCATGCCGGGACGCTAAGGGACCGGGCAGCACGCTGCCCAGACTCCTTCGCCATGAGCAGATTCGCTCTGGGCCGATCATTCACGGTCAAAGAGTGAGTGTGGATGATCGCTTTTTCGCGCTCTTTGAATTCACCGTGATGCATTCCGAAGAAAAAAGCATCTTCGATTCATGCGACGGTGAAACCGCTATGCTCCAGGGCCCATGACGGGCTGGTTCATCGCCCGCATTTCGCACTCATTTTCTCTTCGCTGTTTTTAAGGATGCCCATGGTTTTCGCCGGCACCTCATCCGGAGGCGGCACCTCACCCGGAGGCCGACGGCCCGCCTCCACGCTCGTATGGGTCATCCCTCCCGCCGCGATGGCGTTCTGCGCGGGGCTGGCCGTCGCCGTGGTCCCGTCCGGGGCGCGGGCCATGGTCGCCTGGTGCGGAGTGGCGGCGACGCTCGCGGTGGCCCTCGCGGCGGCCGAGGCGATGCGCCGCGGCCGGCTGATCACCACGCTGCGCACCCGGCTCGCCGCCCAGGAGGCCGGGTTCCGGCAGCGCCTGGCGGACCAGGAGGCGGAGATCCGGCGGCTGACCCGGGAGGTGCTCCCCGCGACGGTGGCCCGGCTGCGGCGCGGCGCCATGGTGCACGAGGCGATGAAGGACGTCGACTACGCGCCCAACCTCGACCCGGACTTCGACGCCGCCCACGAGCAACTGCTGCGGTGGGTGCTGGACACCGTGCGGACCGAGGAGGACCTGAGAGACGCGGCCCAGCGGGCGTTCGTCAACATCGCCCGCCGGGTGCAGGCCATCGTCCACCAACAGGCCCAGGACATGCGGGAGATGGAGGACAAGCACGGCGCCGACCCGGACGTCTTCGAGGATCTGCTCCACCTGGACCACGGCAACGCGCTCATCGGCCGGCTGGCGGACTCCATCGCGGTCCTGGGCGGCTCGCGCCCGGGGCGTCAGTGGCAGAAGGAGGTGCCGCTGTTCAACGTCTGCCGCGGCGCCATGTCCCGCATCCTCGAGTACGAGCGGGTGGATCTGCACTCGGTGGCGGACGTCGCCATCGTCGGCCCCTCGGTGGAGCCGCTGATCCACGCCCTCGCCGAACTGCTGGACAACGCCACCCGCTACTCGCCGCCCAAGACCCGGGTGCACCTGACCGCGATCGAGGTCCAGTCCGGGGTCGCGATCGAGATCGAGGACGCCGGGGTGGGCCTGTCGGAGGAGGCGCGCAGACGCACCGACGCGGTGCTGCTCCAGGCGGCCACCGGATTCGACCTCAACGACCTCGGGGAGACACCGCGGCTCGGCCTGGCCGTGGTCGGCAGGCTCGCCGTGAGGTACCGGTTCCAGATCTCGCTGCGGCCCTCGGCGTACGGCGGGGTGCGCGCGGTGCTGGTCGTACCGCAGGACATCATCTGCCCCACCCCCGCGCCCGGCGGCGCCATCGCCCGCGCGGCCAAACTGCCGCCGCCCAAGCCCATCAAGCGGGCCACACCGCTGCCGTCGCCCACTCGCCCCGGCCCGGTGGCGCAGGGCCGCCCCGGCCCCGGCTTCCGGCAGAACGGCGCCGGACTCCCGCAGCGCCGCCGCCGGATGCCCATGACCGCCCCGGCCCCGTTCCGCGTCGACTCCGCACCCCCGGCGGCGTCCGCCACGCCCCGCGATCCGGCCCGGCAGCCGGTACAGCCGGGGATCTGGCTGGACGCCTTCACCAAGGGGCTCAACGGCGAGCCGATCCCGGCGGCGGACGCCGCCACGGACGCGCCGGACCCCCGTAAGTCCCCCAGCACCCCGGACAGCTCGAGCACCCCGAACACGTCGGACAAGGATGAGTAGGCAAGTGACGCAACCGCGGTTCAACATGGACTGGATGCTCCGGGACCTGGCGTCCAGCGTTCCGGAGACCCGGCACGTGGTCCTGCTGTCCTCGGACGGCCTGTGCATGGCCCAGGTCGGCGCCGACAAGGACACCGCCGACCGCCTGGCCGCCGCCTGCGCCGGGCTGCAGAGCCTCTCCGGCGCGATCGCCGCCGAGTTCCCCGAGGGGGACGGGCGGATGCGGCTGGTCGTCATCGAGGTCGACGGCGGGTTCTTCTATCTGATGGCGGCCGGCACCAGCTCGTATCTGGCGGTGCTCGCCGAGGACAGCGTGGACGCCGGGCTGATGGGCCAGTGCATGAGAGACCTCGTCGCCCGGCTCGGGGAGCACCTCAGCAGCCCGCCGCGGGTCGACGGACGCATGACATGAGCGAGCCCGGCAAGCCGTGGGACGAGGGCGGCCCGGAGCGGCTCTACACCGTGAGCCGCGGCCGCGCGCCGCAGGAGCCCCGGCACCGGCCCGTCGAGCTCGTCAGCCTGATCGTGGCCCGCGCCGAACCGGAGCCGGGGATGGCCCCCGAGGCCGCGGCCGTGCTGAGGATGTGCCAGTTCCCGCTCTCGGTGGCCGAGATCTCCGCGTATCTGGTCCTGCCCGTCTCCACCGTCACCGTGCTCCTCGCGGGGCTGCTGCGGGACGACCGGGTGGAGGTCAGGGCGCCGGTCCCGGCCGCCGTGCTGCCCGACCCCGAACTGCTGCAGGCGGTGATGCATGGACTACAGAACCTCTGAGGGAATCGCCGGACCGCGCAGCGAGGACACCCTCCCGGCCTCCGCGGCCGCCGCCGTCAAGGTGGTGATCGTCGGCGGCTTCGGCGTCGGCAAGACCACCATGGTCGGCTCGGTGAGCGAGATCCGCCCGCTGACCACCGAGGAGACCATGACCCAGGCCGGGGTCGGCGTCGACGACCTCGCGGGGATCGAGCGCAAGACCGAGACCACCGTCGCGATGGACTTCGGCCGGATCAGCCTCAACGAACGGCTGGTGCTCTATCTGTTCGGCACCCCCGGCCAGGAGCGGTTCTGGTTCCTGTGGAACGGCCTCTTCGAGGGCGCCCTGGGCGCCGTGGTCCTGATCGACACCCGCCGTCTGGAGGTCAGCTTCGACGCGGTCGGGCGGCTCGAGGAGCGCGGGGTGCCCTTCGTGGTCGCCGTCAACGCGTTCCCCGAGGCCCCCGTCCACCCCATGGCGGACCTGCGTGCGGCCATGGATCTGCCCGACTCCGTACCGATGATCGACTGCGATGCCCGCGACCGGGTCTCCAGCCGCGACACCCTCCTCGCCCTCGTGCGCCATCTGCAATCCCTGCACACCGTGACCCCGGAGACACCGTGACTCCTCATTCCGACGCCCCCGGCACCGGGTCCGCCGATCTGCCGCCCACCCGGTGCCCCGTCCACACCGCGCTCTCCGACGGAGGCGGCGCTCTGGTGGACCTCCTCGGGCCCGAGAACCAGAAGGACCCGATGGGGCTGTACGAGCGGCTGCGCGCCGAGCACGGCCCGGTGGCCCCGATCGTGCTGGACGGTGGCATACCGGCCTGGCTGCTGCTCGGCTACCGCGAGAACCTGGAGGTCTCCCGCACCCCCTCCCGCTTCTCCCGCGACTCCCGCCACTGGCACGCCTGGAAGGACGGGAAGATCGGCGCCGACTCGCCCCTGCTGCCGGTGGTCGGCTGGCAGCCCATGTGCACCTTCGCCGACGGCGACGAGCACGAACGGCTGCGGGCCGCGCTCACCGAGTCCATGGGGCGCTTCGACCGCCGCGGGATCCGCCGCCATGTCACCCGCTTCACCCACCAGTTGGTGAACGACATCTGCGCCGACGGGGGCGCCGAAATGGTCACCGCCTTCGCCCAGCAACTGCCCATGCTCGTCCTCACCCAACTGCTGGGCATGCCCGACGAGTACGGCCCCCGGCTGGTCGAGGCCACCCGGGACCTGATGAAGGGCACCGAGACGGCGCTGCGCAGCGACGCGTACGTCACCGACGCCCTCAAGGGCCTGGTGGACCGCAGGCGCGCCGAACCCGGCGAGGACCTGGCGTCCTGGCTGCTGGCCCACCCCTCCGGCCTCACCGAGGAGGAGGTGATCCAGCATCTGCGGCTGGTGCTGCTCACCGGCAACGAGACCACCACCAATCTGATGGCCAACACGCTGCGCATGGTCCTCACCGACCCGCGCTTCCGCGCGTCCCTGGCCGGCGGCCATATGACGCTGCCGGACGCCATCGAGCACGTGCTGTGGAACGAGCCCCCGCTCACGGTCGTCCCCGGCCGCTGGGCCACCGGCGACACCGAGCTGGGCGGTCAGCGGATCAAGGCCGGGGACATGCTGCTGCTGGGGCTGGCCGCCGGGAACGTCGACCCGGCCATCCGCCCCGACATCGGCGCGCCCATGTACGGCAACCGTTCCCATCTCGCCTTCAGCGGCGGCCCCCATGAATGCCCGGGGCAGGACATCGGCCGCGCCATCACGGACACCGCCATCGACACCCTGCTGCTGCGCCTGCCCGATCTGCGGCTGGCCGTGGACGAGTCCGAGCTGACCTGGCTCTCGTCCTGGATCTCCCGCCATCTGGTCGAGCTGCCGGTGGAGTTCATGCCCCGGCGCCCCGAGCCGGACATCATGGACCTCCCCGTCGAGGCCCTCCTCGCCCCTCGGCAGCGGGTGCCCTCGACGCCGGAGGAGACGACGGCCCCGGCACGGTCCG
Organism: Streptomyces rugosispiralis; assembly: GCF_024505145.1. Classification (GTDB taxonomy): domain Bacteria; phylum Actinomycetota; class Actinomycetes; order Streptomycetales; family Streptomycetaceae; genus Streptomyces; species Streptomyces rugosispiralis. Next base: position 17,807 of record NZ_JANIAA010000011.1, on the reverse strand, counting down.
GCACCGAGGGGTCCGAGGCGGCGGCCCCCGGACGCGTCCCGTGGTGGGCGGCGTTATGGCGGTGGCTGCTGGGCAGACCCTCGGGCCCCGCTCCGAAGGGATCCTCGGCCCGGTAGGGATCCGCTCCGTAAGGCCGGTGACGGCCCCGTGTCTCAGCCCCGGGCCACCACGACCCCCACGGTCAGCAGTCCGAGCACCACCCAGCTGAACCAGAGCCAGCCGTTGCTCCCCAGCGCCACGGTGTAGGCCGTCACCAGCACCAGACCCCCCACCGTGGCCATCGTCATCGCCTTCGCGGAACCGGGCATCCCCGACCTCCTCACGGCGGTCCCGACGCCCCTTCGCCAGGACCCGGGCCCCAGGGCCCGGGTCCATGGTCTCGCGGTCCGGGCCCTGGCCGCTACGGGGTGTCCGGCGGATCATGCGGCGGAACTCCGTCTTCCAGCCCCTCCGGCGCTTGGGGAGCGGGGTCTGGGGCCAAGCCCCAGTTGTGGGAAGGGGCGGGGCGGGGCGGGGAGCAGCCCGCCGCAGGCGGCGGGACCAGGCGGACCCCGCTCAGCACGCCGCCGGGACCGGACTCAGTTACTCCGGGACTGGAGCGAGGCCAGATAGGCGTTGTACGCCGCGAGCTCCTGGTCGCCGTCCCGGTCCGCGGTGCGGTCGATGCGCCGCGCCTGGCGCTGCTCGGACTTGTACCACTGGTAGACCAGCGCCACCAGCACGATCACCGACGGGATCTCGCTGAAGGCCCAGGCGATACCGCCCGCCCAGGTCTGGTCCGACAGCGCGTCGATGCCCAGCGAGGCGGGCGGATGCTGGTACGTGCCGACCATGGGCTCGGTCGCCATCATCAGCGCGATGCCGAAGAACGCGTGGAACGGCATGCCCGCGAACAGCTCCAGCATCCGCATCACATAGCCGGGCCGGTGCGGGCCCGGGTCCACGCCCATGATCGGCCAGAAGAAGACCAGGCCCACCGCGAGGAAGTGGACCATCATCGCGATATGCCCGGCCTTGCTCTCCATCAGGAAGTCGAAGAGCGGGGTGAAGTACAGCGCGTACAGGCTCGCGATGAACAGCGGGATGGTGAACGCCGGGTGGGTGATGATCCGCATATAGCGGCTGTGCAACAGCGCGACCAGCAGCTCCCGGGGCCCCTTGCGGCCGCGCCCGGCCGCGGGGAGGGCCCGCAGGGTCAGCGTGACCGGCGCGCCCAGCAGCAGCAGGATCGGCGAGACCATGCTGATGATCATGTGCTGCACCATATGGACGCTGAACATGACCATGCCGTAGTCGTTCAGCTTGGTGCACATCGCGATCGCGATGGTCACCACCCCGAGCACGAAGGAGACCACCCGCCCCACCGGCCAGGCGTCGCCGCGCCGCCACAGCCGCGCGGCGCCCCACCCGTAAAGACCGAGCGCCAGCACACAGCCGACCAGGAAGACCGGATCGCCGCCGAACTCCAGCCCGCGCGACAGCGTGAACGGCGGCAGATCCATCATCATGCCGTGCCCGCCGTGATCCATCAGCTCTCCCCTTTTTGCGCCTAAACCGGCGCCGCTCTCGCGGACCTGGTCGCTCGCCGCGTGGGTTGCGCAATTGATGGTCGCGGTGTGAATCGGCTGTATCCGGCTTGTGTCGTACCTACAGTACGCATTCGGCTTCGAGGTACCGCTCGGCGGGGACCGTCTTCAGCCGCTCCACGGCCGCCGTGAGCGGCACCAGGGCGATGTCCGTGCCGCGCAGCGCCGTGATCGTGCCGAATTCGCCGCGGTGGGCCGCCTCGACCGCGTGCCAGCCGAAGCGGGTGGCCAGCACCCTGTCGTACGCCGTCGGGGTGCCACCGCGCTGCACATGGCCCAGGATGACCGCCCGCGCCTCCTTGCCGAGCCGCCGCTCGAGCTCCACGGAGAGGTGGCGGGCGATGCCCGCGAAGCGCTCGTGGCCGTAGACGTCCCGGCCGCCGGCCTCGTAGTCCATCGTGCCCTCGCGCGGCTTGGCGCCCTCGGCCACCACCACGATCGCGAACTTCTTGCCCGCCTCGAACCGTGCCCCGACGGTCCCGGCCAGCTCCTCGATGTCGAACGGGCGCTCCGGGACGACGATGGCGTGGGCGCCCGCGGCCATGCCGGAGTGCAGCGCGATCCAGCCGGTGTTCCGGCCCATGACCTCGACGATCAGCACCCGCTGATGGGACTCCGCGGTGGTCTTGAGCCGGTCCAGGGCCTCGGTGGCGACCCCGACCGCGGTGTCGAAACCGAAGGTCACATCGGTCGAGGCGATGTCGTTGTCGATGGTCTTGGGCACGCCGACGATCGGCAGCCCGGCGTCCGAGAGCAGCCGGGCGGCCTTCAGCGTGCCCTCACCGCCGATGGGGATGACCGCGTCCAGGCCGAGCTCCGCCACATGCCCCTTGGCCCGCTCCACGCCGTCCCGCAGATGTTCCGGGCGCACCCGGGTGGAGCCGAGGATGGTGCCGCCGAGGGCCAGGATGCCGCTCACGGCGTCCAGGTCCAGCTTGCGGTAGTCGCACTCCAGCAGGCCCTTCCAGCCGTCCTGGAAGCCGATCACCTCATCGCCGTGGTCGACGGTGGCACGGTGGACGACTGACCTGATGACCGCGTTCAGGCCGGGGCAGTCGCCGCCGGACGTGAGCACACCAATGCGCATGGCACGCATACCTCTGTCTGAGATGGGGGCCGACGGCCGGACCGCGTCGTCCGGCGGGACCCCGCCACCCTACAAGCGGGCGGGCGGCGGGGGCGCGGCCGAAGGCCTGATGTCCGCCATGCGGTCACCTTGTGTTCGAACGGCGTCTGAGCTGCGCTCGAGCGAGCGGGGCGCGGCTCAGGCGGGCTGGGTCGCCGCCGCGATCCGCTCGTTGCGCAGCGCCTCGTACCACTGGTCGTTGACCGGCGGCAGCGCGTTCACATCGAGGGCCAGCTTCAGCAGGTGGTCCGCGATATGCGGATTGCGGGCCATCACCGGGCCGTGCATGTACGTCCCGAAGACGGTGTCGCTGTACGCGCCCTCGAAGCCGTCCCCGGTGCCGTTTCCGTTGCCGAACCGGACCCGGGCGAACGGGCGGGCGGTCGGGCCCAGGTGGGTGACGCCCTGATGGTTCTCGAAGCCGGTCAGCGGGGGCAGCCCCAGCCGCTCGTCGATGTCGGCCAGCACGTCACCGACGCACCGGGCGCCCTCGCCGCGGGTGCTGACCACGTCCAGCAGGCCCAGGCCCTGCTGGCGCTGCCCGAGGTCGTTGACGAACTCATGGCCGAGGATCTGGTACCCGGCGCACACCGAGAAGACGATCGCCCCGTTGGCCACCGCCCGGCTCAGCCCGCCGTCCCGCATCAGCCGCTCGGCGGCCAGCCGCTGCGGGCGGTCCTCGCCGCCACCGATCAGATAGACGTCCCCGGAGGTGGGGATCTGCTGGTCGGAGCGGACGTCCAGGCGGGAGACCTCCAGCCCGCGCTGCCGCGCCCGGCGCTCCACCACCAGGACGTTGCCCTGGTCGCCGTACGTGCTCAGCAGGTCCGGGTAGACCCACACCAGACGCAGGCCGTTCTGGCTCATGCTACGCATCTTCGTGCCTCTCGTACGGGGGTCAGTTGCCGACCCGGCGGCGCAGGTCCTGGAACGCGGTGTAGTTGGCGATCACCTCGATGCGGCCGGGCGGGGAGATCCGCACCGCCTCGTCCGCGTCCGCGCAGACCCGGAAGTCCAGCCCGGCGACCTCCAGGCGCACCGCGAGGTCCAGCTTGCGGTCGCCGATCAGGCAGATCGGGTGCCCGGCCAGCCGGGTGTAGTCCACGTCCCACAGCCAGGAGGTGTCGGTACCGTCGGCGCCCCGCGCGTTCACCGAGAGGATCACCGGGGTGGGCGGCGGGTCGATCAGCGAGAAGGTCTCCAGCCAGCCGGCCGGGTTCTTCGCCAGCAGCAGCCGCAGTTGGCGCTCCTGGAAGGTGACCACGTCGTAGCGGCCGGCCACGGCCTGGACCTGGTACATCCGCTCCAGCGCGACCTGCGGGGGCACCCCGAAGGTGGCGGCGACGGCGGCCGAGGTGGCCGCGTTGGCCTTGTTGGCGCGGCCGGGGAGCTGGAGCTGGATGGGCCAGGCGGCGCCGTGCGGGTCGAGGACGTAGTCGCCGTTCAGCGCCCAGCTGGGGACCGGGCGGCGGAAGCCGCACTCCCCGCAGACCCAGTCGTCGCCCGGACGCTGCAGCACACCGCCGCAGGACGGGCAGGACCAGGCGTCGTCCTTCCACTCCTGCCCGGCCGCGACCCAGACCACATTGGGGCTCGAGGAGGCGGCCCAGACGATCAGTGGGTCGTCGGCGTTGGCGATCACGACCGCCTTGGAGCCGGTCAGGCCCTCGCGCCACTTCTCGGCGAGCATGCGGGTCTCGGCGGCGCGGTCGAGCTGATCACGGGAGAGGTTGAGGAGCGCGATGGCCTTGGGCTCGGTGTCGCGCGCCACACCGGCGAGGTACTTCTCGTCGACCTCGATGACGCCGTACCGGGCATCGGAGCCGCCCGCCAGGGCCGAGGTGATACCGGCCGGCATATTGGCGCCCAGCGCGTTGGAGACGACCGGGCCGGCCGCCCGCAGCGCCTCGGCGATGAGCCGGGTGGTCGTGGTCTTGCCGTTGGTCGCCGACACCAGGATGACGTCCAGGTGCTGCGCCAGCCTGCTCAGCAGATCGGGGTCGAGGCGCAGGGCCACTTTGCCGCCGATCACCGATCCGCTGCCGCGACCCGCGGCCTTCGATACCGCCGCCGCGGCCCTGCCCGCCGTCACGGCCAGTTTGGCCCGCGGTGACAGCGGCTCCGAGTTGCCTGCCATCGTCTTCTCGATCCTCCTCGCATACCGGCGCCGCTCCTGCCCCCCGAGGCGCCGGTGGTATGCCCCCTCCGTGCCGCGTCGCCGGCCGGGAGGCCACGGTCGGAGAGCAGCCTATCGAGATCCGGCGGCTGTCCCGAATCCCGGCCGCGCGTGCGGGGCCCGTCTCACCGGCCCCGTAGGCTTGGCTGCCATGCGACATGGCGTGATCCCGGGCAGCCGCGGAGCGGTGCGGCCCCTGCGGCTCTTCGGCGATCCGGCGCTGCGTGCGCCGTGCGAGGCGGTCACCGCGTTCGACGCCGAGCTGGCCCGGCTGATCGAGGACATGTACGCCACGATGTACGCGGCCCACGGGGTGGGCCTCGCGGCCAATCAGATCGGTGTCGGGCTGCGGGTTTTCGTCTTCGACTGCCCGGACGACGAGGACCGCCGCCATCTGGGGCATGTCGTCAACCCCCGGCCGGCGGCGGCCGACGGGGTGACGGTGCGCGGGCCGGAGGGCTGTCTGTCGCTGCCTGGCCTGGAGGCGGGCACTCCGCGCTACGACCACGTGGTGATCGAGGGCGTGACGATGACCGGGGAGCCGGTGCGGATCGAGGGCACGGGCTTCTTCGCGCGCTGTCTGCAGCACGAGTCCGACCATCTGGACGGCGGGCTGTTCATCGACCGGCTCGCCGGGCTGCGGCGGCGCAGGGCGCTGCGGGCGATCCGCCGCGCCCCCTGGGCGCCGTCGGCGGGGGCCGAGGAGTAGAGGGGTCGGCGGGCCATGAGCCGCTGCCGGGGAGCCGCCGGGGCCTCAGAAGCCCGGTGCGCCGACCCGGTCGTCCGCCAGCGACAGCCGCCCCCAGAGCAGATCGGTGAGGTGGTGCACCAACTGGCCGCGTGCGCAGGGCCGGTCGCGCAGCCACCAGTCACCGGCCGCGTGCATCATGCCGACGATCCCATGGCCCCAGACCCGGGCCACCTCCTCGCCGCCGGATCCCAGCTCCACCCGCTCGGCGATCACCGTGGCCAGCTCCTCGCCGAGCCGCCGCAGCAGTGGGGCGGAGTGGTGGCCCACGTCGAAGCTCGTCTCCGGCTCCGGCTGGCCGTGGTCGGCCGGGTGCATCAGGAAGCGGTACACCTGTGGCCGGGCCTCGATCGCCGCCAGATAGGTGTCCAGTGTGGCCTCCACCCGCTGCCTGCGGTCGTCGGCGGGCGCGTCCAGGGCCGCGCGCAGCGAGGCGAGCAGGGCGTCGGTGTGGCGCTTGGCGAGGGCACGGTACAGTCCGCCCTTGTCGCCGAAGTGGCGGTACAGAATGGGCTTGGTGATGCCCGCTTCGGCGGCGATGGCGTTCATCGAGGCCTCTGGCCCGTCGCGCAGCACCACCCGGTCCGCGGCCTCCAGCAGTTCCTTGCGCCTCTGCTGGGCCGTCTGTCGCTGGTCGTCCCGCTGGCTGGTCCCGGTCCGCATGCGTTGCCTCCCCGCCCCCGATGTCGTACTCGCGCCTTCGCACCTCGCGCTTCCCGGCGCGCTCGCGCTCCACGCTGAAGCGCAACGTAACACCCGAAGGGGCCGCGGGGCCCGCGTGCCCGGGGGAGTTGACATCCCCTACTGGGCGGTAACAGACTGCTGTTACCGCAGGTAACAAGCACGTGGAGGGGTCATGGCGGAGTTCTCGTTCGAGCTCGACGACGATCAGAAGGCGGTGCGCGACTGGATCCACGGCTTCGCCGCGGACGTCATGCGCCCGGCCGCCGCCGAATGGGACGAGCGCGAGGAGACCCCCTGGCCGATTATCCAGGAGGCCGCCAAGATCGGCCTGTACTCCCTGGACTTCTACGCCCAGCAGTACTTCGACCCCACGGGCCTCGGCATCCCCATGACCATGGAGGAGCTGTTCTGGGGCGACGCGGGCATCGCGCTGTCCATCGTCGGCACCGGCCTCGCCGCCGTCGGCGTCCTCGCCAACGGCACCGAGGAGCAGATCGGCACCTGGATCCCGCAGATGTACGGCGACGCCGACGATGTGAAGGTCGCCGCCTTCTGCTCCTCCGAGCCCGACGCGGGCTCCGACGTCGGCTCGATGCGCACCCGCGCCGTCTACGACGAGGCCACGGACGAATGGGTGCTGAACGGCACCAAGACCTGGGCCACCAACGGCGGTATCGCAGGCGTCCACGTGGTGGTCGCGGTCGTCGACCCCGACCTCGGCTCCAAGGGCCACGCCTCGTTCATCATCCCGCCCGGCACCCCCGGTCTCTCCCAGGGCCAGAAGTTCAAGAAGCACGGCATCCGCGCCTCGCACACCGCCGAAGTGGTCCTCGACCAGGTGCGGGTGCCCGGGAGCTGCCTGCTCGGGAGCAAGGAGAAGCTGGACGAACGCCTCGCCCGCGCCCGGGAGCGGGCCAAGTCGGGCGGGGAGCGGCTGAAGAACGCCGCCATGGCCACCTTCGAGGCGTCCCGTCCGGCCGTCGGCGCCATGGCGGTGGGCACCGCCCGCGCCGCGTACGAGGTCGCGCTCGACTACGCCAAGACCCGGGAGCAGTTCGGCCGCCCCATCATCGACAACCAGGGCGTCGCCTTCCAGCTCGCCGATATGCGCACCCGGATCGACGCCGCGCGGCTGATGGTGTGGCGCGCGTCCTGGATGGCCGTGAGCGGCCGGCCCTTCGAGTCGGCCGAGGGCTCCATGTCCAAGCTGTTCGCCAGTGAGACCGCCAAGCAGGTCACCGCCCAGGCGGTGCAGATCCTCGGCGGCAACGGCTTCACCCGCGAGTACCCGGTCGAGCGGATGCACCGAGACGCCGCCATCTACACGATTTTCGAGGGCACCAGCGAGATCCAGCGCCTGGTCATCGCCCGCACCCTCTCCGGCGTCCAGATCCGCTGAGCGCTCCGCTGGAAGTGCCGCGATGCGTCGTCGGCCGACTGCGGCGCCGTCGTGGCTGGTCGCGCCCACGCGGCGGAGCCGCACATCGACACAGTCCCGCGCCCCTTCGGGGCGCTGCCCGGACCGTAGCGGACTTCCTCCGACCTGCTTAGGAGCGGCGGACGCGTCAGACGGGGCCGACCCCCGCACCGAAGCGCCGCTTCCGGGAGGCGAACGCGGCCAGCAGCGCGCGGAGCTCCTCACCGGTGAAGTCGGGCCACAGGGTGTCCACGAAGAAGAGCTCCGCGTAGGCCGCCCGCCAGAGCATGAAGTTGGAGATGCGCTGCTCCCCGGAGGTGCGCACCAGCATGTCGATGTCCGGCAGATCGGCGTGCGGCAGATGGCGGGTGAACAGCGCCTCGTCGATGGCCCCGGGGTCCAGCGCGCCGTCCGCCGAGGCGCGGGCCAGCGAGGTGGCGGCGCGGGCGATCTCCTCCCGGCCGCCGTGGTTGAAGCAGAAGGCCAGCGTCATGGCGTGGTTGTCGCGGGTGTCGTCCTCCGCGCGGCGGAGCGCGGCCAGTGTGGCCCGGGGGAGCCGGGCCTCCGAGCCCAGCCAGCGCAGCCGCACCCCCCGCTCGCCGTAGCCCCGGAAGACATCCGCCAACTGGGCGGTGAGCCGCATCAGGGCGGCCACCTCGCCGCGCGGCCGGTTCCAGTTCTCGGTGGAGAAGAAGAACAGCGACAGGTGTTCGATGCCCTCCTCCAGGGCCGTGTCCACCACCCGCGGCAGCGCGAGCACCCCCGCCTGATGGCCACGGGTGCGGGAGAGGCCGCGCAGGGCGGCCCAGCGCCCGTTCCCGTCCATGATGATGGCCAGGTGCCGCGGCCGCCCCGGCGCCTCGTCCCGGGGGCCGCGGCACTGCCGTACGACCGCGGGGGCACCGGCGACCGACGCCCGCAGCAGCCGCTTGACGGAGGGCACTCTCCAGGCCCCGACCTCGAACACCCGCGCGTCCCTCCGCCTCGCTTCCCGGCGCCGTGTCTGACGACGCGACGGGGGCGGGGGTTACCTCCCCGGTGGCCGAACCATTCGTTTGGTCGTCACCGCCGTCACGGCTTGCGCGCCACGCCCCCGTGGACATCGGTGGTCTCGATGTCCGTCTCGGAGGGGGCCGGGCGCCACAGCGGACACGACACGATACCGGGCTCGATCAGCTCCAGGCCCTCGTAGTAGCGGCCGATCTGCTCGACGCTGCGCAGCACATACGGCACGGCGCCGGTGTCGTCGTAGCCCTGCTGTGCCTGCTTGAGCGCCTGGTCGGTGTCGGTGCTGTCGTAGTGCACGAAGTAGCTGCCGGACGGTAAGGCGGCCTGGAGCCGCCGCACGATCGACACCGACTCGTCGTAGTTCTGGATGTGGCCGAGGATGCCCATCAGCATCAGGGCGATGGGCCGGTCGAAGTCGAGCGTCTTCGACGCGGCCTCCAGGATCCGCTCGGGCTCGTGCAGATCGGCGTCGATGTAGTCGGTCACCCCCTCGCGGGTGCTGGTGAGCAGCGCCTGGGCGTGCCGGAGCACCAGGGGGTCGTTGTCCACGTAGACGATGCGGGCCTCGGGCGCCACCCGCTGGGCCACCTGGTGGGTGTTGTCGTAGGTGGGCAGCCCGGTGCCGACGTCCAGGAACTGCCGGATCCCGCATTCGCCCGCCACATGGGTGACGGTGCGGATGAGGTACGCGCGCGAGGCGCGGGCCATGGTCTCGATGTTCGGGGCGACCTCCCGGTACTCGTCACCGGCGATCCGGTCGACCTCGTAGTTGTCCTTGCCGCCCATCCAGTAGTTCCAGATCCGGGCCGAATGCGGCACCGTTGTGTCGATCTTGGTCGAGGCCTGCTGGTCGGGGGTGGACGAGCCGTCTGTCATAGCGCCAGTCTCCTGCCGTACGGATGCGATTCGCGGAGCACCAACTTAGGTGCGGTGCCGGGGAGTTCAGCTCTGCTCGGCGAACGGCACGGGGGAGCGGATGCGCGGGAAGGGCCGGGCGAACGAGGCCACCGGTGGCTCCGGCGCCGCCGCACCGCGGTCCGGATCCGGGTCCGGACCGCCGCCCGACGCCGGCCCCTCCTCGACGGTGAGGACCGGGGCGTGCTCGGCGAGAGTGGAAAAGGCGTGGTCATAGCCGGTGACCGCGGCGTCGATCTCCGCGAGGGCCGCCGCCGAGGCGCCCCGCGCGGCCAGCCGGTCCTCCAGTACGTGCACCGGGGCCGTCACATGGACGAAGGCGCCCTGGCGCTCGGCCACCGCCTCGGCGAAGTCGAACGCCTGAATCCACGTCACCCGGGAGTGGCCACGGCGCAGCGGCCCGTAGACGAGCTCGCCGACCAGCCCGGCGTCGACCGCGAGGGCGCCGTCGTGCTGGAGGAGTTCGCGGTACGGCCGGACCGGATCGACATGGGGGAGGTCGCGGGAGGCGCGGGTGACGGTGTAGCCGTGCCGGCGGGCGAGACCGGTCAGCAGCGCGTCCCTGCCGACTCCGTCGCAGCCCTCGACGATCAGGGTGCGGTGCTGTGTCACCGCCTGGTCGAGGTTCATTACGGCATCCTGTCGGTCCCATGGGGTCTGCACATCTGCAAGGGGGACGACACCGCCGCCCGCCACGGCGTCTTCAGTGTGCGTGGCGGGACGGCGGGGACGGGAGTGCGGTGCGGGGTTGTGCGGTTGTGCGGGCGTAGTGGTTTTCGGGGAGTTTCGGGGAGTCGACCGTGGACGGCCGCCCTAGGCGATGAGGAAGTCCGCCTCACCGGCCTTGGCCGCGTCCAGGAAGGACGCCACCTCCGCGCGGGTGTAGATCAGCGCGGGCCCGGCCGGGTCGGTGGACTGGCGCAGCGCTATCCGCCCGTCCGGCAGTCGCTTGGCCTCGATGCAGGTGCCGCCGTTGGACCCGCTCCAGGGCTTCTCCCAGCCCTCCGTGCCCAGGTCCGTGGCCGGCATTCCGCTGTAGACGGGGTCATGCATCTCAGTGCTCCTTACGCAGTTCGGCCAGGATGGTGCTGGAGTCGCCGATCGGCTCGGCCTGGACCGCCATCCGGTCCAGGACCTCGAGATAGGCGACGACTTCGGCCGGCTTGTCCACATAGACCGCCCCGGTGAGGCTCTCGGTGTAGACGACGTCCGGCAGTTCGGAGAATCCGAAGCGGAAGTAGTGGAAGGGGCCGAAGGCCCCGGGGTGCGGCCCCGCCGCGAACCGCATGATCTGCAGCCTGACCTTGGGGACGTCCAAGGTGTCGATGAGGTGGTCGATCTGGTCGCGCATCACCCGCGAACCGCCGACCGGGCGGTGCAGCACCGTCTCGTCGAGGATGGCCCAGATGGTCGGCGCCTCCGGCTTGGTGAGCAGGGCCTGGCGCGTGACCCGCAGGGCGATCCGGCGCTCCAGCTCCTCCTCGGTGTCGCGCGGGAAGCCCATGCGTAGCACCGCTCGTGCGTAGTCCTCCGTCTGGAGCAGTCCGGGCACGTAGTGGGGCTCGTACGCGCGAATGACGGTGGCCTCACTTTCGAGGCTTACGTAAACACTGAACCAGTCCGGAAGCACATCGCGGAACTGATGCCACCAGCCCGGCTGGTTCGCCTCGCGTGCCAGAGCGAGGAAATCCTCCATCTCCGGGCCGCGGACGCCGTAGTTCCGCAGCAGCTCCTTCAGATACGGGATCTTGAGGCCGACTTCCGCCTTTTCCATCCTGCGCACGGTCAACGGGGTGACCTCGATGGCTTTCGCGGCTTCCTCGAACGACACCTTCGCCCGCTCGCGAAGATGCCGCAGACGCTTGCCCAGAACTCTCCGCAAGAGGGTGGGGGCGGCGCCGGCCGGCCGTGCCTCGCTCACGTCCGCCTCCCGTAGGAATGGCTGTCATATGCCTGCACAGTGTGCCACGCGATGGATGACACAGACAGAGCGAGCGTAACGCTTTGAAATTATCAGAACGAAGCTTGCGGGGTGACGGCTTCACCACGCATAGTGAGCACGTGACCCATCTCACCCTCTATGGCGAGGGCTCCCAACTACCCATGTCGACAACGTCGTTGAGGCCTCCGGCCAGCCGGTGGGCAGTGCGCGACGGGGATCCCGCAGACCGCCGTGGCTCGAAACGGGGACGGTCACGGTGACGCATCACGCACAGCCGGTAAGCGGGCGCCAAGGCGCCGTGTCCAACGGCGCGTTGGCCGCCGCTCTGAAGGAATCCGGGTGCTCCTACGCCTCATTGGCCCTGCGGGTCAATGAACTGGGCCGTAGGCAGGGGCGCGAGTCGAACTACGACAAGGCGTCCGTCACCCGCTGGCTGCAAGGCGGACAGCCGCGCGGCACCACGCCGGAGCTGATCGCCGCCGTGCTCTCCCACCGGCTCGGCAGGCCCGTGGGCCCCGCCGAGCTGGGGTTCATCTCCGACCGACAGCGCCCGGTCGTGGCCCGGGCGCTGGCCTACCGGGAGGACGTAGCAGAAACCTTGCACACGCTCGCCGAACTCGGCTCCACCGACATATCCCGCCGCAGCCTGCTGGGTGCGGTGCCCTTCGTCGCCGGCGCGCTGGTGACCCCACAGCGCGAATGGCTGCTGTGGCTGGTCGAGAACCAGGACACCGCCCGGCTCGCACCCGCGGCCGAAGGCGGCCGCGTCGAACAGGTCCATGCGGCGATCAACATGTTCGACGAGATGGACAATCGCTTCGGCGGCGGCCAGGTCCGCGCCAGCATCGTGCTCTATCTCTCGACCGAGGTCGTCCCCATGCTCCAGCAGCGTGGCGCGCCACCGCAGGAGCGGCGCCAGCTGTTCACCGCGGCCGCCAAGCTGGCCGCGATGGCCGGCTGGAGCAGCTATGACAACGCCGAATACGGCTTGGCCCAGCGCTATATGACCCAGGCGCTGCGGCTGTGCGCCGAGGGCGGCGACCGGGTCCTGGGCGGTCAGATCCTGGCCGGCCTGTCCCATCTGGCGACCAACCTGGGCCAGCCCGAGGCGGGGGTCGAGTTGGCCCGGGTCGGTGTCGCCACCGCCAAACACGCCGGAAGCCCGCTCGGGCTGATGCGGCTGCACGCCATGGCTGCCCGTGGCTACGCCGCGCTGGACCAGCCCCGGGAGGCGTCCAAGTCGCTGCGCGCGGCCGACGGCCAACTGGAGGCCAGCCAGGGCTCCGAGCAGGAGTCGCCCTGGGTGCGCTTCCTCGACCACCACTATCTGGCCGCCGAGGCGGCGCTGTGCTTCCGCGACCTGGGGAACGCCTCGGACGCCGAGCACGCCGCCGCCGAATCCGTGCGCGCCAACGCCGAGCGGCGCCGGCGCCAGGCCATCAGCAGATCCGTGCTGGCCACGGCCTACCTCCAGCAGAACCGGCTGGACGAGGCCGTGGACACCGCGGGCGAGGCACTCGACACCCTCAGCGGGGTGCACAGCGAGCGCTCGATCCAGGCGCTGCGCGACTTCCGCACCCGGCTGCGGCCGCACCGCGGGGAGCCCATGGTCAGGGAGTTCGAGCAGCGCTCCCGGACCGTGCTCGGCATGGCCGCCTGAGAGGCGTCCGGCCACGGGGCCCCGCCCCGCCGGTGTCTCGAGTGAAGTCTCCGGCCGCTCCATGTGGGCGGCCGGTGACGTGTCCGGAGCGCCTCCGCTCGGGGGAGCGCCGGGGGGTCAATAACCTCCCGGCGTGGGGGCGTTCTGGGCTCGGTCCACGGGCAGATGCGCACCGGAGACCCCGCTCGAGGCGTCCGAGAGCAGAAACGCCACGACCTGGGCGACCTCCCGCGGGGTGACCAGTTCACCGCGCGGCAGTTCGGCCGTGAACCGGGCGTAGGCCTCGGGCTCTTCGGTGCGCATCCGGTCCCATCGCTTCCCGGGGATCAGCATGGACCCCGGGGAGACGGCGTTCACCCGGATCCCGTCCGGGCCCAGCTCACGGGCGAGTGAGGCGGCGAGATGGATCTGGGCGGCCTTGGCCGCCCCGTACTGCGCCTGGGGCCCCGGCTTCCAGCCGGAGATGGAGGCGATCACCACCACGGAGCCGCCGCCCGCCCGGCGCAGATGCGGCACCGCGGCCTTCACCAGCCGGGCCGTATGACCGACGTTCATCTCCCAGGTCAGCGACCAGTCCTGGGGAGCGGCGTCCTCGATGCCGCGGCCGCGGGCGCCACCGGCGCAGGCCACCACGCCGTCAAGACCGCTGAAACGTTCCGCCGCCGCATCCACGAACCGCTCCAGCGGCTCCGGCTCGGTGACGTCCAGCGCACGGGTGAACGGCTCCCCGTACCCCTCGGCGCTCAGGGACGCGGTGAGGGACCGCAGGTGCTCCGGGGTTCGGGCACAGGTGGCCAACCGCGCCCCGCCGGCCGCCAAGAGCCGTACGATCTGTTCACCCAGCCCCCGGGAACCCCCGGTCACCAGGACCCGCTTGCCGTCCACACCGGACCGTTCCCCAGGGCCCGGCCGCCCCTCGCGGCCCTCGCTCACGCTTGCCACGTCCGGACCGTGGAGCCCGAACCACTACGCCCGTACAACCGGACAACCCCCATGCCCTCTCGCCCACCGGCCGGTCCAACCGTTTGTCTACTTGAACGGCGACCGATGGCGCTTTGCGCTGCCTTCGAAGGAGGAACCATGCCGGTAACCGGCACTCACCGCGACCGGGCCGTCTCCGTCCGTGGCAGCTGGTCCAGGCGGGTCGGGTGGGGCGTGCGCACCACCTGCCACCAGCTCAGATGCCACGCCGTCGGTCACCAGGATGCGCTTACCCGCTCACCCGGACATCAATCACCCCATGTGCCCGTATGCCACCAGAGCCCACAGACCGACGAGGACCGTGAGGACCGACACCGTGAGCCGTTCCTGTCCAGGACTGTCGCACCGGCCGGCGTCGGCCGATGAGGAGGGCGAGACGATGGGCACGAGCCGTGGTGTCGCGGTCTCCGCGGACCGCCAGCGAGTCGCGGTCTCCGCGGACCGCCAGCGAACCGATCCGGTTACCGGGCGGGCCGCCGCGCCGAGAACCGCTCCGGCCGACGGCCCCGCCGCCGCCGCGATCCCCGTCCCCGGCTCCGGAGGGGAGAGGACGGTGATCCCGCTGGACACCCGCCGGCTCTTCCGGGCGGAGTTCCCCGCGCTGCCCGACCGCGCCGCCGCGGTGCGCCGGATGGTCGCCGGGCATCTGCGCGACTGGCGGCTCGGCGCGATCGTGGACCATGTCGTCCTCGCCACCAACGAACTGTTCGCCAACGCCGTGGAGCACGGCAGCTCCGGCCCCGCCGACACCGTCACCATAACCGTCTCGCTGGAGCGCTTCGGCCGTGAGCTGCGGGTGGAGGTGGCCGACGGCTCGCCCGTGATCCCGGTGGCCCGCAAGCCGGAGCCCACCGAGGAGTCCGGACGGGGGCTGGCCATCGTCGAGGACCTGGCGGCCGACTGGGGCACCGAGCCGCCCGATCCCGGAGTCCGGGGGAAGAAGGTGTGGTTCACCCTGCCGCTGGTGGCCACCTCATGAACGCCTGGCCGTGGGGGGAGCGCCGGATGCGCGTCACCGTGGAGACCGACGCGGCCGAATGGCTGCTGGCCGCGAGCGACGATCCCGGGCGGGTGCGGCTCCAGTGGGCCAGCGGCACCGGCCTCGCCGATCTGCCGGTGGGCCCGGTCTTCGACCTGGTGCGGATGTGCGACGACATCGGCACCGCGGTGATCCAGGCGCTGCAGCGGCGCGACGCGGCGGGGCCGGTGATGCTGGCCACCGCCAGCCATGTGCTCTCCTTCCTCGTACCGCCCGGATCCGCGGCCGAGTGGAAGGTCTGGCTGGCCGGGACGGTGTACGCCCGCCGCCGCACGGTGGCCGCGGCGGGGCCGGGCCGGGTGCTGCGCTGCCCCAGGCCCGGCTGCGTACGGCAGGGCCATGTCTGGCTGATCCGGCCCGGCGGCCCCCTCACCGACAGCCACACTCTGCGCGCCGCCCTCCAGGAGGCCATCGACCGCCCCGGCCTCCCGGGCGCGCTGTTCCGCTGAGCGCTCCGCGGGAAGTTCCGCGGCTGCGTCGTGGCTGGTCCCACGCGGCGGAGCCGCATATCGACGCTGCGTGGGAAGGGGCGGGGAGGGGAGCAGCCCGCCGCAGGCGTCACGTTCCGCCGGACACCCCGGTAGCGGCCCGCCGGAGTCGAGTGGCTTTTCGCTCGCCTCACGGTGATCGTTCGTCGCGGGCCAGTTCGGTGATGCGCAGCGCGGTGATCGTGGCGCCGAGTCCGCTGGCCGCCGCCGCGAGGGTGAGGGTCGGCCAGGCGCCCGACTGTTGGGCCAGTGCTCCGGTGGCCATGGTCCCGGCGGCGATGCCGAGTTCCTCGCCCGCGACCATCCACATCATGGACGCGACGGCCGTGCCACGGGGCGCGTGTGCGTCCAGCAGTTCGAACAGGCAGACCGTCATGGGCGCGAACGCCGCACCGGCGAGGGTGAGGAGGATCGCCATGAGCGGTGGTGCTGATATGGCGGCCAGGAGGGCCAGGAGCAGTGCGAGCCAGGTGAGGGCGGTGAGGTAGCCGGTGGCGGGCGGGGCCGTGCGGTGGCGGGTGCCGTAGCGTGCGCCGGCGAGTGCGCTGCCCAGGCCCAGGCAGGCGAACATCCAGCCCGCGCCCGCCGCCGAACCGCCCTCGGCGGCGCGGGCGGGAAGGCCGACCGTCAGTGCCCCGAGGCAGACTCCGGCGCAGACGTCGGTGAGGAGCAGCAGCCGCAGCGCGGGCGAGCCCAGGGCGCCACGGCTGCCGGTGTCGGGGGCGGAGGCGGCACGGGCGGAGAGGGCCGGAGGGTGGGACATCACCAGGCAGGAGCCTGCCACCAGGAGCGCCCCGGCGACGATCACTCCGAGCCGAGGGGACCGTACGGCCGTCGCTGCCGCGACGAGCGGGCCGCAGATCTTGGTCACCTCGGTGAGGACGGCTTCGAGCGCGTAGGCGCCGCGCAGCAGGTCGTGGGGGACGGCCCGCGCCCACAGGGAGCGTGTGCTCGCCACGATGGGCGGCGCGCTCGCTCCGGCGAGCGTGCCGGAGAGCACCAGTTGTGTGGTCGCCGTGGCTGTCACCAGGCCGACCACGGCGAGCGCGGTGAGCACGGCCATGGCCCCCATGGGCCACCGTTGCCCATGACGGTCCACCAGCCTGCCCCGGAGCGGTGCCGTCACCGTGCCGCCCACGCTCCAGGCCCCGGCCACGACCCCCGCGTCCAGGAACGAGCCCGACGAGCCGTGCCCGAGCAGGACGATGGCCAGGGGGAAGACGGCGAAGCCCAGCTTGCCGGTGGCGGAGGCGAACATCAGCCGCCGAGCCGATCCATGACGCATCAGTTCCGCATAAGCGCGCATCGCCGTACGTTCGCGCGTCGCGGCCGAGGCGGTCCAGGGGCGTGAGATCTGCGGCATGTCCTGGAGTGAGCGTCGGGGCCGTTTGTCGTTTGCCGTCTGCGGCGCCGTTTCGCGCCTTCGGCGCATTTGAGCATGGGGGCGGGCGGGTGGGGGGCGCGGGCTGCGTCGCCGGCCGCCGGGTCCATGGGAGGTCGGGCCCGGTGGCGGCTTCCGCACTCGGGGGCTTGGGCCGACGCCGGACGACTTGCCGGGGGTGGGGTACCCCTCTGGAGATTGCTTGACTTATTAGTTGCGCCAGATCAAGCATTTTTGAGCGGGGTACCCGGAGGGGCCACGCGCCCGCAGTCCGGATCGGCCCTGATCCGCGAGCCCGGATGCCGCCACTCGCCCCGCCCCCACCGGCCCGGCGGCCGGCGACGCGGCCCCCGCCCCGGCACCCCCGACCCATGCTCAATTGCGCCGAAGGCGCGAGACGGCGCCGCACCCAACCAAGCACCGCTAGAGGCGGATCCGGGCCCAGACCGTTTTGCCGACGATGCGCTCCCGGACGCCCCATGTCTCGGACAGCGCGTCCACGATCGCCAGGCCGCGTCCCGATTCGTCGTCCGGTGTCGGGTCTGCCAGGGCAGGGTGCCCCTCGCGGGGGTCGGACACCTCGACCCCGACCATTTTTTCTGCGTCGTATGCGATACGCACCTCGAAGTACCGCCCCGGTACGCGTCCATGACGCA
>NZ_JANIAA010000010.1 GCF_024505145.1 Streptomyces rugosispiralis | reverse complement strand
CGGAGAGCGGTCCCGGCACCAGCGACGATGTCGACCTCACCGCCGGTGTCTCCGCCGGGGACCTGCGGAAGTTCGTCTCCGCGCGCCTGCCGGAGTTCATGGTGCCCGTCGCCTACGTGGTACTGGACCGGCTGCCGCTGGCACCCAATGGGAAGCTGGACCGCGCCGCCCTGCCCGCGCCCGACTTCAGCGGCGGCGAATACCGCGCCCCCCGCACCCGGGAGGAGCGGGTTCTCGCCGGGGTCTACGGGGAGGTGCTCGGGCTCGACCAGGTCGGCATCGACGACGACTTCTTCGCCGTCGGCGGCGACAGCATCCGCTCCATCCAGGTGGTCTCCCGCGCCCGCGCCCACGGCGTGGAGGTCACCCCGCGGCAGATCTTCGAATGCCGCACCGTCGCCGAACTCGCCGGGACCGCCGTCGGCGAGGGCCGTACGGAGGCCAGGCCGCGGCTCAAGGAGCTGGAGGGCGGCGGTACGGGGCCGCTCCCGCTGCCGCCCGTCGCCCGCTGGATGGGCGAACTGGGCGGCGGCAGCGGCCGGTTCTCGATGTCCACCGTCGTCGAGCTGCCGGACGGTATCGACGAAGAGGGACTGATGGCCACCCTGGCCGCCGTCGTGGACCACCACGACGTGCTGCGCGCCCGGCTGACCGACCAGGACGGCGGAGCCCTGCACATCGACCCGCCCGGCACCGTCGAGGTCGCCCCGCTGCTGCACCGCGTCGAATGCGACGGCGACTGGGACGAGGGGTGGCACGAGTGGGCGGCCGCCGAACTCGACGCCGCCACCGGGCGCCTGGACCCGACGACGGGCGTGATGGCCCAGTTCGTGTGGTTCGACGTCGCCGCCCGGCCCGGCCGCCTCCTGATCGCCCTGCACCACCTCGTGGTGGACGGGGTCTCGTGGCGCGTCCTGCTGCCCGACCTGGCCGCCGCCTGGGAACACGTCCGCGACCGGCGCCGGCCCGAGCTGCCGCCGGTGGGCACCTCCTTCCGCCGCTGGGTCCACGCGCTGTCCGAGGAGGCGCACGCCCCCGGCCGGGTGGCCGAACTCGAGCGGTGGCAGGCCGTGGTGGACGGCCCGGATCCGGTGCTCGGCTCCCGGCCGGTGGACCCGGCCGTGGACGTGATGTCCACGGTGGAGACCGTCTCGCTCACCCTGGCCCCGGAGACGACCGAAGCCCTGCTCACCACGGCTCCCAGTGTCTTCCACGCGGGAGTGGACGACGGGCTGCTGGCCGCGCTCGCGCTGGCGGTCGCCCACTGGCGGCGCCGCCGTGGCGTGCGCGAGACCTCCTCGCTGATCCGGCTGGAGGGCCACGGCCGGGAGGAACACGTGGTGCCGGGGGCCGATCTGTCCCGTACCGTGGGCTGGTTCACCAGCATGTTCCCCGTCAGGCTGGACGTGGCGGGCTGCGACGTGACCGAGGCCCTGGCCGGCGGCCCGGCGGCGGGCCGGGCGATCAAGGCCGTCAAGGAGCAACTGCGGTCCCTCCCCGACAAGGGCGTCGGCTACGGCCTGCTGCGCTACCTCAACCCGGAGACCGCCGAGGTCCTGCGCCGGTACCCGACCGGCCAGATCGGCTTCAACTACCTGGGGCGCTTCTCCGCCGACGACATGCCCGAGGCGCTGCGCGGCCTCGGGTGGACCGAGGCGCGGGACGCGGTGGGGCTGCTCGCGGACCTGGACGCCGACATGCCGGCCCTCTCCACGGTCGATGTCAGCGCCTACGTCCTCGACTCGCCACAGGGCCCGCGGCTGAGCGCCCGTATCGGCTACCCCGCCGGAGTGCTCTCCCGTACCGAGGCGCGGGAGCTCGCCGACGCGTGGACCGCCGCGCTGCAGGGTCTGGCCCGGCATGCGGCCGCGCCGGGCGCGGGCGGGCTCACCCCCTCCGACCTGCCGCTGGTGTCGGTGACGCAGCGCGAACTCGACGGCTGGGAACAGCGGTACCCGGGGCTGTCCGACGTGTGGCCGCTGACGGCCACCCAGGCCGGGCTGCTGTTCCACAGCCGGCTGACCGCCTCGTCCTTCGACGCCTACCACACCCAACTGGTCTTCCACCTCAGCGGCCAGGTCGACCCCGAGCGCATGCGCACGGCCGGCCAGGCACTGCTGGACCGGTACCCGAACCTGCGCGTGGCGTTCGCCGACGAGGCGGGCGGGGAGCAGGTGCAGCTCGTCGTGGACGGCGTGCGCCTGCCGTGGCGCCACCTCGACCTCGGCGCGCTGACCGAGGAGGCGCGCCGGGAGGCGCTGGAGCGGCTGCTGGCCGAGGACCACGCGGACCACTTCGACCCGGCCGTGCCGCCACTGCTGCGGCTCACCCTGGTCACCACCGGGCCCGGCCGCGCGGAGCTGGTCTTCACGGCGCACCACGTGCTGTACGACGGCTGGTCGCTGCCCTTGCTCATGCAGGACCTGGTGCGGCTGTACGCGACCGGCGGCGACGCCTCGGCGCTGCCTCGCGTCCGCGGATACCGGGACTTCCTGGTGTGGCTGGCCGGCCAGGACCATGCGGCGGCCCGCGCCGCGTGGGCCCGTGAACTGGCCGACGTCACGGAACCGACCACGGTCGCCGCCGAGGCGGTCACCGCGCAGCACGGCATCGGGCAGGTGGACGTCCCACTGGCCGCCGACGTCTCCCGGGACCTGGCCCGCCGCGCCGGCGAACTCGGCATCACCCTCAACACGCTGGTGCAGGGCGCCTGGGGGATTCTGCTCGGGCACCTGACCGGACGCGACGACGTGGTGTTCGGCACCACGGTCTCGGGACGGCCGCCCGCCGTCCCCGGGGTGGACTCGATGGTCGGCCTGTTCATCAACACGCTCCCGGTGCGGCTGCGGTACGCCCCCGGCCAGACGCTGCGCGAGCTGCTGGCCGACCTTCAGCGCAGGCAGGCGGCGCTGATGGACCACCACCACGTCGGACTCCCGGAGATCCAGCACGCCACCGGTCTCGGAGCGCTGTTCGACACCCTCGTCGTCTTCGAGTCCTACCCGATCGACCGGGCGGGGCTGAGCGAGGCCCACAGCAGCGCGGAGATCACCGTTACCGGTATCCGCCCGACGGCCGGAACCCACTACCCGCTGATGCTGGCCGGTGCCGCCGACCCGCAGCTGCGGCTGGGTCTCCAGTACCAGCACAGCCTCTTCGACCGGGCCACGGCCGAGCGCCTGGCCGCCCGCCTCGCACGGGTGCTGCGGCAGCTCGCGGCCGACCCCGACACCCGGATCGCCGCGCTCGACCTGCTGGAGCCCGACGAGCGCACCGCGCTGCCGCGCGGCGCCGACGCCCCCGCCCCGCCGGTGTCCGAGGAGACGCTGCCCGCCCAATTCGAACGGCAGGCGGCCGCCACCCCGGAATCCGTCGCGGTCTCCAGCGGGGAGACCTCGGTGACCTACCGGGAACTCAACGCCCGTGCCAACCGGCTGGCCAGGCTGCTGATCTCCCATGGGGTGGGCCCCGAGAGCCTGGTCGGCATCCGCCTGGAACGCTCCGCGGACCTGGTGATCGCCGTGCTGGCGGTCCTCAAGGCAGGCGGCGCCTATCTGCCCATCGACCCCGCCTACCCGGCCGACCGCGTCGCCTACATGCTCCGGGACGCGGCCCCCGTACTCCTCATCACCCACGGCATCGAAGCGGCCGGGGACGGCGACGGGCCCGGGGACCCCACGGCGGGCGGCGAACCGGGCGGTGGCGTACCCGTGGTGGACCTCGGACGGCCGGAAGCCTTCGCCGGCCTGCCCGACACGGACGTGACCGACGCCGAGCGGACGGCACCGCTGCGCGCCGCCCACCCCGCCTACGTCATCTACACCTCCGGCTCGACGGGGCGACCCAAGGGCGTGGTGATCCCGCACCGGAACGTGAGCGGGCTGTTCGCGGGAACCCGCGACGCCTTCGGCTTCGGCCCCGACGACGTGTGGACCCTCTTCCACTCCTACGCCTTCGACTTCTCGGTGTGGGAGCTGTGGGGACCGCTGCTGCACGGCGGACGCCTGGTCGTGGTGGCGTACACCGTCTCCCGGTCGCCCGCGGAGTTCCTCCGCCTGCTGGCGCGGGAGCGGGTCACCGTCCTCAACCAGACGCCGTCGGCCTTCTACCAGCTCATCCAGGCCGACGCCGAGAACCCCGGGAACGACCTGGCCCTGCGCCACGTCGTCTTCGGCGGTGAGGCGCTGGACCCGCGGAGGCTGGCCGGCTGGTACGAGCGGCACCCCGACGACGCGCCGGAACTGGTCAACATGTACGGCATCACCGAGACCACCGTGCACGTCACCCACCTCCCGCTGCGCGCCGACCCCGCCGAACGGCACGGCCCCGGTGCCATCGGCGGCCCCATCCCGGGGCTGCGGACCTACGTCCTGGACGGGGCCCTGCGGCCGGTGCCCCCGGGCGTGCCGGGCGAGCTGTACGTGTCCGGTTCCGGGCTGGCGCGCGGCTATGCGGGCCGCGCGGGGCTCACCTCGGAGCGGTTCGTGGCCTGCCCCTTCGGGGAGCCGGGGGAGCGGATGTACCGCACCGGTGACGTGGTGCGCCGCGACCCGGACGGCCGCCTCGGCTATGTGGGACGCGCCGACGACCAGGTCAAGATCCGCGGCTTCCGCATCGAACTCGGCGAGATCGAGGCCGCGCTCGCCGGGCACCCGTCCGTCAGCCAGGCCGCGGTGGCCGTCCGCGAGGACACCCCCGGCGACAAGCGCCTGGTCGGCTACCTGGTGCCGCGGCCCGGAGACGGGAACGGGGACTGGGACGGGAACGGGAACGGGAACGGGGACGGGGAACAGGGCACCGAACCGGACATCCCGGCGCTCCGCGACCACCTGTCGGGCCTGCTGCCCGAGTACATGGTGCCGTCCGCGCTCGTACCCCTGACCGAGCTGCCGCTGACCCGGAACGGGAAGCTGGACCGCCGCGCCCTGCCGGCCCCCGCCGCCACCGGCACGGGCACCGGCCGCGCGCCCCGCACCCCGCAGGAAGAGGTCCTGTGCGGCCTGTTCGCCGAGACGCTCGGGCTCGACCGGATCGGCGTCGACGACGACTTCTTCGCCTCGGGCGGCCACTCGCTGCTGGCCAACCGGCTGGTGGGGCGGATCCGCGCGGTGCTCGGCGTCGACGTGCCCATCCGGGTCGTCTTCGAGTCCCCGACCGTCGCGCAGCTCGCCGCCCACCTGACCTCCGGCGGTGATGCCACCGGCCTGACCGACCCGTTCGGGGTCGTCCTGCCGCTGCGCACCGGCGGCGAGCGGAAGCCGCTGTGGTTCATCCACCCGGGCGTCGGCCTGTGCTGGGCCTACCTGGGCTTCGCACGCCACCTCGAGGACCGGCCGCTGTACGGCATCCAGGCCCGCGGCTTCGACGGCACCCCGCCGCCCGGCTCCATCGCGGACATGGTGACCGACTACCTGGAGCAGATTCTCGAGGTCCAGCCCGAGGGCCCCTACCGGCTGGTCGGCCACTCCCTCGGCGGCACTCTGGCCCAGGCCCTCGCCTCCGCGCTCCAGGAGCGCGGCCACGAGGTGGCGCTGCTCGCACTGCTGGACGCCGTGCCCAGCCCCTGGTTCGCCACCGGCGACGCGTCGTTGGCACTGGCCGAGGCCCAGGAGTTCTTCGAGGGATACCTGCCCGCCTCCGCCGACGGACAGGACGAGGAGCGCGCCTCCTTCGTACGGCACGCCTCCGAGATCATCGTCCAGCACACGGCGATGCTGAAGGACTTCACCCAGCCCTCCTACCGGGGCGACGCGGTGTTCTTCAAGGCGACGCTGAACCCGCACGACTCCTACGCCGCGCAGTGGGCGCCCTTCATCGCCGGCACCGTGCACGAACACGGCGTCCGCGCCACCCACATGGGGATGACCGAACCCGATGCCACGGCCGAGATCTGCACGGTCCTCAACCGCTACCTCGACGGAAAGTGACGCAAGCATGGTGACGCTCGCCGAACGCTGGGACCTTCGCCCGGAACACTTCTGGATGCGGAACGGCCGACCCGACAAGCCCGTGGAGACCGACGAGAACGGCGTGTGCAACGTCTACGGGTACCAGGCGATCCTGGACGTCTTCGGCGACCCGAAGACCTACTCCTCCGACGTGACCCGGTTCTTCCTCGCGGACACCGAGACCGACGACTCCTTCAACGAGGGGACGCTGCTCCAGGCCGACCCGCCGGAGCACACGAAACTGCGCAAGCTCATCAGCCGTTCGTTCACCGCCAAGATGGTCGCGGGGCTGGAGCCGCGCATCAGCGCCATCACCCGCGAGATCCTCGACGCGATGGCCGGCCAGGACGAGTTCGACCTGGTGGCCGAACTCACCTACCCGATGCCCGTGATCGTCATCGCCGAACTGCTGGGCGTGCCCGGCAGCGACCGCGACCTGTTCCGCGCATGGGTCGACCGGATGACCGACAGCGCCACCGCCCTCGCCTCCGAGGAGGGCGCCGCCGGGGACGAGGAGCCCGACGCGCGGGCCGCGATGCGGCATGTGCCCGAGATGCTCGCCTACCTGCACGAACACGTCGCGGAACGCCGGCGCACACCGCGCGAGGACCTGCTGTCCGCCCTGGTCGCCTCCGAGGTGGACGGCAAGCGCCTCGACGACGCGGCCGTGGTCAACTTCGCCAACGAACTGCTGGTCGTCGGCCACGCCACGACCAGTGCGCTGCTGGGCAACACCGTCCTGTGTCTCGACAGCCACCCCGAGGACCTGGCACGCGTCAGGAAGCGGCCCGAGACGGCCGCCGCGGTGGTCGAGGAGGCGCTGCGCTACATGAGCCCGATCGCGGCCTCCTACCGGGTCGCCACGACCGACACCCGGCTCGGCGACACCGAGGTGCCCGCCGGAACGCTGGTCGCGCTCTGGCTGGGCGCCGCCAACCGCGACCCGGCGCAGTTCCCCCGGCCGAACGTCTTCGACCCCACCCGCGACCCCAACGCGCACCTGGCGTTCGGCCGCGGCATCCACTTCTGCCTGGGCGCCCCGCTGGCCCGGCTGGAGGGCCGCCTGGGCCTGAACCTGCTGCTGGAACGGTTCCCGGAGCTGCGCACCGACCCGGACAACCCGCCGGAGTTCTGGGCGCTGCCGCATGTGATCGCCACCTCCAAGCTCCCGCTCCGAGTCGGCTGAGGAGTACCGCGTGTACGACGTGATAGTGGTGGGCGCCCGCTGTGCCGGCTCCCCGGCCGCGATGCTGCTCGCGCGGGCCGGCTACCGGGTGCTCATGGTCGACCGCGCCCGCTTCCCCAGGGACACGCTCTCCACGCTCTACATCCACCAGCCCGGCGTGGCCCTGCTGCACCGCTGGGGAGTGCTGCCGCGGATCGTGGAGACCGGCTGCCCGCCCATCGACAAGGCCCGCTTCAGCCTGGCGGACGTAACGCTGGAGGGCTGCTCCTGGCCGGCCGACGGGCTGCGTGCCGCCTACGGCCCCCGGCGTCATCTGCTCGACACGCTGCTGATGGAGGCCGCCGTGTCGGCCGGAGTGGAGTTCCGGGAGAACTGCTCCGTACACGACCTCGTCCTCGACCCCGACGACGGGGACCGGGTGGCCGGAGTGCGGCTCGGCTCCGGGGCGCGGGGCGCCATTACCGAGCGGTCCCGGCTGGTCATCGGCGCCGACGGGATGCGCTCGACGGTGGCGGACCGGCTCCGGGCCCCCATGGAGATCGAGGACCCCACCGTCTCGTGCGCGTACTACAGCTACTGGTCCGACCTGCCGCAGCGGTTCCGGCTCTACGAGCGGCCGGGCGGCTGGGTCGGCACCGTGCCCACCAACGACGGTGCCACCCTGGTCGCCGGATACCTCCCGCAGGAGCGGTTCGGCGCCGCACGCTCCGACGCGCTCGGCGCCCTGCTGGACAACGTGGCGCGCACCGCCCCCGACCTCCGCGAGGAGATGGCTGCCGGGCGGCGGCTGGAGCGGGTGTACGGAACCGGCGACCAGCGCAACTTCTTCCGCCGGGCGGCCGGTCCCGGCTGGGCGCTGATCGGTGACGCGGGGCACCACAAGGACTCCATCACCGCCCGCGGCATCACCGACGCCTTCATCCAGGCCCAGCTCCTGGCCGACCACATCGGTGACGGCCTGCGGAACCCGACCCGGCTGGACACCGCCCTGGAGCGCTTCGCGGCCGCGCGGACGGAACTCCTGCTGCCCGACTACCGCAGCACGCTCAAGACCGCCCGGCTGGCTCCACGCCCGCACGAACTGGAGATGCTGCGGGCCGTCGCCACCAGCCCCGAACTCACCGATCGGTACTTCTCGACCCTCTCCGGCGTCTGCCCCATCGACGAGTTCGTCACCCCCGAACTGCTCGATCTGATGGACGAACGCGCGGGGCTCGAACCATGACCGCGACCGGACGGGAAGGGAACAGCCAGATGACCGACGGGACGAGAACCCACGGGCCGCTCTCCCCGGTGCAGGAGCAGATGTGGTTCCTGAACCAGCTCGAACCCGGGAGCCCCGAGCACACCACGGCCTTCGCCTGGCGGCTGCGCGGACCGCTCAGCCGCGTCGCGTTGACCCGGGCCCTCGAGTGGCTGGCGCAGCGGCACGACGCGCTGCGCACCACGTTCGCCACGGTGGAGGGCCGCCCCCGGCAGACCGTGGGACCGCCCGCACCGGTCGAGCCGGAGTATGCCGACTTGGCGGAGCTGCCCGCCGCGGAACGGCGGCCGCGGGCGGAGGCGCTGGTGCGGCGGACGGCGCGGCGGCCGGTCGACCTGGTGGCCGGGCCGGTGCTGCGGGTGCTGCTGGCCCGGCTGGACGCCACCGAGCATCTGCTGACCCTGCTGACCCCCGCACTGGTCGCCGACCGCGCCTGCCACGGCGTCCTCACCCGGGAGCTGGGCGAGCTGTACGCCGCCGCGCTGGAGCAGCGGCCCGTGCGCCTGCCCGACGTGCCGCCGCGCCCGCTCGAGTACGCCGCCCGGCAACGGGAGCGGCTCACCGACGCCGAGCTCGCCCGGCAGCTCGAGTACTGGCTCGACCGGCTGGCGGACCTGCCCGACCTGCGGCTGCCCGTCGACCGGCCCCGTCTCGCCCGACCGCCCGGCCCCACCGCGCGGCACGAGACCGTACTGCCCGCCGAGGTGGTGCACGGCCTGACCGGTCTGGCCCGCGAGTTTGGAGGCACGCTCTTCAGCGGCCTGTTCGCCGCCTGCCAGGTGCTGTTCGCGCGCTACAGCGGGCAGCGGGACCTCGCCGTGGGGACCATCGCCGAGGGCCGCGAGCGCCCCGGACCGCGCCCGGCGGTGGGGAGTTTCGCCAACCCCGTGGTGCTGCGCGGGACCGTGCGGCCCCACGCCTCCTTCGCCCAGCGGCTCGCCGAGAGCCGCGACACCGTCCAGGAGGCGTTCGCCCACCAGGACGTGCCCTTTGACCGGCTGGTGGACGCCCTGGACCGCCGTCGCCAGGATGGCCGCAACCCGCTGGTGCGCACCGCCGTCCTGCTGCGTCGGGACGCTGCGCGCCCGGCCCGCGCGGGCGCGCTGTCCCTGCACCCCTGCCCGCCGACGGACGTGCCGCTGGGAGCCGAGCTGGCCGTCGAGTTCACCGAGACGGCGCCCGGCGAGCTGACGTGCTCCCTCGCCTACGACACCACCCTCTTCGAGCGGGGCACGGTCGAAAGGCTCGCCCGCAATCTGGTCGTCCTGCTCCGCGAAGCCCTCGCCGACCCCGGCCGCCCGGTGGCCGAACTCCCCGTCCTGGACGAGGCGGAGCGGCGCACGCTGCTGGAGGAGTGGGGCGTCAACCGCTCCCCGTACCCCGACCGCACGTGCCTGCACGAACTGGTCGGCGAGCACGCGCGGGCGCGTCCGCGGGCGGTGGCCGTCGTCCACGGCGACGCGGCCATGACCTACGGGGAGCTGGAGGCGCACGCCAACCAGCTGGCCCATCTGCTGACCGGCCGGGGCGTGGCGCCCGGCTCCTTCGTCGCGGTCTGCCTGCCGCGCGGGCCCGAGCTGTTCGCCGCGCTGCTGGGCGTGTTGCGCGCCGGGTGCGCCTATCTGCTGCTGGAGCCGGAGCACCCGGCCGACCGGCTGGAGTTCATGATCCGCGACAGTGGGGCGGTGCTGTGCTTGACCGAGCGCCCACTGCTGTCCAGGCTGCCGGCCGACGCGGTGCCCACGGTGTGCCTGGACGAGCGGCGCGCGGCCGTCGCCGCGCGGCCCACCGAGCCGCCCGCGGTCGAGGTGACCTCCGACGCCGGTGCCTACGTCATCTACACCTCGGGCTCGACGGGTCGGCCAAAGGGCACGGTGGTCACCCACCGCGCCTTCGTGCGGCTGCTGCGCGGGGCCGACTATCTGACGCTCGGGCCGGACGACGTCTCGGGCCAGGGCGCCGATGTGACCTTCGACGCCGCGGCGTTCGAGATCTGGGCGCCGCTGACGGCCGGAGCCCGCCTGGTGGTCATCGACAAGCAGACGCTGCTCGACCCGCCCGCCCTGACCGGTCTGCTCAAGGCCCGGGGATTCACCACCCTGTTCCTGACCACGGCGCTGTTCAACCAGGTCGTCGCCGAGGACCCGAGCGCCTTCGGCGGTCTGCGCAACATGCTCTTCGGCGGCGAGGCCGTCAATTCGCTGCGGGTCTCCCAGGTGCTGGCCGCCGACCCGCCGCGCCGGTTGGTGCACCTGTACGGGCCGTCGGAGACGACGACCTTCGCCACCTGGCACCTGGTGCGGGAGGCCGACGAGCACCGCCCCGTCCCCATCGGCCGGCCCGTCGCCAACACCACCGTCCACGTCTTGGACGAGCTGCTCAATCCCGTGCCCGTGGGGGTCACCGGAGAACTGTTCGTCGCCGGGCCCGGGGTGGCACGCGGATATATCGACCGGCCTGAACTGACCGCCGAGCGCTTCTTGGACAACCCGTACGGCACGCTGCCGGACGACCGCATGTACCGGACCGGCGACCTGGTGCGCTGGTCTGCCGAGGGCACATTGGAGTACGTGGGCCGGGCCGACCATCAGGTGAAGATCCGCGGCTACCGGATCGAGCCGAGCGAGATCGAACGGGTGCTGCAGCAACACCCCGACATCGACGCCGCGCTGGTGGTGGCACGCGCGGCCGAAGGAGATCACAAGCGTCTCGTCGGCTATGTGCGCCCGGTGGCCGGACGCGATCCGGATCCGGGGGCGCTGCGCGAGTTCGCGGCCGTCCGGCTGCCGGACTTCATGGTGCCCGCGGCTCTCGTCACATTGCCGGAGTTCCCGCTCACCTCGAGCGGCAAGGTGGACCGCGCCGCGTTGCCCGAGCCGGAGCTCACGGGGCGGTCCGCCGGGCCCGGAAGGGTGGAGCCGCGTACCGACGCCGAACGGGCGCTGGCCGCGATCTGGGCGGAGGTGCTGGGCGTGGACCGGGTGGGTGTCACCGACAACTTCTACGAGCTGGGCGGCGACTCGATCCTGGGCGTCAAAGTGGTGGCCCGTGCCAGGAAGGCCGGGCTGGCGATCTCCGCCAAGGACGTATTCCGCCGGCAGACCGTCGCCGAGCTGGCAAGCGTGGCCGTACCGAGTGACACATAGCGGTGGTTCGCTGATGTCGGAATGGGGCGGAGAGTGAAGCCGAGGAAAGAAATCCTCGCTCCCGCCCTATTCCTCATCGGGGCAGCCGCTCCATCAACCGCGCCGTGTCCTGGTGCCTGCTGCACGGGTGCTGTGCGAACGAACGCCGCACTCGGTCGCGCACATCGGGTTCCTGTTCCTGGCTGAGCTTGAACATGCCCTCGGCCCCGGTCACGGTGATCCGGAAGGCGCCTACCCCGGACACGATCTGCCGGAAATAGTCGACGGACGCGGTCATATCCCAATCGGTGCCGTGGTCGCGTTCGAAGGCGCGCACGGTGGAGCGCACCACGCCCAGGGTCTCCTCAAGGGATTCGAGCTTCTCGATGACCCCGTGCACATGGACCGAGGTGAAATTCCACGTCGGTGCCGCCGGCGACTTCTCGTACACCGTCGGGGAAACGTAGGCGTCCGGTCCGGTGAACGTCACCAGGGCGACGGTTCCGGATTCGAGCGCGGACCAGTGAGGATTCATTCTGTTCAGGTGGCCCAATAGCGTGGCGCCGGACAGATCGTTCGCCCAGGGCGCCGTCATCTCCGGATCCGGGATGACGGGCAAATGCGTGGCGAACGGACCGGCGGTTGGCGTGCCGTTGGTCGTTAACAGTGCCAGAGGAAAACGGCGGATGATATCGACCATCCACCCTCCGTCGGGCTCGCGGTACTGATCAGGGACGAACATGGTGATTCAAGTCCTCTCCGGGCTCGGCAGTTCGTGTCCTGTCGCCAGGACATGATTCTACAGTCAGCGTATCCCGGCCAAGTCGGCTTTCCATTGGGGCGGCGGAATTCGGCACCGGACTCCTCAGCCCTTGAACGGGTGGAAAGTCCGGTCTACGTTGGCCGAACGGAGCTGTCCAGTGCCGTGCGAGCACAGGATCTGCCGAGTGTGCGGCCTTCCGAACTCGGAAACAGATCACAAGTGACCTCACAGACGCGCCTGCGGGAGAATTCTTTATGGGTAATCGTGGAGACGAGACGTACGATGTCGTCGGTGTAGGGTTTGGCCCTTCCAATCTTTCGCTCGCCATCGCACTGAGAGAGCACCGGTCCCGGGCGAACGGAGAAGAACTCAAGGCGGTCTTTCACGAGCGGCAACCCTCGTTCGGCTGGCACCGCAACATGCTGCTGCCGTCGACGACGATGCAGGTCTCCTTCCTCAAGGACCTGGCAACGTTCCGGAACCCGACCTCCGTGTTCAGTTTCGTGTCGTTCCTGCACGCCTCGGGGCGGTTGGCCCAGTTCGTCAACAACCAGGATTTCTTTCCCAGCCGGGAGGAGTTCCACCAGTACCTGGAGTGGGCCGCGGCGGGCGTCGGCGACGTCGTCCGCTACGGCTCGGAGGTCGTCTCGCTCCGCGAGGAGCCGGAGGACCGCACCGGGCCGGTCGAACACCTCCTGCTGGACGTACGGGACGCGCTCGGCCAGGTGCGGCAGGTGCGCACCCGTAACGTGGTCATCTCCACCGGCCTGGTGCCGCACATGCCCTCCGGGGTGGAGCCCGACGAACGCGTCTGGCACAGCTCGGAGTTCCTGGCCCGGTACCGCCGCATGGACCCGGCTCGGCTGCGCAGCGTCGCAGTGGTCGGCGCCGGCCAGAGCGCGGCCGAGATCACCCGGTTCCTGCACGATGAGCTCCCGCACGCCAAGGTGTACGCGATCATCCCCTCCTACGGCTACTCGATCGCCGACGACACCCCCTTCGCCAACCAGGTGTTCGACCCGGCCGCCGTGGACGACTACTACTTCAGCACCGACCAAGCGCGCGACTCGTTCTGGCGCTACCACCAGAACACGAATTACTCGGTGGTGGACGACGACGTCATCAGGGGCCTGTACCGCCGCTTCTACGACGACCGGCTGCGCGCGGCCGACCGGTTGTCCTTCGTCAACCTCACTCGCGTGAGTGGCGTCAAGCGAGAGGGCAATGAGACGCGGGTCGCCCTCCACTCGCAGCTCGGCAGCCACCCGAGCGAGCTGGCCGTGGACTTCCTCGTATGTGCCACGGGTTACGACGGGATGGAGCCGACCGGCCTGCTGGGCGAGCTCGACCGGCACTGTCTGAGGGACGACTTCGGGCGGTACCGCATGGAGCGGGACTACCGCATCACCACGACGCCCGAGGTGCGCTGCGGCATCTATCTGCAGGGCGGCACGGAGCACACTCACGGTCTGACCTCATCGCTGTTGTCGAACATCGCCGTACGCAGCGGTGAGATCGCCGAGTCGATCCTGCTGGGACGGCCGGTCGGAGCGAGCTGACGCGGGGCCGCGTACGGGAGCGGGGCCGGTACTGGAATCAGTACCGGCCCCGCTCCCGTACGCGGTGCTTCCGACCGTCGGCGGTCCCTGCTCTCAGCGGGTGGCCTCCTCCGCGGCCATGGCCTCCCGCAGGCTCTTGGGACGCAGATCAGTCCAGTTCTGCTCGACGTACTCCAGGCACTCCTGCCTGCCGCTCTCGCCGAACGCGACCTCCCAGCCGGCGGGCACCTCGGCGAAAGACGGCCACAGCGAATGCTGCTCCTCGTTGTTTACCAGGACCAGGAAACGGCCGTTCTCGTCATCGAAAGGATTCGTGCTCATAAGGGGCTCCTGATTCTTCATGGAGGCCAGACGGAAGAAGTCGCCCGGATAAGTGCACGATTAGCGGCGACTGTCCTGATTGTATCCGCTCGATCATGCTCCGGTGAAAAATTCGGCAGGCGGGCGGAAGGGGCGGCGGGAAGCCCGTGCGGTGGAGTCGCATCAGGGGTGCGCGAAACGGCTGACGACCGTCTCCTGCCGCTGTCGTGTGCCAGATGGGCTCATACCCATCTTGTTTTGGCGCCAAAGCATGCGCCATGCTGGCGTTATGCCGTCTCCATCTCGGCTCATTCCAGCACGTCCATGCCTTGATCACGGTGCGGTGCGACGGGTCAAACGCTCCCATCCGCCTCCCGTACGCGGTCGGCGGCGCGCTGCCGAGCCGTCCCGCTCTTGTCGGAAGGCGACCCCTGGAGAGAGCCGCACCATGCACACCTTCAATACGCCCGGCCCCATTCGCGCCGTCCTCGACATCGGCTTGGGGGACGTCTGGATCATCGCCGACGAGCGCGGCCACACTCGTGTCGGAGCGCATCCGAGCGACCCAGGCGACCCCCGGGACGTGGCCACCGCCGAGCGCACCCGTGTGGAGTTCGCCGACAACCGGCTGCTGGTGATGTCCCCTCGTCCCAGCGGCTCCCGGCGCACCGGCGGAGCGGTGACGGTGGTGATCGAGTTGCCGGTTGGTTCCAGCCTGCGCGGACGGGCCGCCGTCGCCGACTTCCGGTCCGAGGGCCGGTTGGGGGAGTGCCGGCTCATCAGCAACTGTGGCCACGTCTGGCTGGATCGCACCGGTGCGCTGTGCCTGACGACGGGCTTCGGCGATGTCACCGTCGAACACGCCTCGGGTGATGTCGAGGTGACCGCCCACTCCGGTGACCTGTGGGTGCGGGAGATTGGGGGCGGTGCGCTGATCGGCAAGCCCAACGGCGGCGTCCGGATCGGGGAGATCGCCGGGGACCTGCGGGTCCGCGGGGCCGACGGACCTGTTCTGGTCGGCCGGGCGCATGCCGGGGTCGAGGTCAGGACCGTGCTCGGGGACATCCGCGTCGACGAGGCCGCGCACGGGCCCCTGCATCTCGACACCACCTCCGGCGAGATCGAGATCGGGCTCCCGGGCGACGTCGCGCCCTGGCTGGAAGTCACCTCTGAGGCGGGGGACATCTACCGCTCCCTCGACACCTTCCAGGCGGCGGCGCCCGCGGAAGGCGTCAAGGTGTGGGCCCGTACCGTCGCCGGGAACGTCGTGATCCGCCGTTCGCCCACGTCATGACCGCCGGGAGAGGTGCCCTCGCCGCCGCGGGCACGCCTCGCTCGGCGGCCGCCGGCTCGACTGGCGGAGCGGGGCGGCTTCCCCGCTGTGCCATTTATGTGCCATGATGGCGCCGTGGTTCGAGCCACGGCCTGGTGGAGGGTCGTCCCCCGTCGGTCACCACCGGGTGCGCGTGCGGCTCGGCTACGAGCCGGGTCGCACGGCGGTCCCGGGGAGCCCCAGGATCGGGCGGCTTCCCGGGGCCGTGATCCAGGCCTGCGATGCCGGACTGTCCCCGTCTGGCGCCATCCGGCCCTCGGCCGCACTGTTAATCAAGGAGATTGGTCATGAGTGACTCGACGCTCGAATACTCGGATCCGCCACCAGGTGAGGCCGGGGCCGCCGGAAAGGTAAAAGCATCTGCCGGGGCATGGTTCAGCCTGATCGCCGTGGCGCTCGGAATCATGGTCGTGCAGATCGACGGTACCGTCGTAGCCGCGGCCAACCCGAAGATCGCTAGCGATCTGAATGCCACTCCCGGGCAGATCCAGTGGGTGACCACCGGCTACTTACTGGCCCTTTCGGGTTTACTCATTCCGGCCGGCACGGTGGCCGACAAGATCGGCCGTAAGAAGGCGTTCCTGATCGGCGTGGGCGGATTCTCGCTCGCCTCACTGCTGTGCGGCATGTCCGGTTCGATCGAGATGCTGATCGGCGCCCGCGTACTGCAGGCCGTCTTCGCCTCGCTGCTCGGCCCCTCCGGACTCGCCGTGCTCAAGGCATCCTTCCCGCCGGCCAAACTCCCCGCGGCCCTCGGCATCTTCGGCGCCGTAACCGCTGTCGCGATGGCGGGCGGACCTATGCTCGGCGGCGTGCTGGTGGAGTACGCCAACTGGTCGTGGGTCTTCTACATCAACCTCCCGTTCGGCATCATCGGCGTCCTGGTGGGTCTGATCGTCATCAAGGAGTCCGCGCAGCGGGGCTCCGAGCCGCTCGACATCCCCGGCGCCATCGCGCTCACGGCGGCCATGGTCAGCGCTGTGTGGGGCATCACCGGCGCCCAGGACGACGGCTGGGCCTCCGGCAAGACTCTCGGCTTCATCGGCCTGGGCGCCGTGCTGCTGGCGGTCTTCGTCTTGATCGAGGCCAGGACCGAACACCCCATGGTCGCGCTCAGCCTCTTCAAGGACCGCTCGGTCTCGGTCGGTCTGCTGCTGATGGTGGTGACGATGCTGGCCTTCTTCGCGATCGTCTTCTACCTGATGTTCTATCTCCAGGGCGTGCAGGGGAAGAGCGCGATTATGGCCGCCGTCAGCCTGCTGCCGCTGACCGCCGTCTTCACCGTCGCCTCACCGCTCGCCGGCTGGGCCACCGGAAAGCTCGGTGTGAAAGGCACCCTGCTGCTCGGCGCCGTGCTCCTCTTCGGTGCCCTGGTGTACCTCCGGCAGATCGAGGTGGACACCTCCGGCTGGGCGCTGGCCCCGCCGCTGGTTCTCTCCGGGTTCGGCGCCGGCTTCTTGCTGGTCGCCGGCATCCAGGCCATTGTCGGCAACGCTCCGGTGGAGAAGGCCGGTGTGGCCTCCGGTATGCAGCAGTCCATGCAGCAACTGGGCGGCACGCTCGGCATCGCGATCTTCGGTAGCCTGCTCGCCTCCTCGGTGAGCTCCAGGTTCCCCGATGCGCTGCGCGACGAGTTCGCCGGCAAGGGCGGCTCGGCCGTCGATGTGATGGCCGACAACAATGGTGTCCACGAGTCCGTCGCCCTCGGTTTCCCGCCCTCGGCCCGGGACGCCGTCAAGGAGCAGCTCGTCCAGGGCGGTGGGATGCGTGCCGACGACCTCAACTCCTTCGTCGACACGCTGACCCGGGTGGCGCACCAGACCTTCGTGGACGGCATGCATCTGGTCTTCACCATCTCCGCGGGCCTCACGGTCGTGGTCGGCCTGCTCTCGCTGCTGGTCCGCAACGTCAAACCACAGCAGGAGGAGTCGGCGGCCGCACCAGAGATCGGCATCCATGTCTGATCCCGGTTCCCCCCGCGGGCGGACCTCCCGGCTACCGTGACGGTGGCGGGAGGCCGCTCGTGTGTGCGCCCGCCCCGCCGTTCGGCCGAACCGCCGTCGAGGCACTGGATACGATGATTCCCCCGCTTGGGGACGGGCGGCGTGCGACTGGAGGGTGGCGGGGTGAGAGATCAGAAGCGTGGCCGGCGGCGCGGTCAGGGTGAGCTGGAGGTGCAGGTGCTGGCGGCTCTTCGCGAGGCGCCGGAGCCGGTGGGCACGGGGTGGGTGCGTGAGCGACTCGGCGGCACTCTTGCCCATACCACCGTGATCACCATTCTCACACGGCTGCTGGCCAAGGGCGCGGTGACGCGGGAGAAGGCCGGCCGGGCGTTCCTCTGGACACCGACGGCCGACGAATCGGGCCTGGCGGCTTTGCGGATGCGGCGGGTGCTGGACGGGGAGAGCGACCGCGAGGCGGTGCTGGCCAGCTTCGTGACCGGTCTGTCGCCGCAGGATGAGCAGGTGCTTCGGGGTCTGTTGGGGCGGGCCCGGGAAGCGGAGGAGTAGGGAGTCCATGGGGGTCTTCGTCTTCCTGCCGCTGGTGCTGCCGTTGACGGCATGGCCGATCGCCCGCCTGGCCGAGCAGCGTCTCCACCCGCGTGCGGCGACGTGGCTGCTGTCGGCGGTCGCCGGAGTGTTCGCGGTGTGCAGCACGCTGAGTCTGGCGCTGTTGATGGTGGTCGGCACCGCGCAGTTGCCCGGCAACCCGCTGCCGGACGGCTGGTCGGACGAGGAGGTGCGCGACACCGTCCCGTACGACGAGGTGGCGGGCAAGGCCGCGATCCCCGCTCTGATCGCCGTGCTCGCCGCGTGCACCCGGGTGGTGCGGCGTCACCAGCGCGTACGGCGTCAGGCCGAGCGCGCCCTCGCGGGCCTGCCCGCCACGCCGGTGGCGGTGCTGCCCGATGAGTCGCCGTACGCGTACGCGCTGCCGGGCAGGCGTGATCGGATCGTGGTGACCACGGGGATGCTCGCCGGGCTGGACTCGGCCGAGCGCCGGGCGCTGTTCGCTCACGAGCGCGCCCATCTGGCTCGTCGCCATCACCGGTTCCTGCTCACCGTGCAGCTCGCGGCGCGAGCCAACCCGTTTCTGCGCCCGCTGCGGACCGCGGTCACCTACACGACCGAGCGGTGGGCGGACGAGGAGGCGGCCCAAGCGGTCGGCAGCCGACGTGCCGTGGCGCTGGCGGTCGGCAGGTCGGCGCTGATGTCCCGC
Organism: Streptomyces rugosispiralis; assembly: GCF_024505145.1. Lineage (GTDB taxonomy): Bacteria > Actinomycetota > Actinomycetes > Streptomycetales > Streptomycetaceae > Streptomyces > Streptomyces rugosispiralis. Next base: position 224,208 of record NZ_JANIAA010000010.1, on the reverse strand, counting down.
GGTGCGCCGGTCGCCACGTTGGCGGGTTTCGCGGCCATGGGACCGGTGCCCCGCAGGGTGGCCGCTCTGCTGGGCCCGGCCCCCGCCGGGCGCATCTGGCCGCCTGTTTTCACGGCGGTGGGCCTGGCCGCCTGGGGGGCCGCGATGGGTACCACGGCCTCGGCACTCTCCTCGGCGAACTCCGCGGTCACCCTGGTGTTGATCCTGCATGCGGCCACCCCGGTCTAGCCGGGCACGCTGCCGGTCGAGCGGGACACCGCCTGTCAGTGACCTCGGATCGGGTGGCGAACGCGACGCCTAGACTGGGGAGTCTGGTGAACGGGTGGTTCGGGGCGACGGAGGTCGGCGATGGCGAAGGGCGACGTGCGCGAGTTTGAAGATCCTTCCGCCGATGTCCTCGCCGAGGCGGCGGCGTCCTTCGGACTGCTGGCATCGGCGGCACGGCTGCACATCATGTGGGCCCTCGCCCAGGGGGAGAGCGATGTGACGCACCTCGCCGACCGGGTGGGCGGGGCGCTGCCCGCGATCAGTCAGCATCTGACCAAGCTCAAGCTGGCGGGACTCGTCCGGTCCCGGCGGGAAGGCCGCCGGCAGGTGTACTTCGTCGATGACCCCGACGTCGTGACCGTGGTGCGTCTGATGGTCGGCCAGCTCGCCGACCGCGCGCGGAACGAGGCCACGGCGCCGGTGCGTCTGGTGCACGAATCCGGCGCCTGAGCGTGCCATGACCGCAGGGACCGGGGTCATCCGTAGGAGAGGTTGGAGCAGGCGTCGTCGTCGGCGGAGCGGGCGCCGTCGGCCACCTTGGAGGGGACGGTGGTCGGTTCGGGTGACGGTGTGGCCGAGGGGTTGTCCGCGTACGACTGGCCGAGGGTGACGGTGATGCCGTCGGCGGGCACCGACTCGAGTTCGGCCTTGGCGAAGAGCCGGGCGACCGTTTCGGCCTGGGTCTTCTGGCCGGGGCCGTACTCGATGGCGGTCGTGGCGTGGTTCTGGCTCGGCGCGTTGCCGGTGCCGGTGACCATGAAGCCATGGTCGGTCAGCGCCTTGGCGGCGCGTGAGGCGAGGCCGCCGGTGGTGGTGCCGTTGTGAATGGCCACCGCGATCCCGTCGCCGGAGACCGGCTCGGCGCTCTGCGACGGCTTGGGCTTCTTGCCGCCGTTCTTTCCGCTGGCGTCCTTGCCGTCGAGGGTGCGGTCGGCCTTCAGGGCGGCCCACAGGGCGTCGGCCTCCGGCTCGACGATGGCGATCCGGTCGCCCTGGTACCGCCAGGGGATGGTGATGAATTTGGTGTTGTGCAGGTCGATCTGTTTCATCGACATCGCGAAGGAGATCAGCTTGGCGGCGGATCCCAGGCCGGGGTCGACCGTCATGGACTTGGTGCCGGCATTCGCGAGGGGCAGCAGCTTGGTGGGGGTGAGGCCGTCGCTCTTGACCTTCTTGATCAGGCTGCCGATGAAGGCTTGCTGGCGTTTGATGCGGCCTATGTCGGAGCCGTCACCGATGCCGTGGCGGATGCGGACGTAGTCCAGGGCCTTCTGTCCGGCGACGTTCTGCTCGCCCTTGGCGAAGATGCGCTCGCCGCGGTCGGCGCGGTTGGGGTTGAGGTCCTTCTGGTAGACGTCCTGTGGCACGCACACCTCCACGCCGCCCACCACGTCGGTGAGTTTCGCGAAGCCCTTGAAATCGACCACTATCGTGTGATGGACGCGCAGACCGGTGAGGTGCTCCACGGTGTTCTGCGTGCAGGCCGGATTGCCCTTGGCGGTCTGTCCGACGGAGTACGCGGCGTTGAACATCGTGTCCCGCCGCGTCTTGGTCCAGCTCCCGTCGGGCAGCTTGCAGGGCGGGATGTCCACGAGTGTGTCGCGGGGGATGGACACGGCCACGGCGTGCTTGCGGTCGGCGTACACATGCAGCAGCAGTGCGGTGTCGGAGCGCCCGATGTCGCCCTTGTCGCCGCCGCCCAGTTCGCTGTTGCCGCCGGTGCGCGCGTCCGAGCCGATGACGAGGACGTTCTGGCCCTTGGAGGAGTCGTCCGGCCGGTCCCCGGAGATGCCGTCCGCGTCGAAGGTGCTGATGTTGCCGTTCAGCTGCCAGTACACCCAGCCCGCGCCCGCCGCCAGGAGGACCAGCAGCGACAGCACTATGGCCAGCGCTATCCGCCTACGGCTCCGCTTGCGCCGCCGGGCACGGGAAGCGTCCCGGCACCGGTCGGTCGGCTGCGCCGGGGCACGGCGCCTGGACGCCGTCTTCTTGCGGCTGTTGGTCATCGGTACACCCCTCGTGCGTCCGGCGCTACACAGGGGACTGCCGGCCCCGACCTATGGTTGTGTGATTGCGCAATCTAGCAATTGTGTCTCGGGAACGGCTCACGGCCCCACGCCCTGACGCTCGTCAAGCCCAACGACCCGCCTTGTCCGGTGAGTTGTGATCGTGGCGCGTGGGCGCGGGGTGCGCGGTCTCCCGCCGGAACGCCCAGGGCATTCTGGGCTCGATCATGAACCGGAAGATCCGCCGCACGGGTGGTGTGCACAGCACGGTGATCACGGCCGCGGCGACGAGAGTGACGGTGATCTCGCCGAGGGGCCGGTGCAGCCAGTCGGGCGCGTACCAGTCCCAGAAGCGCGAGCCCTTGGCGAGAAAGCCGTGCAGCAGATAGCCGTAGAGGGTCCCCGCGCCGAGGGCGGAGAACCACATGCGGCGCCGGGGCACCCAGGCGAAGAAGCACGCCATAAGGATCAGTGAGCAGCCGAACAACGCCAGGGTCATGACCGGGCCGGTCCAGGCCGGCGCGGCCAGTTCCTGGGCACTGTCACGGTGGTAGAACCAGGCCGCGTTCATCCGCGGTGCCGCCCAGTACGCGACGGCCAGCGCCGCCGCGAACACCGGCACCGAGGCGATCCGCACCTCTCGGCGGTGGAGGAGCCGGAAGTGCTCGGGCCGCAGGCACAGCCCCAGGACGAAGAAGGGCAGGAACTGCAGAACGCGCTGCAGATCGAGGTCGTCGCCGATGGAAGGCGATGTCGAGGCGAGAGCCGCGATGGCCAGCGCGAGCGGCAGGGGCCGGCGGAGCGTCTTCCAGATGGGGGTGGTCAGCCGCCAGATGAACAGGGCGATCAGAAACCACGTCAGGTACCAGGGGTCGAGCAGGCTGATCGGATAGGTGGGGTCGTCGTCCGCCCACCGCTTGAACAGGGTGTAGGCGACCTCGAAGACCACATACGGGACCGCTATGCCCGTCACCAGGCGCCGCATTTGCTCCGGACGGGCCTCGAAACTCCGTGAGAAATAGCCGGAGATGACGATGAAGGCGGCCATGTGGAAGGTGTAGACGGTGCTGTAGAGCGCGGCCGCGGCCCGGCTGTCGTCGCGCAGCGGCTCCCATGCGTGCCCCATCGCGACCAGCACGATCGCCAGGTACTTGGCGTTGTCGAAGAACGCCTCCCGCTGCTGGTCCGGCTTCGGCGCCGACTGTGACACCGTGCCGTGGGCGCGGCCGTCGCCTCTGGGGCCTCCCGCGTCGACCGACGGCCGCGCGGCGGGAAGCGGCGCGCGGAAACGGCCTGGCGTCCACAGTGTCTGCCTCATACGTGCTGCTGCTCCGGTCCTTCGCGAAACTCCGTGCTGGTCATGGCGTCCGTGCTGGTCGTGGCGTCCGGCTCCTCACGGGTGACGGGTGACGGGTGACGGGTGACGGGGGACGGGTGATCGCGGGCAGCAGGGTCCGTCAGGCGTTGACGCCGTAGTCGAGCGCGATGCCGCGCAGACCGGAGGCGTAGCCCTGGCCCACCGCGCGGAACTTCCACTCCGCGCCGTGCCGGTACAGCTCGCCGAAGACCATCGCGGTCTCCGTCGACGCGTCCTCCGACAGGTCGTAGCGAGCGATCTCCTGGTCGTTCGCCTGGTTCACGACGCGGATGTAGGCGTTGCGGACCTGGCCGAAACTCTGCCCGCGGACCTCGGCATCATGAATGGATACCGGGAACACGACCTTGGCGACGTTGCCGGGCACCCCGGCGAGGTTCACCTTGACGATCTCGTCGTCACCCGCACCCTCGCCGGTGAGGTTGTCGCCGGTGTGCTCGACCGAGCCGTCCGGGCTCTTGAGGTTGTTGTAGAAGACGAAGTGCTGGTCGGAGAGAACCTTCCCGGACTCATCGCACAGTAGAGCCGATGCGTCCAGGTCATGGTCCGCGCCGGTGGTGGTACGGACGTCCCAGCCCAGACCGATCAGCACCGCCGTCAGCCCCGGCGCCTCCTTGCTCAGCGACACGTTGCCGCCTTTGGACAGCGAAACTCCCACTGTTCTCCTCCTCCACTGTTGGCTTGTTCCTGGCGCTTGGCACTTGGCACTCGGTGCCTGGCACTTGGCGCTCAACCGGCTCCGACCGCGGAGCCGCGACCACCCTAGCTCGCACAGTTGCGCAATGTCTAAAGTGTCGAAGAGGGTGCTGAGCCTCTCGCGCCGGCGCCCGGGGTCATCGCCCTGTGGTGTGGTCTTCTCGGACCGCTCGCGCCGAGGAGGTCTCGCCGGAGGCTGCCTGGATACCCCGGGACGAGGGCTGCTCGGCCGTATCGGCGGCAGTGGACGCTGACGAGGTCGCGGCTGCCTGCCCGCTCTCCTCCTTCATGGCCTTGGTCTCACTCTTGAGGATGCGCAGGGACTTGCCCAGGGAGCGAGCGGTGTCGGGCAGCCTCTTCGCCCCGAAGAGCAGGATGAACACGATCGCCACGATCAGTAGGTGCCAGGGTTCCAGCCCGTTGCGAAGCAGCACCACACTCACCTCGTTCCTTGTTGTCGGCCGCTGGGTGTCGCCCCTCGGCATGATTGCGGCATTGCGCAACTGTACAACCCGACGGTGTCGCGGTGGAGAAGAGTCGGCCCGCCATCGCGTACGCGTACGGCGGCAGGGCGCGCCGACCTGGCCGAAAGCACGCGCTCCTCTTCCGGTCGGGGAACCTTCTCTACATCGCTGTAGTTTTGCGTTCGGCCGCGAACGCGGTCACCGGGCCGCCACGGCGCCCGGCCGGTATCAGGAGGACAGCTTGGCTGCGATAGATCTTGGCAACATGGTGGACAAGGCGTGGGCCGACAAGGAGCTCTCGGAGATCCTCGCGGCTCCCGCCTCCGCCCTGAAGGGCGTGTCGGACCGGCAGGGTGAGCTGCTGCGCGAGGCGTTTGGCATCAAGACGGTGGCGGATCTGGCCAATCTGAAGTACTTCCAGTGGGCCTCCACGCTCGCCTCGCTGGAATCCGCCACGAAGTAGGACCGCGGGTGCGGGGCGGAGGGTCCTGCTCGCCACCCCCGACGGCAGTGACATGCCGACACCGAGATCAGTCGGAGGTATACGTACAAGATGTTCGACGCGTTGAAGAACCTCAAGCAGAAGGCCGCGGACCTCGCCGGGAGTCACGGCGGAAAGATCTCCGAGGGGCTGGAGAAAACCGGCGACTTCATCGACGACAAGACCGGCGGCAAATACAGCGAAAAGATCGACACGGGAGTCGACAAGGCGCAGGACTTCGTCGAGCGCCTCGGTGAGAAGAAGGACTGACGGCCCCGACTCACCCCGAACCGCGGTCGGCGCCTGCGGCGGGACCACACGGTTGCCGTGCCGGGGCGGACCGCCTCGGCACGAGCCTCCTCCCATCGAACGGCGCGTGTGCGCGTGTGTGAGGAGTGCGCGCGTGTGACCCAGGACACAACTATTCTATAGTTGCGCAACCTCTAAACTGTCTTGGGTGGAAACCAGCGACGCAACGGGACAGGAAACCGCGGTACTCGATGACGGTCCGGCGGACGGACTGCGAATCCGGGTCACCGGCCGGCCGCGGGCGATTCAGGTGACTTACCCCTGCGAGGTGGATGCCTCGCCAGGCGGTGTGCGCGCGGAAGCGTTGTACATCTACCGTCGGGACCTCCGGGTGGAACACGAGCCGCTGCGGTACGGCTTCGACACGGCGAGTCCCTGATGGGGGTCAAGCTGGGACAGCCGGCTGCCAAACCGTCGGCAGCGAGGTCTCACGGCCCCACGCGGAGGCCGGCCCCCAGCCGCTCGTAACGTGTCCGGGCTGCCATCAGCGCGGCCGCGTAGAGCGCCAGGACGGCCCCGAGCAGGGGGTAGTAGAGGACCGGCAGAGGCGTGAGGCCGAAGAAGGAGCCCAGCGGAGAGACCGGCACCAGCAGTCCTACCACGGTCAGCGCGGCTGCCGCCCAGCCGACCGTGCCCGGCGTGCGGCCCTCGGCGCCGCGGCGACCGGTACGCAGGAGCAGCATCACCAGGGCCTGGGTGAGCAGGTTCTCGGTGAACCAGCCGGAGTGGAACACCGCCTCGTCGTCCAGGGCGTCGGGGCCGTGGAGAGTGAACGCGAGCACGGCGAAAGTGGCCAGGTCGGCGACCGCGTTGAGGGCCCCGAAGCCTGCGATGAAGCGCAGCAGGTCGCGGGGGCGAAGCCGGGTCGGGCGACGCAGCACCGCCTTGTGCGGGCGGTCGTAGGCGAAAGCGAGCTGCGCCGCGTCGAAGCACAGGTTCTGGGCCAGGACCTGCACCGGGAGCATCGGCAAGAAGGGGAGGAGAAGCCCGGCGGTGAGCATCGCGATCACGTTGCCGAGGTTCGAGGACAGCGTGACGCGCAGGTACGTGGCGATGTTGCCGCCGGAGTGGCGTCCCGCCGTGATGGCGCGGTCGATCGCGGTGAGATCCTTCTCGGCGAGCACGACGTCGGCGGCCTCGCGGGCGATGGCCACGGCGTCGCGGGGGGCGATGCCGATGTCGGCGGCGCGGAGTGCGGGCAGGTCGTTGACGCCGTCCCCGAGGAAGCCGACGGTGTGCCCGCTGGAGCGCAGGGCAGTGGCGATCCGGGCCTTGTGCTCGGGAGTGCAGCGGGCGAAGACGACAGTACGGGCGGCGGCGTGCGCGAGCTCGGTGTCGCTGAGGCCGTCGACGCGGTCGGCGGTGAAGACACTGTCCGAGGCGACAGGGATGCCCAGGTCGCGGCAGGCACGAGCGGCGGTCTTGGGATGGTCGCCGGTGAGGATCTTGACGGCGACCCCCCGGTCGGCCAGGACCTTCAGCGCGTCGGCGGCGGTGGGTGCGAGCGCGTCCCGCAAGGTGACGAAGCCCTGGAAGGTCAGACCACGCTCATCGGCCGGGGTGTAGTCGCGGACGCGGGCCGGACGTTCGGCGGTGGCGACAGCCAGCACCCGCAGACCGGCATCCGCCTGGTGGGCGGCGAGGGCCAGCAGCCGCTCGCGCTCGTCCTCCGTCACCGCGCAGCGCACCAGGACGGCCTCAACGGCTCCCTTGACGACCAGGGTGTGGCTGCCCAGCCGGCCCGGCGTGCGGACGACCGCGGTGGCGAGGCGGCGTACCGGGTCGAACGGGATGGCCGCTGTTCCGTCGTACGCCATGAGGTCGTCCTCGTCGGCGGCGTCGAGGATCGCCTCGTCGAGGGCGTCCGGGGTGGGCAGGTCGGCGAGCTGGAGGGTCCACCAGGCGTTCACGGCGGCCCAGCGCAAGACCTCGGGGCCGTCCTCGCCGTCCGGGCCCAGGGCGCGGTCGACGACAGGGCGGTCCTTGGTGAGCGTGCCGGTCTTGTCCAGGCACAGCACGTCGACGGCGCCGAGGTCGTGCAGCGCGGGCAGCCGTTTGACGATCACCCCGTGGGCACGGGCCAGCAGCGAGGCTCCGCGAGCCAGGCAGGTGGTGACGATGACCGGCAACATCTCCGGCGTCAGCCCGACCGCCACCGCGACGGCGAACGGCAGCGTCTCCAGACCCCGGCCGCGCAACGCCGCGTTCACCATGAGAACCAGCGGCGGGGTCAACAGCATGAACCGGATCAGGATCCAGGAGATGCCATGCACGGAGCGGTCGAAGGCGCTCGGCTCGCGCTGGGCGCCCAGGCCGCCGTGGGCGGCGGCGAACCGCGTCCGCCTGCCCGTCGCGACGACGATGGCCGTACCGGTGCCGGAAACGACGCTGCTGCCCTGGAAGCACATCTGCGGTCGGCCGAACACGCCGCCGTAGGCCGCGCCCGTCGTGTCGGCCGCGGCCTTCGCGACGGGGGCTGACTCGCCGGTGAGCGCGGCCTGGTGCACGGACAGGCCGTATGCGCGCAGGAGCCGTACGTCGGCCGGGACCAGGTCGCCGGGACCGAGCCGGATCACATCGCCGGGCACCACCTCCTCCACGGGGATCTCCCGGGCCACCGGCGCATCGCCCTCCTCGGCGCGGCGCAGCACAGTGGCGGTGGTGGCGACCAGTCCGCGCAGCGCGGCCATGGATCGGTCCGCCCGGTGCTCGCCGGACGCCCGCAGCACACAGCTGACCGCGACCAGCAGGAGGATCACGCACGCGGTCCCCCACGAGGCGACGGCCGCCGACACCAGCCCGAGGCACAGCAGCACCGTGGTGAACGGGTCCCGCAGGCTGTGCACGAACAGCCGCGGCCAGGAGGCCTCGCACCGGGCCGGAAGGGTGTTCGCCCCGAAGCGAACCGCGCGTTCCTCAGCCTGCGCCTCAGTCAGCCCACGTGGGCCACTGTCCAGCCGCCGCAGCACCTGGAGTACGGTCGGGGCGCTCGTCGCCCGACCGGCGACGGCATCGACGGGTGAGCCGCTCCCCGGCCCCGGCACGAACCCGGGAACGAGCGCTTCGGCGCCCGGTTCCGAGGCCGCAGCAGACTCAGGCACCGGTCCCACGCAGTCCGCCCACCGGTGGGGACGCCGCTTCGGCGCGGGCGGCCAGCTGGCCGACCATCAGCCGCACCACGGTCACCACGTCGGGGTCGTCCACGAAGTAGACCTGGCGCCGCCCCTCGCGACGGGAACGGACAAGCCCGGCGAGCTTCAGCTTCGACAGGTGCTGACTGACCGCTGGCAGGGCCCCACCCAGCCGGTCGGCGAGATGGGTCACATCGCTCTCCCCCTGCGCCAAGGTCCACATGATGTGCAGCCGAGCCGAGGACGCCAGGAGCCCGAACGCGGCGGCGGCCTCCGCCAGCACCTCGGCGGGTGGATCCTCGAAGCCACCCTCGCCTGCCGCCACAGCCCTCTCCCTGTCCTGTCCTGGTCATCGCCTCGCGTCCGCGGCGCCCAGTCTAGGCGTCCGGTTCGGACACATCGCTCAAACGCTTCGTGGCCTCAGCGGCACCGGGCCTGATCAACCGGTGTGTACGCAACCGCGGACACCCCCACACGCGTCTTCCCTACTATCTGTAAAGTTGCGCAACCAAGCAATACTGCTCCCGGCCAGGTGGTCCCAACTTGGCCGGACCGGATGGAGGACACCCACGTGGGCATCGTCAGCTGGATCATCCTCGGCCTCCTCGCCGGGGCCATCGCCAAGGTCCTTCTGCCGGGACGTGACCCGGGCGGCCTCATCGGAACCACCCTCATCGGCATCGCGGGCGCCTTCATAGGCGGCTGGATGTCCGCTCGATTCCTCGACCGCCCCGTGGAGAAGCAGTTCTTCGACCTCTATACATGGGGTGCGGCCATCGGCGGCTCTCTCGTGCTCCTCGTCGCGTACCGTCTCCTGTTCGGCAACTCGCGCGACTGACCCCGGCGCGTCAATCCCGCGCGAGGCGGCGCTGGACGCCTGCCATGTCCCAGAACGCCTTCTGCCGTGTGATGCGGCCCTCCTCGTCCACCTCGTAGGTGTTGACGCCGTCGAAGTCGGCGGCGCGGCCGTCCGTCTCGACATGGCAGGTCCAGGTGACGGCTGCCTGGTTCGCGCCGAAGTAGCGGGCGCGCGGGGTGAGGACCATGACCGGGAAGGCGTCGAAGATGGACTGCTGGAAGGCCCGGAGGGCCTCCCGGCCGATCGCCGGTTCCCCTCCCACCGGGTCCTCGCTGCTGCCCTCGGCCGCGAAGTTGGCCGCCCAGGCGGCCGCGTCGCGGGCGGCGACGGCGGCGAAATAGCGGTCGACAGCGGCTTCGGCGGGGAACGGGCCGGGGTCGGTCATGAATGTTCCTTTCCGGGGCGGGGAGGGGAATCCGTGTCGGCAGCGCCGGGCGAACGGTGGCGGGCTCAGGGCGCGGTGTGGGCGACCATCACATGCTTGACCCGGGTGTAGTCGTCGAAGCCGTAGCGGCTGAGATCCCGCCCGGCGCCCGACTGCTTGTATCCGCCGTGCGGCAGCTCGGCCAGGATCACCTGGTGGCAGTTGAGCCATACGCAGCCGAAGTCCAGCTCGGCCCCGATCCGGGTCGCGCGGCCCAGGTCGGTGGTCCACACGCTGGAGGCCAGGCCGTAGTCGACCCCGTTGGCCAGCTCCAGGGCCTCTTCCTCGGTGTCGAAGGGCTGGACGGTGACGACCGGGCCGAAGGTCTCCCGCTGGACCACGGCGTCGTCCTGCCGCACCCCGGAGACCACGGTCGGGGCGAAGAAGTAGCCGGGCCGGTCCAGGCGGGTGCCGCCGGTCTCCACCACCGCGTGGGCGGGCAGCCCGGCGATCACCGAGGCCACCCGTTCGGCCTGGTCGGCATTGTTGAGCGGACCGTAGAAGGCGCCGTCCGGCGGTGCTCCGGTGTGGGTGTCGCGCGCCGCGGCGATCAGGGCGGCCAGCAGCGCGTCATGGGCCTCGCGCTGGACGAGCACTCGGGTGATCGCCGTACAGTCCTGGCCCGCGTTGAAGAACGCGCCGTCGGCCAGGGCGCGGGCGGTGCGCACCGGATCGATGTCGGCGAAGACGATCGCGGGGGCCTTTCCGCCGAGCTCCAGGTGGATGTTCTTCAGGTCCGCCGCGGCGGCGCTCATGACCTCCGATCCGGCCCGGGTGCTGCCGGTGATGGCGATCATGTCGATGTCCGGGTGGGAGACCAGGGCCCGGCCGGTGTCCCGGTCGCCGCAGACGATGTTGACGACACCGGGCGGGAGGACCCGGGCGGCCAGCTCGCCGAGGAGCACGGTGGACCAGGGCGTGGTGTCGGACGGCTTCAGGACGACGGTGTTGCCCGCGGCCAGCGCCGGGCCCAGCTTCCACACGGCCATCATCAGCGGGTAGTTCCACGGGGTCACCTGGCCGATGACGCCCACCGGCTCCCGCCGGAGGTAGGAGGTGTGGCCTTCGGCGTACTCCCCGGCGGCCAGCCCCTCCAGGACCCGGGCCGCCCCGGCGAAGAAGCGCATCTGGTCCACGCACCGGTCGAGTTCCACGGTCCGGGTGGTCGCGCGCGGTTTGCCGGTGCTCCGCACCTCCGCGTCCAGCAGCCGGTCGGCGTTCTCGGCGACGAGGTCGGCCAGGCGCAGCAGGGCGTCCTGGCGCTGGGCGGGGGTGGTGCGGCGCCAGGTGGTGAAGGCGCGGCGGGCGGCGGCGACCGCGGTGTCCACGTCGGTGGCGGTGGACCGGGGCGCGGTGCCGTAGATCTCGCCGGTGGCGGGGTCGGTCAGGTCCATGCGCCCGTCCACGGCCACGGTTTCACCGTCGACGACGTTGTGCAGGGTCAGTTCGGACATCCGGGGGCTCCTTGGGCGGGGTGGGCGGCGGGTCCGGTGGTGGCGACGGTTTCTCCGGGGGCCAGCCGGCCCTCGGTCCGCAGCTCGATGAGGGCGGCGGTGCCGACGGCGAGAGCGCGTTCGAGGGCGGGGGCGAACTCCTCGGTGGTGGTGACGGTTTCGCCGTGCGCGCCGAAGGCGCGGGCGTAGGCGGCGAAGTCGGGGTTGACCAGGCCGGTGCCGCTGACCCGGCCGGGGTAGTGCTGCTCCTGGTGCTGCCGGATGGTGCCGTACGTGCCGTTGGCGACGAGGAGGATGAGCGGGGTGGCGCCGTTGGCCACCGCGGTGGCGAGTTCCTGGCCGTTCATCAGGAAGCAGCCGTCTCCGGCGACGGAGACCACCTGGCGGCCGGGGTGGGCGATGGCCGCGGCCACCGCGGCGGGGATGCCGTACCCCATGGAGCCGTTGCGCGGGGCGAGTTGCCGGGAGCCGTCCCGGTAGGTGAGGAAGCGCTGGGCCCATAGGGCGTGGTTTCCGGCGCCGAAGGTGACGATGGTGTCCGGTGGCAGCCGGGAGTCCAGTTCGGCGAAGACGGCGCCGAGGTCGAGCGGGTCGTCGTCGTGGACGGGGGTGCGGTGTGCGAGGTGGGCGGCGCGGTCCTCCTTGGTCAGCGCGGCCCATGCCACGGGTCCGGCGGGGGCCAGATCCCGTACGGCGCGGCCGAAGGCGTCCGGCGCGGCGAGCAGGGTGAGGCCGGGGGCGCGCAGCAGCCCGGGGGCGCCGGGTTCGGGGAGGGCCAGCACGATGCGCGGGCCCGGTCCGCCGGCGGGCAGCAGGGTGAAGCCGTCCGTGGTGACGTCGCCGGGCGCGGCGCCCACGCAGATCAGCAGATCGGCGTCGCGCAGCCGGGTGGCGAGCGCGTCGGAGCGGCCGTAGCCGAGGGCTCCGGCGTAGACCTCGCTGTCGTTGTCGAAGAGGTCCTGGCAGCGGAAGTCGACCGCGACCGGCAGGGACCACGCCTCGGCCCAGGCCCGGACGTCCGCTCGGGCCCCGGGGGTCCAGCGGCTGCCGCCGAGCAGCGCGAGCGGACGTTCCGCCGACGCCAGCAGGTCGGTGAGGCAGTCGAGTTGGGCCGGGGACACGGCACCCTCGGGCGCCGGAGCCGGGGCCGCGTCGGCCACCCGTACCGCATCGGTCAGCATGTCCTCGGGCAGTCCGAGGACGACCGGGCCGGGGCGGCCGCCGGTGGCGGTGGCGAAGGCGCGGGCGAGGTGTTCGGGGATCCGGGCGGCGTCGTCGACGGTCTCGACGAGCTTGGTGCAGGCGCCGAAGGTGGCGCGCAGATCGAGCTCCTGGAAGGAGCGGCGGCCGGTGTGACCGCGTGGCACCAGCCCGATGAAGAGTACGAGCGGGGTGGCGTCCTGCTCGGCGGTGTGCAGGGCGACCAGGGCGTTGGTGGCGCCGGGGCCGCGGGTGGTGAAGCACACGCCCGGTCGGCCGGTGAGCTTGCCGTACGCCTCGGCCATATAGCCCGCGCCGCCCTCGTGGCGGCACACGACCATCCGGACGGGGGCGTCGTGGAGGGCGTCGAGCGCGGCGAGATAGCTCTCGCCGGGCACGCCGTACAAGGTGTCGACACCATGCCGGACGAGCTGGTCGATCAGGACCTGCCCGCCGGTACGGGCGGGGTACTGCGGTGTCATGCGGTGGCCTTCGCGGTCGCGGGGTGTTCATGGTGTTCGGGGTGGTCAGGGCCGAGGCGGCGGCGCAGCGGCGGACCCGCGAGATAGGAGCCGGCCGCGGTGCAGGCCGCGATGAGGATCAGGAGCAGCGTCACGCCCCAGGAGGCGCCGTCGGCGAGGCCGGTCAGCCAGGCGGCGACCAGGGGCACCAGCCCGCCGAGCACACCGGCGAGGTTGTAGGCCATGGCGACCGCGCTGTAGCGCACGGTGTCGGGGAACATCCCGGTGACCACGGCGCCGATCGCCGCGTACGGGATCGAGATGACGGCGACGCCCAGGGAGACACCGAGCATCACCAGCCCGGTGTGCCGGGTGTCGATGAGCCAGAACGCCGGGAACGCCACCAGTACGGAGGCGATACCGCCGATGGTGCACACCTTCCAGGCGCCCATCCGGTCGGCGAGCCGCCCGGCGACCACGATGACGGCGATCTCGGCGACGGCCGCCAGCAGCGTGGCATTGATCATCACGGACTTGCCGACGCCGAGTTCCTCGGTGCCGTAGGAGATCACATAGGTGGTCAGCAGGAAGAAGCCACCGATGCCGAGGAGGGCCGCGGCCACCCCGATGAGCATCCGCCCCCAGGTCCTGCGGAACGCCTCGATGAGCGGGGCGGACGTGGGCCCTTCGCGTTCGGCGTCGGCCCGCATGGCGCGGAAGACCGGGGACTCCTCGATGCGCAGCCGCAGATAGAGGGCGAAGGCGAGCAGCGCGAAGGCGGCGAGGAAGGGGATCCGCCACCCCCAGGCGTAGAAGGCGTCATCGGGCAACATCCCCACCAGGGCGAAGGCGCCACTGGAGAGCAACGTCCCAACCGGGGAACCGAGTTGGGGGATCGAGGAGTAGCTGCCGTGCTTCTCCTTCGGGGTGTGCTCCAGGGTGAGCAGCATGGCGCCGCTCCACTCGCCACCGACTGAGATGCCCTGCAGAAAGCGGAGGGTGGCCAGCAGGACCGGGGCCCAGATGCCGATCGTGCGGTAGTCCGGGAGCAGTCCGATGCAGCCGGTGGCGGCACCCATCAGTACGACGGTGATGATGAGCGCCGCCTTGCGCCCGTAGCGGTCGCCGATATGCCCGAAGACGGCGGCGCCGATGGGCCGGGCCAGGAATCCCACCGCGAAGGTGACGAAGGAGGCGATGGTCGCGGTGGCCGGGGCGAGGGAGGGGAAGAAGAGCTTGTTGAACACGAGCGCGGCGGCGGTGCCGTAGAGGAAGTAGTCGTACCACTCCAGGGCGGTGCCGATGAACGCGGCGGCCAGCAGCCGCTTGATGTCTCCCGGGCTGGGGCGTGGTGGCGCGGTGGTGGTGCTCACGGGGTCTCCAGGGGCGTGCGGCAGCCGGTGGCGGCTGTGGGGACGGAGAGGAACCGGCCGTTGCGGGCGAGTGGGGCGTCGGGGTGGCCGGTGAGCTCGGTGCGGGGGAGGAGAGGGGACGCGCGTGGCCTCGGCGCGGGGCCGGTGGGGATGTGTGTCGGCCTCGGGTCAGGCCAGGTGGTGGAGCTGGGCGAGCGGCAGAGCGGTGGCGGGTTCGGTAGTGGTCGGCACGCCGTCGACGAGGACGGGGGCGGGTTCGCGGGGCACCTCGACGCGCGGGGTGGCGGTGTTGTGCAGCATGTCGGCGCGGGTGAGCCCGCGGGCGCCGCGCACCGCCGCGTAGCGCAGTCCGCCGGGGAGGGCGGCGCGGGCCCCGGCGTCGTCGAGCGCGGCCTGGGCCACGAAGATCCGCGACAGCCGGGACGGCGCGTCGCCGAGGCCGCCGAAGTACGGCCCGTAGGCACGGGGCTGGGTGAGCCGGGTGGAGCCGGAGCCCGAGCCGCTGTTGCCCCAGGCCACGAAGCCGCCCTTGAGCACCAGTTCGGGCTTGGTGCCGAACCACGCCGGATGCCACAGCACCAGATCGGCGAGGCGTCCGGGGCGCAGGGTGCCCACCTCGTGGGCGAGGCCGTGGGCGAGCGCCGGATTGAGGGTGATCTTGGCGAGATAGCGCAGCACCCGCTCGTTCGCGGGCCGCTCCACCCCGCCCTCGCCCGCGCGCAGCGCCTGGACATGGGCGAGTTGCCAGGTGCGCCGTACGGTTTCGGCGATCCGGCCCATGCCCATCGAGTCGGAGTTGACGATGCTGATGGCGCCGAGGTCGTGCAGCGCGTTCTCGGCCGCGATGGCGTGGCCGCGGATGCGGCCGCGGGAGATCTCGACATCGCTGTGCACATGGTGGTTCTGCCGGTGCACGGTCATCGTCATCGGGAACAGCTCGCCGACCGTGTTCGCCGTGTAGGGAATCGTGGGGGTGGTCGAGGACGGCAGGATGTGCGGCTCGGAGAGGATCTCCAGCAGATCGGGGTGTCCGCCGCCGCCCTCCACGTGGTATGCGTGCACGGTGCGGCCGCGGGTGGCGCCGATGGTGTCGCGCAGATAGCCCGATTCGTTCATCGAGTCGGTGTGCAGCGCCACGGACAGATCGGCGTGTTCCGCCGTCGCCAGACAGGTGTCGATGATGCGCGGAGTGGCCCCGAAGTCCTCGTGGATCTTGAATCCGCCGGCCCCGGCGAGCACCGACTCGTCCAGCAGGGCGCGGGAGCTGGAGGAGCCGCGGCCGAGGAAGGCCACGTTGAGCGGGGTGCCGCGCCAGGAACTCATCAGGGTGTGCAGATTGTGGGCCGGGTTGCAGCCGATGTCCCAGACCCCGCCGAGCCCCATGCCCACGACCGTGGTCACACCGGAGGCGAGCGCGGCGGGGGCCACCTGGGGCGAGGACAGATGCACATGGCTGTCGACGATGCCCGGGGTGGCGATCAGCCCCTCTCCCGTGACCACCGCGGTGTGCGAGTCGATGGCGAAGTCCACCGGCATCAGATCCGGGTTGCCCACCCCGCCGACCGCCACGATCCGGCCGTCCTTGACGCCGATGTCGGTCTTGCGGATGCCCAGTACGGGGTCCATCAGCAGCACACTGGAGACCACCAGGTCCAGGGCCGAGGCCCGGTCGGAGCGCGGGGAGGCCAGCAGCCCGTCACGGACGGTCTTGCCGCAGCCGCCGAGCAGTTCATCGCCGGGGGTGCCGTCGTCGGTCTCCACCTCGATCCACAGACAGGTGTCGCCGAGGCGGACACGGTCACCGGTGGTGGGGCCGTAGAGGGTGTTGTACATACGGCGGTCGATCCGTGTCACATCGCTCACCGCGTCTCCTCCCGCTCGTCGTGGCGAGCGGCCACCAGGCCGACCTCGCGCTCGGTGCCGGGCTCGAAGGCGAGCGCGGTCCCCGCCGCGATGTCCAGCCGCATGCCGGCGGCGGCCTCGCGGTCGAGTTCGAGGACGGGGTTGGCCTCGGCCGGGGGATAGTGCGAGGAGAGGAAGACGGTACGGTCGCCGGTGTTGCGGATGGTGAGCCGCATCCGGCGCCGGCCCGCGTTGATGGCCACCGGCTCGTCGGCCGGCCGCAGCGCGCCGGGGGCCGATGCCCGACCACCGCCGGTGATCGGGTCGTCGATCGCCACCAGGGACGTACCGCTGGGGAACATCGCCTCCACCTGGACGGTGCCGACCAGAGCCGGGACTCCCTCCGCCACCTCGTCCACGGTCAGCGCCGAGCGGCCGGCCGCGATCGCCTCGTCCAGGGTGGCGCCGTCCCAGGCCGCCTCCAGCACCTCGTCGCAGATGAGCGCGATGGCCTCGGGGGCGTTGAGCCGCCGCCCGCGCGCCCGACGGCGCCGGGCCAGCTCGGCCACGGTGAAGAGCTGGACACGTTCCAGCTCTCGAGGAGTCAAATGCACTGCTACGGCCCTCCCGGGACGGTGATCCCCGGCACAGGTCCCTCCGGGGTCACACCAGAATCACGGGACGAGGGAATTCGGCCAAGGTTGAAATGCATCCGATCCACCGGCCAACATCGTGCATATGCACAGTGCCGCCGCCTTCCCGCCGCCCGATCCACGCATCGCCGAACTCGCCCAGGCATGTCTGGAGGATCTCGACGGACTGATCGAACTCTGGATCGACGTGGTGAGCCCCGTACGCGAGGCATATGCCGACCGAGTGCCGGACGCGGACTTCCGTGACTCCGCGCGCGACGCCCTGGAGATGCTGCTGCGCACCGTGGCCGAGCTGCCGGTGCCCGGACACATCGCCGAGGTGTCGGAACGGGTGGGCACGCGACGTGCCCGGCAGGGCGTACCGCTGGACGCCCTGCTGGACGCGGCCCGGCTGGACTTCCGGGTGGTGTGGACGGCGCTGATCGGACAAGCCGAGCAGCGCAACATGACGCATCTGGTGGCCTCCGCGTACTACGTGTGGGAGGCGGTCGAACGTCATGTCACCGGCATCATGACCGCCTACCAGCGCACTGTGCTGGAGATGGGGCGGCGGGCCGACGACGAGCGCCAGATGTGGTTCGCCCGCCTGATGGACTGCGACGGCCGCAACCCGACCGTGGTCGGTGACACCGCACTGGCCCTCGGGTTCCAGGTCAGTGGCGAATACATGTGCGCCGCTGCCGCCGCCCAGCACGGCGCCGCCCTGCGCCGGGCCGCCATGGAACTGCGCACCGCGGGAGTCCCGGTCCAGCAGCAGGCCCTCGATTCAGCGGTGGTCCTCACCGCTCAGCTCGGGCCGCGCACCACCGCCCGCACCATCCTGGAGCACCTGGGGGATACGCCCTGCGGGGTGTCGTCGGCCCCCGGTCACCTTGCCGACGTGCCGCGCGCCGTCCGGCTGGCCATCACCACGGCACGCAGCCTTCCCGCGGACGCCCGCGGGCCGCGGTGGCTGCGGGACAGTTGGCTGGACGTCCTGGTCCATCACGCCTCGGACCTGGCGGACGACCTCGTCGGTGACGTGCTCGGCGGGCTCGACCGGCCTGATGTCACCGACGCGGAGAAGGAGCGGCTGCTGCGCACCGTGCGCGTGCATCTCGGCGGGAACGGTGCGATAGCCGACACGGCCACGGCCGTGTACTGCCACCGCAACACCGTGCAACACCGGTTCAACCGCTTCTGCGAACTCACCGGTCATGACGTACGACGTCCCGAGGACGCCGCCCTCATCGCGTTGGCCCTGCGGGCCAGGGCGAGATGGCGTCCCGCGTGAGAAACCTGGTGAAGCCGGACTTCACGACGACGTTCCGGCCCCGGGCGCGACCGTGACGACGATCTTGCCGACCTGTCCGCCGGCCTCCAGGTGGCGGTGGGCGTCCGCGATGGCGTCCAGCGGGAAGGTCCTGTCGATGAGAGGGGTCAGCTCGCCCTTGGCGAGGCCCTCGCGGACGTACTCGACCGCGGCGGCCCGCCGTTCGTCGTCGGTTGTGATCTCGAACAGCTCGAAGCCGCGGAGAGTGAGGTGCTTGAAGAGCACGGTGCCCACCTCCAGCGGGGCCGGGCCGCGGTCGAGAACGCCGTAGAGAACGATGACGGCCTCGTGGGCGGCAGCCTCGACCAGGTCGGCCAGGGCCGGGCCGCCGACCGGGTCGAAGATCACCCGGGCGCCCTGTCCGCCGGTCAGCTCGCGCACCCGGGCGACGATGTCCTCCTCGGAGGTGGCGATGACCGCGTCGGCTCCGGCGTCCAGAAGCTGCTGGCGCTTGGCCCCCGTACGGGTCAGGGCGATGGCACGGGCGCCCGCCTTGTGAGCCACCTGGATCGCCGCGAGACCCACGCTGCTGGAGGCGGCGGAGATCAGCACCGTGTCCCCGGGGCGCACTCCGGCGATGTCCACCAGGCCGCCGTAAGCGGTGACGAACTGCATCCACACCGAGGCCGCCTCCTCGAAGGAGAGCCGCTCGGGGTGGGCGACGACGGCGTGCGCGGGGGCGAGGACCATTTCGCCGTGCACGGGGTAGTCGGTCATCGTGAAGGACGGCACCACGCTGACGGCTTGGCCCACGCGGAACCCGGTGACCCCTTCTCCGACGGCCGCGATCACGCCGGCGGCCTCGTAGCCGAGGCCGGAGGGAAAGACCGGGTCGATGCCGTACTCGCCCCGGCGGAACATCGATTCCGCCCGGTTCAGCCCCAGGGCACGGGTGTGAATGAGGACCTCGCCCGTACCAGGAGTCGGGTCGGGGATCTCCTCAAGACGCAGGACCTCGGGGCCACCGGTCTGATGGAAACGGACGGCGCGGCTCATGATGCGGCTCCTCGCGGACGGGAAGGGGACGGCGGTACCGGATCAGCCGGTGCCACCGCCCACAGTGCCCCGAACTTCGATGGCAGTCAAATTTAGATCACCATCAAAATATGTACCCGCCGACGCCGCGGTCGGTTCCGCGGCCCTACCTCGCGTCCGCCTTCCGTTCGGCGGCGGAGGCGGCCAGCACCGCCGACAGCAAGCCCGGGAAACGCGCCTCCATCTCGACCGCGCGCAGCGTGTTCATCTTGGTCGTCCCGACGTAGTACTGGCGGATCACGCCCGCCTCGCGCAACACGTTGAAGTGGTGCGTGAGCGTCGACAGCGACACCGGCGCATCGAACGTGCCGCAGCTCATGTCCTCACCTGCCCGGGTGAGCTGGGACACCACCATCCGCCGCACCGGGTCCACCAGCGCCTCCAGGACCTGCTGCAGGGAGATCTCCGACATCTCGGGATGCTCCACCTTCCGGGCGGTGGTGCGAGGGCGGGCCACGGTGACTCCTTGAGGCGGTATCGTGCGGTCACCCCATAGTACGATCGCGATCGAAACAGTCGGCTTCGATAACGATTCGGCACCCCTTCGGGTGTGCGTCCGCTAGGGTTCATTCCGGAAAACGGCGTCCGTTGCTCTGCCCTCCGTCGCGCGATCCATGACCTGACTCGTTCCAGCGTCACGTCGTGCCTCGGTTCGCCGACGGTGTGGGGTGTCGCTCCGAATTCCGTGGAAGCGGGAACCCATCATGAGCAATTCCCCCCACTCCCCGAGCCCCGCTCGGCGAACCCCGACCGTGACTCCGTACTCAGGGAAGCGGAGCGAGAGCACACCCCAGACGGAACACGAGGCCACGGCGACGGAGACGAAGCAGGGCTGGTACGTCGACGACCGCTGCCTGAACTGCAACATCGCCCGCCAGTACGCCCCCGGCCTGATCGGCTACACGGCCGGCGGCGACTACGGCGGAGTGTCGACCGTCCTGCGCCAGCCGGAGACCGAGGACGAGCTGCGGAAGATGTACATGGCCGCGCACGCGTGTCCGACCCGGTCCGTGCACCCGCCCGCCGACGCGTGGGCGGCGGACTCGGATCCGTACCCGATGGCTCTGGACGAGGACGGGATCGTCCTGCTGTGCGGGCACGCCTCGACGCGGACCTACGGCGCCACCTCGTATCTGCTGCGCCGCCCCGGCGGCACCGCGATGATGATCGACACCCCGCGTTGGAGCCCCGCGCTCGCCCGCCGCTACGAGGAGAAGGCCGGGAAGATCACCGACGTGCTGCTCACCCACCTCGACCATGTGGCGCACGGCCGCAAGTACGCCGACGCGTTCGGCGCCCGGCTGTGGATCCACGAGGGCGATCTGCACTCACGCCCGGACGCCGACCGCGTCATCCGGGGACGGGAGCCGGTGGAGATCGGGCCGGGAGTGATCGCCCATCCATTCCCCGGCCATACGGCGGGCAGCACGCTGTTCATCGCCGACGAGAAGTTCTGCTTCACGGGCGACGCCTTCTTCTGGTCGCACTCCGAACAGGACCTGGAGGTCGCGGACAGCGTCGTCTACGACTCGATCAAGACGCTGGCCGTCTCGGTGGCGCGCGGCGCCGAGGAGCTGACCTTCGCATGGGTGCTGCCGGGACACGGCAGCTTCCACCGGCTGCCCGCCGAGGAGATGCGGCGGCGGATGCGTGCCCTCGGCGAGCGGGCGGCCACCTATCCCGAGCAGGAGATCGACTATGGGAAGGTCCGCTACTGAGCGGCTGTGACGGCCGCCTGTCCAGCAGGTGGCGGGCGGCGTTGGCACACACCGCTCCGGTCAGTCCTCCAGGGTCGTTGAAGTGGTCAGCGGCAGGTCTGACACCGAGGTGCCGACCAGGACGTCGAATCGCCCGGTTTCGTAAGTCCAGCCGTGCGGCCGCCAGTCGGCGAACGCGCGGCCGGGCAGGGGTATGGTCACCGCCACCGATTCCCCGGCGCCGATCCGGACCACCGAGTGGGCGGCGAGCCAGCGGGCGGGCCGGTCGACGGAGCTTGTGGCGCGGGACAGGTACACCTGTATCACCTGCTTCCCGGCGCGGGCCCCGTCGTTGGTGACGGTGAGGCGGACCTCACCGTCCTCACCCGCGGTGATCCGCGGCTGGACCTGGAGGTCGGTGAGGCGCCATGAGGTGTAGCCCAGTCCGGAGCCGAATGGGAAGGCCGGTTCGGTGCCGGTCCTCAGCCAGGCGCGGTAGCCGATGTGGATACCTTCGTCGTAGCGGAGCTCGCCGTCGATGGGGGTGACGTCGGATACGGGCACATCGTCCAGGTGCTTCGGCCAGGTGGTGGGGAGGCGGCCCCCGGGTTCCACGACGCCGAGCAGCACATCGGCGAGCGCGTCGCCCATCGCCTGCCCGCCGAAGTACGGCACCAGCAGGGCCGAGACCTCGTCCCGCCACGGCAGGAGCACCGGCGAGCCGGAGTTGACGACCACGACCGTCGGCGTGCCGGTGGCCGCGACGCCGCGTACGAGGTCGTCCTGGCGGCCGGGGAGGTCAAGGCCGGTACGGTCGAAGCCCTCGGACTCCACCTGGGCGTTGGTGCCCACGACCACGACCGCGACGTCCGCGTCGGCGGCGGCGCGGGCGGCTTCGGCGATCAGCTGCCCGGAGTCGGCCTCGACGGGCTCGGCCCCGACGGTGATGCCGAAGGCGCCGTCCATGGCTCGTTCCCCCGAGGTCATGTCGAACTCGACGCGCACATCGACCGGGGTGCCGGCGGTGACGGCCAGCGGGGTGGTGATCGACGGCGGGGAGAGCAGACTCGCGCCCAGGTCCTGCCCGACGGCCTCCGCGGTGTCCTCGCGGCGCAGTTCCCCGTCGATGTGCACCCGGCCGCGGCCGACGGACGCGAACCCGAGCCGGACCTCCCCCGTCGTATCGGGGGTCCAGGTGAGCGAGAGCTCGATCGCGGAGGCGCTGGTGATGGGGGCGTCCCCGCCGAAGTAGATCAGCGCCGTGGACAGACGGTTCTCCCGGTGGAGTTCGGCGCCGTCGGCATCGAGAAAGCGCACCAGCATGCCGTGCTCGCCGGTGGCCGGGTTGACGATCCGGTCGAGTGGGAGTTCGGCGATGCCGTGCTGCACGACGGCTCCGATGGAGTAGGTCACCTCGGTTCCGGGCAGTGCCGCGCGGATGCCGTCGAGCGGGGTGACGACCTTTTCGGGCAGCACGGTGGCCGATCCACCGCCCTGGGACCGGGCGTGCCACGCGTTGTGCCCCACGACGGCGACCTTGCGGAGCCTGGCCGGGTCCAGCGGTAGGATTCCGTCGTTGGCCAGCAGGACGGTGCCTTCCGCCGCCGCCTCTCGGGCGAACGCCGTGCCGTCCTCGGGCCCAACCGGTTCGGGCCGGGCGGGCCCGAACCCCTCGAGCGCGCCCACCCGCGCGGCCAGCAGCAGGATCCGCAGCACCTTCCGGTCGATCTCGGCCTCGGGGACGCGCCCGTCGTCGACCGCGTCGACGAGGGCGGCCCCCCAGGGCCCGTTCGGGCCGGGCATGACGAGGTCCTGACCCGCCGCGGCCGATGCCAGCGACCGGACGGCCGTCCAGTCGCTGATCACGACGCCGTCGAAGCCCCATTCGTCCTTCAGCGGCATCCGGAGAAGCTCGTTCTCGGTCGCCGGCACGCCGTTGACGGCGTTGTAGGACGACATCACCAGCCAGGCCCGCGCCTCGGTGACCGCCTTCTCGAACGCCGTCAGGTAGAGCTCGCGCAGCGCCCGCTCGGAGACCTCCGTGCTCGCGGTGAACCGTTCGGTCTCGTAGTCGTTGGCGATGTAGTGCTTCGGTGTCGCGCCGACACCGTTTTCCTGCAGCCCACGCACATAGCCCGCCGCGAGGTCCGCCGTGAGCACCGGGTCCTCGCTGAAGGCCTCGAAGTGACGGCCGCTCAGGGGGGAGCGGTGCAGATTGATCGTGGGGCCGAGTACGACATCCACTCCCTTGCGCCGCGCCTCCACGGCGAGGACGTTGCCGTAGCGGCGTGCCACCTCCGGGTCCCATGACGAGGCCAGGGCGGTCGCCGACGGCAGGTTGAGGGACGGATCGCGTTCGTCCCACACCTCGCCCCGCACTCCGGACGGCCCGTCGGAGACCAGGATCCGGCGCAGGCCGATCTTGTCGATCGGCCAGGTCGTCCAGAAGTCGCGGCCGGTCAGCAGCCGCACCTTCGCTTCCAGGGACAGGGCGTCCAGCAGTTTGTGCAGCTCCGGCGAGTCGAGATCGACCGGACAGTGCATGGTGTTTCCCTTCGATGTCGGACATCCCGGGGGCAGCGGGCACAGCCCAGCTACCGTGCCTCGTAGTTCGCGATCTCGAGAACCTTCACAGACGACGGGCTGGACTCGTCGAACCGATGGGCGAGCCACTCCCGGGCCAGTCTGCGGGCGACCTCGATGCCGACCACACGCTGTCCCAGGCACAGGATCTGTGCGTTGTTGGAGAGGACCGACCGCTCGACGGAGTAGCTGTCGTGGGCGGTGACCGCTCGCACACCCTTCACCTTGTTCGCGGCGATGGCCACGCCAAGTCCCGTCCCGCAGACGAGGATCGCCCGATCCGCCTCCCCGTTCGCGATCATTTCCGCGGCCCGGATGGCCACGGTCGGATAGTTGGTGCGTCCGTCGGCGCCGGTGCCGACGTCCACGACGTCGGCCACGTCCGGGTCGCTCTGGAGATCAGCCTTGATGCGCTGCTTGTACTCGTATCCTGCGTCGTCCGAGCCGACGACGAGACGCCAGGCGGCCATGTTGCTCAGTCCGATCGTTGAAGGGCCGGGTTCGTATGGTGATCAGTCGACGGGGGAGAGGGACTGCTCGACGACGCGGGCGAGGACCGCGAGCGAGACAGCTCCGGGATCCGGGGTGCCCTGGGAGCGTTCGCCGTGGGTTCTGGCCCGGCCCATACGCGGAAGCAGATCGGCGGTCGCAGCCGCCGCCCTCGTGGCGGCCGCGGCCGCCTTCGACCATGCGAGGGCCGGGTCCGCGCCGGCTCCCACAGCCGCCGCGAATGTGTCCGCGAGCGGTACGAGGGCGTCGACCAGGGTCTTGTCCCCCACGGTGGCCTTGCCGTATGAGGTGACCCCTTCGACCGCGCGGTTCAAGCCTCGGACGAGGTCTTCGGCCGTGGGGTCGGCTTCGTCGCCCAGTTCTCGGCCGACCGCGCGCAGGATCACTCCCCAGATCGCGCCCGAGGTGCCGCCGGCCTTGTCCGACCAGGCGTCCGCGGCCGCGTTGAGCGTGGTCGAGGCCCCCGCGCCCCTCTGGGCTACGGCTGCCGCGGCGTGCGAGGCCGCACGGGTTCCGCGCCGCATGCCCACCCCGTGGTCGCCGTCGCCGGCCACGGCGTCGATGCGGCCCAGTTCCTCCGCCGCGGCGTCAATGGCGGCGTGGCCCGCGTCCAGGGCGGTGACGATCCGGGCCGCGAGCTGACGGGACTCCGCGCTCGCCCGGGGCAGCGGTCCGTCGGGCCGCTCGGTGGAGGCGGCCGCCGCGGGCCGCGGCAGTGAGGTCCGGACACTCCCGGTGCGGAAGGCCGGGGTGTCGGCCGGCGTGAACCAGAGCCGTTCCAGCTCGTCGTCGAGCCACAGCAGCGTCAGGGAGACTCCTGCCATGTCGAAGCTGGTGCAGTACTCGCCGACATGCGGGTCCGCCACGACCACACCGGCGACGTCGAGAAGTTCGGCGACGCGCCGGTAAACGACGTACAGCTCCTCGTACTTCACCGAGCCGAGGCCGTTGAGGAGGGCGACGACGCGGGCGCTGGACGGTCCGTCCGGCAGCGGCACTTCCTCGTCGGCCAGCAGCCGTTCCACGAGGAGTTGGGCGAGGCCGTCCGCGGTCGGCAGGTCCACCTCGGCGATACCGGGCTCGCCGTGGATGCCCAGTCCGATGGCCATCCGGCCGTCGGGGACGGTGAACAGTGGTTCGTCGACGCCGGGCAGGTTGCATCCGGAGAAGGCGACCCCCATCGAGCGGGTACGCGCGTTGGCCCTGCTCGCGAGGGACTCCACGGCGTCCAGGCCGAGGCCGGCCGCGGCGGCGGCCCCCGCGATCCTGAAGACCGTGAAGTCGCCCGCGATTCCGCGCCGTTGGTCCGCGCGGTCCGCCGGGGCGCTGAAGATGTCGTCGGTGACCCGCACCGTGCGGCAGTCGATGCCGTCGGCGCGCAAGGCGGCCTCGGCCTCTGAGAAGTGCAGGACGTCACCGGCGTAGTTGCCGTAGGACAGCAGCACTCCCCGGCCCTGATGGGCGGCGCGTGCGACCGACTCGACCTGGCGTGCCGACGGGGAGGAGAACGGATTTCCCACGGCGGCGCCGTGCGCCAGGCCCGGGCCCACAAGTCCCCCGAAGGCCGGGTAGTGGCCCGAACCCCCGCCGATGACCACCGAGACCGTCGGCCGCGGATCTCTCGTCGAGCGCACCACCCCTCCCGGAACCTGCCGTATCCACCGGCCGCTCGCCGCGACGAACCCGGCGAGCATCTCGTCGGGAAAGTCATCCGGCGCGTTCCACAGTCGCGTCACGTAGCCCCCATCTCCTTCGGTCAGGGGTCGATGATGTTTCGCCACCGTAACTGTTGACAAAAAAATGTCAACAAGTACGGTTCACGCCATGAAACTCGGCGTTCAAGCCACACTCAGCCGCAGCACCCTGCGGGAACGCTGCACCACTCACCTGCGAGAGAAGATCATTTCTGGGGCGCTGCGCCCCGGTGAGCACATCGTCGAGGTGGCTCTCAGCCGCGAGCTGGGGGTGAGCCGCGGCACGTTGCGGGAGTCCTTGCGCCCCCTGGAGACCGAGGGCCTGATCGTGGGCGACGGCCGCGGCCACCTGCATGTCCGGGAGCTCTCCGGCCGGGAGATCCGCGAGGTCTTCGAAGTCCGCGAGGCGCTGGAGGTCCTGGCCGCGACCAAGCTGGCGCGGCGCGCGGATCGCGGCGGGACCGCAGCCGAGCTGCGCGAGTTGCTGGCGCCGCTGAACAACCCCGACCTGTCCTTCGGCACCCAGATCGAGCTGGACCTCGCCTTCCACGCGAGGCTGTGCGCGCTGGCGGGCAGCACCACCCTGTTCACCACGTGGCGCCGGCTGGTGGGCCAGATCGAGATGATCATCATCGCGGCCGGCCCCGCACGGGCCAGTGACCGGATGCGTTACGCCGACCACGTCGCCATCGTCGACGCGATCGAGACCGGTGACCCCGCCCATGTGGCCTCCGTCGTCTCCGCGCACATGGGCGACTTCTGCCGCCGCTACGCGGGCGACGCCCGGCGCCTGCCGTCGGCCGCCACCCAGCCTCCTTCCCCTCGAGAGCGAGAGACCGGATGAGTCCACCGGCGTTGCCGCGCCTGTCCTGCTCCACCATCACCTTCCGCGACCGCGATCTGCCCCGAGCGCTCGAGACCATCGCCGGTCTCGGTTTCGACCGGGTCGACCTGGGTGCGTTGGCGGGATTGTGCGAGCACGTTCCGCCCACCGGCACCACGGCCCAGCTGTCCGCCGTCGCGGCCCGGGTCCGGGCGGCGTCCCTGGCCGTCACCGGGGTCAACGCCGACCCCGGCTCCTTCAACACCCGCACCGACCACGCCGGTGTGCGTGACGCGATGTTCCGGCTGCTCGACTTCTGCGCCGACGCCGGGAGTCCCCGCCTGGTGCTCACCTGCGGCGATCCGGAAGACCCCGGGGTCCCGGCAGCGGAGCAACTGCGCCGGGTGGCCGGCGGCCTGGAACCCGTACTCGACCGCGCCGGCGACGTGGGCGTGGAGCTGACCGTCGAGGCGCCCCACTATCTGCGGCTGGTCAACACACTGGCACGCACCGACGCCCTGCTGGCCGCGCTCGCACCCGGCATCACCCAAGCCTGGGACGTCTCCCACGTCCGGGCGGCGGGGGAGGACCCGGCCGGGCTGTTCCCACGGTTCGCGAGCAGGGTGGCGACCGTCCATCTGCGCGACGCCCTCGCCGGGGACATCCGCCGGCCGATGGGTCTGGGCGACATCGACTTCCCCCGGGTCCTGCGCGCGGTGCGAACGGCCGGGTACCGGGGGCCGCTCGTGCTGGAGCTGGAGACCCACGGCAGCCCGTTCGCGTCGAAGGAAGAGGAAGTGCGATCCGCACTCAGCCACCTGGCCGCAGCGTCCGCCCAGTCGAGCGAGGAGGCCTTGTGAAGGTCACGTTCGTCGGAGTCGGCGCCATGGGGCTGCCCATGGCCCGTCACATACTGCGCCGGTTCCCGGTGACCGTGTTCGATCCGGACTCCGCCCGCACCGCCGAGCTAGCCGCCCAGGGAGCCACCGCCGCTGTCAGCGCGGCCGAGGCGGCCCGCGGAGCCGACGTGGTCGTCGTCATGGTGGCCACGCCCGCGCAGCTGGACCGTGCTCTGTTCGGTGACGACGGCGTCCACGCCGGCCTGCCGGCCGGATCCACCGTGATCCTCATGAGCTCGGTCGGCACCGACTGCGCGGCCGATGCGGGGCGGCGCCTGGAGGCCCTCGGCGCGAAGGTGGTGGACGCGCCGGTGACCGGCGGCGCCTCCCGGGCCGAGACCGGCGAACTGACCGTGCTCGCCGGTGCCGCACCCGACGTGCTCGACGGTGTCCGGCCGGTGCTGAACCTCGTGGCCTCCCGGATCGCTCTCTGCGGTGGCCGGGTCGGCGACGGACAGGCCGTGAAGCTCGTCAACCAGCTGCTGTGCTCCGTGCACCTCGCCGCGGCGGGCGAGGCCCTGCAATTCGCCCGCGCGCTCGGCCTTGATCCGGTCCAGGTGCTCGCCGCCATCGAGCCGGGCGCCGCCTCCTCGTTCATGCTGAGCGACCGCGGGCCACGGATGCTCAGCACCGACACTCCGCCGGTCCGCAGCGCGGTCGACATCTTCGTCAAGGACTCGTCCCTCGTCCTCGCCGCGGCACGGAAATCCGGCGCCGTGACCCCGTTGGCCGAGCAGGCGGCCGCCCTGTTCGCCCGCGCCGGCGACCAGGGGCTGGGCCGCCACGACGACTCCAGCGTCATCCGAATGTTCCAGAAGGAGCCGCACTGACATGAAGTACCTCAAGGTCGGCACCAGCGGGCTCGAAGTCTCCGCTGTCACTCTCGGCTGCATGAGCTACGGCGACCCCGACCGGGGCGCGCACGGCTGGAGCCTGCCCGAGGAGCCCAGCCGCGAGTTCATCAAGCGAGCTCTCGAACTGGGGATCACCACCTTCGACACCGCCAACATCTACTCCCTCGGGCACAGCGAGGAAATCCTCGGCCGCTGCATCCGCGACTTCACGCGCCGCGAGGAAGTCGTCGTCGCCACCAAGGTGCACGGTGTGATGCGGCCCGGCCCGAACGGCGGCGGGCTCTCCCGCCGGCACATCATGGAGCAGATCGACGCCAGCCTGCGCCGGCTGCGGACGGACTACGTCGACCTCTACCAGATCCACCGGTGGGACGACACCGTCCCGATCGAGGAGACGATGGAGGCGCTGCACGACGTCGTCAAGGCAGGTAAGGCCCGCTACATCGGCGCTTCGTCGATGCACGCCTGGCAGTTCGCCAAGGCCCAGTACACCGCCCGTCTCGGCGGTTGGACGACCTTCGTCTCCATGCAGAGCCAGTACAACCTGCTGACCCGGGAAGACGAGCGCGAACTGCATCCGTTCTGCCTGGACCAGGGCGTGGGCCTACTGCCCTGGAGTCCGCTGGCCCGCGGCAAGCTCACGCGTGCCTGGGACGAGAGCAGCGACCGGATCAGGACCGACCCGCTGGGCAAGACGCTGTACCAGCAGGCCGAGGTCGAGGACCGCAAGATCGGCGACCAGGTCACGGCGATCGCCGGAGACCGCGGTGTCACCCGGGCCCAGGTCGCCCTCGCCTGGTTGCTGCACCGCCCGGTCGTCACCTCGCCGATCGTCGGTGCCACCAAGCCCCATCACCTCGACGACGCCGTGGCCGCGGTCGACCTCACGCTCGGCGCGGACGAGATGAGCGCGCTCGAGGCGCACTACGTCCCGCACCGGATGGAAGGTTTCTGACCTTCCTCCCTCGTGCCCACCTTTCCATGAAGAAAGGCCAGCCCGTGCACCATTCGCACAGAGTGCCCTCCCGGCGTTCCTTCCTCGGCATGGGCCTCTCCACAGCCGGAGCCGCCGCACTCTCCCTGGCCGGCTGCGACGCCTCCGGAAGCCCGCGGTCCAGCTCGGTCACCCCCCAGGGCAGCGTCCCGCTGAGGATGTCGGCCTATGGCTCGGCTGCCCGGCAGCAGAAACTCCAGCAAGTCTTCAAGCTGTACACCAAGAAGAACGGCGGCGAGATCGACCTGGAACTGCTCTCCAACGAGTCCTACTCGCAGAAGCTGTCCACCCAGGTCGCCGGCGGCAACGCGGCTGACATCCAGGCGCTGTTCCAGAACATCGTCGCGCAGTTCGCGACGAAGAACACCCTTGCCCCGCTCGACCGCTACGCCCCGAAGACGCTGGACCTGTCGCACTTCGAGGAGCGGTCCGTCTCCGGAGGAGTCATCGGGGGCGAGCGCGTGGCCCTGCCGCTCGGCGACAACGCCTACGGCGTGATCTGGGACAAGGCCGCGCTGGCCGATCTCGGGATGTCAGTCCCCGAGCCCGGCCACACCTGGGACGAGTTCATCACCTTCGCCAACAAGGTGCGGGAGAAGTCCGGAGGACGCCTCTACGGCAGCATCGACGACAGCACCGACATCAACGGCTTCCAGGTCTTCGTCCGCCAGCGCGGCAAGGAGCTCTACCGGAACGGCAAGCTCGGCTTCTCCCGGACCGACCTGGAGGACTGGTACGAAATCTGGGCGGGGCTGCGCAAGAGCGGCGCCGCCCCGCCCGGCGACCTCACCGTGCAGACGGCGGTCGGCGGCTTCGGCAACTCGCTGCTGGTCACGGGCAAGGCTCCGAACTTCTTCATCTACCCGAACGTCCTGAGCGCCTTCCAGTACATGACGAAGAACCAGCTCGGCGTCAGCACCATGCCGATGCCCAGCGCATCGAAGTCCGGGCACTCCGTGCGGGCCTCCAACTGGGTCGCGGTCAACGCCCGCTCCAGCCATCCGGCGGACGCGGCCTCACTGATCGACTTCATGCTCAACGACGAGGAGGCCGCAGGCATCCTGCAGGCCGAATTCGCCGCCCCGCCCAATCTTCAGCTGCGCAAGGCCCTCGACTTCAGCGAGACCGACCGCCTCTTCATCGACTACGTGAACCTCGTCTCCCAGGAGTTCGCCCAGCCGGTGCCCTCCCTCGCCAGCGAGTTCCCCAGCGGCTCCTCCCAGGTCATGACCGCTTTCGTGACCATCGGCCAGAGCGTCGCCACGAATTACCAATCCATCTCTTCGGGAGCTGACAGCTTCTTCTCGCAAGCCGAAGGGTTCCTCTCGTGACCATGCTCTCCGGGCTCCCCAGCCGGACCTCGACCACCGAGGGAACACCGAAGGCCACCAGCCGCCGGCGCCCCCAGGGCAAGTGGGCTCTGCTGTTTCTCAGCCCCTGGATCGTGGGACTGCTGGTCTTCACAGCCGGCCCTCTCATCGCCTCCCTGTACCTGTCGTTCACCGACTACGACCTGCTCAGCTCACCTCAGTGGATCGGCTCAGGCAACTACACGAGGATGCTCACCGGAGATCCGGTGTGGCGGCAGTCCGTGGTGGTCACCGCCGTCTACGTCGCGGTCGCGGTCCCCCTGCAACTCGCCTTCGCACTGCTGCTGGCCACCGTCCTCAACCGCGGCATCAAGGGCATGACCATCTGGCGGGCGCTGTACTACCTGCCCAGCCTGTTCGGTTCCAGCATCGCCATCGCCATCCTGTGGCGGCAGATCTTCGGAGCCGAGGGACTGCTCAACAACGTTCTCGGCATGATCGGCATCGAATCCACCACCAGCTGGATCGGCGATCCGCACTGGTCGCTGGGGACTCTGATCCTGCTGCGGGTCTGGGAGTTCGGCTCCCCGATGATCATCTTTCTGGCCGGGCTCCGGCAGATCCCCGCGGAACTGTACGAGTCCGCCTCCCTCGACGGGGCCGGCGCGGTGCGGAGATTCTTCTCCATCACGTTGCCGATGCTGACCCCCATCGTCTTCTTCAACCTGATCCTCCAGGTGATCAACGCCTTTCAGGTCTTCGGCTCGGCCTTCATCATCGGCGGCGGCCACGGCGGACCGGGCAATTCCATGCTCGTCTACACCCTGTACCTCTACCAGGCCGCTTTCAACGACTTCCAGATGGGCTATGCCGCCGCCATGGCCTGGTTCCTGCTCGTCGTCATCGGAGCAGTGACAGCGGTCAATTTCTGGCTCAGCCGGTACTGGGTTCACTACTCCGATGAATAGTGAGAACGCACAATGACAACCACCACTCAGCCCGCCGGTACGAGTACGCGTCCGTCCGCGACGGTGCCCCGAGCGGCCGCCCCCGGCCGACGGGCCGCCCGAGCACTGCTCTACATCGTCCTCGTCATCGGCGTGGTCGCGATGCTCTACCCCCTGGTCTGGCTGCTCTCGGCGTCCCTGAAGCCGGCCGACGAAATCTTCGGATCGGCCGGTCTGCTCCCGGACACCTGGAACGTCGCCAACTACGAAAACGGCTGGATCAGCGCCGACGGCAGCACTTTCGGGCGCCCGCTGCTGAACTCGATCCTCGTGAGCCTCGGCGCCGTCACCGGGAACATCCTCGCCTGCTCCCTGGCCGCGTTCGCCTTCGCGAGACTGGAATTCCCGTTCAAGCGCACGGCCTTCGCCCTGATGATGGTCACCGTGATGCTGCCCGCACAGGTGACGATCATCCCTCAGTACATTCTGTTCAACAATCTCGGCTGGGTGGACACCTATCTCCCGTTGGTGCTGCCGAAGTTCTTCGCCGTCGACGCCTTCTTCATCTTTCTGATGGTGCAGTTCATCCGCGGCATCCCTCGCGACCTGGACGATGCCGCCGCGCTCGACGGATGCAGTCCGGGCGGTATCTACCTCAAGGTGATCCTGCCGCTGCTGAGGCCGGCCCTGGTCACCACGGCGATCTTCACCTTCCTGTGGACGTACAACGACTTCTTCTCCCAGCTGATCTACATCTCGAAAGCCCAGCTGTACACGGTTCCGCTCGCACTGCGGCAGTTCATCGACGGCACCGGCCAGTCGGACTACGGCCCCATGTTCGCGATGAGCGTGCTGTCGCTTCTGCCCACCCTGGTCCTGTTCCTGATCTTCCAGCGGCTGATCGTGGACGGCATCTCCACCTCTGGGATGAAGGGATGAACCAACCGTCCCATCGCGCCCTATGGGCCGGACCCGCGTACGCGGGGCTCGACACCGTCTGCCGGTATCTGCTCCTCAGCCTGCTGTGGACGATCGGCACCGCGCTGGTGATCACCGCCCCGGCGGCCGCCACCGCCCTGGTGGCGACGGTCCACGGATGGGCCCGAGGCGACCAGAGCCCCGTCTGCCCGACCTTCCTCTCCCACCTGCGGCGGTCGGCCCGTACGAGCACCGCCGCGCTGGCGGCCCTCGCGCCGGTCGCCGCGCTGCTGGTACTGAACAGCGCGGTCGTACCGCACATGGGACAGCAGCGGCCGTACGCCACGGTCGCGCTGACGGCCGTCGCCGTCCCCTTCCTGGTGTTCGCCACGAACTTGATCCCGGCCCTCGCGGGCGCCCCGCGCGGGGTCCGGGACGCCTACCGCGAAACGGTCGACAGCATCGTCCGGCACCCAGGGGCCGCGGGCCTCACCACCGGCACCGCCCTCCTTGCCGTCTGCTGTATCTACATCCAGCCGGTCGGCGCCCTGCTCATCGCCGCCCCCGCCGCACGCCTGGTCATCACGGCCCACGGTCACCGTTCCACCTGGTCCGCCACAACCTCGCAAGGAGAATGATCCGCATGACCTCGATCGAGATCTGGGGAACCGACTTCGCCGTCGACGGTCAGCTCGCCAACCAGGGCCGCACCCTCGATGGCATCCCGCTCGACGGACTGCTGCTGAACAGCCGCATGATCAACGGAGCGTTCGACGACGCCAACCCCGACACCGTCCACCAGTGGGCATACCCCGACACCGGAATCTGGGACGCACAGCGCAACACCCGTGAGTTCCTCGCCGCCATGCCGCAGTGGAAGGCGGACGGCCTCGATGCCTTCACCATCGGCGTACAGGGCGGCAGCCCGCAGGGCTACAGCACCGAACAGCCTTGGGACAATGCCGGGTTCACGGCGGAGGGGGCTCTGCTGGAGGGTTACCGCGAGCGCCTGGCCAAGATCATCGAGGAGGCCGACCGGCTCGGACTCGTCGTCATCCTGGACATCTTCTACCACGGCCAGGACCATCGGCTGCGCGACGAACCGGCCCTCAAGCGGGCCGTCGCCGAGGTGTGCACGTGGGTGCTTCGATCAGGCTGGCGCCACGTACTGATCGAGATCGCCAACGAGGTGAACTGGCACAGCCACTACACGCACGGCCTGATCAAGGCCGACCGCGTCCACGAGCTCATCGCGCACGCCAAGTCGGTCACCCACGAAGGCCGCAGGCTGCTGGTGAGCACCAGCTTCCTCGCCCACCCGCCCATCATCACCGAACAGGTCCTCGCCGAAGCGGACTTCGTCCTCATCCATGGGAACGGCACCCCCGGCCCGGAACGACTGGCCGAGATGGTCGAGGAGATCAGGGCCACGCCCGGCTACACCCCGAAGCCGATCATGTTCAACGAGGACGACCACTTCGACTTCGACAAGCCGCGCAACCACATGAAGACGGCCCTGTCCGCCGGCGCCTCCTGGGGCTACTTCGACCCGGGCTCCGTCACCACCAACCCGCCCCAGCCGACAATCGGCGACTACCACAACGGCTACCAGGCCGTTCCCGTCGACTGGACGGCCGGCACCGAGACGAAACGTGCCTTCTTCACGACACTGCGCCGAGCGCGCTGACCCCGTCCCGTTCCTACCGCCGGTCCGCCGGCGTCTCACCCGGTTCGGCCGCGAGCGCGTCGCCGACGTAACGGCGGGTGAAGTCATGCATGTGCTCGGTGAGCGTCTTCCGGACGGCGTCCACGTCACCGGCGCGGATGGCCGCGACGATCGGCAGGTGTGCCTCATAGCGCATCCTGCCGACCGCGCGTTCCGGCCCGGCGGCAATGATCATCATGCGAATCTGGCTGTTCAGCTGCAGCCACGAGCGGCTGAGCGTGCCGCTGCCGGTCAGCTCGCACATCAAGGCGTGGAACCCGAGATCGGCCTCGATGCGCTCGCCGAACCCGAGATCAGGCTCGCGCAGATCCTCGACCTTCCGCTCCAGCAGGTCCGCAAACTCCGCACGCCGGTCGCTGCCGGCCAGTTTGGTCGCCGCCAGGATCTCGAGCGCCGTCCGCACCTCGAAGACCTCGGCGATCTCCTGTGCGCTGAGTTTCCTGACCCACATGCGGCCTTTGCCGTCATTGACCAGCAGACCCTCGCCCTCCAGGGAGCGCAGAGCCTCCCGCAGAGTCCCCCGGCTGACCCCGAGCTTGTCGCTGAGCGAGACCTCACGAACGTGCTCACCCGGCTGCAGCGTTCCCGAGATGATCTGACCACGCAGATAGGCAATGGTCCGCTCGCGCAGACTGCGGCGATCGAAGGGGCCTGCTTCACTCACACTCATGCGCACGAGGCTACCGGCAGGTCCACACCCGGCACCGCGGATCCTGATCGCTCCCAGGGCGCGCTCCCGTGGCTGCGCGAAAGCCCCTTCAGCCTGTCCCCGCCGACCACGAAGCCCCTCTCTGCCGGGCTTTCGGTCCCACGCTCACCTACAACATGAAAAAGCGGGTCGTGACCGTTGAGTCACAACCCGCGTCATCCGTGTACGTAAGAACGTGTCCGAGGGGGGACTTGAACCCCCACGCCCGATAAAGGGCACTAGCACCTCAAGCTAGCGCGTCTGCCATTCCGCCACCCGGACCAGGTGTCTGCCGGTCGGCCCCGTGGCCGTTCCGACATGGAAAACCATAGCAAACATCGGGGCGTGCTCGATCACGGCAGGTGGTCCCCGAGGGGTGGCCGGGTGGGTGGGCTGTGTGACGGGGGCATGACGGCGGTATTGCCGCCTTGGGCTGGGCGGGCGAGCGGAGGAGTATGGGCGGGTGACCCCTGCCGCGGGGTCCGTGGCAGGGCGTTCCGCGGCAGCGCAACGACGAGGAGGCATCGTGAGTGAGTCGCTTTCGGGCGCGACGACGACCGGGACGGTCAAGGGTGAGGACGAGGTGGTCGACCTCTGCCGTGACCTGATCCGGATCGACACCAGTAACTATGGCGACCACTCCGGCCCCGGTGAGCGCGCGGCCGCCGAGTACGTCGCCGAGAAGCTGGCCGAGGTGGGGCTCGAGCCCAAGATCTTCGAGTCGCACAAGGGCAGGGCGTCGACGGTGGCGCGGATCGAGGGGGAGGATCCGTCCCGTCCCGCGCTGCTCATCCACGGCCACACCGACGTCGTACCGGCCAATGCCGAGGACTGGACCCACCACCCCTTCTCCGGCGAGATCGTGGACGACTGCGTCTGGGGCCGGGGCGCGGTGGACATGAAGGACATGGACGCGATGACGCTCGCGGTCGTCCGGGAGCGGCTGCGCAGCGGCCGCAAGCCTCCGCGCGACATCGTGCTGGCCTTCCTCGCCGATGAGGAGGCGGGCGGGGTCTACGGGGCCAAGCACCTGGTCAACAACCACCCCGAGCTGTTCGAGGGCGTGACGGAGGCGATCGGCGAGGTCGGTGGCTTCTCCTTCACCGTCAACGAGCAGCTGCGGCTCTATCTGATCGAGACCGCGCAGAAGGGCATGCACTGGATGCGGCTCACGGTGGACGGCACCGCGGGTCATGGCTCGATGACCAACAACGACAACGCCATCACCGAGCTGGCCGAGGCGGTCGGGCGGCTCGGGCGGCACAAGTTCCCGGTGCGGGTCACCAAGACCGTACGGTCCTTCCTGGACGAGCTGTCCGACGCGCTCGGCACCCCGCTCGACCCCGAGAACATGGACGAGACCCTCGCCAAGCTGGGCGGCATCGCGAAGATCATCGGGGCCACGCTGCAGAACACCGCCGCCCCCACCATGCTCGGCGCCGGCTACAAGGTGAACGTCATTCCGGGGCAGGCCACGGCGCATGTGGACGGGCGCTTCCTGCCCGGGTTCGAGGACGAGTTCCTGGCCGACCTCGACCGCATCCTCGGCCCGCGGGTCAAGCGGGAGGACGTGCACGCGGACAAGGCGCTGGAGACCACCTTCGACGGGGCGCTGGTGGACGCCATGCAGTCGGCGCTGAAGGCCGAGGACCCGATCGCCCGCGCCGTGCCGTACTGCCTCTCGGGCGGTACGGACGCGAAGTCCTTCGACGACCTCGGCATCCGCTGCTTCGGCTTCGCGCCGCTGCGGCTGCCCCCGGAGCTGGACTTCGCCGGGATGTTCCACGGGGTCGACGAGCGGGTGCCGGTGGACGGGCTGAAGTTCGGTGTGCGGGTGCTGGACCGGTTCCTGGACGCCTGCTGAGCCTGCTGGGCCCACTGGTGCCGGGCCTGCTCAGGGGCGTGCCGGGCTCGCTGAGGGGCTTACACGTTCGGCCTAATCGATCACACATACCGAAGGAACCAAAAAGGGTGAATGGTGTCGTAGCTTGATAGCTTGATTGCTCCCTCCTCGTTACATGGTGTGTGCGGCTCGTAACCGGGCCGCGATGCCGACAAGGGGGTGGTGCTGTGCCCCGCCTTCGGCAACTACCGCATCGATCACGTGACATCGAGTCACGGTCCACCGGGGTGTGATCCCGGGCGGTTCCGGAGTGTGCGCGCTCCGGGCCGTCCGGGGATGGGGGTGCGGGCGAGATCGCCCGCGCGCACTCCGTCCGGGACGGAAGGCTAGGGGAGCAGAAAGTTATGCGACAGGTTGCGAAAAAGGGCCTGATCACCGTAGCCGCGGCCAGCGGCGTTCTTGCCGTGACCGGCGGCTATGCCCACGCGGCGGGGTCGGGCGCCGACGGTGGTGCCGCGTACTCGCCGGGCATCGTCTCGGGCAACAACATCCAGGCCCCGGTGCATGTGCCGGTAAACCTGTGCGGAAACACGGTGAGCGTCGTCGGTGTCCTCAACGGCGCGGGCGGGGGGCAGTGCGGCGACCGGGCCGATGGCGGCTCGGGCGGCTCGTCCGGCGGTGGCGGCTCGCAGTCCGGCGGCTCGCATGCGCAGGGCAGCAGCAGTGGCTCGTCGGGCATCGGCTCCGGCAACAACATCCAGGCCCCGATCGGCGTCCCGGTCAATGTGTGCGGGAACAACGTCAGCGCGGTCGGGTACGGGAACAGCAGTGACGGCGGCGACTGCGGGGAGACGGTGCCGGCGGTGCCGGAGACCCCGGGGGAGCCGGGTGAGCCTGGCAACCCGGGGAACCCTGGCAACCCGGGCAACCCCGGAAACCCTGGCAACCCCGGGAACCCTGGCAATCCGGGGAACCCCGGGAATCCGGGGAACCCGGGGAACCCTGGCAACCCCGGAAACCCGGGTCAGCCTGGTAACCCCGGGAACCCTGGCAACCCGAGCAACCCCGGCAACCCCGGCAACCCCGGCAACCCGAGCAACCCGGGGGGTTCGAACCACGGTGGTGGTGGTTCGGGGCAGCACGGAAACTCCCCGCAGGGCCACCAGACCGAGCACACGGGAACCCACGGTCTCGACCCGTCCGCGAACCTCGGCAGCAAGGAGCAGCTCGCGCACACCGGCGCGGGCCCCGTCGAGCTGGCCATTCCGGCCGCCGCGGGCATGCTGCTGGCGGGCACGGTGCTCTACCGCCGGGCCCGCGCCGCACAGCGCTGATCACACCTCGCGCTGATGGGTGCCGACAGATGCCGGGCGGTGGTCCCATCGCGTCACACACCGTGCACGGCACCTCACACGCCACACATCACACACCGGATCTCATGCGCCGGGTGACCATGGCGTCACTCTGGGCGGGCCCCGCGTCAAGCGGGGCCCGCTCGGTCATGTCCCGGCCCGCTACCAGGTGGCCCGGAGCTGGCGGATGATCCGGCGCCGCAATCGCACTCTGCGGCTGCCGTCGGGGTTGAGTCTCAAGCGATCCAACTCCCAGTGTCCGTACTCGGCATGGTCGGTGAGCAGGCGGGTAGTGGCCTTGCGGGAAACGCCGCGCGGCACATACACATCACAGAATTCGTATTCCGGCATCGCATCTATTGTGCGGGAACTGCCCTGCTACGGATAGCGTCTGCACTATGTCTGATGCTGCGCAGCCATCCGCTGCCGAGGTACGTGCCGCCGCCGAAGCGGTGAAAGCCGCACTGGATCGTCACCTCGACGCCGTCGAACGTCGGTCGGGGGAAGGCGATCCGGCCGTCTACGCCGCGTTCAACGAACTGGCCGCGGCAGCCGAGGTCTACGACGAGCTGCTCTACGACGCCTACGACGAGGTGACGCCCTTCGAGATCCCTGGTGACGACCGCCTGCCCGCCTACGCCGGGCCGGAGGAGCCGAGCGCGCTGAGCGTGCTGATCCGCAGGGACTACGTCGTCGCCGAACCGCAGCGACTGCTCTCGCAGGCGCAGCGGATCGCCGACCTGGATCCGGACATCGACACGGGGAACGACAAGCAGGGCGGCGGGGCGGCCGCCGGGGAGAGCGTGCACACCGCCCTGGGGGTGGTCTTCGGCGAGTTCGAGCCGGACGAGATCGCCTCTCGGCACAAGGAGTTCGGCCTGGAGGAGGGCGACTCCACGCTCTGGGTGGTGGCGGCCGAGGAGCCCCCGGAGCCGGGGGAGTGGCTCTCCGCCCCCTTCGACCAGGCGGATCCGCATATGGTCGTGTGCCGCTTCGACATGAGTTCGGTCTTCGACGAGGAGCTCGACGACGAGGAACTCGAGGACGAGGACGAGGACGACCTGGAGGTCCTGGAGCCGGGCAGCTGAGGCCGGGGGTCCGGGGCCGTCGCTCGGCCCTGGGCCGCTTGTCCTCTCGTCCTCCTCGGATCGCTCGGGCCCGAGCGATCCGAGGCCCGAGCGATCCGAGAACAGACGGTGGCTCCGGGCCGCCTGGTCCCGGTTCGCTGGGCGCCGCCTGGTCCCGGATCGCTGGGTTGCGGGCCGCTCGGTCCTCGATCACCCGGCTCCGTACCCCGGTCCCGGACCGTTCGGCCGTGGGGCCGGGCGATCCGGGACCGGGGTGTGCCGGGGGTTTGGCCGCGGGGTGGGGCCCGGTACGGGTCCGTCGGTCAGCCGGTAGGCGCGGCCGGGACCTGGGCCTGGAGTAGGGCGCGTAGGCGGGTGGTGCGGTCCTTGAAGGGGATTTCCGCCACCGCTCGCGGCAGCGCCGCGTCCGCGCCGTGGACCACCGACAGATGGCGCTCACCGCGGCTGAAGGCCGTGTAGACCCAGGCGCGGGTCAGGCCCGCCGTGGCGTCGCCCGGCAGCACCACCACGGCCGCGGGCCACCGCGCTCCCGCCGCCTGGTGCGCGGTGAGGGCCCAGCCGTGCCGCACCAGCTCGCCGACCTCCTCGCGCGGCACCACGACCGGTGTGCCCGCGCAGTCCAGACGCAGCCCCTCGGCGTCCGCCGAGACCACGGTGCCCGGCACCGTACGGCCCGGGGCCGGGGTGTACGCCACGCGGTCGCCCGGGTCGAAGCCGCCGAACCGGCCGGGGCCGGGGTTGAGGCGGTCCTTCAGGGCCGCGTTGAGCGTGCGGGTGCCGGCCGCGCCGCCGTGGCCCGGGGTGATCACCTGGGTCTGCTCCGGCGGGACGCCGATCGCACGGGGCACCGAGTCGGCGACGAGCTGCACGGTGCGGTGCACCGCCTCGCCCGCGTCCCGCACGGGCACGATCACGACCTCCTTGCCGGGCGCCTCCACCTGGTTGAGCTCGCCGATCCCGATCCCCGAGACCAGCTCGCCGATGGGGCCCGGGTCGGGGGTGCGGGAGACGACCTGCGGGCAGCGGCGGGCCGCCACCAGATCCGCGAAGACCCGGCCGGGACCGGCCGACCACAGGACCCCGGGATCCCCGCTCAGCACCAGACGGGCGCCGTCCGGCAGCGATTCGACGAGCATCGCGGCCGTTTCCACATCGAGCTGCGGGGCGTCCAGGACGACGAGCAGATCGAGCGCCGGCGCGCCCTCCTCGTCGCGTCCGGGGCCCTCGGTGCCGGCCAGCAGCCCGGCGACGGTGACGGCCGCAGCGGCGGCCTCCCGGGCCTCGTCCGGGCCCGCGCCCGTTCCCGCGTCCGGGGCCTCGCCCAGTGCGGCGGCCAGCCGCCGCCCGCCGTCCTCGGTGTGCGCCGCCGCGTAGGCCCGCAGGCCCATCGCGCGGGCGGCGGCGACCAGCGCCACCGGTTCGGCGCGTGCCGCCTCGCCACCGCTGTGGGTGACCAGACCGTGGGCCGCGACGGTACGGATGAGCTCCGCGGCGGAGGCGGACGGCGCGGCCGCGGCCGCTGCCTCCCAATCGGCATCGCCCGCCGTCGCCTCGCCGTCCTGAGCGGGGGCGAAGGTGCTCGCCAGCCGGGCGAGACCGTCGGCCAGGCTCTCCTCCGCCAGGGCGTAGCGGTCCAGCCCGAGCAGCACTCGCACCGGCTGCTCGGCGTCCTCGTCCTCGGCCGCCCGGGGGCGCGCCCCCGCCGGGGCGTCGAGCGCGTCCTGGAAGACCAGCACCGCGCCCTCCGCGATCGCGGTGCGCAGCGCCTCGTCCGGGTCCGGCACGGACGCCTTGGCGAGCGCCTCGCGCAGCGCGGACGACTCCAGCGCGGTGTGCCCCTCGAGGGCGGCGCGCTCCAGCAGCCAGCCGGTGAGCGCCAGCGCACGGCGCTCGTCGCCGGGCTCGCAGTCCGGGCCGAGGAGGGAGCGGGCGAAGCCGTCCGCCTGGTCGGGGCGTACGCCGGGCACGGCCAGCAACTGCCAGGGGTCCTCGCGCAGCGCCTCGGCGGCGTGCTCCCCGAGCGTTTCGGCGACCTTCCCGGCCAGGGCCTCGGGGGCCCCGCCCGCCGCGAGCACCTCCCGGACGTCGCCACTGCC
The DNA here is from genome assembly GCF_024505145.1 of Streptomyces rugosispiralis. GTDB lineage: Bacteria > Actinomycetota > Actinomycetes > Streptomycetales > Streptomycetaceae > Streptomyces > Streptomyces rugosispiralis. The sequence goes on along the minus strand of NZ_JANIAA010000010.1, from coordinate 182,844 downwards.
GGGGAACTCGCCCCCCGGCCCACGCGCCGGCCGGGCCGACGCCGCACGCACGGGAGCGGGCGCGGAGGCGGGAGCCGCCGCGCGGGCCCGCTCACGGGGGGCCGCGGGGGCGGTGGGCGCCGCCGGACGCGCGGCCGGGGCGTCGTTGAAGAACGACGCCGCCGACCGCTCACCGCTCTCGACGGCCCGCACAGCGGCAGCCAACGCCTCGGCCGCCGCCGACCGCCGTCCCCTGCCACCGCCGCCGGATGCGTCCTGCCCGCCGGATGTGGAAGCGCCGTCTCCCGCGCCCGCGTCACCGCTCCCCCCGGCGCCGCCCTGGCCCGCCCCTGGGCCGGATGCCCGCTGCCCGGCCGGGGCCCGCTCTCGGCCGGCGCCCTCGACGTGGGGGCTCGGCACGGCGTCGCCGGACTCGCCCCGCCCGGCGGGGGCCGGAGCGCCTGCTCCCGCTCCATCGCTCGCCCGGTCCGGACCCGGCGCTTCCGCGTCCCCGGAGCCCTGGCCCGCCCCTGGGCCGGATGCGCCCTGCCCGGCGGAGGGAGCCCGCTGACCCGTTCCGGGCCCGTCCACCTCGTCCGCCGGGGGTTCGCCGTCGGCGCCCTGGGCGCCGTGGGCGCTCGCTCCGGAGGCGGGAGCCCCCGCCTCGTCGGCCCCACCCCGTCCGGCGGACCCGGCGGACCCGGCGGACCCGGCGGACCCGACGGACCCGGCGGACCCGACGGACCCGGCGGACCCGACGGACCCGACGGACCCGGCGGACTCCGCGGATCCGGCGGCCGCGGCGTCCCCGGGGTTCGCCGGCTCCGCCGGCGGGTCGGCCTCCTCGGGCGCGGGTGTGGCGTCGCCGGCGAGGCGGTCGGTACTCACAGCGTGCTCCAGTCCTGATCGGGATAGCGGTGCACGGGCGCCGACACATCGTCGAGCGCCTGGCAGATCTCGTCCGGAAGACTAAGGGTCTCCGCCGACAACGCCGCCCTCAGCTGCTGGGCGTTGCGTGCGCCGACGATCGGGGCGGTGACGCCCGGGCGGTCGCGGACCCAGGCCAGGGCCACGTTGAGCGCGGTGGTAGCCAGGCCGTCGGCGGCTATGGCGACCGCCTCGACGATCCGGCCCGCCTCCTCGTCCAGATACGGCTCGACGAACGCCGCGAGCTCGGAGGCGCCGCGCGAGTCGGCGGGCGTCGTATGGCGGTACTTGCCGGTGAGCACACCGCGGCCGAGCGGCGAGGACGGCAGCAGCCCGACGCCCAGGTCGAGCGCGGCGGGCAGCACCTCGCGCTCCACACCTCGCTGGAGCAGCGAATACTCCATCTGCGTGCTGGCCAGCCGGGTGTGCGCGCCCGAGGAGGCCAGCTGCCAGGTGGCGGCCTTCGCGAGCTGCCAGCCGCTGAAGTTGGACACCCCCACATAGCGGGCCCGCCCGCTGCTCACCGCGATGTCGAGCGCCTGAAGGGTCTCCTCGAGCGGGGTGAACGGGTCGAAGGCGTGCACCTGCCACAGGTCGACATAGTCCGTGCCCAGCCGCTCGAGCGAGGCGTCCAGCGCGGCCAGCAGATGGCCGCGCGAGGCGTCGAAGCGGCGGTCGGGGTCGGGCACGCTGCCCGCCTTGGTCGCGATCTGGAGATCGCGCCGGGGCAGTAACCCCTCCAGGAGTTGCCCCAGGAGGTATTCGGCGCCGCCGTCCGCGTACACATCCGCGGTGTCGACAAGTGTCCCGCCCGCCTCCCAGAACGCCTTGAGCTGATCCGCGGCGTCGTGTTCGTCAGTGTCCCGCCCCCAAGTGAGCGTGCCGAGCCCGAGCCGGGAGACGCGCAGGCCCGTGCTGCCGAGGTGCCTTAGCTCCATGAACGTCGAGATTACTGGGCGCAAAGCGCCACGTGACAGCCTGTGGATAACCCACCCCTGACGTATCGGGGCCATGCGCGCTAGAGTCCCCGGAACAGCGACGTTACTGATCAGTAAGGGGTGCGGTATGAGGCTCGGCATCAACCTCGGCTACTGGGGCGCCGGAATGGACGCGGACAACCTCGCGGTCGCCCGCGAGGCCGACAAACTCGGCTATTCCGTCTGCTGGGCGGCCGAAGCCTACGGTTCGGACGCCGCCACCGTGCTCGCGTGGGTCGCCGCGCAGACCGAGCGCATCGACGTCGGCTCCGCCATCTTCCAGATCCCGGCCCGCACCCCCGCCATGACGGCGATGACCGCCGCCACCCTGGACACCCTCTCCGGCGGCCGCTTCCGCCTCGGCCTCGGCGTCTCGGGGCCCCAGGTGTCGGAGGGCTGGTACGGGGTGCGGTTCGACAAGCCGCTCGCCCGCACCCGCGAGTACGTGGAGATCATCCGCAAGGCGATGTCGCGCGAGCGGCTGACCCACGAGGGCCAGAACTGGACCCTGCCGCTGCCCGACGGCCCCGGCAAGCCCCTCAAGCTCACCGTGCACCCGGTGCGGGAGTACATCCCGCTGTACATCGCGGCCATCGGCCCGAAGAACCTGGAGCAGACCGGCGAGATCGCCGACGGCGCCCTGGTCCTGTTCTACGATCCCGAGCACGCCGAGGAGACCACCCTCAGCCCGCTGCGCGCGGGCCGCGAGAAGGCGGGCAAGGACCTCGAGGGCTTCGACGTGGTGCCCACCGTCCCCATGGCCCTCGGCGACGACGTCCGCGCCCTGGCCGACCAGTTCCGTCCGTACACCGCGCTCTACGTGGGCGGCATGGGCAGCGCCAAGCAGAACTTCTACAACAAGCTGGCGCAGCGCATGGGGTACGAGAAGGAGGCCGCCGAGATCCAGGAGAAGTACCTCTCCGGGGACAAGGAGGGCGCCGCCGCGGCCGTCCCCCACGAGCTGATCGACTCCACCGCGCTGCTCGGCCCCGTCGAGCGCATCGCCGACCGCATGCAGGCGTACGCGGCGGCCGGGGTCACCACCCTCTCGCTCACGCCCGCGGGCTTCACGCTGGAGGAGCGGCTCGCCGGGCTGCGGGCGGGTGTCGAGGCCCTGGAGCGGGCCGGAGTGGCGTAGGCGCCGAGCTGGACGCGGCGCCGGGAAAGTTCTGCGGCCGTGGTGGGGGCTCGGGGGTCTTCCCCGCCACGGCCGTCATCCAGCACAACGCCTCCGCCGCCCAGGGGTTACGCGGACGCGGCGTACGGAGGGGTCCCCCGTTCGGCCGAGCCGGATGCCCCAGCTGTTGCCGCCGCCCCCACCGGGCCGTTGACTTTTTAAGCGCACGGCGGCGCATGATCAGCGCACGGAGGTGGCGGCGATGCTCTCGGCGAAAAGCGTGTTCCAGGAGATCCTCGGCGACGACGAGTCGTTCCGGCTCTTCTGCTCCGTCGCGGCCAGCGGGGAGGCCCAGGGAGGCTGGGAGAACGGCCGGATCGCCGCCCTCGTGCCCGAGAGCCGCCGCGACCTCGCCCCCAAGATCGCCCGCCATGGCGCCGACGAGGACAAACACGGCCGGATCTTCAACGCCCTGCTCCGCAAGCGCGGTCTGGAGCCCATGGAGGTGCCGCGCGAGACCGACTACACGATGCTCCTGGAGGCGCGCGGCATCGGCCTCGCCCATGACAAGCTGCGCCGCGACGAGCCGCTCACCGAGCACGACATCGTGATCTACCTCGCCCACAGCCGGGTCACCGAACAGCGCGCCGCCGCCCAGATGACGATGTTGCGCGGGTACTTCGGCCACCACCCCGACCTCGGCCGCGCGGTGCGCATGATCGCCGACGACGAGGACAACCACCTCGCCTACTGCCATGAGGAGCTGCTGCGCCTGGCCGCCGACGGATACGGCCGGACCATCCAGCGGACCCTGCGGGAGAGCGCGCTCGTCGAGATGGAGGTCTACCGGGACGTCAGCCTGGCCGTGATGGCCCACATGGGGCGCCTCCTCGGCTGGCCCAAGCCGAAGTCCGCGCTGCTCGCGGCCGGGATCCACGCCCTGCACACGTACGAGCGGCTGGGCGGCTGGCGGCGCATGGTGTCACTGCGGATGCCCGAGCGGCGGAACGCGCTGGGCGGCCCCGCGAAGAGCGCTTCCGGGGCGCCGGAGACGCCCGAGCTCGTCTGACGGACCGGCCGCTTCCTCTGGCGGACCGGCCTGGCCACGCCGGCCCCGGCCCCGCCCCTAGACCTCAGAGCCACCCACGCCGCTTGAACCAGCGGTACAGCACCGCGATCACACCGGCCATGAGCACGATCACCCCCGGGTATCCCCAGGGCTGCCTCAGCTCCGGCATGTGCGTGAAGTTCATGCCGTAGATCCCGGCGATCATCGTCGGCACCGCGGCCATGGCCGCCCATGCCGAGATCTTCCGCATGTCGTCGTTCTGCCGCACGCCCATCTGCGCGAGATGGGCGGAGAGGATGTCCGACAGCAGCCGGTCCAGCCCCTCCACATGCTCGTTCACCCGGGTCAGATGGTCGCTGACATCGCGGAAGAACGGCCGGGAGCCCTCATGTACGAACGGCACCCCGGCGCCGGTGAGCCGCTCCATCGGCTCGCCCAACGGCCCGGCCGAGCGGCGGAATTCCATCACCTCGCGCTTGAAGGCGTAGATCCGCCCGGCGGTGTTCTGCCCGGCGCCCGGGTTCGGCGCGAAGACCTCCGTCTCCAGCTCCTCCAGGTCCTCGTGCAGATCGTCGGCCACGTCCAGGTAGTGGTCCACGACCGCGTCGGAGACCGCGTACATCACCGCCGTGGGGCCGTGCTGGAGCACCTCGGGCATCTTCTCCAGCCGGTCGCGCACCGAGCCGAGCGGATTGGCCTCGCCATGCCTTACGGTCACCACGAAGGAGTCACCGACGAAGACCATCAGCTCACCCGCGGTGACCGTCCCGGCCTCGTCGTCGTACCGCACCGGCTTGAGCACCAGGAACAGCGAATCGTCATAGACCTCCAGCTTCGGCCTCTGGTGGGCGCACAGGGCGTCCTCGACGGCCAGCGGATGCAGTCCGAACTCGCTGGTGACCAGCTCGAACTCCTTCTCGGTCGGCTCATGCAGCCCGATCCACAAGAAGGCGTCCCCACTCGCTCGCGCCTCGTCCAGGGCGTCGGAGAAGTCGGCGGGTCCCTCGGTGCGGGCCCCGTCCCGGTAGATGGCACAATCCACGATCACGCTGCGCATTGTGCCTCGCGTGATGCCGATCGGCACAGGGGGACCCCGGTGCGGGATCGGTGCGCATCCCCGCTGAGCGGCGCCGGAGGGGTCGTAGGGTGGCAGCCATGCCCATGCTGATCCTCGTACGGCACGGCCGGTCCACCGCCAATACCGCGGGCCTCCTCGCGGGCTGGACACCCGGTGTCGCCCTCGACGAGCGCGGTACGGCCCAGGCCGCGGCGCTGCCCGGCAGACTGGCCGGACTGCCGCTCGCCGCCGCCGTCACCAGCCCCCTGCAGCGCTGCCGGGAGACGCTGGCCCCGCTGCTCGCCGCCCGCCCCGAACTGCCGCTGCACCCCGACGACCGGATCGGGGAGTGCCACTACGGCGACTGGTCCGGCCGGAAGCTGGCCGAGCTCGCCGATGAACCATTGATGAATATCGTCCAGCAGCATCCGTCCGCGGCCGCCTTCCCCGGTGGCGAGTCCATGCGCGCCATGCAGACGCGCGCGGTCGAGGCGGTGCGCGACTGGAACGCCCGGATCGAGCGGGAGCACGGCGCCGACGCGGTCTATCTGATGTGCTCCCACGGGGACATCATCAAGGCGCTGGTCGCGGACGCCCTCGGACTCCATCTCGATCTGTTCCAGCGGATCTCGGTCGAGCCCTGCTCGGTCACCGCGATCCGGTACACCCCGACCCGGCCGTTCGTCGTCCGGCTCGGGGACACCGGGGACTTCGCCGGTCTGGTGCCGCGCGAGGAGAACACCGGCAACCGTGGCGGGGACGCGGCGGTGGGCGGCGACGCGGGAGCACCGTGATCGCCGTGCGCAGTAGGGTGGTGCCGCGGTGCGAGGGCGCCGTGACAGCCGTGACCGGGCGGTCGTGACACCCAGCGGTCAGCAGTCAGTCAGCCGAGCAGTCGAACCAAATGGAGCAGGACGTTGTCCCGTCAGGTGTTCCTCTATGACCCGCCGGACCGTTTCGTCGCCGGTACGGTCGGGCTGCCTGGTCGCCGTACCTTTTTCCTGCAGGCGTCCGCCGGTAGCCGGACCACCAGTGTCGCGCTGGAGAAGACGCAGGTCGCCGCGTTGGCCGAGCGGATAGACGAGCTGCTGGACGAGGTGGTGCGGCGCACCGGCGGAAACGCCCCGGTCCCCGCCGTCGCACCGAGCGAACTCAGCGACACCGGGCCGCTGGAAGTCCCCGTGGAGGAGGAGTTCCGGGTCGGCACCATGGCACTCGCCTGGGACGGCGAGGAGCAGCGGATGATCGTCGAGGCGCAGGCGCTGGTCGAGCTGGAGGCCGAGTCCGAGGAGGACCTGGCCGAGGCCGAGGAGCGGCTGCTCCAGGACGATGTGAACGGCCCGCCCATGCTGCGGGTGCGGCTCACCGGGACGCAGGCGCGTGCGTTCGCCAAGCGCGCCCTGGAGGTCGTCAACGCCGGCCGGCCGCCCTGCCCGCTGTGCAGTCTGCCGCTCGACCCGGAGGGACACGTATGTCCGCGCCAGAACGGATACCGCCGCGGAGCCTGACGCCCCCGGCCGCGGCCGAGCTGCTGGCTCTCGGTGAGCTGACGGTCCGCGGCCGGGTCCGGGAGGCGTCCAACGCGGTGCTGTACTGCACGGTCGAGTACGAGGGCCACAGCGCCCCTTGCGTCTACAAGCCGGTGGCCGGGGAGCGGCCGCTGTGGGACTTCCCGGACGGCACCCTCGCCCAGCGCGAGGTCGCGGCGTACGAGATCTCCGAGGCCACCGGCTGGGGCCTGGTGCCGCCCACGGTGCTGCGCGACGGGCCGTACGGGCAGGGGATGTGCCAGCTCTGGGTGGAGGTCGAGACGGCCGACGGCGAGCCGGACGGCGACGGCTCGGAGGAGACCGGGGGAGCGGAGCTGCTCGCGCTCGTCGACGGCGATGAACCGGGCCCCGGCTGGAAGGCGGTGGGCTACGCCGAGGTGGGCGAGGGCCGTACGGCGCTGCTGGTCCACGCCGACGACGTACGGCTGCGCCGGCTGGCCGTGCTCGACGCGGTGATCAACAACGGTGACCGCAAGGGCGGCCATCTGCTGCCCGCGGCCGGTGGCCGGCTCTATGCGATTGATCACGGAGTGACCTTCAACGCCGACGACAAGCTGCGCACCCTGCTGTGGGGCTGGGCCGGGGAGCCGCTGCCGGACGATGTGCTGGAGGTGCTGCGCCGGCTGGCGGGCGAGCTGGCCGACGGCGGCCCGCTGAGCGCCCGGCTGGCGGAGCTGATCACCGGGGCCGAGGTCGAGGCCCTGCGGGCCCGTGTCGCCGCGCTGTTGCGGACCGGGACCCACCCCGAGCCCAGCGGCCAGTGGCCCGCCATCCCCTGGCCGCCGGTCTGAGCGGAGGGGCCCGCTGCGGCTCCTTACGGCCGTCCGTTCCGGGGCCGGGCGGGGGCCCGCCGCGCCCCGCCCGGAGTCCCCGGAACGCGGACGCCCGTGAGCTCAAGCAGCTCGCGGGCGTCCGCGCAAGACCGCCCATCCGGCCAACACCACTGGTCCGGTTCGTATACGGACGCTGCATCCGGTTACGCTCATTGCATGTATGCCTGGCCCGCTTCTGAGGTTCCCGCCCTGCCCGGCAGTGGCCGCGACCTGAGCATTCACGACACCGCGACCGGGGGACGGATCACCCTGACCCCCGGTCCCGTCGCACGCATCTACGTCTGCGGGATCACCCCGTACGACGCGACCCATATGGGTCATGCGGCGACCTACAACGCGTTCGACCTCGTTCAGCGCGTATGGCTCGACACCAAGCGCCAGGTGCACTACGTCCAGAACGTCACGGATGTCGACGATCCCCTGCTGGAGCGGGCGCGGGAGAACGGCGACGACTGGACCGACCTGGCCGAGCGCGAGACCACCCTCTTCCGCGAGGACATGACGGCCCTGCGGATGCTGCCCCCGCGGCACTACATCGGCGCCGTCGAGTCGATACCGGGGATCGTGCCGCTCGTGGAGCGGCTGCGCGACCTGGGCGCCGCCTATGAACTCGAAGGCGACATCTACTTCTCGGTGGAGTCCGACCCCTCCTTCGGCTCGGTCAGCGGACTCGACGCCGAGGCCATGCGGCTGCTGTCCGCCGAGCGCGGCGGCGACCCGGAGCGTCCGGGCAAGAAGAACCCCCTCGACCCGATGCTGTGGATGGCCGCCCGCGACGGCGAGCCGAGTTGGGACGGCGGATCGCTCGGCCGCGGCCGCCCCGGCTGGCACATCGAATGCGTGGCCATCGCCCTGGACCACCTCGGCATGGGCTTCGACGTGCAGGGCGGCGGATCCGATCTCGCCTTCCCGCACCATGAGATGGGCGCCTCGCACGCCCAGGTCCTCACCGGTGAGCGGCCGTTCGCCAAGACGTACGTGCACGCCGGAATGGTGGCCCTGGACGGCGAGAAGATGTCCAAGTCCAAGGGGAACCTGGTCTTCGTCTCGGCGCTGCGCCGCGACGGCGTCGACCCGGCGGCCATAAGGCTCGCGCTGCTGGCCCGCCACTACCGCTCTGACTGGGAGTGGACGGACGGGCTGCTGCGGGAGGCCGAGGAGCGCCTCGGCCGCTGGCGCGCGGCCGTCTCACGGCCGGACGGGCCCTCGGCGGACGCGCTGGTGGAGGAGATCCGTAAGGCGCTCGCGGACGACCTGGACTCCCCGGCCGCCCTGGCGGCCGTCGACCGCTGGGCCGCCGCGCAGTCGGCCACCGGCGGTACGGACGAGGGGGCGCCCGGTCTGGTCTCGCGCGCCGTGGACGCGCTGCTGGGCGTGGCCCTCTGACGCGGCGTCGGGGCGCCGCGCCGCGACGGTGAACACGTGAGCCCGCGCCGGGGTCCTCCCGGCGCGGGCTTCTCGCTGTCTCGTACGGGGTGTGCGAGGCGTGCGTGGCGCGCGTGGCGTGCGTCGCGTGCGTGGCGTGGCGCGCGTGGTGCGGCGTCGTGCGCCGTGTGCGGCGGTCGTGGTTACCGGTCGGCGCCGGGCCCCTCGTCCCCGTTGTCACCTCGGTCCGTGCGGTCCTCGTCGCGGCGGGAGGCGTCCCGCCCCTCGGAGTCCCGCCCCTCGGAGTCCCGGCCCTCGGAGCCCCGGTCGTCGTCCGCCCCCTTGGTGTCGTCCGCCTCCTTGGCGCTGTCGGCGTCCATGGTGTCGTCCGCGTCCTTGGCCTCGTCCCCGTCGCCGCCGGTGTCCTCGGCGTCGTCCTCCCGGGCCATCTCGTCCTTGGGCGACGGCTTGCGCGGCCGTCCGTGGCCGGTGGAGGGCTCGCGCAGATAGGGGGCGCCCGGGCCTCCGGTGCCGCCCTCCCGGCCCTCCGCCAGACCGCCGCTCTCGGTCGCGTGGCCGCCGGCGGGGCCGGGCTGGCCGTCGCGCCGCCGCAGATAGCGCTCGAACTCGCGGGCGATGGCCTCGCCGGACGCCTCGGGCAGTTCGGCGGTGTCCCGCGCCTCCTCCAGCGACTGGACGTACTCGGCGACCTCGCTGTCCTCGGCGGCCAGCTGGTCCACGCCCAGTTGCCAGGCCCGCGAGTCCTCGGTCAGCTCGCCGAGGGGGATGCGCACCGCGATGAGGTCCTCGAGGCGGTTGAGCAGCGCCAGGGTGGCCTTCGGGTTCGGCGGCTGGGAGACGTAGTGTGGCACGGCCGCCCACAGGCTGACCGCCGGGACCCCGGCATGGGCGCACGCCTCCTGGAGGACCCCGACGATCCCGGTGGGGCCCTCGTAGCGGGTCTCCTCCAGATCGAGGCTGCGGGCCAGGTCCGGGTCGGAGGTGACCCCGCTGACCGGCACCGGCCGGGTGTGCGGGGTGTCGCCGAGCAGCGCGCCGAGGATGACGACCATCTCCACGCCCAACTCATGGGCGTACCCGAGGATCTCGTTGCAGAACGACCGCCAGCGCATGCTCGGCTCGATACCGCGCACCAGCACCAGGTCCCGGGACTTCTCCCCGGTGTCCGCCCGGACCACCGAGAGCCGGGTGGTCGGCCAAGTGATCTTGCGTACCCCGCCCTCCAGGGCCACGGTGGGGCGGTTCACCTGGAAGTCGTAGTAGTCCTCCGCGTCGAGCGAGGCGAAGACCTCGCCCTTCCACTCCCGGTCCAGGTGCCCGACCGCGGTCGAGGCGGCGTCTCCGGCGTCGTTCCAGCCCTCGAAGGCACAGATCATGACCGGGTCGATCAGCTCGGGAACCCCCTCAAGCTCGATCACCCAGCGCCTCCTTCCGACCGGGGCGGACGGATGGTGCCGCCTCCAGCTGCAGTTTCCCAATGCGTGCCACCCAAGCCTACGGCTTTCCGGGGCCCCGGCCGCAGCCCCCGTCCAGGAGTACTAAGAGATTCATCCGATCTGTCCTTCGAAAGTTCGGACGCACCTCTGGACGAAACCCCTAGGGCAGCGCTATACATCGGATCATCGCGAAAGGTCCGATGTTCACTCTCGCGCATCGTTTCAGGGAGCCCCCATTGAGTAAGCGTCCATCCGTCACCGAGCTCGAGGTCCATGACATCCGGTTTCCCACCTCGGAGCAGCTCGACGGCTCGGACGCCATGAATCCGGACCCCGACTACTCCGCCGCCTACGTCGTGCTGCGCACGGACGCGGGGGAGGGGGCGGCGGCCGCCGAGGGACACGGCTTCGTCTTCACCATCGGCCGCGGCAACGATGTCACCGCGGCCGCCATCCGCTCCCTGCGCCTCCATGTGGTGGGCCGCCCGGCGCCGCTCACGGCCGCCGATCTCGCGGCCCTGCACCGTGAGCTGACCCATGACTCCCAGCTGCGCTGGCTCGGGCCCGAGAAGGGCGTCATGCACATGGCCGCGGGCGCGGTGGTCAACGCCGCCTGGGACTTCGCCGCCCGGCAGGCCGGAAAGCCCCTGTGGCAGTTCCTCGCCGAGATGTCGCCCGAGGAGCTGGTCGAGCTGGTCGACTTCCGCTACCTCAGCGACGCGCTCACCCCGGAGGAGGCGCTCGCCATCCTGCGCGCCGCCGAGCCCGGCCGCGCCGAGCGCGCCGCGCGGCTGCGCGAGCGGGGCTACCCCGCCTACACCACCTCGCCCGGCTGGCTCGGCTACTCCGACGAGAAAATGATCAAGCTGGCGCAGGAGGCCGTCGCCGACGGCTTCGGCCAGATCAAGCTCAAGGTCGGGGCCGAACTGGACGAGGACCTCAGACGGATGCGGCTCGCCCGCGAGGCCGTCGGCCCGGACGTGCGCATCGCCGTGGACGCGAACCAGCGCTGGGACGTGGCGGAGGCGGTGCGCTGGATGAGCGCCCTGGCACCGTACGACCCGCACTGGATCGAGGAGCCCACCAGCCCGGACGACATCCTCGCCCACGCCGCCATCCGCGCCGGACAGCCGGTCAAGGTCGCCACCGGCGAGCATGTCGCCAACCGCGTGGTCTTCAAGCAACTGCTCCAGGCCGAGGCGGTGGACTTCGTCCAGATCGACGCGGCACGGGTCGCCGGGGTCAACGAGAACCTCACGATCCTGCTGCTCGCCGCCAAGTACGGACTTCCGGTGTGCCCGCACGCGGGCGGCGTCGGGCTGTGCGAACTCGTCCAGCACCTGGCCATGTTCGACTACGTGGCCGTGTCGGGCAGCTGGGAGGACCGGGTCATCGAGTATGTCGACCACCTCCACGAGCACTTCGCCGATCCCGTGGTCGTCGAGTCGGGCCGCTACCGGGCACCGACCGCGCCGGGCTTCTCCGCCCGTATGTACCCAGAGTCGATCGCCGCCTACCGCTATCCGGACGGGCCCGAATGGCGGACCCGCCTCGCACGGCCCGGAACGGCACCGTCCGCACCGGCTCAGCCCGTACCAGCACCGTCCGCACCCGCACAGCCCCAGGAGGACCACCAGTGACCACCGGCGACTTCGAAGGGCTGGCCGCGCTCGTCACCGGCGGCGCCTCCGGCATCGGCGCCGCCATCGCCGCCACGCTGCGCGACCGGGGCGCGCGGGTCGCCGTGCTCGACCGCGATCCGTCGAGCGCCCCGGACGGCACGCTGCCACTCGAGGCCGATGTCACCTCCGACGAGGGGGTCAGGACCGCGGTGGACGCGGCCGTCGCCGAGTTCGGCGCGCTGCACACCGTCGTCGGCAACGCGGGCATCGGCGCGATCGGCAGCGTCGAGGACAACTCCGACGAGGAGTGGCACCGGCTGCTGGACATCAATGTGCTGGGCCTGGTCCGCACCGCGCGGGCCGCGCTGCCCCACTTGCGCGCCGCCGCGGCCGACCGGCCCGGCGCCGTCTCCATCACCCACACCTGCTCGATCGCTGCCACCGCCGGACTGCCGCAGCGCGCCGCCTACAGCGCGAGCAAGGGCGCGGTGCTGTCGCTGACCCTCGCCATGGCGGCGGACCACATCCGCGAAGGGGTGCGCGTCAACTGCGTCAACCCCGGCACCGTGGACACCCCGTGGGTCGGCCGGCTGCTGGACCAGGCCCCCGACCCGGCGGCCGAGCGCGCCGCCCTGGAGGCCCGGCAGCCCACCGGACGGCTGGTCTCCGCCGACGAGGTGGCCGCCGCCGTCGCGTACCTGGCCAGTCCCGCCGCCGCGGCCGTCACCGGCACCGCGCTGGCCGTCGACGGAGGGATGCAGGGGCTGCGGCTGCGGCCCGCCTCCTCCTGAGACAACGGCCCGGCCTCCTGGCCCGGCCGCTCGAGACAACGGCCCGGCCGCTCGAGACAGCCGTACAACCGCTTGAGACAACCGCTTGAGACAACCGCACAATCGCCTCCGCCCGAGGCCGGCACCACTTGCACGACTCGACCCAGGAACGACCAAGGACGGGACTCGATGACGAGACTCCGCACCACCGGCACCGCCGCCTGCGCCGTGCTGCTGGCCGTCGCAGCGCTCACCGGCTGCAACCGAGAGAGCAATGGCGCCGGCGGCGGCAAGGTCGGCATCGACATGCCGCGGACGGACACCGACTTCTGGAACTCCTACCAGCAGTACCTGGAGAAGGGCATCGACAAGGGCACGGTCTCCGCGCTCCCGCTGTCCAACTCGCAGAACGACATCGGCAAGCTGGTCGCCAACGTCCAGGCGTTCACCGACCAGGGCGCCAAGGCGGTCATCATGGCGCCCCAGGACACCGGGGCCATCTCCTCCACCCTGGAGCAGCTGGAGGAGAAGAAGATCCCCGTCGTCAGCGTGGACACCCGGCCCGACTCCGGCAAGGTCTACATGGTGGTGCGCGCCGACAACCGGGCGTACGGCACCAAGGCGTGCGAGTACCTCGGCGAGAAGCTGGGCGGCAAGGGCCGGATCGCCGAGCTCCAGGGCGACCTCAGCTCGATCAACGGCCGGGACCGCTCACAGGCGTTCGCCTCCTGCATGAAGAAGAAGTACCCCGGCATCAAGGTGCATGAGCTGCCCACCGACTGGAAGGGCGATGTGGCCTCCGCCAAGCTGCAGAGCCTGCTGGCCCAGCACAAGGACGTGAACGGCATCTACATGCAGGCGGGCGGCGCCTTCCTGCAGCCCACGCTCGCCCTGCTGGAGCAGAAGCGGCTGCTCAAGCCCGCCGGTTCGGCCAAGCACATCACGATCATCTCCAACGACGGGATACCCGAGGAGCTGGACGCGATCCGCTCCGGGAAGATCGACGCCACGCTCTCCCAGCCCGCCGACCTCTACGCCCAGTGGGCCCTGAACTACGCCAAGGCCGCTCTGGACGGCAAGACGTTCAAACCCGGCCCGACCGACCACGACTCCAAGATCGTCAAGATCGAGAACGGCCTGGAGGACCAGCTCCCGGCGCCGCTGGTCACCAAGGAGAACGTCGACGACAAGAAGCTGTGGGCCAACCAGCTCGAGAAGAAGTGACCATGGCCGAGGCCGAACAGCCCGCCGTCGTACGGGCCCAGGGCATCGTCAAACGGTTCGGGCCCACCGTCGCCCTGGACCACGCCCGGCTGGCGGTGCGGCCCGGGGAGGCCCATGCGCTCGTCGGGCGCAACGGGGCGGGCAAGTCCACGCTGGTGTCCGTCCTGACCGGGATGGAGCGCCCGGACGAGGGCGAGGTGACCTTCGCGGGCGAGTCCGCTCCCGGCTACGGCGACACCGCCGCCTGGCAGCGCAAGGTGGCCTGCGTCTACCAGAAGTCGATGGTGGTCCCGGACCTGACGGTCGCCGAGAACCTCTACCTCAACCGCTTCCCGGGCGCAGGGCGCATCCGCTGGCGCGCCCTGCGCGAGGACGCCCGCGCGCTGCTGGCCGAGTACGGCGTGGAGGTGGATCCGCAGACGCGGGCGAAGGACCTCAGCGTCGAGCAGCGGCAGTTCGTGGAGATCGCCCGCGCGCTCTCCTTCGGCGCCCGGCTGATCATCCTCGACGAGCCCACCGCACAGCTCGACGCGGGCGGGATCGACCGGCTCTTCGCCAAGCTGCTGGAGCTGCGCCGGCAGGGGGTCGCCTTCCTGTTCATCTCGCACCATCTGCAGGAGGTCTACGAACTCTGCGACACCGTCACCGTCTTCCGCGACGCCCGGCATGTGCTGACCGCCCCGGTCGCCGGCCTCCCCAAGGAGGAGCTGGTGGCGGCGATGACCGGGGACGACGGCGGGGCGCCCGGGGGCGGCTCCCGGGCCGTGGTGCGCGCTCCCGTCGCCCGTAAGGAGGCCGACCCGGACGGGGAGCCGGTGCTGCGCACCGAAGGGCTCGCCCTGGAGGGCGAGTTCGACCCGCTGGACCTGGTGGTGCGCCCCGGCGAGGTGCTCGGCCTGGCCGGGGCCACGGCCAGCGGCAACACGGCGGTCGGCGAGACCCTGGTGGGGCTGCGCAAACCGGTCGGCGGGCGGCTTTCGGTGCGCGGCCGGCCGGTGCGCCCCGGCAGCGTGCCGCACGCCATCGACGCGGGCATCGGCTACGTCCCGGAGGACCGGCACGACCAGGGCCTGGTCCTGGGCCGCAGCGTCGCCGAGAACGCCACGCTGACCGTCACCGACCAGCTCGGGCCCTTCGGCACGGTGCTGCCCTCCCGGACCCGCGCCTTCGCCCAGCGGATGATCACCTCCCTGGACATCAAGACCTCGGGACCTTCGCAGCCCGTTTCGGGTTTGTCCGGCGGAAATCAGCAGAAGGTCGTCATCGCGCGGGCGCTGGCCCGTGAGCCCAGCGTCCTGGTCGCGATCCGCCCGACCGCCGGGGTGGACGTGAAGTCCAAGGACGCGCTGCTCGGCGTCGTACGGGACGTGGCGGCGGCCGGGAGCGGCGCGGTCATCGTCTCCGACGAACTGGACGATCTGCGGGTCTGCGACCGGATCCTGGCGTTCTTCCACGGCCGGGTGGTCGCCGAGTTCGGCAGCGGCTGGAGCGACCGCCAGCTCGTGGCCGCCATGGAGGGCATCACGGAGCCGGGCACCAACGGCACGGCGGGGGACACCGAAGACCGCACAGAAGGAAGGCAGACATGACCGATACCGCACGGCAGCGGACCGCCGAGGCGGTGGCTGACGACCCGGCGGGGGGCCGGCCGCGGATCGACATCGCGCGCTGGCGCGATCTGTCGCTGGTCCCCGTGATCTTCGTCCTCGGGGTGATCGGCTTCATCGTCTCGCCCGCCTTCCTCACCGAGGACAACCTGATCGGGGTCGTCCAGCAGTCCACCGAGCTGGGGCTGCTGGTGCTGGGCGAGGCGCTGATCCTGATCAGCGGGCGGATGGACCTCTCCCTGGAGTCGACCATCGCCGTGGCGCCGGTGATCGCCCTGTGGCTCGTGCTGCCCGCGCACGGGGCGCGGTTCGAGGGCCTGGGGCTGCTGCCGGTGTGGACCGCGATACCGCTGTGCCTGGCGGTCGGGGCGCTGATCGGCGCGGCCAACGGCTTCCTGATGCTCAAGCTGCGCGTCAACGGCTTCATCGCGACCCTGGGCATGCTCACCATGCTGCGCGGACTCCAGGTCGGCATCGCGGAGGGCCAGTCGATCGTCAACGTCCCCGAGTCCTTCCGCTACCTCGGCAAGGCCGAGTGGCTGGGCGTGCCCGCCGCCGTGTGGATCTGCCTGGGGCTGTACGCCCTCGGCGGTCTGGCCCTGGGCTATCTGCGGCACGGCCGCGCGCTGTACGCGATCGGCGGCAACCCCGAGGCCGCGCGGGCGGCGGGCATCCGGGTGGACCGGATCACCTGGATCGTGCTGAGCGTCGGCGGACTGCTGGCCGCCTTCGCGGGCATCCTCTACACGGGCCACTACGGCTCGGTCGCCGCGACCCAGGGCAACGGCTGGATCTTCCAGGTGTTCGCCGCGGCGGTCATCGGCGGGATCAGCCTCAAGGGCGGCCGCGGCACCCTCTTCGGCGCGCTCACCGGTGTGCTGACGCTGCAGCTGGTCGTCAATGTGATGACCCTCGGCGGGGTGCCGCCCCTGTGGAACCAGTTCATCAACGGCTCGATCATCATCGTCGCGCTGATCATCTCCCGCTACGCAAGCGGCGAGAAGCAGGACTGAGAGCCGGGAGGAAACCATGGCGGTCGACGGCGGACGGGCCCCGAGCGGCCCGCGCGAACTGGGGCGCTCGGGGGTGCGCGTACCACCCCTGGGGCTGGGCTGCGCGCCGCTGGCCAACCTCTACGAGGCGGTGCCGGAGGAGCGTGCGCTGGACACCGTAAGGGCGGCGTTCGACACCGGTCTCACCTATATGGACACCGCGCCGCACTACGGCGTCGGGTTGTCCGAGGAGCGGCTGGGGCGGGTGCTGGCCGGGCGCGACCGCGCCGGGTACACGCTCTCCACCAAGGTGGGGCGGCGGCTGCGGCCGCGCGCCCCCGGGGAGCCCGTCCAGGCGGCCGGGTTCGCCGACACCCCCGACCGGGTCCGCGAGTGGGACTTCACCCGGGACGGCATCCGCGCGAGCCTCGAGTCCTCCCTGGAGCGGCTCGGGGTCGACGCCGTGGACATCGTCTACCTCCACGATCCGGAGGACCACGTCCGTGAGGTCTACGAGACGGCTTTCGCGGCGCTGGCCGAGCTGAAGCGGGAGAAGCTCGTCCGGGCCATCGGCTTCGGCATGAACCACAGCGATCTCCTCGCCCGGTTCGTCGCCGACTTCGACGTGGACGTCGTGCTGTGCGCCGGGCGCTGGACGCTGCTGGAGCGCACCGCCTTCGACGATCTGCTGCCGGTGTGCGAGCGGCGCGGCACCTCCGTGGTGGTCGGCGGGATCTACAACTCCGGGCTGCTCGCCGACCCCGCCCCCGGCGCCCGCTACGACTACCAGCAGGCGCCGCCCGAACTCCTCGCCAGGGCCCGGCGGCTGGCCGAGGTGTGCGCCGAGTTCCAGGTGCCGCTGCGGGCCGCCGCGCTGCGCTTCCCCTTCGGCCACCCGGCGGTGGCCGCCGCGGTGGTCGGCTGCGCCTCCCCGGCCGAAGTCCGGGACAATGCCGGGATGTTCGCCCACGACATCCCCGACGAGCTGTGGCCGGCCCTGGTCCGGCGCGGTCTGCTCGACGACGACATCCCGCTGCCGGTCTGACCCCCCCGAGGAGTGCCCGAGTGCCCTTGCCGCGCCGTATCGACGCCCATCATCACCTGTGGGACCTGACCCGCCGTGAGCAGCCGTGGATGGACGGCGCGTGGGCCGAGCCCATCCGCCGCACCTTCACCCCGGACGACCTCGCCCCGCATCTGGACGCCCATGCGATCGACGCCACCGTCGTCGTCCAGTCCAGCTCCTCCGTCGAGGAGACCCGGGAACTCCTCGCCCTGGCCGGCGGATCGGACCGGATCGCGGGCGTCGTCGGCTGGGCGGACCTCACCGACCCCGGGGTGGGCGAGGTGCTCGCGGAGCTGGCCGCCGGGCCCGGTGGCGACCGGCTGGTGGGCCTGCGCCACCAGGTGCAGGACGAACCGGATCCGCGCTGGCTGGACCGCGAGGACGCCCGCCGGGGGCTGGCCGCCGTGGCCGACGCGGGGCTGGTCTACGACCTGCTGGTCACCCCGCGCGAGCTCCCCGCGGCCATCGACGCCGTCCGTGAGCTGCCGCAGCTGCGCTTCGTCCTCGACCACGCCGCCAAACCGCCCGTGGCGAGCGGGGAGCGCGACCCCTGGGCCTGGCAGCTGGCCGCGCTCGCGGCCCTGCCGAACGTCGACTGCAAGCTGTCCGGTCTGGTCACCGAGGCCGACTGGGCCGGCTGGAAGCCCGAGCAGGTGCTCCCGTACGCCTGGCACGTGCTGGACGCCTTCGGGCCCGGCCGGGTGCTGTTCGGCTCCGACTGGCCGGTGTGCGTTCTCGCCGCGACCTACGACGAGGTGGTGGCCCTCGCGGACCGGGCCGCCCTCCGGCTCGGCGAGGACGAGCGCGCCGCCGTCTTCGGCGGCAACGCGGCCCGCGCCTACGGTCTGGGAACCTAGGGGGTGCCCGCCGGATTGTGACGCCTGCGGCGGGCTGCTTTCCCCTACCCGCCCCTTCCCTCAACTGGGGCTCCGCCCCAGACCCCGCTCCTCAATCGCCGGAGGGGCTGGAAGGCGCGGTTTCGCCCCAGACCCCGGGTTCCAGGGGCGAAGCGCCTGCCACGCGGCAGGGCTCCGCCCGGAGCCGGGGGCGAGCCCGCCCCGGACCCGCGGGCGGGAGTCCGGGGCGGAGCCTCCCGGCGGGGGCCGGGGCGGAGCGCCGGTGGGCTCACAGCGTGGAGCGCAGCCACTGCTCGACGCTCGCGATGTGCACCGTCGCCCAGGACCGTGCCGCCTCCGCGTCGCGGTCCCGCAGGGCGGCCAGGATCGCCCGGTGCTCATGGAGAGTGCGGCTGACCGCGTCCTCCTGCGTCAGACCGCGCCACACCCGGGCCCGGGTGGTGGGCCCGGAGAGCCCGTCGAGCAGCGAGCAGAGCACCGAGTTGCCCGAGGACTGGACGATGCCGCGGTGGAACTCCAGATCGCAGGCGACCAGCTCCTCCACCGACGGCTCCTGCCCGAGCGCGTCCAGCTGCTCCTGGAGCCGGTCCAGCTCGGCGTCGCTGATCCGGGTGGAGGCCTGCGCCGTGGCCGCGGGCTCCAGGATCCGCCGTACCGCGAGGAACTCCAGCACCGTGTCATCGCGGTGGAAGTCCACCACGAAGCTCAGCGCCTCCAGCAGCAGCTGGGGATCGAGGCTGGTCACATAGGTGCCGTCGCCCTGCCGTACGTCGAGGATCCGGATCAGCGACAGCGCCCGGACGGCCTCGCGCAGCGAGTTGCGCGACAGCCCCAGATCGGCGGCCAGCTCACTCTCCTTGGGGAGCCGGTCACCGGGGCGCAGCGCGCCCGAGACGATCA
This sequence comes from Streptomyces rugosispiralis, assembly GCF_024505145.1. Classification (GTDB taxonomy): domain Bacteria; phylum Actinomycetota; class Actinomycetes; order Streptomycetales; family Streptomycetaceae; genus Streptomyces; species Streptomyces rugosispiralis. Next base: position 163,475 of record NZ_JANIAA010000010.1, on the reverse strand, counting down.
TGCCCTTGATTTTTTCGATCGCCTCGTCGGTGACCGCCATGGTGGACCTCCCCGGGCCAAACATCCGATGTATCAGGTCCATTATGACGTGCTTGAACCGGCGGCGTCTGCCGGGGACGCCGCCGGTCCGGTGTGACCTTCTACCAGGAGGGCCCGAAGCGGGCTCAGAGCCGGTTCATCGGATGGCTCAGAAGGTGAACGGCCCCGGGGACTGGGGCGTGGTGGCGGTGCAGTTGACCGTGATCAGACCGAAGATCACCAGCTTGAGCGACTTCGCCTCCAGGACATCGCCCGCGGCCACCGTGCCCTTGAGCGGGCCGGTGGTCACATCGGAGCCGGTCGGGATCGCCGGGTTGGAGCTGCCGGTGAAGGTCTTGGTTCCGCCGCCGCTCTTCGACAGCGTCAGCGTCGAGCTCACCGAGCCCGCCGGAACGTCGATCGGGGCCTTGATCGCCCCCGAGGACAGGGTGATGGTCGCGGCGGTCCCGCTCTGCGTCGCGGTGAGGGTGGCCAGGCCCGACCCGAAGGTCCCGCAGTCGGCCGTGAGGGTGGCTGTCGTGGGGGTGACCGCGGTCGCGGTCGGTGCCAGCGCCAGCGCGCCGGCGGCCAGTGCTGCTGTTCCCATTGCCGTGCCGATCCCGAGCTTGATCCGTCTCATGGGATTGCCTTCCGGAGTGGGGGAAGTGCGGCTGATGTGTGGGGGGTGGTTCCCGCCCGTCATCCACGGGCGATGTGGCGATGTCATTGATGCGCGCACCGCCGAAGAAGGCAAGAGCGATTCAGCTGATTTTTAACGCGCGAGTAAGTTCACAGGCCCGCGGTGGATCTACCGCCAACTGCCTCGCATGGGCGGCGAGTTGGTGAGATCGCCCGTCAGCTCCAGAGCTTGCTGGGTGCCTCCCGGCGCACCACCGGGGCGATCTCCTCGGCGAACCTCTGCAAGGTCTCGATCTGCCGGGACCGGCTCAGCCCGATCCCGTCGACCGTGATCGACTGAAGGTCGTGCCGGTAGAGCTCGTGATAGCCGAGAATCTTGTCGATGATCTGCTGCGGGCTCCCGATGAGCTGCGGCCCGCTCTCGATCGCGTCCTCGATCGTGCGGAAGGGGGTGTTGTAGCCCGGCTTGTCCGCGAGGTGCGGTTTGAAGTTCTGCCGCACCCGCGCCTCGTAGTAGTCCTTGTACTCCTCGATCGCCCGCTGGGTGGTGTCCGCGATGAACAGCCCGCCGGACCCGGCCGCCACATGCGCGGTCGCCGGATCGTGCCCGTACGCCTCGAACCGCTCGCGGTAGTGGCGGATCAGCCCGGCGTACGCCTCGCGCGGCTGGATGGCGTTCGCCGTGAACAGCGGATCGCCGTGTCTGGCGGCCAGCTCGGGTGAGTTGCGGCTGGTGGCCGAGCCGTGCCAGACCCTGGGGAGCCCGTCGTAGGGGCGCGGCACGGTCGTCACCTCCTTCAGCGGCGGCCGGAACTCCCCCTTCCAGGTGACCTTCTCCTCGCTCCACAGCCGCCGCAGCAGCTCGTACTTCTCGGCCTGGAGATCCCACTGCCGGTCCTCGTCGAGGCCGAAGAGGTCGAAGTGCCCGGCCTCCGCGCCCTTGCCCACCACCAGCTCGATCCGGCCCCGGGAGAGCTGGTCCAGCGTCGCGTAGTCCTCGGCGACCCGCACCGGGTCCAGGATCGCCACCACGGTCACACCGGTGAGCAGCCGGATCCGCGAAGTGCGGGCCGCGAGCGCGCCCAGCACCACCGTCGGGCTCGAGGACAGGAACGGCCCGGCGTGCCGCTCCCCGACGGCGTACGCGTCGAAGCCGAGCCGCTCGGCGGCCACCCCCGTCTCCACGACGTCCTCGAACCGCTCGGCGGCGGCGGGCAGCTCACCGGTCAAGGGATGCGGGGCATGGCTGATCAGGGACAGTACGGAGAACTTCATGGTGTCCTTCCAGCGTCGGGCGGATCAGGATCGGACGGAGACCGCATGGCGCCCGCCGGGGATCGCGGCGAGCAGTTCCCCGGTGTACGGATGGGAGGGCGAGGCGAAGACCTCATCCGTCGTGCCCGTCTCCAGCAGCCTCCCGTCGCGCATCACCCCCACCCGGTCGGCGATCTGCCGTACGACGGCGAGGTCATGGGAGACGAAGAGATAGCTCAGCCCCAGATCGCGCTGGAACTCCGCCAGCAGTTCCAGAATCCGCGCCTGCACCGACACATCCAGTGCCGACACCGGCTCGTCGCAGATGACCAGATCGGGGCTGAGGGCCAGGGCCCGGGCGATGGCCACCCGCTGCCGCTGACCGCCCGAGAGCTCACCCGGTCTGCGGCGCAGCGTGGCCGCGGGCAGCGCCACCCGGTCCAGCAGTTCGGCCGCCCGCCGCAGCCGTGCCGCCCGGTCGCCCACCCGGAAGGCGCGCAGCGGCTCGGTGACGGCGTCGGCCACGGACCGGCGGGGGTCGAGCGAGGAGTACGGATTCTGGTAGACGAGCTGGACCCGGCGCCGCAGTCGGCGCAGCGCCGCGCCCGACAGCGCGGTGATGTCCTGCCCGTCGAACCGGATCCGGCCCTCGGTGGGGTCGGTCAGCCGGGCCACCATGCGGGCCGTGGTGGACTTCCCCGAACCGGACTCCCCGACGAGGGCGAAGCTCTCACCCCGCCGGATCCGGAAGTCCACCCCGTCCACGGCGCGGACCGCCGCCCGACCGCGCGGCGCGAACACCTTGACCAGGCCCGCCACCGCGACCAGGTCGGCGGCGGCCGGAGGAGTCTCCCGCGGTGCCGCCTCCCGCGCCCGCACCCGCGCCGTCGTCACGCTCGGCGCGCTCGCCAGCAGTTGCCGGGTGTACGGATGGCGGGGCGCGGTGAGGACGTCCCGGGCCGGGCCGGTCTCCACGATCCCGCCCTCCGACATGACCGCGATCCGCCGCGCCCGGTCGGCCGCGACCCCCAGATCGTGGGTGATCAGCAGCACGGCCGTGCCCGCCTGGCGGGTGAGCGTCTCGATATGGTCCAGGATCCGCCGCTGCACGGTGACGTCCAGCGCGCTCGTCGGCTCGTCGGCGATCACCAGCCGGGGGCGCGCCGCCACCGCGATCGCGATGAGCACGCGCTGCCGCATGCCCCCGGACAGCTCGTGCGGATACTGGCGGGCCCGGACCTCCGGATCCGGCAGCCCGGCCTGCCCCAGGATCCGTACGGCCTCGGCGGGGGCCGACGCCCGGTCCGCCAGGCCGTGGATCAGCAGCACCTCGGCGACCTGCCGCCCGATCCGCTGCACCGGGTTGAGCGAGACCATCGGGTCCTGCGGGATCAGCCCGATGTCGCGGCCGCGCCGGGCCCGCAGCTCCCGCTCTCCGGCGGCGGCCAGGTCCGTACCGTCGAAGAGGATCCGGCCGTCGTCGATCCGTCCGCCGGGCGGCAGCAGGCCGATGACCGCGTGTGCGGTGGTGGACTTCCCCGAGCCGGACTCACCGACCAGGGCGACCACTTCACCGGGGGCGATGTCGAGGTCCACCCCGCGCACGGCGGGCGGGGAGCCGTCGCCGGTGCGGTAGGAGACCTTCAGCCCGCGGATCGACAGCAGGGGCGCGGTGGTGACCGTCATCGGGACGCCTCCTTCGCCTCGCCGTCCAGCGCGCGGGAGACCCGTCCCGCGGCCAGTACGGTGGCGGCGATGGTCAGGCCCGGCAGGGTGGTGAGCCACCATGCCGTGGCGAGGTAGTCGCGGCCGCCGGAGACCAGGGAGCCCCACTCCGGTGCCGGTGGTTCGGCCCCGTAGCCCAGGAAGCTGAGCGCGGAGACGGCGAGCACCACGGTGCCGAACTCGACGGCCGCGTAGACCAGTACGGGCCCGGAGGCGTTCGGCAGCACATGCCGCAGCAGCACCGACAGCGGGCGCGAGCCCGAGGACCGGGCCGCCTCGACATAGGTGGCCTCGCGCACCCGCAGCACCTCGGCCCGCATGATCCGGGCGAAGCCGGCCACGCTGGTCACGCCCACCGCGACGGCCACCTTGACGGTGCCGAAGCCGAGCGCGGTCACCACGGCCAGGGAGAGCAGCAGGCTGGGGATGGCGAGCAGGACGTCGGCGATCCGCATCAGGGCGTCGTCGAGCAGCCCGCCCACATAGCCCGCGGTCAGCCCCAGCGCCGAACCGGCGACCAGGCCCACCGCCACGGCCAGCGAGGTGGCCTTGAGCGAGAGCGCCGAGCCGTGCACCACCCGCGAGAACAGATCCCGGCCCAGCTGGTCGGTGCCGAAGAGATGGTGGAGGCTGGGCGCCTGAAGCCGCTCGGCCGGCACCCCCGACAGCGGATCCCGCCCGGTGAACAGGGCGGGGAAGAAGGCCGCCAGGAGCGTCACCACCAGCACGGCCACCGCCACCACCAGACCGGGCCTGCGCACCCAGAACCGCGCGGCGGCGCGGCGGCGGCTCATCGGGTCACCGCCGGGGCCGCGGCGCCGGTGATGCGTGGATCGAGCAGCGGAATGATCAGGTCCACGGCCAGGTTGGCGAGTACGAAGGCCAGGGCGCCGAAGACCACCAGACCCTGCACCACCGGGATGTCCTGGGCGGTCACGGCGGTGGCGGTGACCCGGCCGACACCGGTCCGGGAGAACACCGTCTCCACGATCACCGAACCCGCCAGCAGATTGCCGACCAGCATTCCGGCCACGGTCAGCGGCGGGGCGGCGGCGTTGCGCAGGGCGTGCCCGAAGTGCACCCGCGGCCGGCTCGCCCCCTTCGCCAGCGCCGTCTCCACATACGGCTCGGCCAGCGCGGTCCGCAGGCTCTTGGCGAAGACCTGCGCGATCACGGCGGAGGCGGGCACGGCCAGGGTTATCGCCGGCAGGATCAGGCTCTGGAACCCCTCGTTGCCGATGGCGGGCAGCAGCCCCCAGCGGAACGACACGACCTGGACGAGGATCAGGCCCACCCAGAAGGTCGGCGCCGAGACGCCCAGCGCGGGCAGCGACAGCAGGGCCTGCCGCAGCCAGCGCCGCCGGGTGTAGGTGGCCGCCAGCGCGACGCCCGCCCCCACCGCCGTGGCCAGCAGCAGCGCGGCCGAGGTGAGCTGGAGGGTCGCGGGCAACTGGTCGGCGATCAGCCGGGTGACCGGGTCACCGTTCTGGACGGAGATCCCGAAGTCGCCCTGGAGGGCGTGGAACAGCCGATCGCCGTACTGCTCGATCAGCGGCTTGTCGAAGCCGTAGACCCGCTTCAGCTCGGCGATCTGCCCGGGGCTCACATCGTTGGTGTCACCGCCCCCGGAAGCCATGATCGATACCGGGTCGCCGGGCAGCAGATAGAGCACGACGAAGGAGGTGGTGAAGGCCGCCCACAGCACGAAGACCGCCTGGAGCAGCCGCTGCACAAGGTAGCGCGGCATGGGTTCGCTTTCGCTCTTCGGAGTTCGGGACGGCGCTCAGGAGAGCCAGGTGTCATGGAACTGGAGCCGGGAGGACGCCTCGAAGTCCAGGTCGTGGACGTTCTTCCCGACGCCGATCACGGTGGTGAGCTCGAAGACCGGCACCTGGTAGCCCTTCTCCACCACCAGGGCCTGGGCCTGGGCGGCGTACTTCGCGCGCCGTGCCGGGTCGGCCGTGGCCGACTGCTGGTCGAGCACCGAGTCGAGCGCGGGGTCGTGCAGCCGGGAGAGGTTGAGGCCCTCGCCGGAGAAGGAGGTGCGCAGGATGTCGGGGTCGACGCGGGTGGTGTTGCCCCAGGCGTAGTCGTAGTCGCCCTTCTGCCGGACCTCGACATAGTCCCCGATGGAGTGGGACTTCAGGGTGAGCTGGACGCCGATCTTCTTCAGCTGCTGCTGGATCAGCTCCAGCGCGGTCTGGTTGGGGCCGAAGTTGGTGGCCCAGACGACCTTGAGGGAGAGCTTCCGGCCGTCCTTGACCCGGATGCCGCCGGGTCCGGGCTTCCAGCCCGCCTCGTCCAGCAGCTTCCGGGCCCGGTCCGGGGAGTGGCGCAGCCGGTCGCCGAGGTTCTTGTACGCGGTGGTGGTGGACGCGAGCGAGCTGGTGGCCGGCTTGTAGCGGCGGCTGAGGACGGTGTCGACCACCTCCTGGCGGTTCACCCCGAGCTGGATGGCCTCGCGGATCTTCGCGTCCCGGGTGAGGGGGCGGCCCGCGTTGACCGTCAGGGCGAACGGCACACCGGGGTTGGCCCGGCTGAGCAGGGTGAAGCCGGTGCCCTTCAGCCCGTCCTCGTCACTAGGCGCGACGCCCCCGATGGCATCGGCCTGCCCGGACTGGAGGGAGCCGGTGCGCACCCCGGACTCGGGGACCACCTTGAAGGAGATGCGCTCCAGATAGGCCGGGCCCTTCTTGCGCCACAGCGACGAGCCCCAGGCGTAGCCCGGGCGGCGGCGCTCCTCGACCGACTTGTTCGGGGTGTAGTCGACGAGGGTGAACGGGCCGGAGCCCACGAGGTGGTCGGTGCAGCGCTTCGCCGCCGGGAGCCGGGTGGTCGACCGGGCCAGCAGACCGAGTGTGAAGGTGGACGTGGCCTGGAGGAACTGCGCGTTGGGCTCCTTGAACCGCACCCGGGCGGTGTCCTCGCCGACCACGGTCGTGCCCGCGTACCCGGCCAGATAGCTGGCGCCCAGCACCGACTTCGCCCCCAGCCGCACGATGCCGTCGAAGTTGTCCTTGACCGCGCGGGCGTCGACCGGGGTGCCGTCGCTGAAGGTGGCGCCGCGGCGGAGGTGGAAGGTGAAGGTGGTGGCGTCCTTGTTCACCTCCCAGCTCCTGGCCAGCCACGGCACGATCTTCCCCGTCCTCGGGTCCTGGTCGGTGAGGGAGTCCACCAACTGCCGGGCGGGGTAGAGCGCGTCGTTGTTGCCCTGCTGCTGCGGGTCGACGCAGATCGGGTCGGAGGCCAGGGCGAAGGTCAGACGGCCGCCGGAGTGCGGGGTGGAACTCCCCGCGCCGGACGCGCCGGAGGAGGAGCAGGCGGTGGCGGCGAGGGACAGAGCGGTGATGACGCCGAAAACGGCATGACCGCGGCGTGAGCCGAGCATGGGGAGGTCTCCAGGCTGAACGGAACGAAAGAGCTGCGGATGCGGAAAAGAGAAAGGGCCGGGCGGCGGAGAAGCCGTCAGCGGCCCTGACAGATCGCGCTGGAGACGCGGTGCAGATCGATATGGCGGCGGGCGGTGAGCGAGATGGCGTGCTCCTGGTAGGACATCGCGCGCTCACCCCCTCCTCGAATTGATTGCTGCTTCAAACTAGCAGTCCGGGCGGCCGGGTGAGAAGACGTTTCCTCTCACCCGGCCGCCCGGACCTGGGAAGGCGGCCCCGCGGGGGTCAGGGTCGCTTGGCCAGCAGATCCTCGACCCGGCTCCGGATGTCCTCGGAGTCCAGGCCGCGGATGGTCAGGGTGGTGCGGCGGCGCAGGACGTCGTCCGCCGTGCGCGCCCACTCGTAGTCCCGGGCGTAGACGACCTGCGCCCAGATCTCCGGGGCGTCCGGGTGGATCCGCTCCGCGAGCGCCGGGTCGCCGCCGGCCAGCCGGGCGATGTCGAAGGAGAGCGAGCCGTAGTGGGTCGCCAGATGGCGGGCGGTGTCGGCGGCCATGCGCGGGCCGGGGGTGCCGCCGTCCACCAGCAGCCGGTGCTCGACGGCGTGCGGATTGGCCAGGCCCGGCAGCGGCATGTGCCGGGGCAGCTGCTTGACCGGCTCCATGTCGTCGGCGAGCGGACGGCCCGGCAGCTCGGCCAGCTTCCGCATCACGGTGCGGCCGATGTGGCGGAAGGTGGTCCACTTGCCGCCGGCTATGGAGAGCATCCCGCCGTTGCCCTCGGTGACCACGGTCTCCCGCTTGGCCTTGGCGGTGTCGCCCGGACCGCCGGGCAGCACCCGCAGCCCCGCGAAGGAGTAGGTGATCAGATCGCGGGAGAGCTGCTGGTCGCGGATGGAGAAGGCCGCCTCGTCCAGGATCTGGGAGATGTCCGCCTCGTTGACCGCGACATCGGCCGGGTCGCCCTCGAACTCCTCGTCCGTGGTGCCCAGCAGCAGCATGTCCTCCCAGGGGAGGGCGAAGGTGATGCGGTACTTGTCGATCGGGGTGGCCAGCGCCGCCCGCCACGGGGAGGTGCGCTTGAGGACCAGGTGCGCGCCCTTGGACAGCCGGATCGACGGGGCCGCGTTCGGGTCCTCCATCCGGCGCAGGTGGTCCACCCAGGGGCCGGTGGCGTTGAGCACCAGACGGGCGCTGACCCCGAACTCGGTGCCGTCGGTGCGGTCCTTCAGCTCGGCTCCGGCGACCCGGCCGTCGTTCTTGCGCAGGCCGACGACCTCGGCGTGGTTGAGGACGGTGGCGCCCGCCTCCACGGCCGCCCGGACCGTCATCAGGGCCATGCGGCTGTCGTTCATCTGGCCGTCGCCGTAGACCGCGACCGCCTTGAGGCCCTCGGTGCGCAGCTCCGGGACGTCGCGCGCGGCCCGCTCGGCGCCTATCACATGGCCGACGCCGTCGCGGAAGGCGGAGAGCGCCGAGTAGGCGAAGACGCCCGCGCCCAGCTTGGCCGCGCCGTGCGGACCGCCCTTGTAGACCGGCAGGTAGAAGGTGAGGGGGTTGGACAGGTGCGGGGCGACGGTACGGGAGACCGCGCGCCGCTCGAAGTGGTTCTCGGCGACCAGCTTGACCGCGCCCGTCTGGAGGTAGCGCAGGCCGCCGTGGAGCAGCTTGGAGGAGGCCGAGGAGGTGGCGCCGGCGAAGTCACCGGCGTCCACCATCGCCACCCGCAGTCCGGACTGCGCGGCGTGCCAGGCAGTGGTGATGCCCAGGATGCCGCCGCCGATCACCAGGAGGTCGTACGTCGCCTTGGAGAGCTGTTCCCGGGTTTCGGCTCGGCTCGGGTTCGAACCGGCAGCCGGGTGCGTTCCGAGGGAGGACGGAACGCTCTGCAGGGTGGTCATTGCTTACTCCTCGTCTTCGATCCAGCCCATGGTCCGCTGCACGGCCTTGAGCCAGTTCTTGTACTCGCGGTCGCGGACGTCCGCGTCCATTCGGGGGGTCCATTCGGCCGCCCGGCGCCAGTTCGCGCGCAGGGCGTCGGTGTCCGGCCAGAAGCCGACGGCGAGACCGGCGGCGTAGGCGGCGCCGAGGCAGGTGGTCTCGGCGACCATCGGGCGCACCACGGGTGCGTCCAGGGCGTCCGAGAGGGTCTGCATCAGGAGGTTGTTGGAGGTCATACCGCCGTCGACCTTGAGCGAGGTGAGCTCGACCCCGGAGTCCTTGGTCATCGCGTCGACGATCTCGCGGGTCTGCCAGGCGGTGGCCTCGAGCACGGCACGGGCGATGTGCGCCTTGGTGACGTAGCGGGTCAGACCCGCGATCACACCGCGCGCGTCGGACCGCCAGTACGGGGCGAACAGGCCCGAGAAGGCGGGCACGAAGTACGCGCCGCCGTTGTCCTCGACCGAGCTCGCGAGGGTCTCGATCTCGGCGGCGCTGTTGATCAGGCCCATCTGGTCCCGCATCCACTGCACCAGCGAACCGGTGACCGCGATCGAGCCCTCCAGGGCGTAGACCGGCTTCTCGTCGCCGATCCGGTAGCCGACGGTGGTCAGCAGCCCGTTGTAGGAGTTGACCGGCTTCTCGCCGGTGTTCATCAGCAGGAAGGTGCCGGTGCCGTAGGTGGACTTGGCCTCGCCCTCGGAGTAGCAGGTCTGGCCGAACAGGGCCGCCTGCTGGTCGCCGAGCGCGGAGGCGACCGGCACGCCCGCCAGGACGCCCTCGGCCGTGTGCCCGTAGACCTCGGCGGAGGAGCGTATCCGCGGCAGCACGGCGGCCGGGATGTCCATCGAGGTCAGGATCTTCTCGTCCCAGTCCAGGGTGTGCAGGTTCATCAGGAGGGTGCGGGAGGCGTTGGTGACGTCGGTGACGTGCACGCCGCCGTTGACCCCGCCGGTGAGGTTCCAGATGACCCAGGAGTCCATGGTGCCGAAGAGGATGTCGCCCGCCTCGGCCCGCTCGCGCAGCCCCTCGACGTTGTCGAGCAGCCAGCGGATCTTGGGACCGGCGAAGTACGAGGCCAGCGGGAGGCCGGTCTCGCGGCGGAAGCGGTCCTGGCCGACGTTGCGGCCGAGCTCGCGACAGAGGGCGTCGGTGCGGGTGTCCTGCCAGACGATCGCGTTGTGCACCGGCTCACCGGTGTTCTTGTCCCACAGCAGGGTGGTCTCGCGCTGGTTGGTGATGCCGATCGCCTTGACGTCGACGGCGGTGATCTCGGCCTTGGTGATGGCGCCGGCGACCACCTCCTTGACGTTCTCCCAGATCTCGGTGGCGTTGTGCTCCACCCAGCCGGGCTTGGGGAAGATCTGCTCGTGCTCCTTCTGGTCGACCGCGACGATGCGGCCGTCGCGGTCGAAGACGATGCAGCGGCTGGAGGTGGTGCCCTGGTCGATCGCCGCGATGAACGGTCCCTGGCCGTGGGACGAGGCGCTGGTGGTGTGGGTGTCGGTCATGATCTGCTGCTCTCCTGCGAATGGTGGGGTGGACTAGGCGAAGGCGATCTCGTAGATCCCGCCGGCGATGGCGCCGCCGATGAGCGGGCCGACTACGGGGATCCAGGCATAGCCCCAGTCCGAGCCGCCCTTGTTGGGCAGCGGCAGGAGGGCGTGGGCGATCCGGGGGCCGAGGTCACGCGCCGGGTTGATGGCGTAACCGGTCGGGCCGCCGAGCGAGAGGCCGATGCCGACCACCACGAAGGCGGTGATCATGACGCCGATGACGCCGAGACCCTTGCCGTCGCCGTTGAGCCCCTGGGTGAGGATGGCGAGCACCAGCACGGTCGTGGCGATGATCTCGGTGGCCAGGTTCTGACCGACGTTCCGGATCTCCGGGCCGGTGGAGAAGACGCCCAGCACCGGGCCGGCGCCGGTGGCCTGCTGCTGCCGGTCCGCCGCCGCCGTGTCCTGGGCGCCCGGTCCGCCGACGATCTCGCGGTCGGTGAGATGGGCGTGGAAGTGGCCGAGGTAGGCGAGCCACACCAGCGAAGCGCCGATCACCGCGCCGAGCATCTGCCCGAGGAAGTAGATGGGCACCTTGCTCCACTCGACGCCGCCCTCGATGGCGAGGCCGATCGTCACCGCCGGGTTCAGATGCGCCCCCGAGAGCGGTGCGGAGATGTAGGCGCCGGTGAGCACGGCGAAGCCCCACCCGAGGGTGATGGCGACCCACCCGGCCTCGAACGCCTTGGATTGCTTCAAGACAACGCCGGCGACGACACCGCAGCCGAGCAGAATGAGAACGGCGGTACCGATGGTCTCGCCGATGAAGATGTCGGAGCTGGACACCCGCGACTCCTTTGTCCTTCGTCCAGGGGAAGGCGAACCCCCGGGTCTCTCCGGTGGTCCGCGCCCTCGTGGGAGGGCGTTGGTCGGCCCGCGGCGAGTCCACCATAGCGAATATTGTCGTCAGGTGTTCGACAATGCCGACCGATGAACGGCAGTTTTCTTCACGCCGAAGACCCCGTCAAGGGTCGTGTGAAGGAAAAATCGTGCGTATGTGAAACCGTGATGAAGCAGGTCATGCGGGGATATGGGGGCAAATCCGCACGCGGTGGCACGGTTCAGAAGCGCAGGGCGCCCAGGTCCCGGGAGACGGCGCGAGCACAGTCCCGTACGGCGGCCACGAGCTCGGAGCGCAGCTCCCCGTCCGCGCACACCCGCTCGACCGCGCCCGTTATGCCCACCGCGCCCACGGGCAGCCGGCGCCGGTCGTGGATGGGCGCCGCGACGGAGGCCACGCCCTCCCAGGTCTCCTCCACGTCGCAGCCCCAGCCGCGCGCCCGGGTCAGGTCCAGCACGCCCTCGAACTCGCGCTCCCCGGTCACCGTGCGGGGCGTGAACGCCTTACGGTCGGCCTCGGTCACCTCGCTGTGCGCGACCGGGTCGTAGGCGGAGAGCACCTTGCCCAGCGCCGTGGAGTGCAGCGGGTGCATCGCGCCGACCTCCAGCACCTGGCGGCTGTCGTCCGGCCGGAAGACATGGTGGACGATCAGCACGCCCCGCTGGTGCAGCACGCCCAGGTACACGCTCTCGCCGCTGGAGCGGGCCAGGTCGTCGGTCCACACCAGGGCGCGGGCGCGCAGCTCGTGCACGTCCAGATAGCTGTTGCCCAGGCGCAGCAGCTCCGCGCCGAGCTGATAGCGGCCGGACGCCTCGTCCTGCTCCACGAAGCCCTCCTGCTGGAGGGTGCGCAATATGCCGTGCGCGGTGCCCTTGGCCAGCCCCAGGGTGGAGGCGATGTCGGACAGTCCCAGACGTCGCTCACCACCGGCGAGCAGGCGTAGCATCGCGGCGGCGCGCTCCAGCGACTGGATGTTCCGGGCCATCGCCAACCTCCTGACTGCGGTTCGACAATGCTGAACACTATCGGTCCATGTCGACTGCTCGGTACCTGACGGCTGTGTGTCGGCGATCAATGGGCCGACGGGGGCCGAATCGGCCGTGCTCGTCCCGGCTGATGGGCCACCCCTCGCGAAATGACCACTGGCCGCTACCCTGGCGTGGTGCGCCGTCCCCGGGGGAGGGCGCAAAGCCGACAGCCGTCGCACTCCAGGGAGCACATCCATGGCCTCTCATACGCCATCGCCCACATCCGCCGCCCGAGCCGACGCGCTCCGCGAAGCGCTGGCCACCCGAGTGGTGGTCGCCGACGGCGCGATGGGGACGATGCTCCAGGCGCAGGAGCCCAGTCTCGACGACTTCCAGCAGCTCGAGGGCTGCAACGAGATCCTCAACGTCACCCGCCCGGACATCGTCCGCTCGGTCCACGAGGAGTACTACGCCGCCGGCGTGGACTGCGTCGAGACCAACACCTTCGGCGCCAACCACGCGGCGCTCGGCGAATACGACATCGCCCACCGCGTCCACGAGCTCTCCGAGGCCGGCGCCCGGATCGCCCGTGAGGTCGCCGACGAGTTCGCCGCCGACGGACGCCAGCGCTGGGTGCTCGGCTCCATGGGCCCCGGCACCAAGCTGCCCACCCTCGGCCACGCCCCGTACACCGTCCTCCGCGACGCCTACCAGGCCAACGCCGAAGGCATGATCGCCGGCGGCGCGGACGCCCTCCTGGTGGAGACCACCCAGGACCTGCTGCAGACCAAGGCCTCGATCATCGGCGCCCGCCGCGCCCTGGCCGCCACCGGCGCCAACCTGCCGGTGATCTGCTCGGTCACCGTCGAGACCACCGGCACCATGCTGCTCGGCTCCGAGATCGGCGCGGCGCTCACCGCCCTCGAGCCGCTCGGCATCGACATGATCGGCCTCAACTGCGCCACCGGCCCCGCCGAGATGAGCGAGCACCTGCGCCACCTCGCCCGCCACTCCCGGATCCCGCTGTCCTGCATGCCCAACGCCGGCCTCCCGGTGCTGGGCAAGGACGGCGCCCACTACCCCCTCACCCCCGGTGAGCTGGCCGACGCCCAGGAGACCTTCGTCCGCGAGTACGGGCTCTCCCTGGTCGGCGGGTGCTGCGGCACCACGCCCGAGCATCTGCGCCAGGTCGTCGAGCGGGTCCGCGGGCTGACCCCCACCGAGCGCACCCCGCACCCCGAGCCCGGCGCCGCCTCGCTCTACCAGACCGTGCCGTTCCGCCAGGACACCTCGTACCTGGCGATCGGCGAGCGCACCAACGCCAACGGCTCCAAGAAGTTCCGCGAGGCCATGCTGGAGGCCCGCTGGGACGACTGCGTGGAGATGGCCCGGGAGCAGATCCGCGAGGGCGCCCATCTGCTCGACCTGTGCGTGGACTACGTCGGCCGGGACGGCGTCGCGGACATGGAGGAGCTGGCCGGGCGGTTCGCCACCGCCTCCACCCTCCCCATCGTCCTGGACTCCACCGAGGTCGACGTGATCCGGGCCGGGCTGGAGAAGCTCGGCGGACGCGCGGTCATCAACTCCGTGAACTACGAGGACGGGGACGGCCCCGAGTCCCGGTTCGCCAAGGTCACCCGGCTGGCCCAGGAGCACGGCGCCGCCCTGATCGCGCTGACCATCGACGAGGAGGGCCAGGCCCGCACGCCGGAGCACAAGGTCGAGATCGCCGAGCGGCTGATCGCCGACCTGACCGGCAACTACGGCATCCACGAGTCGGACATCCTCATCGACACCCTGACCTTCACCATCTGCACCGGTCAGGAGGAGTCCCGTAAGGACGGCATCGCCACCATCGAGGCGATCCGCGAGCTCAAGCGGCGCCATCCGGACGTCCAGACCACACTGGGCCTGTCCAACATCTCCTTCGGCCTCAACCCGGCCGCCCGCATCGTGCTCAACTCCGTCTTCCTCGACGAGTGCGTCAAGGCGGGCCTGGACTCGGCGATCGTGCACGCCTCCAAGATCCTGCCGATCGCGCGGTTCGAGGAGGAGCAGGTCCGTACGGCCCTGGACCTGATCTACGACCGCCGGGCCGAGGGCTATGACCCGCTGCAGAAGCTGATGGGGCTCTTCGAGGGCGCCACCGCCAAGTCGCTCAAGGCGGGCAAGGCCGAGGAACTGGCCGCGCTGCCGCTCGAGGAGCGGCTCCAGCGCCGCATCATCGACGGCGAGCGCAACGGCCTGGAGGCCGACCTCGACGAGGCCCTCCAGGAGCGCCCCGCCCTCGACATCGTCAACGAGACGCTGCTGGAGGGCATGAAGGTGGTCGGCGAGCTGTTCGGCTCCGGCCAGATGCAGCTGCCGTTCGTCCTCCAGTCCGCCGAGGTCATGAAGACCGCGGTCGCCCATCTCGAACCGCACATGGAGAAGTCGGACGACGAGGGCAAGGGCACCATCGTGCTCGCCACCGTCCGCGGCGACGTCCATGACATCGGTAAGAACCTCGTGGACATCATCCTGTCCAACAACGGCTACAACGTGGTCAACCTGGGCATCAAGCAGCCGGTCTCCGCGATCCTGGAGGCCGCCGAGGAGCACGGTGCCGATGTGATCGGCATGTCCGGGCTGCTGGTGAAGTCCACCGTGATCATGAAGGAGAACCTGGAGGAGCTCAACCAGCGCAAGCTGGCCGCCCGGTTCCCCGTCATCCTCGGCGGCGCCGCGCTCACCCGGGCCTATGTCGAGCAGGATCTGCACGAGATCTACGAGGGCGAGGTGCGCTACGCCCGCGACGCCTTCGAGGGGCTGCGGCTCATGGACGCGCTGATCGCCGTCAAGCGCGGCGTGCCCGGCGCCACGCTCCCCGAGCTCCGGCAGCGCCGCGTCCCCCAGCGCGCCGCCCAGGTGCGCGAGCCGGAGCCGGAGGAGGGCCCGGCACGCTCCGACGTGGCCACCGACAACCCCGTGCCCTCCCCGCCCTTCTGGGGCACCCGCGTGGTCAAGGGCATCCAGCAGGCCGACTACGCCTCCTGGCTGGACGAGGGGGCGCTGTTCAAGGGCCAGTGGGGGCTCAAGCAGTCCCGCACCGGCGAGGGCCCCGGCTACGAGGAACTGGTGGAGAGCGAGGGGCGGCCCCGGCTGCGCGGCTGGCTGGACCGGCTGCACACCGAGAACCTGCTCGAGGCGGCCGTCGTCTACGGCTACTTCCCGTGCGTCTCCAAGGGCGACGACCTGGTCCTGCTGAACGAGGACGGCAGCGAGCGGACCCGCTTCACCTTCCCGCGCCAGCGCCGCGGCCGCCGGCTGTGCCTGGCCGACTTCTTCCGGCCCGAGGAGTCCGGCGAGACCGATGTCGTCGGCCTCCAGGTGGTGACCGTCGGCTCCCGGATCGGCGAGGCCACCGGCGAGCTGTTCGCCGCCGACTCCTACCGCGACTACCTGGAGCTGCACGGCCTGTCCGTCCAGCTCGCGGAGGCGCTGGCCGAGTACTGGCACGCCCGGGTCCGCGCCGAGCTGGGCTTCGCGGGAGAGGACCCGGGCGAGATGGAGGACATGTTCGCGCTGAAGTACCGCGGCGCACGCTTCTCGCTCGGCTACGGCGCCTGCCCCGACCTGGAGGACCGTGCGAAGATCGCCGACCTGCTGGAGCCGGAGCGGATCGGGGTGAAGCTCTCGGAGGAGTTCCAGCTCCACCCCGAGCAGTCCACGGACGCCATCGTGATCCACCACCCGGAGGCGAAGTACTTCAACGCGCGGTAGACGCGCGGTAGCCCCCTGGCGGCCTTCTGTGACCGCCTTGGGTGCTCAGAGCCTGTGTCACAGGCTCTCACCGGGCGCGTCGGCGCGGCGCGACGTAGACTGGTCGATCCGGTAGAGGCCGGTCGCCTTCCCGTCCGTGGAAGGGGGCCGGCCTTCGTGCCCCTTATCCGGAGGTGTTTGGATGACCAGCAGCATCCCCGCCGTCGACACCCGTACGGCCGAAGGCTCGGCTCTGCAAGCCGTTCTGCTCGACATGGACGGCACCCTGGTCGACACCGAGGGCATCTGGTGGGACGCGGAGGTCTCCATCTTCGCCGAGCTCGGGCACGCCCTGGCCGAGGAGTACCGCCAGGTCGTGGTGGGCGGCCCGATGTCGCGCAGCGCCCAGTTCCTGATCGAGGCCACCGGCGCCGAGATCGCCCTCGCCGAGCTCACCGGCCTGCTCAACAGCCGCTTCACCGAGCTGATCGACGGCAGTGTGCCGATGCTGCCCGGAGCCCGCCGGCTGCTCACCGAGCTGGCCGCGCACTCCATCCCCACCGCCCTGGTCTCCGCCTCCCACCGGCGGGTGATGGACCGCGTCCTGCGCTCGCTCGGCCCGGAGCACTTCGCCCTGACGGTCGCGGGCGACGAGGTCGAGCGGACCAAGCCGCATCCGGACCCGTATCTGTTCGCTGCGGCGGGGCTCGCGGCGGAGCCGGGGCGGTGCGTGGTCATCGAGGACACCGACACGGGCGTACGGGCCGCGGAGGCGGCCGGATGCCGGGTGGTCGCGGTGCCGTCCGTGGTGCCGATCGAGCCCGCGGCGGGGCGTACGGTCATCGGCTCGCTCGAAGAAGTCGATCTCGATTTTCTGCGCACTCTGATCACGGCGGTGCACTGATCGCGCACCGAGCGTATTCATGTAAATTGCAGACTGAATAGCGCGGGCGGATTTTTCACGTTCCGTTGGCGACAACGGAACGTGATGTTTGTCACTGCATATGCCGTAGACGAGTGCGATGGTTGGCTGTCGCGCGTCCCGTCTGATGCGTTTTGGGAGAGCCTTTGTGTCCGGATTAGTGGCATCGCGCACGAATCGCGGCCACGTCCGGATATCGGTCGATGATCGCTCGTTATCGGGGCGTGATATCGCCTCAACTTCGTTGTGTCCGAGTATCACTGGCGCCTCGGACTAATGTCGTCGCGAGTAGTTGATCGATGGCAGGGAGACTCCCGACAATGACGCGCAAGTCGCTGGTGCTGCCGGCCGTGGCCGGCCTCCTGATCTCCACGCTCGCCGCGTGCGGTGGTACCGACGGCTCGGGCTCGGACGGCAAGACGCTCGTCCTGGGCAGCACGGACCGCATAGAGGCGTCGAAGGCGGCACCCGCGCCGCTGGACCCCGCCCTGGCCTACGACTTCGCGTCCTGGAGCGTGCTGCACAACGCCTTCCAGACGCTGATGCGGCTGCCCCGCTCGGGAACCGAGCCGATACCCGATGCCGCAGAGAAATGCGGCTTCCAGGACAGACAGAGCGAGCAGTACCGCTGCACGCTGCGCGACGGGCTGAAGTTCTCCAACGGCCACGACCTCACCTCGAAGGACGTCAAGTTCTCCCTCGAGCGGGTGCTGCGCATCGACGACCCCAACGGCACCAAGTCCTTGCTGTCCAATGTGGACAAGATCGAAACCCCCAGCGACCGCGAGATCGTCATCCATCTCTCGCAGCCGGACGCGACCTTCCCGTCGAAGCTCACCACCCCGGCCGCCGCGATCCTCGACAGCGAGGTCTACAAGCCCGACGCGCTGCGCGACGGCTTCGACATGACCGGCTCGGGCCCGTACAGCGCCAGGACCGAGGTGCGCGACAACCGGCTGACCAAGGTCGTCTTCACCAGGAACTCCCACTACAAGGGCGATGTCGAGCCGAAGGCCGGCAAGGTGGAGATGCGGTTCTACGACTCCGCGTCGACCATGGAGAAGGCGCTGGTCAAGGGCGACATCGACCTGGTGCACCGCGGCTTCTCGCCGGAGCAGCTCGACAAGCTCAACAAGGGCGAGATCAAGGGCGTCCGCCTCTTCGAGTCCTCCGGGCAGGGCATCCGCTACCTGGTCTTCAACACCTCCGACCCGACGGTGAAGAACAAGGCGGTCCGGCAGGCCATCGCCCATCTCGTGGACCGCCAGGCGCTGGTGCGCGATGTGTACAAGCGGACCGCCGAGCCCCTCTACTCGATGATCCCCACCAGCATCTCCTCGCACATCAACTCGTTCCACAACGAGTACGGCGACCCGGACCCCGAGGAGGCCCGGCGCGTGCTGACCCAGGCCGGTATCAGCACCCCGGTTAAGCTGACGCTGACCTACACCACCGACCACTACGGCCCGGAGACGGCCGGGGAGTTCAAGGAACTGCGCAAGCAGCTCAACGCCAGCGGACTGTTCTCCGTCACGGTCAAGGGCTACCCGTGGCGGGACTTCCGCCCCGCGCTCGTCAAGCGCCAGTTCTCCGCCTCCGGGATGGGCTGGCTCCCCGACTTCCCGGACCCCGAGAGCTACACCGCGCCGTTCCTCACCAAGGACAACTTCCTCAACTCGCCCTACCGCAACAAGACCATCCAGGACGAGCTGATCCCCAAGACCCGGCAGGAGGCCCAGCGCAGCCTCGCCGACAAGGACTACCAGTCCATCCAGAACGCCGTCGCCAGCGATGTGCCCTACCTTCCGCTGTGGCAGGGCAACACGTACGTGGCCGCCCGCGGGAACGTGACGGGCGCCGAGTACGCCTTCGACTCCTCGACCATGCTCCAGCTGTGGGAGCTCGGCAAGGGCGACTGAAACGACTTACGGGGGTCGGACACGGAGACGTCGAGTGTGTGAGGAATACCGTTGAGGAAACGTGATCAGTGGTTGGCAGCGCCCCTCGGGGCGGGACTGGCCGCCGCCCTGCTCACCGGCTGCGGCAGTGAGGACGGGGACGCGGCGGGCGCCGGCGAGCACGTGGTCATGGGGATGTCGGACGAGGTGCTCGCCACCGACCCGGCGTCGGGCTACGACCCCGGCTCCTGGCTGCTGTTCAACAACGTCTTCCAGTCGCTGCTGAGCTTCCCGAAGGGCAGCACCACACCGCAGCCGGAGGCGGCGGAGAAGTGCTCCTTCAAGGACAGCACCAGCCGGGTCTACTCCTGCACCCTGAAGGACGGCCTGACGTTCACAGACGGCCATCCGCTCACCTCCGAGGACGTCAAGTACTCCTTCGAGCGCACCAAGCGGATCAACGACCCCAACGGCCCGGCGCTGATGCTCACCTCCATCGGGAGCATCGACACCCCGGACAAGCGGACCGTCGTCTTCCAGCTGAAGGACTCCGACGCGACCTTCCCGCAGAAGATCGCCTCCGGTGCCGGGTCCATCGTCGACCACGCGGAGTACCCGGCCGACAAGCTGCGCACGGACCACAAGGCGGTCGGCTCCGGCGTCTACAAGCTGGACTCCTTCACCAAGGCCGAGGCGGACTTCTCCGTCAACGGCGACTACCAGGGGCCCGCCGAGCCCAAGAACTCCGGGCTGACCCTGAAGTTCTTCCACGGCGCGCAGGCGCGGCTGAAGTCCGCCGTGCAGAAGGGCGATGTGGACCTCGCCTACCGCGGGCTGGCCATGCGCGACCTCGCCGACCTCCAGGCGCGGAGCCTCGGCGGCGGCAAGAGCCTGAACGTGGTCGAGGGCACCGGCGCCGAGGTCCAGCACCTGGTCTTCAACATGAAGGACCCGGTGGCGGGCAAGCTCGGGGTGCGCAAGGCCATGGCGTACCTCATCGACCGCTCCACCCTGGTGCGGGACGTCTACAAGCGCACCGCCGAACCGCTGTACTCGGTGGTCCCGGCCGGTATCACCGGCCACAACACCGCCTTCTACGACAAGTACGGCGACCGCCCGCAGCCCGAGAAGGCCAAGCAGGCGCTCCGGGACGAGGGGATCACCGGCAAGGTCAAGCTGACCCTGTGGGGCACCCCGATCCGCTACGGCCCCGGCACCGTCCCGGGCCTGCGCCGGATCGCCGAGCAGCTCAACGCCGGCGGGCTGTTCGACGTCGATGTGAGGAGCGCGGACGTCGCCACGTACGAGAAGGGCGTCGCCGGCGGGAAGTACGGCGTCTATGTGAAGGGCTGGGTGCCCGACTACCCGGATCCGGACAACTTCGTCGCCCCGTTCTTCGGCGCCGGCAACGTCCTGGCCAACCACTACACCTCGCCGCGGCTGACCGCGCAGCTGATCCCCGCCACCGCCGAGCAGCCCAGCCGGGAGGCCACGGTGGGCGACTTCCAGCGGATCCAGGACATCGTCGCCGACGAGGTGCCGATGCTCCCGCTGTGGCAGGGCAAGCAGTACGCGGTGGCCCAGGACGACATCACCGGGCTGCAGTGGACCCTCGACTCCTCGACGGTCTTCCGCTTCTGGGAGATCGGCAAGTCGTCCGGCGGCTGACGGGCTGCTGGATCGACGGGCCGACGGGGGCGACCGACCGGCCCATCGGCCGGCCGCCCCGCCGGAGCCGCACCGGTGACGCCTACTGCGCGCCGGGGCGGACCAGCCCGCTCTCGTAGGCGTAGACGGCGGCCTGCACCCGGTCGCGCAGCCCCAGCTTGGTCAGCACATGGCCCACATGCGTCTTGACCGTGGTCTCGCTCACGAACAGATCGGCGGCGATCTCCGCGTTGGACAGCCCCCGGGCCACCAGCTTCAGCACCTCGACCTCGCGCTCGGTCAGCGTGTGCAGGGTGTCCGGCACCGGCTCCTCGCCCGACGGCAGATGCCCGGCGTACTTGTCCAGCAGCCTGCGGGTGATACTGGGCGCCAGCATCGCCTCGCCCGCCGCCACCACGCGGATGGCCTGCACCAGCTCGGTGGCGGGCGCGTCCTTCAGCAGGAAGCCGCTGGCCCCGGCGCGCAACGCCTCCACCACGTACTCGTCCAGGTCGAAGGTGGTCAGCACCAGCACCTTGGCCGGGCCGTCCCGCCCCGGGCCGGTGATCTGACGGGTCGCCTCCACGCCGTCCATCCGCGGCATCCGGATGTCCATCAGGACCACATCGGGCTGCAGCGCCCGCACCTGATCGAGGGCCTGCAGACCGTCCCCGGCCTCACCGACGACCGCCAGATCCTGCTCCGCCTCCAGGATCATCCGGAAGCCGGTGCGCAGCAGCGGTTGATCATCGACCAGTAGGACGCGGATCGCCACGGGAACTCCTTCTCCTAGACCGCGTCCATTCTGCCGGACTGACGGGGTAGCACTGTCAACGGATACGGCGGTGGCGTACCCCCGAATTCCGGACAGTGTGCCTGGTGGTCGCACCAGCCGCAGAGCCTGGTCTGCCGGGGCACGAAGGCGCCGGTCTCCGTGGCCAGCCGGATCGCCTCCCACAGGGCCAGCACCTTGCGCTCCACGGCCCGCAGATCCCGCTCCTCCGGGTCGTACGTCAGCACGTCTCCGCTGCCCAGATAGACCAGCTGGAGCCGCCGCGGGATCACCCCGCGCAGCCGCCACAGCACCAGGGCGTAGAACTTCATCTGGAACAGCGCCTCGCCCGCGTACTGCGGCGCGGGGGCCTTGCCCGTCTTGTAGTCCACGATCCGCACATCACCGGTGGGAGCGATGTCGATCCGGTCGATGATTCCACGGAGCCTCAGCCCGGACTCGAGCTCCGTCTCCACGAACAGCTCGCGCTCCGCGGGCTCCAGACGAGTCGGATCCTCCAGCGAGAACCACTGCTCCACCAGCGTCTGGGCCCCCGTCAGCCACTCGGCCAGCCGGTCCGGCGCCGGAGCGCCGTCCTCCTCCTGGAACAGCTCCGCCAGCTCCGGCTTGGCCGCCAGCAGCCGCTCCCACTCGCCCGGCACCATCGACCGGGCCCGCGGCGCGGTGCGGTCGGCGGCCGGGGCGTCGAAGAGCCGCTCCAGCACCGCGTGGACCACGGTGCCGCGGGTGGCCGCCGCGCTGGGCTTCTCCGGCAGTTTGTCGATCACTCGGAAGCGGTACAGCAACGGGCACCGCATGAAATCGGCCGCCCGTGAGGGTGACAGCGAGGCGGCGGGGCCGGACTTCGGCGGCCCGTCGGAGGGTTCGGCCTTCCCGGTGGTGGTTCCCGTGGTGGTTCCCATGGCGAAGACCCTACGACCCGCCACCGACAGCCGGACGCATACCATCGACGTTCGAGCCCCCGGCACTGCATGATCGTGGGGACCGTATCAAAAAGAGGGGTGCGACCGAGCATCCGACGAGGGGACACCGTGGACAACAGCGGGCAGCGGCAGTCCGACAACGGGGAATCGGACCGCGCGACCGAGCCCGAGGGCGGCAAGCAGCCGCGCCCACGCGAGGTGGGCGGCGGCTTTCTCATGGGCCGCCCCTTCGGCGTACCCGTGTACGTCTCGCCCAGCTGGTTCCTGGTCGCCGCCCTCATCACCTGGGTATTCGGCGGCCAGCTCGACCGGGTGCTGCCCGAGCTGGGCGCCGCCCGCTATCTGGTCTCGCTCTTCTTCGCGGTGGCCTTCTACGCCTCGGTGCTGGTGCACGAGCTCGCCCACACCGTGGCCGCGCTCCGCTTCAAGCTGCCGGTGCGCCGGATCCAGCTGCAGTTCTTCGGCGGGGTCTCGGAGATCGAGAAGGAGACCGAGACCCCCGGCCGGGAGTTCGTGCTCGCCTTCGTCGGCCCGCTGCTCTCGCTGGTCCTGGCGGGCGTGTTCTACCTCGGCATGCTGGTCGTGGAGCCCGGCACGGTGCCCGGGGTGCTGCTCGCCGGGCTGATGGTCTCCAACCTGATCGTGGCCGCGTTCAACCTGCTGCCCGGACTGCCGCTGGACGGCGGGCGGATGCTGCGGGCCGTCGTCTGGAAGATCAGCGGCCGGCCCATGACCGGCACCGTCGCCGCCGCCTGGAGCGGCCGCGCGCTCGCCGTCGCGGTGCTCGTCGGGCTGCCGCTGCTCACCCAGGCGGGCGGGCTCGGCGAGGAGCCCCAGAGCTTCGGCAGCGTCGACTCGCTCACCGACGCGCTGCTGGCCGCCATACTCGCCGCGATCATCTGGACCGGCGCCGGTAACAGCCTGCGGATGGCCCGGCTGCGGGAGCGGCTGCCGGACCTGCGCGCCCGTACGCTCACCCGGCGCGCCGTCCCCGTGGCGGCCGACACCCCGCTCTCCGAGGCGCTGCGCCGGGCGAACGAGGCCGGGGCCCGCGCCCTGGTCGTGGTGGACGGCCACGGCGCCCCGACCGCGGTGGTGCGCGAGGCGGCCATCGTGGGGATCCCCGAGCACCGCCGCCCCTGGGTCGCGGTCAGCGGCCTCGCCCAGGACCTCAAGGACGGTATGCGGGTCTCCGCCGAGCTCACCGGCGAGGAACTGCTGGACACCCTGCGCGCCACCCCCGCCACCGAGTACCTGGTGGTCGAGGAGACCGGCGAGGTCTACGGGGTGCTCTCCACGGCCGATGTCGAGCGCGCCTTCGTGGCGGCCATGGCCAGGACCCCCTCGGGCTCCTCCTGAAGGCACCCGGGCGTGGTCCGGGCACGGCGAAGTGCCCGGTAGGCTGTTCACATGTCCGAACCGACCGGTGCCGCCCGCCGTCGCGGGCCCTTCCAGGTCGGGGACCAGGTCCAGCTCACCGACCCCAAGGGACGCCACTACACCTTCACGCTCGAGTCCGGGAAGAATTTCCACACCCACAAGGGATCCTTCCCCCATGACGAGCTGATCGGCGCCCCCGAGGGAACCGTCGTGCGCACCACGGGAAACGTCGCGTATCTCGCGCTGCGCCCCCTGCTCCCCGACTATGTCCTGTCCATGCCACGCGGTGCCGCCGTGGTCTACCCCAAGGACGCGGGGCAGATCCTGGCGATGGCCGACATCTTCCCCGGCGCACGCGTCGTCGAGGCGGGCGTCGGCTCCGGCTCGCTCTCCACGTTCCTGCTGCGGGCCATCGGCGACCAGGGCATGCTGCACTCCTACGAGCGCCGGGCCGACTTCGCCGAGATCGCCGCCCAGAACGTCGAGCGCTACTTCGGCGCCCCGCACCCCGCCTGGCGGCTCACCGTCGGCGACCTCCAGGACAACCTCAGCGACACCGACGTGGACCGCGTGATCCTGGACATGCTCGCCCCCTGGGAGTGCCTGGAGCCGGTGTCCAAGGCGCTCGTCCCCGGCGGCATCCTGTGCGCGTACGTCGCCACCACCACCCAGCTCGCCCGCACCGTTGAGGCCATCCGCGAGCACGGCACCTTCAACGAGCCGTCGGCCTGGGAGACCATGGTGCGCACCTGGCACGTGGAGGGCCTGGCGGTACGGCCCGACCACCGCATGATCGGCCACACCGGCTTCCTGCTCACCGCCCGCCGGCTCGCGGACGGCGTGGAGCCCCCGATGCGCCGCCGCAGGCCCGCCAAGGGCGCCTACGGCGAGGACTACGTGGGCTGGGGCACCGCCAAGGACACCGGCGCCGCCGGGGACACCGGCCCGGCCAAGGACACCGGCTCCGCCAAGGACACCGGCCGGGCCAAGGACACCGGTGTCACGGACGCATCAGGAGGCGACGGGCGCCCCTCCGGCGACGCCTGACGGCCGTCCGGGGTCCGTCCGGCGGCCATCTGGGGCCCGCCCGGCGGAAACCGGCGCCACAACGGCTCGGCGCGGCCACCGAATTCCCCGTGTGGGGGCGGTGGCCGCGCCCCTGTGAGATGTGGCACGATGCGGGTCATCTCCCGCCTCAGCCCCTCACATGGAGTCATCCCGCGTGCAGCCTCTGGGCACGGATCTCGCGCACACCCATCCCCGTCCGGTGCACTGGGTCGCGACCGCGGCCGCCGTGGCCGCCGTCATCGCCGGAGGGTCGTTCTTCCAGCCCTCCGACGCCAAGGCCACCACGTCCACCACCGCGTCCGCGCCGGGCACCGGGGGGCTCCCGGCTGCCAAGGCCCCCGACCCCCGCGCCGCGGACTATCCGATGGACTGCGGACGGGCCCGGCCCGACGTCGTCGACCGGGGCTCGGCGGACCTGGACGGGGACGGGCGGCCGGAGACCGTCGCCGTGGTGCGCTGCCCGACCGCCTTCGGCACCCCGCCCAGCGGCGTCTACGCGCTCTCCCAGCCGGTCGGCCACGCGGGCACCGCGCCCCGCGTGGTGGCCACCTTCGTGGATCCGAAGGAAGGGATGAGCATCACCGATTTCGCGGTGCGCGGAAAGAGGGTTTCGGCCACGTTGCTGGGATACTCGTCGGCGAAGGTCCCGCGGTGCTGTCCGGATCTGCAGCGCAAGGTCAACTGGCAGTGGCGGGACGGAAAGTTCGTACTGAAGGCGCTGCCGGTCCCGGGAAGCGTGTGAGTCGGCTACTCGCGGTATGCGGCTACTCGCGGTGGGTCACTCCGCGTCGGGCCCGTAGACCTCGACCCGGTCCGTGACGCGGCGTACATGGATGCAGTCGCCGGGGCACTCCTTGGCGGAGTCCCTGACCTCGGTCAGCAGGGCCAGGGGGACCGGGGTGGTCGCGCCCTTCTCCTGTAGCAGCTCATCGTCGGCGCTCTTGACGTAGGCTAGACCGTCGATGTCGAGTTCGAAGACCTCGGGAGCGTACTGGGCGCAGATACCGTCCCCGGTGCACAGATCCTGGTCGATCCAGACCTCAAGACCGCCGAGCTCCTCGTTCCGCACGGTGTGCCGCCTCCTGTTCCTTCGATACGCGATTCAACATTGTCTAAATATCGCCAACCCTGACGGGTGTTGACCGTGTCGACGATACAACCGCTCGCTTTCCGATGTTGTTGGGTGGGTATTCACCTGGCGTGAGGGAGTGCGCAAGGGTGAAGATCGGACACACGCCGACCGGGTTTGTGATCTAGGGGTTTCAACCCGCACCGGCCCAGGTAGGGTCAGGAAGCGTCCAGCTCCCCTTGGAGGAGGTGAGGACCGTGGCAGCCCACGACGACGACATCAACCGCGGCATCCGGCCGGGGCGGGGGTCTGATGACCCTGCCGGCCAGGTTGCCTATCTCGAGCAGGAAATCGCCGTCCTGCGCCGCAAGCTCGCCGACTCTCCGCGTCATACGAGGATTCTCGAAGAGCGGATCGTCGAGCTGCAGACCAATCTGGCGGGAGTCTCCGCACAGAACGAGCGGCTCGCGAACACACTCCGTGAGGCCCGCGACCAGATCGTGGCCCTCAAGGAGGAGGTCGACCGGCTCGCGCAGCCGCCGGCCGGTTTCGGAGCCTTTCTGCAGGCGAACGAGGACGGTACGGCAGACATCTTTACCGGGGGTCGTAAACTCCGGGTGAATGTCAGCCCAAGCGTCGAGCTCGACGACCTCAAGCGCGGCCAGGAGGTCATGCTCAACGAGGCGCTCAATGTGGTCGAGGCCATGGAGTTCGAGCGCGCCGGGGACATCGTCACCCTCAAGGAGGTCCTTGAGGACGGCGAGCGCGCCCTGGTGATCGGGCACACCGACGAGGAGCGGGTGGTGCGGCTGGCGGAGCCGCTGCTGAGCACCACCATCCGGCCCGGTGACGCCCTGCTGCTCGAGTCCCGGTCCGGCTATGTCTACGAGGTGGTACCGAAGAGCGAGGTCGAGGAGCTCGTCCTCGAAGAGGTGCCGGACATCGACTACAACAAGATCGGCGGTCTGGGAAACCAGATCGAGCTGATCCGCGACGCGGTCGAGCTCCCGTATCTCTACCCCGACCTCTTCAAGGAGCACGAACTGCGGCCGCCCAAGGGTGTGCTGCTGTACGGCCCGCCCGGCTGCGGTAAGACGCTGATCGCCAAGGCCGTGGCCAACTCCCTTGCCAAGAAGGTCGCCGAGGTGACCGGCAAGCCCGCGGGGAAGAGCTTCTTCCTCAACATCAAGGGCCCCGAGCTGCTCAACAAGTACGTCGGTGAGACGGAGCGGCACATCCGGCTGGTCTTCCAGCGGGCTCGGGAGAAGGCCAGCGAGGGCACGCCCGTCATCGTCTTCTTCGACGAGATGGACTCCCTCTTCCGCACCCGTGGCTCCGGGGTCAGCTCGGACGTGGAGAACACCATCGTCCCCCAGCTGCTCTCCGAGATCGACGGTGTGGAGGGCCTGGAGAACGTGATCGTGATCGGTGCCTCCAACCGCGAGGACATGATCGACCCCGCGATCCTGCGCCCCGGCCGCCTCGATGTGAAGATCAAGATCGAGCGTCCGGACGCCGAGGCCGCCAAGGACATCTTCTCGAAGTACCTCACGGAGTCCCTGCCGATCCACGGCGACGACCTCTCCGAGCACGGCGGGTCGCCCAAGGCCGCCATCGGCGGGATGATCCAGTCGGTGGTCGAGCAGATGTACACCGAGTCCGAGGAGAACCGCTTCCTGGAGGTCACCTACGCCAATGGCGACAAGGAAGTCCTCTACTTCAAGGACTTCAACTCCGGCGCCATGATCCAGAACATTGTGGACCGCGCCAAGAAGATGGCCATCAAGGACTTCCTGGACCACAACCAGAAGGGCCTTCGCGTCTCTCATCTGCTCGCCGCCTGCGTGGACGAGTTCAAGGAGAACGAGGACCTGCCCAACACCACGAACCCGGACGACTGGGCCCGGATCTCCGGTAAGAAGGGTGAGCGGATCGTCTACATCCGCACCCTGGTCACCGGAAAGCAGGGCGCGGACACCGGACGCTCCATCGACACGGTGGCGAACACCGGTCAGTACCTGTAACGCCGCGGTCCGGCTGCGGATGTCCTGGACGGGGCATCCGCAGCCGGATGCGCTTTTCGGACCGCATTCTTCGTATGAGTCCTACGAGCCCGACCGGAGCAATGACTGTAATGATCTCCGCAGCACCGCTTGGCCGTTCTAGGCTCTTCGGTACCGCAGTATCGCGGCACGGGGGATCGGGGGCCGCAGATGGACCGGGAGCGCAGCGGTACTTGAGCGCCGATCCCAGCCGGGGGCGGCGCCGGGCAAGGAGGGCCGCATGACCGTACGGCGCGTGATGGGAATCGAGACGGAGTACGGGATCTCCGTCCCGGGGCACCCGAACGCCAATGCCATGCTCACCTCATCCCAGGTCGTCAACGCCTACGCGGCGGCGATGCACCGGGCGCGCCGCGCCCGCTGGGACTTCGAGGAGGAGAACCCGCTGCGGGACGCCCGCGGATTCGACCTCGCACGCGAGTCCGCCGACGCCAGCCAGCTCACGGACGAGGACATCGGCCTGGCCAATGTGATCCTCACCAATGGCGCCCGGCTCTATGTGGACCACGCCCACCCCGAGTACTCCGCCCCCGAGGTCACCAACCCCCGGGACGCGGTGCTCTGGGACAAGGCGGGTGAGCGCATCATGGCCGAGGCCGCGCTGCGCGCCGCCGAGCTGCCCGGCGGCCAGCCCATCCACCTCTACAAGAACAACACCGACAACAAGGGCGCCTCCTACGGCACGCATGAGAACTACCTGATGAAGCGGGAGACCGCCTTCTCGGACATCGTGCGCCACCTGACGCCCTTCTTCGTCTCCCGCCAGGTCGTCACGGGCGCGGGCCGCGTCGGCGTCGGCCAGGACGGCCATGAGCACGGCTTCCAGATCAGCCAGCGGGCGGACTACTTCGAGGTCGAGGTCGGCCTGGAGACCACGCTCAAGCGCCCGATCATCAACACCCGCGACGAGCCGCACGCCGACGCCGAGAAGTACCGCCGGCTGCACGTGATCATCGGCGATGCCAACCTCTCCGAGCTGTCGACGTACCTCAAGCTGGGCACCACCGCCCTGGTGCTGTCGATGATCGAGGACGGCTTTATCGCCGTGGACCTCGCGGTGGACCAGCCGGTGCGCACCCTGCACCAGGTCTCGCACGACCCGACGCTGCGCCGTCTCGTCACGCTGCGCAGCGGCCGTACGCTTACCGCGGTGCAGCTCCAGATGGAGTACTTCGAGCTGGCCCGCAAATACGTCGAGGACCGCTACGGCGCGGACGCCGACGAGCAGACCCGGGACGTCCTGGCCCGCTGGGAGGACGTGCTGAACCGGCTGGAGCGCGATCCCATGAGCCTGTCCGGCGAGCTGGACTGGATCGCCAAGCGGGAGCTGCTCGAGGGCTACCGCCGCCGCGACGCCCTGGAGTGGGACGCGGCCCGGCTCCACCTGGTGGACCTCCAGTACGCCGACGTACGCCCGGACAAGGGTCTGTACAACCGGCTGGTGGCCCGCGGCAAGATGAAGCGGCTGCTGGACGACCAGGACATCGCACGCGCCCAGAACAAGCCCCCGGAGGACACCCGCGCCTACTTCCGCGGCCGCTGCCTGGAGCAGTACGCGGACGACGTGGCCGCGGCCTCCTGGGACTCGGTGATCTTCGACCTCCCGGGCCGTGACTCCCTGCAACGGGTTCCCACCCTGGAGCCGCTGCGCGGCACCCGCAACCACGTCAAGGAGTTGCTGGACCGCTGCCGCACGGCCGAGGACCTGGTCCGGGTGCTGTCCGGAGGCTGAAATGCCCTTGGGCCGGGAATCATCGAGGTGGCCTCCGTGCGTTGTAGCGAGTGGGAGGCCGATGTCGGACCCTGCTTGTAGGGTCTGATCTTGAGACCGATCGAATCAGCGGGCGAACCGAGCGGGGTGAGGGAAATGGCGACCAAGGACACCGGCGGCGGTCAGCAGAAGGCGTCGCGCTCGACCGAAGAGGTCGAGGAGCAGACGCAGGACGCACAGGCCGCGGACGACCTCAAGGAGCGGCAGGAGAAGCTCTCGGACGACGTCGACTCCGTGCTGGACGAGATCGACGACGTACTCGAGGAGAACGCCGAGGATTTCGTGAGGTCCTTCGTTCAGAAGGGCGGGCAGTAAGGCGCGTCTTCCTCCGTCCTGCGTCCCGGCGAATGGGACGCAGGACGGATGACTTCCATGGCCAGGGGTATGGTCCGTGCATCATTTCAAGATCTGGTGGAAGGAAACGTGTGGAAGCCAACACTCGTAGCACAGGGCGTCTGCCGGCTGCCTTCCTGACGCCCGGCTCCTCGTCGTTCATGGACTTCCTGGGCGAGCACTCGCCCGAGCTGCTTCCGGGGAACCGTCCGCTGCCCCCGGTGCAGGGCGCCATCGAGGCCCCCCACGGCACCACCATCGTGGCGGTGACCTTCGCCGGCGGTGTGGTGCTCGCCGGTGACCGCCGCGCCACCATGGGCAATGTCATCGCGCAGCGTGACATCGAGAAGGTCTTCCCCGCCGATGAGTTCTCGGCGGTCGGGATCGCGGGGACCGCCGGTATCGCGGTGGAGATGGTCAAGCTCTTCCAGCTGGAGCTGGAGCACTTCGAGAAGGTCGAGGGCACCGTGCTCTCGCTCGAGGGCAAGGCGAACCGGCTGTCGACCATGATCCGCGGCAACCTCGGCATGGCGATGCAGGGTCTTGCCGTGGTCCCGCTCTTCGCGGGGTGGGACGTCGACCGGGGGAAGGGCCGTATCTTCTCCTACGACGTGACCGGCGGGCGTTCGGAGGAGCGCGGCTTCGCCGCCACGGGCTCGGGCTCGATGTTCGCCCGGGGCGCGCTCAAGAAGCTCTACCGCGAGGATTCGACCGAGGAGCAGGCCGCCATGGCCGTGCTCCAGGCGCTCTATGACGCAGCCGACGACGATTCGGCCACTGGTGGGCCGGATCTCGCCCGCCGCATTTATCCGATCATCACCTCCCTCACCGAGGACGGATTCAAGAGGTTCAGCGAGGACGAGGTGTCCGAACTCGCCCACGCCATCCATGAGCGGCGCCTCGAAGAGCCGGACGGCCCCCGCGCCGCCCTGCTCTGATCAGGACGGTCCAACCGGAATGCATTCGCCAATGACAGAAGGGACGGACAGCCGGTGACGACGCCGTTCTATGTTTCTCCTCAACAGGCCATGGCCGACCGCGCGGAATACGCCCGTAAGGGCATCGCGCGCGGCCGCAGCGTGGTCGTGCTGCAGTACGCCGACGGCATCGTCTTCGTTGCGGAGAACCCGTCCCGCGCGCTGCACAAGGTCAGCGAGATCTATGACCGGATCGCCTTCGCGGCGGTCGGTAAGTACAACGAATTCGAGAATCTGCGCATCGGCGGTGTCCGTTACGCCGATCTGCGCGGCTATACCTATGACCGCGAGGACGTCACGGCCCGCGGGCTGGCGAATGTCTACGCCCAGACCCTGGGCACGATCTTCTCCAGCGCCGCCGAGAAGCCGTACGAGGTCGAGCTGATCGTCGCCGAGGTCGGGGAGGGCCCCGAGGACGACCAGATCTACCGGCTTCCGCACGACGGTTCCATCGTGGACGAGCACGGCTCGGTCGCCGTCGGTGGCAACGCCGACCAGATCAGCAGCTATCTCGACCAGCGCCACCGGGACGGCATGACCCTGGCCGAGGCCCTCAAGCTGGCCGTCGACTCGCTCTCCCGTGACAACAACGGCGGGGAGCGCAGCCTCACCGCCGAGCAGCTCGAGGTCGCGGTCCTGGACCGCACCCGCCCCCAGAAGCGCAAGTTCAAGCGCGTCCTGGGCGGCCAGCTCTCCCGGCTCCTGGAGCCCGGAGAGGGCGGGGCCGACGCGGAGGCGTCGGCCGAGTCCCCGGAGGAGTCCTCCTCGGAGTCCGAGGACTGACCCGCCCGCCGCCGATTCGTCTCACCGCCACCGCCGCCCCGGGTCCACCGGGGCGGCGGTGGCGTCATGGGGCCCGGACCCGGGTCAGGACCGTGGGGGAGGGGCCGTGGAGCCCCGGGGGAGCAGATCGACGGGGAGCACGGTGTCCCGGGGTGTCTCGCCGTCCAGGAGCGTGATCAGGGCCCGCATACCGGCCGCGCCCACCGCCTCGGCCGAGAGCCGGACCGTGGTGAGCTCCGGTTCCACCGCCGTGGCCAGGGCCAGATCGTCGAAGCCCGTCACCGAGATGTCGTCCGGGATCCGCAGCCCCAGCCGCCGGGCCGCCTTGCAGGCGCCCGCGGCCAGGATGTCGTCGTCGCAGACGAGCGCGGTCGGCCGGGGTCCTGGGCGGGCCAGGACGCGCTCGGCGGCCCGGCGGCCCTCCTCGACGCTCAGCCCCGCCGGTTCCGCGCTCAGCGCGGTGCCCGGGACCCCGCCCACCGCCTCCGCCAGGGCCCGGGCCCGGACCCGGAAGGTCCAGGAGTCCACCGCCGCCGCGAGATGGGCCACCCGGCGGTGCCCGAGCCCCAGCAGATGTTCGGCCACCTGCCGCGCCCCGTCCGCGATGTCCAGGTTGACCGTGGCCGCCGCGGCCGCGTCGTCCGGGTCGCTGTCGAGCATCACCAGCGGCAGTCCGCCGCCGCGCACCACGACCAGCGCGTCGGCCGCCATGGAGGAGGCGATCACCCCGTCCAGCGAGGCACGCGCCGAGTCGAACGGGTCCCGGGCCGGGCCCACGCCCTCGGGGGACGGATAGAGCACCACACCGAAGCCGTGGTCGGCGGCGACCCGCTCGGCGCCGGTGTAGACACGGGCGAAGAACTCGGTCGTGAGGGCGGGCACCACCAGCAGCACGGTCCTGGTGCGGCCGAGGCGGAGATTGCGGGCCGCGAGGTTGGGACGGTAGCCCAGATCCCGCGCGGCGGCGCGCACGGCCTCCACGGTGCGCTCGGAGACCCGTCCGGGCCACTTCTCGCCGAGCACCAGGGACACGGTCGCCTGGGACACGCCCGCCGCGCGTGCCACATCCCGGCTCGTCGCCCGCCCCGCCGCCGGCCGCCCCGCAGCCGCCCCGCCGCCTACCGACGCCGCACCGCCCGGAGCCGCCTCGCCACTCGCGGCCGCCCGGCCGCCCCCCGGAGCCGTCCTCCTACCGTGCGCCGGGGCCTCGTCACTGGCGGTCGTCCCGTCGCCTGGAGGCGTCCCGCCGCCGCGTGTCGTGGCCTCGCCATTGGCGGTCGTCCCGTCGCCTGGAGCCGATCCGCCGCCGTGCGTCGCGGCCTCGCCACTCGTGGGCGACCCGCCACCGGGAGCCGTCCCGCCGCGCGCCGTGGCCTCGCCACTCGCGGTCGTCCCGCCGTCGACCGTCCCGCCGCGCCGCGCGGACTCACCCGTCCGGCCGGTTCCCCGGGAACCTTTCCCGGCGGCTCCGTCCGCCGCGTGGGCGCGGTCCGCGCTCGTCACCATCGCCTCCGCTCCCCTCGGTCGCCGTACGGCTGGCCGCAGGCTGCTCATTCCGGCCCGCGAGTGGACCCGCGGTGGCGGCCATGGTACGTATGACGCTGGACGTTATACGTACAACGTCATCCATGACCCGCGAGACGCTCGCGACAACCCGGCGGAACCCACCGGTATCCGCAGGAAGGGGCAGGCAATGGCGGCTGGCTACGGGGAACTGCTGCGCACCCCGCACGCGGCACGGCTGCTCACCGGCACGCTGCTGGGGCGGCTTCCGAACGCCACCGCCGCCCTCGCCGTGCTGCTCTTCGCCCGCGCCGAGGGCGGCAGCTACGCCCTCGCCGGTGGGCTCTCGGCCGTCTACGGCGCGGCCAACGCGGTGGGCCAGCCGCTGCTGGGCCGGGCCGTGGACCGCCTCGGCCAGCCCCGGGTGATGCTCCCCGCCGCCGTGGCCTCCGCGCTCGGGATGGTCCTGTTCGCCGTCGTCGGAATCGAGCCGCTGCCCGTGGCGTACGTGGCGATGCTGATCGCCGGGCTGTTCACCCCGCCGCTGGAGGGCGGGCTGCGGGCGCTGTGGCCCACGGTGCTGCGGCGCGAGGACCAGGTGCACGCGGCGTACGCGCTGGACGCCGTGGCCCAGGAGGTGATGTTCGCGGTCGGCCCGCTGCTGGTCACGCTGTCCGTGGCCGTGTGGTCCGAGGCGGCCGCGCTGCTGGTCATCAACGCCATCGGGGTCGCGGGCGCGCTCTCCGTCGTGGTCTCGCGGCCCTCGCGGCAGTGGCGCTCCGCGCCGCGCGAGGCCCACTGGCTGGGCGCGCTGCGCTCGCCCGGGCTGCTGGTGCTGCTCGGCTCGTTCTTCTTCATCGGGCTCGCCCTCGGCGCCATCGCGGTGGCCGCCGTGGCGTACGCCGACGAGCACGGCGGCGGCGTGGTCTCCAGCGCACTGCTCTCCGCCCTCGGCGTGGGCGCGCTGGCCGGCGGCATCGTCTACGGCGGCCGCGCCTGGCCCGGCGCGCCCGAACGGCGGCTGCGGCTGCTCGTGGCCGCCCTGGCGGTGGGCTATCTGCCGCTGATGCTGGTGCCGGGCGTCGTCACGATGACCGTCCTCGCCGGGGTGGCGGGCGTGTTCCTCGCTCCGGCGCTGGCCTGCGCCTTCGTCGTCGTGGACCGCCACGCGCCGTCCGGCACGGTCACCGAGGCGTTCTCCTGGCTGGTGACCACCTTCGTGGTGGGCAACGCGGTCGGCACCGCCGTGGCCGGGCCCGCCGTCCAGTTCGGCGGCGTGGCCCCCGGATTCGCGGTGCCCGCGGCCGGTGGCGCGGCCGCGCTGGCGGTCCTGCTGGCGGCCCAGCGGTTCCTCCTGGACGGGCCGCGGCCCGTCGTCCAGCCGACCACGTACCGAACACCGGATGAACCTCGTGCGGAAAATGATCGCAACCATGCCGCCGAACCCGGTTTCAGAGCACGCCATCAGGCGTAATGTTCAGGCATGGACCGCCGCATTTTCGGGCTGGAGAACGAGTACGGCGTCACGTGCACATTCAGGGGACAGCGCCGGTTGTCTCCTGACGAAGTGGCGCGGTACCTCTTCCGCCGTGTCGTCTCCTGGGGCCGCAGCAGCAATGTCTTCCTGCGCAACGGCGCCCGCCTCTATCTCGACGTGGGCTCGCACCCGGAATACGCGACACCCGAGTGTGACAACGTGACCGAGCTGGTCACCCACGACAAAGCGGGCGAGCGCATTCTCGAAGGTCTGCTCGTGGACGCGGAGCGCCGCCTGCACGAGGAGGGAATCGCGGGCGACGTCTATCTCTTCAAGAACAACACCGACTCCGCGGGCAACTCCTACGGCTGCCACGAGAACTATCTGGTGGCACGGCACGGGGAGTTCTCCCGGCTCGCCGACATTCTCATCCCGTTCCTGGTGACGCGACAGCTCCTGTGCGGCGCGGGCAAGGTCCTCCAGACCCCCCGCGGCGCGGTCTACTGCGTCAGCCAGCGCGCCGAGCACATCTGGGAGGGCGTCAGCTCCGCCACGACCCGCTCCCGGCCGATCATCAACACCCGCGACGAACCCCACGCCGACGCCGAGCGCTACCGCCGGCTGCATGTCATCGTGGGCGACTCCAACATGTCCGAGACCACCATGCTGCTCAAGGTCGGCGCCACCGACCTGGTGCTCCGCATGATCGAGGCGGGCACGGTGATGCGCGACCTGACCCTGGAGAACCCCATCCGGGCGATCCGCGAGGTCAGCCACGACATCACCGGGCAGCGCAAGGTGCGGCTCGCCAGCGGGCGCGAGGCGTCCGCCCTGGAGGTGCAGCAGGAGTACTACGAGAAGGCCGTCGACTTCTGCGAGCGCCGGGGCATCCGCACCGGCATGGTCGAGCGCGTCCTCGAGCTGTGGGGCCGCACCCTCGACGCGATCCGCACCGAGGAGCTCGACCGGATCGGCACCGAAATCGACTGGGTGATGAAGTACCAGCTCATCGAGCGGTACCGGGCGAAGAACAACATCACCATGTCGCATCCCCGCATCGCCCAGATAGACCTCGCCTACCACGACATCCACCGCCGCCGCGGGCTCTACTACCTGCTGGAGAAGCGCGGCCAGGCGGCCCGGGTCTGCAACGACTTGAAGATCTTCGAGGGCAAGTCGGTGCCGCCGCAGACCACCCGTGCCCGGCTGCGCGGCGACTTCATCCGCCGGGCCCAGGAGCAGCGCCGCGACTTCACCGTCGACTGGGTGCATCTGAAGCTCAATGACCAGGCGCAGCGCACCGTGCTGTGCAAGGACCCGTTCCGCTCGGTCGACGACCGGGTGGAGAAGCTGATCGCCGGTATGTGACCGGCGTACGGCTTACCTTCCCCTCGGGCCCCGTGCGTTCTCCGGACGGGGCCCGAGTCACGTCGTAGAGTGGCGCGCACTGGCCATCGAAAGATCTACCTAACGAGGACTCCGTGCGTCGACGCTCCGTACTCCTTGCCGTGCCCGCGGGCCTGCTGACACTCGCGGGCTGCGGTGACGATAAGTCAGGGTCCGAGAAGACCAAGCCGTCCCAGGAGCCGACGAACCAGAGTCCCTCACCGGCCCCCAGCGGCAAGATCGTCTCCGGCCCGGTGCCGGCCATTACCGCGGGTAAGAAGTTCGGGGAGAAACCGAAGGTCGCCAAGGGCACGGGCAAGCCCTCGCAGGATCTCGCGGTCAAGACGATCAGCCAGGGCGACGGCAAGAAGACGGTCAAGGGCGACTGGCTCCAGATCAACTACCTGGCGCAGATCTGGGACACCGGGAAGGTCATCGACAACACCTTCGACAAGAAGAAGACCGCCGCCTTCCCGATCGGCAAGGGCCAGGTCCTCCCGGGCTGGGACCAGGGACTGCTGGGCCGGAACCTCGGCAGCCGGCTGGAGCTGGCCGTGCCGCCCGCGTACGCCTACGGCAAGCAGGGCCAGCCGCAGGCCGGGATCAAGGGCACCGACACGCTGGTCTTCGTCATCGACCTCGTCGGCGCCTACAACGCCAAGAGCTCGGCCAAGGGCAGCAAGGTGGACCAGACCAACGTCGACCTGCCCAAGGTGTCCACCAACACCGACGGCAAGGCGCCCAGCATCACCATCCCCAAGAAGTCCGCGCCGAAGAAGCTGGTCTCCGAGTACGTCATCGAGGGTGACGGCAAGGAGGTCAAGAAGACCGACGCGCTGCTCGTCCAGTACAAGGGCGTGCTGTGGGACGGCGGCAAGGAGTTCGACTCCACGTACAAGCGCGGCGAGCTCGCCCAGTTCTCGCTCCAGCAGGTCGTCAAGGGCTGGTCGCAGGGGCTGACCGGGAAGAAGGTGGGCAGCCGGGTGCTGATCGTCGTGCCCCCGGACCTGGGCTACGGCAAGGCGGCCCAGAAGGGCATCCCGGCCAACTCCACGCTGGTGTTCTCCGTGGACATCCTGGCGGTTCTGTAGCCTGTGCGGGTTGCCCACCACGTCACAAGGAGCAATTTCGTGAGCATCGAGAAGCCCGAGGTCGACTTCCCGGGCGGCGAGCCGCCGGCCGAGCTGGAGATCAAGGACATCTGGGAGGGCGACGGGCCCGCGGCCAAGGCCGGTGACAACGTCGCCGTGCACTATGTGGGCGTCTCCTTCAGCACGGGTGAGGAGTTCGACGCGAGCTACAACCGCGGCACCCCGCTGCGGATCCAGCTCGGTGTGGGCCAGGTCATCTCCGGCTGGGACCAGGGCCTGCAGGGGATGAAGGTCGGCGGCCGCCGTCAGCTCATCGTCCCGCCGCACCTCGGCTACGGCGACCGGGGCGCCGGTGGCGGCCGGATCAAGCCGGGCGAGACGCTGATCTTCGTCTGCGACCTGGTCTCCGTCTGACACGGCCGTCCGTCGCGCCGAGGGCTCCTGCCGGTGAGCAGGGGCCCTCGGCTTTTGCCGCGCGTCCCGGTAGCGGTACGGTCACGTGCGTAAGGTCACGAAGAAAGGGCGTCGATGGCGATTGCCAAGGCCGAGCGGTTGATGAACCTGGCCCTGTGCCTGCTGGGAACGCGGCGTCCGCTGACCAAACGGGAGTTGCGGGGCTCCATAGAGGCGTACCTCCAGACCGACACGGCCAACGATGAAGCGTTCAACCGTATGTTCGAACGCGACAAGGACGATCTGCGTGAACTCGGTCTGATCATCGAGACGGTGGAGGGCGTCGACGGCGAGGTCGGCTATCTCGCCCGCCGGGACAGCAACCGCCTCCCGCCGATCACCCTCGACGCCGAGGAGGCCGCCGCCCTCGGCCTCGCCGCCAAGGTCTGGCAGCAGGCCCGGCTCGCCGGCGCCGCCAGCGGCGCCCTGCAGAAGCTGCGCGCCGCCGGGATGCCGGTCGCCGAGGACCCGTACGACACGCCCGGACACAGCGCGCTGGAGCCGCGCATCCCGGTCCATGAGAGCGCCTTCGAGCCGCTGATGCTCGCCTGCCGCGACCGCCGCCCCGTCGTCTTCGACTACCGCAAGGCGAACGCCGCGCGCCCCGAGCAGCGGCAGGTCGAGCCCTGGACCCTGGAGTGCTGGCGCGGCCACTGGTATCTCGCCGGATGGGACCGCGAGCGCACCGCCGAGCGGGTCTTCCGGCTCTCCCGGATCACCGGCCGGGTCCGGCTGCGGTCCGGCGCGTTCACCGCCGAGGTGCCCGACCACGTCACCGTCCGGGAGACCGTGGAGAGCTGGGCGGGCGAGACCGCCAACGGCACCGCCCGGATCCGGCTGCGCTCCGGCCACGGGTACCCGCTGCGGGCGAAGGCGCTGTCCACCCGGGCGGACGGCGACGGCTGGGACGAGCTGGAGATTCCCTACGGGCACGGCCTGGACGCCTGGCTCGTGGAGTTCGGCCCGGATGTGGTCGTACTGGCGCCCGAGGAACTGCGGGCGGATGTCGTGGACCGGCTGCGCGCGGTCGCCAAGGGCTGAGGGGACGGATCTACTTCATCATGGCCGGAAACGCCATTGACCAGACCCGGCGGATGCTCTCCCTGGTGACGTATCTGCGCGAGCGCCCCGGCGCCCGCGTCGCCGACGTCGCCCGTGCCTTCGGCATCAGCGAGGACGAGCTGATCGCCGACCTGGATGTGCTGCCGCTGTGCGGCACCAGCTTCCGCGGCGGCGATCTGATGGACATCGACACCGACGGCGAGCGGATCTGGTGGCACAACCCCGATGACGTGGCCGAGCCGCTCCGGCTGGCCGCCGACGAGGCCACCGCGCTGCTGGTCGCCGCCCGCGCCGTCGCCACCCTCTCCGGGCTGCGCGAGGGCGACCGGGACGCGCTGCTGCGGGCCACCGCCAAGCTGGAGGCCGCGGCGGGCGAGGCGGCGGGCGCCAGCTCCCGGCTCTCGGTGATCTTCGAGTCGGAGGGCGGGGTCTTCGCCGACGTCGACCGCGCCATCTCCGAACGCCGCAGGCTGTGGCTGCGCTACTACTCACCCGCGCGTGACGAGATCACCGAGCGCGAGGTCGACCCGATCCGGCTCTTCGCCGTCGGCCGCACCTACATGGAGGCGTGGTGCCGCCTCTCCGAGGCGCGGCGTACCTTCCGGCTGGACCGGGTCGTCGAGATCAAGCTGCTGGACGACGCCTCCGATCCGCCGCCGATCGAGCTGCGCGATCTGTCGGAGCTGTCCTCCGCGCTGGTGCAGACCGGCGCCGAGGACCCCGAGGTGGTCGTCGAGGTCGGCCCCGGCGGGCGCTGGGTCGCCGAGTACTACCCGCACGACAGCGCGGACGAGCTGCCCGACGGCGGCCTCCGGATCACGCTCCGCGCGCCCGACCCCGGCTCGCTGCGCCGGCTGGCGCTGCGGCTGGGCCGGGACGGCAGGATCGTCGCGCCGCAGGAGCTGGCGGACAGTGCTCGGGACGCGGCGCGGCAGGCGCTCGCGGCGTACGGTGAGTGAAGGGACGCACACAGTGACCGCACGGGGGAGTGCCACGTCGGTGATCTTCAAGGCAGCCTGTCCGCAGTGCCGCGGCCGGTTCGAGCTGGCCGCGGGCGCCCTGCGGCTGGCCATCGGGGCCAGCCACCGCACCACCTTCTACTCCTTCACCTGCCCCGAC
Source organism: Streptomyces rugosispiralis (assembly GCF_024505145.1). Classification (GTDB taxonomy): domain Bacteria; phylum Actinomycetota; class Actinomycetes; order Streptomycetales; family Streptomycetaceae; genus Streptomyces; species Streptomyces rugosispiralis. Next base: position 123,687 of record NZ_JANIAA010000010.1, on the reverse strand, counting down.
TGTGGAACCGCGGTGCGCAAACCGGCGGGGGAGCGGATCGTGGAGCTGCTCACCGGCGGTGGGGTGCGTACACTGCGGCTGCACTCCACCGTCTAGGCTCTGCCGCATGCTCTGGCCGATGCTCGCCCTCGCCCTCGCCTTCTGCGGAATCGCCGTGCTCGCCGTCCTCTCGGCGCGGGTCTACGCGGAGGTCCGCAGGCTGGCCAGGCAGGTGTCGGACAGCTCGGAGCGGATCACCCGGGCCGCGGAGGACCTGGAGCGGGCCTCGGTTCCGCTGGGGTCAACCGTCGACGCTCTGCGTCGGCAGTGACCGACGCTCTGCGTCCGCGGTGGGGGTCGCCGCTGATGGGCACTCTGCTGCCCCACAGCCAAGCGGGGTACGCTGACATTTCGTGGCCCTGGAAACGAGGCGGAGGGCCGCAACCCGGAGTCCGCACGGGGATTGCTTCCGGTTTACCCCCGCGCGCTACGATCGCTGACAGCACGGCTGCCGGACACATGTCCGACTGGTCGGGCAGCCCCACCCCCAGCCGCCTCGGTGAGAAGGTAGACGCTTATGTTCGGAAGGCTCGGCGCTCCCGAAATCATCCTCATTCTTGTCGTCGTCGTGCTGCTGTTCGGTGCCAAGAAGCTTCCGGACATGGCCCGCTCGCTGGGCAAGTCGGCCCGGATCCTCAAGAGCGAGGCGAAGGCGATGAAGTCGGAGGGCCAGCAGCAGAACGCGCCGGCCGATCCGCCCCAGCCCGGTAAGGACGATGCCACTCACCGCACCATCCAGGCCGCGCCCGGAGACGTGACCAGCTCGCGCCCGGTGTCGGAGCCGAGCGACAGCACCAAGCGCTGACCCAGGGCCACTTGAAGGCGGCACGAAGGGCCGCCGCCGGACGCACGAGATGAGGACGTGGGTTGCTCAAGTCTGCCCGCAAAAAGGAGAAGGACCCCGAGGGGCGGATGCCCCTGTCCGAGCACCTGCGTGAGCTGCGCAACCGGTTGCTCAAATCGGTCCTGGCGATCTGCGTGGTCACGATCGTCGCGATGTTCTTCTACATGGACATCGCCAAGTTCCTGATGCAGCCGGTGCTGGACTCGGTCGGCTGTGGCGGGGCGTCGCTCTCCGACCTGTCGGGTAAGGGGAGCAAAGGCCACGACTGCGCCTACTTCACCGTGAACGGTCTGCTGTCGCCGTTCACGATCATGCTGAAGGTCTCCTTCACGACCGGTCTGGTGGTGGCCACCCCGGTCTGGCTCTACCAGTTGTGGGCCTTCCTCGCACCTGGGCTGCACCGCAACGAGAAGAAGTACGGCCTGTTCTTCGTGGGGCTCGGCGTACCGCTCTTCGTCGGCGGCGCCTTCTTCGCGTACAAGATCCTCCCGACCAGCGCCAAGGTCCTCATCGGCTTCACCCCGGAGGGGGCCAACAACCTCCTCCCGCTGGACGACTTCCTCGATCTGCTGGCCCGGATGGTCGTCGTCTTCGGGCTCGCCTTCGAGCTTCCGCTGCTGCTGATCCTGCTGAACTTCACCGGCATCCTCAGCGGGCGCCGGATGCTCGGCTGGTGGCGCGCCATGATCATGGGCATCACGGTCTTCGGTGCCATCGCCACCCCCAGCACCGACCCGATCGGCATGTTCGCCCTGGCCGGGCCGGTCACCGTGCTCTACTTCGGCGCCGTCGGCGTCGCCCTGCTCAACGACCGGCGCAAGGCGCGCCGCCGGGAAGCCGACCCGGACTTCGGCCTGAGCGACGACGAGGCGTCCCAGCTGGATCTGACCCCCGAGGCCGTGGCCGCGCCCAGCGCCAGGCCGGAGCTCACCGACGGGGACGACTCCGGCCCCACTCGGCGCAACGGCTACGACGACGTCACATAGCCGTACCCGGTCGTAGGCCGCCGTATCCGGCCGTACCCGGTCATACCCGCCCGCCTGTGGCCGCCCATCGGGCGGCCCGGCGGGCGGCTCGGCGTTCGGCCCGGTCCGGCGGCCCGAACAAAGCCCCGATAAAGATCGCGTGCGCTGTCGGAGGTGGCCGGTAGGCTCGTAGATACGATGACCGACGAGCTATCTCCCGCCGAGCGCTATGCGGCGTCCCGCGTCCGGGCCGCCGAGCAGGCCACCGCGCTGGCCCCCTTCCGTGAGATGTACGACTTCGAGCTGGACCCGTTCCAGATCGAGGCGTGCAAGGCCCTGGAGAGCGGCAAGGGTGTGCTGGTTGCCGCTCCCACCGGCTCGGGCAAGACCATCGTGGGCGAGTTCGCCGTCCACCTGGCGCTGACCCAGGGCCGCAAGTGCTTCTACACCACGCCCATCAAGGCGCTGTCGAACCAGAAGTACACCGATCTGGTGAAGCGCTACGGCGCCGACCAGGTCGGCCTGCTCACCGGGGACAACAGCGTCAATTCCGGGGCCCCGGTGGTCGTCATGACCACCGAGGTGCTGCGGAACATGCTCTATGCCGGCTCCCAGTCGCTGCTCGGCCTCGGCTATGTGGTGATGGACGAGGTCCACTACCTCTCCGACCGGTTCCGCGGCGCCGTCTGGGAGGAGGTCATCATCCACCTCCCCGAGTCGGTGACCCTGGTGTCACTCTCCGCGACCGTCTCCAACGCCGAAGAGTTCGGCGACTGGCTGGACACCGTCCGCGGCGACACCGAGGTCATCGTCTCCGAGCACCGTCCGGTGCCGCTGTGGCAGCACGTGCTGGCCGGGCGCCGGATGTACGACCTGTTCGAGGAGAAGCACGGCCAGGACGGCGACCAGGGCGGACGCCGCGAGGTCAACCCCGATCTGGTCCGGCTGGCCCGGATGGAGAACAGCCGCCCCTCCTTCGGCCGCGACAAGCGCCGCGGCCGCAATATGCGCGAGGCCGACCGGGAGCGCGAGCGCCGTCAGCGCAGCCGGATCTGGACCCCGGGCCGCCCCGAGGTGATCGACCGGCTCGATGCCGAGGGGCTGCTTCCGGCCATCACCTTCATCTTCAGCCGGGCCGGCTGTGAGGCCTCCGTCCAGCAGTGCCTCCACGCGGGGCTGCGGCTCAACGACGAGTCGGCGCGCTCCCAGGTGCGGGCCATCGTCGAGGAGCGCACCGCCGGGATCCCCGACGAAGACCTCCATGTGCTGGGGTACTTCGAATGGCTGGAGGGCCTGGAGCGGGGCATCGCGGCCCACCACGCCGGAATGCTCCCCACCTTCAAGGAAGTTGTCGAGGAGCTCTTCGTCCGCGGCCTGGTCAAGGCGGTCTTCGCCACCGAGACCCTCGCCCTCGGCATCAACATGCCCGCCCGCTCGGTGGTGTTGGAGAAGCTCGTCAAGTGGAACGGCGAGCAGCACGTCGACATCACCCCCGGTGAGTACACCCAGTTGACCGGCCGCGCCGGGCGGCGCGGTATCGACATCGAGGGCCATGCGGTGGTGCTGTGGCAGCGCACCATGGACCCCGCGGCGCTCGCCGGGCTGGCCGGCACCCGCACGTATCCGCTGCGCTCCTCCTTCAAGCCGTCGTACAACATGGCGGTCAACCTGGTCTCCCAGTTCGGGCGGCACCGCTCGCGCGAGCTGCTGGAGACCTCCTTCGCGCAGTTCCAGGCCGACAAGGCGGTCGTCGGGATCTCCCGCCAGGTGCAGCGCAACGAGGAGGGGCTGGAGGGCTACCGCGCCTCCATGACCTGCCACCTCGGCGACTTCGACGAGTACGCGCGGCTCCGCCGCGAGCTGAAGGACCGTGAGACCGAGCTGGCCCGGCAGGGCGCGGCCCAGCGGCGCGCGGCCGCCGCGGTCGCCCTGGAGAAGCTCCGCCCCGGCGATGTCATCCACGTGCCCACCGGCAAGTTCGCCGGGCTCGCCCTGGTGCTGGACCCCGGGCTGCCCGCCGGGCGGGTGGGCGGCCACCGCGGCATGGAGTACCACGACGGGCCGCGGCCCCTGGTGCTCACCGCCGAGCGGCAGGTCAAGCGGCTCGCGTCGATCGACTTCCCGGTGCCGGTCGAGCCGCTGGACCGGATGCGGATCCCCAAGTCGTTCAATCCGCGCAGCCCCCAGTCGCGCCGCGATCTGGCGTCCGCGCTGCGCACCAAGGCCGGCCACCACGATATGCGGCGCCACCGCAAGGAGCGCTCGCCCGCCGCCGACGACACCGAGATCAGCCGGCTGCGCGCGGCCATCCGCGCCCACCCCTGCCACGGCTGCAGCGACCGCGAGGACCACGCCCGCTGGGGCGAGCGCTACCACCGGCTGCTGCGCGACACCCGGCAGCTGGAGCGGCGCATCGAGGGCCGTACGAACACCATCGCCCGCACCTTCGACCGGATCTGCTCGCTGCTGAGCGAGCTCGGCTATCTGCGCGGTGACGAGGTCACGGACGAGGGCAGACGGCTGGCGCGGCTCTACGGCGAGCTGGACCTGCTGGCCAGCGAGTGCCTGCGCGAGGGCGTCTGGGAGGGGCTGCCCCCCGCCGAGCTCGCGGCCTGCGCCTCCGCGCTCGTCTACGAGGCGCGGACGGCCGACGACGCGCTGCCGCCCAAGCTGCCCACGGGCCGCGCCAAGGACGCGCTCGGCGAGATGGTGCGCATATGGGGGCGGCTGGACGCCCTGGAGGAGCACCACAAGATCAACCAGGCGGAGGGGGTCGGCCAGCGCGAGCCGGACCTGGGCTTCGCCTGGGCCGCCTACCGCTGGGCCTCCGGCCACGGGCTCGACGAGGTGCTGCGCGAAATCGACATGCCCGCCGGTGACTTCGTGCGCTGGACCAAGCAACTGATCGATGTGCTCGGCCAGATCGCCGCGGCGGCCCCCGAGGGCACGGTGGCGCGCAGTGCCCGCCGCGCGGTCGACGGGCTGCTGCGCGGGGTCGTGGCGTACTCCTCGGTCGGCTGAGCCGTCGCCCCGGTCCGCCGAGCCCGTCGCCCACCGCGGTGGGCTCAGGCCGGATCGTAGGTGAAGGGGAGGGTGTTGCTGTTGCCCGCGGGGGTGTGGAGCTGCACATTGACGGTTCCGGCCGCATGCGCCGGAGTCGTCGCCACGGCCAGGTTGTCCGAGAGGACGCTGAAGGAGGCCGGGACTCCGCCGAACGTCACGGAGTCGGTGTACGTGAGGTTGGAGCCGTTGATCGTGACGGAGTCGCCGCCCAGTGACGAACCCTCGTTCGGGATCAGCGAATTGATCACCGGAGCGCCGAGATAGGTGTAGTACGGGTTCCCGGGGCCCAGGGTGCTGGTGCCGCCCGGTGTGGTCACGGTGACCACGACCGTGCCGGTTCCGGGAGGAGCCGTCGCGGTCAGCTGATTGTCGGAGATCACGGTGAAGCCGGTGGCGAGGCCGGGGCCGAAGTGGACGGCGCTCGCCAGGGCCAGGCCGCTGCCGGTGACGGTGACGGAGTTGCCACCGGTGTCCGGACCGAACTGCGGGCTCACACCGGTGACGACCGGGGCGGCGACATAGATGTACGACAGCGGATTGCTGATGCCCCCCGGCGTGGTCACGGTCACGTTCACCACCGACGCCGGTCCCGCGGGCGCGGTGACGGTGATCTGGGTGGCGGTGTTGGTGAGGATGGTGGCGGGGGTGGCGCCGAAGAGGACTTGAATGGCACCGGTGAGGTTGGTGCCGGTGATGGTGACGGTGTTTCCGCCGGAGGTGGGGCCGGAGGTGGGGTTGAGGCTGGTGATGGTGGGGGCGGAGATGGTGGTGTAGGTGTAGGGGAGTGGGTTGCTGGTGCCGCCTGGGGTGGTGACGGTGACGTTGACGGTGCCGGTGCCGGCGGGCGCGGTGACGGTGATCTGGGTGGCGGTGTTGGTGAGGATGGTGGCGGGGGTGGCGCCGAAGAGGACTTGGGTGGCGCCGGTGAGGTTGGTGCCGGTGATGGTCACCGTATTGCCGCCGCCGGTGGGCCCGGAGGTCGGGCTGAGCGCCGTGAGCACCGGAGCCGCGACCGTCGTATAGGTGAAGAACACGTTCTGGGTGCTGGTGCCCGTCGGCCCCGTGACCGTGACCTTGGCAGTGCCACTCCCCGGCGGGGTCCTCGCCGTGATCTGTGTGTCGCTCACGACGGCCACATTGGTGGCGAAATTCGGGCCGAACCTGACCACGGTGGCGCCGATGAAGCCGGAACCGTTGATCGTGACAGGGGTGCCACCGGTCGGATTGCCTTGTGTGGGGCTGACACTGGTCACTACGGGGGCCATGATGCCCTTCTCCTTCTTGAGCCGTGCGGACGGCCGTGCCCTGACCGGCGGGGCGTCGGCCAGGGCACGGGGGATCGGAATTCACCGTGTGCCATGCGGGGGGCTGCCCCGGGGGATGACCGTGCGGGGCTCGCCCGCCCACGGTCGGTGGATCAGGTGACGGTGAAGGTGGCCGGGCCGGAGGTGCCACCACACGTGGTGACCGTGAAGGTCCCGGCGCCCGCGGCCGCCGCGGCGGGCACCGTGGTGACGATGGACGTGGCGTCGATGGGCGTGAAGGGCAGTCCCGTGAACGCGGTGGCGGCCGAGTCGGTGAAGGTGACGTCGGTGATGCCGATGAGACAGGTGGCGCCGGAGATGGTGGTCTCGGTCCCCGCCGGGCCCGTGGCAGGCGCCAGGGTGGCGGCGGCCAGGCTCGGCGCGTTGTAGTAGTCGACCTGGGTGGTACCCGCGGTCCCTGAGCCGCCTGCCGTGGTGACCGTGACTTGCTGGGTGTCGAAGCAGCCGGTCGGGGTGTGGGCCGGAGCGGTGACGGTGACCTGGGTGTTGTTGCCGCCGGCGGCGAAGGCGACCGGGGTGAGCGCGCCCACGTGGACGGTGCCCCCCGCCGCGAAGCCGGTGCCGAAGACCGTGAGCGAACCGCCGCCGGCGGGCAGGCACGTCTGACCCAGCCCCGTGGTCGTCGGCGCGACGATGACGAAGAACGGCACCGCGTTGCTCCGGGTTCCGTTCGACAGGTTGACGCTGACCGAGACCTGCCCCGAGCACGGCGCGGTGGTGGGAACCACGAAGGTGACCAGGGTGTTGGAGACCGACGCCGGGGCGACGACGGCGCCGCCGAAGTTCACCGAGACGGTCGTGCCCAGCGAGGTGCCGTTGATGTTGATGGTGTCGCCGACCTTGCCCTGGTTGGGGGTGAGGGTGGTGATGGGCATGAGTTTTCTCCTGTTCGATCGTCTTGCTGTGGGCGGGTGTGCCGGGAGAGGAGGGATGGGCACGTGGCCGTTGCCCGCACCGGCTTCCGTCGCGCAGAGGAGTGGAAGGGGAGACGGACCCTCGGGGCCCTGGGACGCCATGGCCTTCGGCGGAGACCGCATGACCGGTGATGGCGACTTGAGAGGGGATTCGACTCGTGTCCGGGTGCCGGCCGTAAGAGGGCGAGTCATGCATGGAACGGGTCGGCTCCGAGGTCACCGTGGTGCCGAAACTCTCGCTCGATGTGAGTCAACCAAAAGAGGGATAGGTGCGGAAGGTGTGAAATGGGCTCGAAAGGTGCTCATGTGACGATATGTCAAATCCCCATGGCGGGATCCCGCGAGCCGGAGTGCGCCCTCCGCGCCGCCGGATCGATGCCGATCGCTCCGCCGTGCCCGGTACACGCGGCGGCCCCGGCCGGATGCTCCCGGCCGGGGCCTGATGGTCGTACGCGCCGCGTCCGCTATGCGGCGGCCTCTTCTGCTGCGCCCCTTACATGACGGCTTTCTGCGCGGCGCTCCTACGCGGCGGCTTCCTGTGTGGAGCCGCTGGGCGGCGGGTTTCCGTACGGAGCCCCCTACGCGGCGGCTTTCCGTACGGAACCCCTTGCGCGGCGGCTTTCTGTACGGAGCCCCCTACGTGGCGGCTTCCCGTGCGGCGCCCCTACGCGGCGGCTTTCCGTACGGAGAGCCCCCCCTACGCGGCGGCCTCCCCCAGCCCCGCGCTCTCCTGCTCCGCCTCGACCTGCTGGTTCCACTCCCGCTTCGACGCCTGCCAGCCGTCCTCGTCATGGCCGCGCCGCCAGTACCCGGAGATGGACAGCCACTCGCGCGGGATCTGGCGCTCGAGGCGGAGATGGCGGCGGATCTCCTTCACGAAGCCCGCCTCGCCGTGGACGAAGGCGTGCGGCTGTCCGGGCGGGAACTCCAGCCCCCGCACGGCCGCCACCAGCGCCTCGCCGACCGGCGCGGCGCCCCGGTGGAGCCAGCTCACCTGGACCCCCTCGGGCGCGGTGACCTTGAGCTCCTCCGTCTCGTCCGCCACCTCGATGAACACATGCACCGGCACCTCGGGCGCGCCCCCCGCCCGGCTGTCGGTGAGCCGCTCCAGCGCCGTGGCGATCGCGGGCAGCGCGCTCTCATCCCCAGCGAGCAGATGCCAGTCGGCCTCGGCGCTGGGGGCGTAGGCGCCGCCCGGCCCCATGAAGTGGATCTCCTCGCCGGGCCGGACCCGGGCGGCCCACGGCCCGGCCAGCCCTTCGTCGCCATGGGTCACGAAGTCCACGGTCAGCTCGCGGGCCGCCGGGTCCCACGCCCGCACCGTGTACGTCCGCGTGACCGGCCACTGCTCGCGCGGGAACTCGGCACGGATCCGCTCCAGGTCGAACGGCTCGGGGTAGACGGCACCCCCGGTCGGGAAGAGCAGCTTGATGTAGTGATCTGTCCACTCGCCCGCATGGAAGTCCGCGAGGCCGTCGCCGCCCAGGACGACCCGCACCATATGCGGGGTCAGCCGGTCGGTGCGCACCACCTGTGCGCGATGCGGCGTGCGCGTCTTACGGGCCGGACGGTCCGCCATGGCGACCTCCCTGATCAACAAGAGTTAGGTTTACCTAACCTAACAGCTCATTCCTCAAGAGTGGACAGCAGTCTGCGCAAAGATCCGCCCAATCCCCAGCGCTCCGCCAGCGCCGCCACGGCTCCGGGGTCGCGCGGCGACCGCGGCAGCGCGGGGTCGAAGGCGGGCAGCGCCACGTCCGGGGCGACCCGCACCACCTTCGGGGCGACCTCGACATACGCCCGCGCCTCGGCCAGCCGCTTGCGCTGGGTGGGGGTCAGCTTGGCGGCGGGGTCGTCGACGGCGGCCATGATCCCGGCGAGGTCGCCATGGGCGGCCAGCAGCTTGGCGGCGGTCTTCTCGCCGACACCGGGCACCCCCGGCAGCCCGTCGCTGGGGTCGCCGCGCAGCAGCGCCAGATCCGCGTACCCCCGGCCGGTCACTCCGTACTTCTCGCGTACGTAGGACTCGTCGACGAGCTGCAGGGTGCCCACGCCCTTGACGGGGTAGAGCACCCGCACCCCGCGCTCGTCGTCCACCAGCTGGAACAGATCGCGGTCGCCGGTGACGATGTCGACCGGGCCGGCCGCCCGGCCCGTGAGCGTGCTGATCACATCGTCGGCCTCGTAGTCCGCGGCGCCGACCCGGGCGATGCCGATCGCGTCCAGCACCTCGTCGATCACCGGGACCTGCGGGGAGAGGGTGTCCGGCACCTCCTCCTGGTCCACCCCGGCCCCCGCCGGGGCCTCCTCGGCCACCCGGTGGGCCTTGTACGTGGGGATCAGGGCGACCCGCCAGGCCGGGCGCCAGTCGAAGTCCATGCAGGCCACCAGGTCGTCCGGGCGGTGGTCCTGGACGAGCCGGGCGATGAAGTCCAGGAGCCCGCGCACGGCGTTCACCGGCGTGCCGTCGGGGGCCCGGACCGAATCCGGGACCCCGAAATAGGCCCGGAAGTAGAGAGAGGCGGTGTCGAGGAGCATCAGGCGTCGCGTCACGATCCGACTATGCACTACCCCACTGACATCGACCCCGAGGATAATGTGAAGTGGATCACCGTTTGGTTTACGCCAAACGGTTGGGGGCAGGCGCGCCCCCGGAGCGAACCCGTTCAGTGATTCAACTATTGCGGCGGTCAGCGGTCCGATGCCGTTCCGCTCCACGACCCGCCGGCGGGGGTGGCGGGTCGCTTTTTCGTGCGATCTGAGAGGTACATGTGGCCAAATTGCGAGCCGAGCACCTGTACAAGGTGTTCGGCAGACGACCCGATGAGGCGGTGGCGCAGATGGAAGGCGGCGCGGACCGCGAGGAGCTCCGAGCGAACGGTACGACCGCGGCGGTCGTCGATGCCTCCTTCGCCGTCGAGGCGGGCCAGATCTTCGTCGTCATGGGTCTGTCCGGTTCCGGTAAGTCCACCCTGCTGCGGATGCTGAACGGACTGCTGGAGCCGACCGCAGGGCGCGTGCTCTTCGACGACGACGACCTGACCGCGCTCACCCCCAAGGGTCTGCGCGAGGTCCGGTCCCGCAAGATCAGCATGGTCTTCCAGCACTTCGCCCTCTTCCCGCACCGCAGCGTCCTGGAGAACGCCGCCTACGGCCTCGAGGTGCAGGGCGTCCCGCGCGAGGAGCGCGTCCGGCGCGCCACCGAGGCGCTGGAGATGGTGGGCCTGGCCGGCTGGGAGAAGTCCTGGCCGGATGAGCTCTCCGGCGGTATGCAGCAGCGGGTCGGCCTCGCGCGGGCCCTGGCCACCGACGCCGACATGCTGCTGATGGACGAGTCCTTCAGCGCCCTGGACCCGCTGATCCGCCGCGATATGCAGGATCAGCTGCTCCAGCTCCAGAAGCGGCTGAAGAAGACCATCGTCTTCATCACCCACGACCTGAACGAGGCCATGCGGCTCGGCGATCGCATCGCCGTGATGCGCGACGGCCGGATCGTCCAGATCGGCACCGCCGAGGACATCCTGGTCACCCCCGCCAACGACTATGTCGCCTCCTTCACCCAGGACGTGGACCGCAGCCGGGTGCTCACCGCCGGCGCGATCATGTCCGAGCCGGACGAGGCGCTGGGCACCAAGGCCGACGACGGCACCACCCTCCGCACCGCGCAGGACGTGCTGGCCGCCGCCCCCGCCACCGTCACCGAGGGCACCCCCATCATCGAGCTGTTCCAGCCCTGCTCGCGCAGCGGAGTCGCGGTCGCCGTCACCAATGACGACGGCGCGCTCACCGGCGTCGTCACCCGCGCCCGCCTGCTCGCCGCCCTCGGCGAGCCGGACGTCGCGCCCGACGGGGACCAGCCGCCGGCCGGTGACACCCCGGACGCGCCCGAGACCACCAAGAAGGTGATCACCGGTGCCTAGGCTTCAGCTCGGCGACTGGATCAACTCCGGCGTCAACTGGCTCCGAGACAATCTGAGCTGGCTCTTCGACTTCATCTCCAGCGTCGTCCAGGGCATGTACGACGGGTTGAACACGGTGCTCAGCGGCCCCGAGCCGCTGCTGCTCGCGGGCATCCTGGCGCTGCTCGCCTGGTGGCTGCGCGGGCTGCTGCCCGCCGTGCTCGCCTTCCTTGGATTCGCCCTCATCGACTCGATCGAGTTGTGGGGCGAGGCGATGAACACCCTCGCACTGGTGCTGGTCGCCGGTGTGATCACCGTCGTGTTCGCGGTGCCGCTCGGCATCTGGGCCTCGCGCAACCGCGCGGTGAGCGCCTTGATCCGTCCGGTGCTGGACTTCATGCAGACGATGCCCGCCTTCGTCTACCTGATCCCCGGCATCTTCTTCTTCGGCCTCGGGGTGGTCCCCGGTGTCGTCGCCACCGTCATCTTCTCGATGCCCCCGGGCGTCCGCATGACGGAACTGGGCATCCGGCAGGTGGACGCGGAGCTGGTCGAGGCGGCCGACGCCTTCGGCACCCATCCGCGCCGCACCCTGCTGCGCGTCCAGCTCCCGCTGGCCCTGCCCACCATCATGGCGGGCGTCAACCAGGTCATCATGCTGGCGCTGTCCATGGTCGTCATCGCCGGTATGGTCGGCGCCGAGGGCCTGGGCTCCACCGTCTTCCAGGCGATCAGCTCCGTCGACGTGGCCATGGGCTTCGAGGGCGGTATCGCGGTGGTCATCCTGGCCATGTACCTGGACCGGATGACCAGCGCGCTCAATCAGCGCGTCTCCCCGCTGGCCCGCCGCGCGCTGGCCAAGGAGAAGGCCAAGGCGCTCAGCGGCCTGAAGGTGCTGCGCTGGCGCCCCGCGACCTCCGTCGCCATGGTCGGCGTGGTCGTCCTGGCGCTGGTCGCCGGTGGTATGAGCATGTTCGGCGGCGACGACGAGGGCCCCAAGGTCTCCGCCAACGTCGGCAAGGGCCAGTCGGTCAACATCGGCTACATCAACTGGGACGAGGGCGTCGCCTCCACCTTCCTGTGGAAGGAGCTCCTGGAGCAGCGCGGCTTCAAGCCCAAGGTGCAGTCGTACGACGTCGGCGCGCTGTACACCGGTATGGCGGCGGGCAACATCGACTTCGAGACGGACTCCTGGCTGCCCACCACCCACGCCTCGTACTGGTCGAAGTACAAGAGCAAGCTGGAGAACCTCGGCTCCTGGTACGGCCCCACCTCCCTGGAGGTCGCGGTCCCCTCGTACGTCAAGGGCGTCAACACCCTGGAGGACCTCGAGAAGCAGTCCAGCACCTTCAAGAAGAAGATCGTCGGCATCGAGCCCGGTGCCGGTGAGATGAAGCTGATGCAGGACAAGGTCATGCCGGGCTATGGGCTGAACAAGAACTTCAGCCTGGTCAAGGGCTCGACCGCGGCCATGCTCTCGCAGCTGGACCGCTCCTACTCCAAGAAGGAGCCGATCGCGGTCACCCTGTGGTCCCCGCACTGGGCGTACGACAAGTACAAGCTCACCAAGCTGAAGGACCCCAAGGGCGCCTTCGGCAAGGGCGACCACATCGACTCGCTCGCGCGCAAGGGCTTCTCCAAGGAGAACCCGCAGGTGGCCAAGTGGATCAAGAACTTCAAGCTGGACGAGAAGCAGCTCACCAGCCTGGAGTCGGCCATCCAGGACGCCGGTAAGGGCAAGGAGCAGCAGGGCGTGCGCGCCTGGCTGAAGCAGAACCCGGGCATGGCCAACAAGCTCGCCCCGGTGCCCGGCGGCGCCGACCAGAAGGGCAAGGACGCGGGCGCCGCGCCGATGATCGGCTACTTCCCGTGGGACGAGGACATCGCCACCACCTACCTGTGGAAGAACGTCCTCGAACGGCGTGGCTACAAGCCGGAGATCAAGCAGTACGACGTCGGCTCGATGTTCACCGGGATGAGCACCGGACAGGTCGACGTCGAGTTCGACGGCTGGCTACCGGTCGCCCAGAAGCAGTACTGGGACAAATACAAGAAGAACCTGGTCGATGTCGGGTCGTGGTACGACAAGACCTCCCTGGAGCTCGCGGTGCCGTCCTACGTCAAGGACGTGAAGTCGCTCGCCGACCTCAAGGGGAAGTCCAGTACCTTCGGCGGCAAGATCGTCGGGATCGAGCCCGGGACCGGCGAGATGAAGCTCCTGAAGGGCAAGGTGCTCAAGGAGTACGGCCTGGACAAGGAGTACAAGGTCAGTGACGGCTCCTCGCCGGCGATGCTGGCCGAGCTGGAGCGGTCGTACGCCAAGAAGGAGCCGGTGGCCGTGGTCCTGTGGACCCCGCACTGGGCCTACAGCAAGTACAAGCTGACCAAGCTCGCCGACCCGAAGCAGGCGTTCGGGGCCGGCAACCAGCTCCACACCCTCGCCAACAAGTCCTTCCCGAAGAAGTTCCCCGAGTTCAACGGGTGGCTGAAGAAGTGGCACATGACCGAGAAGGAGCTGGCGACCCTGGAGCAGGCCATCCAGGACGCCGGTAAGGGCAATGAGGAGAAGGGCGTCCAGAAGTGGATTGACGCCCACCCCGGCATCGTCGACAAGATGGCGCCGGTGGCTTCCTGACCCACGGTCCGCACCGCACAACACCCGCGGCCCGGAGCACATGCTCCGGGCCGCGGGTGTTGTCAGCGGTGGGTGCCGTTTCGGGCTGTGGCGCGGGGCGTCGCGCCGTACGGTGGAGCGATGAGCCCTCGCACCCCCGTACGGCGCGTGGTGTCCCTCGTGCCCTCGCTCACCGAGGCCGTCGCCGCCACCGCGCCGGAGCTGCTCGCCGGGGCGACCGACTGGTGCATCCATCCGCCGGGCCTCACCGCGGAGCGGATCGGCGGCACCAAGAACCCCGACACCGCCCGGATCGCCGCCCTCGCCCCGGATCTCGTGATCGCCAACGAGGAGGAGAACCGCCCCTCCGACCTCGCCGCGCTGCGCGCCGCCGGTCTCGAGGTCCTGGTGACCGAAGTGCGCACCCTGGAGCAGGCGTTCACCGAGCTGGACCGGGTCCTGGTGCGCGGCTGCGGACTGGCCCGGCCCGGCTGGCTGGACGAGGCCGAGGCCGCCTGGGCGGACGTGCGGGCCGGGGGCCCGGTGCGGCACGCCGTCGTACCGGTGTGGCGGCGTCCGTGGATGGTGCTGGGCCGGGACACCTTCGCCGGTGACATCCTGGCCCGGCTGGGCGTACGGCACCTCTACAGCGCCCATCCCGAGCGCTATCCCCGGATCCCGATCCAGGAGTTGACGGCGCGGGAGGCGGATCTGGTGGTGCTGCCCGACGAGCCGTACCGCTTCACGGCCGATGACGGCCCCGAGGCGTTCCCCGGCCTCCCGGCGGCCCTGGTCAGCGGCCGTCACCTCACCTGGTACGGCCCCTCGCTCGCGGAGGCGCCCGCCGTCCTTACGGCCGCGCTGACTGTATGAGGGCCGGGCGGGTCGGTGTGCCCCGAGCTAACTTGTCCCCGTCATAACTTTTCTCCGCGGGGGTTCTTCGCGGGGGTTCTTCGCGAGGGATCTTCGCGAGGGAGATGAGCCCGCCGCCCCGCGAGTCTCGACCACCCACGACGGAGGACCGTTGCTGAACGTCATCGCCGTACCCATGGCGCCCGAGGCGGCCCGAGCGGTCCGCGACCGGCCCGACGCGCTGATCGCCGCCCCGCTGCCGGAGGACGCCGAGGTGCGCGGCGACTGGGTCCGCGCGCCCGGCGCCCACGGCGGCGCGGTGATCTACGTACACGGCGGCGGGTTCGCCCACACCATGCCCGAGGCCGAGCGGGTGATGGCCTATCGCCTGTCCGAGGCGACCGGCCGCCCCGCCCTGCGGGTGGACTACCGTCCGGCGCCCGAACACCCCTATCCCGCGGCGCTCGAGGACGTGCTGGCCGCCTGGCACGGCGTGCTGGACGAGGGCGTCCCGGCCGCCGAGGTCGTTCTCGCCGGCGAGTCGGCCGGTGCCACGCTGGTGCTCTCCGCCCTGCTGGAGATCGAGCGGACCGGCGGTCCGCGGCCCGGCGCCGCGATCGCGGTCTCACCCGTCACCGACTTCGCCCTTACGGGTGCGTCGATCGCCGCCAACGACGGTAAGGACGTACTGAGCCGGGCCGCCCTCGCCTCCATCAGCGCCCAGTACCTGGCCGGCGCGCCCGCCGACCGGGCCCCGCAGTCGCCGCTGTACGGGGATCCGCGCGGGCTGCCGCCGCTGCTGATCGCCGTCGGCACGGACGAGGTGCTCCTGGACGACGCCCGCCGCTTCGCCGAGGCGGCGGCCGCCGCCGGGGTGAGCGTGCGCCTGGAGGAGTACGAGGGCATGCCGCACGCCTTCCACCTGTCCGAACCGGGCGAGGTGCTGCTGGACCGGATCGGCCGGTGGCTCGCCGACCCGGTCCGCGTCTTCACCGTCAGCGGCCCGGACGCGGGCCCCTACGCGCTCACCGAGGGCCCCGACGGCGCCCTGTGGTTCACATTGGTCCACCAGGGCGCGATCGGCCGCAGGGACGCCGACGGCCGGATCGCCGTCCACTCCGTGGGAGCCAAGCCGACGGTGATCGCCCAAGGGCCGGATGGCGCCCTGTGGTTCAGCGAGTACGGCACCCACCGCATCGGCCGGATCGCGGTGGACGGCACGACCTCCTCCTTCGCCCCGCCGACCGCCGACGGCGGCCCGTACGGGGTCGCCGCGGGCCCGGACGGGGCCATATGGTTCACGCTGTCGGCCGCCGACCGCATCGGGCGGATCACCGAGGACGGCGACATCACCGAGTACCCCGCGCCCGGAGCCTTCCCGTCCGCCATCGCGGCGGGGCCCGACGGCGCGATGTGGTTCACCCTCAACCAGGGCAACGCCATCGGCCGGATCACCATGGACGGCCATACGACCGCCCACCCCCTGCCCACCGAGGCCGCCGCCCCGGTGGGCCTCGCCCAAGGGCCGGACGGCGCCCTGTGGTTCACCGAGATCGGCGCGGGCCAGATCGGCCGCGTCACGGTGGACGGGGCCGTCACCGAGTACCCGCTGCCCGACCGCCAGGCCAGGCCGCACGCCATCACCAGCGGTCCGGACGGGGCGCTGTGGTTCACCGAATGGGGCCGCGGCGGGGTCGGGCGCATCACCACGGACGGCCGGATCACGGCGTACGACCTGCCCCGGGCCGACTGCGAACCGCACGGCATCGCCGCGCACGACGGCGCGCTGTGGTGCGCACTGGAGACGGGAGCCCTGGCCAGGATTGACGTCCCCCGTTGACCTTTCCGCACACCTGATGGCCTCGACGGGGTGGGGCGGGGGCCGAAGCCCCCGCCCCACCCCGCGTCACCCTCAGCCGTCCATCGAGCAGCAGGAGTCGCGCCGCAGCAGCCGCCCCACCTCCAGCCACTCGTCCGCCGACTTCCCGTGCGGTGCCGCCGCGGCACCGGGCACCGGGAAGGACTCGACCAGCTCGCGCTGTTCGTACGGCATCCCGCCCCGCAGCACCGACACCGTCCGTACCAGCGTGTCGAAGTCCGTGAAGGGATCGCCGTCCACGACCGTCAGGTCCGCCAGCTTGCCGACCTCCAGGGTGCCCAGGTCGCGGTCGGCGCCGAAGGCCCGCGCCGGGAGGACGGTCGCCGTGCGCAGCGCCTCCTCCGGCGACAGCCCGAACCGGTGCAGGGCGCGCAGCGCCATGTGCAGATGGAGGCCAACCGGCACCAGCGGCTGGTCCGTCCCCAGGGCCACCACCCCGCCCCCGGCGAGGATCCGCTGGTACACCCCGATCTCCGTGCGCAGCGTGGCCAGTTGGTCCGAGGTCGGGGGCGCCCCGGCGAGTTGCCGCACGAGCGCGGTGTCCCACGGCGGCATCAGCCGGGTGACCCGCTCGTCCTTCGCCAGCGAGGGGTCCGCCCCGACCAGGGGTGAGGCCGTGAACGGGGTGGCGATGAGCCGGAAGTCGGAGGTCGCGGTGTAGATCTCCGTCAGGTCCTGCTGGGAGTGCCCGGTCGCCGTCGTGGCGTGGCCGTACTCCAGCCGCTGGGTGGCCTGCAGATGCGTCGTCAGGTCCTGCCCGAGCTGTATGCCGGGTGAGCACAGATGGCTGCCGGTGCGCACACCGAGCCGCTCATGCGCGAACCGGGCCGCCTCCTCCATGATCCAACCCGGCGCCCGCACATACGTCTTGACGAAGTCCCAGTCGAGGGCGGCACCGCGCGCCAGGGAGCGCCGCAGACCGTCGCGGGTGCGATGCGCCCGGCCCATGCTGTACGCGACGCGCGGCCCGTCCAGCAGCTCACCGGTGGCCAGCAGCCGCGGCCCGGCCAGGGCGCCCGCCGCGACGGCCTCCCGGAGGCGCGCCTGCTCATAGGCGAACCCGCCGAGGGAGACCGCGGTGGTGATGCCGTACGCGAGCTGCAGCGCGGTCTGACGGCCGCCATAGGTGTACTGCCAGGGGTGGGTATGGGCGTCCCACAACCCGGGGATCACGGTGCGGCCGGAGGCGTCGACGCGCCGCTTCGCGGGCCGCCCGGCCCGGTGTGCCTCCACGGCGGCGATGCGTCCGCCGCGCACCACGATGTCCACGTCCTCGCGAACCGTGCCGCCCTTACGGCCGTCACGACCGGCACCGCCGCCGTCGCCGCCGGTGCCGTCCCAGAACCGCCCGGCGTGGACGACGGTGTCCGCGGGGCGCGGCCGCCGGTGGTCCAGCGGGATACGGACCGTGCGGGCGGTGCCGCTCTTGACGTCCAGCAGCCGCAGCCGGCCCGCCGACAGATACAGGACGCTGCGGGAGTCCCCGGACCAGGAGGGGTGGTCGGCGGCCTCGTCGGTCAGCCGGCGCGGCGCGCCGTCGGGGGTGCCATCCGCCCTTACCGGCAGCAGCCACAGGGCGGACTCGACGATGAGCGCCATATGGCGGCCATCGGGGGACCAGACCGGTCCGGAGTCATAGCGGTCGGAGAGGGAGGTGTGCGGTGCGACGGCGTGCAGTCTGGCCGCACCCGTGCCGATGTCGATCACCCGGATCAGGTTGTAGCCCTCGCGGAACCGCTGGTTCAGGCGATTGCGATCGCACAGGGCGACATGGCGTCCGTCGGGCGACCAGCTCGGCCGGCCCGGCAGCCCTCCGGCACCCATCGGCGCGGCGAGCACCCGTTCCGTACCGGCGTCGAGATCGCGCAGGACCAGGTTTCCCGACATGTCGACACTGGCGAGATGCCCCCCGCCGGGGGAGAGCGCCGGATGCACCCGGCCGCCCGACGCCAGCACGGTCTCCTCGCCCGAGGCCAGGTCCCGGCGGCGCACGGCCAGCAGCCCGTCGCGGTCGTCGGCGTACACCAGGGCGCGTCCGTCGGGCGTCCAGGTGGGAGCCAGCAGATACCGGGTGGGGGCCGCCCGTACGACCCGGCGCGGGGCCCGGCCGCCGGAGACATCGGCGACCCAGAGGGAGTTGAGGGCGGCGAAGGCCACCTTACGGCCGTCGGGAGAGAGCGCGGGCAGATGCAGCCCGCGCACCGGCCGCGCCCCGCCACCGTCGAAGTCGTACCGCTTGACGCGATACCGGGGCCGGTCGACGGGCAGGGTGGCGGAGAAGGGGATCTCCTCGTACGCGAGCGCCTTACGGTCGTCATCGTCACCGGCGCGCCCGGCCCCGGCGGTGCTCTCACCGGTGGTGCTCTCACCGGCGGTGTCTCCCCCGCCGCCGGACCGCGTCGCCGAGGACACCCGGAACACCCGGAACCGCCCGTCCACGGTGAGCAGCAGCTCGTCCCGCGACACCCAACGGGGCGGCACGGGCTGCACATCGCCCGTGATCGCCGCCGGCTCCCCGTCCACGACCAGCCTGCAGGCGGGGGCGGGAGCGGCCGTGGTGCGCAGATAGGCGAGATGGCCACCCGCCGACACGGCCGGCGCCATCACCTGGGCGTCGGCGGTGGGATCGGTGTGCTCGGCCGTGACGGGGCCGGTGCCGTCGGCCCGTACGGAGGCGACCGTACGGGCGCTCAGCGCCGTCCCGGCGAGCGCTCCGCGCACGAACAGCACCCGCTCGCCGTCCGCGGACCAGGTGGGGTCGAAGTCCTCCCAGGCGCCGTCCTGGAGCGGCCCGTCCTGGCCGTCCACCCCGGTGAGCCGGGTGAGCTCACCACTGGCCACCTCCAGCACCCAGATCCGGTACGGGCTGCCCGCCACGGGGTCGCCGCCGCGCTCGGAGGCGAAGGCGATCCGGGTGCCGTCGGGCGACCAGGCCGGACCGCGGTCGTCCCACGGGCCGTCCGTTCGCTGCCGCAGACCGGAGCCGTCGGGTCGCAGCGTCCAGATATGGAATCCGCCGCCCCGGTAGGCGCAGACGGCCAGCTGCTTTCCATCGGGGGAGTACACCGGCCGGGTGGGCTCCAGATCGGCAGGTGTGAGCGCGACGGCCTCGCCGCCCTTACGGGCGACCGACCACAGGACGTTCTGGACCTCGGCGATCAGACGGTCGCCGGACGGGGAGAGGGTCGCCGCGCCGTTGGTGGCCGCGGTGAAGGAGAGCGCACCCGCCCGGGCCGGCGCGGCGGCGGCCGCCTCGAAGGGCAGGGTGGCCGCGGTGGCGGCGGCGGTGCCCACGGCGGCGGCCTGCAGAAAGCGCCGCCGCGACAGGGCGAAGAGATCCGCCGGGGCGGGGGAGCCGGAAGAGCCGGCCGAATCAGGGGAGTTGGTCGATCCCGAAGTGCCGTTCGAGTCGGCGAAGTCGGGGGAGCTGGTGGAGAGCGAAGCGTCGTGCGAGTCCAACGGTCCTCCTGGAGCAGGGGAGTTGTATGGATCGGCAGTCGATACGCGGTACCAAGCGCTTGATCGTTACACACCCCGCGCCCCGGAGGACAGGACCGCGTCGATGCCCTTGGCTTGCGGGCCAGGCAAAGGGAGAGTGGGCTTCCATCCGCACGAGATCCATTCGCACCGGATCCATCCGCACCGGATCCATGCGCGCCAGACCGATTCGAGCCAGGAGATGAGACGGCATGCCCGACGGCGGTATCACCCACCGCACCGACCATCTGCCCATGCCCGACGGTGTGCGGGTCGTGACCTACAGCTGGCTGCCGGAGAACGGCGCCGTACGCGCGATCGTCCAGATCGCCCACGGCGCCGCCGAACACGCCCGGCGCTACGACCGGTTCGCCCGCTTCCTCGCCGCCCATGGCTATGCGGTGGTCGCCTCGGACCACCGCGGCCATGGAGCCACTGCCAAGTCGACGGGCGGCCTCGGCGTCGTGGGCGAGGAGGGCGACGGCTGGCGGGCGATCGTCTCGGACCTGCGCGCCATCGGCGACCGCGCGCGGGCCGCGCACCCCCGTGCGCCCCTGGTCCTGCTCGGCCACAGCATGGGCTCGATGCTGGCCCGCGACTGCGCCCAGGAGTACGGCGAGGAACTGGCCGGGCTGATCCTCTCCGGCACCTTCCGCTCACTCCCGGGCACCGAGACCGAGCAGGCCCTGGCGGGCATCGCCCAGGAGATCGCGGAACGGGGCCGGAACGGCCAGTCCACCTTCACTCCGACCCTCTTCGCCTCGTTCAACGACCCGTACGAGCACATCCAGGACCGAACGGGCTTCGAGTGGCTGTCGCGCGACGCGGCGGAGGTGGCCGGGTACGCGGCGGACGAGCGGTGCGGCTTCGCGTTCAGCGCCGGACTGTCCCAGGACTGGGTCCGTGGCGTCCGTAAGATCAACGACCCGCGCCACCAGGCCCGTGTCCCGGCCGCGCTGCCGGTGCATGTGGCGGTGGGCACCGAGGACCCGTGCAACCAGGGGATGACGCTCGTCTATGAACTCCTGGAGGACTTCCGCTACGGCGGCACGCGGGAGCTGACCTGGAAGGGCTACCAGGGGGCCCGGCACGAGATCCTGAACGAGACCAACCGGGACGAGGTCCAGCAGGACCTGCTGACATGGCTGGAAAAGCACATCTGAACTTCTGAACGTCGAATCCGGGCCTCACCGCAGGAAGGCGGAGATCCGCTCGCGCAACGCGACCGGGTCCATCCCCTGCCCCGCGAGATGCTCGTCGATCGTGCCGTAACGGCGCAGCTCGCGCCGGGGAATGCCCAGGCCGAGCACCCGGTGCGGACGATCGGCGAGCGCGTCGTTCACGGCGCCGGCAGAGGTGCCCGCGAGGTAGGGCTCGACCAGCACGACATCGCCCACCTCGCCGATCGCGGAACGCAACGCCGGCCCATCGAAGGGCCGCACGGTCGTGGCGTAGAGCACGGTGACGTCCAGCCCCGCGACGGCCGTAAGGACGCCGTCGAGCATCGGCCCGACCGCGATCACCACACCGCGGCGCCCCTCCCGTACGGTCAGGAAGCGTCCGGGGACGATGTCCCGCGGGGCGGAGTTGGAGTGCGCCGACAGCCTTACGTACACCGAGTCGTCACCGGCGGCGGCCGCGTCCCGCAGCAGGGTCTCTGCCTCGTCCGGATGGCCGGGCACATGGACGGTCCAGCCGTCGAGCGTGTCCAGCAGCGCCACATCGCCGGGCGCCATATGGGTGTAGCCGCCCGCCGGCCAGTCGTATGAACCGGCCGCGCTCACCAGCACCCCGCCCACGCCCTGATGCCCGAAGTCCAGCTTGACCTGCTCAAAGGGCCGCTCGACCAGAAAGCTGGCGAAGGTGTGCAGAATCGGCCGCATCCCGGTCAGGGCCAGTCCACCGCCGACGCCGACCAGCAGCTGCTCGCGGATGCCGACATTGATCACCCGGTCGGGATGGGCCCGGGCCGCGTCCGTGAAGCCGTCCTTACCGATCTCGGCCAGCACGACGGCCAGCCGGGGATCGTCGTCCAGAAGACGGGAGACGACGGAAGCGAAACGCTCACGCATGGTGTCCATGAGAACAGTCCCTCTCACACTGGAATCGCATCAGACCTTGGCCTCGACCCGGGCCACCACGACATGCGGCCGCCCCGGGTGCGGCGCGGTGTACGCCTCGTACAGCGCCTGGTGATCACGCCCGTCCACGGTCGCCGTGGACCACCCCGTGGCCTCGAAGCGCGCGGCGATGCCCCCGGCCCGCCGATGGCCGGCGGAGGCGTTGTCGACGACGACCGCATGCAGCCGCTCCAATCCCATGGCCCCGGCGTACGCGATCGCCTCGTGATTACTGCCCTCGTCCAGCTCGGCATCGCCGAGGAGCACCCAGACCGCCGCCCCGGAGAGCCCCCGCGCCCGCAACCCGAGCGCACTCCCCACAGCCAACGGCAACCCATGCCCGAGCGACCCACTGCTGATCTCGACCCCCGGCACCAGCACCCGATCCGGATGGTGCCCCAGCGGCGAGTCATACGCCCCGAACCCCGCCAGCAGCGACTCGGGAAAGAACCCCTTGGCGGCAAGCACGGCGTAGTACGCCATCGGCCCGTGCCCCTTGGACAACAAGAACCGATCCCGCCCCGGCGCCTCTGTGCCCTCGGCCGAAACTCGCAGCACACGGTCGTAAAGCACCCAGACCACATCCAGCGTCGAGGTGGCAGCCGGCCCGTGCTTCTCGTCCCCGGTCATCAGGCTCATCAGCCGAGGAAGATCGTCGTATCCATACCTGGTGTGAACGTCGGTGAAGGTCATACCGCGAGCGTGCGACTTAAACCAAACTTGAAGTCAAGCCCCCGTCCACACCGCCCCCACTCGAGCTCTGGTAACAATGGGCAACGACTCGACCCCGCCAGGTGAACACCCCAGCTGGTCCCACCGCACTCCCGATCTTCACCCCGGGGTGGCAGCGACCACCCCCTGAAGTGCGGTATTGTTCTTCATGCGCGGTCGGCGAGGCAAAGCCCAAGCCGAACGAGCACCGGGACGTGGCGCAGCTTGGTAGCGCACTTGACTGGGGGTCAAGGGGTCGCAGGTTCAAATCCTGTCGTCCCGACCAGCGTTTTCGCAGGTCGGAGGCCGTTTCCGCAGGTAGCGGGGGCGGCCTTAACCGTTTCCGGGCTGGGAGTAAGTGGGAGCCCTTTGGGAGCCCTCGTGCTCCCAACTCGCAGACGTGTCAACGGTGCCCGATTCGTCCGTCACCCGGTCCGGTAGACCTACAGCGCCGTACCGAGCCCCTGCGTGCCGTCGTCAACCGTAGGCCCCTGAGGTCACCCCATCGATCTGGATGCTCTCTGCATCGAGAGGCATAAGAACCCCTTGTCGGCTCCTGCCCCTCTTTCGGGGTGGGAGCACGGCACCGTGCTCCCCATGCGACAGGGGTGGGGCTGATCACTGGTGATCTCTCCGGGCCGGTTTCCGCAGGCAGCTCGCGTGCGGGTGTCCTGGTCGTTGTGGAGGGTCTGCGTCAAGGGGTGGCAAAGCCCCTTGGCGTCCGTCGGCAGATAGGGCACTCCCAGAGTGTGAGCGCCGTATCCGGCTCTGCGGCGCCGCAGCGAGACAGTCCGCAGAGGTGTCTCGCTGGAAGAAAAAGTGCGCCAAGCGGGCAAGAGCGATGGCATCGGTGAGTGAGCTTGGCGCGCTGATCGACGAGAACCCTATGCCGACGTTGCCTTTGCCGGAAACCTCATCCGTGTAGGTCACGCCACACGTTGATATTCGCGGAGGATGCCGCCGAGGCGATCATGTCTTGAGCAGGCGGGTGGGTGGGGGGAGCTGAGCGGATTTTCTCGGCGAGGGCGAACAGCGACAGCCCGCGCCTGAGTGAAGTGGCCCGCCGATTCGGCGGGCCACTTCACAACAAGGAGGTCTGTCAATCAGCTACTGTCACGGAGACCGCTGCAGGACTCGAGGGGTTTGGATGGTCGACTCACGGGTCACCTCCGTCTGCGCGGAGAGGGCGCCGCGTGCGGTGTATGCCGTCCGGACCGGGCCCTGCGACTGTGCCCGGCCGCCCCAGATCTGCCAGACAGCAGCGTGTGGGCCCGGGGCAGCCGACGGGGCGACGAGCCGTCAGGTCGCACGCTGGAAGAGCGCCCCTGATTGGCGATGTGGCAAGTCCACGATCCCGCGGGTCGCCGTACGGACCGGCCCAGCAGAGCTTGCCCCACCCATGCCACTCGAGGGTGCTCAGCACCCTCGCTAACGCTTTACCGTGCTCGTAAGAGCCCGCAGTAAGGTGTCCCGGGACGGCCCCTTTCGCGGATGTCGTCCCGAGTGTAGTTCCAGCTCAATCTCCATGACTGCTCCAACGGCCTCGGACGCTGAAGCTTCGCAGAAATCATTTGTCAGACGCGACTAGCGGCGTCGCTACGCCCTTACGCAAGACGCTGCTCAGCGATGGCCGCCGCGTACTCCACGACGAGCGGGCTCGCCACCAAGCACGGGGACGTGGTGTTGGTGCTTGGAAGGAGCCCTGTGACGCGCGCGTATCCGGTCATCATCGCGGACGTGTCGATGCCGGTGTCCTCCTCGTCCAGGGCGTGCAGCAGCGCCTGGACGCCCCGACCGTGCAGGTCGGCGGCTGCCCGAGGGGAGGGCTGGTTCCCGGGCGGCGGTTCGCGGTGCCGGGTGAGTTCATCGACGACCTGTCCTGCCCGGGTGACGAAGGAGGCGCCCAGACTGGATGCGGAGTTCACTGCCTCCAGCTCGGGGCCGTCCACCGGCATCGGTGTCCAGCCCCGCAGATGCCGGGCCGACCCGTGCATCAACAACCGGCAGTCTCCGGCTGTCGCGCGGTTTGCGCCCCATGCCCGCACCGAGTCCACGAACAGTACGAGATCCTGGTCGGCGCCACTGAGTGTCACGCACCGCAATGGGGCTTCGAACTGTACCCACTGACCGGGACGCAGCTGGGGCTCGGTATACCACTCCGCAACGAGCTCCAGATGCTGGTGCACCTCCCGCAGGTGCCGCAGTTGCCCCAGCTCCCCCTCCGGGGCCGGCGCGTCCACGTCGATGCCGCCGAACGGCGTGGTCAGACGAAGAGCGCTCGCCCGCGGCAGACGCCGGGGCTCAGGTATGAACTGCCTCAGCTTTCCTTCTGACAGATAAGCGATCTCACGCAAGGGGCATCCTCGTCCGGTGTGCTGGCTCCATGGCACGTCATATTCCCACCCCGCACCGACACCGGCCGCCGTCGCCCAACCGCCGTTCATTTCCGGCCAGTTGACCGCAAAAGGTGCGTGGACGCTCGATAATGAGCAAGCACGCGCCACAACGCCGCGATGACCTCGGGGGACGTCATGGAGGACCGGAACGAGACCGACTCAGCCCTGCACCGCCTGACCGAACGGCTGGAGGACGTAGGGGAAGAACAAACCCGCCACGGGGGAAGGCTGGACACCTTCGAAGACGGTCTGCACGGCGTCCGCGCCGATGTCGTCCGGCTGCGCGGTGACGTCACCGAAGTACGCCAGGATGTCGCGGAACTGGAGAACGCAGTCAGCGGCACCCGCGAGGTTCTGGACGCCTTCATCGAGCAGTACGGCCGCGACCGGGAGGTGGCCCGGGCTCAGGCCGAACTGGCCCGTCTGACCACCGTCTTTCAAACGGACTTCGCCCAGCGCAAACAGACTCGCGCCCTGGCCCGCGGGCTCGTCCACACCCTCACCGCACACGCCGTGCACAGGAAGGTGGTCAACACCGCCACGGTACGGGCCTGCGTTGAGGAACGGATGCTCCTTGAGCCCGCCTACTGGCTGGCCCCGGCGATGATGGCGGTGGCCGCCAATTTCCGCAACGAGACCGATCAGGGTGAGCGCGCCCAGTCGCACGCCTGCACCCTGGACGCCGCCAAGGCCAACCTCTTCTTCGCCCTGACCTCTTCGCGCCTGGGGAACGAGGCCGCAGCAGCTGCCTGGATGGACACCTACCTCCAGACGCTCGACCCTGGCGAACTCGGCCAGGACTTCTACGTCGTCCTGGACGCCATCGCAAGCAACGAACTGGGAGAGAAGGCACTCAGCTACACCCGGCAGGCCATGGCAAGATGGAACCAGAGCATGCACCGCACGTCAGCGGCCGCGAAGTGGGAAGCCCAGATGCGCAACCTACGCCGACGGACATCCGAAGACCAGTACACGGCACTGCGCGAGACATGCGGAGCTCAGTGGGACGCTCTCCGCCACGGCTGGGAACTAGCGACCGTACCCGGGAGCACTCTGGACTACCTCCGGCGCACGTTCCCCGACGGCCCGGACGGAGCCGACCGGCCCGTTGGTGACGGCCGCCACGTCGAGAGCGCCCTTGAGCGGCTGATCAACCAGCTCGAACCTGACGAGGCACACCTGCTTGAGCAGATGCGACGGCTCGAGCGCATCATCGAACATGAGGGAGATCTGGAAGCGGCCAGGCAGGCACACCACTCGTCTCTGGGCCCGGAAGCCGAGCCGGTGACCTTCATGGTGCTCCTGGATCAGGCCGTCTTCGCACCGGACGCGGCGCGGCTTGGCCCTCCGGCCCGCCGCATGGCCCTCCGCGCTATCTGGCCAAGCCTGGAGAGCGCCGCCAACCAAGCCGTCGCTGAGTCCCGGCGTCGTCTCCCCCACCACATCACCCTGAGCGTGGCGGGATACTCCTGGAACCTGCCGACTGATCCGTACCAGCGCGTGCAGTCGGGGGCACTCATTGACGACCTCGCCGCGCGCCTCGAGCAACAGACCCAGGCCCGGTCGGACGCCGTGGTGCGCCACTGGCCGCGCGTCTGCGGCGTCCTGCTGTTCGGGACCGTCACCGGGGCGCTTGTGGTGCCGTTCGTCGATGGTCTCGCGCGGGGAGTGTTCCTCTTGCTCATTCTCGCCGTGGTCGTGTGGGTCCTGTGGGAGGTCTGCGGCGTTTCCCTGCGGAAGAGACACGTGCGCGAGCAGGGCGACCAGTTGCGCCATAAGGCCGTCGCGACGCTGGCCAACGCACTGCAGCAGCGGGAGGACTTCTTCGCGGAATGGCACGAGTCCATGCAGAAGCTAGCAGCCCTCGCCCTCTGGGCGGGCACCTCAAAGCAGCGCTGACCACAAGGGCGACGCGATTCGACGCGTACAAGGCACAAGGGGTGAGGGGTGGACAGCTCCACACTGATCGGTGGCCATCTCAGGCTCAAGGACGGCCCCGTCAGTGGCGCCATGGGCGATGTGTGGACAGCCGAGGATACGAGGCTGGGCCGTACCGTGGCCGTGAAGTTCTTTGCCAGGCGCCGTCTCATGCAGCAGGGAGTCCCTACGGAGTTCGCCGAGTCGACCGCGAGAATGTTTCAGCGGGAGGGCCATGCCATGGCCCGGCTCAACCACAGGCGTGTCGCGCAGATCTACGGCGGCGGCGAACACGACGGCGAGTTCTACATCGTTATGGAGTACGTCGAGGGCAGGTCCCTCGCCGAGCACCTCAGGGCCGGGCCGAGGCTTCCGCTCGAGCGCACCGTGCGCTGGACACGCCAGATCTGCGAGGGAGTCGGCGCCGCGCACACCGCTGAGGTGATCCACCGCGACATCAAGCCCGACAACATCATGATCACGCGACAGGGGGACGTGAAACTCATCGACTTCGGGCTGGCGTACCTGACCGACGCCACCCAGACCCACACCGTCGCGGGCACCCCTCTGTACAAGGCACCCGAGCGATGGCTCGGCGAGACCGGCAACGAACGCAGCGACCTGTACTCCGTGGGCTGCGTCCTGTACGAGATGCTGACAGGACGCCCGCCCTTCGGAACCCCCCAGGACGACGCCATGACCGTGGGCCGTATGCACCAGGACGAAGTCCCGGCGCCTCCGAGCGCCCACCGCCCCGGCGTCCCCGCCCAGCTCGACAACCTCGTTCGGGCTCTCTTGGCCAAGGCCCCAGCAGAACGTCCCGGAAGCGCTCAGAAGGTCGCACATACGGTGGGCGAGATCCTCAACGTCCTGGACGTGACGGACGATCTCGCCGGACGAGCCGACGCACCCGACGCACACGGCAGCAATGCCGGTCTTTCCAGAGGCATCGAAGCACTGGACTCGCGCATCTTCGAGCTGGAACTCCGCTTCCAACCCAGCGATCAACCGCTGATCGATGCACGCGCCGAACACGCAGACCTCACCGGCCAGTCAGGCGACACCCGCGGAGCAGCAGCCCTCTACAACCAGCTCGCCAGGGACTGCCAGGACTTCTTCGGCCCCTACGACGTCCGGACACTGGATGCCTTCGAGGGCCTCGCACGGTGGAACAGCAGAGCGCGCACGAACTGAACCACTCTGGGTCTGATGGACACTCGATCCCCTGGAAGGACCGAGTCATGGCACGTCCGTCCCCCGACCCTGCTGAGCTCCGTGAGCGTGCAGTGCGCATGGTCGCGGAGATTCCGAACCATCCGACCGAGTGGGCCGCGATGAAGGGGGACATCGCGAAACTGGGCGTCGGCGCGCCGGAGACGGTGCGGAACTGGCTTACAGATGGACGTCGAGCAACAACCGCCACAAGGACAACCGGGCAACATTCAGACCGCAAATGAGCTCAAGGGCCGGGCGTTGTCAGTATCGGGAGCGATGATGACTACTGACGTATTTCTTGTCCATGGGGGGGCACGGTGCACCTAAGTGTATGAGGCCATGAGGTTGGTGACGCCTGCGTGGAGCCGGGAGGCTGGGGGCTGGTTCCCGGCGGCAGTGTGGGGCCGATGGTATTTGTAGTGGATGTTCCAGGTGGTCAGGGCTTGGGTGCGCTGTCCTTCTGAGGTCCACAGGCGGGCATAGAGGAACGTCTCGGTGAGGATGCGCTGGTAGCGCTCGACTTTGCCGTTGTGCCGTGGCGTGTAGGGCGTGATCGGCTGGTGGCGGGAGCCGAGGAGGGCTCGGGCGAAGTCGCCGGCGCGGTAGCAAGCGCCGTTGTCGGTGACGACCCGCTGGATGCGGTCGATCCCCTGAGCGGCGAAGAAGGCCCGGGCCCGGTGGAGGAAGCTGACCGCAGTGGTGGCCTTCTCATCCGGCAGTGCTTCGGTATAGGCCAGTGTGGAGAAGCCATCGATGGCCGAGTGGAAGTAGATGTAGCCGGGCTTGTTGCCGCGGGTTTTGGTACGGGCGACACGCTTGGCCTGGTCGCTGCCGCGTCCGTGTGCACGCCATCCGCCGCCGTCGGGGATACGGCCGGTCTTCTTCACATCGAGGTGGAGCATGTGCCCGGGCCAGCGGGCACAGATTGTGCGGGGTATGCGGTTGGTGCCGCCGGCGGGGTCGATGAAGCGGCGACGGTTCAGCCCGAGCTGGTGCAGGTGGCGGGTGACGGTGCGGCGGCTGACGCGAGTGCCCTCGGCCCACAGTTCGAAGGTGATGCGGGCTGCGGACCACTTGTGCTCACGCCGCATCAACTCGATGCGGCCCACGGTCTGGCCCGGTGTCCGAGTGGGCTGATGGTGCGGAGTGCTGGGCCGGTCGTGCAGGCCAAGATCGCCGTGATGGCGGTACCGGTTGACCCACTTGCTCGCGCAGGCACGTGAGATGCCCATCTCCGCGGCGACGTGGGCGATGGGACGTTCCTGGCACCGCCGCACCAGGCGACGGCGGCCTTCAACGGACAACGGGGCATTACGGTGGGACACCAGGCGGGTCCTTTGCGACGGCGGATGGGTGACTTGGCAGTTCTCATCCTGCCGCCCAAGGACCCGCCCCTTGGTACCGGCCCCAGCGTCTACAACCTCATGACCCGCAACAACTAGGTACCGACATGGCCGGTATGCCAACTTGGCGCCGTGATCGCTGGATTCACCCTTAGAGCGCCCGGACGGTTGCCTGACCGTAGGCATGACGGAGGGGCGCTCACGGCCTCCCCGGCACCAGCCACCACCGACAGGAGCCCCCGGCCCATGACCAGTAGCATCGCCGCCGCAGACGTCGCCCGACATCTCACCGCCCGCCGCCACACCAACTTCACCACTGGCCCCAGCTGGCGACCCGGCTTCCGCGCCACACAGGCCAGCCCCCGCACCGTCCGGATCTGGCACGACGGTCCCGACGAGGCCGAGCACCTCGACCAGTACGCCCAGCTGCTCCACGCAGCCGGATACACCGTCATCTCGGAGCGAGCCAAGACGAAGCGGCCAGCCCTCCGAATCACCCATCCTTGACCAGATACGACGACGGGGCGCGCCCACGATCTCCCCAGACCAGTCGCGCCCCACTCGGCCAGATCACCGTAGTCCGAGCATCACAGGAACACCGCGATGATCCCCGCCACCAGCACCACATGGGCTGCCATCAGCAGATTCAAGGTTTGTTGCAGGTTTCGACAAGCCCGGCCGCGCATGGTTGTTCCACCACCGAAAGGCGAGGACCACAGGGGGAACAGATGCGTATCCGTAATGCCATCGCGGCCGTTGGCATCGGCTCGGCGTTGGCCATTGGTGGCCTGGCGGCACCCGCACAGGCGGCCTCTGCCAGGGTTTACCAGGGGGACGACTACGCCGAGTGGGACAACGACACTTCTGTATACGGCGAGTACGTCACCGTATGTGACCGGGAAAGGGACGGAAACGGCGTCTACGTCAAGGTCTGGCTCGACGACGGCTACGAAGAGTTCGGAGACGCCAACGGCTCCGCCTCTCCGTGCAGCAACCGGAGCTATGGATTCGGCTCAGTGGGGTCCATCCAAGTCTGTGAGGACGAAATCGGTCCCGACTGGTGCTCCGAGAGAAGGTACGTCTAAACCTCGATCTTCGACCGTCGAGGCACACAAAAGCGGCCCCGCTCGGTATCCCACCGAGCGGGACCGCTCTTTGCTTTCTGCCGAGAAGGGGCGTTCAACTCCCCGACATCACCGGTTAGCGATGAACTGCGGTGCGCCGCGCACGCCCTCCATCGCCCGCACCCGCTGCGCCAGCTCCTCGGCGTACAGCGGCAGCACCCGGTCCAGCACCCGCGCCATCGCGGCCTCGGGCGTGTGGCCGTCGGCGAGGGCCTGTTCGTAGACCGCGACGGCGCCGGCGGTGAGCTGGGAGACGCGGGCGAAGATGTGGTCACCCACCAGTGGGCTGCAGGTCGGTCGGCTCCCGCTTGGCTCGGATCTGGGAGTCGCCGTTGACCAAGCTGTTGGACCCGCTCACGGAGACAACCATCGAAATGCGGATCCCGCGGCACTCCACGGTCTGACGGAAGCCCCGGATCGGAGCCCCTGCCCGTGCGGGTGGGGGCTGGGTCGCGTAGAGGGTGGGCGCTGCGCTCTGACAACATGTGGCCTGCTCCGGAGGGTGGGCGGAGCGGGCCACATACAACACGTATGCCCTGGGTTCGGACCTATTTCGCTGAGGGACTGACGGAGGCCGTCCCCCAACCTCATGCTCTACGGATGGCATTCTTACCCAGTCGGCGACGCGAGGCCCCACGAGGCAGGCACGCCCCTAAGCTCTGGTCCGTCTGGCTCGTGGCACCGCTGACCCTCTTCGCTGTGGGCGCCCTCAGCTTCTTCCTCTATCGGAATGTGTATGACCTTCTCGACCATGCGGCGAACAGTGAGAAGCCGCGCAAGCCGGTCAACATTAATGATGTTATCAAAACGACTGTTACAGTCCTCACCCTGATTGGCGCCGTCCTAGCCGGCATCTATGCATACCGCAAACAACTTCTTGCTGAGGGCGATGCGCATCGCGCCGACTCAAGTCAACTCGCCGACCGCTACACCACAGCCGCTGAACAACTCGGTCACGATCAGGCTGCCGTCCGTCTCGCGGGTGTCTACGCCCTCGCTCGACTCGCCGACGACTGGGAAGAGCAGCGGCAGGTCTGCATCGATGTGCTGTGCGCCTACCTCCGCATGCCCTATGACCCCGATCCCGCAGCCGCCGGGCACAAGGCAGGCGAACGCGAAGTTCGTTACACCATCCTCCGCGTGATCCGCGATCACCTGCGCCATCTGGACCCTCTCATTTCATGGCGCACATACGACTTCGACTTCACTGGATCCACCTTCGACGGCGGGGATCTTTCCGGTAGTGCATTCTGCGGTAACGTCTCCCTCAAGGGCGCGGAGTTCATCGACGGTACGGTCAACTTCAACGGCGCGCAGTTCAACTCTGGCACGGTCACATTCGACGATGCCCGTTTCACCGGCGGCATGGTCGACTTCGACGCCGCCTGTTTCGCCGGCGGCACGGTCAACTTCAACGGCGCTCGTTTCAGCGGCCGCGCAGTCACCTTTAACGGAGCTCACTTCACCGGCGCCACTGTCACTTTCCATCTCGCAGAGTTCGGCGGCACCACGGTCAGCTTCCATCTCGCAGAATTCAATGACGGCACCGTCACATTCTGGCTCGCAGACTTCAACGACGGCAGAGTCGACTTCGATGGCGCGCACTTCAGAGGCGGCACGATCACCTTCGACGGCGCTCGCTTCAATGGTGCCGCCGTCATCTTTCATGTAGCAGAGTTCAGCGGCGCCACGGTCATCTTTGAGCTCGCGAAATTCAACGACGGCGGGATCATCTTCGAGCGTGCGCAGTTCACCGGCGGCACGGTCGCCTTTACCGGCGCTCAATTCAGCGGCGCCACGGTGGCCTTCCATGGAGCTCACTTCAGTGGCGCCACGGCCACCTTCAAGCTCGCGATGTTCAGTGGCGGCACGGTCACCTTCGACGAAGCCCATTTCAGCGACGGCACGGTCACCTTCGAGCGGGCGTCAGCCGGAGGCGCCTCAGTCACCTTTGACGGCGCACAACTCACAGGCGGCAATATTGTATGGGGCGAGATACCACAACCGGCCCTCTACCGGTAGTTCGTTAAATTCGGTGGTGGTGTGGGTTGACGGCAGGTCGGGTTGGTCGTAGGCCGGTGCTAGGAGTCAACTGCCTTGCTGGGGGCTGAAGATGACCGCTCGCCGTCCGTGTCCGCCCGCGCCGGGGCCGTTGGAGGACTATGCGGCCCGGTTCGACGACCTCTTCTTCAGCCTGGCACAGCGACGGGGGTTTCGTGAGTATCTGACCGGGCTGCTGGCGCCGCGGGAGCGGAACAAGACGATCACCTGCCTGGCAGGGGCGGAGCCGGTGGCGGGTGCGGGGATGCCGGGGGTGCAGCGGCTGCAGTTCTTCCTGTCCGAGTCTCCCTGGGAGGTCGAGCGGGTCAACGACCGGCGGCTTGAGCTGCTGCGCGAGGAGTCGGCGACTGCTCCGCACGATGGCGGGGTCATCGTGATCGACGATTCCGGGGACCGCAAGGACGGCACGGCGACCGCGCACGTGGGCCGGCAGTGGCTGGGCCGGCTGGGCAAGACGGACAACGGCATCGTCACGGTGACCACGGTGTGGACCGACGGCCGCGTGTACTACCCTCTGCACGCGACTCCCTACACGCCCGCCCATCATTTCGCCCGCGGCCGGTCCGATCCGGCCTTCCGCACGAAACCGCAGCTGGCTGCTGCCCTCGCGGCCCGCGGAAAGGAGGCGGGCTTCGGCTGCCGGGCGGTGGTCGCCGACTGCGCCTACTCCGTCAGCGACGATTGGTACCTCGCACTGCGCGAGGCCGGCCTGGCCTACGTGGTCGCGCTCAAGCCGCACCGCGGCACCTGGGCTCCGGCCGACCAGCCACACACCCCCATCGAAGCGGCCCACGCCCTGGCCTGGCGCGATGCCAAGCGTCCCGGCGACTGGACGCCCGTTCAGCGTCACTTCCGCGACGGGCACACCGAGACCTGGTGGGCCGCTGATGCCCGCCTGGGCGGCTACGGCCCCGACTCGCCCTGCCGGATGGTCGTGGCCACCACCGACCCGGCCAGCCTGCCGGAGAAGGCAACCTGGTATCTGGCCACCAACCTGCCCCACCCTGACGCACCGCACGCTGCCACGAGCCCACACCCGCCCGCCGACGTCGCCGAGATCGTCCGCCTCTACGGCCTGCGGCCTTGGATCGAGCAGAGCTACAAGCAGATCAAGGACGAACTCGGCTGGGCCGACTTCCAAGTCCGCTCCGACCGCGCCATCCGCCGCCATCAGACCCTGGTCAACTGCGCCTTCTCCTTCTGCTGGGACCAATGGTTCGCCCCAGCCAGACACCTGGATGCCACCGCGCCGGATCCATGTCCCGAGGAGGGGCCAGAGAGGGGGTCCAGCCGAACCCCACCGGCCCCAACAGCCTTGCTGGCCCAGGGCCTTACGAGCCATCCGTTCCTGGCTCACCCCCGCCGTCACCCTCAACCGATGGTGGCGAGCATGGACGGACACGGACCCACCCTCCGAGCTCCAGGCCCTGATCGACGCGGTCACCACCGGACACGGCATTGACCTCTACCGCCGGATTTAACGAACTACCGGTAGGTGTTCCGCTGTATCCGGTCCGCACTCTGCTGTTCGGTGTTCAGGTGTTGGTCATCTATTTCGAGAACGTGCCTCTGTGCGGGGTCGGGCGTGGTACTGACCTGTCCTGGGCTGCATTCCGACCTCCCGCACGCGGGACTCGCGTTCGTGCTCAGTGATCTGGGGTTGTCCGGTGCGGCCTCCGGCTCCCGTCGCGCCATGCCATCAGAATGGCGGGCGTTCATTCAGTAACCTGAACGCGCTGAGTGCACCTGCGTCGTCTTCGTGCCGTATCCGTGGAAGCGGTGGCTGTGCTGGGTGGTGGGGCTCGTGAAACTCGTCCCCCGGGACCGCCGTACCGTTGTGGGCTGGATCGGGCGTGGTTGCCGTTGAGGCGATGAACGGCACGTGACAATGGGGCGATGGGAAACAACGGCAGTTCCGCACTCGTCGAGGCGTGGCGTCAGCAGAGCGTGTGGTCACAAGCGGCAAACCGCGTGAAAACC
This sequence comes from Streptomyces rugosispiralis, assembly GCF_024505145.1. Taxonomy (GTDB): domain Bacteria; phylum Actinomycetota; class Actinomycetes; order Streptomycetales; family Streptomycetaceae; genus Streptomyces; species Streptomyces rugosispiralis. Next base: position 88,949 of record NZ_JANIAA010000010.1, on the reverse strand, counting down.
TCAATCAGCCGGGCACGCTTGCTGGCCTTGCTCCTGGGGGTCTGCTTCGCTGTCCTCGGCGCGGCGTCCGCTCAAGTCATGGACGACAGTCCGGCATGGGGGAGGAGTCTGGCTTTCGCCGCTGCGATCGCTGCAGGGCTGACGCCGTTGGTGGGCCAGCATGCCACACCGCAGCGTGTCCGGGACTGGACTCGGTTGCGTTCGATATCCGAGGGTTTGAAGGCGGAGGTGTATGCCCGCCTGGCAGGGGGATCGGTCTATCGTGCTGCCGATCCGGACGCGCTACTCGTGGAGCGCGTCGAACAACTGCAATTCGAGAGTGCTGACTTGACGCGGTACACCGCCGAGCTGTCTCCGGTGCTGCGGGATCTGCCTGCCATCGGGGATCTTGTGTCCTATATGGAGACGCGGGTAAAGGGGCAGATCAACAACTACTACCTTCCGCGTGCCCAGCAGATGCGTAGTCGGCTCGCCGTGGTGCGCCGCGTCGAGTTCACGTTCGGCGCTCTCACCACGGTGCTGGCTGCCGTGGGAGGCGCGTTCGAGGTGGCCTTCGCCGGGATGTGGTTGGCCGTGGCGGCCACGGCCGGGACGGCGGTGACCGCCTACGCGGCGACGGGCAAGTACGACTATCAAGAACTCGAGTTCTCGCGGACAGCGTCGGAGCTGGAGCGGACGTATCAACGCTGGCTGCGCGACTTGCCCATGAGCCCGGAGGACGAGGACCGGCTGATCGAGCACTGCGAGGGCGTGATCTCCGTACAGAACGAAGCATGGATGGTGAAGTGGCAGGGCGAGTGACGGCACGAGCCCGACTGCTAGGTGTATGGCATGTACACGCCCACTTGTCCGCTGAACTGCGACCAGAGTCTGGTCGTCCCGCATGCCTGCTCCGGTGACATGCTCCCTATGTTCGATCGTGGTTTCTCGCCAACCACTGCAAAATCGGTCGACCGTTGGCAGCATTCGGACCTCGCCAACACCGCGCCGAGGGCAGAATGACCGGACGATCAAAGACCTGCCCTACTGCAGCCGGGAGGGACCGATTGCTGACGTACGACAAGGAATTCGCGCCGATTTCGGACGGAGTCACGACCCCGACCGACGGCTCGGGCTATCCCACAGACGACGAGGTCTACGTATTCGACGATGACCGGCTCGTGCTGGCCGTCAACGTCGCGCTTAAGACGGGTAGACCGCTGCTGCTCTTCGGACCGCCTGGCTCGGGCAAGTCCTCCCTAGCACCCAATGTCGGCCGAATCATGGGCTGGAATCGCTATACCCACGTTGTGACCGCCAGGACAGAGCCGGAGGACCTCCTCTGGCGGTTCGACGCCCTGAAGCGACTCAACGATGCCCAGGCGCACCAGCTCGACCCGGATGTTTCACGCTACTACGCAAAGGGCCCCCTGTGGCGGGCCTTCGAGGAGGGGGGAACGAGGCGGTCTGTCGTGCTTATCGACGAGATCGACAAGGCCGACCCTGACCTGCCCAACAGCCTTTTGGGCCCGCTGGGTTCACTGTCTTTTCCTTGCCCCTGGGACGACGAACGGCAGGTGACGGTGAGTGAGAGCGAGGCCCCACTGGTCGTCATTACGACGAACGACGAGCGCGAGCTCCCCCGCCCCTTCCTGCGCCGCTGTATCGTCTTCGAGCTGCGTCCTCCGGACAGGGAGCACCTCCTTCGGGTCGCGCGCGGGCATCTGGGCACGCACTACGAGGAGGCACTCGCGGGCTATGTCGCCGACCAGGTCTTTGACGTCCGCGCCAAGTTGGAGGGATCCGGCCCCGGCCCCAGCACTGCGGAGTACCTGGACGCACTCAAGGCGAGCCAGCGGTTGGGGGTAGTGCCGGGTACACCTGAGTGGGCTGTCCTGGAGGACGTCACTCTCCAAAAGCGCCGCGCCCCGCACAGGCGCCGTGATGGCGTGGAGCGCAACACGTGACTGCTCGGGGTGAGATCTTTATAGGTGATCTGATCAAGGCGCTGTCGGGGCTGCGACCGCGGGACACCGAGACCGCCTCGGTTATTGCGGGGCTCTTGGGCATGGAGCCCGACGAGGCGACGGTCGGTCTGACTGTCGGTGCGGCGGTCACGTCCACCCTCCGTACCCAAGGGCCCGGACGTCGTGGCGAGACGGTCCCGACTGCCCTGCCCGCACCTGTCCTCGCAGAGGACTCCGGCGGCGGCCCCCGGCCTGCACCATCATTCCCGGCGCCGGCGCCGGTGCCGCGCCGCCCCGGATGTCTCAGGGACCCTGGCTCCACCAGCGCCGCCGATTTCCCTCCGAGCGAGGTGCGGGTACGGGCGCCGGAACTCGCGGGACGGGACGTCGACTTCTCGCTCACCGTCCTGCGGCCGCCCTCGGTCCCTCTCGTACCTCCCGCCCCCGCGGTCCCGCCGATTGACGCACCCGGCCATGAGCCGGATGGCAATGATGGCCAGGCCTCCCTCCCCTTCGAGCCGCCGTGGACGACGGACTGGGCGCGGGGGTTGATGTTCGCCGCTGTGTCCACCCCGGTGGAGAGCCGCACACTAGACCAGCGGCGGCTGATCGGGAAGGTATCGAGTCAGCAGGTGGTACGTGCGGTCCCCTGGCAGCACCGGCCCAGCGCCCGGCGTGGAGTCCAGCTCCTGACCGATCATGGTCCCGGGATGGCGCCCTTCCATCTCGACCGGGCCTGGCTGCGGGACCTGGTGGAAAGCGTTGCGGGACGGGACAGGGTCGAGGTACTCAGGTTCCGTGGCTGCCCTGCGCAGGGTGTGGTCCGTTCCGTCCTGACCGGCCCGCAGGTCTACAGGCCTCCTGTTCCGGGCACGCCAGTGGTCCTGGTGTCCGACCTCGGCCGGGCCCGGCCACCCTTCACCGGAGCCTACGCCGCCCGGGCAGAGGAGTGGCGGCGTTTCGTCGAGGCAGTGGTGCACGCCGGGTGCCCGGTGATCTGTCTGACACCGTATGACCGTGAGGGGTACCCCCCGGGCCTGCGCGAGAAGGTTGCGTTGGTGCCTTTCGACCGCCGTATCACGCTCGGTGAGGTAAGGCAGGCCACGAGCAGGGCTCGCGACATGATGGAGAGATCATGACCGGGCTCCGAGGAGAACAGGGAATGGCGGACCTCGTCGACGCGTTAGCACGTCAGCAGCCTGATCTGGTCCGCCTTGCGGAGTGCGTATCGCTGGCTGCCGGCGTCGACCGGAACTTCCTGCGCCGTGCCCGGTTGCGCTTCCTTCCCGAGTCTGCGGCAGGGCTCGAGGCCGATCTGTGGTTCTCACTCCTGGTGGAGGCGGCGGGCGTGCACAGCCTGCTGCTTGACCCCGAGGCCGCACAGGCACTGCGAGACAGGCTGTTGCGTCAGTCTCCCCAACGGCTGGCGGACATCCACGAGTTCACCACCTCAGCCCATGCCCGCGCCCCCGCCATCGTCAGACTGTACGAGGAACTATTGTGGTCCTACCTGTCCCTCACACCGATGCCGGAACACCGCCTGGCGCAGCAGATGGGTGCGGTCCTGAACGCCGTCTCCTCGGACGGCGCGGCTGCGGACGACGCGGGACGCTGGGTGCTCCACTACATGCCACGCCTGCCCGCCGCAGTGCTGCGCCGCGGGGATGTCTGGCGCCTCCAGGTGGTCTCCTGTGAACGGCTGGGGCTGGAGCCGCCCCCGGACCCTCTGGGACGGTCCTCCTACGCTACCGCCGAGGCCCGGGCGCTGGTGCAGCGCTCGGTGCAGCTCGGGGTGAGGGCACGTTCCGACGGCATCGTCGTCAGCAGGCCGCCGTCCCACGGGTCTAGGACGATCGGGGCCGTGGGCACGCGCCAGGTACGGCTGGATGCGTTGAGCCCGCTGGGCCACTCTTCGGAGCCGGTGCGTCTGGAACTCCATGAGGAGCAAACCTTGCACCTGCCCTTCAGCGTGGTGCAGCGGGTCTCACAGGAGGGGGTGGTGGACGCGAGCCTGGCACACCCGGGGGCCGTGCTCGGCATCGCGGTCTCCTCGACCGCCGATCCGGCGATGCCCATTTCCCCGTCCGCACAGTGTGCGGTACTTCTCCCGGACGGCACCATCGTTGTCCACGGGCATGACAGCGCGGAGATAGTCCGTCTATCCGCCGATGCCTACCCGACAGCGCGCAGGAATCTGGCTCTCTCTACGGACGGGACAGTGCTCTCATGGGTGGAGGGCGATGTCGTACGCCAGTTCCATTTGGTGCGTCATACGGAGAGCGCCGTCGGCCGACTGGCGTCGGAGGATGCAATACATCATCTGGCGGCCGGTGCAGGAACCGTCCTGTACTGGACGGACGAGAGCGCGGGTACCCTGGTGCGCGTCGACGCCCCATTGGCCGAGGGGCAGTTGCGCACCTGGACGTTCCAGGGGCTGGCCGTCGATCTGCTGTGGATCTCTCAGGACGGTGCCAGGCTGGCAGTTGTCGACCCCTCGACGATACTGCGCACATGGTTGGTCGACGGCGAGCGGAACGCAACTGTCCTGGCCTCACGGGTGACAGCCGTGTCCGGGACGGCGAACGGCTCGATCCTGGTCTGGGCCACCGACGACGGCCGTGTCTGGTCGCAGGAGACCGCGTCCGATACCACGCGGGGGCCGCTTTTGGTCGGGCGGGCGCCGTGGCGCGTGGTGTCGTTGGCCGTCAGTGACGACCGAGCCAGGGTGGCCGGTGCTGGTCGCGACCACCGGCTGATGGACTGGTCGCTCGTGGAGCAGGACCAGCCGGCGGCGGAGACTCTGCTGCGTTTCAGGGCCGACCGGGTCGCGTCGGTCGGCAGCGGCTGGGTGGTGGCAGGGGCGGGTGGACCGGTCGAGCTGAGCGTGGAAGACGGCCGCAGATATCTCGTCACGCCGGACCCGGAGCCCGCGCCTGAGGACGACTCGGTGCCGTTGTGGGCCCGTGGCTGCGTCTTCGTGGAGGCTTCGCTCGCGGATGGCCTCGGCCCGCCCGTCCGGTGGATTCAGTTCCTCCAGGAATGGGGAGTCGGCTGTGTGGCCGTAGGACAACTGCCGGAGGACCTGGGAAACTTCGCTGACCTGCTCGCCGTCGCCCGCGAGCGCGGAGTACGCGTCGTGCTCGATCTCGGGGACGAACCATTGTCGTCGTCTCCCCTGCAGACGGTGCGCCGCTGGCTGGACCGGGGCGTGGACGGGCTGCGGCTGGTCGGGAACGGGGTCATCGAAGTGAGGACCCTGGAGGACATACGCCATCTCCTGGACGGCTACGACGAGCGACTGCTCATGTACGCGCCGGCCGGGGGCGCGGTGGCACAGGAGGAGAACACCGCAAGCGTGTTCCACACGGAGCCTGCGAATGAACTCGTCGCCTCGCTCGGATTCACCATCCGCAACCGCGAACTCCCCGACACGCGATTCGCCCAGGTCGTGTCTGCGTTGCGGGACGACATCTCCGGTACCCTCGCGCTGCTCGCCGAGGCCGACGCCCCGTTCCAGTGGAGCTACGCGCTGCCCCCGGGGCTCCGGGCGGAGGACCGGCGACTGGCAGCGTCCATCCTGCTGTCTCTGCCGGGCGGTCCCTGTCTGCCGCTGGAGTTGCTGGCCGAGGATGCGAAATGGAGGTCAGCCGCCCCCCTCCGCACCATGCTCGAACTGCGGCGGAACCACCTCGCACTCTCGCGGGGCGTGTGTCAGGTCCTCGATCTGGGGACTGATCGCATCCTGGGCGTGCTCCGCAGTCACGGGGACGAACGAGTCTTATGTCTGGTCAACCTGGCGTGGACGTCCACCATGGTGCGCCTCGACGGGGAGCATCATGGCACCGCCCGGTTACTGAACCACGGCGCCGTCCGGCTGCTGGATCTCTTCAACGGCTCCGATGTGCCGCGGTCCGCTGACTCGGGTGTCTTTGTGACCATGGCCGCCGGCGCCGTGATGTGGTTCCGGCTGACCGGGCCTCCCTCGTCGGGGTGACCGCCCCGATCCGTGTCCGATCAACGCCATCTTCGCAGGAGAAGTAGCCCCATGTCCCGTCCCCGCGTCTTTGTCAGCCACAGCTCCAAGTCATGTGAAGGTATCCACTGCATGTGCGTCCCGTACCGTGACGCCACGGTGGAGCTCCTGCGCGATCTGGGCTGCCTCCCGGTGGTCGACACGGCGGGCGAATCGGGGGCACTGACCGGAGGCGACATGTGGCATCACAAGCTCATGCGGGAGCTGCGCCGCTGTCAGGCGACTGTGCTTTTACTCTCTCCCCACGCCCTCACCTCGCGCTACGTCCTGGAGGAGGCGTTCGTCTCCACGTATCTGTGTGAGGCCACCAACAGCAGTTTTCTCCTCCTCCCGGTTACGCTACCGGGGGTCAACCGCCGGAAGCTGGCGGACAGCGACCTGGCCGCTGTGAGGTTGGACAGGTTCGACATGGCTGACTGGACGTCGGAGGCCGGGCCGATGTGCCCCCCGAGGAAACTCACCGATCCCTTGCGCGTACTGGTCGAGCGGTGCGGTTCCCTCCCGTATCCGCGGGTGACCGAGTTCGTCGCGGACCGAATCGAGTCCCTGGACACGCCGGTGTTGATGGACACCGCCGAGCTGCTGGGCGTTACCGGTCGGGACTTCGCGGCGGACCACATGAACTACGTCATCTCCGCCGGACTCCTGAGCGAGCGCCCCGTAACGGATTTCGGCGACGAGTGCGCTATGCGCAAGGCGCTCAGTCGCTTTCTGCCCCTGCTCAAGGACAAGGAGCTGCGCCGGGACCTGGTGGATGTGGTGGTGCCGTTCGCCCGGGTGCCTGGCACGGCGGCGCAGCAGTTGCACGGACTGAGAGCCTCCGCAGACGTACGCATCGCCATCCTGCGGGCCCAGTACCCGGGCACTGCCGACATGTATCTACGCAGGGCCAGCGAGGCCCCGGAGCCCTGGGTGTCATACAAGCCCGTTCCTCGTGCGGGGGTGGATTTCCTCGACGGCCTCGTGGAGGACATACGGGCCTTCCTTACCGAAGAGATCTTCTACGGGGGGTGCGACGAGGTTACGATGGAGCGGGTGCTGGCGCGGGAGGAAAACGAGCAGGGGCCCGTCACCGTCGTGCTGAACCTCCAGCCCGACCGAGAGCTTGTGGATCGTCTCAAGACAGCGTTTCCCAGACTGCTGTTCGTCTTCGCGCATGGCCAGGCGGATGCCGGAGCTTCAGAACCCGGGCACGTGCGGCTGGATTTCCTCACGCCGTCACAGGAACAGGACATGATCAGCACGCACAGGCGCTTCAGCGGGTAGACGCCGCGTCACCGGCCCCGGCCGGGCCGGTGATCTCGATCCGTACCTCTGGCAGCCAACGGCTCAGCGCGTCTGTCCCCTCGGCCGGTGGCTCCGGCAGCCTCAGCTCCCGCAGCCAGCGGGCCGCGGACAGAGACGCCAGGACGTCGACCGGAGGGAGAGGCGCGATGTCGAGGAAGACCACCCCTGTCCCGGCCAGCGCACTCACGTTGGCCAGCGCGTCGCAGCCCGTGAGGGTGAGGACGCGCAGCCGCTCACAACCATCCAGAGCCGTCAGGTCGGTGAGCAGGGCGTTGTCGGCGACCGTGAGCGACCTCATCCCGGGGAGGCGGTGCAGCGGGCCTGGATCGGCCAGGTCACCCCGGAGAATCACGTGGTGGACGTGCGGGGCGTCGAGGAGTATGTACAGGCTCTCGGCGTTGCTCACCTCGACGACACTCGGTTCCTCTGTGGCTGCGGTGTGCGTCCGCGTCCGGTTGACGAACTGCCAGTGGACGGGCGGCCGGTGCGGAACCCACACCCCTGCCGACTGGTCCCGTAGGCGGCTGGCCACTACATTCCCTTGGTCAGGGTGCGACTCCGGCTCCCGCACGGATTGACGTTCGGCGAAGCGGGCCTGCTTGTCTTGATACATGCGCGCGTCCGCAGCCTTAAGAACCTCCTCGATCGGCGTCCCGCAGGCGGCCCAACTGACCCCGAAGCTTGCGCCCACGTTCACCCGGCGCCGACCTACCCGGATAGGCTGGGCTACCTCCGCACGGAGCCGCGCGACGAGGTCGTTCACCTCCGACTCGCCGCGACCCGCGACCAGCACCACGAACTCGTCGCCGCCGATACGCGCCACCGTGTCGCCCTCTCCCACCTGAGTGGTCAGCCGCCGGGCGACCTCGATCAGCGTCACATCGCCCATGTGGCGGCCGAAGCGGTCGTTGATGTGCTTCATACCGTCGAGATCGCAGAAGAGGACCGCGAGTCGGCCACTTGTGCTCAGGGCGTCCTCCTTCTCGGAGGGCGGTCCGATGTGGACGTGGCCGATCGGTGTACGGTCGGCGCCCTTGTCACGCTCGCCGGCGCAGATCGCTTGGCTGAACCGGGTCCGCAGCTCGGCGCTATTGATCAGGCCTGTGAGGGAGTCATGGTTGGCGCGGCGGGTGAGCTGCAATTCATGGCGCTTGTGTTCTTCGATGTCCTCGATGTGGGTGAGCAGAAAACGCGGGCCGTCGGCGGCGTCGGCGACTACCGAGTTGTGCAGCGCAACCCAGACGTAAGAGCCGTCACGGCGAGCAAGGCGCAGTTCGGAGCGGCCGCCCTCGGCGGAGGTGCGTAGCAGGGTGCCGATGTCCTCGGGATGGACGAGGTCGGCGAACGCGTAGCGACGCATCGCAGAGGCCGGGCGACCCAGCAGCCGGCACAGGGCCTCGTTGGTGCGCAGCAGGCGACCGTGGCCATCGCCGCCCATCTCGGCGATGGCCATGCCGCTGTGCGCATATTCGAACGCCCGTCGGAAGGAATCCTCACTGGCCCGGAGTGCCTGCTGCTCGCGCTCTAGGCGCAGCAGGGCGCGCTGCATGTTGCCGCGCAGCCGGGCGTTCCCGATGGCGATGGCGGCATGGAAGGCGTACGTCTGCAGCGCCTCGCACCCCCATGCTCCGGGGCGTAGCCCGTCGTGCGGGCCATCGGCCGCGATGATACCGAGCAATTGGCTGCCAACGGCGTACATCGGGGCGTAGAGCCGATCGCCCGGGTGCCATGCATCTTCCCCTTGACGGTCCGGCGCGGGATGGTTCCACTCCGGTACTCCGTCGTCGAAGAAGGCGCTACGGGTGTACGGGATGAACCGCAGGTCTCCCCAACGGTCGCCTTCTGTTAGGCGGCGCTCCCACGAGTCGCGCGGACCGGTCTGCCCGTCCAGATGTACCTCGGCCTCGGGGCTACCCGCTATGGCGGCTACCTGGAGGTCGCCTGCGGGGCCGACCAGGTGCACGACCGATAATCCGTAGCCGAGGGCGCTCGGGAGGCCGTCGGCTACGGCCTGCAAAGTGTCCGCGAGGCTGTGGCTTGTGTTGAGCCTCGTGATTGCCTGCTGTAGCTGGCGCAGGCTGGCCAGCCGGATTAACGGTTCCGATTGCATTTCGTTCACGACACCGCCCGTCGGCCGGTCCCGCACCACCGCACCAGCGTCCCCCATGCTCCTTGCTCGGCTCTCCCCACCGGCCACAGCATAGAAGTTCAGCACGAGCGACTAGTGGTACCACGCTGGCGACCACGCAATTTGGTCTGACGGCATGTGGCGGGCCTGACGCGGAGTGCTTGCTTGACCTGGTCTACTCCCATCGACGTGGTGCGGTGGAGAGCCTGTACAGGGCTCAGATCACCCGGTGCTGCTTGCCTTCCTGGAGGCCGCAGCCCGGGCTACCTAGACGACGATGAAAGGGCCGTCGACCCCGGGTGGTTCAACCCGGGCGCTCGCCCGTGCCCGTACCATCGTCAAGCAGACCACCAGCCCGCTAAAGGACGTCGCCCGTCCAGGCCGGATGGGCGTTGCGTCGGGCGTGGTGCGCCTTGCCGACTTCCTGCAGCAGCACGGTGACCGGACCCGCCGAACCGTCTGCCCGCTGGCCTCCTTCTGGGACGCCGCGGCCGAGCACCTCACGGACGCCACGGACCTCCACCGCCTCGCCTACGCCGCCCAGCAGCGGGCGAGGCTGCGCCACGCTGCCGTCCTGTACGCAGCCAGTGCGGACGCCGGGGACCCGTCCGCCCTGTTCGCGCTCGCAATGCGGATGGACCGGGCCGAAGACCACGAGACAGCGCACCGGCTCATCGAGGCCGCCGCAGCCGCGGGTGACGGACAGGCGGCGGGCGAACTTGCGTGGCGGCGAATAGAGGCGGGGGAGTCTGCGCAAGCGGACCGGATCCTCCGAGGCGCTACTGATGCCGTGTGCCCGGACACCCTGGCGAGGCTGGCACTCAGGCATGAACTGTCCGGGGACGGAGTCCGGGCCAGGCAGCTATACCTGGCCGCAGCTGAGCTGGGAAACGAGTCCGCGCGAAGGCATCTCGATTGGGAGGCGCGATGGGAAGCGGATCGAAATGCGGAGCGACGAGAGGCGTTGGAGCCCCCTCGTCTTCCGGGGCCGAGGACACGGCCCTGTTCGTCCTGGAGGACGTCGACTCCTATGTGCTGCGCCACAACAGGCCGGACGTCGATCCGGTGACCCGCTGGTTCCTGGAGTACGGCAGTCTGCACGAGCTGTTCGCGGATGCGCACGAACGTAAAGGAAACCGCGAGGAGGCCGAACGCCTGCACCAGGCGGCCGCCTGGTTGGGGAACTCCAAGGCATTGCGGAAGCTGGCGCAGTGGGCGGCAGAGTCGGGGCACCCTGAGAAGGCGGAGCGGCTGTACCTCGCGGCTATCGACACCGGAGACGACAGCTGATTGTTCGACCTGGCCTCTTCCCGAGGGGAGGAGGTGGACAGCTACGAGCGCCACGGCATCGAGGCCGACGGAACGCTGTCCCAGTCGTGGCCTTGGCTCGTCCCGAGAACGGTCAGCCCTACGACTTCCATCGAACCCGAGCGCGAGGGACGGGGTCAGCCCGGGTGACAGCACGGACGGGAGTGCACCCAGGAGGTGATGTGTGCTGTTCGGAACTCGTCGCCCCTGGTCAAACTGCGTAGCCGATGGTGATGTGGAGTTGCTGGCCCAGGGCGGTGGCCACGCGTGGCGGGGCGCGGGTGGAGGGGAGGGTGATGCTGGTTTCCAGGCAGGCGATGGCGGGCTGGTCATGCCGGCGCGGCGGAGGAGTTCGGTCGGGGACCAGCCCAGTTCGGTGTGACGCTGGTGCGGTCCGGCCGATTTCGATGGCCAGCCCGGTTTCGTCCCAGATCTGCTACGCCTGGGGGCGAGACCGGTCTCCTCATCGGTCAGTTCCTCGGCGCAGCGGGTCTTCCATGTGGAGTGATTCGCTGGCATCGGGAGCTGCTCAGGCGGTGCCATACCGCGACCTGCGTGTCCAAGCGGCGTGGACGCCCACGCACCATTCGATCGATCCGCGCCCTCGTCCTGCGTCTGGCCAGGGAAAATGCCTCGTGGGGGTATCGCCGGATTCACGGCGAGCTCGCCGCGCTGGGGATCAAGGTCGCCGCCTCCACGGTCTGGGAGATACTCCGCGAGCACGGCATCCCACCCGCACCCGAACGGCAGAGCACCACCTGGGCCGACTTCCTGCGCAGCCAGGCCGAGGCCCTTCTCGCCTGCGATCTCTTCGAAGTCCGAGCGCTGACAGGGGCGCGCCTGTATGTTTTCGCCGTCATCGAGCACACCACCCGTCGCATCAGGATCCTCGGTGTCACCGCGCATCCGACCGGGTACTGGATCGTGCAGCTCGGACGCAACCTCCTCATGGACCTCGAGGACGCGGGCAGCAGGGCACGGTTCCTGATCCGAGACCGCGACTCGAAGTTCACAGCCGCCTTCGACACCCTGATGACCGATGCCGGTCTCAAGGTCGTCACGACCGGCATTCGGATACCACGGATTGACTCGCTCATGGAGCGCTGGATACAGACCTGCCGCAGCGAACTCCTGGACCGGACCCTGATCTGGAACCAGGGTCATCTCCTCCACGCCCTGCGCGGGTATGAATCCTTCTACAACGAGCACCGCCCGCACAGAGCCCTGGAACAAGCCGCTCCCTGCCGCCCGCTACCCGCCCCCCATCACGCAACAAGCCCAGCTTGCCCACCTGGACGTCCGCAGACGAGACCGACTCGGCGGAACCCTCCACGAGTACCAGCGAGCGGCCTGAACTGCGCGGATGATTTATCGGCACCCACAATGCGTGGCCGCAGGGCCCTGACCAGCAGTGATGGCCGCATCGTCGGTCATCGGTGTCCTACGCCTGTGGGACGAGGCGGCGTTGGTGGAGCTGGATGGGATCGCGGTGCTGTCGTAACGATCCCCTTGCTCTGTTATTCCGTAATAACGTAACCTCGAACCATGGCCGATGAGTCCCTCGATGAGCGGGTCGCCGCGCTCGAAGAGCGGGTGACGCGACTGGAGTCCGCGCCGCCGGAGGCAGACCGGGACGAGGTGTTCTGGGCGCTCGAGGGGCTGCGCCGACGGCTCACGGGGCAGGGGCAGGTGCTGTTCACCGGCGCGGTCGACCTGCCCAACGGCGAGCACTACGAATGGCAGCAGGGCGCGGCGGCGCACGGGCTGCTCGACGCGGACTGGTCCCAACACGCCGCGCCGTACGCCGCGCTGGGCCACCCGGTGCGGCTCACCCTGCTGCGGGCGGTGCTGCGCGGCACCCGCTCCGCGGCCGAGCTGCAGGAGACCGCCGGGCTGAACACCACCGGCCAGCTCTACCACCACCTCAAGCAGCTCACGGCGGCCGGCTGGCTCCAGGCCGAGGGACGCGGCCACTACCAGGTGCCTCCGGGCAGGGTGGTGCCGCTGCTCGTGCTGCTGTCCACCGTGGTGCCGACAGGAAACCGAACGACGGGGGAGTGACCCATGGACCGACGGAAATTTCTTACCGTGGCGACGGCGGCGACGGGCGTATCGCTGTTGCCCGGGACCGCCGCCGCGGCCGACGGGACCCTGCCCGCGCGGGTACGGCGTCAACTGGACCGGGCGCTCGCCGCCGGCAGTCCGAGCGCGGTCTGCGGGGTTATCCACGGCGGACGTCCCTACGTGGCGGGCGCGGCCAAGGACGGGGAGGCACCGGCACCGGACGGCCGGACCGTGTTCCAGCTCGGCTCGATCGGCAAGACACTCACCGCCACCGCCCTGGCCCGCGCCGTCTGCGCGGGCGAGACCCGCCTCGACGCACCGCTCGTCCTGCCCGCCCGCTTCCCCGTCCCGCGCAAGGGCCCCCGGCGGATCACCCTGGCCGATCTGGCGACCCACACCTCCGGTCTGTCCTCGCTGCCGCCCAACCTCCTCGCCGGAGCGGATCCCCACGATCCGTACGCCCGCTACACGCTGGACGACCTGGCCGCCGGGCTCGGCGAGACAACCCTGGACAGCGAGCCGGGCAGCACATACGCCTACGCGAACCTCGGCTTCGGACTGCTGGGCCAGGCGCTGGCCTTCGACGCCGTGGACGCGATGCTGTGGCGCCGGGTGGCCGCGCCGCTCCGTCTGTCGGACACCACGACGACCCTGCGGCCGGATATGGCCTCCCGCAAGGCCGTCGGGCATCTCGACGGGGAGGCCGTTCCCGACTGGCACGACCGGGTGCTCAGCGCGGCGGGCACCTCGATCTACAGCACCGCCGATGACATGCTGCGCTTCCTGGGCGCCCAACTCCATCCGGAGCGCTCGCCCTTGCGGGCCGCCATCGAGCTGACCCAGCGGCCTCACTTCACCGTCGACCGCGACCTGCGGCTCGGCCTCGGCTGGCATCTCAGCCCGCTGCCCAGCGGCCGGACCATGACCTGGCACAACGGCAGCACCGGCGGATTCAGCACCTGCGCGGCGTTCAGCCGGGAGAGCGGGACGGCGGTGGTGATGATGGTGAACACCTTCAGCCAGGAGACCGGGTCCGGGGCCCGCCCGGTCGACGAGCTCACCATCGCCCTGCTCGGCGAGCTCGACGCGGACTGAGCCGGATCCCCGCCCCCGACGCCGTGACGCCGGGGGCGGTGGATGCGGAAGGTGGCCCCACTCGCCGAGTGAACACGCTTGCTGGGTGATCCAGGGGCCGGTCGGGTGTCGAGTGATGCCGACGATGTGCACGCGGCGGGCGCCATGGTCGATGAAGAACAGCACGAACCGGCGCCGCAAGAGGATGGTGTCGATGTGGAAGAGGTCGGTGGCCACGATGTATCTCCCAGACGGTGGAGGCGCCGACCTTGCGTCCCAGACCAAGCAGTTCGCCGTGGGTCCGTCGATATCCCCACCCCGGGTTCTCCCGCGCGAGGCGCAGGATCAGGTGCCGCAGTGCTTCCGGCTTCGGAGGTCGGCCCGGGCGGCGGTGTGGATAGGTCCACTTCCGGGCGACGAGGCGTGCGTGCCAGCGTAGGACCGACCGCGGTGTGACCAGCAACGCCAGCCGTGCACGCTGCTTCTTGTTCACCATCCGGAGCAGCGCTGCCATGACAGTCCGATCGCTCCAAGAAAACCGAGGCCGTGGCTGGATGCGTTGCGCGACAGCGAGCTGGTGCCGGAGCGTCAAGATCTCGACGTCCTTCGCCGCACTCGACCGGGCAAGCAGCACAAGCCACCCGAAGAGCTGGCACGTTAGTTGATAGATCAGACGTATCGCCACGACCCAGCATGATGCCGCACAGCACCCGCCAGCCTCCCGCGCTCGGGTAGATCCGAACCCGCAGGTCACCTCGGGTGACGCAGTTTCCGGCACCCACAGGGTGGTACGACGTCGCCCGCAAGCGCCTGCTGGCGGGGAAGTCCCTCCACCCCACCCAGCACGCCCAGGTCACCGAGGCCGTTCTGGCCGGGCGGCGCGAACCGCTGTGGAGCCCGGCGGCAAGCGGGAACGCAAGGTGCAGGACCCCGACCAAGTTCGCGGACTGGTTCGGCCTGAAGCTGGCCACCGGCGGCTTGGCGCAGGCGGTGCTGTTCCCGCGAATCGAGCGCGACGCCGCCCCGGCCGTCGGGGGCTGCCGCCGCACGCTCAGCGAGGCTGACTTCATGCACGGCGTGACCGAGGACCGCTACCCCGACATCCTCGGCCTCGCTCCGACTGGCGGCAGTGGCAGCAGCGACGCCCGGCGGAGCGTTGCCTACCACCTGGACAAACTGCTCCAGCACACCGTGGCCCTCGGCCACGACGTGGCGGCCAACTCTGTCTTCCTCCACCAGCTGCTCAGCGAGTAGTCCCGAGGCCCCTGCCGGGCGCTGACCTCCCCGCGCCCGGCGGGACGCACTCCGCCATCTCCCGGTCTTTACGAAGAAGGGCAGCGGGAGACAGCCGGGACACGAGTGACGGGCGGCGGAGCCTCCCCCCGACTCTCCGCCCACCCATGCATACACATGCTGGACGTCCACCGTCCTCCATACGCCGCACAGCGTGAGAGTGGCTCGATACCTTCGGAATCTCTCCTGGATTTCCCTGCGACGACAGTACTGGATGTCACAGGATGAGGGACATTGTTGCTGGCCCCATGGCTGGGGGCTCGCCGAGCGCAAGGGGGCACTGTGGCGGAACTCGTCATGATGACAGTGGACGATGATGGCGAAGGCACTGCCGTCTTCGAGGTTGACGGCGGCTTGGTGGGCTCTGACCTGGAACTTGCAGCGGACGACGGCGTGGTAGCCCGAGCCCAAACCTCGCTCCGCCAAGCGCTGGACCGCGTGAGGCCGGCTCTGTCGCAGGTCTCTGAAACGGTCCGAGAGCTTAAGCCGGATGAGATGGAGATTGAGTTCGGGCTGAAGATCGGTGGCGAAAGCGGCGTGATCATCGCTAAGGGGACGGCAGAGGTGAACTTCGCCGTCCGGGTGGTCTGGAAGCGCGCTTGACCCACATGCATGCTCGACGGGAAGGGTTCATCGTAAAGATCCGGTCAGCGGGCTCGGGCGCTCCCATCGGCCTCGGGTTCGTCGTCGGAGACCGGCACATCGTCACATGCGCGCATGTCGTCAATGCAGCGCTCGGACGCGACAAGCACCACCTTGAACGCCCCAGTGACGACGCACGAGTTCAGGTTGAGTTCGTGTTGCTCGGCGACACCGACGGCGCACCGCTTCGTATCTGTCGAGTGGAGGCGTGGGATCCGCCCTCCGGGCCAAGCGGCTCTGGACGCGATGTAGCCGGCTTGGTCGTTGTGGGTGGGGACACTCTGCCCGTTGGAGCCGGGCCAGCGCGGTTAGTCGATGCGCGTATTGGCCTGACCCCCGATTCGCAGGTATCAGTGTTCGGCTATCCAAGTGCCCCCGACCGAAAGGACAAGGGGGCCTGGGCAAGTTGCTCCATACGGGGAGCAGTCGGTGGTGGTTTGATCCAGCTCGATGCCCGCGCCGAGGCCGCCTTGCGAGCTCAGCCGGGATACAGCGGCACGCCAGTTGTGGCGACGGATCGCTGGGGCGATGCAGCAGTAGGAATGCTCGCCATCGCCAGCAAAGGAGGCGCAGCGCAAGATGCGTATGCGGTGCCCCTGTCGGAGGTAGCGGCCGCATGGTCCGAGGTCCTGGGTCGGTTGGTACTTCCTCCGTGTCCGTACCGAGGGCTGCGGGCGTTCACAGCCGCAGACGCTCAGGCAGGCATCTTCGTGGGGCGCGAGCGTGAGGTCAAGCGGCTCCGGGAGATGGTGAGGGCTCAGCCGCTCGTTGTCGTCACCGGCCCTTCCGGTGTCGGCAAGTCGTCCCTAGTTGCGGCTGGACTGCAGCCTGCGCTCTCGGCCGACGGATGGACCGTGGCGTCCTTCCGACCGGGAGTGACCCCCTATGAATCAGTTGCTCGGGCCCTGCTTGATCTTGAGCATCCTGGAGCGAACCACTCCCTTGAACAGTTGGACCATCGAGCCCGGGCACTGCGCGAGGACGGATTCTGGCCCGTAGCTTCGAAGGTTGCCCTGTTAACCGGCGAACGCCTAGCCCTCATTGGGGATCAGTTCGAGGAGGTGCTTAGCGGGAGTCCGGAAACGGAGAAGGCGCTGGAGTTCCTGCAGCATCTGCTACCGCCCCCAGACACAGTGCAAGACGCAAACGTACGTCTGGTCTGCACACTGCGTGCCGACTTTCTTCCCGAATTGCTGGAACTGCCCAATATCGGTTCCCGGCTACAGGATCGGCAGTTGAACGTCTCCCCGCTGGACGAGGCAGCACTGACGCGGGTGATCGTGGAGCCGGCACAGCTTGCTGGCGTGGCCTTCAGCCCGGGACTGGCGGAGACGATCGCGGGTGAAGCCAGTAGGGCGGCAGGTAGTCTGCCGCTCCTGGAGTTCACTCTGACCGAACTATGGCCCCTACAGCGTGAACGCCAGATCAGTTTCGACAGCTATCACGGCCTCGGAGGCGTTGCCGGAGCCCTGAACCAGCATGCAGAGAAGGCCTACTACTGGCTGCACGAACAACTCCGACTGGATGAGCAACGCATCCGTCGCGCCCTGCTTTCCATGATCCGTGCCCGCGGTGGGGCGGCCAGCGCCGTTCGCGTCACCGCCGAACGCTCCCATCTCAGCACTGACTGGTACATCGCCCAGCTACTTGCCGAACCGGACCGACGTCTTGTCATCCTGGGACCTGACGGACCCGAGACAGCAGAGATCGCACACGAGGCTTTAATTCGGGAATGGGACAGACTCTCTGTCTGGGTCGAGGAAGACGCCGATTTCCAGCAGTGGCTCATCGTCATGGAAGAACGCGCCCGAGATGAAGACCTGCTCTCTGCCACCCGAGTGGCCGAGGCGCAACGCTGGCTAGGTGAACGCCGCCCTGACATCCCGCATAAAGTCGCCAATCTCATCCAGCTCAGCAGTGCAGCGATCCTGGAACAACAGCAAACCCAACAGTTGTTAAGCCAATCTCAGGAGATTGCCGCAAAACTGCGCCATCAGACGGCGGAACTGGAGGAACGACAGAGGTCCCTCCAGGAGTCCAACGCTCAACTGGAACAGAGAGCCGAGCTACTGACACGGCAAAATCACAAGGTCGAGGTTAAGAACGCCGAGATCGAGGAAGCCAGGCAGGTCCTGGAGGAACGTGCCGAGCAACTCGCAGTCTCCATGCGCCACAAAACCGAGTTCCTGGCGAACATGTCGCATGAGTTGCGTACACCGCTCAACTCGCTGTTGATCCTGGCCAAGCTACTCGCCGACAACGACGAAAAGAACCTGTCCCAGAGGCAGGTCGAGTTCGCCGAGACCATCCACGGTGCTGGCTCCGATCTGCTGCAGCTGATTAATGACATCCTCGACCTGTCGACGGTTGAGGCGGGCAAGATGAAGGTCTCCACCAATCCTGCCACACTCGCAGAGCTCGCCGACTACCTGAAGGCCCTCTTCAGTCCATTGGCAGCGGAAAAGGACCTCAACTTCTCGGTACGTGTATCTCCCGAACTGCCCCCCACGCTACTCACCGACGAACACCGGCTGCTGCAAGTGCTGCGCAATCTGGTGTCCAACTCGATCAAGTTCACCGACTCCGGTGAGATCGAGGTGACCATTCACCCTGCTGGCATAGAGGTGCCGCTGGCTATCCGGCAGCAGCTTCTTGAGGCCGAGGCGCTGTCAGGCCCAGACGCCGATGTCGTCGCGTTCACCGTGATGGACACTGGGATCGGTATCGCGGCCAGCAAGATGGAAGTCATCTTCGACGCGTTCAAGCAAGTGGACAGAATGAAGAGCCGAAAGTACGGAGGTACGGGCCTCGGGCTCAGCATTTCACGAGAGATCGCGAGGCTGCTCGGCGGTGAGATCCATGCACGGAGCGAACCAGGTCACGGCTCGACGTTCACGCTGTACTTGCCGCTGCATCCGAGCGGACTATCACGGGACGACGAAAAGGTAGCAGAGGCACAGAATGAATTCGCTGCGCTCATCAGTCACCGTCAAAGGGCTGCAGCCCTGCCTCATTGGCAGACGGCACTGCCTGACCTGTCTGACGCCCGAGGGCAGTCAGGGGGCTTGACTCAGCATCGGAAATTTTCGGAGTTGGAACGGGACATCCGCTTTGACGGTGAGAAGGTGTTGATCGTCGACCACGATATACGCAGCGTCTTCGCACTGGCCAACCTCTTGGAACACCATGGTCTGGACGTGAGCTATGCCGAGAACGGCAGCGTGGCCCTCGATGCTCTGGAAGAGCGCGACGACATCAAGGTTCTCGTAATCGACGTCATGCCGCCAGCGGTGGACGGACCGACGACGATCGCGAAGATTCGCCGGACGCCGGAGCGCAGTGCAATGCCCATTATCGCGCTGACTTCGCGGGGTCCGCTCGGCGGCCAGGAGCTGGCTGTCGAGGCAGGCGCGTCCGCCTGCCTGGCCAAGCCAGTCAACTCTGACGTCCTGCTGCCCCTCTTGCGTCGATGGCTTGAAGAACCCGCAGACCCCCTGAGGCTGCCCCAAGCGAAGGCGCCTGAGGTGATCAAATGACAGTGCCCAACACATCAGCGAGCTCGGACACCTTGGGCGGCCTCGTGTGCGCGGCGGAGTTGGTCGATAAGGTTCGTGGCGGTAGTAGCAGCCTCGCCGATGATGCGGGCCACCGGGGTGGCGTCGTCGCGGTCGCGAGCCATCCGGTCCACCGCAGCGGAGGTCTGAAGCAGGATCTGAGGTAGGTGCTCGGCGAGCGCAGGACGAGCGCCGCGCTGCGGGGGCTGTCGTACTCGGCCTTACCGCTGTCAAGGTCCTCCGCGATCTGGCGCAGGGTCTTCGCAGCGTCCCGTGACAGAGGGCTGGGATCGTACGGCACCGGCTGATTCCTCCCGATCACGGTGGGCAGAGCTCCCAGTCTGTCTAAAGGGTGTCTATATTGCCGTAGGGTGATTGAGCTGGAGCTTTGCGATCGTCCAAGTATGGGCACGATCGGTGATCGTGGGTATGCGACTGCTCTACCTGATCCTCTGCTGGCTGCTGGGCTGCCTCCTCCTCGGCGACGGGGCCGGGCGCTTCCGATTCCTCATCCGTGACCGGGACAGTAAGTTCACCGCCGCATTCGACGCCGTCTTCGCTGGCAACGGCACAGCCGTCATCCCAACACCGCCGCAGAGTCCCCGGTCAAACGCGTTCGCCGAATGATGGATACGTACAGCCCGCGCCGAGTGCACCGACCGCCTCCTCATCACCGGCGAACGACATCTGCGCACCGTCCTCACCACGTATGCCGAGCACTACAACGCGGGACGGCCCCACCGCAGCCTGGACCTACGAGCCCCAGACGACGACCCGAACATCATCCCCCTACCTGCTGGCACAATCAGGCGCCGCCAGGTACTCGGTGGACTGTCCAACGAGTACCACACCACGCCACTCCGATTGACTCACCATCGACAGAGAACGCCCAGCTCGGCAGCCTGATCGGAATATTGACACCCTTAAGGTCAGAACTCCACGCGGGGTCGTTCGCTGATATCCCGACTGAGCAGGGTTCGAACGTCGGCTTCCGGAAGGCCGGAACGATTGATGAAATCGGCGAAGGAGATACCCGTTGTTTCCATGAGTTCTAGTGCGCGCTGCAGGAGTACGGGAGCCTCTGGATTCCCCAGGGGACCAGGCTCTACTTTTCTCCATCCTCGGACGGACAACGCCTTCCATCCTTGAGCGTAGGTGTGTTCGCTCATGACGCCGAGCGTTTTTGCCCTGACCAAAAGGGCGGCAAGCGAGACGTGCCATTTTGCCTTCAAACGGAGAAAAGCAGGCCAGTTGAGCCCCTCCGGTAGTTCGGATCTGATGTCGTCGGCTGGCATGAGGAACGTGGCGGCGAACTCGTGTGCCTGGCTCTCAGTGACCTTGTCGCCAATTTTTCCAGTGAGGCCGTGCAAGACCAGATGGCCTAGTTCGTGGGCCGCGTCGAAGCGGGAACGGTCACGCAGACCCTTGTCGGCCCCGAGAGCAACAACGGGCCTGTCGGCGAAGTCGACGCAGAATGCATCAACTTTTTCGATGCTGACACGGAAGCGGACAACAACAATCCCGTTCATTTCCAACAGGCGCACGACATCTTGAACTGGCCCGCGTGGGACGTTCCAGTGGTCACGGACCTGGGCTGCCGCTTGCTCGATATCGGCGGACTGAAGAGGCTGTCCTTCGTCGATTGGGACGCGCGGCAGATTGAGGTCGGGCAACGCAACGTGTTTTTCAAGCTCAAGTGCGAGTTCCCGCGCGAGGTGCACGTAGGCGAGCGCTTGTTGGCGATCTCGGGGGGAGGTTGATCGAAGGCTGCGGAAGAACCCGTTGACCTGATCCTGAGCAGGGGGGCGGGCTGGAGCGGCGAAGAACGACGGCGGTACCCGCAGGGCGACCGCAAGCCGGCGAAGCGTCGATGCGGCGGGCTTGGTGTGTCCGTTCTCGAACTGGCTGATCGAAGCCGCGGTGACGGAGCCGACTTCCCGGGCCAGCTGCACCTGGGTGAGCCCACGGAGTTCGCGCGCCATTCGCAGCCTGGCGCGATCGAACAGGGCCGCGATGTCGCCGGGGTCCAGTTGCGGGTCATTCACGTCGCTCGTCTCCGCGCCAGTCGACGTCCACCGATCAGCGGACGAATCTCGATCTTGATTGCTCCGCTCGCATCTTAGGCACACCTTGGTTACCGGACGGTCAAATCACCCGGCCTCAGCGGAACACGTCTGAGTGAAGTGTGTCGAGTTACATCTCCGCCATGTCGTGTACTCTACCTACAACTCGGAAGATGATGTTCAGATCTGAGGTAACCCGCGTGCGGGGGGATGGAGTTGAGGGGATGAGGGTTCAGCAGTGCGTGCTGTCGGACGAGGTGATCACCGCCGACTCGGCGGAGGCC
This sequence comes from Streptomyces rugosispiralis, assembly GCF_024505145.1. GTDB lineage: Bacteria > Actinomycetota > Actinomycetes > Streptomycetales > Streptomycetaceae > Streptomyces > Streptomyces rugosispiralis. The sequence continues at coordinate 67,273 of NZ_JANIAA010000010.1, read as the reverse complement.
GCGTTGTGGGACGCCATCATGGTGCCGGAGAAGATCAAGGGGCGGTTGCGCAACCAGACGGTGTTGTCGCTGCTTGTGCGGCCTGACCTGCCGTTTGCGGTGACGGCGTTGCACGGTTTGTGCACGCTCTATGGCCCTCCCGGCACCGGCAAGACGACCCTGGCACGGGGTCTGCCGGCGCAGGTCGCCCGCTACGTCGGCGGAGGCGCGGTCCGGCGGATCGAGATCAACCCGCACGGGTTGATGAGCGCTGAGCACGGGCAGTCGCAGCAGCGGGTCAGCGAGTTGCTCGGCGAGTACGTGCCGGGTCTCGCGTCGGATGGCGTGCCGACCGTGGTGATCCTCGATGAGGTCGAGTCGATGGCGGTCGCTCGTTCGGCGGCGTCGCTGGCCGCCAACCCGGCCGATGTCCACCGTGCCACTGACGCGGTGCTCACTGCCTTGGATCTGAACGCCTCCGAGCACCCGCACCTGTTCTTCGTCGCGACCAGCAACTTCACCACCGCACTGGACGAGGCGTTCCTCTCCCGCTCCGACGCAGCCATCCTCGTCCCGCTTCCCGAGCCGGAGGCGCTGCGGAAGATCCTGGTCTCCACGCTGCTGACGCTGGCCGACAAGTACCCGGTCTTGGGTGAGCTGGCGCGCTCCTCGGCGATGGACCGCATCGCCGAGGCGGCTCACGGGCTGGACGGCCGCCGTACGCGCAAGGTGGTCTTCGAAGCCCTGGCTCAGCGGCTGGACACGGTGCTGGACCCCGGCCGCCTCACCGAAGCCGACCTGGCCGCAGCGGTACACAACGCCGTCGCGGAGACGGGCCAGTCGGAGGTGTCCCGTGCGGCGTACTAGGCGGGTGGCGGCCTCTCCCGTGCGCAGCGCCAGCGGAACTTGGGCGGTGATCTCGGACCTCGTGGCGGACACCGTGGCGCAGTCCTCCGTGCTGTCTCGCGACGAGGCGGCGCAGGCGATGTCGGCTGCCGAGGCGGTCGGGCGGATACTGATCGCTGCAGGGCACCTGCAGCGGCAGTCGATCACCCTGGTGGCTGGCAAGGTGCACTGCGAGATCACGACGGTGTGCGGCACGGCGGCGCTGACGTTGGAGGAGAACCTCAGCCCCGTCCCCGGTGCGGCGGGAGCCGATGATTTCATGATCCACCTGCCGTCGCCGGCCCCGCTCCAGGAGCAGGTGAAGGCAGCCGCCGACGGTCACGCCCGGTTGTCCGACGCTGCCCCGCCCGCTCCAGAGACGAAGGTTGCCAACTCCGGTCTGTTGATCGACCGTGAGGCTCTGCGGCGGGCGGTGACTCAACGATGACCTCCACCTACACCTACAGCTACACCCGCACTCACACCGCCACGCACCTGACCGACGTCATCCTCGGCACCATCACCGACATCCTCGCCGACCTGGGGATCAACATGGACCGGCTGCACCGCGACTGGGTGCAGAACGAGAACGCGATCAAGACGTGGATCGAGGAGAGCTCTCTCGACACGGTCGTCCTCGAGTGTCACCAGCCCTCGGGCGCCGTGGCACCGGTGATCGAGTTCCCGGTGTCCTACACCACCTCCGGCGACGGCAACGCCGAGTTCACCGCCTCCCGCGCCCGAGCCGCCCGGTTCCGAGCCAAGTTCGACCGGGTGCCCACGGGTACCACCTACCGGCTGTTCTGCACGTTCAACGGGCCCCGCACCCCGCAACCAGGTTGGGGCCCCGGCCATCGGGCAAGTACCGACGGCTTGCGCGGCATCACCTTCGGCACCCTCGGATCCGCCCCGCACGCCTCGACCGGCATGCGGTATTACCACACTTGAGACCACGAGCAGGAACACACCGCTATGGGATACATCGACGACGCCTTCATCAAGCTCAAGCACAACCTGGAGATCACCCAGACCGAGCAGAACCTGGCGAAGGCACGGCACGAGGCCATCCGCGACTTCGTACGGTCGCACTGGGACCTCGCCGACGACTTCCTCACCGGCAGCTACCGGCGCGACACCAAGACGAAGAAGCTCAAGGACATCGATATCTTCGTGGTCCTCGACGCCAACGGCTCCCAGGCAGGCTTCCGCGATCAGGCACCCATCCAAGTGATCAACGCCCTGGAGACCCTCCTCCGTCAGAAGTGGAGCGCCGCCGCCCGCGACGGCATGGCCGTCGTCATCCCCTACGGCGCCGACGACGAAGTGATGTCGATCGACGTGGTGCCCGCGTTCAAGCGAGACGACGCCGGCTACTACATCCCCAACCCCTCGGCAGGCGACTGGATCGCGACCAACCCCAAGCGCCACCACGAGCTGAGCATCGCCAGGAACACCGACTGCGACGGCAAGTACGTACCCCTCGTCAAGATGGTCAAGGGCATCAACCGCGAACTCGGCGAGCCCGTGTCGCCCTCCTTCCTGCTGGAGGTCATGGCCCAGTCGCTGGTGAAACCGCCCATCGGGCGATACCAGGACGAGATCGTGCTGTTCCTGGCTACCGCCGCCGAACGCATCGGCGACGAATGGCCCGACCCCGCCGGCCTGGGCGGTGACGTCAACGCCGTCATGAACGCGACCCAGAAACTCGCCGCGGCCAACGCGCTCAACCAGGCCCGCGCCATCGCAGAACGGGCGGTCGATTTGGAGGACGAGGGCCAGGAACGCGCCGCCTACGACGAGTGGAAGAAGCTGTTCGGGAACCGGATGACCAGGCCATGAATCTCTCCAGCGACCCCGGCGGCGTCCACGGGATCCCGCTTCGGGCCATCCACGAGCGGCAGCTCGACGACGACATGCTGCTCCTCCAGCGCGCTGCGGCGGCGAGCCACCAACGTGGCCAGTTCCTCGAAGCCGTGCGCGTCACCGCCGCCGTCGCGCTCGCCGCCGCCGGTGTCCTGATCACGCTGATCGGCCACGGCCGGACAGCCGTCTCGATCGTCGGGTTCTTCTGGTTCGTCGTCTCCGCGTTCCTGCTCAAGGGCCTCGCCGGGAACACCGCGCGCCAGGGCGCCCTGCTCCAGGAGATGTTCGACATCGTCCTGTTCCACTTGCCGTGGCGCGCCACCGTTGCAGGCGATCCCATCCCCGAGCCCGACGTCCGCCGTCTCGCGCGCAAGCTCCCCCGAGGCTCGGCGAAGGACAAGCGCATCACCGACGGCTGGTACGACCCCACCAACGACGTCCATCATCCCTACGACGTATTCATTGCCCAGGAACAGAACCTCTCCTGGGATGCCCGCCTCCGCCGCCGCTACAGCCACCTCATCGCCGCCACCGCGATCCTGTGGACCACCATCGGCCTCGTCGCCGGTCTGGTGGTCGCGGACGCCACTCTGGGCGACACCCTCCTCAGCTTCTTTGTCCCGTCCCTGGCGGCCTACCAGATCGCCTACGAGATCTGGTCCGGCCAACGCAAGGTGGCCGACGAACGCGACCGACTCACCAAGGTCGTCAACACCGAGCTACACAACGGACGCCCCGGCCCCGTCCCCGACGACGAATGGCACCGCCTACGGAACGTCGCGCGGGACGTGCAGGACAGCGTTCTCCGCACCCGCCTGGACACCACCCGAGTACCCGAGTGGTTCTACACACGCTTCCGTGACGACGACGAACGCGACTTCGGCGACACCGCAGAAGGCCACCGCTTCCGCCTCGCCCAAAACACACCCCCACCCACATAGGTCGCTGGGCGGGATGCTCCAATCCCACCCAGCGAACTGCCTCAACCCTAGATAGCAGTAGGTTCCCGAAGATGCGATTCCGTGCGGAGTGTGTCCCCACCCACACGCGCTCGGCCCTCAACACCGGGGTCCTGTCTGGAAGATGCTCTGATTAACGCCAAGCCGTGCGACCGTCGGGCAGCGAGACCGTGCACGCCGCGCGCAGAGGGGCGTGACGCTTCAACATCATGAACCGTGCGCGGCAGCCCAGGTCTTCGAGGCCCATGACGAGGTTCTTCGTCGCTTGCGCTGCCCAGGATGCGGATCCGGCGACTGCCGTGTTCGATCACCACGAGCACGTACATCCGTGCTCCCGACAGGGCAGCAGGGCATCAGCCTGAGTGCGAAGGAAGGTGGCCCAGGTACTGGAGTTCCGCTCGGGCACAGGCTCGATGCCTGCCTCCTTTAGGATCTCCCAGACGGTCAACGCGCCCACCCTGACCCCCAGCACGAGCAATTCGCCGTGCAGGCGTCGGTACACCAGGGTGCGGATGGAGCGCACGGTGTGTAGTCGTCCCGGGTGTTTGGGCCGGCAGGAGACGGCATGGCGGCGTGCGACGAGGTCGCGGTGCCAACGCAGCACCGTGTCCGGGCGGACGAGCAGCCGTAACCTTCGCAGCACGTGCAGCGGCAGCCGATGCAGCAGCGCCGCCAGGAACGCCCGATCGCTTGGCATGAACCGGATCTTGTACTTGGCAAGTTGGCGTTGGAGCACGGTGATTTGGTGGCGCAGAGCGTGGATCTCCGCGTCCTTGTCCTGGTCGCTCATCGGCAGCAGGCGCAGCATCGCGAATCATGACGCGCTGACAGCAGCTGCGCGAGAGTGTCAGCTCAAGCGACCGCGGCCAGATTTCGGGAAACCAGATGAACCTGCCCCCACCAGGGCGGATGAGATTTCCGGCAAGGGCAGTGCTCGATCTTCCTCACGGCCGGCGTGCGTTCCCGCATCCGGTCCCGGGTCTGCTCGGAGTGGTCGAACTGAGCCCGGTTGACCAGTATCCGGGTCGTGTCGTCCTGCATGGCTCCCCGCCCGACGGTCGGCAGTCGCAGCTGATCCGACGTGACCCTGGTGGCGACTTCCTCATCCTGGGGCAGATCGGTGACGGCCTGCACCTTTTCCAGCGACCGGCCGGTCCACCCGCTGCCCCACCAAGCGCTTGGCACTGTCATGAGTCCACCGACGCTGACCGGCGTGCGACCAGGGATCTCGCTTCACCCGCCTCAAGCGCCACGCCCAGTGGGGGCTCTCTCGCTGACGGTTCTCAGCCGAAGATTGCGTACAGGTCCTTCATCAGGGCGGCGGGACCGCTCCGCGGGACCTCTGGTGGCTCCAGGGCGACCGGAGGACCGGTGTCGACATAACGTGCCGGGGCCAGCGCGTACGCATGCTCGCGCACAGTCGCCATGTCCGCCGAGAAGCAGAAGCCGGACTCGTCTTGGTAGGACAGGTTTGCTTCCCTCGCCGATGCCGTGCCTCGCCAGGCGTGGTACGTGTCGGCGATTTTCGTGAGGTCAGCTTCTGTCAGAGCCCGCTCGGTTCGGCCAACCATCTCGCCCATTCCGTGGGCGTCGATGAAGAGGGTTTTGCCGCGCCGATCGTCCAGGCGTTTCGCGCCCTGGGGGGACTTGTCTTTAGTCAGGAGCCACAGGCAGACCGGGATCTGGGTCGTCCGGAAGAGTTGGGGTGGCAGTGCAACCATGCAGGCGACCAGGTCCGCTTCCACCATCGCCCGGCGGATCTCGGCCTCGATTCTGGGCGAGGAGTGCGAGCTGTTGGCGAGGACGATGGCGGCCGTCCCGCGGTCGGCTAGTTTCGACACGGCGTGCTGGAGCCACGCGAAGTTGGCGTTGTTCCTCGGGGGGACCCCGTACCGCCAGCGGACGTCGCTCTCGTCTCGTGCCCAGTCACTGATGTTGAACGGTGGGTTGGCCATGACGAAGTCGGCCTTGAGGTCCGGGTGCATGTCGTCGGTCAAAGTGTCGCCCCAACGGCCTGCCAGATTGCCGTCGATGCCGTGGATAGCGAGGTTCATTTTGGCCAGTCGCCAGGTGCGCTGGTTGATCTCCTGGCCGTAGACCGCGATGTCAGGATTGTGGCCGCGACCCCTGTGCGTTTCGATGAACTTGCTCGCCTGGACGAACATACCGCCCGAGCCGCACGCCGGGTCGTACACGCGCCCGTTGTACGGCTCCAGGATCTCCACGATCAGCCGGACCACCGACTGCGGCGTGTAGAACTCACCACCCTGCTTGCCCTCCGCCCGCGCAAAATTGACAAGGAAGTACTCGTATACCTCGCTCAGCACGTCCTGCGCCGGCTTCTCCTCATTGCCACCAAAGCGGGCATCGCTGATGAGGTCGACGAGTTCAGCCAGGCGCTTCTGGTCGACGTTGTCGCGGTTGAAGATCACGGGGAGGACGCCGGTCAGCGCCGCGTTCTCCCGCATGACCGCGTCCATCGCCTCGTCGAGGAGCTTGCCCACGCCCTGGCTCTTGGCGTTCGCGGCGATCCACGACCAGCGGGCGGTCTCCGGTACCCAGAAGATGTGGGCGCCGGTGTACTCGTCGCGGTCCTCCAGGCAGTCAACGATCCGGTCGTCCGAGACGCCGTCCTCGGCAAGCTCCTTGGCGAGCTTGTTCCGGTGTTCGTCGAACGCGTCGGAGACGTACTTCAGGAAGATCAGCCCGAGCACGAACTCCTTATACTGGGCGGAGTCGACGGAGCCGCGCAGCTTGTCGGCTGCTTTCCAGAGGATCGCCTGGATCTCCTCGGGGGTGGAGGAGCTCAACGTTTCCTCCTGCTCGGTGGACTTCTTCTCGCGCGGTGGCATGCGGTGGACGACTCCTTCCACAGGTCATTGTCCATGACCGAGTTTGCGGTGGCTCGCCAGCGTTGTACCGTACCGGCAACGTACTGTTTTCTGACTGTCTTGAACCGGGGGCGGGACGAAGGTGTCGACTATCGGTCTTGCCGCAGCCATCGAGGAGCTGCGCCAAGAGCTGTACGGGGCGCAGCGGCTTGGCGCCAACCAGCAGTTCGCCTTCGGCGTCGAAGAGGCGGAGCTGGAGCTGCAGCTCGAACTGCGCAAGTCCGCCAAGGGAGACGGCAAGCTTTCCTTCGGCGTGGTTGCCGTCGGCGCGGGGGGCGAGCAATCCACCATCCGTACCCACAAGCTGGTGCTGAAGCTGTCGGTCAAGGACCGGGCCCTCGACGGCGCGCGCCCCGAGATCGGCGACGACGAGTTCGGGTCGCTGGACGAGGAGTGACGTGGATCCGCGCAGACTGGCGCTGATCCGCAGCGGAGGCATCGGTGAGGGGCGCTTCACCATCGGCTCCGGCTATCTGATCTCCCCGCAGCTCGTGCTGACCGCCCGCCATGTGCTGGAGGACCGCGGCACGGGAGCGCTGTGGCCGATCATCACCGTACGCGTAGGCCACCACCTCGACGGCGAGACGACGCGTACGGACGCGGAACTGCTCTGGACCCACCCGGACGGACTGGACGTCGCGCTGCTGCGAATTGACCGCAAGATTGATCCGCCCGGCTCCGTTTGCTGGGGCTGCCCCGTGGGCACCGCGCCGCTGCCGTACGAGGGCCTCGGTTACCCCTGGGCTGCCAAAGGGGAGACCCGGGCGCCGGAGCACTTGCGCGGCATCCTGCCGATCCTCTCCGGAGGCAAGGACCGCTACGTCCTCGACCAGGGACCGGCGCCCACCGCCCGCACCGACGGTGGGAACGCCTGGGGCGGGGCATCGGGGGCGGCGATCTTCTGCGGCGGCCACCTCGTCGGCGTCGTGACCGAGGAGGACCAAGCCTACGGAGCCCGCCGGCTGATCGCCCTGCCGGTGTCCTCCTTCGCCGGGGACGGCGACTTCGTGTCCCACATCGAGGAGCAAACCGGTCGGTTTCCCGAGCTGAGTGCGATCGGCGCGTCCCTGCCCGAGGCCGGTCCCGCCGCCGAGCGCACGCCCGCCGAGCGCGAACTGGAGAAGCTGATCGCGCCGTTGTTCTCGTACCCCGGCGTTCGTGTCGATCACGCCCGGGCCCTAGCGCGCGAACTGGGTTACGAGGCCAAGGGCTATGAGCCCACTGTGGCCGACCTCGTGGCACTCCTCATGGCGCATCCGCGGGCGCTCGCGTCGCTCGGCGAAGCCCTCGCGAGCAGCGCACAGGGGACGGCCCGCGCCGCTCTGACCCATCTGTTCTCGTGGGCCAGGGCACTCGACTGCGGGTCGTTGCTCTCCGTGAATGAGTACGACGCCCTGATCGGCCTGCTGCGCAGGGTCTGCGAGAAGCAGCCAGCGCTGCTACCCCGAACAGCCAGTGAGGCGCTGCGATACCTCGTTCTTCCGGAGATCCTCACCCGTCCGCAGCTCGGCGAGAACGACGTTTGCGGCGTAGTCGAGGGCTTGGAGGATCTGTCTGACGGTGTGAGCGGCCCCGAGGGCGCCCCGCCGGTGCCGGCGCTGCTGCGGCTCGTCGAGTACGTGGCGGCGGCCGCAGGCGACGGGCTGGGCGACGACCTGCGCGCGTGGTCGGGGACGACCGCCCGGCGGCTCGGCATCCACGCCGGGGCCTTGGTCGAGCGGCGTGCAGACGCCGCCCGGTGGGCGAAGCGCGCGGCGTCGCTGGTGTCGCGGGTCGTGATGGAGCTGGCACACGACCCCGCCGCGGGGGACGACCGGTACCGGGTCCGGATTCTGCTCGTCCGCGACGACGGTTCTCACCGAGTGCTCAAAGAGACGGAGTCGGAGCCCAAGACCCCGCGAGAGGTGGCGAGCAGCCTCAGCGAGGCGGTCTTCACCGCGACCCAGGAGCCGGGGCAGGGCGACCATGTGCCGTGGGTGACCGTCGTGGTCGACCGGGCAGGGCTCGATTTGGCCGTCGACGAATGGGAGCCCGGATCGCTCGACGACATCGTTCCGGCATGGCCGATCGGAGCGGACTACCGTGTCTCCCTGAGCTGCCCGGAACTCAGTGATCAGAGGCCGGAACGCGAAGGTGACCAGGAACGACGGTGGAAGAACGGACGCGCGTCGGTGCTCGTCACCGGCCGGGCGTCCGGCGACGCCAGGCAGCTCGTGAATCTACTGAAGACCAAGCATCGTGATACCGCGCGGGTGGTCCTCCACGGCCCCGCCCATGAGCGCCGGTCGTGGCTGCTGACCTGTCTCGCCTTGGGCGTCCCGGTCGTGCTGTGGGACCGTGAGGCCAACGGCTACGAGGACGCAGGGAGACTGGAGATTCTGGATCCCGTCGGCGACCTGGAGGGACTTCCCGAGCGGGTCCGGGATTTTCGGAGCGACTCGGCGGCCTGCCCGGCGGAGCGGCGGGCCCGGCCCTCCCTCGCATGGGAACCGGAAGGCAGTCTCCCACGGACCGAGTCGCTTCAACTGAGTGACCCTTGGAGAGGATCGCGCGCGTCATGACCACCTCAGAACCCCCGGCCGGTACAAGCCCTGTGCTTTCGTCCTCCAACGGCGGAGGCGACGACTGGTGGCTGTTCCGCGGAGACGGCGAGCGCCGTGAGGTGTCGTTCCCCACCGCGCCCCCGTGGCGCCGGTTCGACCAACAGGAGACCACGACCGGCGAACGGGTTCCCTACCCGCGGCCCTACCTCATCGGCCCCGATGAGGTGGAGGTGGTGAACGCGGCGCTGCACCTGCGTCGGCCCCTCCTGGTGACCGGGCAGCCAGGCACGGGCAAGTCCTCGCTGGCCCACGCCATCGCTCACGAACTCGCTCTCGGCTGCGTCCTGCAGTGGCCAGTGAACAGCCGTTCAACCCTTCAGGACGCCCTTTACCACTACGACGCCGTCGGCCGGCTGCGCGAGGCGACCCTGCAGCGAGACGCCGACGGCACAGAACCGGACATTGGCCAGTACATCCGACTCGCCCCCCTGGGTAACGCGCTTGTGTCCCGGGAGCGCCCCCGTGTGCTGCTCATCGACGAGCTGGACAAGGGCGACGTCGACCTACCCAACGACCTGCTGACCGTCTTCGAGGAGGGTGAGTTCGTCATCTCCGAACTCACCCGGCTGCCCGCGAGCCATGCACCGGTACACGTTCGGACCGACGACCTGGATGAGACCGTCCCGGTCACGCGCGGGCGCGTCCGCTGCAGTGAGTTCCCGGTCGTGGTCATCACCAGCAATGGCGAACGGGAATTCCCGCCCGCCTTCCTGCGGCGCTGCGTCCGCCTCGATCTCCCCGAGCCCAACGAGCGGCGGCTTCGGGAGATCGTCGCCGCGCACCTCGGTCCCGACGCTCTGGACGACACCGACGATCTGCTGCGGGAGTTTCTCGAACGCCGTGCCGAGGGCGAACTGGCCACCGATCAGCTGCTCAACGCCGTCTTCCTCCGCAAGGGCGGCGTGAACCTCGACGCGGCTTCCCTCCTCCAGGGTGTCCTGCACCGTCTCGGCGGAGCCGTGTGACGCCGTGATCTCGCGCGTGACGAAGGTTCTGGCCGAGAGCGGGGTGGAGCTCTCCCACGAGGAACTCCTCGACGCCATGTGGCTCGCCGGGAAGCTGCCTCGGGACTCCGGGCCCCTGGCGCGCTCCACCAGCGTGTCTGCTGCGACCTCGGAGCGGCACAGCGAGCCCCACCACGACGGGCCGAAAGCGTCGAAGGCCGAGACTGCGGAGCCCGCGCCAGAGCCGGCCGCTGCGGAGTCCATGGGGGAGCCGTCCGCGCGCCCGCTTCTGGCCTCGGCGCAGCCCAGTTCCGACGAAGACGCGCAGGCGCCCGCGGGCCTGTCGCCAGCGGTTGCAGTTCGCGCCCCGGACAGCAGTACTCTCGGCGCCGGGCAGCTCCGGCTCGGCAAGTCCCTCCGGCCGCTGCGGCAGCGCTTCCCCGACCGGCGCCAGCAGGAACTCGACGTCACACGGACCGTCGCTGCCATCGCTGATACGGGCGTGCCCGAGACCGTCACCCGTGCGGTGCGTACCCGCTGGCTGTCCCTGGCCCTCGTAGTTGACGACGGCGTCTCCATGGTGCTCTGGCAGCGGCTCGCTGCCGATGTCCGGGCGCTGATGGAACGTGCGGGGGCCTTCCGAGACGTGCGTGTGTACGGACTCGACACGCGCAGCGGTACTCCGTCCCTGCGGACCAGCCCGTACCACCACCGCGGCCGGATCTTGACGCCGGAGGCTCTGTGCGACCCGACCGGCAACACCCTCGTCCTGGTCGTCAGCGACGGTGTGGGCGAAGCCTGGCGGGACGGCGGGATGCGTCGGGTGACGGACCGCTGGGGACGTTGCGGTCCCACCGCGATCATCCAGGCACTGCCGTCCCGGCTCTGGGCGAGCACCGGCATCGGCGCACGGCGCTGGCAGGTCACCACCCATCGTCGCGGTGGCCCCACCCGCGACTGGCACGTCACCGACCCGGAGCTGCCGCCGGACCTCGTCCGCTTCAACTCCGTACCCGTCCCGGTCCTCGCACCGACCCCTGCGGCCGTCGCCGACTGGGCGTGGCTCGTCGCCTCACCCGGCGGCACCGCGCTCCTCCCTCTGTGGGACGCTGGCCGGCCCGGCTCCAGCCGGACCGTCGTCGACGCCCGGGACGGCGACGCTGCCGAAGCGGTACTCCGCTTCAGGGAGGCCGCGTCCGCCGAGGCATATCGGCTCGCGGCCCACGTGGCGGCCGTCTCCCCCGTCACGCCGCCCGTGATGCGCCTGGTGCAGGCCGCCCTTGGGTCACCAACAGACCTCGGTCACCTCATGGAGGTGTTCCTGGGGGGCTTGATGCACGGGCTCGACGCCGACGGAGCGGACCGGCTGCCACACCATTGGCGGTTCGACTTCACGGACGACGCCCGGAGCGTTCTCCTCAGCGCAGTCTCCCCGAGGGAACTGCTGCGGACCGCCGAGGCCGTGACGCGTCGCATCGAGGCCGCCGTCGGCCGCGCGCCTGTCTTCCCGGCGTGGGTCGGGCACCCGGACGGCGCGGCCGTCATCGATGACACCGGACGCTCCTTCGCCTGGCTTCGGGATCAGGTGCTGACGCGGCTAGGCATCCCGTCCACCGATGCCAGGCCGGCGGTGCCTGTGCTGGATCGGACCCGTGCTCACGAGGGCGAGACTAGGGACTCCATCGGGGCTGGGGATTCCGTCGGATTCCGGGATTCTGCAGCTGCCCGGACTGACGAGGTGTACGACGACGCGCCGGGTGAGAACCAGCCAGCTGGCTGGGTGGAGCTCCTACCGGAGGATCCGGTACAGCTCGGTCGGTTCCGGCTCCGCGCACGTAGCGCCCGGGGCTGGCCCCATCTGACGATGTACCTGGCCGAGGACGAGGACGGCACCGTCGCCACGGTCCGGGCGCCGGCCCCCCTGTATTCCCGCGATCCCGAGACAGCACGGGCCCTCGTCCGCACGGAGGCCGAGTGCTTGACGCGTATGCGGGGCACGGGTGCCCCCGCACTCCTCGGTGTGGCTGCGCCCACCACCGGGGAGCTGCCGTGGGTCGCGGCGCGCTGCGTCCACCGCCGCGGAGACGATCCGTCCTCACCACCCGCGCCGAACCTGCGCACCATCCTCGATGAACACGAGGGAACGGTCCCCGAGGAGCTCTTCTTGCGGATCGGCCTCGGCCTGACGGAGGCCGTCGCACTCGCCCACGCCCGGGGGCTCGTGCACGGCTCGCTAGCACCACGGGCCGTTCTCGTGACCGACCGCGACGTCCGGCTGATCGGCTGGGCGACGGCGACGGTCGACCGAGTGGACAGCGCTCACCGCGACGTACTCCCCCTCAGCGACACTTACCTGGAGGCGAGCGACAGCGGGCGGTCGCTCACCCCTCAGAGCGATGTGTACGCCGTCGGGGCGCTGCTGCTGGCCTTCCTCTCGGGACAGTGGAGCGACCCGAGGGCTGACAACTCGGAACAAGGCCCATTGACCAACCCCGGGATCGCCCCGGTGCTCCTGCGGACTCTTTGGCGTTGTCTGGAGAACGACCCTGCCCGCAGACCGTCCGCCGCTTTCCTGGTCGGGGCGTTCGCCCACGCATCCGGAGGCCCGGCGCCCGGCCCGACGTCGGTGGAACTCGTCGCCGAGGACGTCCGGCGGATGCGGAATGCGGCACGGCAGAACATGAGCACCTACGGGCTGGAATTCGCCCGCCTTCTCCATACGTTCTCGAACCAACTGGCCTCCCAGGGGCGGCGGGAGGAGTCGCTCGCCGCAGCTCGGGAGAGCGTGGAGGTGAACCAGGAACTGCTGTCGGCGGAGGACGACGCCTACTCCATGCCCTTCTCAGCTGACCTCGCAGCGTCTCTCAGTAATCTTTCCGTGCGGCTGGGCGAAGCCGGCAGAGCACGGGAGAGTCTCGACGCGGTCTCCGAAGCGGAGAGGCTGTACCGGGAGCTGAAGCGCCGGGACTTCGGCGACTTCGCCCTCGGCCACTCCATGACCTTGAATAACCTGTCCAACCGTCTGGCGGGGGCAGGTCGGCACAGCGAGGCACTCCAGGCTATCGAGGAGGCTGTCCTCATCGGACGCCGAAGGGCGGAGTTGGATACGTCGGCGGTCGGGGACGATCTGGCGAGGAGCCTCACGAACCTGGGCAGCCGCCTCGGCGACTTGCGACGGTGGGGTGAGGCTCGGAGAGCCGTCGCTGAGGCAGTCCAGATCTATGGGGCCTTGCCTTCGGAGGAGGCGCGGCGTGTCTGGATGGACCACGCCATGAGCCTGAACAACCTCGCCGTCCTGCTCGCTGACGCAGGAGACCACGACGACGCCCTGCGGTTGGTCAACGCGAGCTTCGCGGTGCTGGACCAAAACGGAGGCGAAGGATCGCGGGCTGCGCTCGAGATACAGGAGCGGTCTCGGCGCATCAGGAGCTGGCTGGAGGACCTCGCCGCAAGGGCCCGCGGCCAGTAGTCGGCGACCTGCCGGATATATGGGTGCTCATCACTGCACCATGGATCGCCTTGCGGAAGGATTAGCGCACCATCATCCCCTCATGTGTGATCATTTCCGCCTGCCCACCGACTAACTCCGTGGGGGGCCAAGGGGTCGCAGGTTCAAATCCTGTCGTCCCGACCAGCGTTTTCGCAGGTCGAAGGCCGTTTTTCCAGAGATGGGAAAGCGGCCTTTTCCGTGTTGTGCGGCGTGGTGGTCGCATGGTGGTCGCACGCACGCCTTGGAGTGTGGAGGCGCTGGGTGAACTGGCGGCCGGGGCGGCGAAGTAGGGCAGCGTGAGGCGTGCCCGGTGTCCGTTCGGGTGGTCGCGGCGTGGTCGCACCCAGTCTGGCCAGTGCGGATGACTACCGGCGGCCGGGTCGGCTTGGGCGAGTGCGGTGTCGATGGCGTCTACGGCGTCGTGGGCGGCTTGCTGGGTGAGGTGGCTGTAGAGGTTCGCGGTGGTGGAGAGGGTGGAATGCCGCAGCGTCTTGGAGACGACGGTGAGCGGGGTGCCCGCGGTGATGGACAGAGTGGCGGCGAGGTGCCGCAGGTCGTGAAGGGTGATGCGGGGGACGCCTGCTTCCTCGGCGCGTCGGCGGAAGCGGTCCAGGACGGTCTGAGGTCGCAGTGGGCGTCCGTCGGGTCGGCAGAAGACCAGTCCGGTGAAGGGATCCGAGGAGCGGTCAAACAGAGCTGAATCCGGGGCCTCGGCTGCGCGGCGTGTGAGAGCGGCTGCCACGCGCGGGGAGATGGCGACCCAGTTCTTGCTGCTGCGGGTCTTGGGCGAGGTGATGACCAGGCGGGCGTTGTTGATGGCCGAGAGGGTGTAGCGGACGTAGAGCACCCCTTCGTTGAGGTGGACATCGTGCCAGTGGAGGGCGAGCGCTTCCCCTTTGCGCATGCCAGTGCCATGAGAAGTTCGCACAGGTCCGCGATGAGTGGGTCGGTGTGGTGGCAGTAGCGCAGGAAGCGGGCTGCTTCCTCGGCCGTCCAGATCCGACGCTCGGCCGCCGCCGGGCGGGGCAGGACGGCGGGGCGTGCGGGGTTGTGAGTGAGGCGGTGCTGGCGGACGGCGGCGCCCAGGGCGCTGGAGAGCGTGGCCAGGCACCGGTAGACGGTCACTTGGCCGCGGCCTGCGGCCAGCTGGGTGTGAACGAATCCGGCGATGTGGCGGTGGCCGAGATCGTCCAGCTTGAGGGCGCCCAGGGCGGGGATCAGGTCGCCGGTGACGTAGTCGCGATACCGGGCGAGAGTGGTCGGCTTGAGTACGTACGCCTTCGTCTCCAGCCAAGTCGTGAGGTAGTCGGCGACGGTCTGGTTCGGGTCGCCGTTGAACCCGCCGGCCTCGCCCTCAAGGATCCGTTGCAGCGCGGCTTGGGCGGTGTCCTGGGTGGGGAAGCCGCCGCGGCGGATGGTGGTACGGCGGTGGTCGGGGGAGGGGAGGTCGACGGCGAAGGTCCAGCTTCCGTGGTCACAATCGGTTGCCAATCGTGGGCAGCGGGTTCCGATCTGGTGGCGGTGTGCGTCGCGGCATCCACAGCGCCGGTAGATTCGGCCACGGTGGGTGATGGAGCGCATGGTGATCGCCTCCTGGGGTGGTGCGATGTGCCGACGATCCCAGTCTCCGTCGACGGGCACACCACGCGATCACCGTCAGGCTACATAGGCCTCTGACCTGGGAAAATCCCCTTGTCGTGGCCACAAGTGCGGGGCGGGACCGGCTCGCCCTAGGCAGGTCAACGCGTCCGACCTGCCGGGCGACAGACCGTGCGGCGGAGGCCGCCCACGATGCAATGGCCACTTCCGCAAGATGAGTCCACTCACCCGGCCAATCGGCCTTCTCGCTGCTTCCCGACGATCTCTGCGCGGGTCCGAACCAGTCGCTGTCCACGCGGCCAGTGGGTGCTCACCACGGTGAGCCGTTGAGTTCCTAACGGACGTCAAGCGGTTCGTGGTGATCTCGGGGCTTGGTCCGTAGGGTGGTTCTCGACGGGCCGGTTGCCGGAGCGCTTGGCGACTCCTTCTCGCGCCGGCTCGTCGTCGGGTCTTTCAGCCGTTGCGAGCGGCGGCGGACGTGGACTTTGGCCCGGTCATCCTTGTTGATCTTGTAGCGGGTCGCGCAGATCTGTCGTCCCTCGGCTTCGGTGATCTCGCGTGCGTCGGTGTCGCGGAGCTCGTAGAGAGTGCCGTCGCGCCAGCAGGCTGCCAGGCGGGTGATCAGGGTTGCGGCGAGTGTGCAGAGGGCGGAGTTGTGGTGTTTGCCCTTGCCGACGACGAGGTCGTGGTAGCGGGCGGCCAGGGTGGGATCGGTGTGCCGGGCGATGTCCGCGGCCTTGAACAGCGTCTCGCGCAGGCCAGGATCTCCTTGGCGGGTGGGCGGTCCGTCGCGGCCGGTCAGTCCGGACTGACTGAGCCGGGGGACCAGGCCGGTGAAGGCGCGGATGCCGGCGAGGCTGGTGAAGCGGTTCGGGTCTCCGAGCCGGCCCAGAATTCCCGCCGCGGTGATGACGCCGAGACCGGGGCCGGAGGCGATGATCCGACCGGGGTCGGCTTCTTCGTAGAGGACGGTGATCCTGTCCGCCAGGGTGGTGATCTGTGCGTTCAGGTGAGTGGCCATGTGAGCCTCACCGGCGATGTCCTCGGCGAGTTCGGCGAAGTCGAGGGCGCCGTCGGGCCAGAGCTGAAGTGTCTGCTGGGCGGCGCCCGCGATTCGTTCGGCGTGTTCCTCGCGCCACTGGCCGCGGCTGTGCCGGATCAGGAGGGCGGCCAGGCGCTTGCGGCCCAGTCGCCGCAGGGCGTGGGGGTCGGCGCCGGTTTTCTCCAGCACGGCCAGAGCGGCTTTGGAGTACGAGCCCGTGCCCAGAGCGTCTGCCCAGGCGGGCCCGAGGAGTTCGAGCAGGGCATCGAGCCGGTAGAAGGTGGCCGTGCGGCGTTCGACCAGTGAGCTGCGGCGGCGGACAGCTCGGCGCAGTGCGTTGGCCGGTCCTGTGTCCGACCGTTCCCGCAGCCCTTCGGGGTGCAGTAGCGGCAGCCGGGCCAGGACCCGGGAGTCGAGCCGGTCGTTCTTGGTGTGCTTGGAGTAGTAGTCGCGCAGGTCAGCGGACTGCTCTGGCGGCACCAGGACCACCTTGGCGCCGTGGCGCTGGAACCACGCGGCGAGCGGGACCCACGCGTTGCTGGTCGGTTCCATGATGGCGACGACGTCATCGGTGGTGGGCAGACTGTCCCATAACCGTTCCAGGTCTGTGGGTGTGGTGGTGAAGCGCCGGCCGGAGAACTGGATCTCTCCGGTGGCGTCGGTGCAGGTGGCCCGGTGTGAGGCCCGGCAGGCCACGTCGATTCCCAGATGCAGTCTCAACAGGGCTCCCGTCTGGTGCAGCGGCAGGTCGACCGTTGTCCAGACCTTCCGCCACGACCTGCTCGGCACGTGTTCCGCAGGGTTGTGCTGACCGGACATTCGGTAGCAGTGGTCCACGCTGGCCGTGGCCACGGGTTCCCAACAGGGACGCACGTGCGTCGGGAGGTTCGACCAGCCGTCGATCAGCGTTAAGAAGTCGCCTGCAAGGAGACGCTTCGGTCAGTGATCCAGCTGTGCCGGAAGAACCGGACCCGACGCGCCCTACGCAGCCCCCGAAGATCCCGGAGGGCCACGCCCCAAGCTAAATGTCAGTGCTGCCCCCTATCGTTCTCGGTGAACTTTCTGCGTGTGATCGGGGGAGACGATGGCTAACAGCAGTGCCCCATACCCGGTGTTTTGGCTGCGATTGCCCAAGGGTGAGGGAATCGACCGGGCACGAGGAGTTCTGCTGGACGAGATCGGGACGAACGGCAGCAGGAAGTTTCTGGTCAAGGCAGGATCTCCCGCACGCAATCACGTCATGCCATCGTTCGCCCGGCAGCTAAGTAGCCCATACCGCCGACGCGAGCAGCTGAAGAAGGACAGCGTGCTGGTTCCGTCCTCGCACCGACCGGGCTGGCTGGAACTCACCGAGGACGTGGTCTGCGGCTCCCCCTCTTTCGCCGCAGAACTTCTGGTGGGTGCCCCACGCAACGGATGGAATGAGTGGCGTACGGGCGACGACAGGCCACTGGGGGACTTCATGTCCCGTGTGGGGGCTGGCCCCAACCGCCCCTGGCTCGTCCGCGGGTCGAACGTCGCTGGCCTTGACCTGGTCCAGCGACTCTGGATCCCGGAAGGCCGCATCACCCTCGCCGCCTCCCGGCTCCGGCAAGGGATCAAGCAGGGCACCAGCAAGGAAGACCTGCGCACTTTCGTGCAGGAGGACTACGAATCCACCGCTACCTACAGTCAGAAGCAGCAACTCGTCGAGGAACTGCACGCCTTCCTCTCCAGGATGAAGCCCGGCGACACTGTGTGCACCATTTCCGGCGGGCACATGCACGTAGGCGAGATCACCGGCGAGGTTGAGCAAATTGAGTCCGAGAACCGGCGATCCAACCTGCGGAGGCCGGTGGAGTGGCAGCCGAATGTGTATGCCTACGAGAGCCTGCCCGAGGAACTACAGCAGAAGCTGTCGATCCAGCACGACGTCGTGGATCTCACCTCCGTCCAGGCTCACATCGAGGGACTCGGTCTCACCGACCAGGAGTTGGTGGAGGAAGCTGAGGCCACCGAGCAGGACCCGAGTGTCGAGAGCCCCGCGCTGACCGCCCGGCGCGAGCTGGAGCTGCCCGCGCCGACGGATGAGCTGGCCGCCGAGCTCCTCGTGCACGACACGGACTGGCTGCGCGAGCTGCGTGATCTGCTTTGGGACGAGCGGCAGCTGGTGCTGTACGGACCACCGGGTACCGGCAAGACATATCTCGCGATGAAGCTCGCCGAGTTCCTCGGGGGCGGCCCCGAGCAGGTCAAGCTCGTACAATTCCATCCCTCGTATGCGTACGAGGACTTCTTCGAGGGATTCCGCCCCCAGGAGGACCCACAGACCCGGGAGGTTGCCTTCCGGCTCACCGCAGGGCCGCTGCGCGAACTCGCCGACCTCGCCTCCCGCGAAGGCAACCGGCACCTCCCGCACTTCCTTATCATCGACGAGATCAACCGCGCCAAACTGGCCAAGGTCTTCGGTGAGCTCTACTTCCTGCTGGAGTATCGCAACAAGTCGGTTCGGCTGATCTACTCCGGCGAGGACTTCGCGCTACCGCCGAACCTTTTCGTGATCGGCACGATGAACACCGCGGACAGGTCCGTCGCCCTCGTCGACGCAGCGATGCGCCGCCGTTTCGCGTTCGTCGAGCTGTCGCCGCGCGCCGAGCCGACAACCGGCCTGTTGCGCCGTTGGCTGACTAAGGAAGGCCGGGATCCGGAACCAGCCGACCTTCTCGACGCCCTCAACTCCCGGATCGAAGACTGCGACTTCCACATCGGACCGTCGTACCTGATGAAGAAGGGCGTCTATCGGGAGGGCGGTCTCGAGCGGACCTGGCGGACGAAGATCCTTCCCCTGCTGGAGGAGCACCATTACGGAGAAGGCGTGGACATCGAGAAGCAATACGGGCTGACCTCGTTGCGGGAGTCCTTGGCGTGACGGCCGCTGCCGATGGGGTGACAGCGTCCGTCACGTTGGTCGAGTATGCACCGGCGATCAGCCTTGCCCTGCCTGACGGCGTCGGGCGAGCTCTCTCCGCCGGAGACATCGTGAAGGCGGCGCCCGACCCGTACACCGCGGACCGCTGGTCGCTGCGGGCCCACAGCAAAGTGGGCGCGGTGATGGCCACCCCCCAGGGCGGCGGCGCGGCGTTCATCGTACGCGTCACGCCCAAGGTGCCCATCGCCCGCCTCTTCTTTCTGCTCGGCTACAGCCTCGACCCGAATGGCTGGTGGCGCGACGGCGACGTCGAGGTGGCCGAGCACCGCGATCTGCTGCCCGTGCTCGCGCACGCCGTGGAGCGGCAAGTGGACCGGGCCCTGCGGCAAGGCCTCTTGCAAGGATACCGAGCGATCGAGGAGACAGGTCTCGTCGTGCGCGGCCGGATCCGGGAGGCGGAGCAGATACGTCGGCGGTTCGGCGTGACGTTGCCGGTGGAGGTGGCGTACGACGAGTTCACCACCGACATCGCAGAGAACCGCATCCTGCGCGCTGCCCTCGAACGTCTCCTGCGCCTGCCCGGCATACCACGGGACGTTAGGCGCAGGCTTCTGCGCCAGCGTGCCCGGCTCGCCGACGTGTCAACCATCGTGCGTGGACAACCGGTTCCGGACTGGCGACCCACCCGTCTCAACACCCGCTATCACCATGCCCTGCACCTGGCCCGTGCCGTGCTGAGCGGGGCCATGGCCGAGCACATGCCCGGCGAGTTGCACATCGATGGGTTCCTGTTCGACATGAACAAGCTCTTCGAGGATTTCGTGACGGTCGCCCTGCGCGAGACCTTCCGCGGTTCGGCCCATACAGCCCGCCTTCAGGACCCCTGCCACCTCGATGATGGGGCCGCCATACGTATGAAGCCGGACTTCGTGCTGTACGGGCCGCACGGCAGCCCCTGCGCGGTGGCCGACGCGAAGTACAAGGCGGAGAAACGGGGCGGCTACCCGGACGCCGACCTCTACCAGATGCTGGCGTACTGCACCGCCCTGGGCCTGCGTGAGGGGCACTTGGTGTACGCGAAGGGCAACGCCTCGCATGCAGCCCACCGGGTACGCCACGCGGGCATCGTCATCCATCAGCACGCCCTCGACTTGGACCAGGATCCGACGGGGCTCCTCGCCGACATCGCGGAGGTCGCCCGGCGCATGACGGAGCCCTGACACGATGCGCTCGGTACCCCCGCTGTCGCAATGCCCATCAACATGATCGTGGGCCCGGTGAGGTGGGATGGATTCCCCGGGCCGTTGCCCCGCCTGGTCGTTGGGGAATGGGGAGAGGCGCGTCAGTTCCTGGCGGAAGTCCGCCGGTGTCCGCGGGAGCGTCGAGGAGTGCTTCCAGACCGACAAGAGCCAGGTCGGCCTGGACCATTACCAAGTACGCAACTGGACTTGCTGGCACCGGCACATCACGCCGTCCATGCTCGCCCTGGCCTTTCTGACCGCCGTCGCCGCCAGCACGGCCCCCAACCGGCGCTCTGATCCGCACCGCCCCCCGCCCGCAGCAGCGATCCGGTCACCTTGACCCTCCCGGAGATCCGCCACCTCCTCACCCTTGTCTTCACCCCCAGCCGTGGCCGTCGCCAGACTGCTGCACTGGTCCACCTGGCGCAGACGCCACCAGGCAACAGCCCGACGCAACCACTACCGACGACGAACCGCCAACGAATCAACCGGGTAGATCACGAAACCATACGGTCGTACTGGGTGAGGATCTCACCAAGGTGTCGAACGACCTACCGGCGGTTGCCGAACTCCGCCCACAACTCTTGCATCGCCTGTTGCCAGGTCAGCGAGCCTGCTTTCCGCCTACGGGGGACCACCCCACGGCCGTAGTTGACACACACCCCGGGCTTGGCTGCGCTCGCGTCCGCAGGGATGAGTCTGCGAACGCGAGGGCGAGCGGGGTACTACTCCGTGCCGGGCCACTCGTACACGGTCGACTCCACAGACAGGTCCCGTACGCCCTTGAGACGGACATCTGTTGGCGGTTCGACTTCGAAGCGATGCACGGGGTCGTTCACCAGGCGGAGGGTCGGCTTTTCGGCGCCCTTCTCCAGGTGTGAGGCGATCACGAGAGTGTAGTTTTCGCCCTCAGACCAAGCCCGTACGAACTCCGAACGCGTCAGGGTCAGCTCGCCCGGGACAGCACGCCCGTGGGCCTTGATCTCGTAGTAGCGCCCGGTCGAGTCGTATGCGTCGGCGCCCATGCCCGACGCGCCCCGCTGGTCGTCCAGCTCGACACTCTGCTCTTTCAGGATCCGGCGGAGCGCCTGGATGACGAGCTCCTCCTTGTGGTCGTCTGCGTAGCCGAGCGGTGAAGCCTGGCTGTGGGGCGGGGCTGGGGGCTCCTCCGGGCCTGGGCTGGGGTAGTGGGGTCCCGAGTCGGCGGGGCGAAGGTCCCGCCGTCCCCGGCGTACGGGCAGGGGCGCTGCCCGGTGTGGACGGCGTTCCAAGACGGGTGACCTTGCCGGGCAGCACGTCGAAGGCGGCCGCGTCCACAAGGGGGCGCGCGGTCGGCGCGTGCTGCGGGCCGGTTTGGTTGCCGGGTCCGGGGCTTCCGGGCGCGGGTGCGGGAGTTGAACCGGTGCGGGGTAGCGGGACGATGCCGATCGGGCCAGCGGAGACTGTCGCGCCGGTGCCCGTGCCTCGGTGAGCGGTCGACTTCCCGTTCGGCATCGGCAGAGCTGGAGCCAGCTGTGCACGCTGGCGTAGTTCTTCGGCGAGCCGTTGCCGTTCCTCGCGGTCCCGCTGTCCTGCCGATGTGAGCGCGGTCCCGGCTCCTGCCTCCACCAGGCGTTCCTCCCAAACGTCCCGCCAGCTGTGGCCCACGCGCGACCGTTCTTCCGCGAAGTGGCTGGCGATGGCGGCGCCCGCACCCGTCTTGGTGGTCAGCGCCGTGTGTGAACGCAGGAACAGCGTGTGGCGGCCGCGGTCGATTTGCGCGTCGACGGGGAGCTCGATGGGCTCGTACGTGCCTCCCGGATCGAGGCGGATCCGCAGGCCGGGGAGTAGCCGGACCTCCAGGCCCGCCAGCCAGGTCCAGCCAGTGAAAGCCTCCGCCGTCTCGGGCTCGTCGCGCACCAGTAGGTCCTGTAGTGCGGCGACTCCTCGCCGGAAGTCTTCCGTGAGGCTCGCGTCGGCCGGTTGGTCCAGGGCTGCGCTCCTGACCCCGTCCACGCCTCCGGTCTCGTACGTGACCTTGGCGCCCGCGACGTCCAGGAGTGTGACATGCAGCCGCCCGAGCAGTGCCGTGAATTGCTGCACGTTCCCTCCCGGCTTCCACAGGGGGAGACGGTCCGTCAGGGCCCGCTCGACCTTGGAGTCGGCCACGGCGAACACCGATCGGCCCTTGCCTTTGACCCATCCGGCCGTGGTCCACAGCGGCAGACTCCGCAGCCTGCTCTGCAGCCCCGGCGGCATCGGCTTGTCGTCGGAGGAGATCACGTCCCGCAGGCGGCGCAGAGCCTCGAGCATGACCCTTTCGCGGTCGGCGTCGGGGGCCGCACCGGTCCCGGAGATCTCCTTGAGTACGTCGATGAGGTCGTCGACCCCAGGTTCGGGGATGCCCAGCACCTGCCACAGAGGGGCGATGTCCACCCCGGTCAGGGTGAAGGGACGGAACCCGCGCAGGATCGCAGGTCCCTGGAAGCACTTGCGGGACTCCATCCAGCCCTGGTCGGTCAGGACGAGGTCCTCGTACCGGAACTCGTGGCGGATCTGCTTCTCCACCGCCGTCCGGGTTGCATCTGGCGAAAGGTGCGTCAGACGCCGCGCCAGGGATTGATAGACCAGCAGTGCCTCCGCCCTCAGGCTGTCCGGCACGTCGGCATCGGCGTCATCGGCCTGACGGTCCGAAGCTCGCGCAGCCGTTCCATCAGGCGCGGGACGTCGGGATCGCCGGAGACACCGAGAGCGGTGAGAACCTCCGTGCGGGTGGCTAGGGCTTGGTGGATCGCCGGGTGCAGGTATCCGGGATCCTCCGGCCCGTACAGGGCCTCCGTATCCGGTGTACGCAGGGTGAGGTCGGCCGGCGGCTGGAGCCGGCCTTTGCTGTCTTCCAGCCAGGCGGTCTCCCGGAGCCACCACACCCAGATGGCCGCCGTCTCACCCGTGACGTTCCACTTGTAGTGGCCCCGAGCCATTGGGACGCAGGCCTGGTCCGAACTGTTCAGCAGTGCGGTGAGGGTGCGTAGCAGGGCTGCTGTGCGGCGTCGTCGCTCGTCCATGTCCTTCTCGGCCGCGATGTTCTTGACCACGGCGAAGAGGTCGCTGCTGGTCACGTCGTCCAGGGTGTGGTCGGCTCCCTTGTGTATCGTCTGCACCCACCGGCCTGTGACGGACCACCTGCAGTCCCGTGCGAGGCCGAGACGGGGATCGCCCGGGTACCTCTTGGTGTCAGCTGGGTCATAGACCTCGCGCACCGGAGTGAGCCGGGGGGCGTCCGCCACGCCCAGTAGCCGCAGGAAGGCCGTTCTGCTCAAATCGCCTGCCTGGGCGGCGGAGAGCAGTGATCGCGCGTAGGAGCGACGCACCCAGATGAGACCGGGAGTCTTGCGCGCCGCGACCTCGAACCGGTCTCCGTCAGCGGTCTCCAATGCCTGGGGGAGATAGGCGGCGCCGGGCTTCACGCGGTGGGACTGTTCGGCCCCGTCCTTGTCGTAGGCGAAGCCGTTGAGGAGGATGGCCCGTCCGATGCCCGGACCGAGCGGGTCGCGTAGCTTCTTGGGCATCTCGCCGAGCGCCTGCTGCAGGGCGACGAGCCGGGCGGCCTCCATCACCTCGTCGGCGTCGGCAAGTTGTCCGCCGGCTTTTCCGAGCCGGGAGACGATCTTCAGTACGGCTGCCGTGTCGTCGCGGCGCACCAGGCAGTCCCGCCGACGCAGCCATGCGGTGACGGTCCTCGCCCAGGCGTTGTCCTGCGCGTAGGTGGGATGCAGGTCCAGAACGACGCCCAGTACATCCAAGGGGCCGGTGGCCTCGCCGGACGCGTCAGCGAACGCGTTCTCCGCGGGCTGCGGCCGAAGTCGGCGCCCGTCGGCGGTGACTAGGCACGCCCGGTCGGCCAGCACATACTCGTGGCCCGCTTCGAGGGCGACCGCGGCGAGCCGTACGAGCCGCGCGACGTCCTGCCGCTCGTCGTCGGAGAACAAGCTGAGTGCGTCCATGACCTGCACCTCCGCGCGCAGATCCGCGGGCACCTGCCGCACGCCAGTCAGCGAAGACCTTCCGCCAGCGGCCGCCGCTGTCGCGGACGGCGGCAGGCAAGGCATACGGGGCTTTGCCCAGCCGGGCGATGTCGGTGTCGTCGAGAACCCCCGACAGTACGGCCTCCTCGACCGCGAAATCGGCCAGCGGGGCGTCGGGACCACCTTCCGCGACCGGCAAGGCCAGCTCGGCGGCGAGTGACTGCCGTGCGCGGGTGAGCAGCTCGGTGCGGATCCGGTCCTGGAGCAGGTTCGCTGGCGCGGAACCTGGCGGGCAGGGAAGCGGAATGAGGTGCCACGCTGTGTGATCCACCTTCTCCAGGACGTCGCGTACACCGGCTGCCCACAGGTCGGCGATCACGGGGACGAGCTGTGTGTTGAGGCGGCTGCCGGCGAAACCCTCGCGGCTGGCGACGGGGTCGAACTGGGTGTGGACGCGGGCCGCCACATCCAATGGGGCGACGGGCAGGCCTGCGTGGACGCTGCCGTTCGCCCCACGCTCCAGGGGTAGTGCGATGCCCACGGGCACGACCGGGCCCAGTGCCTTGTGGCTCCGTTCCCAGTCGGAGTGCGGTACTACCTGCGCCGTGTACACACGCCATAGCGCTCCGTCGGTCGCACGGGCGTGCTGCACATTCACCTCGTGCTCGACGCCCTCGATCAGGAGCCGACGCTGTGTCACATCCTCCCAGGACAGGGTTAGTACGGTGCTGTGCCCGCCTGCCGTCACCTCGAGACCGCGGAGGTGACGCAGGAAGAGTAGGGAAGCGTCGTTCCAGTCCTCGAACCACTCAAGGAGCTGGGCCGCGGTCAGTGTGCCGGGGTCAGCGGGATGCGGAAGACGGTCCACTCGGGTCCGGAGATCCCGTCGGGGAGTTCCGGCGGCGCCGTGGGTTCGAGGTTGGTACCGGAGAAGCGCACGTGGAAGGGGTGGCAGTGCACCTCCCACACCGTGGTGAGGGCTCTGAGCGTGGACAGTCCGATGCCGAACCGGCCGGTTGCTTCGGCGTCGGCCGTCTTGCCGCTGAGCCAGGGCATGCCGAGCGGGAGGACATCAGCCAGGCGCAGGCCGACTCCGTCGTGGGCGATCAGGATGTCGTCGGACCGCAGCAGGATGCGCAGCTGTCCGGCTCCCGCATCGTCGGAGTTTTGGACGAACTCGGAGAGGATCTGGAGCCGGTCGGTCGAGAGTGTCTTGGCGCCGTGCAGCGCGCCCTCGGCCATCTTGCGGTGGACCCCACGGCCGCTACGCAGCCCCTGATCGAGAAGCCGGACGGCGCGTGCCGCTTCTTCCCGGGTCGGCACTTCCACTTCCGTGGATGCGTCCGGATCTTCCAGAAGCGTATGTACTGCCGCCGCGAGAGCGTCCACGTACGTATCCCTCCCCTTCGGTGCCTTGCGATATCGGCAAGCCTGGGGTCCGGGACGATTCCCGATGATAGGGCGGGCGTGATCCAGCCATGTGCGCAAGGTGCCACGGCTTGCGGAGCGGTTCGGCTCAACGATGCCGGCGCTGCGGGTGCAGGCAGCGGGGCGGATGACATCACGCTCCGACAGGGTGCTGAATGCGGCGGAAACTGATTCCGATCGCCCTTCGGCTGTCAGCCCGGCCTGGTAGAGCGCGTCGGCCAGCCAGAACTCCCTGGTTGTGGCTCCTGCCCGACTGCGCACGACGCTTGATCGCGGTGATGGCCTGTGGGGGCCAATCTCGCAGGTACCAAGACTTCGATTCCGCAGGTGTGCGCGCCTGCCTGCGGAACCACAGGCAAGGAGATTCGCCAGTGCGTCCGGTGACAGCAGACCCGACCGTTTGGGTCGGCCTGCTGTCCCGCCAGCAGACTGTGGACCGGAACCAGCCACGAAGTGATCGTGAAAGGCAGAGTCCAACCCGGACCCGACCCGAGCACCTACGACACCCGGGTCAAGGTCAGCGACGACGAGATCGTCCCAGTGCAGGCGGAGGGCTTCGCCCTTGCGCAGGCCGGTGCCGATGAGGGACTCGAACGGGTCGGCCATGTCCGGGTCGGCTCAGTCGCAGTGTTTGAGGAAGCGGACCGCCTCGTCGGCGGTCCAGATCCGGCGCTCCGGCGCGGACGGTCGGCGCAGGGCCGGTGGGCTGGCGGGGTTGTGGGCGAGGCGGTGCTGGCGGACCGCGTCCCCCAGTGCATTGGAGAGCATGGCCAGGCACCGGTAGAGGGCGGTGTGGCCGCCCCGCCGGACGGCCGTCAGCCGTTGGTGCGGCGCGGGGACGTCGATGGCGAACGTCCACGTCCCGTGGTGGCTGTCGGTGGGCAGGCGGGGGCAGTGTGCTTCGAGCTGGCGGTGGTGAGTGTCGCGGCAGCCGCACCGTCGGTAGACGCGGCCGCGGTCGGCGGTGGTACGCATGAGGATCGCCTCCAGGAGGCGGAGGAAGCCGACACCTCCAGTCTCGTGCGATCACATCCGACCACCACGCCTGCCGTGGCCAGCGTGTTTCCCTTGGCCGGGTGCCAATGGCGGCAGCTCGGAACAGTGGAGTTGCCCACCACCGGGAGCTGCCCACGATTGGCACCGGCAGGTTCGTCGTCTCTAGCGGTACAGCGGCGATGAGTCGCTGACCAGCGTGGATGGCGAGCTTCGGGGACTTTGGTCGGCTAGCTGGCCTAGGTGTGATGTCCATGGGCGTTGGTGACGGCGTCCTGGCCGGACGGGCTGGGGCCTTGCTTGGATGGCCCCTCGTTCCTATCTACCTGGTGGCCGAGCCGAAAAGCGCCACTCCTGCTGGGCCGCCGCTCAGCGCCAGGAAGCAGTCGAAGCCGGATAAGGGTGCCGTTGTTGCATCGCTCGCGCTCCGGCGTGACGTTGGCACCGTCTGGCACTGCGTTCTGCCGATCCCCCTGGCCACGGAAAGCGAGACCGGCCGCGCGGGGTAGTGGCCACGCCTTGCGCCGTGAGGGTCCCATTAATGTCTGGCTACGACCCTCGGCAGCCCCGGAGTACGACTGCCACCACCGAACCGGGCCCGACGAACTGTTCGACCTGATCCGCATCAAGCTACTCGGCCAGGGCAAGGTGGGGTGCCGCTACGGGTGCCGTTGGAGTAAGAGGGGTAACCCACCAGGTCTTTCTGGTAGGTCATGAATCAGCCAATATGTTGAGATGTTCTCTGGACTGTGATGCATCAGCGGCAAGGCTCTTATTGAGGAAATCCGCAGCAAATGAGCCCATAGGGTGAGAAGTTACTGTCGGGTCATCGGGGAGGGGGCCTCCGCGATTCTCGCCATGCTTTGTGGATCAGGTGACATCCGCAGCTTCCAGCATGTCTAGTGACGCCATGCATCAGGGGGGCGAACGGAAAGTATGGGCCGACGAAGGGCTCACGCGCAGGCTCAAGGCCCTGGCCTGCACCGCGCCCTTGCACGACCTCGACATTCGCAAGGCCAACCTGCCATGGCTGGACGGCTCTCAATACCAGATGGCCGAGGTGGCTCTGCAGATCATCGATCACGTGGCCATCGCGATGGACTACGACACAGGGGCGAACCACGAACAGGTCCTGCTCAGGGCCGGGGGTTTCGTCGGCTGGCAGGCGCCTGATCGCCCGGCCGACGAGCACACACGCGTCGCTGGATGGGTGCTCGACTCCCTGATCAACGTACGGGACACGGACAGGGGCTTCAGCCGCTTCTACGGAGAGATGGACGGCGCGGGCGCGTACGCGCTGAGGAAGTGGGACTTCAAGCTGATCGAAGAGCGTTCGGACAGCAACGGGGACCTGTATCTGCGTGCTTCCAACGAGGCGTTGAACGTTCTGGTCGGCGCGTTAGACACAGATGTGGAATCAGCTCAGATCGCCGCCGAGGTGAGGTTGCGCAACCTCATCGGCAGGGGGCGGCTGGCCGACGCGAAGGCCGTGGCCGAGCAGGCCCGTATCCGCACGATTCAGTACGCGGAGATCGTCCGCGCCCAACTCGACGCCACGAGCCGGAATGTGACGACGGTCGACTGGACCGACGAGGTACCGGACCTCCTCAATGAGGCTCTTGACCACGTCGACCACCGGCTCCAGGAAGAGTCCGCGATAGCCCGGTCCGTTTCCACCGAGCGTGACCAGTCCGAGGATCCGGTCCGTAGGAGACAGGCCGCCGACCTGGTCGACATCGTGGAGGACTGCATTCGCCGGCACACCCGGCTGCAGACCCGTTTGCGCGGCGCTCGCACGCTCTTCCTCGACGAACAGGACCGCCAACAGTTCTCCGGCACCGCCCTCAGGGCTTCGGTGGACGTGTACGGCGACCTCCTTCAGCCGGTGCTCGGGCTCACGCTGGCCGATGCCTTCCATCCGGTGCGCTCCTTCTACGAGCAGTCCGTAGGGCCGACGGCGGATGACCAGCTTTGTCTGGCCACGCTGGTTCCTGCGTTGCTCGCCCCGTCTCCCGAACGAGCCCGGTTCACGGACGAGGAGGAGGAGCCGGAGCTCGTCCCGGTCGTGGAAGTGCGTGGGTACACCGACGAGCAGCAGCGCGTGGCCGAGTCCTTGCTTGATCTGGCCGACGAGGCGATGCCGTTGTCCGAGCTGCTGGAGGAGGCCGCTGCTCTCGATCCGGAACTCCCTGACCTGTTGGCCTTGTTGGCACTGCGGGCCTTCAGCCCGCAGTTGGGGGCGGCATTGAGCGAGGGAGCCGACCGCGTCCTCCTCGCCGTGTCGGCAGGGTTCCCCTTGGACAGCCAAGGGTTCGAGGGTGACGACTTGTTGCTGACGTATGCGGCATTCGACCGTGCGGCTCTGGACGCCGACCGTCGGGAGAGGAACAGCGGACCATCATGACCA
Organism: Streptomyces rugosispiralis; assembly: GCF_024505145.1. Taxonomy (GTDB): domain Bacteria; phylum Actinomycetota; class Actinomycetes; order Streptomycetales; family Streptomycetaceae; genus Streptomyces; species Streptomyces rugosispiralis. The sequence continues at coordinate 38,037 of NZ_JANIAA010000010.1, read as the reverse complement.
TCGAGACCATGGCTGAGGACGCGGAGGCCGCGGGCAGACTCATCGGTTACGGCTTCAGGCCCAAGATCCGACCCGCGCGTGACAGTGTCTACGCGGCACTCGTGAAGCGCTATGCCGAGGATCCGGACTTCGAGACGCTCGTCACCCGATACGCGGTGGGCATGGGGCTGAGGGTCATGGCGGTCACCTCGCGTGCTGGCATGGTGCATACCGCGCTGCTGGGGTCGGCCTTCGAGACTCGGATGGACCAGTACGCCCGGCACGTGCGGATGCGGGAGAGCAGGGAGACCGAGCGCATCCTGTACGGCATCACGCACCTGGCTGTCGCTGCCCTGGCATTCCCTCGGCCCGAGGACTTGGCCGATGACGGCTACCAGGGCAAGGTCCGGGTGTCGTCCATCGACCGGCTCGTGCGATCAGTGTGCCGAGTACTTGCGGAACGTGTCGCTGAGAGCGAGGAGTCGCAGGATCCACCGGCTCAAGCTCCGGAACTGGAAAGGGCCTGGCGGGCCTACGAGCGCCGACCCGAAGTCGCCCCCACCAAGGGTGGACGATCAGGGGCATCGGCCACCCGCAGCCTCATAGGCCGGGCTCTCGCGCACCTCGTCGACCGCGGAATGTTCCACCAGGGCAGAGCCGACTCCGAGGACGGGGAGAAGATCTTCGTCGCCACCCACCGCTATCAGGTCCATGTGCGCGAACTGGCCAGCACACGTGCCTATGCGGAACTGACCGAACTCGGGGTGCTGCCTCCCATCGCTGGGGCCGGGACGCTCCGGACCACCAGCGCCGAGACGCTGTATGACTAGGAGAACCGTGCCATGTACGAGCTGTCCCGCGTCCGGCTGAGAACCGTAGGACCGGCCGGTGCCCGCTTCCACGACGTCACCCTGGACCTCAGTGGCGCGGGACGCCCGGTGGGTGCCGAGCAGGGAGCCCTCTTCGACGCCACCGCCACGACCTACCGGCCCTCGCCCGCCAGCCTGGTCCTTCTGGAAAACGGGGGCGGCAAGTCCGTTCTCCTCAAGCTCGTCTTCTCCGTCGTCCTTCCCGGGCGTCGCCACACCGTGGGCACGACCAACACGCGCGTCCTGGAGAAGTTCGTCATGCCCAAGGACGTGTCCCACATCGTTCTGGAGTGGATGAACCCGCTCACCGGCGATCTGCTGCTCACCGGCAAGGTGCTGGCCTGGCGCAACCAGGTCGCCTCCGAAGTCTCGGACAACCTCAGCGAACGCTGGTACTGCCTGCGGCCCAGTGACGAGATCAACCTTCGAACCCTCCCGATGGCGGTCGGCACGAAGTCGTGCACCCTGGACACATACCGGGACGAGCTCCAGGAGGCATACGCGGCCGACCAGAGCCTGGACCTGTACTGGACACGGCATCAAGGCGACTGGACGAATCGGCTGCAGCTGCTTGGCATCGACCCCGAACTCTTCCGATACCAACGGGAGATGAACGTCGACGAAGGCGAAGCGGCGAACTGGCTCAAACTCGATTCGGACGTCAAGTTCGTCGACTTCCTGCTGCGGGCGATCGTCAGGTCCGAGGAGATGGACGACCTGGCGGCGCTGGTCTCCGAACATGTGGAGCGGCTCGCGGGCCGTGGGTTGCTCCTCACCGAGCGGGAGTTCGTCGCCGGCGCGCTCGATCTCCTGGGCCCGATCATAGAACTGGCCGAGGCAGCCCGGCTATCGCGGCGCCGAGCGGAGCAGGCCGCCCGTGACGTCGCGGAACTGGGCAGACGGCTTTGGGTACGCGCGCGAAACGAGCAGGACGTGGTGCTCGGGCAGCGAGCAAAGGTCGTCAAGTCGCAAGAGGAACTCGATGAGCTGACACACGCGGCCGACCGCGCCGAGGCGATTGTGACCGAACTGCGCCGTCGCCTGGCCGATTTGAAGCACAAGAGTGCCCAGCGGGAGCTGACGGCGAGCGAGAAGGGACTTTCCGAGGCCCAAGCCCTGGTCGCCGCATGGCGAGAGACCTCGACCGTGCATGAGTACGACGACAGCATCGCCCAGGTAAGGGCGCTGACCGATCTCATTGGCGCCGAGGAGGAGAAGGCGCGCCCAGCACTGGAAGAGCGCGACATAGCGGCCCGCCGCCTGGCCCGCAGCCTGTGGGCGACGGCTGACGAGGCTGCCCAAACAGCCTCCGACGAGCTGAAGCGCGTCGCGGCGGGGGAGAAGGAGAAGAGCGCGGCACAAGAGCGTGCTCGCGAGGCGCATCGGGACGCAACGAAGGCCGAACACGAGGCCGCCCAGTTCACCAGTGGATCACAGGTTTGCGCGAGGACATCGACGCAGCCGTCGCCGACGGTCTGCTGCATGACGCCGCTGCATTGCCTCGGACCGTGGAGACCGTTCAGGAAGGATGCGACAACGCAGCCCAGCGCGTCACGGATCTGGAACGAGAATGGGCGGAGCTAGCCGATCGAGAGACCCTCGCGCATGACGAGTTGCGGAAGGCCGAGGCGGAGGCAGGCGACCTGCGTGGGCGCCGTGATCGCCTCACCACCCGCCTGGACGAGGTCCGCACACAAACAGTGCGCTTGGAGGCGAATCCCCGGCTCGCCGCGCTCCTCGACGTGCCGGACATTGACCTGGAACGCGACATCGCCTCGCTCCTGGACGCGTTGAGCACCGCACGCAGTGAGGCCGAACGAGAGCGGACCGAACTCAAGGTCGCCGAGTCCATCGACGAACAGGCACGCCTTGCCCTGGCCGCAGGCGACCTCCTGCCGCCCGCCCAAGTAATCTCCGACGCCTGCACGGCCCTTGAGGACGCCAAAGTGGTCGCAGTCCCGGGATGGCGCTACCTCGCTGCCATACCCGATGCCGACCGACGGCGAGACATTGTGGAGCGACTGCCGCACCTGGCCGCGGGTATCCTCCTCCACGATCCTGACGACATCGACCGGGCCCGAGAAGTACTCACGGCCCTTCGTCCCCAGCCGACCGTCTTCGTGTCGGTTTCGACAACCAGGTCTTTCATCGATCCCGAGGCGGAACTGGCGGGCGGCGTCGAGGCAGTGATCCCGCCTCACCCCGCCCTGTACGACGTGGACGCGGCGGCCGCCGAGCACGAGGCGATCGACGCTCGGCACGCCGTACACAGCGCCCGGGCCGAGGAGCTGTCCACCCGCATCGAGCAGGACGGCAGCCTGACCTACGCCCTCACGGACTGGCGGTCGCGCTACCCGGAAGGCAGCATCACCGCACTGACCGAAGAACACGCGGCTGTGGTGCGGGAGCACACAGCTGCCGAAGCGCAGGTGGTCGAACGCCAGGAAGTGCTCGAGACGCTCCAGGAACGGCGGCAGAAGATCAAGAAAGAGCTCCCGCCCCTGCGTGAGACTCGGGACTCGCTCGCCAAACGGCTGGAACGCCTCAGGGAGCTCGCCAACCGTCACGGCCATCTGCCGGAATGGACAGAGCAGGCCTCGGCGGCAAAGGAGAGGATGCGGGAGCGCCAGGAAGCCGCCGGGAAAGCGGAGGATGAGGCCACCGAACTGCAGAAGCTCGTCATAGACCATCAGCGCAGAGCGGACGAACACCAACGCACTGTGCGTATCGTCAACGACGAACGGGCCAAGCTTCCCGGAAGCGAGGATGTCCGTCGTTCCGATCCTGTTCCCGAACTCTCCACAGCCTTGCTGCGGAGCACGTACGACCAGGCCGCGGCGCGATACCTACGCGTCCAGGTCGGGAGCGACCTGCTGGAGGAGCGTGAGCGAGCCAACGAACGGGCCTCCAAAGCGAAACGAGGCTACTTCGCGCTCCCCGAGAAACTCCGTGATAGGGCGGCCGCACTGCTGAAGAGTCCCGAAGGTTCCGACGAAGCGGCACGAGCGACTGCCCTGGAGAGCGCGGTCCACGCGGCGCAGGCAGCCGATGCCAGGGCACGGAAGGCAGCAGTGGCCGAGTCCCGCTGCGCGGACGACCTGGCAACTGCGGAGAATCGACTGACAACCAGAGTTGCGCTTCCCAAGTATCCAGCCGATATCGAGTCCTGCACTGAGGCCGTCGAGGAAGCGAGCCGACAGCAGACGTCAAGCGCTCGCAAGGTGGCGGACCAACAGGAAGTACACACGCGGCTCGGACACCAATTGGAGGGTGCCGAGGCGTCGGCGAAGGCCTTCCAGTTCATCGTCGACGGACTCACCACAGACCTGCACGAAGGCGATAGCGACGCCGCCGACACCGCGCTCTACGAAGGAGACGCGGACACGGCCCAGGACCTCGTCACCCGGCTGACCAAGGAACGTACGACACGCGAAGCGAATGCCCGCACCGACGAGCAGACCCTGCGCGCGGCAACGGAGAAGATCACTCACCACACCGCCGCCCAGGAGTTCAAAGACCTACACGTCCGCGTGCAGACACAGATTCGTATCGCGGGTTGGGAAACGGTGGCGGCCCGCGCCACCGAATGGTCCGACGCCCTCAGGCCGCGCTTGCGCGCCTTGAACGAGGAGATCGACCAGACAGAGCGACACCGCACACTGATCGTGCGGAACCTCAAAGCACAGGTCGACAAGGCATTGGCCTCGTTGCGTCAGGCGCAGCGGATGTCACGACTGCCGGCGAGCCTGGACGACTGGGCTGCCCAGGAATTCCTCCGCTTCCGCTTCACTCCGGCACAGGACGACACCGCGCACCAGCGCATCGGAGAGGTCATCGACGATGCGGCGAAGGGACATACCGCAGACGGGCGGACTGTGCGCAGAGACGGGATGTCGCTGCTGCTCGCGGGTGTGAGAGCAGCGGTCCCCAAGGGGTTCCGGATCGACATGCTCAAGCCCGATGCCGTGCTGCGCAACGAGCGCATCAGAGTCTCTGAGATCAAGGACGTATTCTCCGGCGGACAGCACCTCACCGCGGCCATTCTCCTGTACTGCACCATGGCCGCCCTGCGGGTGAGCAACCGGGGCAGGGAGAGGGACACGCACTCCGGCGTCCTCTTCCTCGACAACCCGATCGGCCGGGCCAACGCGGACTATCTGCTCGCCCTCCAACGCAAGGTCGCCGAATCGCTGGGCGTGCAACTCATCTACACCACAGGGCTGTCCGACGACGGAACGCTGAAACGCTTCCCCCTCATCCTGAGGTTGCGCAACGACGCCGATCTGCGGGCGGGGCGCAAGTACCTCACTGTGACCGACCGGACCCAGGAGGCGCTCGACGCATTGGCCGAGCCGGACGGCACAGGCAACGTCACCACCACCAGACTCTTCAAGCGAGAGACGGAAGACGGACACACCCGTGAAGCACAGGCAGAGTGAGTTCATCCGGCACCTGCGAGCCGGTGCCACCGAGGCGGGCTGGAACGGCGCACGCAGGACGCGCGTCGTGCTGGACGACATCTGGACGGCATTCCGAAAGGTGAACAACCGGAACCCGGACGGCGAATACGAACCCCTGCTCATGTCGCGGCTGTTGGACGAACTCGAAGAGCACGGCCTGATCGAGCAGATGAAACAACGTACCCGGGACAGAGTGTCCCTGCCTCTCAAGATCTGGCTCTGTCCCACCGCTCCACCGCGACCCGCCGTACCACCCATGCCGCACTGGCACCCCGACCTCTACCGGCTCGCCCGGGAGTGGCCGACGGCGACTTCGAAGCAGCGCTCCGCGTACGTGGCCGTGAACCAGTGGCTGATGAGCGATCCGGACCTCTTCCCTGTGCCGCTTCGGGAGCGGGCTCTGGAGATCTTCGGAACGTACGGAAGTGAAGCGGATTTTCCCATGCCGGAAAAGACCTTCGATACCCTGCGCTCGGGGCCGATCTTCGGCGACCCCGACCGGTTGCACGCGACATTGCGCACGTTCACGACGCATCCGCCGCTGCTCACGGAAACGTTCCTGACCGAGATCGGGGACGGCTACTATCAGCTTGTCGGCGCCGGAGACATCCTGCTTGTGGTCGAGAACTCGGCCACCTGGTGGTCTCTCGTGCACAGTCTTCCCGAGAGCCACCGGCTGGGGTACGTCGCCTGGGGACTCGGCGGCACATTCCGCGCATCGGTCAACACGCTCGCGGCCAAGCACCGCATCGCGGAGATCCGCTACTTCGGCGACCTCGATCTCAGCGGGATCCGCATTCCGTACGCGGCATCCAAGACAGCTAGCGACCGGGGCCTTCCAACTGTCCAGCCCACTGAGCGTCTCTACGGCGCGCTGCTGGGGCTCGGACGCGCACGTGATGCGAAGGAAAAGGGCATTGAGGCGGGAGAGGCTTCCGCCCTGGCTGAATGGATGCCCGGGCCGCACAGGGCGAAGGCTGTCGGCCTCCTGGTGGCAGGCCGACGCCTGGCACAGGAGTGGGTTGGTTACCGGTACTTGACCCGCGACACGGCTTGGCACGCCGATCTGGTTTGACCAGGCAAGGCCGGGCTCATCCCGGGGTCGGGAGGAGGAGCCTCTCGCAACTTCGCGGCCGGGGGATCTACGACCCGGTCGCGCGCCGACGGACAGCCTCGGAGGACTGCTGAGGTCTGCGGACACCTGCCTCACGGTGGTGTGCCGCCGCGACGTTTAACAACGACTTGAAAACGATGCCTGCGCAAGCCCACGCGTTTCGCCAGGATGAGGCTGTGCCGGAGGACCGTGAGGGGGCGGTGGCATGGCCGGGGCAGACGGGACCGCAGGTGGGCTCTTCGATGGGTTCGAGGGATATCGAACGCCGACGGAAAACGACTACAGGCGGTTGATGACCACTGGATTGATCGTGCTGGATACAAACGTCCTTCTCGATCTCTACCGGATGAATCACCGGGTGCGCAGCGACATGCTCACCGTTCTGGAAAGCCTGCGGAACCGGATATGGGTTCCTCGTCAGGTCGTGGAAGAGTTCTGGCGGAACCAGCAGCATGACGGGCTGCTGGGTCATCACCAGGATCGTGCGACGCAGGCCAAAGACGCCCTCAGCAAGGCCTGCGAGACGATGCGGCAGGCCGTCAACCGCTGGGCGAACGACGTGCATCTTGGGCAGGAGGCGCCAATCCGTGGGCAGCTGGACGAGGGGCTCGCTTCACTGAGCCGCGTCATTGATGAGATGTCCGCCCTGATCGACCGCCAGGCCGCCAGCGACGAGGTCCCCGACTCCGCCGACACCAACCGAGATCCGGTGATCACCAGGCTGGAGTCCCTGCTCGATGGCCGAGTTGGTCCCCGCATGCCGGAAGATCAACGTGATCAGGCGGTCTTGGTCGCACAGACACGGGCGACCCATAAGCGTCCACCGGGCTACCGCGACTTCGAGAAGGGTAAGCCGCCCGAGGAAGCTGCCGGGGACTACCTTGTGTGGACGCAACTTCTCGCGGAGGGCCGACGGCGGGGCGTGGATGTGCTGTTCGTGACCAGGGACCTCAAGGAGGACTGGTGGCGCAAAGGGCCGTCCGGGTCGCCACGTCAGCCGCGCGTCGAATTGATGGACGAGATGTACGAGGAGACTGCTCAACGCCTGTTCATGCTGGAGCCCAGCAGCTTGATGAAGCAGGCGAGTCGGATCCTCAGTCTCGAGGGGCGCGTGGACGAGCGTTCCGTGCGGGCACTGGAGCAGTTGGAAAGCGTCGAGCTTGGCGATGGTGATCAATGGTCGCAGGAGAGCCTGGAAGCCCTTGTTGATCTTCTTCTGGAGACCGCCGACGTTCAAGCGCAGGCGATCCTGGAGGCGGCTTTGAATGACGGCTTGATCAGCCGGGAACGGGTCTATGAGATCGGTGGCTACGACCCGTCGCGCATGCTGCGCGGTTTCACCCGGCCGGTGAAAACGGCGACCCGCCGCCTTCATGACGCAGGGCACGAGACGGGAGACGCTAACGAGCTGCTCGTCGCGGTCTACGATAACGGAGTGATGGCCACCGGCTTCCGGATTCCTGCCTACACCGTTCCGATCCTCCGGTTGCTCGCCGAACGCGTGTACAGCGACGCCGACCGTATGGCAGATGAGGAGGGGGAGACGTGATTCCGTGACGCGGCACAAGAAGCTGGATGCCGCGTGCCATTTCACGTCACCATTTCTGCTGTTCAGGGCGTCCACAGTCGCTGCTGTGGCTGGATGATCAACGAATTCAGTCCCATTGGTACTTGCTCTTGTTGGAGGGCCCAGCCGAACCAGCTCGGTTCTTCAGCGCACAGCCGCGCCATAAGACTGGTCTGGTCAGCGCGGACGAGCATGGGGTGAAGAATGATTGTCTCGCGCACGCGGTCGAGCGGGACACCGCGTACCAGCCCGATGCCCTCAGTCATGTCCTCCGTCTGAGGGGCAGGTAGCGGCAGGCGGCGACGGGAGGCGTTCGAGTAGACAATGCCGGCCACATGCGGATACTCGTCGAAGACGCTGCGGAACAGGTCGGCTAGCTCCCGGACTTTGTGGGCGAGCGGGAGCCGAGTGAAGGGCGTGTGCGTAAGGGCGCCGTGATCTTCGACCCAGAGCCATGTCCCTGCGCCCTGGCTCTGCGCGGCCTTGCTCTGCACTTTGCCCGTCAGGCGTTGAGCTTGGTCTCTATCGATAAGGGGTCCGGTTAGCGTTGTGCCGATGGGCGGTGAGCCTGGTCGGGCTGTCAACACCCCTCCACGGGGGAGGGGCACTGCTACTTTCTGCTGGTCTTGAGAGCACCGAGCGGCGGCGTCGGCGTGTGGGTGCCGGAAACGGTGTCACTCTATGCGACCTGCGTGTACTCGTGGATGAGGCCGTCGAGTCGATCGAGTCGAAGGACTCGAGTGTTGTCGGTGGCGGTGGGTGGTTCGGGCTCACTGAGTAGGTCCGGCGCCCGTTGTCCGAGGGATCGGTGTGGGCGGTGTTGGTTGTAGTGATCTGTGTACTCACTGACGACGAGGCGTAGGTGGCGCTCTCCCGTGATCAGGATGCGGTCGGTTGCCTCGCGTCGGCATGAGCCGATCCAGCGTTCCGCGATGGCGTTCATCCGGGGTACCTAGGGCAGCGTTGGAAGGACGTGCACGCCGATGGCCTGGAAGACGGCGTCGGAGTTGTGGGTGAAGTATGCGCCGCGATCCCGGATGAGGAACTTGATCGACTCGGCATGGTCGCCGAGGTCCATGAGGTAGTTCCGTGCTTGCTGGGTGATCCAGGGGCCGGTCGGGTGTCGGGTGATGCCGGCGATGTGCACCCGCCGGGTGCCGTGGTCGATGAAGAACAGCACGAACCAGCGCCGAAGGAAGACCGTATCGATGTGGAACAGGTCGGTGGCTACGATTGCGGAGGCCTGGGCTTTGAGGAAAGTGGCCCAGGAGCAGTCCACACGCTGCGGCGATGGGTCGATCCCTGCTTGCTTCAGAATGGACCAGACGGTGGAGGCCGCGACGTCACGTCCAAGGCCGAGGAGCTCACCGTGGATGCGGCGGTATCCCCATCCCGGGTTCTCCCGCGCCAGACGCAGGATCAGTTGGCGCAGGGCCTCTGGTTTCGCTGGTCGGCCCGGACGACGGGAGGGGTAGGTCCATTTCCAGGCGATGAGCCGTGCGTGCCAGCGCAGGACCGATCGCGGAGAGACCAACAAGGCCACTTGTGAACGCCGCTGCTTGCTGACGAGCCGGAGCAGTGCCGCCATGACGGCCCTGTCACTCCAGGAGAAGCGCGGCCGTGGCTGGGCACGGCGTGTGATCGTCAGTTGATGCCGAAGGATCAAGATCTCCGCGTCCTTCGAGGCATCCGAACGGGCGAACAGGGCAAGCCATCGGAAGGCTTGGCAGGCGAGCAGGTAGATCAGCCGTATCACCACGGCCGGCATGCTGCCTCAGAACGGCAGTCCCTTCTTGAGGTCTGACAGATCCGAACCAGCAGGTCGGCCCGGGTGACATAATTCCCGGCACCCACAGTGTCTATGAGCGCGTCTGATGGGGTCTGGCACAAGTTCCGTGACGCGGACACGTAGCGTCACGCGAGGAGAACGCGTTTACCTGTTGACTGAACTACCGGGAGAGTTCTTACAGGTCAGTGACCTGATGGCGGATTCGTCGTTGCTCTGGCCGTGGAAGCATCGAGAGAGCTGGAGTCCCTGTTCGTCCCTCTGGTCGGCGAGCTGGTGGTCACGAAGGACTTGTGGGAACCCTGCCGGCTTGTCGATGCTGCCGGGGAGCCTGTAGAGGGTGCCGCTGCCTATCTGCGGGACTTGCAGGCGGCCGGGAAGCCGTCTGCGACGGCACGCTCGTACGGGATGGATCTCCTGCGCTGGTTTCGGTTCTTGTGGGCTATCGGTGTCCCGTGGGAGCGGGCGACGCGAATCGAGGCCCGTGACTTCTCCCGGTGGCTGCTGGTAGCTGGACAGCCGAGGCGTCCACACTGGCGAGCGCGGGGTGTTGGACTGTGGGCTGCGGGTGGGAAGCCGTACGCGGCGTCGGTCCGCGCGCACAGCGAGACGGTGCTGCGAGGCTTTTACGACTTCCATCTCGATGCGGGCACGGGACCGATCCTCAACCCCTTCCCGCTGCATCGATCGCGCCGGGGCCGCCGTGCTCACGTGCATCACAACCCGATGGAGCCGCATCGCAACGAACAGGCCGGGCTCTATCGGCCGACCGTTCCCAAGCGGGTACCCCGCAGCGTCCCCGATGAGGAGTTCAACGAGATCTTCGCGCGGCTGCCCTCCCATCGGGACCGGGCCCTGGTCGCCTTCTACGTGTCCACCGGCGCCCGCGCCAGCGAGCTGTTGTCCGCCACTCAGGGCGGGGCCGATCCAGGCCGTCAGCTGATCGCGGTGGTCCGCAAGGGCACCGGGGAGGTGCAGGAGCTTCCAGCATCGACGGACGCGTTCGTCTGGTTGCGGCTCTACCAGTTGGAGATGGAGGAGGCGATTCCCCGCGGGCGGCGGATGCCGCTGTGGTGGACGCTGCGTACTCCGTCCCGCCCGCTGACCTATCACGCGGCCCACCGGATGTTCGAGCGGGTCAACGCGCTGGCCGGGACCTCGGCGACCTTGCACGCGCTGCGGCATACGGCCGCCTACCGGATGGCCGAAGACCCGGGCCTGCCACTCACGGATGTCCAATTCGTCCTTGGCCACGCCCAGTTGACCACTACGCAGATCTACCTCACGCCCCGGAAGGAAGAAGTGATCCGCCGGGTCCTGGCACATCACGCCGAGCAAACCCGGCAGGCGGCAGCGAGAGCTGTTCCGGCGCCAGCCGAAGGCTACCGAGCCGAGACGCTCAATGTCCTCTTCGGCGGCCTGCCGTGACCCTCACCGCGACAGCGTCGAAGGCGGAGACCACGAGCGCGGCACTGAGGCTGCCGCGCGACCGGTTCCCCGAACGCGAGGTCCCCGTCGACTGGCCCACCACCCGGCTCGGACGCACAGAGGTATGGGAGCGGACGACGAGCACGCCGTTCGTCCTGGCCAACCCCGTGGTTCAGGGCAAGCGGGTGCGCGGCCTGGCTCACCTGCTGGACTGGCTGCACGCGGTTCCCGGTGAGTCCTGGCAGCAGCGATGGCTGGCCAGCGGCGCCGAAGCCCTGGGCGCCCAGTGGCGGCGGGCGCCTTTGCGATGGCTCAACCGCCGCGGCCGATGCTCCGCCTGGCTGCCGTCCGAGCTGTCCAACGGCCTGAAGGTCTTGATCTGCGCCGACGTCCTTCGTCCCTCGCTGGAGTGGCTGGTGTCCGTGCCCTCCTTAAAGGGAGACCTTGCCCCTGTTCTCGCCCTCGTCCGGGACCCGCACGGCTTCGCGCGACTGCACGCGCACTGCGAGGGCCGCACCGACCTGTCCGCGTCGTCTCGGCGCCTCATGCTGCAGCGAACCGCCGTGATCCTCGCGGCCAAGGGCGGCCTGATCAGCGACATCACCCTCGGCGACGTCCTGGAGCTCGCCGACACCGAGACGGCCACACGTGCGTCCTGGCCCAAAGACCTCCCCATCTTCTATCGCACGCTACGGGACCTGGAGATCCTCGGCCCCGACGCTCCAACGGGCTGGCGCGAGTTGCGCACGGGCGGGCAACGCAGCCCGGAGGAGCTGATCGACCGCTACCAGATCGAGTGCCGGCCCGTCCGGGATCTGCTCGTGGACTACCTGCGAGAACGCCAGCCGGCGCTGGACTACAACAGCCTTCGGGACCTTGCCTACTTCCTCGGCTGTCGTTTCTGGAGGGATCTCGAAGTCCACCATCCGGGCATCGACACCCTGCACCTGCCCGCCGATGTCGCCGCCGCCTGGCGGGAGCGCCTGCTGATCAAGCCGGAGACGGTCACCGGGCGAGACGGCGAGAAGTCCGTCGTCCCCGTCCCCCGGATCAGCTTCCGCGAGTGCCTGGTCAAGGTGCGGGTCTTCTACCTGGACCTGTCGCAGTGGGCCATCGAGGACCCCGGACGCTGGGCACGCTGGGTCGCCCCCTGCCCCATCGGCCGGGAAGACATCGGGGCCCGCAAGCACAAGCGGCAGCGCAAGGCCCGCATGGACGCCCGCACTCGTGAACGGCTCCCCGTCCTCCCTGTGCTCGTCCGCACGGTCGACCAGCGACGCCGGACCGCACAGGCCCTCCTCCAGATGGCCAGGCAGACCGAGCCCGGGACCACCTTCACCATCGGTGACCAGACACTGGTCCGCTCCGTCCTGCGTTCCGGCACGGCCACCGCCCGGATCTGGGCGGACGACCTGCGCGGTGGCAAGCGCCGGGACCTCGGACAGGAGGAGGAATACGCGTTCTGGGCCTGGGCCGTAGTGGAAGTCCTCCGCCTCACCGGTGTCCGCATCGAGGAACTGCTGGAGATCAGCCACCACGGCCTGGTCCAATACCGCCTGCCGACCACCGGCGAGATCGTGCCGCTGCTACAAATCGCTCCCTCCAAGACCGACGCGGAACGACTGCTGGTCGTCAGCCCCGAACTGGCCGAAGTCCTGTCCACCATCATCAGCAGAATCCGCGAACCCTCCGGCCCGGTCCCGCTGGTCGCCGCCTACGACTGGCACGAATGCATCTGGATGCCGCCGGCCCCGCTGCTGTTCCAGCGTCGATTCCGCACCGAGCGTCGCGCCATCAGCCACGGCACCGTCCGCAAGATGCTCAAGTCCGCCCTGGCCAGCACCGGACTGCTCGACCCCAGTGACGGCCGTCCGTTGAACTACACGCCCCACGACTTCCGCAGGATGTTCATCACCGACGCCGTCATGAACGGGCTGCCTCCGCACATCGCCCAGGTGATCGCCGGACACCAGGACATCAACGTCACCCTCGGTTACAAGGCCGTCTACCCGGACGAAGCCATCCAAGCGCACCTGGCGTTCCTGGCCCGGCGCCGCAGCCAGCGACCCTCCGAAGAGTATCGGGCACCCACCGACGAGGAGTGGGAGGAATTCCTCGGCCACTTCGAACGCCGCAAGGTCTCCACCGGGCTCTGCGGCCGGGCCTACTCCACCCCCTGCATCCACGAACACGCCTGTCTACGGTGTCCAATGCACTGGCCCGACCCCACTCAACGTGCTCGCATCGTCGAGATCCGCGACAACCTCCTCGCCCGCATCGACGAGGCACACCGCGAAGGCTGGCTCGGCGAGGTCGAAGGACTCCAGATCAGCCTCACCGGAGCCAACGACAAACTCGCCCAGATCGACCGCCGATCCCCCCGACCCGTCGATCTCGGAATCCCGTCCCCACGACGGCCAGACACCTCAGCAGACCAAGATCGCTAGTTCAGAGAATGCGAAGGAGCGGGAAGCCAGCGCGGCCGAACATCTGCCGCTTGAGCATCTTGATCTTGACTGCGCCTTCCACCGGTCCAGAGTTCCAGTGGGTGGTCAGTCCGGCGGTCACGGCGTCGAAGTCGCTCTCCAGCCCGACGGCGAAGGAACTGATCCCTGGCAGGCCGGCTCTCATGGCATCGGTGATCCACTCGGTCAGGCGGGCTCCGTCGAGCGTGGTGAGCATCTCCGCGAAGGAGCTGACCAACGCTGCTGCCTTCTCCAGTTTGGGGCACCGTGCGAGAACGGCTTTCCGGGCCAGTTGTTCTTCCTGGTCGAACGTGGCGGGGTGCCGGGTGAGCCAGCCGGTGACCTTTCGGATGGACGGGGGAGCGGGTGCTGGCGGCGCGCTGTCGACGGCGGGCAAGGTCCGGCGGATCCACTCACACACGGTGGAGTAGCTGCCTCGGAAGCCGCGTTCGGCGAGCTCTTGGTGCAGCGTGAGGACCGTGACTCGTCCGTTGGTCTCGGCCCACCGCATCTCCAAGTAGCCCTTGAACGGGTCGAGTTTGCTGACGCGTGGGCGCTTGTGCCCTTTGATCATGTCCTGCCAGCGGGCGGCGCGGGCATACCGCTGGACGGTATGCCGGCCCCAGCCGAGGTGCCGGGCGACCTCCCGCAGTCCCATGCCCTGGCCGAGCAGCTCGTGGACGAGCGCGTGATGGGCGCGAGCCCGTTCGGCGAACTTCCCTGTCGGCTCGTCGTCCTCCTGGTCGGGCTCGGCCGGGGTCTCCCACTCCGGCTCCGGGGCGGGCACGACGGGCGGGAGGTCGCGCAGGCATCGCCGGTGGGCGGCCACCGTCTTCTCGGCCGCGTTGACGAGGTTCTGCCACAGGTGGAACCGGTCGGCGACCTGCATGGCCTGTGGTGCCGCGGTGGTGGAGGCGTCGGCGTAGGCGCCGGAACGATCACGGCAGATGACTTCGATGCCTGGGTGCCGGGCCAGCCACGGTGCCAGCGTTTCGGTGTCGCGTTCGGGGAGCAGGTCCAGGACCTGGTGGGTTTCGGCGTCGATCACGACGGTTCCGTAGACGTGGCCTCTGCGCAGGGCGAAGTCGTCGACGCCGACCGCCCGCGGCTGGGTGGTCGGTGGGTCGGGGCGCTCCATGACGCGACGCAGCAGCGTGCTGCGGCTGGTGGCGATCCCGATGTGTCGCGCGAGCCGGGCACCGGCCCGGCCGGCCAGGGCCAGGCCGATCGTGCCCATCGCCGAGCGCAGTCGCTCGGTGGTACGGCTGTGGCGACGGGTCAGCCCTGGCACTTGTTCGGCGAACGTCCGCCTCGGGCACGAGGTGTTGGCGCAGGCGAACCGCCGGACGCGTAAGGACAGCACCACCCGTCGTCCCCCACTCGGCAGATCCGCTGGAAACCGCAGGTAGGAGCTATGGACCCGCTCTGTCCAGGTGCCACATCCAGGACAGGCAGCACCTGACGGCGTGCACCGGACCTCGATGCGTATCGCCTCGCCGTCGGGGTCCACGGCCGCGACAGCGATCCCGGCCACCGACGGGAAGAACAGGTTCAGTAGCGCATAGGACTCCTCGTTCACGGCGACCGAATGTCAGCCGCACCACTCGCACGAGGAGCGATTTCAAGGCGAGTTCGCCACCACCCTGAGCCGGGTCAGAAGTCACGGTGAGTAGTCGGGCCACGGAACTTGTGCCAGACCCCACCGAACCCGCTAGAAAACACCTACACCATCCTTGGGGGGATTCATGCACGTCCGTACCACCACTGTCACCGTGCTGCTCGCCGCAGCCATGCTCACCGCATGCGGAAGCAGCGACGACACCAACGCCAAGACCAAGACCAGCCCCAGCGCGGCCAAGCCGACAGCATCCGAGTCCACCGCCGAAACATCGCCCGAGACCGACGAGCCCTACTCGTTCGGCACCCCGATGGACTGGGGCAACGACGCGGGCAGCCTCACCGGCACCACCACCGTCCTCGGCTACGAACAGCCGATCAGCAGCGTCGGGTCGGCTGCGGAAGAGACCGGCGAGAAAGGCTATGTGTGGGGCGCCCTGGAGGTGAAGGTCTGCACCGACAAGGGCAAGCTCCTGGTCACGAACACCGACATGACCCTGGCGTACAAGGACGGCGCTCGCGTCGAGGCGTCCTCGTCGACGTGGGACGACTTCCCGAAGCCGGAGTTCCCCATCGAGACCGAGGTCCGCGCCGGGGACTGCGTCCGGGGGAAGACCGTGTTCCCGGTGCCGAGCGACCAGCGGCCCGAGAAGGCGATGTACGCGCCGGGCGGCGCCAGCGAGATGATCGCTGAGTGGACTGTGCCCGCGAAGGATTAAGGCAATAAGCGGCGGGCCGGCCCCATGGCCCGGCCCGCCATCACCCGGATAGCCTCTGGTGATGGACGACGTACGCGGAGCAGTCTGCGTGACCCTCTACGGCCCTGCGGAAGACTTCGACCGGGCCCTTAGCGCTATACAGCAAGCAGGCATCACCGCCCAGCAGGACAACTTCGAGCCGAACGCGATCGCTGCGTTCTTCCACACGGGGGCCGGACAGCCCTCATCGGAGTTCGTCGCCGAATGCGAAGCCCGTACGCGTGCAGCCGCCCAAGGGTCAGGCTTCACCGTTGACCGAGCTGGCGTGTGGCAGAGTAACGCGGCAACTCGCATGCTCGCCTACAACCGCAAGACCGGCGAGTGGCTAGGCGCCTTCATCGACACCGAGCTGCCGATGCTGTTCCGGCTTGAACTGATGAATGACATCGCGGAGTCCCACGGGATCGACCTGAACGACATCGAGCTGCGAGACCCGCCCGAACTCCAGATCCCTGAAAGATGAGGCGAGGCAGCCGCCCCTTCGAGCCGATGGACGGCGATCACTGCACGCCGGGCTCGCAGTCACGCCGCTCGATCAGCTTTCGGTCATCCAGCCGCACGTCCTCGGAGACGCCGGCGCGACGTAGGAACTTGCGCAGATTCCGCGTGATTCCAGGGTCCGCTCGCACAGGCCCACGTGTATCATGGTATGGATATTAGGCTAATTGCCGGGCATGCCTGTTGGGGGCAGGTGCCGGGCAGTAGCTTTTTCTCCTAGCTCACGAAAATGCGGCCACGGCACTCTCCCGCCTTCATCGTTTTCCTCGCGCTCCTTGAGGACATGCTCACCATGCTTGGAATGGGCGCGAGCGTAGAGCCAGCCCCACTCGTCAAGGGCGAGCCTCTCGTCTATGTAGCCCTTTTTCATATAGAGGCCAAGAATGTCCAGTATTGCGATGGCGCTCATCATCGTGTCGTAGTCGTGCCGTGCATTCTCCCGCATTTTCTCGGCGTCCTTAACGGAATTGATCTGGTCACGCAGAATTGTTCGCCCCCGCTGCTGCTCCGTGCTGGACATCTTCTGATGCAAGGCTAGGAAGAGGTCGTGGCGGTTTTGTTCGATGGCTGCGAATTCTGTGCGACGACTTAGCCTGTACGCCGCTCCGGCATACGCCGCTGACATCAAAGAGATAGCCATCGAAAAAGCTGCGATTATGTCTCCCCACATCCTTCCACTGACTTGTAATGAGCAGCGCGCCCTTCGTACTGGTGCGCTGTCTCCAGTGCGGATCCGACATCTTGACGAACCGCTCTCCCGGAAAGCGTTTCGTATGCAGGCGGTGCGGGGGTGGTCGAGAGTGTCCCTTCGGCCGTGGCCGAGCGCGTCAACGAGCGGGTCGGACATGCTCTCCACGACAACTCCCACCTGGTCGGACTCTTGGTGGAGGTCACCGACGAGGCGATGCTGCGGGAGGCGACGGGGATCGCAGAGGTGCAGGGCTGGCGTCCGCTGCCTTCCCATGCCCACTTCGCCCGCCACGTGCGCGCTGAGGCACTCAGGCGCGGCATGGCCGACCTCGCGTCGGCCGCGTTTCTCGCCTACCGGGAAACGGTGGGGCGCCAGCCGGGGAGCGTCTGACCGATGCCTCGACCGAGAGGCTGCTAACCTCGCTGCGTATGCGCTTCGGACAGTTCCGCAGCCTTTCGGTGTCCTACAGTACCCGCGCCGACGATCCTGTGAGCCTGATGATGGCCGGGCGGTCGGCCGAGGCGGAGCAGCTCCTGACGGAGCGTCCCGCCGACGCGGGTGGCGCCCTCGCCTAGATCCTCCTGAGTAACGGAGCACTGTGCCAAGGGCATTTGGAGACTGCCGATAGGGCCGGACGGAAGGCGGTGCGACTGGCACCCGAGCTGGGCGAGAGCTGGCACGCGCTCGCCGCAGCGGTCCGCGCCGCGGAACGGGCTCCGTCTTTCGTGCGCGCACACTGGGTGAAACTCGTCTGCGCCCGTGTGGTGGGCGATACCGGCAGAGCAGCAGAGGCCGAAGCGCACCTTCGCCACCTGGGCATTACACCGGATGGTGCTGGATCGAAGGGCCCTGATCACTGATCATGCGCCCTCACGAGACCAACATGCGCCGCTCGAGAAGTTATCGCTGCGCTTCAGGCGGCACACGGGTACTCGTTGAGCATCCTCCGTCTCGCGCACAGCATGCGACTGCCCAGGAGCCGCGGCGTGACTGACCTGGACTTTCCCCTTGCGTGGCGAGTGCGGCGTGGGCCAGTCGGCGTGTGCGCGGACAGGGTGAATGTGACTGCCAGGAAATAGTGTGCCAAGCGGCTCAGTCGGTCGAGATGGCAGGACGGTTCTCAGGCGCATCGCCGCGAACATGCTGGCCACGCGCGAATAGACCAGTCGCGCGGCGGACCGTCACGCCGCAGCGCTCACCAGTTCCGCCTGTGCTCCTACATGATCAAACACGTCGCCCGCACGAAAAGATGTGGTGGCCAGCCGAAGGCTTCCCGCGTGGGCGCTGGGTAGCTTGAAATCGCTCCCAGGCGCCATGAGGCACACGGATCACTCTTGACGCTGTGCCTTTATGTTGGATCTACTTCGCCGCACATATGAAGATTCTGTGACTCCGGGGTGGGGACTGTGGGGTTGAGGTGGAGCTGTCGCGTGCGCGGCGGTGGGATGAGTGCGGCGCGTCGCGCCGTCGCGGGGGCGTCTGCCGCGGCGATCGTCGCCGTATCGCTGGTCTTGTTACCGGTTGCATCTGCGGGTGCGTTACCCGTGGCACAGGCGATGAGTGCGTCGGAGCGAGCAGCTGCGTCGGGCGAGCCTGTGGAGGTGACTGCCCAGCGAGCCGAGTACTCGCAGACGTTCGCAAACCCGGACGGGACATTCACGCTGGAGCAGTCCTCGGTCCCGCAGCGAGTGAGGGCGGAAGACGGATCATGGCGTGATGTGGACACCACGCTGGAGCGCCGCTCTGACGGCAGTGTCGGGCCCAGGAGTGCGGTGGTCGACCTGGCGTTCTCCGGGGGCGGTGACGCCGAGGACCTCCTGCGTCTGGGAACGGCTGGCAAGTCGATTCGGCTTTCATGGCCTGGGAAACTTCCTGTGCCGAGGCTGGACGGGTCCACTGCCACGTATCCGGATGTGCTGGACGGAGTGGACCTTCAGCTGACAGCGACCGCAGAGGGCTATCGACAGGTTCTCGTCGTGCGGACGGCTCAGGCGGCCACCAATCCCGACCTTGAGCAGATCAAGTTGTCGGTTTCCGGGGTCGGGCTTGAAGCCGCCCCCGGCGCGGGTGGCGGGCTGCGTGCGATGGATGATGACGGCAACGCGGTGTTCAAGGGCCCGGCCGGCCAGATGTGGGACTCGGCCGGAGGTGCCGAGAGCCTCGCCGCGGATGGTCCGAAAGCCCCGAAATCCCTGGTGACGACGGCACCGGAGGAGAGAGGTCCGCAGACGCGGCCCGGCAATGGCGATGCCAGCGCAGTACTGCCCGTCACAGTGCAGGACGGTGCGGTGATCGTGAAGCCGGATCTCGGGTTGCTGCGCGGCGACAAGACTGTCTACCCGGTCTACATCGATCCGCCAGTCGGCCTCGGCGCCTCGGAGCGCACCAAGCTCTCGTCCGACGGGGACAGGTTCTGGCAGTTCGACGGCAGCCTCGGGGTCGGCAAGTGCGGTAGCGCCAATGGCTACTACTGCGGGGCCGGCTACGTGGACCGAATGTACTTCGAGTTCGCGCCATCGAAACTCGTCGGGAAGTACGTGCTGGATGCGACCTTCCGCGCTCACGAGACATGGTCATTCGATTGCGATCCGCACTGGGTGGACTTGGAACGCACCGACAACATCTCCGAGGGCACACGCTGGCCGGGACCCAGGCAACTCGATCAGATGGGCGATCGCTACGTTTCCGCCGGGCGGGGCAAGAATTGCAGGCCGGAGCAGCCTGACGCGTGGGTCGAGTTCAACGACAACCCGGACGAGCCGGACGAGAACCTCGCGAGCACGGTCAGGTCCTTCGCTGACGGCAAGATCTCTCGGCTCACGCTGATGTTGCGTGCGAAGGACGAAACCGACGCCACCGCGTGGAAGCGATTCGAGGACAACGCGACCCTGAAGGTCACCTACGTTCCCAGACCCGGTGTGCCCACCTCGGTGGGAGTGATTCCGGGGGACGGGACCTCCGGTTACTGCAAGACGTCCTCCTCGGATCCGCTGGTCGTCACCCGCAAGGATCCGATGGTCCAGGCTCGCGTCCAGACGAGAACGCAACCGAAGAGCGGCGAGGACAAGGGCTCGCTCCAGGCCGAGTTCTGGATGGAGCGCAAACAGGACGACGGGGCATGGGACAAGGTATGGAGCGGCTACCGACCGGACAGCGGCTGGGACCCGGACGGCACCTTGGAGAAGATGCGTACAACGGACCGGGCCGACGGTGGTATATACCGCTACAAGGCGCGGACGCAGTCGCACTGGGCTTACAGCGGCAGGTCGGGTGATCTGTTCTCGTCCTACTCCTCCTGGTGCTACCTGAAGATTGACTCCACCGCTCCGAAGGCACCGCAGATCAGTGCGGGCAAGCCTTACACCGAGTGCCTGCCGAACCAGTGCGTGGGGGTGGGCGGTCCCGGTGTGTCCGGCACGTTCTCCGTCAAGCCGAACGCCGCCGATACGGACATCACAGGCTATCGCTGGCGGTTGCTGACCACGACGGCCGCGAACACCAAACAGAGCGCCGGAGCACGGATCACCTTGAATGTCACTCCGCCACTGTCGGGTACCCAGGTGCTGTCCGTGGAGGCCAAGGATGTACGCAATCGCTGGGGTACCCCTGCGGAGTTCACCTTCGCCGTGGCGCCGGCCGCGGGCCCTGTAGGCCGATGGCACTTCGCGGACGGGGCACCGGGTTCGGGTGTAACCAAGGCCGTCGACAGTGCCACGGAGGGGACCCGTCATGATGCCACCCTCTACGACGAGGCGGGAACGGGCTGGTCGACCTTCGGGCGGCGGGGCGACGCCGACTATTCGCTGTGGCTGAACGACTCTTCGGCCACCAGCGGATATGCCGCCACCTCCACGGCGGCAGTGAACACCCAGGACTCATTCACCGTCTCGACCTGGGCGTACCTCACCGACTCCACCGAGAACAGGGTGGTGCTGACCGAGCCGGGAGAGGATGGCTCCGGCTTCACCCTGTACTACTCCTCCACGTACAAGAAGTGGATCTTCAACCGTACGGACAAGGACCGCAACGACCCCACGTACATCCGCTCCTTCGCCAGCGCGCAGAACCCTCCGCTCAAGGTCTGGACACATCTGGCCGGAGTCTTCGACACCAAGGGTGATACTGACAAGTCGAACGACACCATCCAGTTGTTCGTCAACGGTCGGCCGCAAGGCGACCCCGTGGTGCTGTCGAAAGCGGCGGCCGGTTACGAGCCGTGGACCGCCAATCGTGGCCTGCAGTTCGGCCGGTCCAAGGTGGGTGGTACGTACGGTGAGTACTTCCACGGCCGCATCGACGAAACGGCCCTCTGGCAGCGCGTGCTGACCACAGAGGAGATCCGCACAGAGGCCCGGCTGATGGGGAGCGAGGCGCCGCCCAACGAGCTGGTGGCTATGTGGGACGCCTCCGCGGCAAAGGGAACGGAGATCACCGAAGGCACTCCCTACCCGGCGGCCGCGATGAAGCTGTCCTCTACCGGGGCGACACTGAACGAAGACGACAACGCGCTTCTCCTGGACGGAACCTCCGGCTACGCCTCCACGACCGGGCCGGTGCTCGACGAGAACGGTTCCTTCACGGCCTCGGCTCGCGTACGCCTCGACAGCGCCAAGCTCTCCGGCAAGCCCATCGGCTACGAAGCCCAGGTGACCGGGCAGCGGACGGGCACCGAATCGTCCTGGGCGCTGTGGGTGACCAAGCCCGCGGAAGACACCTATCGATGGCGCTTCACCCGTACAAGCGTCGATGGCACCGGCAAGGCGACTCAGAGCGCTTCCGTACCCGGAGAGGAAAACGCCGAGCTGGACACCTGGGTGCAGGTGACGGGGATCTTCGACGCCCAGGAGGCATGGGAATGGACCGACCCGGATGACCCGGAGAAGACCGAGACCCGGTACGGGAAAGTGCACCTGTACGTCGGGGATTCCGACCAGGCGTCTCTGGACCGGGCGGGTTTCACGGCCGAACAGCAAGGCACCGGTGAGCTGGCCCTGGGCCGGGGGACTGGGAGCGGCAGCACGGGCCACTATCTGCCCGGGGCCGTGGAGGAGCTGAGGATCTGGGCGGGGGCCATGAGCGCCGAACAGATTCGCTCGCAGGTCCTGGATGCCGGCCCACTGGAGAACTCGTGATACCCGGCCGCCGTGACGGACGGCCGAAAGGGTGGGACAACGAGCGCGGTGCGGACCGCACGCGAGGGGGACGGGGAGTGAAACGGATCGTGTCGGCCCGTGGTGTCTTATTGGTCAGAAGTAGAGCGCGGAGAGGCCGCTGGCTGGGGCGCGTCGCCACGGTGGCCGGCTTGTCGCTGGTGCCGGGACTGCTGTCACCGGTCACGTTCGAGTCAGAGGCCAAAGGACTCGGCAGACCCAAGCTGGAGGCCCCGCGGGCGGACGAGGTCATACCCCTCTCCCCGAAGACGGACCGTAGGACTGCCGCCCTGGTGAAGGAGAGCGAGGCGGCAGACCGCTCGGCGGCCGAGGGGGCGCGCCGCGACCAGGCCAGGGAGGTGACCTGGCCGAAGGCCGGTACCGCACGCCTGGCGGTATCCGGCAGCGGCTCGGCCACGGCCCGGCCGGGCGGCCTGCCGGTCACCCTCGGAACGGCGGGCAAGAAGGCCCAGGGCAGGAAGGCCGACTCCACTCCCGGCCTGAGCATCCAGGTGATGGGCGAAGGCCGAGCCCGGAAGGCCGGGGTCAAGGGCGTGCTCCTCAAGGCCGTCGCCTCGGCCGAGGGGGGTAGCGCGAAGCTCGGCATCAGCTACGCGGACTTCGCCGCGGCATACGGCGGTGACTGGGCGGGACGCCTGACCCTTCTGCAGCTCCCGGCGTGCGCGCTGACGACACCACAGAAGGCCGGCTGCCGCACGCAGAGCCCCCTTCGGGCGGTCAACAAGCGGCACAAGGAGCAGCTCTCCACACCGCTCACCTTCGCCGCGAAGCCGGGCGGGGAGGTGAAGGTCCTGGCGGTGGCCGCCGCTGCCAAGTCCGGCGGTGGCGACTACAAGGCGACGCCGCTCTCCGCCTCGTCCACATGGGAGTCGGGCGGGTCCTCGGGCTCCTTCACTTGGACGTATCCGCTGGGCATGCCTCCCGCGGCGGCTGGGCCCGCACCGGATCTGTCGATCTCGTACGACTCCGGCAGCGTCGACGGACGAACGGCGAACACCAACAACCAGGGCTCCTGGATCGGTGAGGGATTCGATCTCACCTCGTCGTACATCGAGCGCAAGTACGGCAGTTGCAACGACGACGGGCAGGACGACAAGTTCGATCTGTGCTGGAAGTACGACAATGCCTCGCTCGTGCTCAACGGCAAGGCGACGGAACTGGTGAAGGACGACACCAGCGGCACGTGGCGGCTGAAGAACGACGACGCCTCGACCGTCCAGCACTCGACCGGTGCCGACAACGGCGACGACAACGGCGAGTACTGGACCGTCACCACGGGCGACGGCACCAAGTACGTCTTCGGACTCAACAAGCTGGACGGCGCGGCCGCAGACGATCGCACGGAGTCGGTCTGGACCGTGCCGGTCTTCGGCGACGACGAAGGAGAGCCCGGCTACTCCTCGGGCTCGTCCTTCGGCGAGCGCGACAAGAAGCAGGCATGGCGCTGGAACCTCGACTACGTCGAGGACACCCACAACAACGCCATGACGTACTGGTACAACGCCGAGCACAACAACTACGCCAAGAACGGCAAAGACGACCCCGGCACCGACTACATACGCGGCGGCTATCTCAAGGAGATCCGCTACGGGCAGCGCGCCGATGCCCTGTTCTCCGCGACCCCCTATGCCTCGAACAAAGTCATGTTCACCGTCGCGGAACGCTGCATGGCCTCCGGCACCGGCTGCGACTCGCTGAACGAGGATCACCGTGCCAACTGGCCGGACGTCCCCTTCGACGCGGTGTGCAAGGACGGTGACAAGTGCACCGGCAATGTCGGCCCTTCCTTCTTCACGCGCAAGCGCCTGACGGACATCACCACCTACTTCTGGAACGCGGACGCTGCCACACCCGGTTACGAACCCGTCGACTCCTGGGCGCTCAAGCAGACCTATCTCGACCCGGGCGACACGGGCGACTCGTCCGATCAGTCCTTGTGGCTGGACGAGATCAAGCGCACCGGAAAGCGCGGTAGTGACATCTCCCTGGACCCGGTGAAGTTCACTCACACCTGGCTCACGAACCGTGTGGACGGTGCGACGGACGACATTCTGTCGCTGGAAAAGCCACGGGTGAAGACCATCACCTCCGAGGCCGGTGCCCAGACCGTCGTCGACTACGCGGAAGCCGACTGCGTCGCGGGCCGGACGATGCCGAAGGCGGATGAGAACACCAAGCGCTGCTTCCCGGTCTACTGGTCACCCAACGGTGCGGCCGACCCGCAACTCGACTGGTTCCAGAAGTATCCGGTGACCGGTGTGCGGACCACCGACCCCAAGGGCGGCTCCGAAGCCGTTGCCCACTCCTACACGTACGAGGGAGGCGCGGCCTGGCACTACAACGACGACCCGATGACGCCGGCGAAGCAACGCACCTGGTCGGAGTGGCGGGGCTACGGCAAGGTCATCCACCGAACCGGCGCAGGCGACAACACGCAGTCCAGGACCGTCACCGTCTACATGCGCGGCATGGACGGCGACCGCGTGCTTACACCCGACGGCAAGGGCGTCGATCCGGACAAGCGGAAAACGGTCACGGTCAAGGGAGTCACGGCCGCCGAGCTCACCGACTCCGACCCGTACGCCGGTTTCACACGTGAGTCGGTGACTTACAACGGCGACGCCGAGGTATCCGGCAGCATCAGCGACCCGTGGTCCAAGCGCACCGCCACCCAGCACAAGTCCTACGCGGACACCGAGGCGTACTACGTTCGGACCAGGGCCACCCACGATCGCACCAGAATTACCAGCGGCATCAGCCCGGTGGACAGGGTCCGCACCCAGACCACCACCTATGACGACTTCGGCATGCCCGCCACCGTCGAGGACGGTGGCGACGACGCGGTCAGCGGTGACGAGACCTGTACCCGCAACTGGTACGCGCGCAACGACAAGGCGGGCATCAGCTCACTGATCGCGCGTGCCCAGACCGTGTCGCGGAAGTGCTCGGTCACGGCCGCTGACCTCGATCTTCCCGCTGACTCCTCGCGTCGCGGTGACGTCGTCTCTGATGTGGCCACCGCGTACGACAGCACCACCTGGTCGGAGGACCAGACTCCCACCCGGGGAGAAATCCGCTGGACCGGCCGCGCCAAGGGCTACGCCGACACCAACGACCCCAGCTGGCAGAAGGTCGAGACCACCACCTACGACACGCTGGGTCGATCGAAGACTGTCAAGGACGCTCTCGACCGCACCACCGCCACCACCGCCTACACGCCCGAGAAGGCCGGTCCGCTGACCTCCACCGTGACCGCCGATGCCAAGGGCTTCTCGACCATCACCACGGTCGAGCCGGCGCGGGGTTCGCCGCTCAAGGTCACCGACCCCAACAAGAAGATCACCGAGACCGAGTACGACAGCCTCGGCCGGGTGACCAAGGTGTGGCTGCCCAACCGGTCCAATGCCGTCAAGGAGAAGCCCAACTACGTATACGGCTACAAGGTCACCAACGCGGCCCTGCCGTGGATCTCCACGGGCACACTCAAGGGTGACGGCTCCGGGTACAACACCACCTACGAGATCTTCGACAGCCTGCTGCGACCCCGTCAGACGCAGGAGCCCTCGCCGGTCGGCGGGCGGGTCATCTCGCAGACGTTGTACGACGACCGTGGTCTGGCCGTCTCTTCTCAAGCCGACATCTGGGACGAGAAGAACGGCCCGTCGGGCGAGGCGGTGGAAACCGACGGCGGTCAGGCGCCCACCCAGACCGACACGAAGTACGACGGCGCCGGCCGCCCGGTCCAAGCGGTCACCAAGGTGCGCGGCGCCGACCGCTGGACCACGACGACCACCTACACCGGCGACACCGCCGCGACCACCGCCCCGGCGGGCGGGTCAGCCGTCGCCGAGGTCACCAACGCCCTGGGGCGGGTCACCGAGCGCCGTGAGTACCCGGGCACCAGCCCGACCGGCACGAAGTACACGAGCACGAAGTTCACTTACACACCGGACGGCGACCAGAAGACCATCGTCGGCCCGGACAACGCCACATGGACGTACACCTACGACCTCTTCGGCCGACTGAGCACGGCTGACGACCCCGACAAGGGCAAGACGTCCACGCACTACGACGAGCTCGACCACATCACATCCACGGACGACGCGAACAAGAACACCCTGCTGTACGAGTACGACGAACTCGGCCGCAGAACCGGCATGTGGCAGTCCTCCAAGACGGCCGCCAACAAGTTGGCGTCCTGGACCTTCGACACCGTCGCAATGGGGCAGCAGGACTCGGCGACCCGCTATGAAGGCGGTGTCGATGGCAAGGCGTACACCCGTAAAGTCACGAAATACAACAGTCTCTACCAGCCGACCGGGTCCCAGCTCCTCCTGCCGGGGAACGACCCGCTCGTACAGGCCGGCGTACCCGCCACACTGGCCTTCTCCACCGACTACGGGCTCGATGGCACGGTCAAGAAGACCGGAGAGCCGGCCGTGGGCGGGCTGTCGGGCGAGTCGGTCTCCTATACATACAACGCGACCGGTCAGCAGCTCACCGCCTCGGGCGCTTCCAGCTATCTGCTGGACGCCGTCTATTCCCCCGTCGGGGACCTGCGCCAGTTGGAGCTGGGGACATCCCCCGCCTCGGACAGCAAGAAGCTGTACACGAGCTATGAGTACGAGGACGGGACTCGACGCCTGACACGCGGCTTCACACGTGATGAGACCTACGGATACCTGCTTCAGGACCTGAAGTACACGCAGGATGACGCCGGGAACGTGACGTCGATTTTCGACAGTACGAACCTCGGCGGCACGGGCAAGGCCGACTACCAGTGCTTCGGCTACGACGGCTATCGGCGCCTGGCCGAGGCGTGGACACCGAAGGCGGCGGACTGCGCGGATTCCGGCCGGACCACCGCGAACCTCGGCGGCGCCGCCCCGTACTGGACGTCCTACACCTACAACGTGGCGGGCCAGCGGGAATCCGAGACTCAGCACGCGGTAGCGGGCGATACGACGACAACCTACGCGTACGGCACGGCCAAGGGGCAGCCGCACCCCTTGGCCGAGACCCGCACGACCAAGCCGGGAAGCACACCGTCCGCCACTGCCGCGTACGCGTACGACGCCGCGGGTAACACGACCACACGGCCGGGCACCCAGGCCGAACAGACCCTGGCCTGGAACACGGAAGGCAGGCTCGCGGCCTCCTCAGAACCTGCGAAGGGCGGGAAAGCGGCTACGGGGACCGGCTACCTCTACGACGCCGACGGCGAGCTCCTCATCCGCCGTGCCACGACGGCTGACGGGGACACGGTCCTCTACCTGGGCGCCACCGAGGTCCGTCTCACTGCCCGGGGCTCGGCGAAGACCTTGACCGGCACCCGCTACTACACCGGCGCCGGGCAGACCATCGCGGAGCGCACCGGCACAAAGGGCCAGTCCACCACGAAGCTGACCTTCCTCGCCGCCGACCACCACGGCACCGGCACCCTGGCCGTCGATGCCGGTACCCGCGCGGTCACCAAGCGCTACACCACCCCCTTCGGCGCTCCGCGCGGTACCAAGCCCACCACGTGGCCGGACGACAAGGCGTTCCTCGGCAAGCCGGCCGACAGTGTCACCGGCCTCACCCACATCGGCGCCCGCGAATACGACCCCGTCACCGGCCAATTCATCAGCCTCGACCCGCTCCTCACTCCCGACCAGGGGCAGTCCCTCAACGGCTACAGCTATGCCAACCAGAATCCGGTCACTGACTCGGACCCCACGGGCCTCTGCGTAGACCCCGGCAACGGGCACTGCATGCCGACCAACGGCGGAGACGCAGGTAAAGACGCCCCACCGGAGAACCACTACCCCAGCGGTGGGGGTTGGCACCATGGTGGCGGCGGCGGTGGCGGAGGCAGCAGAGGTGGAGGTGGGGGCACGGCGTCCACTTCAGCTTCCTACCCGACGCCCGCGCCCAGTCCCGGACCTCCACCTGTGCCCGGCCCTTATCACGATGAGAAAGCCGGCACGGGACTGTTCAGTGCCTTAAAACTGGCGGTGGACTTCTTCGGGCCGGACACATCGGAATGGAAGAAGTGCGGAGACTTCAAACTCTCCGGGTGTCTTTGGGCTGCGGCTGATCTGCCGGGCCCGGGGAAGGCCCTCAAGGGCGTCAAGATCTGGAAGAAGGCACGGAAGGCCGAGAAGAAGGCCGACGATGCGGTCGACGCAGCCAAGGTGGTCGAGAAGTGCCACAGCTTCACCGAAGAAACGCAAGTAGAACTCGCAGACGGCAGCCATAGTGACATCAAGGATGTCAAGGTCGGCGACAAGGTCCTCGCCACCGATCCCGAAACCGGGAAGAGCGAAGCTCGCCCGGTCGTTGCGACGATCGTTACCAACGATGACAAGGACTTCACCGACCTCACAGTGAAGACCGGTGACCGCCCCGCGTCGATCATCGCCACCGACACCCACCCGTTCTGGGTAACGAGCGAGGCCCGCTGGGTGGACGCCGGCGACGTCATCACCGGCATGCGGCTCCGCACGGACAAGGGCAAGGCCGTGACGGTCACCTCCGTGCGCCACTTCACGAAGCTGCAACGCACCTACGACCTCACAGTCAGCAGAATCCACACGTACTATGTGCTGGCGGGCGAGACACCGGTGCTCGTCCACAATTCCGGTGGATGCCCGACGGTGGGCCTTCTCAGTCCATCGCACCAGGCGATCGGTGATCCCAATGCCAGGGGTGGCATCTACGCATTGGTGTCGGAGGACGGAACGGTGATGCGAACGGGTATGGCCACGAACCTGCAGTCTCGCCTCGCCACGCACCGACGGGACTATCCCGGTCTGACGGGCGTGGTCCTCTATAGGACGGATAATCGGGCTGCAAGGCGAGGCTTGGAGGAGATGGCTGAGAATTGGTACACGCCGATCTTGGCCAATCAACGGGCGATCCGTCCCGACAATCCACGACGCCAAGAATACTTGCAATCTGCGCGTGATTTTCTGGATCAATGGAGGTGAGTGGACGACATGAGCGCTTCCGGTGTAGGACCCTTCGAGAACGACTCTGCGATGGATCTACTTGATGAGCTGCGAGGACTTGCTGAGGGCGAGGTGATCGATGCGCTGCGTGACGCGCTATCGGCCGCGGCTGAAGTGGAGCCCGGCGACTTTCTGGATCGCGACCTGGGCGAGCCGGCGGTAGCTGCGTCGGCTGTCTCTTTGGCGAAGATCAAGGGAAGAGGAAGTGTCCTCGAAGAGGCAGAACTGACGGATGTCGTCCCCGAGATTCCATCCTCCATCTTCTCGCTGGTTGTTTCGGCTCTTTCCAGGGTGCTGCAAGAGGATTCCGAGGCGTATGGCCTGTGGATCGATGCAGGTCGAGGAGATGAGTGGAAGGCTGAAGTGGAACGTCTCCTGAACGAAGCCGACGAGGTTACCCAAGGCGCATCAGGCTGACGGCGTCTAGGTTTTTTCTGCTGCCTCCTCTCGGCATAGTCGCGCAGAAGTCAGAAGTCCCACCGCAGAATTCCGGTGGGGCTCCTCAGCGGTTTGACGGCAACGCTGACGGCAACGTCAGTGGACGACGGGGCTGCGGCGGGTGGGTCGTTGGGGTCGTCTTCGGTCGGGCTGAGGGCGTCGTTGAGGGTGTTGATGGCTTGGCGTTGGAGGCGGAGTCGTACGTGGGCGTAGACGCCTGTGGGGTTCCCAAACAGGGCCGCTGACTTGACCTGCCAATTTACCCGGCCCTTTCGTACTCGTTGATAAGTCCTCCGAGGACGGGACGGCGTTTGATCGGTTCTTGAGAGAGGTCGGTGATGGGATGGTTGGGCTGGGGCGGTCGGAGTTGATGCGGCCGACCCGCAGGAGTGGCGAGGCTATGGCAAGGTCGTGCACCGAACCGGCGCCGGCGACAACACGCAGTCCAGGACCGTCACTGTCTACCTGCGCGGCATGGACGGCGACCGCGTACTGACACCCGACGGCAAGGGCGTTGATCCGGGACTTCAAACTCTCCGGGTGCCTTTGGGCTGCGGCTGATCTGCCGGGCCCGGGGAAGGCCCTCAAGGGCGTCAAGATCTGGAAGAAGGCACGGAAGGCCGAGAAGAAGGCCGACGATGCGGTCGACGCAGCCAAGGTGGTCGAGAAGTGCCACAGCTTCACCGAAGAAACCCAGGTCCAACTCGCAGACGGCGGCCACAGCGACATCAAGGACATCAAGGTCGGCGATAAGGTCCTCGCCACCGATCCCGAAACCGGGAAGAGCGAGGCCCGCCCGGTCGTTGCGACGATCGTTACCAACGATGACAAGGACTTCACTGACCTCACAGTGAAGACCGGTGACCGCCCCGCGTCGATCATCGCCACCGACACCCACCCGTTCTGGGTAACGAGCGAGGCCCGCTGGGTGGACGCCGGCGACGTCATCACCGGCATGCGGCTCCGCATGGACAAGGGCAAGGCCGTGACGGTCACCTCCGTGCGCCACTTCACGAAGCCGCAACGCACCTACGACCTCACAGTCAGCGGAATCCACACGTACTATGTGCCGGCGGGCTCGATTCCGGTCCTTGTTCATAACTCGAACGGGGCCTGCGGAAAAGACCTGACACGAGGTGAAAAGGTTGCTGCTGCGGCGGGTGTCGATGATCTTTCGCCGGCATTGCGCAAGAACCTCACAGGCTTTATGAAGAAGAGTCCTGGGGATGCCGAGATTCCGCAAATTATTCGACTCCCCGAAGGCGGTGCGGAGTTCAGTTACAAGGTCCCCGGACGGGTTCCCGGGTCGTATGCGGTTTATCGGAAGCGGGTAGACGCTGAAGGGGGCACTGAGTTGGCTTACAAGACGACGTTTCTCCCCGGTGGCAGCATTGCGCACATCAAGTTCAAGTGAGGATGATCCGATGGAATCGGATGCTTGCGAGGCACTGACCAGCCTGATTCGCTGGAAATCATCGCTGGATGGCCTGATCGACGCTGCCAACCGATGCGATCTGCGCGAGGGACCTTGTGTACGTCTGGATCGTGATGCCGTAAGAGATGTTCTGCAGCGGTGTATTTCCGGAGAGCTAGACGTTCTCGAATTGCCGCGATGGGCTGGAGCGGTTCACATGCTGGATCGTGTCGAGATCGATGAAGCGGACGTTGAGATGCTCAGTCAATTCCTCTTCGAGGCGTCGAGTCCTGAACTGTTCGAGCCGATCAATGTGGACCTGTGCCAGCGATGGATCAGCCGAATGGGGAATGCTTAGCAATCTGCTCACGCAAAAGTCTGGAGGCCGGGGCGGAGGGGATTCCGGCCTCCAGGCGCTTGACGGTAATGGTGAGGCAACGTCAGCGGAAGACTGCTGCGGCGGGTGGTATGTCGGGATCATCGGGATCGTTGTCGGTCGGGCTGAAGGCGCGACCCAGGGCGCCGATCGCTTGGCGTTGTAGGCGGAGCCGTACGCGGGTGTAGACGCCGACGGCCACGCCGATATGGGCGTCTTCGAGGAGTCTCTTGATCACGACGAGATCTATGCCCTGCTCCAGGAGTAGCGTGGCGGCGGAGTGTCGAAGATCGTGGTGACAAGTGCGGGAGTCGGTGCCTGCGCAAGGCCTGCGGATGCCGAAAAATACGTCTAGCCTGATGAAAAGCGTGTTTCTGTCTGGTGAGCTGTAGCGCGTGCGGTGGAGAGTTTGAGCCTGTGCCTGGGTGTGGCTTCGGGCGTATACTGTACATATGCGACGCTCGGTCACGATGCCAGCTTCCAGGCAACTCGGGGCGCAGAAGCCGAAGAAGGTGGACTCCTTTACTCGGCTGATTGTGCGTCAGCGTGACCTGGGAGAATGGACCGGAGCACGCCGCTCAGCCTCGACGCAACTGGGGGTCAAGGGGGCGCAGGTTCAAATCCTGTCGTCCCGACGGTGTTATCGCAGGTCGGAGGCCGTTTCCGCCGGAAGGCGGGGGCGGCCTTTTCCGTTGGTGGTCGTTGGGTGGTCGTAGATCGGGCCCGGGCACGCTTCTGGCGCTGATGCTGCTTCACGCTGCTTGTGTGTACTGGTCGCTGTGGGGCTGGCTTCGTGGGGCGGGTGGGCTGGTGGTCGTTGTGTGGTCGTAGCGCTTTTCCTCGCAGTCGAGCTGTTTGGCGATGGCGTCGACGGCTTTGCGGGCCGCGGGTTTGGTGAGGTGGCCGTAGATGTTGGCGGTGGTGGAGATCGTGGAGTGGCGCAGATCGTGGACGCTGGTGCGCGGAACGCCTGCCTGGCGGGCGAGGTAGCGGAAGTGGTTGAAGACGTACTCCGGGTGCAGGGGACGTCCGTCTTCGCGATGGAAGACGAACCCGCCTCCCTGTTCGCCGGGTGCGTAGCACTGGGTTTTGCGGCGGGTGAGGATGGCGTGGATACGGGGTGACAGGGCGACCCAGTCGCTGCTCTTGCGGGTCTTCGGCCTGGTCAGGGCGAGCTTGTTGTTGTCGATCGCCGAGAGGGTCCAGCGGACGTAGACGGTGCGTGCGTCGAGGTGGACGTCGTCCAAGTGCAGGCCGAGGGCTTCGCCTTTGCGGAGGCCGGTGCCGATGAGGAACTCGATCAGGTCGCCGAAGTCCGGATCGTTCGCATGGCAGTGGCGCAGGAAGCGGATCGCCTGGGCCGGGGTCCAGATAGTGCGCTCGCCGGAGACCGGGCGCGGGATCACCGTGGGCCGGACGACATTGGTGGGGAGCCGGTGCTGGCGGACGGCGTCGCCGATCGCGCTGGAGAGGGTGGCGAGGATGTGCCAGACGGTGGGACGTCCGCGGCCGGCGGCGAGCTGAGCCAGTACGAAGTGGTGGATGTGCTCGTAGGCGAGCTCGTCCAGGCGGACCGGACCGAGGGCCGGAATCAGATCGTGGTGGACGTAGTCGCGATAGCGGACCCACGTGGTGGCCTTGAGCCGCAGCCGCTTGGCCGCGAGCCACTGGACCAGGTAGTCGGCGACGGTCTGGTTCGGGTCGGCACTGACGCCGATCCGGCGGCCGGCACGGTAGCGGTGCAGCGCGGTACGGGCCTCGTCCTCGGTGGGGAAGCCACCCCGGCGCACAGTGCGGTTGTGCCCGCCGGGCTCAGTGGCAGGAAGATCGACGGCGAAGGTCCACGTCCCATGAGCGGGATCGGACATCAGCTGGGGGCAGTGAACGCCGAGCTGGCGGCGCCGCTCGTCGCGGCAGCCGCACCGGCGGTAGACGCGCCCCACGCTCTCGTGGGCGCGCATGACGATCACCTTCTACGGCGACATGGAATTGTCACGGCATTTTCATTGTGGATCGCGTCTAAGAAGAAAAGGAAATCTCTTACGACCACAACCCGACCACAATGGTCCTGATCTGCTGCCTGACCAGCGGCGATCCCTTTACTCTCCCGACAAGTGCGGAGATCTGTCGACCATGCCGTGAGTGGAAAAATAGTGTGCCAAGCTGCCATCCATGAGCAGCTGCGCGGAGCTCCCTGATGGGGTGATCGCGGTCCAGAACTTGCACCGCTCCTCGCTCTCATTCAGCGAGTGCCAGCACGTGGCCTCGGCCGCAGAGATTGGTTTCTGAACGCCTCTGAAAGGTCTGTGGCTCCTTTTCTCCGATGGGTGTGCATTCACGGTTGCCGTGGCCGATGCGGTGACCATTGCTGGATTACTCAACGACTCGGCGGACCGCCGACAGAGGGCGGCGGGCGGCTAAGGTGCTAATCCGCGTCGATCCGAGTTCTGGTGTGCTGGCCGCGAAGAGACTTCCGGACCGTTCCGATGAACGCAGCCTGATCGCCCCGAGGCCAGCGACGTCAGTCATGTCGCGTCACACTGGAAGAAGGCACTCAATCAATTCTCGCTGTTCTTCGAGGACCGGCTCAACAGCACGCGACTCAAATTCACTGACTCGCTTTGCCTCGCAGCGGTCCGGCTCGCCGTCACCCGGTCTCAGCGCGTTTGAGGTGCTCGCCGGTCGGCTCCGGTATGTCTTTGGCGCTGAGCGCGAGGTTGTTGTCGACGGTGAAGAATGGCGTGATGCGGGTCATGCCACGCTTCGGGTGGGGAAGGTGTGTCGCGGGGGTCTTGTCCGTCTTCTTACGGTCAACCACATCTCCGCCGATGCGGCCTATGGGTATAGCGGCATCGCCTGGGGAGTTCAGTCGCAGGCGGAGGTCCCACAGGTCGTGCTCAACTTCCCGGTGGGTGAGCATGTCGTTGTAGTCGAGGGTGAACTCGAAGCTTCGGTCGGTGATTTGGGTGACCGAGGTGGTGACGTCGTGTTCGGGCGCGGTGCGGGAGACGGCCACGACGGTTGCCGCAGTCAGGTCCGTGTCGGTGTTCGGGCCGAGGAGTGTCGCGGTGATCGTGGTGTGTGTGGCGTCGACGGTGATGTGGTGGACCTCAGCGTGGGCGGGACGGTGCCAGGTGCGCAGGGCGAGGTAGCCGTCGCTGGTGGTGTAGGGAATGCAGGCGCTGACCCCGTTACGGCTTGTCATTGGGGGGCGTCCGACCAGGGCGGTCTGTTCGGTGAGCGCTGCGGTGAGGCGGACGCGGTCCGCAGCGGTCGTGGTGTCACGGTGGGCGGCGTAGCAGTCCCAGCGGCCCTCAGCGAGTGCCGCCCCGGATGGCAGGGTGATGTGCGGGTCGGCGATGTCGTCTGCTCTGGCCTCAGGTATGGGCAGGTGTACCTCGCGGCCCTTGGGGTCCTTGCGCAGCCGGATCACGAAGTCGAGGGGACCGACGGGAAGGGTGTCGGCGGCCAATCGGATGCGGAGGGCGCCCTGGGGCAGGGCCCGCGTGTACGCCAATGCTTGGGGTGCGGTCACGGGAGTGGACTCGGCCGCGGTCTCTGCCGGGCGTTGATGCTGCGTCGGCTCGGCTGGTTCGGCTCTGTGCAGTGCTGAGCGCAATCTTCTCAGCAGGGATGGGCGGTTGGCGGCCCGTAAGTCATCGAAGAGCTGTTCGTAATGGCGGGCGATCACGGCGGGGTCGAAGGCGCGGGCACGTTTGCGGGCGGCTTTGCCCAGTCGATCGCGTAGGACGTCGTCGCTCATCAGATGCCTCAGGGCATCCGCGTACGCGTCACTGCCACCCTGCGGGGGGACAAGCATGCCGTTGATGTCGTGATCGAGGATCTCGGCTGGCCCGTGGGGGCAATCGGTGGCGACGACCGGTACGCCGCAGTGCATGGCCTCGACGATGGTCATACCGAAGGACTCCATGTCCGAGGAGACTGCGGCGATGGCACCCTTGGCCCATTCGGTCTCGATCGGGGACACCGGGCCCATGAGGAAGACGCGACCGTAGAGTCCGAGCCGGTCAATCTGCTCGCGCAGCTGGGACTTCACCGGGCCGCGTCCGTAGAGACGCAGAGTCCAGTCCGGGTGGTCTGCGGCCACCTTCGCGAACGCGTCGATCAATCGGTCATACCGCTTTACTTCGACCAGCCGGCCCGCGGCCACGATGACGTTCGAGCGACGGTTCGAGGGCTCGACCGTGGGCATGGGCACGCCGTTGGGGATGCAAACGATCCGCGTCGATACGCGGGGCAGGGCCACGCGGTACTGGACTGCGTCGGCCTCGGATACGGTCACGAAGGCGTCCAGGTCGGTGATGGCCCGGTTCTGGTAGCCGCGCAGGGTCGGGTCGTGGGCGTCAAGGCTCAAGTGTTCCTGCCCGACGCGTAGGTAGCGGCTGTGTCCATCGCGGGCGAGGTAGCCGTTGAGGTCGGGGCGGGTGGCGATCACCACGTCCGCATCTGTGTGCCGGAGCCACGTGCCGATGCGTTCGTCTTGCAGGGCCGAATACGGCAGGCGCTCGGAGTTCGCGGCGGCGCCCGTGTCAGGGAACATCGTGCACGGCTTTCGAGTTAGCTCGTGGCGCCCTTCGTAGCCAGAGGTGTCCTCTCGCATGTCGATCAGGGAAGTCAGTGCCACCCGTTCGTCGAGGGCGAGAGCCGGTGTCTCACTCACCTGGTGCACGCTCACCACCTCGACATCGTGGCGTGCGACGAGGGCGCTCGACAGGTTCAGAGTGGACCGGATGGCCCCACCTATACCGAACGCATTGTTGATGAGGAACGCGATCTTCATCGTTCTCTTTCACAGTGATGTCGGACGTGTGCTCGCCGACCCGGGCAGACAGAGCCGACGAGTTCACCGTCGCGGCGAGGGCGAGGAGGAGCCCAGGCCATGCCTTGCGAGATGGCCAATTCGGTGTCGTGCCAAGGACCGTGGCGCCCGGTCGAACTGGGACGGCTGCAGGCCGCCCCAGTTCAACCCTTGTGTTCAGAAGGCCCGATGGGGGCCGCGGGCCGCGGCCCCCATCGCTTGTGCAACTCGATTCGCGTGCAACGTGTTGAAAGGCTGACGAGCCACGGTTGGGGTGTCATTCACCCGGATGATGCTGTTTCAGCACAATGGGACTGCCGCCAGGGCAGGAACCGCTCCGGGCGGTTGGTGATGACGCCGTCAACGCCCCATGACGTCGCGAGCTGCCATTCACTCTCGCCGTCGACTGTCCACACGAACACTTCGACCCCAGCCCTCTTGAGCTGATCCACCACAGCGGGACGGGGGGAAAGGCCGCTGAATTTCACTGCGTACGCGCTGAGAGCGAAGGTGCGGGCTGTAGCCACGGGATCCGGATCAAGCTGGGACCGGAGGAGTGCGACCTTGGTCTTGTGGCTGGAGGCCGCTGCATCCCGCACCACGTCCTCATCAAAGGACTGGACCACCGTGCGCTCGGTCATTCCCGCTTCGGCCACGAGCCTGAGGGCGCGCTCTACCGCTGCCGAGGTCTGTGGCCCCTTGATTTCCAGGAGAAGACGAGCCGACCGGCTCTTCACGGAGGTCAATGCCTCCTCCAGAGTGGGTACGTGTCCGCCCCCCTTCACCGTCAATCGAGATATTTCGTCCGCGGTCAACTGGTCGACGCGTCCGGATCCATCAGTCGTTCTGTCCACGGTCGCGTCGTGCATGAGGATGGGGTGATCGTCCTTGGTGAACTGCACATCGGTCTCGACCCAATCCGCGCCACGATCAGCTGCTGCTTCCAGTGAGGCAATCGTGTTCTCCGGGGCGATTTCCGGGGCACCACGGTGTCCGATGGCATATGTGCGGAGGCAAGAAGCGGCGGAACTCCGCTGTGAAATCCGGATGCTGTCGATGGCTCCGGCGACGTATTCGCCCCAGGCGCCTTGATAGAGCACGCGACCGATCTGCAGGCCGCCGTCGGCTCGCCACGGGGTGGTGAACTGGACCGACTGCTGTAACTGACCGTTCACCGACAACGACAGTGTCTGCTTGGCAGCATCGTAGGAACCGGCCAGGTGCGTCCACACGCCCGACTGTGCCGCATCATTGCTCAAGGCTCGGACGATGGTGGCGTCGTCGGCGTCCTTGGTGTGCCGGTTGAACACCCACTTGTCGTAGTACTTCGAGTAGTACAGCTGGAACCCGCTCGCACGGTCCCCGACCTGCGACAAAAACGTGTAGTTCTCGTTCTTGTTGTCGAGCTTGACCCAGGCTGATACCGAGAACGACTTTGTGGTGTCGAGCATCGGCTCGGCGGTGGCCGCATATGCGGATGTCCCGTTCAGATGCAGTCCGGTGCCGATCTTGCCGACGACGCCCAGCTGGGCACCGTTGCCGGCCAGGGTTGCGACGGGGCCTGCGCCCCGGCCTCCGCTGACTCGTGCACTGCT
>NZ_JANIAA010000009.1 GCF_024505145.1 Streptomyces rugosispiralis | reverse complement strand
ACGATGAGCTCCACGCAGCACACGCCACTGCCCTACTACGAGGACGTCTCCCCCGGCGCGGGGGCGCTGCCGCCCCGCCCCTGGACCCCATCCTCCGACGCCGCGCGGCTGAGCCTGAACGGGACGTGGTCGTTCCGGCTGTCGCCGACCGCCACCGCCGAGGACGACTCCTTCGCCCGCCCCGGCTTCGACGCCCGCGGCTGGGACGAGCTCCCGGTGCCCGGCCACTGGGTGCTGCACGGCCACGGGGCGCCGATCTACACCAATGTGCGCTACCCCTTCCCGGTGGACCCGCCGCGCGTGCCCGACGAGAACCCCACCGGCGACCATCTGCGCGTCTTCGACCTGCCGGGCGACTGGCCGGCCGGCGGGGACGCGGTCCTGCGCTTCGAGGGCGTCGAGTCCTGCGCCCGGGTCTGGCTCAACGGCGAGGAACTGGGCACCTTCAAGGGCAGCCGGCTGCCGCACGAGTTCGCGGTCGGGGGCCTGCTCCAGCCGTCGGGCAACGTGCTGGCCGTACGCGTCCACCAGTGGTCCTCCGGAACCTATCTCGAGGACCAGGACCAGTGGTGGCTGCCCGGGATCTTCCGTGAGGTGACGCTCGAGCACCGCCCCGAGGGCGCGCTCGACGACTACTTCGTCCATGCCTCGTACGACCACACCACCGGCGAGGGCACGCTGCGGATCGACTCCGACCCCGGCGGCCGGGTCACCGTGCCCGAACTGGGCCTCGACCTGGCCACCGGGGAGAGCGCCACCGTCCCCGTCGAGCCGTGGACGGCGGAGACGCCCCGGCTGTACGAGGCGCGGCTGACCACCGTGGGCGAGAGCGTCTCGCTGCACGTGGGCTTCCGTACCGTGGTGGTCGAGGACGGGCTGCTCAAGGTCAACGGCCGGCGGGTGCTCTTCCGCGGCGTCAACCGCCATGAGTTCCACCCCGAGAACGGCCGGGCGGTGGACCTCGCCACCATGCGCCGCGATCTGGTGCTGATGAAGCAGCACAACATCAACGCCGTGCGCACCAGCCACTATCCGCCGCATCCGGCCTTCCTCGGGCTCTGCGACGAGCTGGGGCTGTGGGTCATCGACGAATGCGATCTGGAGACCCATGGCTTCGTCGACCTGGACTGGCGGAACAACCCGGTGGACGACGACCGCTGGACCCCGGCGCTGCTCGACCGCGCCGAGCGGATGGTCGAGCGCGACAAGAACCACCCGGCCGTGGTGATGTGGTCGCTGGGCAACGAGTGCGGCACCGGGCGCGGGCTGTCCGCCATGGCCGACTGGATCCGCGAGCGCGACCCGTCCCGGGTGATCCACTACGAGGGCGATCTGTCCTGCGCCGACACGGACATCTACTCGCGGATGTACGCGCCGCACGAGGAGGTCGACCAGATCGGCCGGCGCACCGAGCCGCCGTGGGGCGATCCGGAGCTGGACGCGAAGCGCCGGGCGCTGCCGTTCATCGAGTGCGAGTACGCGCACGCCATGGGCAACGGCCCCGGCGGGCTGAGCGAGTACCAGCGGCTGTTCCAGGAGCATGAGCGCTGCCAGGGCGGTTTCGTCTGGGAGTGGATCGACCACGGCTTCACCCGGCGCGCCCCCGACGGCCGCTTCTACCACGTGTACGGCGGCGACTTCGGCGAGGAGCTGCACGACGGGAACTTCGTGTGCGACGGGCTGGTCTTCCCCGACCGCACCCCCTCCCCCGGTCTGATCGAGTACAAGAAGGTCATCGAGCCGGTGCGGATCGAGGGCGACGGGGCCGACGGCACGGTCCGGATCACCAACGGCCATGACTTCGCCGACCTGTCCCATCTCGTCTTCTCCTGGACCTATGAGGCCGAGGGCGAGGCGATCGGCTCCGGTGAGCTGGCGGTGGAGCCACTGCCCCCGGGCGAGTCCGCCGTACTGAAGCTCCCGGCGCCGCCCGACGCCGAGGCGGGGGCGGAGACCTGGTGGACGGTCGAGGCGCGGCTCGCCGCCGCGACGGCGTGGGCCGAGGCGGGCCATCCGGTGGCCTGGGCCCAGCTCCCCGCCGCCACACGGCCCCGCACACCCGCCTCGGGAGCGGCGCCGCGCCGCGACGGCGACCGGATCGTGCTCGGCCCCGGCGTCTTCGACGCGGCCACCGGCACCCTGACCTCGCTCGGCGGGCTGCCCATCACCGAACCGCCCCGGCTGGACATCTGGCGTGCGCCCACCGACAACGACAACGGCGCGTCCTGGCAGCCGGACGAGCGCTGGGGCCTGATCTGGCGCCAGTTCGGACTGCACCGGATGCGGCACCGGACCGACGCGGTGGAGACGACGCCGGACGGTGCGCTGATCGTGCGTACCCGCGTCGCGCCCGCCGCCGTGGACATCGGCCTGGAGACGGTCTACCGCTGGACCGCCGACGGGGACGGGCGGCTGAGCCTGGCGGTCTCCGTCACCCCGCAGGGCGAGTGGACGTTCCCGCTGCCGCGCCTGGGCCTGCGGCTCGGGGTCCCGGCCGCGCTGGGCGACGCCGAGTGGTTCGGCGGCGGCCCCGGCGAGGCGTACCCGGACACCCGCGCCGCCGCGCGCGTGGGGCGGTGGGCGCTGTCGGTGGACGAGCTCCAGACGCCGTACGTCCGTCCGCAGGAGAACGGCGCCCGGATCGACGTCCGCTGGGTGCGGCTGACCGGGCCCGACGGAACGGGGGTGCGGATCGAGGGCGAGCCGGCCTTCTGGTTCACCGCGCGCCGCTGGACCACCGAACAGCTCGACGCGGCCGAGCACACACCGGATCTCGAGCCGTCGAACGAGACGGTGTGGGTGAACCTGGACCATGGCCAGCAGGGCATCGGCAGCCAGTCCTGCGGCCCGGGGGTGCTGGCCGAGCACCGCCTGGACGCGGCGCCCGCCGAGTTCTCGTTCACCTTCTCGCGGTTGAGCTGACGGTCGTAGGGTCCGGACTCGTACGGTCAGGGGCTCGTACGGTCAGGGGTCGGTCATGGCGACCGGCCCCGGGCCGTCGTCGCGGCCGGTCGTGACGACCGGCCCCGGGTCGTCGCGGCTACTCCGCCCGCACCGCGCTCGTACGCGGCTTACGCCTTCCTGCCCCGCAGGGCATCGAGCGCCCGGTCCGCGTGCACGCCCATCCGGAACTCGCTCTTGACGATCTCCAGCACCTTGCGATCGGTATCGATCACAAAGGTGACCCGCTTGGTCGGCACCGCCGCGATCCCGCGCTTCACCCCGAACCGCTCCCGCACGGTCCCCTCCGGATCCGACAGCAGCGGATAGCCGAAGGAGTACGCATGAGCGAACTCCGCCTGCTTCTCGACCGAATCGGCACTGACCCCGACCGGCTGGGCGCCGAGCTCCTTGAACTCCGCCCCGATGTCCCGGAAGTGGCACGCCTGTTTGGTACAGCCGGGGGTGAAGGCCGCCGGATAGAAGAACAGCACCACCGGGCCGTCCGCCAGCAGCCCGCTGAGCGAACGGACGGTGCCGCTCTCATCCGGCAGTTCGAAGTCCTCGACCACATCACCGATGTCCATGGAGGCACGCTACCGGCCGCGCGCCCGGGGCGTCGGCGGCCAGTCCAGGAAAAGGGGCCCCGTGACAACAAGGCCCCCACCCGGCGGAGCGTCAGTAGCGCAACCGGGCGGTATGGCCGTCGATGCGCAGGATGCACTCGGTGAACAGCGCCATCGATGGACTGTCGTCCGTGGGTACCAAGCGCAGCCCGAGGTCCATGA
The DNA here is from genome assembly GCF_024505145.1 of Streptomyces rugosispiralis. Taxonomy (GTDB): domain Bacteria; phylum Actinomycetota; class Actinomycetes; order Streptomycetales; family Streptomycetaceae; genus Streptomyces; species Streptomyces rugosispiralis. The sequence continues at coordinate 285,918 of NZ_JANIAA010000009.1, read as the reverse complement.
TGGACCGGATCACGTGGGCCGTACGGCTTCCGTCGGGATCCTGTCCGCGCAGCGCGGACCACGCCTCGAACTGCGCCCGCGCCGCTTCCCAGGCCGGGCCCGGCGTGAAGTGACACAGAAAGACCGGCTGGTCGACCCCGTACTGGCGTAACTCGCCGACTTCGTCCTCACCTTGCATAAGCCACCATCTGGCACTCATCTCGTCCCCAACTCCGTACACGGGACTGGAAACCCATCATACGGGTGCGGACGTCCCAACGAGGACCGACTCCACATCGGGGGCCCATCCCAGCAGCCGCTCATCCGCGCCCGGCCGGGCCACGCACTGCACGCCCAGCGGAAGAGAATTGGCCGCCCGGCCCGCGGGCAGCGCCAGCGCAGGGGCTCCCGCGTAGCTCCACGGGAGGCTCAGCACGGAGTCGCCGGTGCTCTTCAGGCCGTGCGGCGCGGGGCCCGTGGCCGCCGGGGTGAGCCACAGATCGATGCCGTCCCGGTCCATGGCGGCCACCAGCCGCTCGCGGAACTCGGCACGGGCCCGCAGGGCCGCGGCGTACGCGTCGTCGCCCATCCGCTGTCCCTCCCGGATCGCCTCGACGGTCTGCTCGCGGTACCGCTCGCCGTGGCGCGGGAACCATACGGCGTGGGTCCGCGCCAGCTCATAACGGTTGATCACCCGCTGCTCCGCCACGACCCGTTCGAAGTCGTCCGGGAAGGGCACCCGGCGGACCGTGAACCCGGCGGCCTCCAAATGCCCGGCCCGCTTCTCGAAGGAGCTCCTGGCCTCGGCGTCGGCGCGATCGAGGTACGGCCCGAGCGGAACGCCGAGCACCGGCCGCCGCCCCGCCGCCTCCCCGCCCCCGCCTCCCCCGCCGCCCTCGCCGCCCTCCCCGCCCTCGCCGGACGTTCGCCATCCGTCGCACAGCACGGCCGCCGCCGGGGCGAGGGTCGCCACGTCGGGGGCGAAGAGGCCCACGGTGTCGAAGGTCGGGGCGTTGGGGATCACGCCGTCGGAGGGGATGCGCCCGTGGGTCGGCTTGAAGCCGACGACCCCGCAGTAGGCCGCCGGGCGGATCATCGAACCGACCGTCTGGGTCCCGACCGCGAGCGGCACCATCCCCGCCGCCACGGCCGCCGCCGAACCACTGCTGGAGCCGCCCGGGGTGTGGCCGAGATGGTGCGGATTGCGCGTGGGCCCGGACGCGGTCGCGGCGAACTCGGCGGTCACGGTCTTGCCCGCCACCAGCGCCCCCGCCTCCCGCAGCCGCCCGACCAGCGACGCCTCCGCTCCGGCCAGCGCCTCGGCGGGCACGTCCGACCCGGCACCCGTGGGCAGCCCCTCGACATGCACGATGTCCTTCACCCCCACCATGACCCCATACAACGGCGGCCGCCCGTCCGCCTCCCCCCACCGCTCATCCGCCACCCGCGCCGCACGCCCCAACCGCTCCCGCCGCCCGGACTCGGGCACAAAGGCCCGGATCTCCCCGTCCCCAGCCTCGATCCGGTCACAGGTCCGCACGGCCGCGATGGCACAAGAGGTATCCATCCCTTGATCTTCGCAGGGAATCCCGGCCTTCAGGCCGGGCGGGAATGCGATCCTCGGCTCGGAGGCGCGCAGCGCCGGAGTTCCCTGCGTTTCGGGGCGGCGGTCAGGTAGGCCGCTTCTGGTTCTCGATGTAGTCCTTGACGATGCTCAGTGGTGCGCCGCCACATGACCCCACGAAGTACGAGGGGGCCCAGAACACCGAGCCCATGCCGATGCGGTTGATCCGCCCGGTGTACTCGGCGCGCAGGTAGCGGGAGCTGACACCTTTGAGGCTGTTGACCAGCTTGGACAGGGCGATCTTGGGCGGGTAGTGCACCAGCAGGTGGGTGTGATCGCCTTCGCCGTTGAATTCGACCAGCTCCGCGCCGAAGCTCTCGCACACGTCCCGCATGATCGCCTCGCAGCGCGTCAGCATCTCGTCGTTGAAGACCTCACGCCGGTACTTAGTGACGAACACCAAGTGGGCATGCAGGTTGTGGACGACGTGATTTCCCCGGCGGATATCGGGGTTCGGTTCCCAACGTGGCGACATCCGCCAAGTGTATTATGGGCAGGCGAACTCAACCGAAGAGGGAGCCGGATGATTCGTGCGTACAAGTTCCTCATGCGACCCACCGTGGGCCAGCAGGCCTCGCTCGGCGAGATGCTGCGGGACCACTGCTCCCTCTACAACGGGGCCTTGCAGGAACGCCGCGACGCCTACCGGCACGCCTCGAAGACGAGCATCGCGTACGGGCAGCAGTCCGCGCAGCTCAGGGAGATCCGGGCATGCGACCCCCAGCGGCAGGGCCGCTGGTCGTTCAGCTCACAGCAGGCCACACTTCGCCGTCTGGGGAAGGCGTTCGCCGCGTTCTTCCGCCGGGTCAAGTCCGGTGAGACCCCCGGCTACCCGCGTTTTCGCGGGGTGAACTGGTTCGACACAGTGGAATTCCCCAAGGACGGCGACGGCTGCCGCTGGAACTCCACCCCGCACGACCCGGTGACCCGCGTCCGCCTCCAAGGCATCGGACACGTCAAGGTCCACCAGCACCGGCCGGTGAAGGGCCGCGTCAAGACGATCTCGGTCAAGCGCGAAGGACAGCGCTGGTATGTCATCCTGACCGCCGAGCAGACCGCGCCGGAACCGCTTCCGCAGACCGGTTCCATGGTCGGCATCGACATGGGCATAGCCAACTTCCTCGCCGATTCCAACGGCGAGTTCGTATCCAACCCACGCCACGGCCGGAAGGCCGCCGCGAAGCTCGAAGCCGCACAGCAGGCACTGTCCCGCTTCCCCCGGGTCCCCCGGGACAAGCGCACCGCCAACCACCAGGGTGCCGTGGACAAGGTCGCCGGACTCCACCGCAAGGTACGTTTCCAGCGGCTGGACCACGCGCACAAGACAGCCCTCGATCTGGTCAGCAAGCACGACGTCATCGCACACGAAGACCTCAAGATCCGCAATATGGTCAAGGTCCCCGTGCCGAAGCCGGACCCCGACCGGCCCGGCGGCTTCCTGTCTAACGGGGCCGCCGCGAAGGCAGGGCTGAACCGCTCGATCTCGGATGCCGGATGGGGGGTGTTCCTGACGATCCTGCACGCCAAGGCTGAAAGCGCCGGACGAGAATTGATCGCCGTGGACCCCCGCAACACCTCCAGGACCTGTCCCACCTGCGGGCACGTCTCAGCGGAGAACCGGCCCACCCAGGAGAAGTTCCACTGCGTCTCGTGCGGCCACAGCGCGCACGCGGACACGGTGGGCGCCCTGAACGTTCTACGGGCCGGGCTGGTCCGTCGCGACGCCCAACCGGCATAGCGAGAAGCCCCGGCGTTCACACCGGGGAGGAGTCACGAACCGAGGCTACGCGGGGCACCACGCTCCTGTACGGCGCGGCGAGCCGGTCCGGCCGACGTCCGGACGGTCGGCCGGAACATCGGTGAGGCTCGGTCGTGGGAGGAGGACGGACGGAGGGTGTTGTTGCCACGAGAGGGAGAGCCACTGGACGATGGACCGGTGAGTGATGCTTGGACGGGGGTCGACTCCATCGCGCTGGAGCGGGCCGTGCGGGGGCAGGCCGGGCGGCCCGTGGGCGGGGTCGAGGACATGGAGAGTTACCTCGCGGCGCAGGTGGCGGATGTTTCGCACCGCGAGGTGATCGGGCCGCTGCTGGCCGGACACGGGCCCGGTGGTGTGGTCGTGCGGCGCGGTGAGGTACTGGCCCGCTGGGGGGGGATCCGGGCCGGGTGGAGATGGCCTTCAGCGCGACCAAGAGCGTGCTGGCCCTCGTCGCGGGTGTCGCCTTCGACGACGGACTGCTGCGGCTGGACGAGCCCGTGTGCGGCTCCGTGGAGTTGCCGCAGTTCGCGGATGAGCGCGGGCGGCGGATCACCTGGCGGCAGCTGCTGGACCAGACGAGCCAGTGGGAGGGCGAGCTGTGGGGGAAGCCGACGGGGGTGGACGCCCAGAGTGTCCGTGAGGGGACGGAGTCGGCGGGCGGGCCGCCCGGGGAAGGGTGGGCCTACAACGACGTACGGGTGAATCTGACGGCTCTCGCGCTCACCGTCCTGATGCGGCGGCCGCTGCCGGAGGTGCTGCGCGCCCATGTCATGGAGCCCATCGGGGCCTCCGGCTCATGGTCGTGGCACGGGTACGGCAACTCCTTCGTGGACGTCGGCGGCGTCCGCTTGCCCGTGGTGTCCGGCGGCGCCCACTGGGGCGGCGGGCTGTGGATCAGCGCGCTCGACCTGGCCCGTATCGGCCAACTCTGCCTGCACGGTGGGGAGTGGGCCGGGCGCCGGATCGTGTCGCGGCGCTGGATCGAGGCGTTGTGGACGCCGTGTGCCGTCAAACCGGAGTACGGGCTGTCGTGGTGGCTCAACGACGGCCGGGTGGTGTGGCCACAGGCCCCGTCGACCGGGCGCTGCGCCCGGGGCAACGGTGGCAATCACCTCTTGTGGGTGGACCCGGCCCGTGACCTCACCCTCGTCTCACGCTGGGGTGCCGATGTGGAAGCCCTCGTCGCGGCGGTCTCGGAGGCGGTCCGCCCCTGCTGATGACACCGGCGAGCACACCGCTCGGCGGGCTTCCACATCGGCCGCGCGCGTCAGCTGCCGCCCGTCACCTTGACGTAGTCGACGACCAGCTGCTGCGGGAAGGAGGTGTTGCCGTCCGGGTCGCCGGGCCAGTAACCGCCGACGGCCAGGTTGAGGATGATGTAGAAGGGGTGGTCGAAGACCCAGCGGTTGCCGTTGAGGTCCGAGGGGGTGCGGGTCTGGTAGACGTTGCCGTCGACGGACCAGGTGATCTTGTTCGGCGACCAGTCGATGGCGAAGGTGTGGAAGTCGTCGGAGAACTTACCGCCGTTGGGCAGGGTGTAGCCGGCGCCGATGCCGCCCGAACCGGAGTAGCCGGGGCCGTGGATGGTGCCGTGGACGGTGCTGGGCTCGAAGCCCACATTCTCCATGATGTCTATCTCGCCGCAGTTGGGCCAGCCCGCGCTGCCGATGTCGTCGCCGAGCATCCAGAAGGCGGGCCACATGCCCTGGCCCTGCGGCAGCTTCATCCGGGCCTCGACATGGCCGGAGGCCGTGGTGAACTTCTGGGCGGTGTTGAGGCGGGCGGAGGTGTACTCACACTGCCCGTACCAGCAGTTGTAGTTGGCCGGGTTCTCCTTGCGGGCGGTGATGACGAGGTTGCCGTTGCCGTCCAGCGCCGCGTTCTTGTTGCCGTCGGTGTAGTACTGCCGCTCGTGGTTGTTGACGTTGTCGCCGGTCTCCAGGCCCCACTTGGAGCCGTCAACGGCGCTGCCGGCCGCGCCGTCGAAGTTGTCGGTGAACTCGGCCGCGGCGGCTTTGGTCTGGGGGGTGTCCGTGGTGGCCGTGGCCGGTGCGGTGAACCAGGGAGTGGCCGCGAGTGCGGTCGCGGAGAGCAGACCGATCACGGTGTTGCGCACAGTCTTTCTCATGGAACGGTGGTGCCTTCCTGTGTGGGGGATGGGACCGGTGGGTGCCGGTCCGGTGCGGGAAGGTGTGTGTCCGGCGGTTGGGGGCCGGGGTCCGCGGGCGCGCTATGGCACGGGCATACGGGTGGTGGGGGCCACGCGCGTCAGCGCTCCTTGAGGGGTGGTGGTCGGGCGACGGGCGGGCCGGTCGCCCTGGGTCAGGAAGTGGCGGACGGGCAGGGCGGCGGCACCGAGCGCCACGGCGTGGGGGCCGAGCCCGCACAGCCGGATGTCGGTCTGGGCATACGGTCTGCGCAATGCCTGCGCGGCGACCGTCTCGCGGATCCGCGGCAGCATACGGGCGCCGAACATCAGCCCGGCCCAGCCGCCGAGGATGATCCGCTGGGGGTTGAAGAGGTTGACGAGATTGGCGATTCCGGCGCCCAAGTACACCGCCGCCTCCTCCAGGACGCGCTGCGCGGCGGACGAGGTGTCGGCGGCCGTGAGCAGCGCGGCGAACGCGGACTCCTGGTCGGCGCCGGGGGTGACCCGGCCGCGCCGGGCCTGGCGGTAGCGCTCCAGGACCGCCTCGGCGCCGACGTACGCCTCCAGGCAGCCGCGGGCACCGCACCGGCAGCGGCGGCCTCCGGCCTGGACGGTGGTGTGGCCCCACTCGCCCGCGCTGTCGGTGGCGCCCCGGTAGGGGGAGCCGTGGGTGATGACGCTCGCGGAGACGCCGGAGCCGATGAGCGCGACGACGGCGTGCTGGACGCCGCGGCCCGCGCCGAACCACATCTCGGCCCGGCCCAGGGCCTCCGCGCCGTTGTCGATGTGCAGGGGCAACGCGGTGCCGGTGCGCAGCAGCCGCTCCAGGGGGACGGCGTCCCAGCCGGTGGCCGAGACGCCGACACCGACGCCGAGGATGTGCCCGTGGGGGATTCCGGCTTCGTCGATGACGGCGTCGAGGAAGGTCAGGATGTGGCGGACGGCGGTTTCGAGGCCGGCGGGTCCGGGGGGTAACGGGTAGACGGCTCCGGCCCGTTGGGTGAGGGCGAGGTCGAACAGCCCTACGCGGACCCGGGTATCGGCGGCCTCGACGCCGATGACGTACCAATGCTCGGAGGCCAGCCGCAGCCGGGGGGAATCCGCGTCCGTGACGCCGTCTTGGATGACGGCGCCTTGGGTGACTGCCTCTTGGGTGACCAGGTTCTCGGTGGCGACCTCCTGGGTGACCAGGTCCTCGGTGGCGGCCTCCTGGGTGACCAGGTCCTCAACGACGCTCTCTTCCGTGACGACGCCCTCTGCGATCAGTTCGCCGATGACCGCGCTCGCGGTGGTGGCGCCGAGCCCCGTACGGCGGACGAGTTCCTGGCGGCTGAGCGGAGCGTGCAGGTACAGCGTCCACAGCAGCGAGGAGCGGCTGCCGCGCCGCGGATCGCGCACGGTGGTGCGCAGCGAGGGCTGGGCTGCTTGCGCCTTGGCCGTCATCGGTCACCTCCGGGGAGACACAATGTCCAGCCAATGTTCGATGCATGTCAATAGGTCTGGACCTTCTTGCCTCAAAGAATTTGAGGCGAGTCCCGGCCCAACTCCCCCTGAACCGACAGAAGTCGAACCCTCAGCGCGCTCCACCGGTGGCGAGGAAGTGCGCCAGCGGAAGCGTGGCCGCGCCCAACGCCACGGCATCGGGCCCCAGTTCGGCCAGCCCGATCTCGGTCTGGGCGTACGGTCGACGCAGTGCGTAGGAGGCGGTGGCGGCCCGGATCCTGGGGAGGACCCGGCCACCGAGGAGCAGTCCGGCCCAGCCGCCGAGGATGATCCGCTCGGGGTTGAAGAGGTTGATCAGATCGGCGATGCCCGCGCCGAGGTAGGCGGCGGTCTCCTCCAGCACCTCGCGCGCCCGCGCCTCGCTCCCGGCGGCCCCTACGATCGCCGCGAACGCGGCCTGCTGGTCCTCACCAGAACCGCCCGCGTCGCCCTTACCGCCTTCACCGGCACCGCCCACGTCACCCTTGCCGTCACCGCCCACACCGCCCAAGCCGCCCTTACCGGTTCCGCGCGCCCCATGCCCGTAGCGGTCGAGCACCGCCTGCGCCCCGACGTACGCCTCCAGACAGCCGACCGCACCGCATCGGCAGGCGCGCCCGCCGACCTGGACGACCGTATGCCCCCACTCCCCCGCGCTGCTGGTCGCGCCCCGGTACGGCACGCCCGCGGTCACGATGGCCGCGCCGACGCCGGAGCCGATCAGCGCGATCACCGCGTTGTCCGCGCCGCGGCCCGCGCCGAACCACATCTCGGCCTGCCCCTGCGCGGTGGCGCCGTTGTCGATGAACAGCGGCAGATCGGTGCCGGTGCGCAGCAGCCGCTCCAGCGGCACCGCGTCCCGGCCGGCGGACGGGCCGTGGACGAGGACCTCGACCCCCTGTTCGACGACGCCGGGGACGCCGACCCCGACGCCGATGACCGCCTCCGGCGAGGCACCGCTCTTGTCGATGACCGCGTCAAGACCGGCCAGGATGTGGCCGACGACCGGCTCCGGATCCAGCTCCAGCCCTCCGGGCGTCAGCGGATGCTCCCAGCGGGCCAGTTCGGTCAGCGCGAGGTCGAACAGCTCCACGCGGACATGGGTCTCGCCGACGTCGACCCCGATGAGATGGCCGCCGCCCGGCGTGACCCGCAGCAGCGTACGGGGGCGGCCGCCATCGGACTCGACGGACCCGGCCTCCTCCACCAGTTCGTCGGCGAGCAGTTCGCCGACGACATTGCTGACCGAACCGGAGCTGAGCCCGGTGAGCGTCCCCAACTCCTGACGGCTCACCGGGCCCCGGAAGTACAGCTGGCGCAGCAGCGTCGAGCGGTTGCCGCGCCGCAGGTCGCGGACGGTCCGTCGGTTCATCTGACCCATCGGGCTCCTTCCCCTTGCCCGAACCTACCGGACGCGGCCACTCTTGACGCCGACTGGTTTCATCGCTTAACTCACGGTCTGAATGAAGTCTCGCGCTTCACTTTTTGAACGGTCAAGGGTGAGTTGACAGTCAATGGCGGGCAAGTGGCGCTGCCTCATGGCCGCCGCACGGCTCACTGTTCCGCACCCGGGGCCTGGAACAGCGCGAGCAGATCCTCCCGCCCGAACATCCGCGCCGTCTCGACGGCCGAGGGCGATCCGGCACGCGGGTCGGCGCCCTTGGCCAGCAGCACCCTCAACACCTCCGCCTCACCCTTGAACGCGGCCCCCGCGATGGGGGTCTGGCCCCGTTCGTTCACCCGATTGGGGTCGGCGCCGCGCTCGAGGAGGGCCGACACCGCCGCGGGATGGCCGTAGTAGGCCGCGAGCATGAGCAGGGAATCGCCCTTGTCGTTGGTGAGGTTGGCCGGGACGCCCGCGTCCACATAGGCGGCGAGCGTATCGGTGTCACCCTGCCGGGCCAGGTCGAAGACCTTGGCCGCCAGCTGGAGCACCTCCGGGTCGTGGGCGGGCTCGCTCTCGGGGTTCGATTCGGTCATGGCCTGTCGCCTCCGGCTTCGCTACCTGGGTATGTGATCACCACCCTAGATAAGGACGGCGGCCGGCCCACCCGAGCAGGCGGACACCCCGCCCCGGCAGGCGGGCACCCCGCCCCGGCAGGCGGGCACCCCGCCTCGGCAGGCGGTCGGCCCAGTAGCGCCACGCCTCCATGGTGATGATTACACCGATAATCCACCCAATTGCACCTTTCGCCCGACGGATACATGCTGTGATCCTGGAACCACTCATGGTGACTGACCGTCCCCCATCAGCCAGGAGACCGTGATGATCTTGTCCATTTCCGGCGTCGTGCTGCTCGGCATCATCGTCTTCATCTTCTTCCGCAAGGACGGCCTGAAGGGGTCGCACGCGGTCATCTGTGCGCTCTTCGGCTTCTATCTCGCGTCCACCGCGATCGCTCCGAGCATCAAGGCGGGCGGCGCGAGCCTCGCCGGCCTCCTGGGCGGGATCAAGATCTGACGTGGGCCGGAGACCGCTCCCCCGCCTCCGTCTCGGCAGCGCCGGGGGCACCCCGCTCGTCCCGCCCGGCCGCGGCCGGGCGTTCGCCCGCAGCACGGCCGACGGCGTCGCCGATGTGCTCCAGCCGCTGGTCGCGCTCTCGCGCGGGTTGCGCGTGCTCGCCGCCGCCGGGCGGCGCAAGTGGGCGGAGCTGCCGGGTGACCGCCGCGGACCGGTGTTCACCCTCGTGGTCGCCTGCGGCTTCGTCCTCTACCTGCTGCCGTTCGGGCCACTGGTGGCGTCGATCAGCCTGATCGGCGCGGCGGGCTGGGCCGGGCGGGGGCGCGCCGGTGCCGCGTCGGAGACGCCGGCCGACGGCACCGAGCGGCTGCGCACGCTCTACGAGGCGCTGGTGCCGTACTTCTCCGGCGCCGAGGACCCCAGCCCGCTCTACAGCCACGGCGGCGACTGGTCCGAGGCGTTCGACTCCTTCTCCTTCGACGAGAGCGGACGGCTCACCCGGCTGCGCCTCCACTACCCCGCGTACTTCACCGACGGCGAGCCCGCGGCCCGCACCCGGATCGAGCAGCTGCTGTACGCGAAGTCGGGGCGCGGCCGTGAATATCTGTTCGAGTGGGACGAGGAGGCCAACAACCTCACCCTGACCGTGCTGCCCGCCCTGTCCACCGCGATCCACGCCCAGCGCTTCGTCACCGCGCCCGGTGAGACGGTGCTGGGCTTCACCGACGCGTCGTCGGTGCAGCGGACGCTGCCGGTGCTGGCGGGGCCGGACACGTGCGAGGAGGACGAGGAAGGCGAGGAGAGCACGGAGGGCACGAGGGACATCGGGCTCAAGAAGGCGGCAGCGGACGAGCCGGAGACCCATGACGTACCGCCGGTGGTCTGGCGCACCGGCCCGCGCTCGACCGAACCGCATCTGCTCGCGCTCGGCCAGCCCGGAAGCGGCACCACGACCCTGCTGCGCTCCATCGCGCTGCAGGCGCTGCCGCATGGCGAGGTGCTGGTGGTGGACGGCGGCGGCACCGGCGAGTACGCGTGTCTGAGCGGACGTACGGGGGTGCTGGCCGTGGAGTGCGGGCCGGCCGGGACGCTGGCCACGCTGGAATGGGCGGGCCATGAGACCGAGCGCCGGCTGATCGCCGCCAACCGCGCCCGCCAACTGCGGCACGCGCCGCCGGAGGACATCCGGCGCCCGCTGTGGATCCTGCTGGACCGGCCGTCGGTGATGAGCCATCTCGCGGCGGCGGACGGCCGCACCGATCCGCAGGAGCTGCTGGCCGTGCCGCTGCGGCACGGACGGGCGGCGAACGTACGGGTGGTGGTGGCCGATCAGCTGGACGCCGCCGAGGCGCTGAGTGAGGCCGTGCGGAGCCACACCCGGGCCCGGGTGGTGCTGGGCCCGGTCTCGTCCGAGCAGGTCACTGCCGTCCTCGGGGCGCCGCCGCACACCACGCCGACGCCCGAGGTGCCTCCGGGCCGCGGCTATGCCCGCCTCGGCGCGGGCCCGGTGCACCGCCTCCAGGTGCCCGCCACGCCCGATCCGTACGACGAGGCGGCCGGCGAGGCCGAGCGGCAGGCGGTGCTCCGGCTGCTCCCGGCCCCGGACCCGGCGGCGCCCCAGGCCCCGGCGCCCGTCGGGGGTTAGGGGTCCTTGCACTATGAGCGCCCGACCCGGGCGGGCATAGTGCAAGGACCCCTTAGCCGGCGGGCCCCGTGGCGGTGCCGCACCGGGGGGCGTTACGGCACGTCAGGCCGACGCCACAGCCGCGGCACCTCGCGGCACGCCAGGCCATATACGCCCGCGGCACATCAGGCCACATACGTCCGCGGCGCCTCCGCCTCGATCGTGGCGCCCGTGGCCACCAGGTCGGCGGCCGAGGCCAGCCGGGTGGCGGCCTTCTCGGCGACCGCTCCCCCGACCGTGAACGGCAGCCGTACGTACCCCTCGAACGCGCCGTCCACCCCGAAGCGGGGTCCGGACGGCACCCGGACCCCCAGCCGGGCGCCCGCCTCCGCGATCCGGGATCCGGAGAGGCCGCCGGTGCGGGCCCAGAGCATGAGCCCGCCGTGCGGAACGGTGAACTCCCAGTCGGGCAGATGGCGCCGGAGGGCGTCGACGAGGTCGTCCCGGTTGCTGCGCGCGAGCTCGCGGCGCACCTCGACGGCCTGCTCCCAGCCTCCGGTGTTCAGCAGCCAGGCGACGGCGAGCTGTTCGATGACGGGGGTACCCAGGTCCGCATAAGCGCGGGCGGCGACCAGGCTGCGGATGACATCGGGCGCGGCACGCACCCAGCCGATGCGCAGACCCGCCCAGAACGACTTGCTCGCCGAACCGATCGTGATCACGGTACTGCCCGCCGGGTCGAAGGCGCAGACCGGCCGGGGCAGCTCCACCCCCTCGTCCAGCCGCAGCTCGGCCATGGTCTCGTCGGCGATCAGGACCGTTCCGGCGGAGCGGGCGGCGTCGACGAGCTGGCGGCGCTGCTCCTCGGTGGCGAGGGCGCCGGTGGGGTTGTGGAAGTCGGCGATGACGTAGGCCAGCCGGGGTGCGGCGGCGCTGAGCACCTGGCGCCAGGACGGGATGTCCCAGCCCGCGAACCGGTCGGCCATGGCGACGGGGACGAGCCGGGCGCCCGCCTCCCGCATCAGCTGGAGGATATTGGCGTAACTGGGCGATTCCACGGCGACCCGCTCCCCGGGCCTGACCATCAGTTGATAGGTGGCGGCGACGGCCCCCATGGCGCCGGTGGTGACCATGATCTGCTCGGGCATGGTCGGTATGCCGCGGTCGGTGTAGCGGTCGGCGAGCGCCTGGCGCAGGGCGGGCAGCCCCGCGGGGTAGTCGCCGTGGGTACGGGCGTGGGGCGGCAGTTCATCGAGGGCGCCGCGCATCGCCCGGGTGAGCCATGGCTCGGGGGCGGGCAGCGCGGCACAGCCGAGGTCGATCACGGAGGCCGCGGCCTCGGGCGGGAGCGGATCGAGACCCCGGGTGGGCAGCGGGCTTCCGGCGGGCATGGCGGTCCAGCTCCCGGCGCCGCGCCGGGACTCCAGGAACCCCTCGCCGCGCAGCGCCTCGTAGGCGGCGGCGACCGTGGTGCGGCTGACCGCGAGCGCCGCGGCGAGTTCGCGCTCGGCGGGGAGCCGGGCCGCGACCGGAACCCGGCCCTCCAGGATGAGCAGCCGTACGCCGTCGGCGAGGGAGCGGTAGGCGGGGACGCGGCGGCCCCCGGTCAGTGCGGCCGCGGCACCGGTGGCCACCCCGTCACGGGTGTGCTGCGACCCGAGCAGCCGGGCCAGTTGGGGTGCCCCGACCGCGGACGTCCATGGACTCATCGGATGCGGTCCACCTTTCGGAGATTGGCCGTAGAACTGGACTGGTTCCGGGCCACAGAGTGACATGCCGCAGGCCACTCACACCAGGAGCACGCGTTGTCCGACCTTCCACGTCGCCGCCTTCCGCGCCGTCTTGCCCAGCTCTACGTGGGGCTGGTGCTCTACGGGACGTCCATGGGGCTCCAGTTGCGCGCCACGCTCGGTCTCGACCCGTGGGACGCCTTCCACCAGGGCATCTCCGAGCACACCTCGCTGTCGATCGGCACGGTGACGGTCGTCGTCGGCGTCGCCGCGCTGCTGCTGTGGATCCCGCTGCGCCAGCGGCCGGGTCTTGGCACGGTGTCGAACGTGCTGGTGATCGGGCCTGTGGTGGACGGCACACTGTGGCTGATACCGGAGCCGGAGGCGCTGGCGGTGCGGATTCCGCTGCTGCTCTTCGCGATCGTGCTGTGCGGCGTGGCCACCGGGCTCTACATCTCGGCGCGGTTCGGGCCGGGCCCGCGGGACGGGCTGATGACGGGGCTGCACCGGCGCACCGGGTGGTCGATCCGGCTGGTGCGGACCGGGATCGAGCTGGCGGTGCTGGCCTCCGGCTTCGCGCTGGGCGGCTCGGTGGGGGTGGGAACGGTGCTGTTCGCGCTGACCATCGGGCCGCTGTCGCAGTTCTTCCTGCGTGTCTTCGCGATTCCCGCACCCGACGGGGCGGGCTCTGGGATCGTGGCGCGCGGCGGCGCCGAGACCCAGGTCCGGGACCTGATTTAGGGCTGGGGCGGTCGGGGCGGTAGTGTACTCCCTCGGCCTACCAGGCGGACCGTTACTGCGCGCTAAAGCACTAGAAACGCTGGGTGACATCTGCTGCCAGATGTGACAAACCGGGCGCCGGTGGGTAGAACAACGGGGCGGCACGACGGGCGACGCATGTCCCAATACGGGAATCTTCACCGCCGACCGGACGTTGACCGGATGACGACGACAGCGACACCTGTCCTGTGGGCGACAAGCCCGGGAGGCACGATTCATGAGTGAGCGAGCTCTTCGCGGCACGCGACTCGTGGTGACCAGCTACGAGACCGACCGCGGCATCGATCTGGCCCCGCGCCAGGCGGTGGAGTACGCATGCCAGAACGGCCATCGATTCGAGATGCCGTTCTCGGTAGAGGCGGAGATCCCGCCGGAGTGGGAGTGCAAGGCGTGCGGCGCCATGGCACTCCTTGTCGACGGCGACGGTCCAGAGGAGAAGAAGGGCAAGCCCGCGCGCACGCACTGGGACATGCTCATGGAGCGGCGCACCCGCGAGGAGCTGGAGGAGGTGCTGGCCGAACGGCTGGCGGTTCTGCGCTCCGGTGCCATGAACATCGCCGTGCATCCGCGGGACACCCGTAAGTCTGCCTGAACCGAGCGGCAGCACTGCGGTAACAATTGAAGTACGAGGGCCGGGGCCACTGCTGAGCAGTGGCCCCGGCCCTTGCGCGCCCTTCGGCTGCGCGCCCTTCGGCTGCGCGCCCCTCGGCTCCGGCTGAGCGGTGGCCCGGCCCCGGTCGCGGCTGAGTCCTTGGCTCAGCTCGCGGCTGAGTCCATGGCTCAGCCCCGGTCGCGCGGCCGCAGCCCGGGGCCCGGCTCTCCGTCGCCGTCCCGGCCCCGGTCCTCCCCGTCCCGTATCACCTCGCCCTGAATGACCGTGCCCTGCTCCGGGCGCCCCTGCCCGTCCCGGCGCTCCCACTGCTCACGGGCCTGGCGGAAGGGGTCGGACGGCGATCCGGGGACGAAGCCCATCCGGCGCGACAGCGCGCTCTCCGCGCGGCGCCGCAGCAGCGCCCGGGTCGGCGGGAACAGGCACACCAGCGCGGCCACGTCCGAGATCAGCCCCGGCACCATGAGCAGCAGCCCACCGAGCATCGTGAAGGAGCTTCCCGGCCGCGCGGCGGACTCCTCGGCGCCCGGCCGCATCGACGCGGCCAGGCTCTGCCACGCCCGGCGGCCGCCGCGCTTGACCACGGCCCCGCCCACCACCACGCCCGCGACCAGCAGCAGGAAGACGGTCAGCCCGCCGGCGGCGTCGGCCACCAGGGTCAGCAGCCAGATCTCCAGCACCAGCCAGGCGGCGATCCCCAGCGGTACGAAGGTGCGGGCGCGTGAGCGCTTCGGGCGGGTCGGGTCGCTCTGCTGCGATGCGCCGGTCATCATGCCTCCAAGTGTGCCCGGGCCCCTGACCGATACGGAGCGCGGGTCGCACGGCCAAGGGGATCGAGGGGATCTCATGGGTTCCAACGCGCGAGGGGTCCCAGAGGGTCCAGGAGTGCGGAGGAGACCGGACGGAATCCGCGAAGGCGCGAGGTATCGGCGGCGGCGGGCCGGGTACCCGCCGCCGACGGAGGTGTCGAATGACGGCTGTGCTTGAGGTCCTCTTGTGGTGGGCGGCGCTGACCGGGCTCTGGCTGGTGCTGATCAGCACCGTGGACCCCCTGGAACTCCTGGTCGGGTCGGCCTCCGCACTGGCCGCCGCCCTGCTCGCGCGGGTCGGGCGCCGGGCGGTGGCGGACCGATGAGCACCTCGGACGGCTGGCTGGCGGCGGCGCTGGTGCCGCTGCTCGCGCTCGTACCGGTGCTGTGGCGGATCGCCTACGGCTCGCCCGGGGACCGGCTGATCGGGCAGAACCTCACCTCGCTGCTGGCCGGTCTGGTGCTGCTGCTGGCCGCGCAGGGCTTCCACCGGACCTCGTACAACGATGTGGCGCTCGTGGTCAGCGTGCTCGGGCCCACCGGAACGCTGATCTACGCCCGCTTCCTGGACGTCCTGCCCGACTCCCGGCTGGTGCGCTGGACGGCGCTGGTCGGGGTGCCCGCCACGGTACTGCCGCTGTGCGTGGCGACCGGGCCCGGCCGGGCCATGGCGAAGCTGCTGCTGATCGGCGTGCTGCTGATCGCGGGCAGCGTGGTGACCAGCGGCCGCGGCGCGAGGGAGGGCGTCACGGCATGACCGATGTGCTGATCGTCGTGGCACTGCTGCTGGTCGCGGGCGCCGCCACCGCCGCCGTGCTCAACCGGGACCCGATGCGGCAGGCGCTGGTGCTGTCCTTCCTCGGGCTGGCGCTGGCCCTGCTGTTCACCTTCCTCCAGGCGCCGGACGTCGCGCTCTCTCAGCTCGCCGTGGGCTCCGCGGTGACGCCCCTGATGATCCTGCTGACCGTGCGCAAGGTGCGGCGCCGCCCGGGGAGCGGCGACGGCGTGGACAAGCCGGCGGGCCGGGAGCGATGAGCCCCCGGGTCCGGCTGTGGGTCTTCCTGGTGGGCGCCGCCGGGTTCGCCGCGCTGTTCGCCGCGGCCTGCTTGGACCTGCCGGCGTTCGGCACCGTCCCCCATCCGTACGGCGTCCGGGCCGTGCACGCCGCCCTGAGCCATCACACGGCCAATGTCATCGCGTCCGTCAACTTCGATCTGCGCGCCTTCGACACGCTCGGCGAGGAGAGCATCCTCTTCTCGGCCGTCATCGGCACCGTGGTGCTGCTCCGCCAGGCCCGGGACGAGCACCGTAAGGATCCCGAGCCCGCCACGGTCCATCCCCCGGTGCGCCGGTTCGCGCTGCTGACGCTGCCGTTCGCGCTGCTGGTGGGCCTCTATGTGATCGCGCACGGCCAGATCAGCCCGGGTGGCGGCTTCCAGGGCGGGGTGGTCGCGGCCACCGCGCTGCATCTGCTCTACATCGCCGCCGACTACCGGGCCCTGGAGCGGGTCCGCCCGCTGACCCTCTACGAGATCGGGGAGGCCGCGGGCGAGGCGGCCTATGTGATCACCGGGCTCGCGGCCGTCCTCGCGGGGTCGGCGTTCCTCGCCAACGTGCTGCCCTTCGGCACCCTCGCGACCCTCTCCTCCGGCGGCACGGCGATGGTGCTCAACGCGGCCGTCGGCCTGGAGGTCACCAGCGGGATCGTGGTCCTGCTGGCCCGGTTCCTGGACCAGGCGGTGGAGATCGAGGAGCCCGGGGAAGGCGGCGGGAGCCCGCGGGACACACGAGACAGCGGGGGCAACGGAGACGACGAAAGGGAGCGAGCGTGACGGTCCTGCCGTATCTGGTCGCCGGATGGATCTTTCTGATCGGTGTGTACGGGCTGGTGACCAGCCGGGACCTCATCCATGCCGTGGGATGCCTGGCCGTCACCCAGTCCTCCACCTATGTGCTGCTGCTCGCCGTCGGCTACCGGAACGGCGGCACCGCCCCGGTCTTCGCCGACGCGCCCACGGACAGCCGGGTGGTCGACCCGGTCGTCCAGGCGCTCGCCCTCACCGACATCGTGGTCGGCGCGACCGTGACCGCGCTGCTGCTCGCGCTCGTCGTTCAGCTCCGCAAACGCCATGGCACGGTCGACCCGGACGCCCTGTCCGAGCTGAAGGGCTGACCGGGTGGACACCGCGCGACTGCTGCCGCTGGTGGTGGCGGTGCCGCTGCTGGGCGCGGCGGTGCTGGTGGCCACCGGACGGCGGCTGCCCCGGCTCGTCTCCGACATCGTGGGCTGCGCCTTCGCCGCCGCCACCGCCGCCACGGCGCTCCTGGTGCTGTTCCGGGCCGGTCACCCCGGGCCGGGAGGGTATCCGGTGGAGTGGGTGGGCGGCTGGCAGCGGGTGGGCATCGTGCTGGTCGGCGATCCGCTGGGGGCCGGGCTCGCGGCGCTGGTCTCGCTGCTCGTCGTCGCCGTCCTGGTCTACTCCTGGCGCTACTTCGAGGAGCCGCCACGCCGTCACACCGGCTCCTTCCCGGCGCTGATCCTGGTGTTCCAGGCGGGCATGTGCGGTTTCGCGCTGACCGGCGACCTGTTCAACGCCTTCGTCTTCTTCGAGCTGATGGGCGTGGTCGCCTACGCGCTGACCGGTTTCCGCGTCGAGGAGCCCAAACCGCTGCAGGGCGCGCTGGCCTTCGGGGTGGTGAACTCCCTCGGCGCCTACGTCACCTTGCTGGGCATCACGCTGCTGTACGCGCGCACCGGGGAGCTGGGATTCGCCCAGATCGGGCGGAGGCTGGACACGGAGGGGCCGGACGGGCTGGTGCTCGCCGCGTTCGTCCTGGTGACGACCGGTCTGCTGGTGAAGGCGGCCGCCGTTCCGTTCCACTTCTGGCTGCCCGACGCGCACGCGGTCGCGCCGACACCGGTGTGCATGCTGCTGTCCGGGGTGATGGTGGAACTCGGTGTCTACGGGGTCGCCCGGGTCTACTGGACGGTCTTCTCCGGGCCCGGCGGGCTCTCCCACCCCGACTTCACCCGCGCGCTGCTGGTGCTGGGCGTCCTCACCGCGCTGCTGGGCGCGGTGATGTGCTGGCAGCAGCGCCATCTCAAACGGCTGCTGGCGTTCTCGACCGTGGCCCACACCGGGCTGTTCCTGATCGGCGTGGCCGTGCTGACCCCGGAGGGGATCTCGGGCACGGCGCTGTACGTGCTGGGCCACGCGGGTGTGAAGGCGGCGCTCTTCGCCTGTGCCGGGGTGCTGCTGGACCGGTACGCGACCGTGGACGAGCACGAGCTGTTCGGCCGGGCCCGGGAGCTGCCGGCGGTCGGCGTGCTGTTCGCGGTGGGCGGGCTGGCCCTGTCCGGGCTGCCGCCGTTCGGCTCCGGGCTCGGCAAGGCCGCCGCCGAGGAGGCCGCGGGGCACACCGCCGTATGGCTGCCCGCGCTCTACGTCCTGGTGTCGGCGGTGACCGGGGGCGCGGTGCTGCGCGCCGGGCTGCGGATCTTCGCCGGAGTGGGCCGCCGGCCCCGGGACGAGGAGGAGGGCGGCCCGGAGACCACGGGCGAGGAGGAGCCCGAGACCGGCGGCCGCCTCGGGCGCATCCCGATGCCACTGCTGGCGGTGCCCGCCGGGCTGCTGGCCGCGTCGCTGGCCCTCGGGGTGGTCCCGGCCGTCGCGTCCGCGGTGGGCCGGGCCGGGGCGCTGTTCACCGACACCGGCGGCTACCGCCGGACGGTCCTCGACGGACATGCCGAGGCCGTCCCGGCACATGTGCCACCGCACTGGCAGCTGACCGGGATCCTGCTCGGGCTGCTCTCCGCGGCCCTCGCCATCACCCTGGCCACACTGGCGGTGCGGCGGCCGGTCCACACCGGGACGGCCGCGCTACTCGCGCCCGTACGACGACTGCAGTCCGGGCATATCGGCGACTACGTCGCCTGGCTGATCGCCGGGACGGCGCTGCTCACGGCGCTGACCGTCCCGGGGGTCCGCTGAGCCGCCGGGACCGGGGCGCGCCCGGTCCCGAGGTCGGCGGTCAGCGGTGGCGCAGTGCCGAGATCAGCTGGCTCTTGGACATCTGGGACCTGCCCTCGATGCCCGCCTTCTGGGCCTCGCGGTACAGGTCCTCCTTGGTCCGCGTCTCCATGCCGCCCGACTTGGCGCCCCCGCGGGCCGCCATGCGGCGCCCCGACGTCTTTCCGCTCTTGGCGGTCGCTTTGGCCATGTTCCGCCTCCTTCCGCCTCAAGTGTCCGGTACGGGGCGGAACATCGCCCGCGGGACTACTCCGAGCGCGGAGGGCGGCCCTGCCGCCGGGGTTCCGAGGGCGTGGTCTAGGACTCCTTGGCGTCCTTGCGGCCCAGCACCTTGTTGACCCGCGAGCCCACGCCCCAGGACATGACCCGCCAGGCCGCCTCCGTGACGATGTCGCGGCTCATCTTGGACTCGCCGCGCTCGCGTTCGATGAAGGTGACCGGGACCTCGATGACGTGGAAGCCCGCCTTGATGGCCCGCCAGGCCAGGTCGATCTGGAAGCAGTAGCCCTGGGAGGCGACCTCGTCCATGCCGATGCCCTCGAGCGTCTCCTTGCGGAACGCGCGGTAGCCCGCCGTCATGTCGCGGATCGGGACGTCGAGGAGCAGCCGGGAGTAGGTGCTGCCGCCCCGGGAGATGAACTCGCGGGACTTGGGCCAGTTGACGATGCGGCCGCCGGGCACCCAGCGGGAGCCGATCACCAGATCCGCGCCCTTGAGCGCGGTGAGCAGCCGGGGCAGCTCCTCGGGCTGGTGGGAGCCGTCGGCGTCCATCTCGACCAGCACGCCGTAGCCGTGCTCGATGCCCCAGCGGAACCCCGCCAGATAGGCGGCGCCGAGGCCCTCCTTGCCCTTGCGGTGCAGGACCTTGACGTGGTCGTCCTCGGCAGCCAGCTCATCGGCGACCTTGCCCGTGCCGTCCGGGCTGTTGTCGTCCGCGACGAGGATGTGCGCGTCCGGAACCGACTCCCGGACCCGCGCGACGATCGGCTTGATGTTCTCGGCCTCGTTGTAGGTCGGGATGATCACCAAGGTCGTGCCGAGCGGACCGTACTTCCGCCGGCCACCGTCGTCCTGGCTCTCGTTGCTACGGCGCGGCTCCTCGGCCTCGGCGCCGGCCTCCTCGGCCTTCGCGCTCGGCTCGTCGGCCTTGGTGCCAGGCTCCTCGGCCTCGCGTGCGTCGCTCACGGCTACTGCCCCTTCTCGTCCGTACGTCCCCGACGGCCGATCATGATCGCGGCCGCGCAGGACAGAACGCCCACCATAGCGAGCACCCACTCGGGGATCGCACCGACGCGGTCGGCCAGGGTCTTGCCGTCACGCAGCGGGATGCGCGCGGTGAACACATCTTGCGTGAATTCTTTCGTCCGTTGCTCGATCGTGCCATCCGGGGAGACCACGGCACTGATCCCGCTGGTGGCCGCGGTGATCACCGGCCGACCGTGTTCGATCGCCCTGAGCTTGGACATGACCAGTTGCTGCTCGGGCTGGCCGCTGCGCCCATAGGTGGCGTTGTTGGTCTGGACGACGATCGCCCGAGCGCCCGCGTTGACCGTGTCGCGCACGATCTCGTCGTAGGCGACCTCGAAGCAGATCACATCGCCGAGCCGCGCCGGGCCAACGTTCAGCACACCGGTGTGGTCGCCGGGGTAGAAGTCGCGGGGCACCCGCTGCAGCCGGGTGATGATCTTGCTGAGCTCCTGACGGAAGGGGACGTACTCGCCGAAGGGCACCGGGTGCTGCTTGGTGTACGAGGCGCCGGGGCCGCTCTTCGGGTCCCAGACGATGCCCTGGTTCTCCACATAGCCCTGTTTGGTCGGATGGTCGACCAGGGCGCCGACCAGCACCGGAACGCCGATCGACTTCACGGCCTCGTCGATCCGGGCGTATGCCTCCCGATACTGGAAGGGATCGAGGTCGGAGGCGTTTTCCGGCCATATGACGAGATCGGGCTTGGCGATCCGGCCCGCCTTGACGTCCTTCGCCAGGTTCAGGGTCGCCTTCACATGGTTGTCGAGGATCATCATGGGGCGGCCCAGGAAGTCCATACCGGGCTGCTGCACATTGCCCTGGACGACCGCGATGTCGACCGAGTCGTCGGCGGCGGTGGGGACGGGCACCGCGAATCCGGCGGCCGTCACGGCGACCGCGACGGCCCCGGCCCCGGCGGCGGGCAGGGCGCGGCGCGGCGAGAAGCCCCCGGCGCCGCGCAGCCGGCACAGGGCGAGCGCGGCACCGGCGAGCGCTCCGCCCGTCAGGGCGACGCCGAAGGTGACCAGCGGGGCGCCGCCGAGCGCGGCGAGCGGGGTGTAGGGCGAGCCGGTGTTGGCGAAGGCCAGCCGGCCCCAGGGGAAGCCGCCGAACGGCACCCGGTCGCGGGCCCACTCCTCGGCGACCCACAGACAGGCCGTCCACAGCGGCCACAGGGCCGGTACGGGCAGCCGGGAGACCAGGGCCAGGCCGGCCCCCATCAGGGCGAGGAAGGCCGCCTCGATGACGGACAGGCCCACCACCGCGTCCCAGCCCACCACGCTGAGCCACTTCAGCAGCAGCAGGAAGAACGGCAGCCCGAAGGCGAAGCCGGTCCAGGCACCCTGGCGGGCGGTCCGGCCGTGGGTGAGCAGGGCCAGGGCGGCGACGGCCACCAGGGACAGCGGCCAGACCCCGAACGGCGGGAAGGCGAGGCCGAGCGCGAGCCCGCTGACCGCCGCGAGCGCGCTGCGCCGCGCCTCGCGGCGGGCGAGCAGCCCGAGGCGGCGCAGCCGGCCGGGCCGCCGCTCTCCGGCGGACGGCGCGGACGCGGGCGGGGTCCCGGACCCGGGCTCGGCAGCGGAGGTCCCGGACGCGGCGGAGACGGAGTCGGTCCCGGTCCCGGGCTCGGCAGCGGAGGTCCCGGACTCGGACTCGGCGGAGGCGGACCCGGTCCCGGACTCGGCGGAGGCGGAGGCGGACCCGGACGCCGCGGACGCGGTCGCGCCGGGTTCGCCGCTCTCGACGGCGTCACGGCCCGCCACGGCGTCACGGCCCTCGACGGGGTCACGGCCCTCGACGGGATCACCGCCCTCCACGGCGTCACCGCCCTCGTCGCCGCCGGTGGGCGGCGTGGCGGCGGAGCCGGTCGTCCGCTGACCCGGTCGGTCTGCGTCCGGCCCGGTGGGGGCGGCTTCGGCGGTGGTGTCGGAACCCGATGGCACGGTGCGGCCTTCCTACAGGTCGTGCTGTGGTGAGGTGACCGTATAACGCGGGCGCGCGGAAGTGGTCCCGAGGTGCGGATTGTGACCTCGGGGTAGAGAAACGCTTCGGCCATGGCGGGGGTTCCCTCGCCCGGCGGCGGCCCCGCCCCCGCGTCGGGGGGCGGTCCGCCGGTGTGCGCGTGCGGAGTGGGGGCCCGACGCCCTTCGGGCCGACCTGGGACCCGCTGGCTGCGGATCGACCGAGAGCCGTTGTCTACTGAGCGTCCGGGCCCCTCCCGGGTCGCACCTGCCGACCCGGCGATCCCTCCCTCGCCCCCGTGCACTGGACCTGGCTCCCAGTGGTGACGCACCGCGGTGGCGCGTCTCCCTCTGGCCCAGCGGCGTTCGACGACTTCGTGAAGATTCCCCGGTCGGGCGTCCTGTGGTGGACGAGGCCGAACCTACCGGCCACCGACCGCACCCTGTCAACAGCCGCATGACCTGCGCCGTTTCCTCAAATGACCAGGTCAGTACGGACGGTGTTCAGATGCCACGACAGGCCGGGGGCTCATCGTTCGGCGGTACCGGGCGCCCGCGCGTCACTCGTCCGGCCGGAGGTGAACGGTGCGTCCACCCACCACCGTGCGCACACAGACGGGCAGTTGACCGCCGGGGGTGAGATCGGGCAGACCCGGGGTGCCGGAGCGGGGGTCGGTGGACCAGCCGGCGACCCGCGTGTCGGGCACCTGCACGATGAGCTCACCGGTCCGCCAGATCGCGTAGTCGGCGGGCGCGCCGGGCGCCAGGACGCCCGCGTCGTCCCGTCCGATGGCCCGCCAGCCGCCGCGGGTGTGGGCGGTGAAGGCGGCGCGGACGGAGATCCGGTGCTCCGGGGTGCGGTGGAAGGCGGCGGCGCGCACGGTGCCCCAGGGGTCGAGCGGGGTGACGGGGCTGTCGGAGCCGAGCGCCAGGGGCACTCCGGCGCGCAGCAGCGCCGCGTACGGGTTGAGGGTGCGGGCCCGCTCGGGGCCGAGCCGCTGGGCGTACATGCCGTCCGCGCCGCCCCACAGGGCGTCGAAGGCGGGCTGGACGGAGGCGGTGAGGCCGAGGTCGGCAAAGGCCGCGACGGTCTCGGGGGTGAGCATCTCGGCGTGTTCGACGCGGTGGCGGGCGGCGCGCACGCGGGCGAGTCCGACCTTGTCGGCGGCGGCCCGTACGCCCTCGACGACGGCCGTGACGGCGGCGTCGCCGATGGCGTGGAAACCCGCCTGGATCCCGGCCTCGGCGCAGGCGGTGACATGGGCGGCGACGGCCGCCGCGTCCAGGTAGGCGGTGCCGCTGTGCGGCGTGTCGGCGTAGGGCTGGTGGAGACACGCCGTGTGCGAGCCGAGCGCCCCGTCGACGAAGAGGTCGCCCGCCGCGCCGACGGCCCCGAGTTCGCGCACCTTGTCCAGGTCGGCGGCGCTGCTCGCGGCCTCGGCCCAGTAGCCGTACACCCGCGGCCCTGGCTCTTCGGCGACGAGCTTCAGCAGCCCGGCGAGGTCGTCCTCGGAGGAGATGTCGGGCCCGGCGCATTCGTGGAGGGTGCCGATGCCGAGCGAGGCGGCGCGGGCGAGGGCGGCCCGCTGGGCGTCGGCGCGCTGCCGCTCGGTGATGACCGCGTGGGCGGCGGCGCGTACGGCGTGGTGGGCGGCGCCGGTCAGCGGCGTGTCGGGGTGGTACCCGGCCAGGTCCGACACGCCGGGGACGAGGTCGAGGAGCGCGGCGGTGACGACGGCGGAGTGCACATCGATGCGGGTGAGATAGAGGGGGCGGCCGCCGGTCGCCTGATCGAGTTCGGCCCGGGAGGGCGGCCGTCCCTCGGGCCAGCGGGCGGCGTCCCAGCCATGGCCGAGCAGCACCCGGTCGGCGGGGTGGGCGGCGGCGTGGGCGCGCACCCGCTCCAGCGCGTCGGCGAGCGTACGGGCGCCGGTGAGGTCGAGTCCGGTGAGGGCGAGCCCGGTCGCGGTGGTGTGCACATGCGCATCGGTGAAGGCGGGCGTCACCAGCGCCCCGTCCAGCTGGATGATCTCGTCCACACCGTCCGCGAAGCCGTCCGCGGCCCCTTCGGAGCCGACCCAGGCGATGGTGCCGCGCTCGACGACCATCGCGGTCGCGAACGGATCGGCGGGGCTGTGGACCTCACCTCCGCGCAGCAGGACGGTACGGCCTTCGGGGGCCTGGGCGGGGGTGGGGTCGTTCACGGCGGGCTGCCTCGATGGGGTATCAGACAAAGGGGTGGCGGAAGGCGTTCAGACGCGCGGCGGGCGCGCCTCGTAGGGCGTGGAGAGGACCACGGTGGTGCGGGTGGAGACACCGGCCAGCGAGCGGATCCGGCTGAGCAGGTGCTCCAGCTCCAGCGGGGTCGCGACGCGCACCTTGAGGATGTAGTTCTCATCGCCCGCGACGCTGTGGCACGCCTCGATCTCGGGCACCTCGGCGAGCCGCTCGGAGATGTCGTCGGGCGCGCTGGGATCGAAGGGTTTGACCGAGATGAACGCGGTAAGGGGGAGCCCGACGGCCTCGGGGTCCACCACGGCGGCGTAGCCGCGGATCACGCCCCGCTGTTCGAGACGGCGAACCCGCTGGTGCACGGCCGATGTGGACAGGCCGGTGGCCTTGCCCAGGTCCGTGTAGCTCATCCGGCCGTCCTTGACGAGCAACTCCACGATCTGTCTGTCCAACTCCTCCACAGCCGATCACCTTATGTGGTCGGGAGGGCTCCGGCACAACGGGTGGGCGCCGGGCGGGCACAGCGGACATAGGCGCCACTACGCCGCACCTGCGCGGGGCATGTGACGAACACCACATGTCCTCATGGGTGTCCTATGAGATGTGGCGATTACCTATGCGGCCGCGAGGGAAATGCTTGCTGTGGTCGAGGCCGACGCGCCTGGCCAGCCCACCCGAGGGGGAAACTCATGCCTCATCTCGAGCGCCTCGACGCAGGCGACATCGATACCGACGAGATCCACGACACCTATGAGATGTTCCGGGTGATCTGCCCGGACTGCGCCCGACCCATCGCGCTCCTCGCCGACGAGGACGTCCTTCCCGAGCACGCGCTGTGCTCGTCCCCGTGGGACCCGTTCGGGCTCACGGTCTGCGCCGGCACCGGCCGCCGGGCGGCCGACGCCGAGCCCGCCGACGCGTCGCTGGACGCGTACGAGCGGGACGCCGCGCTGCTGCTCACGCTTCCGGCGGGGCTGGACTGGCGGACCCAGCCGTTCTCCCACCTCGGCGGCCCCGGCTCCCGGCCGGTGCGCTTCCCGGTGACCCGGCGGTAGCGAAACGGCGGGGGCGCAGGCCGCGCCCCCAACCGACACCCCGGCCTCAGCCGGTCTCAGGCCCCGCGAGAGCGCGGGCGATCACCACCCGCTGGATCTGGTTGGTGCCCTCCACGATCTGGAGGACCTTCGCCTCGCGCATATAGCGCTCGACCGGGAAGTCCACCGTGTAGCCGTATCCGCCCAGCAGTTGGACGGCGTCGGTGGTGATCCGCATCGCGGCGTCCGTGCAGAACAGCTTGGCCATCGCCGCCTGCTTGGAGAACGGCCGCCCGGCGTCCCGCAGCCGCGCCGCCGCCAGGTACAGGGCGCGTCCGGCCTCGATCTGCGTGGCCATGTCGGCGAGCATGAAGCGCAAGCCCTGGAAGTCGGCTATCGGCCGGCCGAACTGCCGCCGCTGCGCGGTGTACGCGAGCGCCTCGTCCAGCGCCGCCTGGGCGACGCCGACGGCGCAGGCCGCGATGCCGAGTCGGCCCGCGTCGAGGGCGGACAGGGCGATCGCGAACCCCTGGCCCTCCTCGCCGATGCGGCGCGCGTCGGGCACCCGCACCCCGTCGAGGTGGATCTGGGCGGTCGGCGAACCGGCCATGCCCATCTTGTGCTCGGGCGCGGCCGCCGAGAGCCCGGGGGCGTCGGCGGGCACGAGGAAGGCGCTGATGCCGCGGGTGCGCTCGGGGCCGGTGCGGGCGAGCACGGTGTAGAAGTCGGCGATGCCGCCGTGGGTGATCCACGCCTTGGTGCCCTCGATCGTCCAGGTGTCCCCGTCGCGGGTGGCCCTGGTGGTGAGCCCGGCCGCGTCGGAGCCGGAGGAGGGCTCGGAGAGGCAGTACGCGCCGAGCAGTCCGCCGCCCAGCATCGCGGGAAGGTGCTCGGCCCGCTGCTCCTTGCCGCCGAAGCCGGCGAGGGCGTGGCAGGCCAGGGTGTGGACGCTGACGCCGAGGCCGACGGTCAGCCGGGCCGCGGCGAGTTCCTCGAGGACCTGGAGGTAGACCTCGTACGGCTGGTCGCCGCCACCGAACTCCTCGGGGTGGACCAGCCCCAGCAGCCCGGACTCGGACAGCAGGGTGAACAGCTCGCGGGGGAAGCGCCCGGCGGCCTCCTCCTCGGCGGCCCGGGGCTTGATCTCCCGTTCGATCAGCTCGCGGACGAGCGAGATCAGGTCGCGGGCCTCTTCGGTGGGCAGCTCACGCTCCACCGGCTGCGGGCCGTGATCGGTCATGGCGGCGCTCTCCTCTCCCCTGGTCAGGCGCTGCGGCGGCGTGCGCCGGGGTGAGGCGGCGCCACCGGTGTCGCTGCCGCCGGCCGGTCGGCCCGTCGGATCGCGAACGGTGATGACCTGCACTGCGGCGGTTGGAGTATGCCCGATCCGGAGCCTTCCGGTACCGGTCGCCCGATCTTCAACCAATTTCGCACAGGAGCAACAGGAACACCCACCACCTTCCTCCACGCGCCCCCACCAACGTCGCACGCGGGGAGCAAATTGGCCCAGACCATTGACCCCACTGGTCTAGTCCTTCTACCTTTTCCCCACCCTGCCCTGCGCGTTCATGTCAAGCTATGGGCAGGTCGTCGGGCAGTTCACTCTCCCCTCACCCCCCACCGAGGAGATTCCATGCTCAGACCAGGCAGACTGTCCGCCGCGCTCGCGGCGATCTGTACGGCGGTGCTGACCGCCACCCTGCTCGCGGGCTCGGCAGCGGCCGGTGAACCCCGGAGCGCCGACATACCCCAGGCCACGTCCAAGGCCGCCAAGACCCCCACGACGAAGGCCGCCGGGAACAAGGTGGTCGGCTACTTCACCGAATGGGGCATCTACCAGCGCAACTACCACGTCAAGAACGTCGAGACCTCGGGCTCGGCCGCCAAGCTCACCCACATCAACTACGCCTTCGGCAACGTCACCGGCGGTAAGTGCGCCATCGGCGACTCCTACGCCGACTACGACAAGGCGTACGACGCGGCGAGCAGCGTCGACGGCCAGGCCGACACCTGGGACGCGGGCGCCCTGCGCGGCAACTTCAACCAGCTGCGCAAGCTCAAGAAGCTCCACCCCGGTCTGAAGGTGCTGTGGTCCTTCGGCGGCTGGACCTGGTCCTCCGGGTTCGCCGAGGCCGCCAAGAACCCCGCCGCCTTCGCCCAGTCCTGCTACGACCTGGTCGAGGACCCGCGCTGGGCGGATGTCTTCGACGGCATCGACATCGACTGGGAGTACCCCAACGCCTGCGGCCTCACCTGTGACACCAGCGGTAAGGACGCCTTCAAGAACCTGATGTCCGCCGTGCGCGCCAAGTTCGGTTCGTCCAACCTGGTGACCGCGGCGATCACGGCCGACGCCTCCTCCGGCGGCAAGATCGAGGCCGCCAACTACGCCGGCGCCGCGCAGTACGTCGACTGGTACAACCCGATGACGTACGACTTCTTCGGCGCGTGGGCCGCACAGGGCCCCACCGCCCCGCACTCCCCGCTCAACTCCTACAACGGCATTCCGCAGCAGGGCTTCAACACCGACGCCGCCATCAGCAAGCTCAAGGGCCTCGGCATCCCGGCCTCGAAGCTCCTGCTGGGCATCGGCTTCTACGGACGCGGCTGGAGCGGCGTCACCCAGGACGCCCCCGGTGGCACGGCGACCGGCGCCGCGCCCGGCACCTACGAGGCGGGCATCGAGGACTACAAGGTGCTCAAGGGCTCCTGCCCGGCGACCGGCACGGTCGCGGGCACGGCCTACGCGCACTGCGGCAATCAGTGGTGGAGCTATGACACCCCCTCCACCATCGCCGGGAAGATGAACTACAAGCAGCAGCAGGGCCTGGGCGGCACCTTCTTCTGGGAGCTCAGCGGCGACACCGCGAACGGTGAGCTGATCAAGTCCATCAGCTGACGCCACAGCAACACCCCTGATCGACGCGGGCGGGGAGCCATCACCGGCTCCCCGCCCGCTTCGTCGTGCGCGCCCGCGCACAACCGACCCGTGGGTGTCAAGCGTTCAAGCGGGGCACGAGGGGGCGCGAGGAGCGTATATGGAGAAGCCCCCCGGTAACGCCGCGTACCCCCTGGTGAACGCGCTCCGTCCGGGGCTCGTACCTCAACGCGGGCTTGTTCTGGCTATTGCGGGGCATCCGCCCCACAAGGAAATCTGAGCGCACGGGTGGCCCGCTCCACTCCGCGCGCGTGAACCAAAGGAACGATCATGAGCTCCGAGCAGTGCCCGAGCTGTGGTGGCCAACTCGCCGTGAACCAGGACGGGTGGAAGATCTGCCACTCCTGCGGCTATGCCTCCCCGCCCGGGGCCGTGCCCGCCCCCTCCCTGCCCGCGCATACCTGACCTGCCGACTCCTCCCGCCGTCCGATCCGTGAAAGCCTGACACTCCGCACCTCCCCGTTCCGCCCCTCCGTACCGCTGAGCGAGGCACCATGGTCAATCCCTGGCTGGCGATGGCGTCAGGCACCGACCCCGCTGAGCGCACCCGCGATGTGCGCCGCGCCCATGAGGCGTTTCTGACGGAGGGGGCGGTGAGTCCGGCCGTACGGCCGGTGGTGGCGGAGTCCTGGCGGCGCTCGGCCGACGCCCGGGTCACCCAGGAGTGCAAGGCGCCGATCGACCTGGCGGACGACGCGCTGGACACCTATCGCGCGGACCATCCGCTGGCCCGGGTGATGCCGCTGTTCCGGGAGTTGCTGGGCACCATCGCCTACGACGGGGCCCATCTGCTCGCGGTCTGCGACGAGCAGGGCCGACTGCTCTGGGTGGAGGGGCACGCGGGGGTTCGGAACCGGGCCGAGGGGATGAACTTCGTGGCCGGGGCGCGCTGGGACGAGCGCCACGCGGGCACCAACGCGCCCGGCACGGCGCTCACCGTCGACCACGCGGTGCAGATCTTCGCCACCGAGCACTTCAACCGCAGTGTGCAGCCGTGGACCTGCGCCGCCGCCCCGGTCCACGATCCGCACACCGGGCGGCTGCTGGGCGCGGTGGACATCACCGGCGGGGACCATCTGGCCGCCCCGCACAGCCTGGCCCTGGTCCAGGCGACCGCCCGCGCCGCCGAGGCCCAGCTGGGCGCCGAGGTGCCGCGGACGCGGGTGCCGCGGATCTCGCTGACGGCGCTGGGGCGGGACGAGGCGCTGCTGGTCGTCGACGGGCGGCGGCTGCGGCTCGGGCGGCGGCACAGCGAGATCATGGTGCTGCTGGCCGGTCATCCGGAGGGTCTTTCGGGCGACCGGCTGACGCTCGAGCTGTACGGGTCCCGGGCCGACGACCGCTCCCCGGTGACACTGCGGGCCGAGCTGTCCCGGCTGCGCCGCCTGGTGGGCCCGCTGCTTGGCTCGCGCCCGTACCGGCTCTGCGCGCCCGTGCGCACCGATCTGGCGGACGCCGCCGAGGCGTTGGCCTCCGGCGACGCGTACACGGCGCTGCGGGCGTACCCCGGGCCGCTGCTGCCGCTGTCGGAGGCGCCGGGGGTGTGCCGGATGCGGCGGGTGCTGGAGGACGGGCTGCGGCGCGCCGTGCTCTCCCACGGCGATCCCGAGCTGCTGCGGCGCTGGGTGCAGACCCCGTGGGGCGAGGACGATCTGGAGGTCGCGGAGGCGCTGCTGACCACCCTTCCGGCGCATGCGCCGGGGCGGGCGGCTCCGGCGGCACGGGTGCGGCGGCTGCGGGAGCTGTACGGGCTGCCGGGCGGCGGCCACCAAGGCGGCCATGAGGGCGAAGCGCCGCGCCACCAAGGCGGCCGTGAAGGCGAAGCCCCGCGCCACCGAGGCGGCCATGAGCACGGAGCCCCGCGGCAAGGGGGCGGCCACCGGGACGCAACGTCGGCGCAACGTGGCCGCGGCTAGCCTCCCCGTCGGCTCCGCCCGTGTCGGCGCGGGCGGAGCCTGGACGCGCGTACGAACGACGCGTCCGACAACGGGACCCACCACGCGTACACCAGGGAGGCCGCCCCATGACGCGTTTCGCAAGCCCCGGCTCCGAGGGCTCGGTCGTCACCTATCAGCCGCGCTATGACCACTGGATCGGCGGGGAGTACGTACCGCCGGCCCGGGGCCGCTACTTCGAGAACCCCACCCCCGTCAATGGACAGCCCTTCACCGAGATCGCCCGGGGCACCGCCGAGGACGTCGAGCGGGCCCTGGACGCCGCCCACACGGCCGCCCCCGCCTGGGGCCGTACGGCGCCCGCCGAGCGCGCCTCGGTGCTGCTGAAGATCGCCGATCGGATGGAGCAGAACCTGGAGGCCCTCGCGGTCGCCGAGAGCTGGGAGAACGGCAAGCCGGTACGGGAGACGCTGGCCGCCGACATCCCGCTCGCCATCGACCACTTCCGCTACTTCGCGGGGGCGATCCGGGCGCAGGAGGGCAGCCTCTCCGAGATCGACCACGACACGGTCGCGTACCACTTCCATGAGCCGCTGGGCGTGGTCGCCCAGATCATCCCGTGGAACTTCCCCATCCTGATGGCCACCTGGAAGCTGGCCCCGGCGCTGGCCGCGGGCAACGCGGTGGTGCTGAAGCCGGCCGAACAGACGCCCGCCTCGATCCACGTCTGGATGAGCCTGGTGGCCGATCTGCTGCCGCCGGGTGTGGTCAACATCGTCAACGGCTTCGGCGTGGAGGCCGGAAAGCCGCTGGCGTCCAACTCCCGGGTGGCCAAGGTCGCCTTCACCGGGGAGACCACCACCGGCCGCCTGATCATGCAGTACGCGAGCGAGAACCTGATCCCGGTCACCCTGGAGCTCGGCGGCAAGAGCCCGAACATCTTCTTCGACGATGTCTCGGCCACCGACGACGACTTCATGGACAAGGCCCTGGAAGGGTTCACCATGTTCGCCCTCAACCAGGGCGAGGTGTGCACCTGCCCCTCGCGCGCCCTGGTCCAGGACGGCCACTACCAGGCGTTCATGGACGCGGCCGTGGCCCGTACGGAGAAGATCACGCAGGGGCATCCGCTGGACACCGACACCATGATCGGCGCCCAGGCGTCCAACGACCAGCTCGAGAAGATCCTGTCCTACCTGGACATCGGCCGCCAGGAGGGCGCCCGCGTCCTCACCGGCGGCAGCCGCGCCGAGCTCGGCGGTGAGCTGGAGGGCGGCTACTACGTCGAGCCCACGATCTTCGAGGGTGACAACCGCATGCGGGTCTTCCAGGAGGAGATCTTCGGGCCGGTGGTCGCGGTGACCCGGTTCGGCGACTTCGACGACGCGATCGGGATCGCCAACGACACCCTCTACGGGCTGGGCGCGGGAGTGTGGACCCGGGACGGCTCGACCGCGTACCGGGCCGGGCGCGCCATCCAGGCGGGCCGGGTGTGGACCAACTGCTACCACGCCTACCCGGCGCACGCCGCCTTCGGCGGCTACAAGCAGTCCGGGATCGGCCGCGAGACCCACAAGATGATGCTGGACCACTACCAGCAGACGAAGAACCTGCTGGTGTCCTACTCGCCGAAGAAGCTCGGCTTCTTCTGAGCACCGCGACAGGGCGCCTGACCAGGGCGGATGCCCGTCAGGCGCCCTGTGCGGGGCGAACTGGGCGGTCGCCGTGGGGGCCGAGGGTCAGCCGTCCAGCATTCCCGATGTGTCGATGACCTGACGGATCGCCCGGCCCGAGGCCAGCTCCTCCATCGCCGTGTTGATGCCGGTCAGCGGCAGGGTGCCGGTGTGCATCCGCTCCACCGGCAGTTGGCCCGCCCGCCACAGGTCCAGGAACCGGGGGATGTCACGGCGTGGTACCGCGTCGCCCATGTACGAGCCCAGCAGGGACTTGCCCTCGCCCGCGAACGTCAGCGCCGGGACCTCCAGCACCCGGTCGGGGGCGGGCAGGCCCACCGAGACGACCCTGCCGCCCCGGGCCACGGCCGTCAGGCATTCGGCCATCACCTTCGGGCTGCCCACCGCCTCGACCGCCAGCTCGGCACCGCCGGAAGTGAGGTCGTGAATCGCCTCGACCGCCTCGCCGGGGGAGTATGTGTGGGTCGCGCCGAGCCGGAGGGCCAGCTCGCGCTTCTCCGGTACCGGGTCGACCGCGATGACCGGGTACGCGCCCGCCGCGCGGGCCCCCAGCACCGCGGCCAGGCCCACGCCGCCCAGGCCGTAGACCACCGTCGACTGGCCGGGGCGCAGGGACGCCGTGTTGATGACGGCTCCGGCGCCGGTCAGGACCGCGCAGCCGAACATCGACGCCACCGTGAAAGGGATGTCCCGCGGTATCGGTACCACCGACTCCTGGGCCAGCACGGCGTGTTCGGAGAACGCGGAGACGCCAAGCTGGTGGTGGACCGGAGTGCCGGAGGCGTCGGTCAGCAGGGACGGGCCGTGCAGCAGCGCTCCCGACCCGTTCGCCGCGGCGGCCCGTGCGCACAGGGCGGGCCGGCCGGCCGCGCAGTCGGCGCAGCAGCCGCAGCTGGGCACGAAGACCAGGGCCACGTGGTCACCGGCGCGGACCCGCGCGACGCCCGGTCCGGTCTCCCGCACGATGCCCACCGCCTCGTGCCCCAGCGCCATCGGCAGCGGGCGGACCCGGTCGCCGTTGACCACCGACAGGTCCGAGTGGCAGAGCGAGGCGGCCGCGATCCGGACCAGCACCTCGCCCTCGCGCGGGCCGCCCAGCTCCAGCTCCTCCACCTCGACCGGGCGGGTCTCGGAGTAGGGGCGGGCGGTCGAGGTGGAGCGCAGCACCACCGCACGGGTCTTCATGCCCGCGCCTCCGGACGCGGGGCGCAGCGCAGCACATCACGGCTCTCCAGCAGCGGGACGACCTTGCCGAGCACGATCTCCTGGAAGTGCGGGGTGGCGCAGTGCGCGGTGAAGTCGGCTTCGGAGGCGTACTCCTCGTACAGCACGATCGCCCGCGGGTCCTCGGTGCCCTGGTGGACGCGGTAGGCGAGGTTGCCAGGCTCCTGGCGGGAGGCGGCGGCCACCGTGTCGAGCAGCGGGAGGACGGTGTTCTCCGCACCGGCCTTGGTGCGGTAGCGGGCTATGACTACGTGGGTCATGGGGACTACTCCTGGGGTGCGGCGGGCCTCTTCAGCGCGGTGGGCGGGACCGGTGGCAGCTGGTCCCGGCGCAGGTGCCAGAGGCGGGGGTCGGACGTGGCGGCCGCGACCGATCCGAGGGCCAGCGCGAGCGCCACGTCCGCGGGGGTCTCCACGAATCCGGCGGCGACGGACGGGGACATCGCGCGCTGTGCCCGCTCGCTCATCCGGGCGATGATCGGGGCGGGCATGATCTCGACCAGGTCCGGCGCCCCGCGCGAGATCGCGTCCGTGGAGCGGGGCAGATTGGACCGGTCGGTGACGAACACCTTCATCATCGTCAGCAGGCCCAGCGGACGGCCCTTCTCTATGAGGGAGAGCCGGGTGCTGACCACGCCGTGCACGCCCATGTTCTTGATGAACTCCAGCGCGCCCCGGTCCTGGGCCAGACCGGGGCTGCTGTCCACGTTCACGAACACGGTCTTCCCCGCCCGGACCAGCGCCGGCACCACCTTGGGCAGCTGCCCCACGGTGAACGACGCGAGGATGCACACCTTGGCCGGCGCGGTCAGGAACTGCCGCAGCGGCTGGGTGCCGATCACCGACGCGACGACCGGCACCTCGGCGAGGGCCGAGGCGAGCCGGGGCGCGAGTGGGGCACCGGAGTGGAACGGGTGGGGGGCCATGGTGAAGACCTGCCTGGGGTAAGGAGGGCGCGGGGCTGCTGGGGTCAGTTCAGCGGGGACGTGCCGAAGCGGCTGGGAAGGCCCAGCTTGCCAGGGTTGAGGAGGCCGGCCGGGTCCAGGGCCTTCTTCACCGCGACGAACGTGGCGAAGCCGGCCCCGAGGGATTCCTCCAGGTAGGGGCCGCGCAGCAGACCGCAGCCGTGGTGGTGGCTGAGGGCCGCGGCGTGCTTGATCAGTACGGCGTTGGCCGCGTCCCACACCGAGCGGTACCAGTCGCGGCGCGACTCGGGCGCCACATCGCCACGCAGCGAGAAGTAGACGCAGGCGCCGTCGGTGTACGCGTGGGACTGGTGGGCCGAGGCGGCCAGGGTGCCGTCCACCGACTGGATCGCGGCGACCACCTCGTCGTAGATCACCGGGAGGTCGGTCCAGGACGCGGCCATCTCCAGGGTGTCGGCGACGAAGCCCGGACCCGGCTTGAAGCCGTCGGCGGACTTGCCGACCAGCATCCGCTCGTCCAGCCAGCGCTCGAAGACCGCCTTGCTGTCCAGCTCGGGGCCGTAACTCCCGCAGACCTCCTTCGCCACCTCGATCGAGGCGTCGACGATGGCCGGGTCGCCCTCGTCGGCGATGAGCAGGAGGTTGGTCTCCGGGTGGCCGAAGTGGGTGCCGGACTCCAGGGTGTCGTACAGGCGCAGGACGGCCGGGGTGGCGCCGCGCTGCATGATCCTGCGGCAGGCGTCCAGGCCCTCCGCGAAGGTCGTGAAGCCGTACGCGGCGGCCCTCGCGTACTCCGGCAGCGGGTGGACCCGCAGCCGGGCCGAGACGATGACACCGAGGGTGCCCTCGGAGCCGATGAACAGCTGGCGCAGGTCCGGGCCGACCGCGGCGCGGGCGTAGTCGCCGTACGTGGCACGCGTACCGTCCGCGTGCACGACGTCGACGCCGACGACCATGTCCTCGATCTTGCCGTAACGGGTGGAGAGCTGACCGGCGCCGCGGCAGGCAATCCAGCCGCCGACGGTGGAGACGGCGAACGCGGACGGCCAGTGGCCGGTGGTGACGCCGTACTCCTCCTGGAGCCGCTTCTCGAAGAGGTCGCCGAACATGCCGGCCTGGACGTCCACGATGTTCGACTCGGCGTCGAAGCCGGTGATCTGGTTCAGTCCGCACACGTCCAGGACGACGCCGCCGAAGACGGGGAGGGCGGCACCGGTGACGTTGGAGCGGCCGGCGGAGGGGGTGACCGGGACGCCTGCCTCGTGGCAGATGCGCAGCACGGCCGCGACCTGGTCGGCGTCGGCGGCCTCGACGATCACGGCGTTCGGGGTGGCGGGACGGCCCTCGGTCTCGCCGATCATCGAACCGGCCCACCAGTCACGGGTCCGGCTGACGACCTCGTCGCGGGAGGTGTGCACCGCGTGCGCGGCCTCGCGCAGCGCCTCGACCACGGTCTCGGGGACCTCGACCGGGTTCACCTGAAGCGCGGCCTCGCCGTCCCCGACCGGGGTGTTCCGCGCCCACCTGGCGAAGCTGGGGGCGCCGACGGTGTAGTCGCCCCGGTTGAACGGGTGGGTGATGGTCTGGCGGCTGATCATGCTGCTGCCCCTTCGAGGAGTACGGACTTTTCGTGGCGGACGGCTGCGAGGTACTCGGCGACCGAGCGCTCGACCTCGGCCTCCGTGAGGTTCAGTTCCCGGCCGAGGAGCGCGCCGACGGCCTCGGCGGCGTCCGCGGAGGCGTCCCGGGCGAACAGCCGGGCGCGGGTGCGGCGGGAGAGGACGTCGTCGACCGACCGGGCCAGCTCGGCACGGGCCGCGTACACGACCTCGGCCTTGGTGTACGGGAGTCCGGCGACGATCGGCTCGGCCAGCGACGGGTCGTCCTGGATGAGGTCGCCGACGAAGCGGGCCTCGGTGCCGAAGCGCTCGCCCAGGTGGGCGGCGATGCCACCGGACGCGGCGACGGCTTCGGCGTCGTAACCGGCGCCGCCGAGGAGCGGGAGATCGGTGGTGCGGCTCCTCCCCCTGCGGCCGAGGACCGTCATCACCTTGTCGACGACGAGCTCGCCCATGTGCCGGCTGGTGGTGAGCTTCCCGCCGGTCACCGTCACCATTCCGGTGCGGCCGACGGTGATGTGGTGGTCGCGGCGCATATCGAGGGTGGCGCCCTCCTTGCCGCCGACCAGCGGGCGCAGACCGCCGATGGAGCCGACCACATCGTCCGCGGTGAGCTTTCCGTCGAAGGCGGTGTTGGCGCCCTCCAGCAGGAAGTTCATCTCCTCGCGGGTGCAGTGCACATCGTCCGGGGAGCCCTGGTAGTCCTCGTCGGTGGTGCCCAGCACGACGCTGTTGCCCCAGCGGGTGCAGGTCGCGCGGCGGGCCCGGCCGGGGATCGGCACGGTGACCGTGCAGTTGATCCGCACCTTGTCCCAGGGGACCACGATGTGCACGCCCTTGGCCGGGCGGACCTGCGGCTGGTGGCCGTCGTCCGCCTTCGCGTCGAGCTCGTCGGTCCACACCCCGGTGGCGTTGACGACGGCCCGCGAGCGGATGTCGAAGGTGTCGCCGTCCGCCGTGACCCGGGCACCGGCCACCTGGTCCGTCCGCATCAGCAGACTCTCGGCCTTGGCACCGTTGAGGATCGTCGCGCCGAGCGCGGCGGCGGTGCGGACGATGGTGAGGACGAGCCGGGCGTCGTCGGTGCGGGCGTCGAAGTACATCAGCCCGCCCCGGAGGTTCTCGGCGCGCAGTGTCGGCGCCTGCGCGAGCACCTCGGGAACGGTGAGCCGCTGGTGGAGCTTGCCGATCCGCCAGCCGCCGACCAGGTCGTACGTCCACAGCAGGCCCTCGAAACCCTTGGCGAGGCGGGCGTCGAAGACACCCTCCTTCTCCAGGATCGGGAAGAGGAACGGCAGCCGGTGCACCAGGTGCGGGGCGTTCTTCCGGAAGCGGTGGCGCTCCAGGAGCGAGTGGCGGACCAGATTGACGTTGCCCTGCTCGATGTAGCGCAGACCGCCGTGCACCATCTTCGAGGACTTCGACGAGGTGCCGGAGGCGAAGTCGTCCTTCTCGATCAGCGCCGCGCGCAGCCCGCGCGAGGCGGCGTCGAGCACGGCGTACGCCCCGGTGATGCCGCCGCCGATGACGAGCACGTCATAGGTGTCGTCGGCCAGCCGGCGCTTGAGGGCTGCCCGGTCGAGCAGCAGTGGCGTTCGGCGGGTCGCCGCGGCGCTGCGCCGCGGTTTCCGGGCGGGCATGGTGATCACAACATCAACTCCTGGTGTTCCGGTACGGCGGCCGCGTGGTCGGCGGGCCGCCAGTGCGACGGTCGGTGGGCCGTCAGTGGGGGGTATGAGGTTCGGGCGCGCCATCCCGCGGGGGGAGCAGCGCGGGGTCGCCGAGGTGGGCGATCAGCACGTCGCGCCAGGCGGCCCGCTGCTCGCTGCGTTCGGTCGCCGTGATCGCGGGCTCGAAGACCCGGCCCTGCGGCTGCGCCGCGACGACCTCTTCGAGCGAGGACCACAGGCCCTGGGTGACACCCGCCAGATACGCGGTGCCGCGCAGGCTCGCGGTGGCGGAGTCGGCGACCCGTTCCAGCGGCAGGCCGGTCAGGTCGGCCTGGATCCGCATCAGCGGGTCGCTGCCGGAGACCCCGCCGCCGACCCGGAGCCGGGTGAACGGGGTGCCCATGGTGTCGGCGACCCCGTCGATCAGATCGCACACCGAGTGCGCGATCCCGTCGAGCACGGCGCGGGCGAGATCGGCGCGCGTGGTGGCGAGAGTGAGCCCGGTGAGGGACGCGGTGGCCTCCGGGTGCCAGACCGGCGTACGGACCCCGGCGAGCGCCGGGACGAAACGCGGGGTGCGGCCCGGCCGGGTGGGGACCCGGCCCGCTTCCTCACCGAGCTCCTCCGGCGATGCGAACAGGCCCAGATCGGCACAGAGCCAGCGCAGCGCCGAACCCACGGTGGAGGTGTACGCCTCCAGGCTGTAGTGGCTGATGTCGCCCTGCCGCCGGCCGGGCTGGGCGAGCACCCCGGAGATGTCCGGCCGGGGCAGGGCGGGCGTGGTGCCGGTCGCCGCGTCGACGAACGCGCCGGTCCCGTACATGCACATGCCCTGCCCGGCGGCGAGACCGCCGAGCGCGACGAGTGCGGCGTGCTGGTCGCCCATGGAGGCGGCCAGCGGGACGGCGATCCCGAGGGCGGCCGGGTCGGTCGTACCGAAACCGCTGTCGTCGGAGCGTAGCTCCGGCAGCAGATCGAGGGGGAAGCCGAGGTGGCCGATCCACTCCTCGTCCCAGGCGTGCCGCTCCAGCAGGTAGCCGCCGGTGGACGCGGCGTTGGTCGGGGTGGTGGCGTGCACGGCGCCACCGGTGAGGCGCCAGATCAGCCAGGTGTCGACGGTGCCGAAGAGCAGCCGTCCGGCCCGGTGCGCCTCGGCCACCTCCGAGTGGGCGGCGATCTGCCGGGCGGCCCAGAGGAACGGCGCGCGGGCGCCGACCGGCCGGCCCTGCCGGGCCAGCAGGAGGGCGTCCCACTCCGCGCCGTAGGCGGTGAGCTCATGTGCGTACCTGCGGTCCTGCCACACCACCGCGGGCAGTAGCGGCCGCCCGGTGACCCGGTCCCACAGCATCGCCGTGGCACGCTGTGTGGACAGCGCGACCGAGGTGATCTCGATGCCGTCCTCGCGTGCCCCGCCGACGGCCCGGCGCGCCACCTCGAGAGTGGCGGTCCAGATCTCCATCGGGTCCTGCTCGACCGAGAGGTCATTCGGATGGCTGACTCGGATCGGCCGGTAGAACACCTCGTGGGCGGCGCCCGAGTCGAGCACGACTCCGGCCCGGGTGCCCGTGGTGCCCTCGTCGATGGACAGCACACCGCGCCGTGGAGAGGCCCCGGGGAACGTCTGGGTCATGGCAGCCCTTTCATTCGAGCGTCGCGAGCGAGCCGCGCGGAGGGATGGGGAGCGGAGGGACAGAGAGGGGAGGGATTGGGAGGGGAGGGATGGGGAGCGGAGGGATTGGGAGGGGACGAAGGCGGAGGGACGGGTTACGGAAGGGACGCACCCGGAGGGAAGGGTTACGGAGGGGATGCACCCGGAGGGGGGACCACCGCGCGGTGCGCCGGGTCCGGCGGCGGGTCAGCGCGCGGCCACGGAGGGCACCGCGGAGGCGTCGAGATCCTGTCCGGCGACCTCGTCGGGCGAGGCGGCCTTCGTCGGATCCCACTTGATCACCAGGCAGGTGATCAGGCCGAGCAGCGGCACGACGGACAGCGTCAGGAAAGTGTCGGCGAGTCCGAGCGAGTCCTTGACCTGCGGAAACAGATACAGCCCGGCGACACTGCCGAAACTACCGATCATACCGGTGACACCGGTGCCCAGGGCGCGGACGTCACTGGTGTACGAGAGCGCGGCGATGGACTTGCCGTTGGCGCCGGGGCCCGCCGAGTGGCAGAGGATGAACAGCACCGGCAGCAGGAACGCCACGGCCGTGGGCACCTTCTCGAAGGTCAGCCCCATCGCCACCAGGGCCACGAAGACCCCGGCGAAACCGGCGGCGGAGCTGAGCCGCAGCCCGAGGCGGCGGCCGAAGTACGCGGACAGCAGCCCGCCCGCGATACCGAAGGCGTTGAACACCATCGAGCCGACGGTGGCCTTCTCGAAGCTCTCGCCGAAGATCGTCAGGCTGATCAGCGGGAGGTACCAGCCGACCGCGAAGTACTGCATCGACTGCCCGAGCGAGATCACCGATGCGAGGACCGTACGCGGCAGGTACTCGCCCTTGAACAGCAGCCCGGTGTGGCGGAACCCGATGACCGGTGCGTCAGCCGCGGTGCGGGTCATCGCGTCGGGCGTACCGACGACGGCCTTGATCCCGTAGATCCGGTCCAGGTTGGCGACGGACTCGTCCAGCCGGCCCTTGCTGGCCAGCCAGGTGGGGCTCTCCTTGAGCATCAGCGCCTGGCTCAGCAGCAGCGCGACGGCGACGACCGCGGCCGAGCCGACCGACCAGCGCCAGATGTCGGCGCCGACGTCCAGGTTGAAGAAGACCAGGGCCAGGGCCAGGTTGCTGGTGGTGGCGACGTACCAGACGGCTTGCCACAGATTGAGCCGGCCGCCCAGCTTCGCGGGCGTGTACTCGGCGAGCAGCGCCATGGCGACCGCGAAGTCGATGCCGTACGCGACACCCACCAGGACCCGGCCGAGCCACACCACGGTGAAGCCACCGGCGAGCGCGGCGAGCAGGCCACCCGCGATCGCGAACACCTTGGCGATGAGCAGTGGGGGAACGCGGCCGATGCGGGTGGCGAGCCAGCCACCGAGGGGGTTGAAGATGATGGCCAGCGCCGGGGCAGTGGCCGTGAGGATCGAGACCTGGGTGCTGGTGAGCTCCATCTGGGTCGTCATGGGCCCCAGACCGGCGCTCAGCGCCGCGTTCGAGTAGGCGTCGAGGAACAGCCCGCCGAACACGAGAAACCAGATGATCTGCGCCCGGCCGGTGATCTTTCCCAGCCCATCGATGAGCGCAACGACGTCGGCGATGCTTCTGACGCTCGGACGTTGTGCCATGAATCCGCCTTCGAGGAAGACCTACCGGCGGCACGGGGAGCACAGAAAACAGGCACGACGAAGCCACCGACAGGTGGTCTATGTCTGTGCCTGCCAAAAACTGCGGAAAGCGCCGCAGCACGTGAACTGCTGGAACCGCCAACTACGCGGTGCAGCGAGATTAAGAACCAGCCATGAGAAACGTCAAGGGTTTCCGCCTGGTTACCGAAACGTGACGGCTTGGGCTCAGCGGGCCGCTCCCGCCGAGGCGGGAGCGGCTTAGACCTCGTGGGCGGGCCCGGTTTGCCGGGTCACACGGGCATGTCCTCCTTGGCGGGGCTGTTGTGGTACGCGGCGACGCGCCACTCACCGTCCTGTTTGACCAGCGCCCAGGTGGAGCGGATCGCGTTCTCCGCGGTCACCTCCGGCCTTGCGCAGATATCCGAAAGCGATCATGGTCGCCTCGGCGGTGAACACATCCGCCAGCGCCCGAGCGTCCAGCTCCGACCAGGCCGCGCCCAGCCGCTCCAGCACGGCGACCACGGCCTTCTTCTCGGTCTCGCTCTCCACCATCGGGGTCCTTCCCTCGTACGTCTCGTCCGTGCGCGTCTCGTCCGTGTACGTCTCGTCCGTGTACGTCTCGTCCGTCGTGGGTACGGGCGCCGCGGGCCCGCCCTCCGGTGCCGTGGACGGGCGCGGGGGGCAGCCCGTCGGCGCGGGGAGTCCGGTGTGCTCGGGGGGGAAGGTCGTACTGTGCGGGATGGCGAGGACCTCGCAGCAGCGCCCTGAGCGTGCGGGCGTTGAACACCTCCCGGGATGCGCGGGCGCGGGGGCATCGGGTGTTGGCGGTGGTGCGTGGTTCTGCGGTGAATCAGGATGGTGCGTCGAATGGGTTGACGGCGCCGAATGGTCCGTCGCAGGAGCGTGTGATTCGGCAGGCGCTGGCCAATGCGCGGTTGTCGGCGGCGGATGTGGATGCTGTCGAGGGGCATGGGACCGGGACTCGGTTGGGTGATCCCATTGAGGCGTACGCGCTGCTAGCCACTTACGGGCAGGGGCGGGAAGACGGTAGGCCGCTGCGGCTGGGGTCGTTGAAGTCGAATATCGGTCATGCGCAGGCTGCTGCTGGTGTGGGTGGTGTGATCAAGATGGTCATGGCCCTGCGCCGAGAGATGCTGCCGCGTACGTTGCATGTGGACCAGCCGTCCTCGCATGTTGGCTGGGACGCGGGCGCTGTGGAGCTGCTGACTGAGCCCGTCGCCTGGTCGCGTGGGGAGCGGGTTCGGCGGGCTGGGGTGTCTTCCTTTGGTGTGTCGGGGACCAATGCCCACGTTGTCCTTGAGGAAGCACCGGTGGATGAGGACTCGGGTGTGGAGGTGGTTTCCGCTGGTGGGGGTGTGGCATCTGGGGTGACGCCGTGGGTGGTGTCTGGGCGTAGTGCGGGGGCGTTGGCGGCTCAGGCGGGCCGACTGCTGGAGCATATACACCCGCATACCGGCGATCGGCCCACCGATCGGTGCGGCGCCATCGGCCTCGGCGTCGTACCACCCGGCCGTCGCGTAGACCGTGGCCTCCGTCGGGCCGTAGGCGTTGAGCACCCGGCAGCCGGCAGGGCGTCACCGATGGCGCGAGCCGCCGGGCCCGACAGGGCCTCCCCGGCGCAGACCACGACGCCCGGGAAGTCCCGTGGCCCGATGGCCTTCGCGACCTGGACCAGGGCCGAGGGGACGCCGCTCACCAGGCTCGTTTCCGGCCGGTGGGGTAACCGCCCCACCAGGGCCACGGCATCGTCCACGATCTCCACGCATCCACCGGACGCGAGCGGCGCGAACAGCTCGAAGGCGGATACGTCGAAACTCGCCGAGGCGGACATCATCACGTGGGAGAGGGCCCGCGTCCCCAGGGTGTCGACGGCCCACGCGACCGTGTTGAGCAGGCTCTGGTGGGACACCACCACGCCCTTGGGGTGGCCGGTCGAGCCGGAGGTGCACATCACATACGCCGGATGCGAGGGATGCGGCGGCGCCAGACGATCCTCATCCGTCAGCGCCGTACCCGGCCGCTCGTCCACCTCCCGCGCCGTCTCCGGATCGTCCAGCACCACCACCGGCACATCCAACGACGGCAACCGCCCCGCCACATCACCCGACGCCACCACCAACACCGGCCCGGCATCCTCCACCATGAACCGCACCCGCTCCGCCGGAAACCCCGGATCCACCGGTACGTACGCACCACCCGCCTTCAACACCGCCAGCAACACCACCACCAGATCCACCGAACGCGGCAACGCCACCGCCACCAACCGCTCCGGCCCCACCCCACACCCCACCAAAAACCGCGCCAACCGATCCGACCGCGAACCCAACTCCGCGTAAGTCAGGGACACTTGGCCGCACCTCACTGCAAGCACACCGTCCCCACAGCCCACCATCCGCTCGCCCAACACCGCAGGCGCCGTTCCCGCACCACCACTCCCCCACTCCAACAACACCCCACGCTCCGCCACCGACACCAATTCCACGCCACCCACACACCGCCCCGCATCCACCACCACCGCCTCCAACAAGGCGAAGAGTCGTCGCTGGTGG
Organism: Streptomyces rugosispiralis; assembly: GCF_024505145.1. Taxonomy (GTDB): domain Bacteria; phylum Actinomycetota; class Actinomycetes; order Streptomycetales; family Streptomycetaceae; genus Streptomyces; species Streptomyces rugosispiralis. The sequence continues at coordinate 242,584 of NZ_JANIAA010000009.1, read as the reverse complement.
TCGGCCAGGTCCTGGGGGCCGTAGAGGTCGGCGTTGCCGTTCAGGTCGATGCGGATACCGCCGTCGGGCTGTTCATAGGCCATGACCGATACATCGGGGATCGGGCCGTTGGCCAGGTTGTGGTGGGTGGCCCGGCACTCGCCGAACTCCAGGTCACCCACTTCGGGCCCATCCGCACCGCCCTGGAGGATGTCCAGGTCGGCGACGACCTGATCAAGGCCGGGGATTCGGTCACCCTCGCGCTGCCCGCGGTCAACCGCGATCCGGAGCAGTTCCCGGCGCCCGACACCCTGGACGTCACCCGCCCGGCGGCCCATCACGCCGCGTTCGGCTACGGCATTCACCAGTGCCTGGGACAGCAACTGGCCCGCTCGCTGATGCGCTGCTCGTACGCCAGGCTCTTCGACCGGTTCCCCGCCCTGCTGCCGGCGGTTCCGTTCGACCAGGTCCACGTCCGTACGGACAAGAACACCTATGGGCTGCGCGAGCTGCCGATGACATGGTGAGGGGGACGCCGTGATGGCATCGTGGTGGGGGGCATCGTGGTGAAGGGCAACGTTCTCGCAACGTGGCGAGGGGTTCGCTGGGCCGGACCCCTGACCGCTCGGTGAGCAGGACCAGCATGACGGAGAGGGATCGCCCATGGACCGTATCGCGCTGACACCGGCCGCGGCCGAGCTGATCCGCAAACTGCGGGCGGATCACGGCCCGCTGATGTTCCACCAGTCGGGCGGCTGCTGCGACGGCAGCGCCCCGATGTGCTATCCGCTCGGCGAGTTCCGTACGGGCGGGTCGGATGTGCTGCTCGGGGAGCTGGAGGTGGACGGGGTCGAGGAGCCGGTGGGCTTCTGGATGTCGGCCTCGCAGTTCGAGCTGTGGGCCCATACGCATCTCACGGTGGACGTGGTGCCGGGCCGTGGCAGCGGCTTCTCCCTGGAGGCGCCGGAAGGGGTGCGCTTCCTGATCCGCTCACGGCTGCTGGACGACACGGCCGGCTGAACACAGTCGGCTGAGCGCGGCGGCTGAACACAGTCGGCTGAGCGGGCCGACTGAACACAGCCGACTGAACACGGCGCGCCGCACCGCCGGACAGGCGCGAGGGGAACACCACCTCTTGCGCCCTCCGCCGGCCGCGCCCTCAGCTCGCGTCGGCCAGCGCCAGGGTGTGCAGCCGCTCCGGCGGGCCCGGCCGTGCGTAGTACCAGCCCTGCGCGGTGTCACAGCCCAGCCCCCGCAGATGCTCGGCCTGTACGGCCGTCTCCACGCCCTCGACCGTCACCGCGAGGTCCAGCGTGTGCGCGAGCGAGACGATCCCCTCGACGATCTTGACGTCGACCGGGTCGGCCGGGGCCCGCTGCATGCCCCGGGTGAACGAACGGTCCAGCTTGAGCTGGGAGACCGGGAGCCGGCGCAGATACGACAGGTTGGAGTAGCCGGTGCCGAAGTCGTCCAGGGCGATGTCCACACCGAGGTCGGCGAGTTGCCGCAGCGGCCGCAGGGCGGTCTCGTCGGCGCCGATGAGGTCGTTCTCGGTGACCTCCAGGCACAGCGCGCTGGGGCACAGCCCGGCGTTCTCCAGGACCGCCACCGTGTCGGAGACCAGCGTGGGATGGCTCAGCTGGCACGGCGAGAGATTGACGTTGACGCGCAGCGACTCGTCGTCCTCGGCGGCGTCGCGCCACTTCCGCGCCTGCCGGGCGGCCTGCTCCAGCACCCAGCGGCCGAGCGGGACGATCAGCCCGGTGTCCTCGGCGAGCGGGATGAACTGGTCGGGGCCGAGCACTCCGTGCAGCGGGTGCAGCCAGCGTACGAGCGCCTCGGCGCCGCGCACGGTGCCGTCGGTGAGCCGTACCAGCGGCTGGTACTCGATGAAGAACTCGCCCTTCTCCAGGGCGGAGGGCAGCCCGTTGGTGAGGCTGTGACGGGCGATCACCCGGGCGTTGGAGTCGGCGTCGGCGATCTCGAAGCGATTGCCGCCCGCGGCCTTGGCCCGGTACATGGTGATATCGGCGCTGCGCAGCACCTCGGCCCGGCCGATCTCCCCGGCCCGGCCGTCGACCACGCCGATGCTGGCCCGTACCCGCAGCTCACGGCCCTCGATCCGGACGGGTTCGGCGAGCGCGGCGAGCATCCGGCGGGCCAGCCCGGCGCCGTCGGCCTGTGCGGCGGGGCCGGTGACCAGGGCGAGGAACTCATCGCCGCCGACCCGGGCGAGCAGCTCGGCGGGCTTCACACAGCGCTGGAGGCGTTCGGCCACGGCCTTGAGCATCCCGTCACCGACGACATGACCGAGGCTGTCGTTGACGGCCTTGAAGCCATCCAGGTCCAGGTAGCACACGCCGAACCGCTCGGCGTCGGCGTCGGCGGCCAGCACCTGGTCCAGCCGCTCCAGGAACAGGGTGCGGTTGGGCAGTCCGGTCAGCTCGTCGTGGGTGGCCTCGTAGCGCAGCCGCTCCCGGAGCTGCCGGTGCTCGGTGATGTCCTCGGCGAGGGCGAGCTGGTACTGCGGGGCACCGCTGGAGTCGCGCAGCAGGGTGACCGTCAGATTGGTCCACAGCTCGCTGCCGTCGTCGCGGTAGTGCGGCTTCTCGATGCGGAAGTGGTCGCGCTCGCCGTTGACCAACTCGCGGTAGAGCTCATGGGCGCCGGGGACGTCGTCGGGGTGCACGAACTCGGTGACCTTGCGGCCGGGGCGGAAGAAGTCCATCCCGCCGAACATCCGGGCCATGGCGTCGTTGACGACGAGCACCTCCCCGTCGAGCCCGGCGATGCCCACGCCGATGACCGCGCCCTCGAAGACGGCCTGGAACTTGGCCTCGCTCGCGTGCAGCGCCTTCTCGGCCTCGGTCCGGGCGGCCATCGCGGCTCGTGAGATGGCCTCCTGCTCATCGCGCTCGCGTTCGCGCAGCTCGCGGACGAATCCGGCGGCGAGGGCGTGCTGCAGTCGCACACAGCGGGCACGCGCCTCCTCGTCGGCCAGGGGCTCGTGGGCGGGCTCGTCGGACGGGCCTGGGAACGATTCACCGGACGGCCGGGAGAAGGGCGCTCCGGGCGACGAGCAGGACACCAGATGCGCGTCGATGACGCCCAGGATGGCGGGCAGCGCGTCGGGCTCGGTGCACTGGGCGTCCACCAGCGCGGCCCCGACCTCGTACGCGGCCTCGGTGTCGAAGGGGGAGGAGCACAGGGCGGCGCTCAACCGGTGGGCCAGCGGCAGCAGATAGCCCTCGAACTCGTCAGGCGTCATCTTCGTGGCGGCCAGCGGGTGGACCGCCCGGCACCAGATGCCCGCGAATCGCCTCAGCGGATCGTTCTCCCTGGGGGCGGGGTGTCCGGCGGCGTCCCCGGCGCCGCGGTCACATCTCGGCCCGCCCGATTCGGAAGTCATATCGTGCGCTCCCCGGGGCAGCCGCCATGGGCTGTGTCCCTGTAGCCTGCCGCGTCCTCGCCTGTGGCGTCGATGCCCTCCGGCCGCCAGTCCACGTCCTGCACTTCCTTCGCCCTCTTCCGGCTTCCGGGGCCGCCCTCGGGTCGTCCGCGTCCTCGGGGAAGTGGAGCACGACGAAGAGCGGCACGGCAACCCGCTGCTGAGGCGAGATTACTGATCAATCGTTCGATGAGGAAAGGAAAAACGGAAAACTTCAATCCGGATCCGATCATGGAGACGGGCGCCGCCGGGGGCTGTCGAGCACCTGTCAGCGGCATCTGCCAGCGGCCCGAACCCCGCGCTGACCTCGGTCCTCCACAGGCCGGGCCTTTGAAGGCGTCCCGCTGAGCCCCCTCCAGGAGCCCCGTTCTGGCGGTGCGCCAACCTCGCGCGGGAACAGTCGAATTAGGAAATCCATCACGTCCGCCGCGCTTGAACGTCACACCGGGGTCTCCGCGGCCGAGGCAGCGGCATCCCCGTCCGCCCCGTACGCCCGCCCCCGCACCCCGCGGATGGAAATCCGTGCGGCCTTTTCGCCCTCATGCGGTGAATTGCCATGAATAGGGGTACTCGGCCGATGGATCTCCGCAGGGAGGATACGTCTCCGCAAGGAGGCCCGACGACGCACGGGACGCATGACGACGCACGGGACACATAAGGACGCACGGAGTGACCCCATGGCCCCACCAGGTGTCGCCCAGGATCCGCTGCCGCGCCGCTGTCCGACCCTGTTCACCGGCTTCGACGGGGTCGAAGGCCAGGGCGAGGCGGAGATACCGCGCCGGGCGATGGCCCAGGTCAGCGCGGCCGGCACCGGCCGCGCCGAGGCGGGCTGCCTACGGCTCGGCGCGGGTCTGGCCCGCTGTCCGTACGACGGCCAGCGGGCCACCGAGGCCCTGGAAACGCAGGTGAGGGAGCCGGCCGGACGGGACGGGCCGGTGCGGTCCCCCAGGCGGGCCTGGGGCCGGGCGTTCGGGCTGCGCGCCCTCGCCCGCACGGCCGCCCGGGGCGACGGCGAGGACGGGATCGTACGGGACCGGCTGGTCGCGGTGGCCGATCCGCGCGGTGAGGTGCTGGGCGCGCTACCCCTGGTCGACCCGGAGGGCAGGGCCGATGAGCGGGCCGTTCGGGCGCTGGACCACGCCGCGACCTCGCTGGGCCTGGAGCCGGCCCACCTGCGCGAGCCGGCCGAGGTGGAGCTGCGGCTGCGGCGGGAGCTGGTGGACGATCTGCTCTCGGGCGCGGACGACACCAGCCTGCTCGCCCTGCACGCGGACACGGCGGCCCTGGTGGCCCAGGGCACACCGGGCGAGCGGTCGCCGCACTCTGCGCTGAGCCGTGCGCTCGGCACCGGCAGCGGGGCGATCGGGGTGGGCGCGTCCTGCGACACCCCGAGTGAGCGGGGCGCCGCCGGGCACCCGTGACCGACGCAACGGCACCACACCACGAGGCGGGATGGGCGATGAGCGACAAGAACAAGAGTGTGGCGCGTGCCCTGCTCGACCAGCAGGGCACGACCTTCGCCGCCGAGGCCGGGATCAAGCTCCGCGACACCCCCGGCCCGCTGTACCAACTGCTGGTGCTCGCGCATCTGCTGTCCGCGCGGATCAGTTCCGATATCGCCGTCGCCGCCGCCCGCGCCCTCTTCGACGCCGGGATGCGCGATCCGCGGCGGATGGCGGAGGCCACCTGGCAGCAGCGGGTGGACGCGCTGGGCGAGGGGGGCTACCGGCGTTACGACGAGCGGACCTCCAGCCAGCTGGGTGAGGCGGCGGAGCTGGTGAACCGGGAGTACGGGGGCGATCTGCGGCGGCTGCGCGAGGCCGGGGACGTGAAGAAGCTGCTACAGGGGGTCAAGGGCATCGGGCCGGCCGGGGTGAACATCTTCCTGCGCGAGGTGCAGGGCGTCTGGCCCGAGTTCGCCCCGTACTTCGACAGCAAGGCACTGGACGGCGCCGAGCGGGTCGGGCTGCCGAAGAGCGCGCGGTCGCTGGAGGGGCTGGTGGCCGGGAAGGACCTTCCCCGGCTGGCCGCCGCCCTGGTCCGGGTCGCGCTCCACGCGGACGCCGCACGCGAGGTGCGCGCCGCGGCGTAACGCTGTCACGTGAGGAACTGCGAGCACTGGTAGGGGCCGTACGTCCGCTCGCCATCGTCCAGGGAGACCCGGACGTCGTCCGGCCGGATGGCCTCGTCACGGTGCAGGAAGGACTGGGCACGGGCGAGGGTGCACACCAACTGGCCGTTGGGCAGCCGGTCACCCGGGCTGTCGAAGGAGGCGCCGGGCGAGTGCAGGGTGATCCGGTGGCCCGTGCCGCTGGTCCAGTACGGCCCGAGCCGGACGAGGTTGACGAGCCCGCGCTCCGCGGCCCAGGCCGGCATGTCCGACAGCAGCTTGAGGGCGCCGATGGGTTCCTTGATGGAGGTGTCGGGGCGGGTGACGCCCTGGAGCGCGGAGCCGCGGACGTAGTAGATCCGCAGATCCTTGGTGAGCCCCTTCGCGGGCTCGCCGCCGTCCACCACCCCGGTGGGCCGCACCCCGCAGCCGGCGGCCGCCGCCAGGGCGAGGAGCACGGCCACCGCCGCCGTACGCGGGCGGTTCGTCCCACCCCTCATCGCGCCCCTCCGTCCGCCGCCGTCCTCGGCCCGCCGAAGTCCTGCCCTGTCGAGCCCTGCTCGCGGAAGCCCTGCCCGCCGACGTCCCGCCCGCCGAAGCCCTGCCCGGCGACGTCCCGTCCGGTGCGTTGCCGCGGGTGGCGGGGCAGCCGCAGGGTGAACATGGCGCCGCCGCCCTCCTCCGCGGGCCGGTTGGCCGCCTCGATCGTGCCGCCATGCAGCCGCGCGTTCTCCAGCGCGATGGCGGTGCCGAGGCCGCTGCCCTCCGAGCGGGTCCGGGCGCTGTCCGCCTTGTAGAACCGGTCGAAGACCCGGCCGAGGACGTCCGGCGGCAGCCCCGGCCCCCGGTCGGCGACCTCCACCGTCACCTGGTCCGCGTCGGTGGACAGCGTCACCGTCACCGGCCGCTCACCGTGGCGGAGCGCGTTGCCCACCAGGTTGGCCACGGCCACGTCCACCCGCCGCCGGTCCACCACCGCCCGTATCCCCTCCGGGAGCCGCGCCGCCACCTGGCCGGTCCAGCCGCGCAGCTCCAGCGTGCCCTGGACGATCCGCGCGAGATCGGTCTCCGCCGCGTCGAGCCGGGCCGCGCCCGAGTCGAAGCGGGACATCTCCATCAGGTCCTCCACCAGCCGGGCCAGCCGCGCGGTCTCGTCGCTGACGGTACGGGCGGCGCGGGCGGCGTCCGAGGGCAGTTGCGCCGCGTCCTCGTCCAGCACGGTCGTCACCATCGTCATGGCGGTCAGCGGGGTGCGCAGTTCGTGCGAGACATCGGCGACGAACCGCCGCGCCCTGGCCTCCTGGTCGCGCAGATCGGTCACCGAACGCTGCAGCGCGTCGGCCGTGGTGTTGAAGTCCGCGGCGAGACCGGCGAGTTCATCGCGGCCCCTGACCTCCACCCGTGAGTCGAGGTCGCCCTCGGCGAGCCGCCGGGTGGCTCGCCCCAGCTCGCGCACCGGCCGCAGCACGGTCCCGGCGGCGAGCAGGGCGAGCACCGCGGCGAGGCCGAGCACCGGGAGCAGTCCGCCGCGCACCGAGTCCAGCAGGGCGGCGGTGTGCTCCTCCTCCGCCCGCAGGGAGGTGACGGCGAACACCTCGAGCCCGGAGGCCCGCCCGCCCTCGTACGAGACGGGGGTGCCGACCACCAGATACGGCCGGCCCCGGTACTCCACGCGCTGGAAGCGGGTGCGGCCCGAGGAGCGGACCGAGGCGCGCAGTTCGGGGGTGATCCGGGTGCGGTCGGCCAGGCCGTCGGAGGACGCGGTGAGGTTCTGGTAGCGGGTGACGACGAGCGGGGCGCCGGAGAGCCCGGCGGAGACCGAGTCGGCCAGCGAGGTCAGCGTGCGCATGTCGGGGGGCATGTCGAAGTCGGGGGCGACGCTGTCGACGCGCTGGCGGAGGTCGGCCTGGAAGGCGTCCTGGGTGCGCTGGAGCACGGCGCTGCGGGATTCCCGGTAGGCGAGCGCGGTGGCGGTGACGGTGCTGATCAGCGCGACGAGGACGAACGCGATGACCAACCGGGTGCGCAACCCGCCCAGCCGTGGCCGGAAGCGTCTCATATCGGACCGAAGCGATAGCCGAAGCCGCGCACGGTCTGGATGTAGCGGGGCCGGGCGGGCACCTCCTCGATCTTCGCACGGAGCCGTCCGACCGCGGCGTCGACCAGCCGTGAGTCCCCGAGGAAGGAGTGGTCCCACACCGAGGCGAGCAGTTGCTCCCGGCTGAAGACCCGGCCCGGCGAGGCGGACAGCACCAGCAGCAGCCGCAGTTCGGTGGGTGGCAGCGGGACGGGGGTGCCGTCGCGACTGACGGTGAGCCCCGCCCGGTCGATGACCAGCCCGGCGTAGACCTCGCCGGGCCGCCGCGGCACGGGGTCGGCGCGCCGCAGCGCCGCCTTGATCCGCGCCTCCAGGACGGGTGCGGTGACCGGCTTGACCACATAGTCATCGGCCCCGGCCTCCAGGCCGCCGACGATGTCCGGATCGTCGCCGCGCGCGGTCAGCATGATCACGGGCATGGTCGAGCGGGCCCGGATCCGGCGGCAGACCTCGAAGCCGTCCATGCCGGGCAGCATCAGGTCGAGCACCGCGAGTTCGACGGCCGTCTCGGCGGGGGCGTCGAGCAGCGCGAGGGCCTCCTCGCCGGTGGCGGCGACCGACACCTGATAGCCGTGGCGGCGCAGCACGAGCTCCATGCCATCGCGTACGGAGGCGTCGTCCTCGATGAGCAGTACATGCGGCATGCGGTCGATTATGACCCATGAATTCGCCGCAATTCGCTGGTCAGGCCGATGAATCAAAGGCATACGGGCTTTGTTACACATCCATCATATGGTCATGGACGGACCATCATGTGATCGCCGAAAGGTGGTCGCCATGACATGGCACACCACTTCACGCGCCGCCTTCCGGCGCACTCTGGCCGCCCTCGCCGCACTGCCCGTGCTGGCCCTCGCGGTGGGCTGCGGCGGTGACGACGGCTCGACCACCCGGGCGGCGGGGGTCGCCTCCGCTCCGGGCGAGGGCACCGGGGGCTCCGGGGGTTCCGGCGGCTCGGGGGGCTCGGGCGGCTCGGCGGGCTCCGGCGGCTCGGCGAAGGACACCGGCGGCGGCTCCGGAAAGGGCAAGAGCGCCTTCTACGACGCGCAGATGGACTATGTGCGCTGTATGCGCGCCAAGGGCGGGGCCAAGGACTTCCCCGACCCCAGGCTCAGCGGCTATCTCGACTGGGACAAGATCAACAAGCTGGAGGACCCCAGCGGCACGGGTGAGGTGCAGAAGGGCGGCAAGGACGGAGTCTGTGCCGATGAGCTGCGCAAGGCGATGACGCTCGAGCCCGAGCGGGACACCCAGAAGGACTACGAGTCGATGCTCGCGCACGCCACGTGCATGCGGGACCACGGCGTTTCGGAGTTCCAGAACCCCACCATGTCCGCGGGCAACGCGGTGCCCGGCGGCGAGCCGGACCCGACGAACCCCCGTATCGACCCCGAGTCCTCGGTGTACAGGCAGGCCCGTGAGGCGTGCGAGGGCAAGCTGCTCGACGGTCTGGACGGTATGCAGTGAGGCGGAGCACCGCGTGGATCGCGGGTGGCGCCCTCGCCGCCGCCGCGACCGGGGCCGGGGCCGCGGCCCTGGTCCTGGGCGGCGGGGACGGGGCGGACGCCTCGTCCCGGGACGGTGACCGGCCCCCCGCCACGGCCAAGGTCGTCCGTACCGATCTGGTCCAGAGCAAGACCGTCGACGGACAGCTCGACTACGCCCAGCGGCGCACGGTGTCCTCCGCCGTCGACGGCACCGTGACCGTGGCGGCCGACCCGGGCCGCACGGTCACCCAAGGACAAGCGCTCTACGAGCTGAACGACAAGCCCGTCACACTGCTGTACGGGCAGATCCCGATGTTCCGCGCCATGAAGCCCGGGGACCGCGGCTCCGATGTCCTCCAACTGGAGCGGAATCTGCGCGACTTGGGGTTCGGGACCGGGCTGTACATCGATCCGCGCTACGACGCGGCCACCAAGGCGGCGGTCAAAAGCTGGCAGAAGTCGCTCAATCGCACCCCCACCGGCACGGTGGGCAAGGGGGACGTGGTCTTCCAGCCCGACCGGGTGAAGGTCGTCTCGGCGGACGCCGCAGCCGCGGACCAGGTGGGCCCGGACACCGCGGTGCTCACCGTCGCCTCCACCAAGCCGGTGGTCCGGGCCCAGCTCGACCAGCAGGATGTGTCGCTCACTGCCAAGGGCACCACGGTGAAGGTGACACTGCCCAGCGGACGGACCGTACGGGGCGAGGTGTCGGGCACCGCCCGCCCGGAGTCCTCCGATGACGATCCGTCAGCCGCGGCACAGGACGGCATCACCGTGGAGGTGACCCTGGACGGCGGCCGTTCGGCGATGTCCGGGGAGGACGTCAAGGCGACGGTGAACGTGTCGTTCGTCAGCGAGAGCCGCGAGAACGTGCTGGCCGTCCCGGTCGAGGCGGTGGTGGCGCTGCGCGGTGAGCACGGCGGCTACGGACTGGAGCTGGTGAGGGGCGACACCACCCGGATGACGCGGGTGGAGACCGGGATGACGGCCGACGGGCGGATCGAGGTCAGCGGGGCGGGGCTGCGCGAGGGCATGACGGTGGGAGTGGCCGAGCAGTGATCACCACCGCGCCACCGCCCCGCCCGGCGGCCGTGATCGAGCTGATGGGGGCCACCAAGACCTATCCGGGCGAGGTCCATGCCCTGCGCGGGGTGGATCTGACCGTGGTCTCCGGTGAACTCCTGGCGATCGTCGGCCCGTCCGGCTCCGGGAAGTCGACCATGCTGAACATCATCGGCACTCTGGACCGCCCCACCACGGGCACGGTCCGGGTGGCGGGCCACGATGTGAACACGCTCTCCGACGCCCAGCTCTCCGCCCTCCGCGCCCGTCACATCGGCTTCGTCTTCCAGCACTTCCACCTCTCCCCCGGCCGGGACGCGGTGGACAACGTGGCGGACGGACTGCTGTACGCGGGGGTGGGCGCTCGCGAACGCCGGGCGCTGGCCCGTACGGCGCTGGAGCGGGTGCGCCTCGGCCACCGGCTGGACCACCGGCCGCATGAGCTGTCCGGCGGTGAGAAGCAGCGCGTGGCCATCGCCCGAGCGCTGGTCGGCGAGCCCGAACTGCTGCTCGCGGACGAGCCGACCGGCGCGCTGGACTCGGCCTCGGGCGAGGTGGTGATGGAGCTGCTGCGGGAGCTGAACGCGGCGGGCACCACGGTGTGTGTCATCACCCATGACCACGAGATCGCGGACGCGCTGCCACGGCGGGTCCGCTTCCGTGACGGCGAGGTCGTCGCCGACTCGAACGAGGTGAGGTCATGACCGAGCGGAAGAGCGCGGCGGGGACGCCCTCCGCCGGCCGCGGGCTGAAGCCCTCCCGGCTGGCCGCCGGTGACGTCCTCCGCGTGGGCGCCGTCGGGCTGCGGACCCGCCGGACCCGGGTGGTGCTGTCCGCCCTCGGTATCGCGATCGGCATCGCCACGATGGTGGCGGTGGTGGGTCTCTCCACCTCCAGCCGGGCCGATCTCATGGCCCGGCTGGACCGGCTGGGCACCAATCTGCTCACCGCCGAGGCCGGGGAGGACGCGACGGGGAAGGACATCGTGCTGCCCAAGAACGCCGTCGCGATGGTCGAACGCATCGGCCCGGTGCGGCACGCCACCGCGACCGGCGAGGTGGACACCCGGATCCGGCGCAGCGATGTGGTGCCGGAGGAGCGGACGGCCGGGGTCACCACCCAGGCCGCCCGGCCGGATCTGCTGGAGACGCTCGGCGCCGAGGTGGACCGGGGCGTCTGGCTGAACCCCGCCAATGAGCGGCTGCCGGTGACCGTACTGGGGTCGATCGCCGCGAAGCGGCTGGGGGTCACCGAGCCCGGCGAGAAGATCATGGTCAATGACCGCTATGTGGTGGTCGTGGGCGTTCTCCGGCCGGTCGAGCTGGTGCCCACGCTGGACCGGGTGGCGATGGTCGGCTTCCCGGCGGCCGAGCGGTACTTCGGCTTCAACGGCCGCCCGACCACGATCTTCGAGCGGTCCACGGACGCGTCGGTGGCGGACGTGGCCGCGGTGCTGGCCCGCAGCGTCAATCCCGGCCAGGAGGGCACCGTCAAGGTCTCACGGCCGTCGGACGCCCTGGCGGCGAAGGCCACTACCGACGAGGGGCTGACGGCGCTGATGCTCGGGCTCGGGGCCGTGGCGCTCCTGGTGGGCGGGGTCGGGGTGGCCAACACCATGGTGATCTCGGTGCTGGAGCGCCGTCAGGAGATCGGTCTGCGACGGGCGATCGGCGCCACCCGCCACGCCATCCGGCTGCAGTTCCTCACCGAGTCACTGCTGCTGTCGGCCCTCGGCGGGCTGGCGGGGGTGGCGCTCGGCTCGGTGGCCACCTGGGCGTTCGCCCTGGCCCAGGGCTGGACGACGGTCATCCCGCCCTGGGCGCCGGCCGGCGGTTTCGGCGCCACGCTGGGGATCGGCGTGCTCGCGGGGCTCTACCCGGCCATCCGCGCCTCTCGCCTCCACCCCACCGTGGCGCTGGGCGCCTCCTGAGTCCCCTCAGCGGACTGAGCCCCGTCAGCGGATGCCGAGTTCCTTCAGCACCCGCCGCTGGGCGGCGGTGGGTTTGGCCGGGAAGTAGAGGTAGCAGACGCCGCCGGTGCCGGAGACCACCTTGCCGTCGGCGTTGTACCGCTTCGTCCGCAGCCAGATGTTCTCCCACTGCCGCCGCTTGTAGACGTGGCGGACCGCCTCGTTGCCGGCCGAGGCCGGGTCGTTGGCGATGACGTCGCCGTCCGCCGTGAAGCCGATGACGGTCATCAGATGTCCGGAGGTGCCGTACCCCGCGCCATCCAGCTCGGTCTTGAGGAAGGACTGCGAGGTGATCAGGGGAATGCCGACCTCGATCAGCTTCTCGGCGTCGGTGAGCGAGCCGAGCCGGGTGACCACGCCCTGGAGATCGCGGTAGGTGGCGGCGTAGGCGGCGTTGAACGGCCAGTTGCCGCAGCCGTCGTACTGGTAGTCGAAGGTCGACCGGGCGGCGTGGCAGACCTGCGGATCGGCGTAGTCCGGGTTGACCCAGGCCAGGTCCTTCGCGGAGGGCTTGCGGCCCCAGTACTCGATGATCATCTGCGAGGAGGTGGGGCTGCACCACGCCTCGCCACCGTTGTCGTACTCCGGGTACTGGCCCTTGTGGATCTCCTGCGAGTAGCGCGGTACGACGAGTTCGCGCCCCTTGGCCAGGCTCGGCGTGGAGGCGGGCACCTCGAACCGGTCGGGGACGTCCGAGCCCATCGCGCCGACCCGCCACACCGTGGGGGTGAGCGCGGTGCCGGGCTCGCGGTGGAGGGTGAGCCGCACCTGGTATTTCGCGAGCCGCAGCCCGCTCGCCGGGTCGTCGATGGAGAAGGTGTCGGTCCACACCGAACTCTTGTCGTCGCTCTGGTCGTCCACCGAGGTGCGCCGGATGGAGGAGGCGCCGTCGTCGGAGGCCCAGCGGCCCATCACGTACCAGGGGGTCGCGGAGCCGTCGGTGTAGGTGCCCTTGAGCTCGATCTGGATCCAGGTGCCGGCCGGGGTGCGGGCGTTCCAGGAGACGATGGCCTCGGTCGCGGGCACGGAGAGGGTGCGCACCGGGGAGGTCCAGGTGGCGTACTCCCAGGCGGCCTTGGTGCCGGTGTGCGGATCGGTGTAGTCCACGCTGCCCAGCGGGCTGGAGATGACGATGCCGGGGCGGGCGCCGGCCTCGGCGCGGACGCCCTTGGCGGCACCGGCCAGCCAGTCGGCGTGGCTGGTCCAGCCGTGGTACTCCGCGATCCGCTTGGCCTTCGAGCCCGCCGGGGCCGCGGCGCCCCCGGGGGTCCCCGAGGTCCCCGCCGCCGAGGCGCGGGCCGTTCCGGCGGCCGCGGCGGCCGTCGTGGTGACGGCCGCCGCGCCCGCGACGCCGAGTGCGGCGGCGAGCACGGAGCGGCGGGGCGTGGATCCAGATCTGGTCATGCGGGGTTCCCCCAGTCGTCGTCCGGTCCAGTGGGCGGCGGGTGCGCGACAGTCGCACAACTATGGCCGCTGCGAGTGGTCTCAGGCCAGTGATTCCCCCAGCGGCCGCCGCATCAATATTGGTGTGAACCAATGGAGTGAACGAGCCCGAAGGGCCGTATGGTGGTCCCCGATGCGAACTTACCGACCGGTTGGCAGCCTGGACGCGCTGGCGCGGCGCCTGCGTGCGCTGCCGCCGTCCTGCGGTCCGGTCCGGCTGGTCGCGGTGGACGGCCACGCGGGCTCCGGGAAGACCACCTTCGCCGGGCAACTGGCCGAGGCGCTCGGCGGCGCGCCGGTGCTGCACACGGACGACTTCGCCACCCATGAGGAGCTCTTCGGCTGGGCGGAGCGGCTGCACACCCACGTCCTCGCCCCGTTCGCCCGGGGCGCGGCCGCGCGCTACGCCCCGTACGACTGGGTGGAGCGCCGCTTCGCCACCGCCCGGCGGCGGCTCGACCCCGCGCCGGTCGTGCTGCTGGAGGGCGTGGGCAGCGGCCGCCGCGCGACGCGCTCGCGGCTGGCGCAGCTGTTGTGGATGGATCTGCCCGAGCGGGACTCCTGGCGGCGCGGACAGCTGCGGGACGGTCCGGGGATGTCCGCATTCTGGGACGGGTGGCTGCCCGCCGAGCGTGCGCATTTCGCCGCCGACCCGTCCCGTCCGTACGCGGGAGCCCTGGTACAGCAGCGGAAGGAGGGGTATGAGGTGCTACCGGGACCCGCGGCGACCGACGGAAACACCCCCTGGCCTCACACAGCGTGAGCCGATGCCCCCGACGGGTCCGGACGTCGCCGCCCGAGGCATGACGCGTACTCCAACTCGGCTTGACCTGGGGCCCATACAGGTCTTACGTTCTCAATGTGCGACTCGTACGAGTCGTCCCACATCGCGAAGCCCCCGGTTGTTCCCCCGTGATCGGGGGCTTCGTCCTGTCTGGCGCCGGTTTTCCGCTGCTTTGCGCGCCCGCTTCCTCACCCTGGGTGACGAACCGTCCCAGACCTCGTGCGCCCCTTACACGCCCCCGCGCACACCCGTCCGGCCTTGTGGGATTGCGACGAACAACAGTGCGGCACCCTCGGCCCATGCGAGTTGCGCAGGTACGATGCGAAAGGGGCAGTCGCCCCTGCGGCATCCACGGGGGCAGGGGTTGTGGGGGACGTGATGGATTTCGGCACGCAGGGTTCGCACGCCCCGGCCGACCTCGCCTGGCTGCGAGCCGTCGACGCCTACACGATGGGCGCGTACGCACAGGCCGAGGAGGAGTTCCGGGCCGCCACCCGGCTCGATCCGGGAATGGCCGACGCCTGGCTCGGACTGCACGCGCTACGGGCCGACACGGCGGCGGCGCTGCTGCGGATGTACCGGCACCGCGACCGCTTCGGCGAGCAGCGCGCCCGGCACCGCCGCACCCTCAACTCCTGGTACTGGCTGGGCTGGTGGGTGCAGCCGGTGCTGGAGACCAGCCGGGACCTGCTGCTCGCCCACGCCTCCCACTGGCTCGACGGCCGCCATGTGCCCGAGCTGGATCGGGCGCTGGCCGGCTGCCCCCCGGTCGAGGCCGATCCGCAGGCCCGCTTCCTGCACGCGTGCCGCGCCTATCTGGTCAAGGACTGGGAGCAGCTGGTGCGCCACACCGAGCCGCTGCTGGACGATCAGTTCCTGGGCATCGAGGCGGGTCTGTTCGCCGGGATGGCGCGGGTCCGGCTGGAGATGTACAGCCAGGCCGAACCGCTGCTCGCCGCCGCCTTAATGCGCTGTCGCAGCGAACAGCCGCAGCGCAAGGAGCTGCGCTACTGGCTCGCCCGCGCCCATGAGGGCACCGGGCGCAGCGCCGCCGCGCTCCCCCTCTACCGCGCGGTGCACCGCATCGACTCCACCTTCATGGACACCTCGGCGCGGCTGGCGGCGATAGCCGAGTCCGACGGTCTTGACGAGCCCGCGGACCTGGCCACCGTCTCCCTGGCCGGGGCCGGTGGCCAGGACGCCACGGACGGCCGGGACGCCACCGCCACCGACCCCGCCGACACGCTGTCCGACGGCCGCGACCCGCGCGCCGCGAGCGAGGGCCCCGAGGGGCCACCGCTGATGGGCCCCGCCGTGATGGGCGCGGGCGGCACGCGCGACCGGGCCGGACTGCCCTCCCAGCCCGGCCCCTCCGATCCGGTGCTGCTGGAGAGCGCGCTGCAGGAGCTGGAGCGCATGGTCGGCCTGGAGCCGGTCAAGCGGCAGGTCCGGGCGCTGTCGGCGCAGCTCCACATGGCGCGGCTGCGCGCCGGGCAAGGCCTGCCGGTCCAGCCGCCCAAGCGGCACTTCGTCTTCTCCGGCCCCTCCGGCACCGGCAAGACCACCGTGGCCCGCATCCTCGGCCGGGTCTTCTACGCCCTCGGGCTGCTCGGCGGCGACCATCTGGTGGAGGCCGGGCGCGCCGATCTGGTCGGCGAGTACCTGGGCCAGACGGCGGTGAAGGCCAATGAGCTGATCGACTCGGCGCTCGGCGGGGTGCTCTTCGTCGACGAGGCGTACAGCCTGTCCAACTCGGGCTACAGCAAGGGCGACGCGTACGGCGACGAGGCGCTTCAGGTGCTGCTCAAGCGGGCCGAGGACAACCGCGACCGGCTGGTGGTGATCCTCGCCGGCTACCCCGAGGGCATGGACCGGCTGCTGGCCGCCAACCCCGGCCTCGGCTCCCGCTTCACCACCCGCGTCGACTTCCCCAGCTACCGCCCGCTGGAGCTCACCCGGATCGGTGAGGTGCTGGCGGCGGAGAACGGGGATGTGTGGGACGAGGAGGCCGTGGAGGAGCTGCGCAGCATCAGCGGCCATGTGGTGGACCAGGGCTGGATCGACGAGCTGGGGAACGGGCGGTTCCTGCGCACGCTGTACGAGAAGAGCTGCGCGTACCGGGATCTGCGGCTGTCCGGCTGGAGCGGCACCCCGACCCGCGACGATCTCGCCACGCTGCGGCTGCCGGATCTGATGCAGGCGTACGGGGAGGTCCTGTCGGGCCGCGGTCCGATGTACCGCGACCCGCAAGACCCACCCCTGGCATAGCGCGCCCGCGGCGGGCTTTCCCCTACCCGCCCCTTCCCGAACCATGGAGCTCCGCCCCTGGACCCCGGACGCCCTTCGGGCGTGTCCTCAAACGCCGGACGGGCTGAAATCAGCCCCTCCGGCGTTTGAGGAGCGGGGTCCGGGGCGGAGCCCCGGTTGTGGGAAGGGGCGGGTAGGGGAACGGCCCGCCGCAGGCGCAACCGCAACCGCAACCGCAACCGCGGTCAGCCGACCATCGCCCGCTCCTCCCCGGAGGGCACGGCGGGCGCCGCCTCGCCCCTGGGCTCGGCCACCCGGTCCCGGGTCCCGCTCCCGCCCCGGTGGGCCGGGTCGTGGACCTCGCCGACCAGCTTCTCCAGGACGTCCTCCAGTGCCACCAGCCCCAGCACCGTGCCCGACGCGTCGGCGACGGCCGCCAGATGCGAGGCGGCCCGGCGCATCGCGGTGAGGGCGTCGTCCAGCGGAAGCTCCGCCCGGAGCGTCTCGATCGGATGCCAGACCCGCTGCGGTACGGCCCGCTCCGGGAACTCCAGCTCCAGGACGTCCTTCACATGCAGATAGCCCATGAAGGCGCCGCCGGGGCCGCGCACCGGGAAGCGCGAGTAGCCGGTGCGCACGGTCAGCTCCTCGATCTGCCGGGGGGTGACCGAGGGATCGACCGTGACCAGGCCCGCCGGGTCCAGGAGGACGTCGGTGACCGGGCGGCTGCCCAGCTCCAGGGCGTCCGCGAGCCGCTCCTGCTCACCGGGGTCGAGCAGCCCGGCCTGCCGGGAGTCCTCGACCAGATGGGTCAGCTGCTCGCTGGTGAAGACGGCCTCGACCTCGTCCTTGGGCTCCACCCGGAACAGCCGCAGCACCAGCCGGGCGCACGCCCCCAGCAGCGCGGTGACCGGCCGGCACAGCCGCGCGAAGGTGACCAGCCCGGGACCGAGCCACAGCGCGGTCTTGTCCGGCGCCGCCATGGCCAGGTTCTTCGGCACCATCTCGCCGATGACCAGGTGGAGGAAGACCACCAGGGCGAGCGCGATGGCGTAGCCGAGCGGGTGGATCAGCTGCTCGGGCAGATGGACGGCGTGGAAGACCGGCTCCAGCAGTTCGGCGACGGTCGGCTCGGCGACCGCGCCGAGGGTCAGCGAGCAGACGGTGATGCCGAACTGGGCGGCCGCCATCATCTGCGGCAGGTTCTCCAGGCCCGTGAGCACCGTACGGGCGCGTGCCGAGCCCTCGGCCGCGCGCGGTTCGATCTGGCTGCGGCGCACCGAGACCAGGGCGAACTCGGCGCCCACGAAGAAGCCGTTGGCCAGGACCAGCAGAACGGCGAAGAGAAGCTGTACCAGGCTCATCGTCCGTTCCCCTTCCCGGCCGCGGCATGGGCGGCCAGCTGCACAGGCGGCGTACCCGACTTCGTGCGGACGATGCGCACCAGTTCCGCCCGGTGGTGGCCGACCTGCCGGACGGCCAGCTTCCAGCCGGGCAGCTCGGCGATGTCGCCGGGGGCGGGGATCCGCGCCAGCAGATCGGCCACCAGCCCGGCCACCGTCTCGTACGGCCCGTCGGGCGCGTCGAGGCCGATCCGGCGCAGGGTGTCGACGCGGCAGCCGCCGTCGGCGTCCCACACCGTGCGTCCGTCCTCGGTGAGGGTCTGCACCAGGTCGGGGGTCTCCGCGGCCTCGTCGTCGTGCTCGTCGCGCACCTCGCCGACCAGCTCCTCGACGATGTCCTCCAGGGTGACCACACCGGCCGTGCCGCCGTACTCGTCGACGACCACGGCTATCGGCTGCTCGCTGCGCAGCCGCTCCAGCAGCGGCTGGACCGGCAGCGTCTCGGGGACCAGCACCGGGGCCTGGGCGATCCGGCTGACGGGTGTGCGCAGCCGGTCGTCGGACGGCACCGCGAGGGCGTCCTTGAGGTGCACCATCCCGATGACCTCGTCCAGCCGGTCGCGGTAGACGGGGAAGCGGGACAGCCCGGTGGCCCGGGTGAGATTGAGCACATCCACGGCGGTCGCCGTGGAGTGCAGCGCGCTGACCCGCACCCGCGGGGTCATCACATGCTGGGCGGTCAGCTCGCCGAGCGAGAGGGTGCGGACGAACAGATCCGCCGTGTCCTGCTCGAGCGCGCCGGCCCGCGCCGAGTGGCGGGCGAGCGAGACCAGCTCACCGGGGGTGCGGGCGGAGGCCAGCTCCTCGGTGGGCTCCACGCCCAGCGCCCGCACCAGCCGGTTCGCCACCGTATTGAGCAGGGCGATCACCGGCCGGAAGAACCGGGCGAAGGCGTACTGCGGGCCCGCGACGAAGCGGGCGACCTGCAGCGGCCGGGAGACCGCCCAGTTCTTGGGCACCAGCTCGCCGATGACCATCTGGACGGCGGAGGCCAGCAGCATGCCGAGCACGATGGCGACACCGGAGACGGCGCCGTGCGGCAGTCCGACCGCCTCCAGCGGCGTGGTCAGCAGATGGCCGAGCGCGGGCTCGGCCAGCATGCCGACGATCAGCGAGGTGATGGTGATGCCGAGCTGGGTGCCGGAGAGCTGGAAGGACAGCTCGCGCAGCGACTCGACGACGGTACGGGCGCGCTTGTCGCCCTCGTCGGCGGCTCGCTCGGCCTCCGGGCGCTCGACGGTGACCAGGCCGAATTCAGCGGCCACGAAGAAGCCGTTGGCGAGGATCAGGACGAGTGCCGCGGACAGCAGCAGGAGGGACAGGGTGATGCTCATGCCGCCGCCTCATGGTCGGCGGCGGCGCAGGTACTACAGGACGATCCGTCCATCTGCTGAGGGAGTCACTCCTCGGGTCGCAGGGGAGCCCGCCAGGGGCGCACGCGGGCGTGCGTGCTGGAGAGGCGGGGTGGGGCACCGTTCGGCCCCGGCAACAGAGTAAACAAGGATGGGGTGTGACGGGCAGGCCCCGCACACCGTTGGAGTGCCGATCCGCTCATCGGCCGGTTCGCGGGGGCCCGCCCGGAAGGGGGCGGAAGCGGACGTAAAGGGGCTGCTCACCGCCGCTGGGGCCGGGCGGCGCGGCCGGGTGGCTCAGTCCGCGGCACGGCCCGTCCCGTGCCGCTCGGCGAGGGCGCGCAGAGCCCGCGCGTCGCTGATGGCGTGCGCCTTGGCGATGCCCGGCTGGATGCCCATCGCGGGCAGGCTGGTGCCGTCGGCGAGATCCAGATAGACCCAGGGGTCGCCGGGGCGCAGATTGACCCGGAGCACCTCCGCCCACTCCAGACGGCGCTTGGTGGTGAGGTTGACCACCGTCACACCGCCCTCCTCGGCCACCACCTTGGGGCGGCTGAGCAGCGTCAGCACCCCGAAGAACAGCAGTCCGGTGAGGATGAAGCTGGCCCGCTCCCCCGGCCCCAGCCGCTCCAGCAGCAGGGCGACGGCCGTGAGGACGACCAGGACGGCGACACCGACGGTCATCAGAACGGCCCGGGTCCTGGTCGGCCGGAAGGTGATGGGCAGGGCGGGGGTGGGCGCGGCGGCGGACACGTGGTCGGCCTCTCGGATGGGAGGGATGGGAGGGAACGGGATGGGGGCGGGGACCGCGTCGGCCGTCAGAGGCGGCAGGCGTGGATGCCGGTGGTGAGGATGGCCCGCGCCCCCAGGTCGTACAGCTCGTCCATGATCCGCTGGGCGTCCTTCGCGGGGACCATCGAGCGGACCGCGACCCAGCCCTCGTGGTGCAGCGGGGAGACGGTGGGCGACTCCAGACCCGGGGTGAGTGCCACGGCGCGCTCCACCTGCTCCACCCGGATGTCGTAGTCCATCATCACGTAGCGCCGGGCCACCAGGACGCCCTGCATCCGGCGGAGGAACTGCTGGACCTTGGGGTCGTCGCTGGGGTCGCCGGTGCGGCGGATGACGACCGCCTCGGACTCCAGGATGGGCTCGCCGATGATCTCCAGCCCGGCGTTGCGCAGCGTGGTGCCGGTCTCGACCACATCCGCGATGACCTCGGCGACGCCGAGCTGGATGGCGGTCTCGACGGCGCCGTCGAGGTGGACCACGGCGGCGTCCACACCGTTGTCGGCCAGGTGCTTGGTGACCAGTCCGGCGAAGGAGGTGGCCACGGTCATCCCGCCGAACTCGCTGACGTCCTTGGCCGTGCCGGGACGGGTGGCGTAGCGGAAGGTGGATCCGGCAAAGCCGAGTTGCATGATCTCCTCGGCCTGGGAGCCGGAGTCCAGCAGCAGATCGCGGCCGGTGATGCCGATGTCGAGCCGGCCGGAGCCCACGTAGACGGCGATGTCGCGGGGGCGGAGGAAGAAGAACTCCACCTCGTTCTCCGCGTCGACCAGGACCAGTTCCCTGCGGTCCTTGCGCTGCCGGTAGCCCGCCTCATGGAGCATCGCCGACGCAGGCTCGGACAGTGAACCCTTGTTGGGGACGGCGATGCGCAGCATGAGTGCTCTTTCCTTCGGTAGCTCGGTGGCTCGGTAGCTCGGTGGCTCGGTGGCGCGGGTGAGGGTGCTGGTGGGGGTGTTCAGAGGTGGGCGTAGACGTCGTCGAGGGTCAGCCCCTTGGCGACCATCATCACCTGAAGGTGGTACAGGAGCTGGGAGATCTCCTCGGCGGTCGCCTCGTCGCTCTCGTACTCGGCGGCCATCCACACCTCGGCGGCCTCCTCCACGACCTTCTTGCCGATGGCGTGCACACCGGAGTGGACCAGCTCGGCGGTACGGGAAGTGGCGGGGTCGGCCGTGGCGGCCTTCTTCTGGAGCTCGGCGAAGAGCTCCTCGAACGTCTTCTTGGGCATCGTGTCCGTCATCCTACTTGGGTCGTGCGACGCGCCTCAGCGCCAGGGTTCGGCGACCGAGCGCAGGGTGGTGGCGGTGGCGACGGCCGCGGTGACCGCCTCGTGGCCCTTGTCCTCATTGGAGCCCGCGAGCCCGGCCCGGTCCAGGGCCTGCTCCTCGGTGTCGCAGGTCAGCACGCCGAAGCCGATGGGCACGCCGGTGTCCACGCTGACCTGGGTCAGGCCCTGGGTGACGCCCTGGCACACATAGTCGAAGTGCGGGGTGCCGCCACGGATGACGACGCCCAGGGCCACGATCGCGTCATAGCCGCGGCCCGCGAGCACCTTGGCGACGACCGGCAGTTCGAAGCTGCCCGGCACCCGCAGCACGGTGGGCTCGTCGATGCCGAGTTCGCCCAGCGCACGCAGGGCGCCGTCGACCAGGCCGTCCATCACCTTCTCGTGCCACTGTGCGGCGATGACGGCGACGCGCAGGTCCCCGCAGTTCTTCACGGACAGTTCGGGGGCGCCCTTACCGCTCACGTCTCTCCTCGGTGTTTCTGGAATTCCGGTGCTTCCGGTGCTTCCGGTGCTTCCGGTGCTTCTGGTGCTTCTGTGGTGGTGCGTTGGTGTGCGTTGGTGTGACTACCGGTTCTGTGTGGCTACTGGTTGCCGCAGGCCGATATGGGCTCCGCGCGGTCGCCGTCCAGCCAGGGCAGGTCATGCCCCATCCGGTCCCGCTTGGTGCGGAGGTAGCGGAGGTTGTGCTCCCCGGCCTGGACGGGCATCGGCTCCCGGCCGGTGACCCGCAGCCCGTGCCGCACCAGCGCCGTGGTCTTCTCCGGGTTGTTGGTCATCAGCCGCAGCGAGCGCACGCCGAGGTCGGCGAGGATCTCCGCGCCCGCGGCGTAGTCCCGCGCGTCGGCGGGCAGGCCGAGCTCCAGATTGGCGTCCAGGGTGTCCCGGCCCAGCTCCTGCAGCTCGTACGCGCGCAGCTTGGAGAGCAGTCCGATCCCGCGCCCCTCGTGGCCGCGCAGATAGAGGACGATGCCACGGCCCTCGGTGGTGACCCGCTCCAGCGCGGCGTGCAGCTGGGGGCCGCAGTCGCAGCGCAGCGAGTGGAAGACATCGCCGGTGAGGCATTCGGAGTGGACGCGGACCAGCACGTCCTCGCCGTCCCGGATGTCGCCCTGGACCAGCGCGATGTGCTCGACGCCGTCGGCCGCGCGGTAGCCGTACGCCCGGAAGTCGCCGAAGGCGGTGGGCAGCCGGGTCTCGGCCTCGCGCCGTACGAGCGGCTCGGCGGGCTTGCGGTAGGCGATCAGATCGGCGATCGAGACGATCGCCAGGTCGTGCTTGTGGGCGAAGGCGACCAGGTCGGGCAGGCGCAGCATGGCACCGTCCTCCCCCGCGATCTCGCAGATCACGGCCGCCGGGCGCAGTCCGGCCAGCCGGGCGAGGTCGACCCCGGCCTCGGTGTGGCCGTCGCGCTCGAGCACCCCGCCGGGGCGGGCGCGCAGCGGGAAGATATGACCGGGGCGGACGAGGTCGCCGGGGGTGGTGTCCGGGTCGGCCAGCAGCCGCAGGGTGGTGGCCCGGTCGGCGGCGGAGATTCCGGTGCTGACGCCGTGTTCTGCGGTGGCGTCGACCGAGACGGTGAAGGCGGTCCGCATGGACTCGGTGTTCTCCTCGACCATCTGCGGCAGCCGCAGTCGGTCGAGGTCGGCGGCCTCCATGGGCGCGCAGATGAGCCCCCGGCACTCGTTCATCATGAAGGCGACGATCTCGGGGGTGATCGTCTCGGCGGCGGCGACGAGGTCGCCCTCGTTCTCCCGGTCCTCGTCGTCCACAACCACCACGGGGCGGCCCGCGGCGATGTCGGCGATGGCGCGCTCGATGGGGTCCAGCGCCAGTTCGTCGGGCCAGTGCGCGGTCCGCAGGGGGGCGGCCGGGCCGCCGCTCGGACGCGGGTCGGTCACCGCGTATGCCTCACTCATGATGTGGCCTCCTTGTCCTGCGTGCCGTTGTCCCGGCCGAGCAGCCGCTCGACGTATTTGGCGAGTACGTCCACCTCGAGGTTGACCGTGTCACCGGCCTGCTTGACCCCGAGCGTGGTGAGCGCGAGGGTCGTCGGGATGAGGCTGACGGTGAAGTAGTCGAGGCCCGCGTCCACGACGGTGAGGCTGATGCCGTCCACCGTGATGGAGCCCTTCTCGACGACATAGCGGCTGAGTTCGGCGGGCAGCGAGATCTTCACGATCTCCCAGTGCTCGGAGAGCTTGCGGTCCACGATGGCGCCGGTGCCGTCCACATGGCCCTGCACGATGTGGCCGCCGAGCCGCCCGCCCAGCGCCATCGGGCGCTCCAGGTTGACCCGGGAGCCGATGTCGAGCGCGCCGAGACTGGAGCGGTTCAGGGTCTCGGCCATCACGTCGGCGCTGAACCGGGTGCCCTCACCGTCCTCGATGATGTCGACGACGGTGAGACAGACGCCGTTGACGGCGATGGAGTCGCCGTGCTTCGCCCCTTCGGTGACGACGGGGCCGCGTACCTGGAAGCGGGACGCGTCGCCCAGGTGCTCGATGGCGACGATCTCACCCAGTTCTTCGACAATTCCGGTGAACACTTCAGTTCTCCTCGGCGAGGGGGGCGGGGGCGGCGGGAACGGCGGTGGGGGCGGCGGGGACGGGGACGGCCGTGACGCGCAGATCGGGACCGAGCCGGGTCACATCGGCCGTCTCGAGGCGCAACGCCTGCGCGATGGTGGTGATTCCGGCGTCGGCCAGGGCGGCGGGGCCCGCGCCGAGCAGGACGGGGGCGAGATAGCCGACGACCTTGTCGACGGCGCCCGCGGCGAGGAACGCCCCGGCGAGGGTGGGCCCGCCCTCCAGCAGGACGGAGCGCACCCCGCGGCCGTGCAGCTCGGCCAGGAGCGCGGGGATCCGGAGGCCGGTTTCCGCGCGTGGCAGCCTTACGGTCTCCACGCCCGGCCGCCGCGGCAGATGGGCGATGCCCGCGTCCTCGGCGACGGCGATCAGCGTGGGCGCGGCGTCGTCCAGGACGCGGGCACCGGGCTTGATGGTGGCGCCGGTGTCGACGACGACCCGCAGCGGCTGGGTGGCGCCCTCCCGGTCCCGTACGGCCAGGTGGGGGTCGTCGGCGCGCAGGGTGCCGGAGCCGACGACGACGGCGTCGGCCTCCGCGCGCAGCCGGTGCACATCGGCGCGGGACTCGGCGGAGGTGATCCACCGGCTGGTGCCGTCGGCGGCGGCGCTGCGGCCGTCCAGGGTCGCGGCGAACTTCCACAGCACGAAGGGGCGGCCGCGGCGCATCGCGGTCAGCCAGGGCTCATTGACCGCCTCGGCCTCCTCGGCCAGCAGCCCGGCGTCGACCTCGACCCCGGCGGCGGCCAGGGTCGCGGCGCCGCCCTTGGCCTGGGCGGTGGGGTCGGCGACGGCGTAGTGGACGCGGGCGATCCCGGCGGCGATCAGGGCCTGCGAGCAGGGGCCGGTGCGGCCGGTGTGGTCGCAGGGCTCGAGGGTGACGACGGCGGTGCCGCCGCGAGCCCGCTGCCCCGCCGCGCGCAGCGCGTGGACCTCGGCGTGCGGGCCGCCGGCCCGCTGGTGCCAGCCCTCGCCGACGACGCGACCACCGGCGTCGAGGACGACGCAGCCGACGACGGGGTTGGGGCTGGTATGGCCGAGACCGCGGGCGGCGAGCGCGACGGCATGGCGCATCGCTTGGGCTTCGGCTGCGGTGGCCACCGGGTCCTCCTGCCTCTTCGGGCACGGACTCCGGGGCTGTCGAGATGACATGGAAGCGGGAACGCCGCCGCCAGCGCGCCGGGATCGGCGAAGCGTCCGCGTCCCGCATACGCGAGGGCGAACCGCCGAGGCGGCGCACCGGTGATGTCGCTACCGCCGCGCACTGCCTCCCATCCGGACTTTCACCGTCGGTCCAGGAATTTCACCTGGTCAACCGGCCGCTGGCGGCGGACGGGTCGCGGACTGTAACCGCCGGTTCGGATTTTCACCGACCCCGGAGTGCGCTGACGTCACTGGTACGCGCCCAGTGTGCCACGGCCATCAGCCCAGCTGGGAGGCCACCCTGGTGTGGCCTCCCTCACCCACCTGCCCCCGGAGGGGACCCCACCGTGTCCAGGGCCGGACCGCCCGGCCCGGCCGGGAACGGCCTTCACACCGTGGAGGCCCGCCGAGGCGTCGGCACCCCGCAGGTGGCAGATGGCGGCCGCCCTCGCCTCTCCGCCATCCGCTGCCATCCGCGGGGCACCCGCACCCGCCCCCGGCGGCTGGGGCCGCGGCGCGGAGGCCGTTCCCCGGCGGGGGCTCGGGGGCCTGCCTCCGATTCGGGAAGGGGCGGGGTAGGGAAAGAGACGCTCCCGCCACCGGCGGCTGGGAGGCCGCCGGAGCCACCGGCCACCGGCCCCGCCCCTCTGGCTTGCTCGCGGGGCGGGGATATGACACAGGCTCTTAGCCCTGGGCGATGCTGTCGAGTTGTTCCACCGCCGGCCGCAGGGCCCACAGGTCGCCGCCGGGTGGGGTCTGGAGCTCGGGCAGGGCCGCGCGGGCCTCGCGGTCACCCGCGTCGGCCGCCGCGTGGACGATGTCGCTCGCCGCGTAGGCGCGGAAGTCGAGCTCCGGGTACGGCCAGGTCGCGGCGCCCGTGGCCGCCGGGAGCAGGACGTCGACCGCCTTGAAGAGGTTCCCGCCGCCGGGCCCGGTGTAATGCCACAGGTCCACCCCGACGTGCTTCCCGATCGCGGCCATCCGGGTGTACGCGACCAGGTTGAAGGTCGAGTAATGGAAGCTCCGGGTCCGCTCCAGCTCCTGCGGCTGCGTGCCGTCGGCCGCGATCTGTGTGTCGATCCGCTTGGTACGGGCGTCGCGGAGCACCTGGCGGGCGCGGTCCCGGTCGCCCACGGCGGTGGCGATCGCGGCGACCTGCATGTCGTAGAAGGTGCCGTGGTTGTTCTTGGCGGCGCCCTCCTCCTTGCCGAAGTCGCTGTTCACCAGCCAGTCCAGGAACTGCTTGTTCCAGGTGCGGAAGCCCGCGTGGTCGCTCTTGGACCAGCCGGGGGCGCCGGTGTCGAGGAGCGCCGCGGCGTCGAGGAGGCTGGTGAAGGCCTGGGAGAAGTCGATGATCCCGATCGAGCGGCCGTCGTACTTGCAGGGGATGAACTGCGCGTGGTTCAGGTTCGGGTTCATCCGGGTCCCCGGGGTGACGAACCAGGTGCGCAGGATGTCCGCGGCATGCTCGGCGTAGGCCCGCTTACCGGTGTAGTACCAGGCCAGGGAGAGCTCGTAGGCGGACTCGAAGACCTTCCCGACCTCGGGACGGTCCGTCATCTTGTCCACGTCGGGGTTCCGTTGGCCATCCTTCTGAACGTAGGGGCAGCCGTACGGATTGTCCTCGGTCTTGGGCTGGCTGGGCCACCAGTAGGGGGCCTGACTGAAGTAGTCGTGTTTGTCGCCGCTGGGCGGCACCTGGTCCTTGTCGGTGACCGTCCAGGGGCCCTGCTTCATCCACTGGTCGGCCTGGGTGGTCAGATCGCGTACGGTCCGCCGCAAATCCCGGTCTCCGAGCTGCAGTTTCAGCTTGGTGAGGGACAGTCGGGGCCCGTCGAGCACCACGGTACGGGGCACCGGGCCGGAATGCCGGACGCGCTCGGCGCCCTGCGCGGAGGGGGCGGCGGGGATCGCCAGGACGGCCAGGAGGGCGGAGGCGGCGACGATCGCCCGAGCGATCCGCCCGCGTCCCGCTGGAGGTGCACCCATCGAGCACTCCAATCAGATAGCTGAACGCTATTCAGAATTGAGATCGGGCTCAGAGTAAGACGGCTCCATGGGCACGACAAGAGATCGCACAGGAATCCACTCGCCCCGCGGACGCGGCGGGCCGAACGGCTACGGAGCGCCGAACAGCTCGTTCTGCGTCGCGTCCAGCGCCGTCAGCACGGCACCCCGCAACACCCCGCCACCGCCCACCACCCCGGCCCGCACCCGCGTGCGCAGCGGCGACAGCCGGGCCACATGCTCCTCCACCCGCCGGGCGAGCCCCTCGCCCCCGGCCCGGCCGACCTCGCCGCCGAGCACCGCGCACCCCGGGTCGAGCACCGCGCAGATCGCGGCGACGCCCAGCGCGATACGGGCCGCCAGCGCGTCCAGGAACGCCTCGCCCCGCTCCCCCGCCCCCAGGGCCGCACGGAGCACCGCCTCCGCCGCGCCGGAGCCCTCCGCCCCCTCCCCACGCGAACCGCCCGCCGCGGCCGCCAGGCCGTGCTCCTGGGCGAGTTCACAGACCGCGGCACTGCACACCAGGGAATGGAACCCGCCCTCGCAGCCGGTGGCGGAGGGCAGCCCCACGGTGCCCGGCACCGGCAGAAAGCCGATCTCCCCGGTGCCGCCGGACGCTCCGCGCCGCAGCACCCGGTCGAGCACCACGGCCGCGCCGATGCCGTGGCCGAGCCACAGCAGCACAAAGGTGTCGCGGTCGCGCACCGCGCCCAGCCGCTGTTCGGCGACGGCCGCGAGATTGACCTCGTTCTCCAGCAGCACGGGCGCCGCGAGGCCGCCGTGCAGCGCGGTGGCCAGTTCGCGGTGCCAGGAGGGCAGCCCGCCGGGCGAGTTGAGCTCCCCGGTGGCGGGGTCGATGAGACCGGGCATCCCGATCCCGATGTGGTGCAGCCGCGCCGCCCCGGCCCGCTCGGCGGCCCGCTCCACCAGGGCCACCACGGCCGCCACGGTGTGCGCCGGTTCCATGTCCGGGGCCACCGGGAGCGATTCCTCCGCCACGGTCCGGCCCAGCAGATCGGCCACGCACACGGCGACGCCGTCCGTACGGACGTCGACCCCGGCCACATGCGCGCTGTCGGCGACGATCCCGTACACCCGGGCGTTGGGCCCCCGGCGCTCCGCCCCCGATTCCCCCACGACCGCCACCAGCCCGGTCTGCCGCAGCCGCTCGACCAGATCCGCGATGGTGGGACGGGACAGCCCGGTCAGCGACTTGAGCTCCCCCGCGGTCAACGGCCCCTTGTCCTTGAGCAGATGCAGGGCGAGGCGGTCGTTGATGGCCCGCGCCGTACTCGGAGAGGCGGTGCGGCCCGCCACGGACACGCTCGTCGAGGTCATGCCGGGATCCTTCCAGAAGGCCATGAGAAAAGCCCTATCTATCAGGGAGCCTTCCTGATAGTTTCCGGTGGGCCACGGCACCGGCCGGGCACGAGCACAGGCACGGGCACGGGCACGGGCACGGGCGCAGGCACGGATACAGGCACGGACACGGGTCGGCACTACGGGGAGGGTGCGGCAAGCATGGGCAGGCTCAAGGAGTCCGGGGCGTCCGAGATGCGCCCGGTACGGCGGGCACGGATCGCCGTGGCGGCGGTGTTCGCCGTGCACGGCGCGGTGACCGGCAACTTCGCCACCCGTATCCCCTGGATCCAGGAGCGGCTGGACCTGAGCGCCGGTCAACTCGGCCTCGCGCTCGCCTTCCCCGCCATCGGAGCCTCGATCGCGATGCCCCTGGCCGGGCGGATCAGCCATCGCTTCGGCGCCCGCACGGCGCTGCGCGGACTGCTCGCCCTGTGGACCGTCTGGCTGGTGATGCCCCCGCTCGCGCCCGGACTGGTCTGGCTGTGCGGTGTGCTGCTCATCTTCGGCGCGACCGCCGGGATGGCCGACGTCGCGATGAACGCCCTCGGTGTGGAGATCGAGAACCGCCTCGGCCGTTCGATCATGTCCGGGCTGCACGGCATGTGGAGCGTCGGCGCGCTCACCGGCTCGGCGGCGGGCACGGTCGCCGCCCACGCCGAGGCCGACGCCCGGCTCCATCTCGCCATCGCCGCCGGGGTCCTCACGGTGCTCGGCGCGGTGGCCTGCCACTGGGTCCTGGACCTGCGCAGCACCCCCGAGGAGCACCCGCCGCCCCGCTTCGCCCTGCCGCCCCGCTCCGCGCTGATCATCGGCGCGGTGGGGTTCTGCGCGGTGTTCGCGGAGGGGGCGAGCCTGGACTGGTCGGCGGTCTATCTGCGCGACGTCATGGAGACCTCCCCCGGCGTCGCCGCCGCCTGCACCACCGCCTTCTCCTGCACGATGGCCGGTGCCCGGCTCGTCGGGGACGCGGTGGTGGGCCGCTTCGGGCCGGTGCGGACCGTACGGACGGGCGGCGTCCTCGCCACCGCCGGGGGCATCCTCGTGGTCGCCGCCCCCGGGCCCGCCCTCGCCATCACCGGATTCGGCCTCATCGGCCTGGGCATCGCGATCGTGGTGCCGCTGGCCTTCGCCGCCGCCGGGCGCAGCGGCCCGGCCCCGAGCCAGGCCATCGCGGGCGTCGCCACGATCACCTACACCTCGGGGCTGATCGCTCCGGCGGCGATGGGCTCGATCGCGAATCTGACCTCGCTGACGATCTCGTTCTGCCTGGTCACGGCGTTGGCGCTGGGGCTGGTGGCGGGGGCCGGGGTGCTGCGGACCCCGGCGGGGACGGACGCCACGGGCCCCGCCCCGCACACCGACCCGTCGACGTCCCGGGCCACGCTCTCCTGAGAGGCCCGCGCACTCGCGCCCGGTTTCGCGTATCTGGACGGCGTACCGGGGGCCACGCTCTCCTGAGAGGCCCGCACACCGACCCGTCGACATCCCCGGCCACGCTCTCCTGAGAGGGGCGGGCCCAGGACCGCGCACCGGCTCCGACACCGCCATCGTTCGGCGAGCGCCGAAAGGATCCGGCCGTACGGTCGGTGATATGAGCGATACGAGCGACGGCCCGGTCCCCGACCGCCACACCGCCTTCCGCCGGCTCCACCACGGCGAGCGGCCCCTGTTGCTGCCCAACGCGTGGGACCACGCCTCCGCCGCCGCCCTCGTCCGGCGCGGCTTCCCCGCCATCGGCACCACCAGCCTCGGCGTGGCCGCGGCGGCCGGGCTGCCCGACGCGACGGGCGCCGCCCGCGACGGGACCCTCGCCCTCGCCCGTGCCATCGCCCGGCTCCCGGCGCTGGTCACCGTCGATATCGAGGGCGGGTTCGGCGAACGGCCCGAGGAGGTCGCGGCGGTCGCGGCCGAGCTGGACCGGGCCGGGGTGGTCGGCGTGAACATCGAGGACGGACGCCCCGACGGCACCCTCGCGCCACTGGCCCGGCAGTGCGCGGTGATCGAGGCCGTCAAGGAGCGGGTGCCGCGGCTGTTCGTGAACGCCCGGACCGACACCCACTGGCTCGCCGCGATCGGTGGCGGCACCCCGCCCTCGCTGGCCACCACCGCCGAGCGCATCGAGGCGTATGTGGGGGCGGGCGCGGACGGGATCTTCGTACCCGCGCTCACCGATGAGCAGGACATCGGCGCACTGGCCGACGACCTCGGCGAGACCCCGCTGAACATCCTCTTCACGCCCGGCCGCCACACCTACGAGCGGCTGGCGGAGCTCGGGGTGCGGCGGATCAGCTGCGGTTCGCTGCTCTTCCGGGCCGCCCTGGACCGCGCGGTCGAGCTGGCCTGGTCGATCGCCCACCCGGACGCCCCCGCCCATCCCGATCGAGCCGCCGACCTGCCCGGCTACGCCGAGGCGCGGTCACTGGCCGACGATTTCACCAATGACGTCACCGGGGCCGATCCCACCTAGGGCCTGTCTGGAGTTGTGACCGCATAGGTTCACCGGGCCGGCGGTCGTGGCGGTTGGATGTGCGGCGACGTCCGATCCGATCGCTGGAGGCCCGGTGGCCGAGCCTGTCCGGGTACGCGGACTGACCGACCAGGAGGGGCAGAAGCTGCAGCAGATCATGCGCAGGGGCAGCACGAGTTCGGTGCGCACCGGCGCGCGATGATGCTGCTCGCCCCGGCGGGCGGGAACCGGGTGCCGGTGATCGCCCAGCTGGTCCAGGCCGACGAGGACACCGTGCGCGATGTGATCCACCGCTTCAACGAGATCGGCCTGGCCTGCCTGGACCCTCAGTGGGCGGGAGGCCGTCCCCGCCTCTCGCGACGCCAAGCTCGACCGGATTGAGCAGGTGCTGGACCGCTTCCCGGACCGGGTCTTCACCTTCGACGAGTTCGGGCCCCTGGGGATCCGGCCCACCGCGGGCTCCCGCTCGGCGAAACAGGGCAAGCCAAACCGGCTGCCGGCGACCTACCGCCGCACTCACGGCGTCACCTACTTCCACGGCTGCTACTCCGTGGGCGACGACCGCCTGTGGGGCGTCAGCCGACGTCGCAAGGGCACCGCCAACACCCTGGCCGCGCTCAAGTCGATCCGCGCCGCCCGACTCGACGGCGCCCCGACCTACGCTTCCCGGGCCAATCCGATCGAGGCCCACTTCGGCCCGCCGGGGCGGACGCCCCCTCAACACCGCAGCCCGACCAACCGCGAACCGCAGCCCCCGAGCGCCGAAGGGGCCAAGTTCAGGAGAAGGACAGCGACAGAAGGATGGCTCAGGAGGCGGACGGTTCGATCTCCCCCGCAAAGACGATGACCTGGTCGATGAGGCTCCGCCGCAGATGGACGACGTCCGTTCCCGCCAGGCGGGGACCTCCATCCGGCGTGGTGAAGACCCACTGGTACCGGGCCCACTCGTCAGGCATGTCCACCGCCGAGCAGCGCACCATCGTGCCGGTCCCCGCCGGGTGGCGCCGGATGTCCAGCACGAACCGCTCGACCGCCGCGATTCCTTCGCTGCGACCCAACGGCCCCCAGAAGACCACGTCTGAGGTCAGAGCCTGGGAGAGCAGGGCAGTCACATAGCTGTCGTCCGAGGCGTTGAACGCGGAGATGAACGTGTCGATCGCGGAGCGTGCAATTTCTTCCTGCATGCCCCAGTCATACCAGCCGTTTCGCGTGCGCTCGTCCCGCGAGCCGCCTTCCGATCACGGTGAACCATCCCGGTCACAGCACTAGCCGATCCCACATGGCCGCACGACGCATATTTTCGGCCAACTAACATTGCTGCGATTCCCCCGTAGCGATGAAGTGGAGCAGTCATGGGCCTCGGCGTGGGCTGGACCCTGCACGGCGATGGGCGCACCCCAGCCCCCGGTGCCGTCGTCAAGCCGGATGAGCGGCTGTCGTGGCCGAGGACGGTGGGGCTCGGCGCGCAGCACGTCGTGGCCATGTTCGGGGCCAGCTTCGTCGCCCCGGTGCTGATGGGGCTCGACCCCAACCTCGCGATCATGATGTCCGGGGTCGCGACCGTCCTCTTCCTGCTCGCGACCCGCGGCCGGATTCCCAGCTATCTGGGATGCAGCCTGTCGTTCGTCGGCGTGGCCGCCGCGATCCGGGCGCAGGGCGGCGGCAGCGCCGCCGTCACCGGGGCGATCCTGGTGGTCGGCGGTGTGCTGCTGCTGAGCGGTCTGGCGGTACGGACGTTCGGCGCCCGGATCATCCACGCGGCGATGCCGCCGGTGGTGACCGGCGCGGTGGTCATGCTGATCGGGTTCAACCTCGCCCCGGTGACGGCCGGTACGTACTGGCCCGCCGATCAGTGGACCGCGCTGCTGACGATGCTGCTCACCGGGGCGGCGGTGGTCTGTCTGCGGGGCTTCTGGTCGCGTATCGCGATCTTCCTGGGGCTGGTCTTCGGCTATGCGGTCTCCTGGGTCTTCGACCGCGTCTTCGGCAAGATCCACTCCATCGACGGCAGTGGTCGGGTCACCGACCACTGGCGGCTGGATCTCTCCGGGGTGGCCAAGGCGGACTGGATCGGTCTGCCGTCCCTGCACGGGCCCACCTTCCACTGGTCGGCGGTGCTGGTGGCGCTGCCGGTGGTGATCGCGCTGATCGCCGAGAACGCCGGGCATGTGAAGGCGGTCGGCGAGATGATCGGCGATCCGCTCGACGACCAGTTGGGCACGGCGATCGCCGCGGACGGCGCGGCGACCATGATCTCCACCTCGGTCGGCGGCCCGGCCAATACGACGTACTCCGAGAACATCGGGGTCATGGCGGCCACCCGGGTGTACTCCACCGCCGCGTACTGGGCCGCCGCGGGATTCGCGCTGCTCTTCGGGCTGTGCCCGAAGTTCGGCGCGGTGGTGGCGGCGGTGCCGGGCGGGGTGCTGGGCGGGATCACCGTCATCCTCTACGGCATGATCGGGCTGCTCGGTGCGCAGATCTGGGTGCACAACAAGGTGGACCTGCGCAATCCGCTCAATCTGGTGCCGGTCGCGGCGGGCGTCATCATCGGCGTCGGCGGCGTCAGCCTGAAAATCGGCCACAACTTCGAGCTGGGCGGGATCGCGCTCGGCACGATCGTGGTGCTGCTCGGCTACCACGTGCTGCGTGCCCTGGCCCCGGCACATCTGAAGCAGCAGGAGCCCCTGCTGGACGCGGGCACCAGCGAATACGACGACGAGCGGCCGGACTAGGGCCTGTCTGGGGTTGTCCGGCGGGTCTGGCGCCTGCGGCGGACTGATCCCCTCCCCGCCCCTTCCCACAACCGGGGCTCCGCCCCACGACCGGGGCTCCGCCCCAGACCCCGAGGTCCAGGGGCGAAGCCCCTGCCACCCGCCGGACACCCCGTAGCCCCGAAGCGCCCGGCGGAAACCTCCCAGGTCCTCATCCTCGCGGCGCGAGGTCCTGCAGCCCCACCACCCGCAGCAGCTCCAGCCGCTCGGCGGACTCGCTGCCGGGACGCGCGGTGTGGACGATCAGCCGCTGGGCGTGTTCCGAGCTCAGCAGCACCTCGCAGTCCAGCTCCATCGTCCCCACCACCGGATGGGTGAACCGCTTGACCGTGGAGTGCCGTATGGCCACCTCATGGGCCTCCCACAGCGTCGCGAACTCCGCGCTCACCGACAGCAGTTCGGCCACCAGCCCCGCCGGGCCCGGGTCGTCGGGGCGGGCGGCGACCACGGCCCGGAGGGTGGCCACATGCAGCCGGGCGTGCTCCGCGATCTCCTCGCTCGGGAAGATCCCGGGGGTGCCGGAGGGGTCGGCGCGCCGGGTGAAGAAGCCGCGGACGATATTGCGGTCGCCGGGCGGCCGCCCCATGATGTCGCCGACCAGCGCCGCCGCCATCGCGTTCTGCGCCAGCACCTCGCCCCAGTCGGTGATCACCTGGGCCGGGGTGTCGTACAGCCGGTCCAGCACCCTGAGCAGTCCGGGCCGCACATGCTCTGAGGTGCTGCGGTCGCGCGGCGGCTCCTCCCCCACCAGATGGAAGAGATAGTCCCGCTCGTCGTCGGTGAGCCGCAGCGCCCGCGCCAGCGCGGTCAGCATCTGGCGGGACGGGCGCGGGCCGCGGGCCTGTTCCAGCCGGGTGTAGTAGTCCGGGGACATGCCCGCGAGCTGGGCCACCTCCTCCCGGCGCAGCCCGGGCGTACGGCGCCGCGGGCCGGGTGTCAGCCCCACCTCGGCGGGACCGAGGCGGGCGCGGCAGCGGCGCAGGAAGTCGGCGAGTTCCGTTCGATGCACGCTCCCATGGTCGCCGCGCCCGCGGCCGGTATCCAGGGTCTGCGGATCCCTGGATACGGAGGTCTCTCCCGGTCCCGCCCCGCCCGCCGCAGGCTCTAAGGCCGAGCGACGAGGCGAAAGGCGGATGCTCATGCCCTTGATTCTGGTGACGGGTGCGACCGGCCAGGTGGGACGGCGGTTCACCAAGCGGCTGCTGGAGCGGCGCGCGACCGGTACCGAGGTACGGGTGCTGGTGCGCGACGAGGAGCGCGGCGCTCCCTTCGCGGCCCAGGGCGCGCGGCTCATGGCCGGCGATCTGCGCGAGGAGAAGGATCTGCGGAGGGCCATGGAGGGGGTGCATGCGGTGGTCAACATCGCGGCGGCCTTCCGCGGGGTGCCGGACGAGGAGGCATGGGCGGTCAACCGGGACGCGGCGGTCGCGCTCGGGCGGGCCGCGGTCGAGGCCGGGACGAGCCGGTTTCTCCAGGTCAGCACCAATCTGGTGTACGGCGCCTCGCGCGGGCGGCCGTTCACGGAGGACGACGAGAGCAGGCCCGGCGGTCCGCGGTGGGGCGCGTACCCCGCCGCCAAGGCCGAGGCGGAGCGGGAACTGCTGGCGCTGCACCGCGAGCACGGCCTCGATCTGCGCATCGGCAGCCTGGCCTTCGTCTACGGGGACGGCGATCCGCATCTGACGAACGTGCTGCCGCACGCGGCGGCATGGGCCGGGAGCCGGCGGCTCGCCATGGTCCACCACGCCGACGCGACGCAGGCGCTGCTGCGGCTGCTGCGCGCCCCGGGCGGCACGGCCGGCGGCTCGGTCTCGGGCCGCAAGTACAACATCGTGGACGACGCCCCGGTGACCACGGTCGAGCTCTTCCAGATCAACGGGGTGCCACTGCCCGAGGGCATGACCGAGCGGACCGACGAGGACCCCTGGTTCGGCATCGCCTCCAACCTCCGGCTGCGCGACGAGCTGGGCTGGCGCCCGCTGTACCCGTCGATGTGGACCGCACGCGACGCGGGTGTGCTGTGATACGGAGGTTGACGAGGCATTACGCCGTCCAGGGGACGCGGCGGCGTACGGCGGGACCGCGCCCGTCCGGCCTGCCACCCTGGCGTCCATGACGATGCCCACGCCCGCGCGGCTCGCGCCGCCGCGCACCGTGAGAAGCGTCGTGGCGCGCATGAGCGCGCTCGGCGCGGCGCTGCCGCCGGGGGACGGGGTGGCGGTCTTCAACGGGGTGTATCTGTCGGTCACCGAGGAGGTCGGCCGACGGCTCGCGGACGGCTACTTCCACGACCCGTCCGCCACCGAGGAGCTGGACGTGCGGTTCGCCGGGCGCTATCTGACGGCGGTCGACGCGGTGGCCACCGGCGCGCGGCCGCCCGCCTGCTGGCGGCCGCTGTTCCAGCTGCGGTGCCATCCCGGGGTCCGCCCGGTGCAGTTCGCGCTCGCCGGGATCAACGCCCATATCGGCCATGACCTGGCGCTCGCGCTGCTGGACACCTGCCGGTCCCGGGGCCTCGAACCGGACGCCCTGGAGGGGGACTTCGACCGGATCGGAGAGCTGCTCACGGGGATGGAGGAGCGGATCCGGGAGGAGCTGATGCCCGGCCCCGACCTGCTGGACGTGGCCGATCCGCTCACCCATCTCGTGGGCTCCTGGAGTCTGGAGAAGGCGCGGGACGCCGCATGGGCGGCGTTCCGCGCGCTGTGGGGGCTGCGCGGAGTGCCGGAGCTGGCGGAGGAGTTCGCGGAGCGCGTCGACGCCACCGTGGGCCTGGTCGGGCGCTTTCTGCTCACTCCTCTGCCGTCCGCGTGCTGAGCGGCCCCGGTGCGGGTGCCCCCGGTCCGGGTGGGTGCTGAGCGGCCCCCGGACCGGCTCAGTCCTCGGGGAGCTCGACGGGCGCGATCTCGTCGTACAGATCGCCCGGCCCCGGGTTCTTCGGGTCGGTGCCGCCGCCGAACTGGTGCATGACGCCCCACACCGCGTTCAGCGCGGTCTGGACGGCGCCCTCGGCCCAGCCCGCGGTCCAGGAGATGTCGTCGCCCGCGAGGAAGACGCCGCGCTTGTCGGCGGGCAGCCGGTCCTGCATGAAGTGGGTGAACAGCCGGCGCTGGTAGCGGTAGTGGCCGGGCAGATTGGCCTTGAACGCGCCCATGAAGTACGGCTCGTTCTCCCAGGACACGGTGACCGGGCTGCCGATGATGTGCTTGCGGATGTCGACGTGTGGATAGATCTCCGAGAGCGACTTGAGCATGACCTCCATCCGCTCGTTCGCCGACAGCGGCAGCCACTTCAGGCTGTCGTCGCACCAGGTGTAGGAGAGGCAGATGACGGCGGGCCGGTCCGGGCCGTCGTCCAGCAGGTACGTGCCGCGGGTCATCCGGTCGGTGAGCGTCATGCTCATCGTGTCCCGCCCGGTGACCTCGTCCTTGTCCAGCCAGAACGGCCGGTCCACCGGCACGAAGAGCTTGCTGGACTCCATGTAGTGGGTGCGCTCGATCGCCGTCCAGTGGTCGATCGGGAAGAGCGAGTCATCGCAGTCGATCTTGGAGAGCAGCATCCAGGACTGCGCGGTGAAGACCACCGCGCGGTACGAGCGGATGTCACCGCTCGCGTCCGTCACCACGACGCGGTCGCCCGCGGCCCGGTGCAGCCGGGTCACGGCCGGGCGGGGCGCGCCCTCGTGCAGCGAGGCCAGCGAGGTGCCCTGGGGCCAGTGGACGATCTTCTCGGGCTCGCGCTCCCACAGCCGCAGCGGAAGCTGCTGGCTGCCGCCGACGATGCCGCGGTGGTGGTCGTCGGCCTCGGTGTAGACGACCCGCAGGATCTCCAGGATGGAGTTGGGGAAGTCGGTGTCCCAGCCGCCGGTGCCGAAGCCGACCTGGCCGAAGATCTCCCGGTGGCGGAAGGAGGTGAAGGCCGAGGAGTCGCAGAGGAAGCCGTAGAACGTCTGGTTGTCCAGCTTCTCGACCAGCCGCGCCCAGATCTCCCGGATCCGGGGGACGTCCCGCTCGCGGATGGCGCGGTTCATGTCGGAGAAGTCCGCGCCCTCCTCCAGGCAGGCGTTCCAGGCGTCGGCCACCTCGCGGTAGACCGGCGGCAGCTCGTCGATGGTGCGGGCGTAGTGGGACTCGCCCTTGAGGTCGACCACGGTCGAGGGGGTCTCGGGGGCCAGCGGGTTGGGGAACGGCCGGGTCTTCAGGTCCACCAGGTCGATGTAGTGCTGGAGGGCGGTGGAGGACGGCGGGAAGCGCATCGCGCCCATCTCGGCGGTCAGCGCGTCGTCACAGCCGTCGAAGCCGACGGTGCGCAGCCGTCCGCCGATCCGGTCGGCCTCGTAGACCACGGGCCGCAGGCCCATCTTCATCAGCTCGTACGCGGCGACGACACCGGAGAGCCCGCCGCCGACGACCGCGACCTCGGCGCCGTGCTCGGTCGCGGGTATCTGGCCCAGGCCCGCGGGGTGGGCGAGGTAGTCGTCGTAGGCGTAGGGGAAGTCCGGGCCGAACATGGTGATGGGCGGCAGGGCCTCGAGGGCCTGCGTCTCCTGCTCGTCATGGACGGCCGTGGGCACCGTGGACGTCATGGGGTACGGACTCCTTGCTGCTGTGCTCAAAAGGGTGGTTCGGGTGCGGCAGGGGCCGGACGGATCAGCCGAGGGAGGTGTAGAGGCCGGGGCGGCGGTCCCGCAGATACGGGTTGATCCGGCGCGAGGTCGCCAGCAGTTTGGGGTCGACGTCGCCGAGGAGGAGTTCCTCTCCGCGGCCGGCACGCAGACAGGTGGCGCCGTCGGGCCCGGCGAGACAGCTCAGCCCGACGAAGTCGAACTCGCCCTCGCGGCCGCTGCGGTTGACGTACGCGATGTACATCTGGCTCTCGAAGGCCCGCACCGGGATCAGGGATTCGGCCACGAACTCGAAGGGGTGCATCTGCGCGGTGGGCACCACCAGCAGATCGGTCCCGGCCAGCGCGTGGGCCCGTACGTTCTCGGGGAACTCCACGTCGTAGCAGACCAGGATGCCGACGGTCAGCTCGCCGATGGTGGCCTGGACGACGGGGGCCTCACCGGGGGTGAACGACGCCCGCTCGAAGCAGCCGTAGAGATGGGTCTTGCGGTAGTTGGCCAGCTCGGTGCCGTCCGCGCCCACCAGCCGCGCGGAGTTGTGAACCGCGTCCGCGTGGCGCTCGGGGTAGCCGTAGAGGATGGCCAGCCCGTGCGCCGCGGCGATGTCGGCCACGGCCCGGCCGCTCGGCCCGTCGGCCGGCTCGGCCAGCTCCCGCACGCCGCCACCGCCGATGGCGTAGCCCGTGAGGAACATCTCCGCGGTGACCAGCAGCCCGGCGCCGTCGGCGGCCGCTCGGGCGGCGGCCTCGTCGAGGACCTTGAGGTTACCGGCGGGGTCGCCGGGGTGACCGGAGTTCTGGAGCAGAGCGGTGCGCAGCGGCGGCATGGCAGACCTTGGGAGGAGGAGTACGGGCATAAAAACAGTACGTTGCCTCCGGATCGCCCAACAAGACGACTTCATTGCGTCCGGCGTCGATTCACACCGTATGGGACCCGGCACACGACGATTCATTGCACGGGCCGGGGCCCCGAAGAGGCGCGGGGCTGTGTCGATATGCGGCTCCGCCGCGTGAGGGGGGCGCCCCGCAGGGGCGCGGGGAACTGCGCGCCCAGCCACGACGCATGCCGCAGCCGACCGACAACAGGCCAGGGCAGACGCCCAGAACCGCGCACCCAGCGGAGCGCTTACGTCGGGGCACCCGAACTGAACCTCCGCAGCAGCGGCGACAACACCAGCACGGACTTGGTGCGCTCCACGAACGGCTCCCCCGCGATCCGCTCCAGCACCCGCTCGAAGTGGCGCATATCGGCGGCGAAGACCTGGACGACGGCGTCCGCGTCACCGGTGACGGTGGACGCGGACACCACCTCGGGGTAGCGCGACAGACCTCGGCGGATGTCCTCCGGCGAGGTGTTGTGGCGGCAGAAGAGCTCGATGAAGCCCTCGGTCTCCCAGCCCAGCGCCACCGGATCGACCCGCACCGTGAAGCCGGTGATGGCCCCCTCCGCGCGCAGCCGGTCCACCCGCCGTTTGACGGCGGGCGCGGACAGTCCGACGATTTCGCCGATGTCGGCGTAGGAGCGGCGGGCGTCCTCGGCGAGGGCGTGGACGATGCGTTCGTCGAGATCGTTCAGTCGCACTGGGGGGCAATCACTTCTCTGCTGTGGCCAGTCGGGATCGGCGCATGCCGTATCCGAAGTACAGCACAAGGCCGACGGCCATCCACACGCCGAAGACCACCCAGGTCACGAACTGCAGGCTGCCCATCATCCACAGACACAGCGCGAAGCCGATCACCGGGAAGAGCGGGGACAGCGGCACCCGGAAGGTCCGGGGCATATCGGGCCGGGTCCGGCGGAGCACGATCACGGCGATGTTGACCAGCGCGAAGGCGAAGAGCGTGCCGATGCTGGTGGCGTCGGCGAGCTGACCGAGCGGGATCGCGGCGGCGAGGACCCCGCAGAAGAGCGAGACGATGACGGTGTTGGCGCGGGGCACCCCGGTCCGGGCGTGGACCGTGGAGAAGGCCTTGGGCACCAGCCCGTCCCGGGACATCGCGAAGAGGATGCGGGTCTGCCCGTAGAGCACGGTCAGCACCACGGAGGCGATCGCGATCACCGCGCCGGCCGCCAGCAGCACGGCCCAGAAGTCCTGTCCGGTGACATCCTTCATGATCGAGGAGAGCGCGGCCTCGGAGCCGGAGAACTTCTTCCACGGCAGCGCGCCCACCGCCACGGCGGCCACCAGGCAGTACAGCGCGGTGACGATGATCAGCGAGAGCATGATCGCGCGGGGCAGGTCGCGCTGGGGGTTCTTGGCCTCCTCACCGGCCGTGGAGGCGGCGTCGAAGCCGATGTAGGAGAAGAAGAGGGTGGCGCCGGCGGCGCTGACGCCCGCCATGCCCAGCGGCATGAACGGGGTGTAGTTGCCGGCCCGGATGCCGGTGAAGGCGACGGCGCAGAAGAGGATCAGCGCCGCGATCTTCACCCCCACCATGATCGCGTTGGCGCGGGCGCTCTCCTTGGCGCCGCCCAGCAGGAACGCCATGGCCAGCAGCACCACGAGCAGCGCGGGCAGATTGAAGACCCCGCCGTCCCCGGGCGGGGCGGCCAGCGCGTCGGGGATGGTGATGCCGAGCGTGCCGTCGAGCAGTTCGTTGAGGTACTCGCCCCAGCCGACGGCCACGGCCGCCACCGAGACGCCGTACTCCAGGATCAGACACCAGCCGCAGACCCAGGCGATCAGCTCGCCCATCGTGGCGTAGGCGTACGAGTAGGAGGAACCGGAGACCGGGATGGTGCCCGCCAACTCGGCGTAGGACAGCGCGGAGAACAGCGCGGTGAGCCCGGCTATGACGAACGACACGACGACCGCGGGGCCCGCGTCCGGCACCGCCTCGCCGAGCACCACGAAGATGCCGGTGCCCAGGGTGGCGCCGATGCTGATCATGGTGAGCTGCCATACGCCCATCGAGCGCCGGAGGCTTCCGCCCTCGCCCTGGCCGCCCTCGGCGACCAGCCGCTCCACCGGCTTGCGCCGCATCAGGCGGGCGCCCAGCCCGCCGACCGGAGGGTCTGGTTCCGGTTGCTGGGTGGCGGGCGGTGCTGCGCCGTGCTCCAACACTTGGGTGGCTCCTTTATCGCTGCCATCAGGTGGTGGCGACCGACTGCGGACATACGGATACCCGGGAGGGAAACCCGCAGGTGGGAATCGCCGAGCAGCCGGTCCCCGCCACTCCACGTCAGCGCAAGACCCTATGAGCCGTCCGCCGACGGCCGTAATGCACCATGGTTGCGCATACGTGTCGCAACGTTGCGCGCGGGGGCGCCCGACGGTGAATCGTTGCGAAACCCTGAGCTCGTCAGCGCGCGTTTCACCCGAATGCCGCGATACTGCACCATTTTAGCGGTCGTTGGTGGGGACGTGACCACTGACAGTCTGCAACCACCCGATCACTCCCGCCTCGGCGCCGAACCCGTGTTCCGGCCCCGTGACCAGGGGGGTGACAGCGAGCGCTACCCGCTCGAATACTGCGCGAGAGTGTGGGAGGACTTCATCCGGACGCTGGGCCGGATCGAGGCGGACTTCCTCCAGCGCTCCGGTACCACAGAACCGGGCGTCAAGGCATGACGTACACCGAGCCGAGGCCGGGCGGCTACGGGCCCCCTCCCACCGGCCACCGGCCCGCCCCCGCACCCCCTCCCGGGGACCGGTTCGAGGTGGCGGCCGATTATGAGATGAATCCTTTCCCCCTGCCCGACCCGGAGACCATCGAGGGCCGCTGGGACCTGGAGGGGGACCTGGCGCGGCTGCTCCAGACGTCCTCCGCCGAGGAGGCGGTGCACACCACCGGCCCCATCGGACCACCGGTCACCCCCCTGCGAACCCCCTCCCCCGCGCATGTGCGGGGGCGCGGCAAGCGCCGCCGGGTCCGCTTCCGGCTGCCGACGATGCCGTGGCTGCATGTGATCAGCCTGATCTTCGCGGCGGTCACCACGGTCATCGTCGCCATGCTGAGCGTGCTGGGCGGAATGATCTCCTACCGCCCGCTGCGCTATCTGGCCTCCCCGAGCACCTCGGAGTCCATGGCGGCGTGGTGGCCCCTGCTGGTCTACGGGCCCTGGCTGGTCGCCTCGCTTTCGGTGCTGCGAGCGGCCCTGCACCGGCGGGGCGCGGCGCACTCATGGGCCGTGGTGGTGCTCTTCTCCACCATCGCGGTGTTCCTGTGCGTGGCCCACGCCCCGAGGAACGCGCCCAGCATGGCCGTGGCCGGTCTTCCCCCGGTCGCCGCGCTGGTCTCGTTCCACCAGTTGGTGCGGCAGATCACGCTCACCAGCCCGCCACGCCACGCGCTGCCCCGCACCCGGGGTGAGCAGCGTGGAATGGCGAGATGAGACACCGTCACACCACGGCGCCACAGCCCCACTCACCCGAGCCGAGTGGGGCTGTGGCGCTGTTGCGGTCCCGGTAGGCGCCGGCTCCGGGGCGCGCCGGCTCCAGGGGCGCCGGCTCAGTCCCAGGAGGCGTGGAGGGGCTTGCCCTCGGCGTAGCCCGCGGCGCTCTGGACGCCGACGACGGCCCGCTCGTGGAACTCCTCGAGCGACCCCGCGCCCGCGTAGGTGCACGAGCTGCGCACGCCCGCGACGATCGAGTCGATCAGGTCCTCGACGCCCGGCCGGGCCGGGTCCAGGAACATCCGCGAGGTGGAGATGCCCTCCTCGAACAGCCCCTTGCGGGCCCGCTCGTACGCCGACTCCTCGCTGGTGCGATTGCGCACCGCTCGCGCCGACGCCATGCCGAAGCTCTCCTTGTAGGGGCGGCCGTCGGCGGTGTGCTGGAGGTCGCCGGGCGACTCGTACGTGCCCGCGAACCAGGAGCCGATCATGACGTTGGACGCCCCGGCGGCCAGCGCCATGGCGACGTCACGGGGGTGCCGGATACCGCCGTCCGCCCAGATGTGCTTGCCGAACTTCCGCGCCTCGGCGGCGCATTCCATCACCGCGGAGAACTGCGGCCGGCCGACACCGGTCATCATGCGGGTGGTGCACATGGCACCCGGCCCGACGCCGACCTTGACGATGTCGGCACCGGCCTCGATGAGATCGCGCACCCCCTCGGATGCGACCACGTTGCCCGCCACCACCGGCACCCGCGGGCCCAGCCCGCGGACCGCCTTGAGCGCGCTGACCATCGACTCCTGGTGGCCGTGGGCGGTGTCCACGACGAGGGTGTCCACCCCGGCGTCGATGAGCGCCTTCGTACGGCCCTCCACATCGCCGTTGACCCCGACGGCGGCCGCGATCCGCAGCCGGCCCGCCGCGTCCACCGCGGGCGTGTAGAGCGTCGCGCGCAGCGCTCCCTTGCGGCTCAGGATGCCCGCCAGCTTCCCGTCCGCGTCCACGGCGGGGGCCAGCTTGCGGTGGGCGGCGTCGAGGCGGCTGAACGCCTCCTGGGGGTCGATGTCGGCGTCGAGCACCATCAGCTCCCGCGACATCACCTCGGACAGCTGGGTGAAGCGGTCCACCCCGGTCAGGTCGGACTCGGTCACCACACCCACCGGACGCCCGTCCTCGACCACCACGCCCGCGCCGTGTGCCCGCTTGGGCAGCAGCGACAGCGCGTCGGCGACGGTGCCGGTCGGGGCGAGGACGATCGGGGTGTCCAGCACCAGATGGCGGCTCTTGACCCAGCGGACCACGTCGGTGACGACGTCGATCGGGATGTCCTGCGGGATGACGACGAGGCCACCGCGCCGGGCGACCGTCTCGGCCATGCGGCGGCCGGCGATCGCGGTCATGTTGGCGACGACGAGCGGGATGGTGGTGCCGGTGCCGTCGGGGGCCGACAGGTCCACCCCCTGGCGGGAGCCGACCGCGGAACGGCTCGGCACCATGAACACATCGTCGTACGTCAGGTCGTAGGGAGCCGGGGAAGATTCCACATGGCGCCCCGTACCGGGCTCGAGGAAACGCATGAGTCTCACATTTTCA
Source organism: Streptomyces rugosispiralis (assembly GCF_024505145.1). GTDB lineage: Bacteria > Actinomycetota > Actinomycetes > Streptomycetales > Streptomycetaceae > Streptomyces > Streptomyces rugosispiralis. The sequence goes on along the minus strand of NZ_JANIAA010000009.1, from coordinate 198,229 downwards.
CGCGAAACGACGCAGGTCACTCCCACGGCGGCACAACAAAAGACCCCCGCGTTCATAGAGTCCTCCAAAGAGGCGCTGCGGGGGCTGCTCCGATGCCGGCAGGCAACCTGCCTTACGTCGAAACGTTACCCGAGCGCACGCCCGAGGGCGAGTGGCCGATGGACCGCGGCCACCGCCGGGCCGTGATCCTCAACTCCCGGACGGCGATCGGCCCGCTTTCGTGCCACCGACCGCCGGTTTCTGGGGAAAGTGCCAGGAAAGCCGCCTGAACTGCCGAAACGGCAGGTGGATCGCGTACACAAGGTCTGGGCGCTCGACATGGGCGTCCGGTACGCGAACCCGCGAACGGGAGCCGTGCGCGCCCACCCGGTGAGGTGTGCCCGAGCGGCACTGGGTGCGAATGGCTGCCGTCGCCCCCTATCGAAGGAGTTGACCATGTCTGTTGCCGTACCGGCCGAGTCGGCCACTGAGATGTCGGAGTTCGACCTGGACGTGCGTGTCGAGCTCGACGAGCCGGCGGCCGCCCAGGGCGCCTCCACCGGCACGCCCGCGGCGTCCATCCTCTGGTGCACCGTCGTCGCGCCGGCCTGTTAGTGGTCACCGCGCGGGGTCCGGGCCGAGCCCGAGCCCCGCGCGGCTCGCCGACGGCGGAATGGCGGTGCCGAGCGTGAACGGGAGAGACGACACCATGTGCGGAGACAACGCGATGTTCCACGCGGAGCCCAGTGGGATGCTCCGTGTCCCCCTCCTCCCCCGCTCGGCCGCCGGGACCCGCGCGGACATCGACCCGCGCGACCGCGAACAGGTCCGCCGGTACATCGACGCGCTCCTCTCCGACGGACGGGTCGAGGAGGCCCTCGCCGTCTCCAGCCCCTCACTGCACCGGACCGTGGAAGCGCTGCGCGCGGACGTGCCGATGAAGCCCGGCGCCCTGCGCAAGCTCACGCTCTCGGCCACGCGCTACGTCCTGCGGGGTGCCAGCCGCGCCACCCCCTTCGGGCTCCTGGCGGGCGTCGCCCCGGTGTCCTTCGGCGAGACGGGCTACCGGATCCGGCTGGGCACCCGGCACCGCAAGGCGGTGCGCCCGGACGGCGGCTGGCTGAGCGGTGTGCTCACCACCTGGGAGGGCGACCTCGAGGTGCTGCGGGCGCTGCGCGTCGTGGCGAACGACCTGGGCTTCGCACGCGGGCGGCGCTGGGTGCTCCCCTGCGGCTACGACATGAAGGACCCCGCAGGCTCCGATGAGCCGGCCGCCGACGAACGGCGGGGCGAGGGGCGGCAGCGCGAGGGGCGGAGCGCCCAGGAGATCTCCATACGCCACACGGCGGCCGTGCGGACCATCCTCGCCGCCGCCCGGCACCCCCGCCCGGCCGGCGGCCTGCTGGAGATCCTCGACGAGACGTACCCGAACGTCCCCGCGTCCGCCAAGGAGGGGCTTCTCCTCGAGCTGGTCCGCCAGGGCTTCCTTCTCACCGAGCTGCGCCCCCCGCTCGGCGAGACCGACCCGTTACGGTACGCGGTGGACGTCCTCAAGGCCGTGGGCCGAACCGACAAGGCACGCGAACTGGCCGCCATCGGCGACCTGTTGGAGAGTTACGGCGCGGAACGCCTCGGCGCGGGACTCGGCCGCTGGCGAACGGCCCTGGACGCGATGGGCGGCCTGCGCGCCGATGACCGGCCGATCCAGGTCGACATGCGACTGGACGCCGAAGTCACCCTGGACCGGGAGGTGCTGCGGGAGGCGGAACGCGCGGCCACGGCGCTGTGTCTCGCCGCACCCGACACCATGCCGACGCCGGAGCTCCGGGAGTACCGTGACGCGTTCGTCGAACGCTATGGCACCGACCGGGCCGTGCCGCTCGCCGACGTCCTCGACCCGCACACCGGCCTGGGCCCGCCCGCCGGCTACGACCATCCCAGAAGCGAGCGGCGCACGGCGGAACCCGGTGAGCCGAGCGAACGCGACCGGGCCCGGAACGAGTTCCTGGGCGAGCTGGCGCTCACGGCGATCGCGTCGGGCGACCGCGAGGTGGTGCTCGACGACGCGGCGCTCGACCGGCTGCGCGGCTCCGGAGCACCGCCCCCGGCCGCGCTTGAGCTCTGCGCCCATCTGACCGCCCCCTCGCGGCGGTCCCTCGAAGCGGGCGACTTCGCGCTCGTGCTCTCCCCGTCGACGGGATCGCCGGCACCGGGCGCGCTCTTCGGCCGGTTCGCCTACCTCCTCGACGACGTGGAGGAGGTGGGCGAGTTGGCACGCCGCTCCGCCGCCGACTCGGCCCGGGACGGCGCGCTCCAGGCACACCTGGACTTCCTGCCCCTGAGCGGCCGCGACGCCAATGTGGCCCGCGTCCGGCCGTTCTGGACCGAGCGGGTCGCGGTGGGCTGCTTCGCGGACCGGGCCTCGCCCGCCGTGCGGGGAATGGGCGATCTCGCACTGGCCGCCGACCCGGACCGGCTGTATCTCGTGGACGCCTCGACCGGGCAGGAGATCAACCCCCGGGTTCCGACCATGCTCGACCCGCGGCGCGCCCCCGCGGCGGTCCGTCTGCTGCGCGAGTTGCCGACGATGGGAAGCTGGCCCTCGTGCGTGTGGACATGGGGGCGCCACTCCACACTTCCCCACCTGCCCCGGGTCCGGTACGGCAGGACGGTCCTCGCCCCCGCCCGATGGCGGCTGACCGACCCCGGCCTGTTCGACTCCGCCGTCTCCGACGCGGAGTGGGAGCGCCGCCTGGACGGCTGGCGGGCACGCTGGAACGTACCCGACCGGGTCGCCGTCGGCGGGGGCGACGACCACCGGGTGGAGATCGACCTGACCGCCCCGCTCCACCGCATGGTGCTGCGCCGCGAGCTGCGCCGGGGCAAGGACGTGACGGCGTACGAGACGCCCGAGGACGCGGGGCGGGGCGGCGGCTGGCTCGCCACCGACTCGGGGGCGTTCAGCAGCGAACTGGTGATTCCGCTGCTGCCCGCCCGCCCGGCGTCCGGCGAGTCCCCGGCCGTCCGGGCTCCGGCGCGGCGGATCCGCCCGGTCGGTCCGCCCGTCCCGCGGCACAGCCGCGGGTGGCTCTACGGCAAGCTCTACGCCTACGCCGGCCGCCAGGACGAGGTGCTGACCGAGCACCTGCCCCGGCTGCTGGCGGCCCTGCCGCCCGCGGTGGACCGCTGGTTCTTCATCCGCTACGCCGATCCGGCCGGCGCGCATCTGCGACTGCGGTTCCACGGCGACCCCGGCACGCTCCACGGCGAGCTGCTGCCGGGTGTCCTGGACTGGGTGGAGCAGCTGCGCGACCTGCGTCTGGCCGGGGGGTTCGTCATCGACGGCTATGAGCCCGAAACCCACCGCTACGGTGGCCCCGAGGCCATCGAGGCCGCCGAGGCGGTCTTCCACCACGACAGCGTGGCCGCCCTCGAACAGCTGCGCCTCCGGGCGGTCGGCGCGGTCGCCGTCGAGCCGCGGCTGCTCGCCGCCGCCAACTACCTCGATCTCGCCCGCCAGGTCCACGGCGACCGGTGGACCGACTGGTTCCTGCGCAACCCGCGGGACGAGGAGCACCACGCCCACTTCCGGGACGGGCGCACGGCGGCACTTCGCCTGCTGGACGGCGGGCTCCGGGCCGCGTTCCCCGCCGAGGGCGGCGCCGCCGTGCTCGCCGCCCTCGACGCCAGGGCGGCCGCCATGCGTGCCTATGCCTCCGTGGCCGCCGACGGATCGGTGCTGGCGAGCGTGTTGCATATGCACCACAACCGGCTCATCGGCACCTCACGCACCTCCGAGGCCCGTTCGCTGGCGGTGGCGCGCGGCCTCGCCCAGGCCGAACACGGACGGCGGAGGCACCTCGGATGACGGCGGCACCAGCCGGAGGGTGGGACGCCGGCACGGTGGCGGCCGAGATCGCCGCCCGCGTCCGCGACCACGTTCTCTCCACCGGCACCGGGGACTTCACCGCCGCCGGGCTCGGCATGGGCGCCTCGGGGGCGACGCTGTTGCTCAGTGAGCTGAGCAAGGGCGACCCGGGCCTGCGCACGACCGTCCACGCCCTGCTGGCCGCGGAGGCCGGGTTCGCCGGTGCCAAGGGTTCCGGGCTGATCACGGGCCTGGCCGGGCTCGGCCTCGCCACCAAGCACGCCGCCCGCTCGCCCCGGGACTACGCCACCGTGCGGGGCCGGGTGGACGCGGCGCTGCGGCATCGCCTCGGAAAGGTCCTCGACGCCGAGTACGACCGGATGGAATTCGGTGTCCCCGGGGCGGAGCGGGAGAACTTCGACGTCGTCGCCGGTGTGACCGGCCTCGGCCGGTACTTCCTCGCCGAGCCGTCCGACCCCGAAGCGATCCACGACGTGCTGCGGTATCTCGTCGCCCTCACCGAGCCCGTCAAGGCCACGGCCGGGCCCCTGCCCGGCTGGTTCAGCCCCCCGTGGCCCGCCGCGGTGGACCCGCGGCGCCGGGAGTGGGTGCTCGACCTGGGCCTCGCCCACGGGATAGCCGGGCCGCTCGCGCTGCTGTCCCTGTGCTGGACGCGCGGACTGCGCGTCCCCGGCCACGACACGGCCATCCGCCGTATCGCCCGGTGGCTGATGAGCTGGCGCCAGGAGGACCCCGCGGGCCCCGGATGGCCCGGTACGGTCTCCGCCGACCAGGAGCTGGCCCCCGTCCGGCCGGCCCTGGAGCCTGGGCGCGCGAGCTGGTGCTACGGGGCTCCGGGAATCGCCCGCGCGCTCCACCTCGCCGGAGTCGCGCTGGGCGAGGAGGCGTGGGCGCACACCGCGGCGGAGGCGATGCGGGCGGTCTTCGCCCGCCCCGACGGACTGCGGGGGCTGGACGACCCCGGACTCTGCCACGGCCTCGCCGGGCTGGCCCGGATCACCGGGCGCATGGCCGACGAGCTGGACGATCCATCGCTGTCCGCGCGGGCGGACGAGATCGCCGAGCGGCTGTGTGCCCGCTTCGACCCCGGCACGGCCTTCGGCTTTCCCACCGCGCCGATGCCGTCGTTCCGGCCGGAGCCGCTGGACGCGCCCACGTTCCTGGAGGGCGCGGCGGGCGTCGCCCTCGTCCTGCTCGGCCGGAGCACGCCGCCCGCCGGCACCGCCGACGACGATGTGCCCTGGGACGCCGCCCTGCTTCTGGCGTGATCCGGCGGGCGGTTCCCCTGCCGGGGCCGTTCCGACGGAGGGGGCGTCCCGACGGGGGGTCGTTCCGACGGCGGAGGCGTCCTCCCGACCGGGGGGTCGTTCCGACGGATCTCCGTGGCGGAAGGACCCCAGCCCGCGGCGGTCGGCCCGCTACGCGCCGTCCGGGTCGGCGCGGTCGAGGGCGGGGTGGGCGGCGGGGGTGGTCTCGGCGAGCAGATAGTCCGCCGCGGCGGTGTCCGTCACCAGGCTGGTGACCAGGCCGGACCTCAGCACCGCCCCGATCGCCTCGGCCTTACGGCGGCCACCGGCGATGGCCACCACCTCGGGGATCCGGCGCAGCCGGTCGGCCTCCACCGTGATGCAGCGCTCGCCCAGGTCGCGGCCGATGCGGCGGCCCTCGGCGTCGAAGAGGTGGGCCGACATCTCGGCGGCGGCGCCCAGGCTCTCGTAGTGGGCCCGCTCCTCCTTCGTCAGCATGTCGTAGACCGTGGAGATCCCCGCCTCCCAGGAGCCGATGGACACGCAGGCCACGGTGACCTTGTCGAAGTACTCGAAGGCACGGGCGATACCGGTCTGGCCGCGCAGGGCGTCCGCGGTGGCCGTGTCCGGCAGCAGCATCGGCGCGTAGATGGGATGCGCCTCACCGCCGGAGACGGCGGCGGCGCGGCGCACCGCCTCGACCGAGCCGCGCTCGGCCGTGCCCGCGTCGTACACGCCCGTGAGCTGGACGACGGTGCACGGGGGCAGCCGGTGCAGCGCGGCCGCCATGTGGATCGTGGACCGTCCCCAGGCCAGCCCCAGCACATCCCCCTCGGTCACCAGCTCGCCCAGCAGGTCCGCGGCGACCTCGCCGAGGTTCTCCGGGTCCGGGGTGTCCGCCTCGGCGTCGGCCGGGGACTCCACGACGACCGCGTGGCGCAGCCCGTAGCGGGCCCGCAGCGCGTCGGAGCGCTCCGCGTCGAGTTCGGCGGGAACCCGGATTTCGATGCGCACCAGATCGCGCTCGAGCGCCGTCTCCAGCACCCGCGCGACCTTGAAGCGGCTCACGCCGAACTCCTCGGCGATCTGGATCTTGGACTTGCCCTCGAGGTAGAAGCGGCGCGCCATGGCGGCCGCCTGCACCAGTTCGGCGGGTCCCATCCGCGTGGCTGAACGGCCCGTCGACACCGCGGTCTCCTCACTATTCACTGTCCGGACTCACCGTTCATCCTGTCAGAAACGGCGGAGTTGGTTTGGCCTTCATCCTTGAGTTCACCGACCGGTAGCTGGGTCGCCTCATGAACCGGGGGTGCCGGTCGCCTTTTCGGCGAGGTGGCGCAGCTCCCGTACGGCCTTGGCCGGGTCGTCGGCGCCGTAGACGGCCGAGCCCGCGACGAACACGTCGGCGCCCGCCTCGGCGCACCGCTCGATGGTCTCGGCGGAGACCCCGCCGTCCACCTGCAGCCACATCTGAAGGCCGTGCTTGGCGATGAGCTGCCGGGTGCGGCGGATCTTCGGCAGCATGATGTCGAGGAACGCCTGGCCGCCGAAGCCGGGCTCCACGGTCATCACCAGCAGCATGTCCAGCTCGGGCAGCAGATCCTCGTACGGCTCGATGGGTGTGGCGGGCTTGAGCGCCATCGAGGCCCGCGCGCCCTTGGCCCGGATCTCGCGCGCCAGCCGCACCGGCGCGGCCGCGGCCTCCACATGGAAGGTGACGGAGCCGGCGCCCGCCTCGATGTACTGCGGCGCCCAGCGGTCCGGGTCCTCGATCATGAGATGGCAGTCCAGCGGGGTGTCCGTGGCCCTGCCCAGGGATTCGACCACCGGCACGCCGAGGGTGAGGTTGGGGACGAAGTGGTTGTCCATGACGTCGACGTGGAGCCAGTCGGCGCCTTCCACCGCCTTCGCCTCATCCGCCAGGCGGGCGAAGTCTGCGGACAGGATGCTGGGATTGATCTGCGGGGCCATGGCTCCAAGCCTCCCACGATCGGCGCCGGTCCATGGAGCCGGGATGTGATCACCGGGTCCCGCTCGGATCACCGGACCCGCCAAGGCCATCGGCCCCGCTCGGTTCATCGGCCCCGCCAAGGCCATCGGCCCGCTCGGTTCATCGGCCCCGCTCGGATCGACGGACGCCGAGGGAGACGAGATCATGAAGATGGTCGAGCAACCCCTACAGGCAACCCACCATGACGAGCGATCGAATACCCCGGCACCCCCGCACCGCGGTGTGCGCGGCGCTGACGGCGGCCGTCGTCGCGGCGCCGGCCGCCGGGGCCGGCCCCGCCTCCGCGGCGGCCACGGCACCGCGGCCGGTCTGCGTCTCGCACCAGTCCGGGCTGGCCGGAAGGATGTCCAAGGACATCGCCGGCGCGCTGCGCGGCCGGTCCGGCACCGTCGCGATCAGCCTCCGCGACCACACCACCCACACCCGCTGCACCCTGCGCGCGAACCAGAGGTTCGACTCCGCGAGCGTGGTGAAGGTGACGGTCCTTGGAGCGCTGCTGTGGGACGCGCAGCGGCACCACCGGGGGCTGACCAAGCGCGAGAAGACCCTCGCCAAGGCCATGATCACCAAGTCGGACAACGCCTCGACCAGCAAGCTGTGGAAGCAGCTCAAGCCGGCCGGGGTCAAGGCGTTCCTGCGGGCGGCCGGAATGGACGCCACCGTGCCCGGCAAGGACGGCTACTGGGGCCTCACCCAGATCACCGCGAACGACCAGGAGCGGCTCCTGGACCTGATCACCCACCCGAACACGGTGCTCACCGACGCCTCCCGCGCCTACGTCCGCACGCTGATGGGCAAGGTCATCCCCGAACAGCGCTGGGGCACCCCGGCCGGGGCCCCGGCCGGTACCCGGATCCAGGTGAAGAACGGCTGGCTGAAGCGGTCCTCGCACGTCTGGCGGGTGCACAGCCTCGGCGCCTTCACCGGCGGCGGCCACGACTACACCCTCACCGTGCTCACCCAGGACGACCGCACCATGGAGGCGGGCGTGGCCACCATCGAGGCGGTGGCGCGCGAGGTGCACAGGGACCTCAATCCCACCGCCCAGGCCGCTACGCTCTACGCCCCGACCGACCGGCCCGAGGAAGCGCTTCCGGCGGTTCCGAAGGACTGAACGCCCGTCCTGGAATGGGCTGACCCCGGAAATCCCCGGCGATGGGCGCGGTCAGCCGGTGCGGCGCAGCAGGGCCAGATACATGGCGTCCGTGCCGTGCCGGTGCGGCCACAGCTGGACGTCGGGGCCGTCGCCCAGCTCGGGCACCCCGGGCAGCAGCGGCCGGGCGTCGATCCACTCCGCGGAGACGGCCGCGCCGCCCCGCCCCTTGAGGACGTCCTCGACCACGGCCCGGGTCTCGGCCGGATGCGGGGAGCAGGTGGCGTAGCCGACCACCCCGCCGATCCGCGCCGCGGCCAGCGCCTCCCGCAGCAGCCCGCGCTGGAGCGGGGCGAACCCCTCGAGGTCCTCGGGGCGGCGCCGCCAGCGCGCCTCGGGGCGGCGGCGCAGGGCGCCCAGGCCGGTGCAGGGGACGTCCACCAGCACCCGGTCGAAGGACTCCGGGCGCCACGGCGGCCGGGTGCCGTCCGCGGCGATCACCTGGTACGGCCCGGGGTTGCCCGCCAGGGCCCCGGCCACCAGCCGGGCCCGGTGCGGCTGCTTCTCGGCGGCCAGCAGCGAGGCGCCGCGCTCCGCGGCGAGCGCGGCGAGCAGCGCGGCCTTGCCGCCGGGGCCCGCGCAGCCGTCCAGCCAGCGCCGGTCGTCCCCCTCCAGCGGGGCGTTCGCCAGCGCGAGCGCCACCAACTGGCTGCCCTCGTCCTGCACTCCGGCCCGCCCGTCGCGCACCGCCTCCAGCGCACCGGGCTCGCCGCCCTCGGTGAGCCGCACCGCGTACGGCGACCAGCGGCCCGGCACCGCGGCCTGCTCGCCGACCGCGGCCAGCAGCTCCCCGGGCGTGGACCGGCCGGGCCGGGCGACGAGGGTGACCTCGGGCCGTTCGTTGTCGGCGGCCAGCAGCTCCTCCATACCGGCGCTGCCGCCGCCGAGCGCGTCCCACAGGGCGGAGACGACCCAGCGCGGATGCGAGTGGCGGACGCCCAGATGCTCCTCGGGGTCCTCGTCGTACGGCGGAGCGACCCGCTCCAGCCAGCCGTCGAGGTCATGGGTGGCGATCTTGCGCAGCACGGCGTTGACGAACTTGGCCCGGCCGTCGCCGAGCACCACCCGGGCCAGCTCCACGCTCGCCGAGACGGCGGCGTGGGTGGGGATACGGGTCCCGAGCAACTGGTGGGCGCCGAGGCTCAGTACATCGAGCACGGGCGGATCCACCTCGTGCAGCGGGCGGTCCACGCAGTCGGCGATGATCGCATCGTAGGTGCCCTGGTGGCGCAGGGTACCGTAGACCAGCTCGGTGGCGAGCGCCGCGTCCCGGGAGTCGAACCGCGGCCCGCTGCCGGCCTCCGCGCTCTCCCGCGCCTTGCGCAGCAGGGGCGGGAGAACGAGGTTGGCGTACGCGTCCCGCTCGTCGACCGCCCGCAGCGCCTCGAAGGCGAGGATCCGCACGGGGTCCTTCTGCGGGCGGCGGTAGGGCTTGCCAGGCCGGTTCGGGGCGTGCGGACGGCGACGACGGGGCTGGTCGGTCACGGGAAATGTGCTCCGGGGGACGGATCGGGCTGAAGGGACCAGCCTACGTCGCCGGGGCGTCGGCGGTCGTGGGGCCGTCGTCCAGGGCCGTTCCGTCCACGACGGTTCCGTTGACGGTCGTCCCGTTCGCGGTCGTCCCGTGCACGGCCGTGGGCGCGACGGCCGCGCCGGACACGCTCGCTCCGCCCATGCTCGCTCCGTCCACGGTGAATCCGTGGTCGACCGTCGTCGGCTGCTCGAACTGGGTGCGGTACAGCTCCTCGTAGCGGCCTCCGGCGGCCAGCAGCGCGGTGTGCGTACCGCGCTCCACGATCCGCCCGTCCTCCACGACGAGAATGAGATCCGCGGCCCGGACCGTGGACAGCCGGTGGGCGATCACCACCGCGGTGCGCCCGGCCAGCGCCTCGCCGAGCGCCTCCTGGACATCCGCCTCCGAGGTGGAGTCCAGATGCGCGGTGGCCTCGTCCAGGATCACCACCCGGGGCCGGGCCAGCAGCAGCCGGGCGATGGTCAGCCGCTGGCGCTCACCGCCGGAGAGCCGGTAGCCGCGCTCGCCGACGACGGTGTCGAGACCGTCCGGCAGCGCCGCGATCAGCCCCTCGAGCCGGGCCCGGCGCAGCACCGCCCACAGCTCCTCGTCGGTGGCCTCCGGCCGGGCCAGCAGCAGATTGGCGCGGATCGAGTCGTGGAAGAGGTGGCCGTCCTGCGTGACCATGCCGAGGGTGGCGCGGATCGAGTCGGCCGTCAGATCGCGGACGTCCACCCCGGCGAGCCGTACGGCGCCGCCGTCGGCGTCGTAGAGCCTCGGCAGCAGTTGCGCGATGGTCGACTTCCCGGCGCCGGAGGAGCCCACCAGCGCGACCATCTGGCCCGGTTCGGCGCGGAAGGACACCTGGTGCAGAACCGGGACGCCGCCGCGGGTGTCCAGGGTCGCGACCTCCTCGAGGGAGGCCAGGGAGACCTTGTCCGCGGCCGGGTAGCCGAAGTCCACGCGGTCGAACTCGACGGACACCGGCCCCTCCGGGACCTCCCGGGCGTCCGGCTTCTCCTTGATCAGCGGCTCGAGGTCCAGCACCTCGAAGACCCGCTCGAAGCTGACGAGCGCGCTCATCACCTCGACCCGCGCCCCGGCCAGCGCGGTCAGCGGCGCGTACAGCCGGGTGAGCAGCAGCGCGAGCGCCACGACGGCGCCGGGGTCGAGCCGCCCGTGCAGCGCGAACCAGCCACCGAGGCCGTAGACCAGGGCGAGGGCCAGCGCGGAGACGAGGGTCAGCGCGGTCACGAAGGAGACCTGCACCATCGCGGTCCGCACCCCGATGTCCCGCACCCGCCGGGTCCGCGCGGCGAACTCGGCGGACTCGTCCGCGGGCCGCCCGAACAGCTTGACCAGGGTCGCCCCGGGCGCGGAGAAGCGCTCGGTCATCTGGGTGCTCATCGCGGCGTTGTGCGCGGCCGCCTCGCGCCGCAGCTTCGCCAGCCGTCCGCCCACCCGGCGCGCGGGCAGCAGGAAGACGGGCAGGAGCAGCAGCGTCAGCAGGGTGATCTGCCAGGAGATCCCGACCATGACGACGAAAGTGAGCAGCAGCGTCACCACATTGCCGACCACCCCGGAGAGGGTGTCGCTGAACGCCCGCTGCGCGCCGATGACGTCGTTGTTGAGCCTGCTGACCAGCGCGCCGGTGCGGGTCCTGGTGAAGAACGCCACCGGCATCCGCTGGACGTGGTCGAAGACGGCGGTGCGCAGATCGAGGATCAGCCCCTCGCCGATGTTCGCCGACAGCCAGCGGGTCAGCAGCCCGAGCGCCGCCTCCGCCACGGCGATCGCGGCGATCAGCCCGGCCAGCCAGAGCACCGTGTCCTGTCCCGAACGGTGGACGATCGCGTCCACCACCCGGCCGGCCAGCAGCGGCGTCGCCACCGCGAGCACCGCCGTGACCGTGCTCAGCACCAGGAACAGCAGCAGTTGGCGGCGGTGCGGACGGGCGAAGGCGCCGATGCGGCGCAGCGTCTCGCGGGAGAAGGGCCGCCGGTCGTCTTGAGCATTGGCCGTCTGGTACAGGGAATGCCAGGCGGTCGATTGCATGTCCATCACGCACCTCCGAGGTCTCGTGAGGAACGTAGGACCTCAACCTAGGTTGAAGTCAACGTCCGCCCCCTCGGCGCGTCCGTAGCGCACCTGGTTCCGGCGCGGCGGCCCGCTCAGGCCCCGAGCCGCTCGTCCTCCGCGATCCGCACCCCGCGCGCCCAGTCCGCCGCGAGCATCGGCTTCTTGCCCTGCGGCCGCACCCAGGTCAGCTCGACGGCATGGCTGCCGGTGCCCACGTACACGGCCTTCTTGGTGGCCGCCAGCAGCCCGGGTTCCAGATCCGTACGGTCCGCCACCGGGCGCGCCGAGACGACCTTCAGCCGCTCCCCCCGGAAGGTGGTCCACGCGCCCGGGGCGGGCGTGCACGCGCGCACCAGCCGGTCGACGCGCAGCGCGGGCGCCGTCCAGTCGATCTCCGCGTCCTCGACAGTGATCTTCGGGGCCAGCGAGATGCCCTCGGCCGGCTGCGGCACCGGGTTCAGGGTGCCGTTCTCGATGCCGTCCATCGTCGCCTCGAGCAGCCCCGCGCCGGCGAAGGCGAGCCGGGTCAGCAGATCGCCGCTGGTGTCGGTGGCCCGCACCTCCTCCGTCACCACCCCGAACACCGGCCCGGAGTCCAGCCCTTCCTCGATCTGGAAGGTCGAGGCGCCGGTCATCTCGTCGCCCGCCAGCAGGGAGTGCTGCACGGGGGCCGCGCCCCGCCAGGCCGGGAGCAGCGAGAAGTGCAGATTAACCCAGCCGTGCGCGGGGATCTCCAGCGCGGCCTTGGGCAGCAGCGCGCCGTAGGCCACCACCGGGCAGCAGTCCGGCGCGATCTCGGTGAGCCGGGCGAGGAACTCCGGATCGCGCGGCTTGGCGGGCTTGAGCACCTCGATGCCCGCCTCCTCGGCCCGCTCGGCGACCGGGCTGGCCACCAGCCGACGGCCGCGCCCGGCGGGCGCGTCGGGACGGGTCACCACGGCCACCACCTCGTGCTTCTCGGACGCGATCAGCGCGTCCAGAGCGGGCAGGGCGACCTCGGGGGTACCGGCGAAGACGAGCCTCATGGGTGGCGAACTACCTCTCACACAGCGGATACGGCGGGAACGTCGCGAACAGCGTGAAGTCTATGGTCCGCCGTCCGAGGGGGCGTACGAGCGGACTGCCGCACGCCCCGGACCGTGACCGACGGGCGGGTGCCGCGTTGGTCAAGGCAGATTGACCGCATCGGGCCGCTGTCGCGGCCCGATCCGTTTCCCGCCGCCCGTCCGACTCCCCTGTCCAGCCCCAGCCCTTCCCCAGCTCCCCCATCCCCCCAATCCCCCGTCAACGCCGGTTCGAGAGGCTTGTTCATGGCCGACCACGCAACTCATGACGCCCAGGCACGGGCCAGCCTGCACCTCCTGGTCCGGGACATCGAGCGGGTCCGCCGCCAGGTGGACGCGCTGCGCACGCTCACCGCCCAGCTCGGCAATGTCTACCGCCCCCGTCGCACCGGCCCGTCGTCCGGTTTCGTGGTCTACGGACGCGCCCCGGCGCCCACCGTGCGGCTCGCCCAGGAGCTGCGGGACAGCGTCGAGACGCTGGTCACGGCCGCGGTCGACTTCGACCGCTCGCTCGGCTTCTCCTGGGACGCGGTGGGCTCGGCGCTCGGCGTCACCAAGCAGGCGGTGCACCGCCGTTACGGTGCCCGCCGGGCCGCCGCGCAGAACGCGACCGAGGGCGGCGAACCGTCCACGGGCCGCCCGGCCGAGCCCGCCCCCCTGCCCTCGGTGCCGGCCGCCCGCACGGTCCCGCCGCAGTCGGCCCCGTCCCTCCGCGAGGACCCCCGCCCCAGCGCCTTCCCGAGCCCCCGGCCGTCCCTCTAGAGGCCCGGTTCTCCCCCAGCTACCGCTGGGAGGTGCCCCCGCCGGAGTCACCCGATGTCCAGGGGATCCACCCGCACCGCGGGGTCCCTGTCGCCCCGGGCCAGACGGCGGGCCTTCGACTCCTTGAGGGCTGCCGCGAGAGCGCTGCCCTGGCCGGTGCGGACCCGCAGCAGGGCGCGCTCCCAGACCTCGCCCGCGGGCGGGTCTCCGGGGCGGCGCGGGCGCCCGGGGGGCGGCGGGGGCAGCGGCACCGGGCCCAGGGTCTCGGCCCCCTCGGGGAGCCGGGTCGAGGCGATCAGCTCGGCCACCGCCTCCGCGGGACCGGTCACGGCCGCCATCCGGGAGATCGGCGGGAAGCCCAGATCGGACCGCTCGGCCAGCTCGCGCGCCGCGTAACCGGCCGGGTCCCAGCGCACCAGCGCCTGGACGGGCCGCAGCGTCGGCTCGGCCATGATCACCACCGTGCCGCCCGGACCGTCGTCCCCCTCCTCCCCATGGCCACGGACCAGCGAGGCCGCCTCCAGCCAGTGGCGCAGCGCGTCCTCACCCGCGCGCAGATCGGGGCGGCCGAGCAGGGCCCAGCCGTCGAGCAGCAGCGCCGCGGCGTAGCCGCCCTCCGCGACCGGTTCGGCGCCCGGAGTGCTCACCACGAGCGCCGGGCGGTCGGGGACGGACGTCAGCACATGGTCGCGGCCGGAGGTGCGGACGGGCACCGACGGAAAGGCACGGCCCAGCTCCTCGGCGGTGCGCCGGGCGCCGACGATGGACGCCCGCAGCCGGACGCCCCCGCATTCGCGGCAGTGCCAGGCGGGCTCGTCCCGCCCGCACCATCCACACACCAGATGGTCCGCGTCCCGCGCCTCCAGCGGACCCGAGCAGTGCGCACAGCGCGCGGGCTCCCGGCAGCGCTCGCAGGCCAGCTTGGGCACATAGCCCCGGCGCGGCACCTGCACCAGCACCGGGCCCCGGGTCAGCGCCTCCCGTACGGTCTGCCAGGCGAGCGTGGGCAGCCGGGCGGCGCGGGCCTCGGCGTCCCGGGCCACCTCGCCCTCGTCGACCGTACGGATCAGCGGGGCGGCCGCCCGGACCCGCTCGCGGTCGGCCTCGAGCGGACGGGCCCAGCCGTTCTCCACCAGCTGGGCGGCCTCGACGGTGCGGCCGAGGTCGCCCAGCAGAAAGCCGGTCTTCTCATGGACGGCGCGGAGCAGCAGCACATCGCGGGCGTGCGGCTGCGGCAGCCGGTCGTCGCTGTGGCTGCGGTCCCCGTCGTCCCAGATCCCCACCAGCCCGAGGTCCCGGACCGGTGCGAACATCGCCGCCCGGGTGCCCACCACCGCGCGCACCGAGCCCCGGCTGACCGCCAGCCAGCGGCGGTAGCGCTCCTCGGGCCCGAGGTCGGCGGTGAGCAGCACATGCCGCCCCGGGCCGCCGAGCACCTCCGTGAGCGCGGCGTCCACCCGCTCGGCGGTCCGCCCGTCGGGCACGACGACGAGCGCCCCGCGCCCGGACGCCAGGGTGGCGGCCACGGCGGTGGCCCACTCCCGGGGCCAGTGCGGTCCGGGCAGCGCGGTCCATACGGCACGCGGCCGGTCCCCGCGCCCCAGCGCCTCCAGGAACCCGGGCCCGGCCGGATAGCGCGCCCAGCTCCCGGGCGCGGGCGGTCCGGGCGGGGGCAGCGGCGGCGGTGACGGCTCGCCCTCGGCGCGGGCGTTCCGCTTGGGCAGGGCCAGCTGGAGCACATCGGCGAGCGATCCGGCGTACCGGTCGGCGACCGCCCGGCACAGCGCCAGCAGTCCCGGTCCCAGCACCTGCTCCGTGGAGACCACCTGCGCGAGGGCGGCCAGCGGGCCCCGGTAGTCGGACTCGGCGACGCGCTCGATGATGTACCCGTCGAGCAGCCCGCCCCCCTCGCGCCGCCCCTCCCGCACCTTCCCCGTACCGGCCCCGAACCGCACCCGCACCCGCACCCCGGGCCGGGCCTCGGCGTCCATCTCGGCGGGCACCGCGTAGTCCCACAGCTTGTCGAGGTGGACCGGCCCCTTGTCGACCAGCACCCGCGCCACCGGCCGCTCCGCGGCCAGCGCCGCCCCCCGCCAGGTCCGCGGCTTGGCCTTGGGCACCTTGGCCTTGCGCACCGTCTCCCGAATGAGCGCGAGCTGCTCCCCCTCCGACGCCTCCGCCGGATCCCTCGGCCGCTCGTTGTCCCTGCTCACAGATCAAGTCTTAGCAGACCGCACGGACAGGGACGCAGGCGAAGGCCCGGACGCCGCGGGGGCGTCCGGGCCTTTGCCTGGATCCGTGAATCGAGCCGGGGTCCTACAGACCCGCCGCCGCGCGGAGGGCGTCGACGCGGTCGGTGCGCTCCCAGGTGAAGTCGGCGTGCTCACGGCCGAAGTGGCCGTACGCCGCGGTCTGGGCGTAGATCGGGCGGAGCAGGTCGAGGTCGCGGATGATCGCGGCCGGGCGGAGGTCGAAGACCTCGGAGATGGCCTTCTCGATCTTCTCGGCGTCGACCGCCGCCGTGCCGAAGGTCTCGACGAAGAGGCCGACCGGCTCGGCCTTGCCGATGGCGTACGCGACCTGCACCTCGCAGCGCTGGGCGAGACCGGCGGCCACCACGTTCTTCGCGACCCAGCGCATGGCGTAGGCGGCGGAGCGGTCGACCTTGGAGGGGTCCTTGCCGGAGAAGGCGCCGCCGCCGTGGCGGGACATGCCGCCGTAGGTGTCGATGATGATCTTGCGGCCGGTGAGGCCGGCGTCGCCCATCGGGCCGCCGATCTCGAAGCGGCCGGTGGGGTTCACCAGCAGGCGGTAGCCCTCGGTGTCGAGCTTGATGCCGTCCTCGACCAGCTCGTTCAGCACGTGCTCGACCACGAATTCCCGGATGTCGGGCGCCAGCAGCGAGTCCAGGTCGATGTCGGAGGCGTGCTGCGAGGAGACGACGACGGTGTCCAGGCGGACCGCCTTGTGGCCGTCGTACTCGATGGTGACCTGGGTCTTGCCGTCCGGGCGCAGGTAGGGGATGGTCCCGTTCTTGCGGACGTCGGACAGCCGGCGGGAGAGCCGGTGCGCCAGGTTGATCGGCAGCGGCATCAGCTCGGGCGTCTCGTCGCAGGCGTACCCGAACATCAGGCCCTGGTCGCCCGCGCCCTGCTTGTCCAGCTCGTCCTCGTCGCCCTCGACCCGGAGCTCGTAGGCGGAGTCCACACCCTGGGCGATGTCCGGGGACTGTGAGCCGATCGACACCGAGACGCCGCAGGAGGCGCCGTCGAAGCCCTTCTTCGAGGAGTCGTAGCCGATTTCGAGGATCTTGTTCCGCACGAGCGTCGCGATCGGGGCGTACGCCTTGGTCGTCACCTCGCCGGCCACGTGCACCAGGCCGGTGGTGATCAAGGTCTCGACCGCGACCCGGGAGTGCGGGTCCTCCCGCAGAAGGGCGTCGAGAATGGTGTCGCTGATCTGGTCAGCGATCTTGTCGGGGTGACCCTCGGTGACAGATTCCGAGGTGAACAGGCGGCGGGACACATCGCTCCCTGGGGTTGCAGCGGCTGCTGGCTGATCATGGTCGGGACCGCGCGGGGGCTGCGCCCGATGCGGTTCCTGGGCCAGTTTATCCGGCACGTCCACCGGTCAAGCATCCCCGTCCCACAGAACGGGCAGGCCCGTGACCGGGAACATACCTTGCCTCAAGCCGAAATACAGCCCCACCCCGCCGTGGCGGGAATGTGTCATGAGCCCGATCGGCCGTGTCGCGCCCCCGTCGAGCGTGTGGGGAGAGGTCCCGGCGGGCCCCGGGTCCGGGTTCAGCCCAGGCGGCGGGCCACCAGGTCCCAGACCGTATCGGCGAGTGCCCCCTTGGGGCCGTACGGCACGGGCGTCTCGGAGCCGTCGGCGCCGAGCACCACGGCCTCGTTGGTCTCGGCGCCGAAGGTCTTGTGCTCCCCGACCTCGTTCACCACGAGCAGATCGCAGCCCTTGCGGGCCAGCTTCGCGCGGCCGTTCGCGAGCACATCGTCGGTCTCCGCGGCGAAGCCGACCACGATCTGGCCGGGGCGGGCGCGTTCGGCCGAGATCTCGGCGAGGATGTCCGGATTCCGTACCAGGGCGAGCGGCTCGGGCTCCTGGCCCTCGCGCTTCTTGATCTTCCCCTCGGCGTACTGGGCGGGGCGGAAGTCGGCGACGGCGGCGGCCATGACCACGGCGTCCGCGTCCGCGGCGGCCTTGAGGACGGCCTCCCGCAGCTGTGCCGCGGTGCCCGCGCGCACCACATCGGCGCCGGCCGGATCGGGCAGCTCACTGTTGGCCGAGACAAGAGTCACCCGCGCGCCCCGGGCGACGGCGGCGCGGGCCAGGGCGTACCCCTGGCGGCCGGTGGAGCGGTTACCGAGGAAGCGCACCGGGTCCAGCGGCTCGCGGGTGCCCCCGGCGCTGACCACGACATGGCGGCCGGCCAGATCGGCGGTGAGCGCCTCGGTGCCGCGGGCCAGCACCCGGCGGCAGACCTCGAAGATCTCCCCGGGGTCCGGCAGCCGCCCCTTGCCGGTGTCCACGCCGGTGAGCCGCCCCACGGCGGGCTCGATGACGATGGCGCCGCGACGGCGCAGCGTCGCCACGTTCTCCTGGGTGGCGGCGTGCTCCCACATCTCGGTGTGCATCGCGGGCGCGAAGACGACCGGACAGCGCGCGGTGAGCAGCGTATTGCTGAGCAGGTCGTCCGCCAGGCCGTGAGCGGCCTTGGCGAGCAGATCGGCGGTGGCGGGCGCGATCACGACCAGATCGGCGGACTGGCCGATGCGGACGTGCGGCACCTCGTGGACGGACTCCCAGACCTCGGTCGTCGCCGGATGCCCGGACAGCGCCGACCAGGTCGCCTCGCCGACGAAGTGCAGCGCCGAGTCGGTCGGCACCACGCGTACGTCATGGCCGGACTCGGTGAGGCGGCGCAGCAGCTCGCACGCCTTGTAGGCGGCGATCCCGCCGCTGACACCCAGGACCACCTCGGGCTTGTCCATCGCTCGGCTCCCCACCGGGTATGTCGTCTGCCGCATCGGGCCGTACGTCCAGTCACGGTACGCCGGGACGGCTCACGTACCCATGACACACCACGGGCCCGGCATCACTGCCGGGCCGGTGGCTCAAGCGATCCGAAACCTACTGAGCCGGGCCCTCGATGGCCTCGGAGGTCAGCAGGCCCGCGTTGATCTCACGGAGCGCGATCGAGAGGGGCTTCTCGTGGACGTGGGTGTCCACGAGGGGACCGACGTACTCGAGCAGGCCCTCACCGAGCTGGGAGTAGTACGCGTTGATCTGACGCGCACGCTTCGCCGCGTAGATCACCAGGCTGTACTTGGAGTCGGTGGCCTCGAGCAGCTCATCAATCGGAGGGTTGATGATCCCCTCGGGCGCGGTCATGGGAGAGGACACTCTCTAGCCTTCCTAATTTCGCCTCATGGCAAGAGTGAATCGAAGATCAAGCCACTCACATCAAGGCTAGCAGCTCGTTTGCCACGTCCTCGACGGAGGTATTGACCAAGGTCGTATCGAACTCTGACTCGGCGGCCAGCTCGGTCCGCGCGGCCTCCAGCCGCCGCTCGATCACCTCGGGCGCCTCGGTGCCCCGGCCGGTGAGCCGGCGCACCAGTTCCTCCCAGCTCGGCGGCGCGAGGAAGACCAGCTGCGCCTCCGGCATGGACTCGCGGATCTGCCGTGCGCCCTGCAGATCGATCTCCAGCAGCACCGGCTCGCCCGCGTCGAGGCGGTCCATGACCGCCTCGCGCGGGGTGCCGTAGCGGTTGCCCGCGAATTCGGCCCACTCCAGCAGCTCACCATTGGCTATGAGCTTGTCGAACTCCCCGTCGTCCACGAAGAAGTAGTGGACGCCATCCCGCTCACCGGGGCGCGGGCGCCGGGTCGTGGCGGAGACCGAGAGCCAGACCTCGGGGTGTTCCTTGCGCATATGGGCGACGACCGTGCTCTTGCCGACCCCGGAGGGGCCGGAGAGCACGGTCAGTCGCGGTCGTGCGGAGTGTGCTGCCATGGAGCGATTATCCAGGTTCCCGGGAGTGCCTGGAAACGCCGGGCCGGGTCAGCCGGCGGCGCCGCCGAACTCACGCTCGAGCGACGCGATCTGGTTGGAGCCCAGACCCCGCACACGACGGCTCTCGGAGATGCCGAGCCGCTCCATGATCTGCTTGGCGCGGACCTTGCCGACGCCGGGCAGGGACTCGAGGAGAGCGGACACCTTCATCTTGCCGATGACATCGTTCTCCTGGCCCTGCTTGATGACCTCGTGCAGGGAGGCGCCGGAGTGCTTGAGTCGATTCTTGACCTCGGCGCGCTCCCGGCGAGCCGCGGCGGCCTTTTCTAGCGCGGCTGCGCGCTGTTCAGGGGTAAGGGGCGGAAGAGCCACGCCTACGTCACCTCGGATGTCGAACTGTCGGATATGGACCGGTGAGGAACCTAGTCGCCCCTCACCTGGGGAGCAACGCGCAACGCAGCGCGCGATCGCTCTCGTCGGAGACTAGCGGCCGATCCCGCTCCAGTCAGCGAGAACAGACGAAAAGTCCTGGTCAGACTCGCTCGACTCAGACATTTACGGACAAAGTAGCCGGGTTATTCGGCCACGGCACGCACTTCATCAGCCATTCGGGAGGCCGCCGCGACCAGCGATGCGGCGTCCGGACCATGCCGGAGCACCCCCCGGCTGACGCTCGGAAGAACATTTCGCACCGCCGCGCCGAACACCGCCGGAAGATCGGCGGGGGTCGCGCCCTGGGCCCCGATGCCGGGGGCCAGCAGCGGCCCGTCGATCGCCAGATCGGCGCCGAGCCGGTGCGCGGTGCCGCCGAGGGTGGCCCCGACGACGGCCCCGTACGAGCCGAGGCGGCCCTCGGCGGCCTCGGCGGCGTTCTCGGCCTTGAGCGCGGTCAGCACGGTGGCCGCGACGGTCGTCCCGTCGGGCCGCACCGCGTGCTGCACCTCGGCGCCCTCCGGGTTGGACGTCAGCGCCAGCGCGAAGACGCCCGCCCCCGCCGCCCGCGCGGCGTCCAGCGCCGGGCGCAGCGAGCCGAAGCCGAGGTAGGGGCTGACGGTGACCGCGTCCGAGAAGAGCGGGCCGGCCGGATCCAGATAGGCGGAGGCGTACGCGGCCATGGTCGAGCCGATGTCGCCGCGCTTGGCGTCCATCAGCACCAGCGCCCCGGCGGCGCGGGCGTCCGCGACGGCCCGCTCCAGCACCGCGATGCCGCGGGAGCCGAACCGTTCGAAGAAGGCCGACTGCGGCTTGAGGACGGCCACCCGCCCGGCGAGGGCGTCCACGACGGTCCGGGTGAACCGCTCCAGACCGGCCACATCGTCCCCCAGGCCCCAGTCGGCGAGCAGGGAGGCGTGCGGGTCGATGCCGACGCACAGCGGGCCACGGGCGTCCATGGCGGCGCGCAGCCGGGTGCCGAAGGGGGTGGGGGCGGGTGTCGTCATCGGTCTCTCCTCAGAAAATTCAGCCCCTCCGGCGCTTGACGAGCGGGGTCCGGGGCGGAGCCCCGGCGGGGGGGGCGGGGGCGGAGCCCCCGGGCATTACGCGGCGGCCTCGGCGCCGACGGCCTCGGCGAGGGTGGCGTACGGGCTCGCGGCCAGGCGGGCCGCGAGGCCGTGGTGGATCTCACGGCACCAGAAGGGACCCCGGTAGATGAAGGCGCTGTAGCCCTGCACCAGCGTGGCGCCGGCCAGAATCCGCTCCCAGACGTCGTCCGCGGTCTCGATCCCGCCGACCCCGACCAGGGTCAGCCGGTCCCCCACCCGGGCGTACAGGCGGCGCAGCACCTCCAGGGAGCGCGCCTTCAGGGGCGCGCCGGACAGACCGCCGGTCTCGGCCGTGAGCTGGGCGGAAGAGGTGAGGCCGAGGCCGTCGCGGGCGATGGTGGTGTTCGTGGCGATGATGCCGTCCAGGCCGAGTTCGACCGCCAGATCGGCGACCGCGTCCACGTCCTCGTCGGCGAGATCCGGCGCGATTTTGACCAGAAGTGGCACCCTGCGGCCGGTGACCGTGCGGTCCGCGGCCTCGCGGACCGCGGTCAGCAGCGGCCGCAGATGGTCCACGGCCTGGAGATTCCGCAATCCGGGGGTGTTGGGCGAGGAGACGTTGACGACGAGGTAGTCGGCGTGGGCGGCGAGCCGCTCGGTGGACGTCACATAGTCGGCGACGGCCTCCGCCTCGGGGACGACCTTGGTCTTGCCGATGTTGACGCCGACCGTCGTACGGAAGGCCGGGCGCCGGGCCGCGAGGCGGGCCGCGACCGCCGCCGAGCCCTCGTTGTTGAAGCCCATCCGGTTGATCAGGGCGCGGTCGGCGACCAGCCGGAAGAGCCGCCGCTTGGGGTTGCCGGGCTGCGGCTGGGCGGTGACCGTGCCGATCTCGACATGGTCGAAGCCCAGCATGGCCATGCCGTCGATCCCGGCGGCGTTCTTGTCGAATCCGGCGGCGAGCCCGAAGGGCCCGTGCATCCGCAGGCCCAGCGCCTCGGTGCGCAGCGCCGGGTGGCGGGGGGCGAGGACGGCGGCGACGAAGGTCCGCAGGACGGGGATGCGGGCGGCCAGCCGGATCCAGGAGAAGGCCAGGTGATGGGCGCGCTCCGGGTCCATGCGGCGGAAGATCAGGTTGAAGAGGAGCGGGTACATGAGGGGCTTTCTGCCGAAGAACGAGGACGTGGGCTCATGAAGAGGGGGACACCGGCCGGTGTCCCCCTCCCTCGTCTCACTCCTCGCGGGCGGCGGTCAGATGTTCCGCGTGTTCCTGGAGCGATCGCACGCCCACCGCGCCCCGGCCCAGCGCCTCGATGCCCTGGACGGCGGCCGCGAGCGCCTGGACGGTGGTCAGGCACGGGACGCCGCGGGCGACGGACGCCGTACGGATGTCATAGCCGTCGAGCCGGCCGCCGGTGCCGTACGGGGTGTTGACGATCAGATCGACCTCGCCCTCGTGGATGAGCTGGACGATGGTCTTCTCGCCGTTCGGGCCCTCGCCCTCGCTGTGCTTGCGCACCACGGTCGCGTTGATCCCGTTGCGCTTGAGCACCTCCGCCGTGCCCGAGGTGGCCAGCAGCTCGAAGCCGAGGCCGACCAGCTCCCGGGCCGGGAAGATCATCGAGCGCTTGTCGCGGTTGGCCACGGAGACGAACGCGCGCCCCTTGGTCGGCAGCGCGCCGTACGCCCCGGCCTGCGACTTGGCGTAGGCCGCGCCGAAGACCGAGTCGATGCCCATGACCTCGCCGGTGGAGCGCATCTCCGGGCCGAGGATGGTGTCCACCCCGCGCCCGGAGGCGTCCCGGAACCGGCTCCAGGGCATCACGGCCTCCTTGACGGAGATCGGCGCGTCCATCGGCAGCGTGCCGCCGTCGCCGCTGGAGGGCAGCAGCCCCTCGGCGCGCAGCTCGGCGACGGTGGCGCCCAGCGAGATCCGGGCGGCGGCCTTGGCCAGGGGGACGGCGGTGGCCTTGGAGGTGAAGGGCACGGTACGGGAGGCGCGCGGGTTGGCCTCCAGCACGTAGAGGATGTCCCCGGCCATCGCGAACTGGATGTTGATCAGCCCGCGGACGCCGACCCCGCGCGCGATGGCCTCGGTCGAGGCGCGCAGCCGCTTGATGTCGAAGCCGCCGAGGGTGATCGGGGGCAGGGCACAGGCCGAGTCGCCGGAGTGGATCCCGGCCTCCTCGATGTGCTCCATGACGCCGCCGAGGTAGAGCTCCTCGCCGTCGTAGAGCGCGTCCACGTCGATCTCTATGGCGTCGTCGAGGAAGCGGTCGATCAGCACGGGGTGCTCGGAGATCAGCCCGGCGTGCCGCTCCAGGTAGGCGGCGAGCGAGGGCTCGTCGTAGACGATCTCCATGCCGCGGCCGCCGAGCACGTAGGAGGGGCGGACCATGACCGGGTAGCCGATCTCGGCGGCGATGCCCTTGGCCTGCTCGAAGGAGAAGGCGGTGCCGTACTTGGGCGCGGGCAGCCCGGCCTCGGTGAGCACCCGGCCGAAGGCGCCGCGCTCCTCGGCGAGGTTGATCGCCTCGGGCGAGGTGCCGACGATCGGCACGCCGTTGTCCTTGAGCGCCTGGGCCAGGCCCAGCGGGGTCTGGCCGCCGAGCTGGACGATCACCCCGGCGACCGGGCCCGCCTGCGTTTCCGCGTGGACGATCTCCAGCACGTCCTCCAGGGTGAGCGGCTCGAAGTAGAGCCGGTCGGAGGTGTCGTAGTCGGTGGAGACGGTCTCCGGGTTGCAGTTGACCATGACGGTCTCATAGCCCGCGTCATGCAGCGCGAAGGAGGCGTGGACGCAGGAGTAGTCGAACTCGATGCCCTGGCCGATGCGGTTGGGGCCCGAGCCGAGGATGATCACCGCGGGGGTCTCGCGCGGGGCGACCTCGGACTCCTCGTCGTAGGAGGAGTAGAAGTACGGGGTCCTGGCGGCGAACTCGGCGGCGCAGGTGTCGACCGTCTTGTAGATGGGCCGGATGCCCAGCGCGTGCCGCACCTCGCGGACCACGTCCTCGCGCAGCGAGCGGATCCCGGCGATCTGGGCGTCGGAGAAGCCGTGCCGCTTGGCCTCGGCGAGCAGCTCGGGGCCGAGCTTGCCGGCGGCGGCGATCTCGTCCGCGACCTCCTTGATCAGGAAGAGCTGGTCCACGAACCACGGGTCGATCTTCGTGGCGTCGAAGACCTCCTCGGGGGTGGCTCCGGCGCGGATGGCCCGCATCACGGTGTTGATCCGGCCGTCGGTCGGGACGACCGCCGCCTGGAGCAGCTCGGACTTGCTCCCGGGCTCCCCGGTGAAGTCGAACTGGCTGCCCTTCTTCTCCAGCGAGCGCAGCGCCTTCTGGAGCGCCTCGGTGAAGTTGCGGCCGATGGCCATGGCCTCGCCGACCGACTTCATGGTGGTGGTGAGCCGGGCGTCGGCGGCCGGGAACTTCTCGAAGGCGAAGCGCGGCACCTTGACCACGACATAGTCGAGCGTGGGCTCGAAGGAGGCCGGGGTCTCCTGGGTGATGTCGTTCGGGATCTCGTCCAGGGTGTAGCCGACGGCCAGCTTCGCGGCGATCTTGGCGATGGGGAAGCCGGTGGCCTTGGAGGCGAGCGCCGAGGAGCGGGAGACGCGCGGGTTCATCTCGATGACGATGACCCGGCCGTCCTCGGGGTTGACCGCGAACTGGATGTTGCAGCCGCCGGTGTCCACGCCGACCTCGCGGATGACGGCGATGCCGATGTCCCGCAGGATCTGGTACTCGCGGTCGGTGAGCGTCATCGCCGGGGCGACGGTGATCGAGTCACCGGTGTGCACGCCCATGGGGTCGAAGTTCTCGATGGAGCAGACGACCACGACATTGTCGTTGCGGTCGCGCATCAGCTCCAGCTCGTACTCCTTCCAGCCGAGGATGGACTCCTCCAGGAGCACCTCGGTGGTCGGCGAGAGGGCCAGGCCCTGCCCGGCGATGCGGCGCAGCTCGTCCTCGTCGTGGGCGAAGCCGGAGCCCGCGCCGCCCATGGTGAAGGAGGGGCGGACCACGACCGGGTAGCCGCCGAGCTCCTCGACGCCCGCGAGGACGTCGTCCATGGAGTGGCAGATGACCGAGCGGGCGGACTCACCGTGGCCGATCTTGGCCTGGACGGCCTCGACGACCTCCTTGAACTGGTCGCGGTCCTCGCCCTTGTGGATCGCCTCGACGTTGGCGCCGATCAGCTCGACGCCGTACTCGGCGAGGGTGCCCGCCTCGTCCAGCGAGATCGCGGTGTTGAGCGCGGTCTGGCCGCCGAGGGTGGGCAGCAGCGCGTCGGGGCGCTCCTTGGCGATGATCTTCTCGACGTACTCCGGGGTGATCGGCTCGACATAGGTGGCGTCGGCGATCTCCGGGTCGGTCATGATCGTGGCCGGGTTGGAGTTGACCAGGATGACCCGCAGGCCCTCGGCCTTCAGCACCCGGCACGCCTGGGTGCCGGAGTAGTCGAACTCGGCGGCCTGGCCGATGACGATCGGGCCGGAGCCGATGACCAGAACGGACTGGATGTCGGTGCGCTTAGGCACGCTGGCCCTCCATCAGGGACACGAAGCGGTCGAAAAGGTACGCGGCGTCATGCGGACCGGCGGCGGCTTCGGGGTGGTACTGGACGCTGAACGCGGGGCGGTCGAGCAGCCGCAGCCCCTCGACCACGTTGTCGTTGAGGCAGACGTGGGAGACCTCGGCGCGGCCGAAGGGAGTGTCGGACGGCGCGTCGAGCGGGGCGTCCACGGCGAAGCCGTGGTTGTGGGCGGTGACCTCCACCTTGCCGGTGGTGCGGTCCTGCACCGGCTGGTTGATCCCGCGGTGGCCGTACTTCAGCTTGAAGGTGCCGAAGCCGAGCGCGCGGCCGAGGATCTGGTTGCCGAAGCAGATGCCGAACAGCGGCGTGGAGCGCTCCAGCACGGCCCGCATCAGGGCGACGGGGTGGTCGGCGGTGGCCGGGTCGCCGGGGCCGTTGGAGAAGAAGACCCCGTCCGGGTTCACCGCGTAGACGTCCTCGGCGGTGGCGGTCGCGGGCAGCACGTGCACCTCGATGCCGCGCTCGGCCATCCGGTGCGGGGTCATGCCCTTGATGCCCAGGTCGATCGCGGCGACGGTGAACCTCTTGGTCCCGATCGCCGGGACGACGTACGCCTCCTCGGTGGCCACCTCGCCGCTGAGGTCGGCGCCCTTCATCTGGGGGGCTTCCCGCACCTTCGCCAGCAGCGCGGCCTCGTCGGCGAGTGCCGCGCCGGAGAAGATGCCCACGCGCATGGCGCCGCGCTCGCGCAGATGGCGGGTGAGTGCGCGGGTGTCGATCCCGCTGATGCCGACGACGCCCTGGGCGCTGAGCTCGTCGTCGAGCGAGCGGCGGGAGCGCCAGTTGGAGGGCGTACGGGCCGGGTCGCGCACCACGTAGCCGGAGACCCAGATCCGCTTCGACTCCGGGTCCTCGTCGTTGACGCCGGTGTTCCCGATGTGCGGGGCGGTCATCACGACGACCTGGCGGTGGTAGGAGGGGTCGGTCAGGGTCTCCTGGTAGCCGGTCATCCCGGTGGAGAACACGGCCTCGCCGAAGGTCTCCCCCACGGCCCCGTAGGCCCGGCCGCGGAAGGTGCGGCCGTCCTCCAGGACGAGGATGGCAGGGTTTTGGGGATTCTTCATGAATCCGGGCATCGGGTTTCCTCCCGGCTGGTACGTTCCGTAGTGGCCGCCGGGCTGGCGGTTACGGCCTGTGGAGCTGATGTAAGACCTCGGCTTGGGTTCGTCCCGGGGGCTGTCGGCTGTGAAGCAGGAAGAGCCCCTGGGCGACTGGGGGCGTCCCCGCCCCTGGGGTGGGGAGGAGGTCAACGTGCGCCTTCCGTGTCTTCGGATTGCGTCTTGGCGGGCACAGCGCCCGAGGTGAGCCGTCCCACGGCTTCGACCCAGGCGGTGTGCTCGGCCGCGTGGTCGGAGCGGAAGCCGGAGTCGATCAGCCGGTCACCGTGGCTCCAGGTGATCACCAGCAGTCCGCCCTCGGCGAGGACCTTGCCCGCGATGCCCTTGTCGAGCCGGGCGCCGCGCAGCTCGGCGGCGGGAATGAGGAAGTCCCGGGCGCCCGGCCGTACGACGCTCACGCCCTGGTCGGTGAGGGTGAGCTCGGCCCGGCTGCGGGTGCCGAGGCCATGGGCGACGATCCGGTCCAGCCACTGCCCGGCGGTGGTGGAGCCGTGGTAGCGGCCGCTCATCGAGAGCGTCGGCGCGCCGGGCTCGGCCGGGGTCTGGGGCAGCTCGGGGAGGTCGCCCTGGAGGGTGGCGCGCCACTTCCAGCCCTCGCGCATCAGCCAGTAGACCAGCGCGATGACCAGCAGCAGCCCGACGACCCAGCCGATCCTGGCCGCCCAGTCGGTCACGTCCTGCGATTTCTGTTCGGCCGCGAGGCCCGCGAATCCCGCGAGGCCCGCCACCGGATGACTCGGAGTCGTCACGCCAGCTTCCCGTCCACAACCGTCGCCCGGCCCCGCAGGAAGGTGTACGTCACGCGGCCCGGCAGTTCGCGGCCCTCGTAGGGGGTGTTGCGGCTGCGGGAGGCGAAGCCCGCGGGGTTCACCACACCACGGTAAGCGGAGTCGAGCAGGGTGAGGTTGGCGGGCTCCCCGGCGGCGATGGGACGGCCGTGGCCGGTCAGCCGGCCGATGGCCGAGGGCCGCGTGGACATCCGGTCGGCGACGCCCGTCCAGTCCAGCAGGCCGGTGTCCACCATGGTGTGCTGGACCACGGACAGCGCCGTCTCCAGGCCCACCATGCCCATGGCCGCGGCGCCCCACTCGCAGTCCTTGTCCTCGTGCGGATGCGGGGCGTGGTCGGTGGCCACGCAGTCGATGGTGCCGTCGGCGAGCGCCTCACGCAGCGCCATCACATCGGCCTCGGTGCGCAGCGGCGGGTTCACCTTGTAGACGGGGTCGTAGGAGCGTACGAGTTCGTCGGTGAGCAGCAGGTGGTGCGGGGTGACCTCGGCGGTGACGTTCCAGCCCTTGGACTTGGCCCAGCGGACGATCTCGACCGAGCCCGCGGTGGAGAGGTGGCAGATGTGCACCCGGGAGCCGACGTGCGCGGCGAGCAGCACATCGCGGGCGATGATCGACTCCTCGGCGACGGCCGGCCAGCCGCCCAGGCCCAGCTCGGCGGAGACGACGCCCTCGTTCATCTGGGCGCCCTCGGTGAGGCGGGGCTCCTGGGCGTGCTGGGCGATGACGCCGTCGAACGCCTTCACGTACTCCAGCGCGCGACGCATGATCACCGCGTCGTCCACGCACTTGCCGTCGTCGGAGAAGACCCGCACCCCGGCGGCGGAGTCGTGCATCGCGCCCAGTTCGGCGAGCTTCTTGCCGTCCAGGCCCACGGTCACCGCCCCGATGGGCTGGACGTCGCAGTAGCCGGACTCCTTGCCCAGCCGCCACACCTGCTCGACGACGCCCGCGGTGTCGGCCACGGGGAAGGTGTTGGCCATGGCGTGGACGGCGGTGAAGCCGCCGATCGCGGCGGCCCGGGTGCCGGTGAGGACCGTCTCGGAGTCCTCCCGGCCGGGCTCGCGCAGATGGGTGTGGAGGTCGACCAGGCCCGGCAGCAGGATCTGCCCGGCGGCGTCGATCACGGTGCCGCCGTCCGCGTCCAGACCGGTGCCGACCGCGGCGATGCGCTCGCCCTCGATCAGCACGTCGCGCGGCTCACCGCCGAGCACCTTCGCCCCGCGCAGCAGCGTCTTGTGGGTGTCGCTCATGGTCACTTGCTCTCCTCGGTGCGGGCGGCGGCGACGGCGGACTCGTTCCCGCCGAGCAGCAGGTACAGGACGGCCATGCGGATCGAGACGCCGTTGGCGACCTGCTCGACGGCGGTGCAGCGGTCGGAGTCCGCGACCTCCGCGGTGATCTCCATGCCGCGGTTCATGGGGCCGGGGTGCATCACGATGGCGTGCTCCGGCATCCGTGCCATGCGGTCGCCGTCCAGGCCGTAGCGGCGGGCGTACTCCCGCTCGGTGGGGAAGAACGCGGCGTTCATGCGCTCGCGCTGGACGCGCAGCATCATCACGGCGTCGGTCTTGCCGACCACCGCGTCCAGGTCGTAGGAGACCGCGCAGGGCCAGCTCTCCACGCCGAAGGGGACCAGCGTCGGCGGGGCGACCAGGGTGACCTCGGCACCCAGGGTGGACAGCAGATGGACGTTGGAGCGGGCCACCCGGCTGTGCAGGACGTCGCCGACGATGGTGATCCGGCGTCCGGCCAGGTCCTCGCCCACACCGGACGCCCCGGAGGCCAGCCGGCGGCGCATGGTGAAGGCGTCGAGCAGCGCCTGGGTGGGGTGCTCGTGGGTGCCGTCGCCCGCGTTCACCACGGCGCCGTTGATCCAGCCGGAGGTGGCCAGCCGGTGCGGGGCGCCGGAGGCGTGGTGGCGGATCACCACGGCGTCGGCGCCCATGGCCTCCAGGGTGAGCGCGGTGTCCTTCAGGGACTCGCCCTTGGAGACCGAGGATCCCTTGGCGGAGAAGTTGATCACGTCGGCGGAGAGCCGCTTGGCGGCCGCCTCGAACGAGATGCGGGTGCGGGTGGAGTCCTCGAAGAAGAGGTTGACGACGGTACGGCCGCGCAGGGTCGGCAGTTTCTTGATCGGCCGGTCGGCGAGCCGGGCCAGTTCCTCGGCGGTGTCGAGGATCAGGACGGCGTCGTCGCGCGAGAGATCGGCGGCCGAGATGAGGTGGCGCTTCATCCGGTTGCTCCGTGGGTGAAGGAGGTGTGCGGGCGTGCGGGCGGGCAGGCGCGGGGACCGGTGGCCTGGTGGCACCGGTGGTCCGTCGGGCGGGTTCCCCTTCGGTCGCCGGGGTGGCACTCGCCGTCGGTGCGGGGCGCTACTTCCCGTCCGCGGGGGTGGTCCCGCGCAGCCCGAGGAGCACGCTGTCGCGGCCGTCCTCCTCGGTGAGCTGGACCTTGACCGTCTCCCGCAGCGACGTGGGGAGGTTCTTGCCGACGTAGTCGGCGCGGATCGGCAGTTCCCGGTGGCCGCGATCGACGAGGACCGCGAGCTGGACCGCGCGCGGCCGCCCGATGTCACCGAGGGCGTCGAGGGCGGCGCGGATGGTGCGGCCGGAGAAGAGCACATCGTCGACGAGGACCACGAGGCGGCCGTCGATGCCGTCGTCGGGGATCTCGGTGCGGGCGAGTGCGCGGGCCGGGCGCAGCCTCAGATCGTCGCGGTACATCGTGATGTCGAGCGAGCCGACCGGGATCCGGCCGGGCTTGCCGGTGATCTCTTCGAGCCGGGCGGCCAGCCGCCGGGCGAGATAGACACCACGGGTGGGAATGCCGAGCAGCACCACGTCATCGGCGCCTTTGGCGCGCTCGACGATCTCGTGGGCGATGCGGGTGAGAACGCGCGCGATATCCGGTGCTTCCAGCACGGAGCGCGCGGCGTCCGAGGTACGGGCGTCCATACGAAACGGACCTCCTTCTCCGCCTCACGGGACGGACCTTAAAGGACGGTCGGATTTGCGCCATTCACACTAGCAGGAGTGAGGTCCGGCCCCGTCAACACCCCTGGCCGGAGCCCCTCCGCTCCATTCGGCTTGACGAATGGAAATTACGCTGCGTAACCTCACAGTGAGTGACCAGCCGCGCGGCACAGCCGCACGTCGATACAGCGTCCGGGGAGCTTTATGTCCAGCGAATACGCCAAACAGCTCGGGGCCAAGCTCCGCGCCATCCGCACCCAGCAGGGCCTCTCCCTCCACGGTGTCGAGGAGAAGTCCCAGGGCCGCTGGAAGGCCGTGGTGGTGGGATCGTACGAGCGCGGCGACCGCGCCGTGACCGTGCAGCGTCTCGCCGAGCTGGCCGACTTCTACGGCGTCCCGGTGCAGGAATTGCTGCCGGGCACAAGCCCGGCCGGGGCCGCCGAGCCGCCGCCGAAGCTGGTACTGGACCTGGAGCGACTGGCCCATGTGCCGGTCGAGAAGGCGGGCCCGCTCCAGCGGTACGCCGCCACGATCCAGAGCCAGCGTGGCGACTACAACGGCAAGGTGCTCTCGATCCGCCAGGACGATCTGCGCACTCTCGCCGTCATCTATGACCAGTCGCCGTCCGTGCTGACCGAACAGCTGATCAGTTGGGGCGTGCTGGGCGCCGACGCCCGCCGCGCGGTCCAGCACGAAGACGTCTGAGTCCCGCTTTCCCTGTTCACCAGCAGAAACGTGCCGCCGGGGGCAGTGGAGCCCTTCTGGGTCCTCCACCGCCCCCGGCGGCTTTGTCATGTGATGAACGCGGCTATGCCTGGTGCTCCCGGGGCTCCTGCTCGCGACGCAGACTCGGCTTCAGCTCCTTGATCCGGCCCAGCAGGCCGTTGACAAAGGCCGGCGAGTCATCGGTGGAGAACTCCTTGGCGAGCTGCACCGCCTCGTCGATCACCACCGCGTCCGGGGTCGCGTCCTCCCACACCAGCTCATACGCGCCCAGCCGCAGGATGTTCCGGTCGACGACCGGCATCCGGTCCAGCGTCCAGCCCACCGCGTAGGTGGCGATCAGCTCGTCGATCCGGTCGATGTGCTGGGCATATCCCTCGACGAGCTGCATCGTGTATTCGCTGACCGGCGGCTGCCGATCGTCGGTCCGGGCGAGCCGGATCCAGTCCGCGAGCACGGTCTGCACGGTGCTGCCGCGCTGATCGGCCTCGAAGAGGATCTGGAAGGCACGCTTACGGGCCTTGTTGCGGGCAGCCACGGTTAGTTGTTCACCCGACCGAGGTACTCACCGGAGCGGGTGTCGACCTTGATCTTCTCACCGGTGGTGATGAACAGCGGCACACCGATCTCGTAGCCGGTCTCCAGCTTGGCGGGCTTGGTACCACCGGTGGAGCGGTCGCCCTGGACGCCCGGCTCGGTGTACTCGATCACCAGCTCGACGGCGGCGGGCAGCTCGACGTACAGCGGGTTGCCCTCGTACATCGCCACAACGGCCTCGAAGCCCTCGAGCAGGTAGCGGGCGTTGTCGCCGACGACCTCGGGGGTGATGTAGATCTGGTCGAAGGTGTCCATGTCCATGAACACAAAGCTCTCGCCGTCCTTGTACGAGAACTGCATGCCGCGCTTGTCGACATTGGCCGTCTCGACCTTCACACCGGCGTTGAAGGTCTTGTCGACCACCTTGCCGGACAGCACGTTCTTGAGCTTGGTGCGCACGAAAGCGGGGCCCTTGCCGGGCTTGACGTGCTGAAACTCGACGACGGACCAGAGCTGGCCCCCGTCGAGCTTGAGCACCAATCCATTCTTGAGGTCGTTCGTGGATGCCACGGTTGCGGGATCTCCTGGACTACAGCTGGCGGAGACCAGAGAGCCGCCGGCGCGCCCGGTTCCGCTAGAGCGCGAGCAGCTCTTTGGTCGTGATGGTGAGTAGCTCGGGTCCGCCGTCCGCCTCGGGGCGGACGACGAGCGTGTCATCGATCCGGACACCGCCCCGGCCCGGGAGGTGGACCCCCGGCTCGACGGTGACCGGCACACAAGCGTCCAGTTTACCCATGGCGGACGGTGTGAGCCGAGGGTCCTCGTCGATTTCCAGGCCCACACCGTGTCCGGTGCACGGTTCCAGCCCGTCTCCGAAGCCCGCGGCGGTCAGCACCTGACGGGTCACCCGGTCCACGTCCCGGTACGCCCGGCCCGGCAACAGCGCCTCCCGCCCGGCCCGCTGAGCGGCGAAGACGGCATCGTACAGCTCGACCTGCCAGTCCGCGGGCGAGGGGCCGATGACGAAGGTGCGGCCCACCTGGCAGCGGTAGCCGCGGTAGTCCGCGCCGAGCGAGATGGTGAGGAAATCGCCCTCCTCGACCCTCCGGTCGGTGGGCAGATGGCCGGAGCGCCCCGCGTTGGGCCCCGCCGCGACCACGGTGGGGAAGGCCGGGCCGTCCGCGCCGTGGTCCACCAGCCGGCGCTCCAGCTCCAGCGCCAGATGCCGCTCGGTGCGGCCCACCAGGATCGACTCCAGCAGCTCACCGAGCGCCTGGTCGGCGAGCTCCCCGGCGATCCGCATACAGGAGATCTCCTCGTCGTCCTTGATGAGCCGCAACTGCTCGACGGCGCGGCCCAGATCGGCCAGCCGGACGCGTGGGGCGGCGGCTCCCAGCGTCCGATGGCGGGCGACGGTCAGATCGTGCTCCTCGACGGCCAGCGACTCGGCGCCGTCCGCCGCGGCCAGATCGGCGGCGGCCACCGC
This sequence comes from Streptomyces rugosispiralis, assembly GCF_024505145.1. Classification (GTDB taxonomy): domain Bacteria; phylum Actinomycetota; class Actinomycetes; order Streptomycetales; family Streptomycetaceae; genus Streptomyces; species Streptomyces rugosispiralis. Next base: position 164,788 of record NZ_JANIAA010000009.1, on the reverse strand, counting down.
GGGATCGCCGTCCGCGCCGGGCATCACCAGCAGCCGAGGCTCGTCGGAACGCGGCGGGCCCGAGGAGAGCGGCGGCGCGGACGGGACCTCGGTGGCCACCAGCACGTCCTGGACAGGCCCGAGCAGCAGCACGGCCCCGGGCGGCACGGCGCCGCACAGATAGCGCACATTGGCGGGCCGGGAGACCAGCGCCGCCGCGCTCCCGGCCGCGGTGCACTGATCGTGCAGACGGGCACGTCGGGCCGCGTACACCTCGGACATGTCCCCGAGCGTACGCAGGGCCGCCGGGCACGGCCGGTCGAGCGGGGCCGGACGGGGGGGGTTACCAGCTGGGCGGGGAGGCGATGGAGCGGGTGACGACCTCGTCGAGCATCCGGGCCGTGGTCTCCACGTCGTACGTGGAGTTGTCGATGATGGGCAGGCCGGAGCCGTACCACCCCGCCATCCGGCCGTGGATCCGCGCCACCTCCTCGTCGCTGAGGCGGCGGTTGCCGCTGCGGGCCGCGTTCCGCTCCAGGACGATCTCCAGGCCCGGGAGGACCACCACCGGCAGCAGCCCGGGGCCCACATGGCGCTTCCAGCCGCCGAGGCCGACGACCGGGCGGTCGGGGAAGACGGCGTCGTCGAGGATGCAGGAGATCCCGTTGGCCAGGAAGTTGCGGGCGGCGAAGCCGCAGGTGCGGCGGGCGAGCCGGTACTGCGCCTCGGAGTGCTCGTTCCACCCCGACTGGGGGTTGGCGAAGCCGGACCGGACCCACTCCCGCACATCGTCCAGGCTGATGTGGGCGGTCGGCACCCGGCGGCGGTCGGCCCAGTAGCGCGCGACCGTCGTCTTGCCCGCCCCGGCCGGTCCGATCAGCAGCACCGCCACCGCCGCCTGCGAGACATCGGCGAGCGACGGGTCCGACGGGGGGTGCGGCAGCGGCACCGGGCCGCCGGGCGGCAGTTGGACATGGCCGGTGGTGTTCACCGTCTCCAGCGGAGCCCCGGGGGGCGCGGGCGGGGCCGGCGGAGGGGACACCGGATGCTGCGCGGGCGGTACCGGGTGCCCGGCCGCGGGAGGCACCGGCGGGGCGGGCGGATTGGGGTGAGGTCCCGGGTGATGGCTCGCATTCGCGCCCTGGGTCCAGCCCGCGCCCTGCGGCCCGGGAACCGGCCCCGGCTGATGGGGCGGTGGCAGCGGAGCTCCCGCATGCTGCATCCGGTGGCACTCCGTCTCGTACAGGCAGTTCTCGTCCGACAACTGTCAGGTGCTGATACGGCGGTGAGGCCGCTCCTACCGAACGGTACCTGCCCAAAGCTCGGCTGTGTGAACGGACCGCAAACCCGCTGTGTCCCCGCCGCCCCTCGTCAGCCAGGCATTTCGTCCCTCAAGGGCCGCAACTGCGAGGGCTCGGGGGGCGTTCGAAAGCCCCCGGCGAGGCCGCGGGCTTTCGAACGCGATGACAGAGTTGTGACGCGGTGGGACGCCGCGACACCGCGGAGATCCGTCAGAAGGACCCTGGGCCCGGGTCAGCCGGAGACCTCGGCGTACGCCGCGAGCAGCACCGCCGGGTCCGGGCCCTCCAGCACGGTGGGCTTGGCGATACCGTCCAGCACGATGAAGCGCAGCAGGTCACCGCGGGACTTCTTGTCGACCTTCATGGTCTCCAGCAGCTTGGGCCACTGGTCGCCGCGGTAGGTGAGCGGCAGGCCGACGGCCTCCAGGACGGTGCGGTGCCGGTCGGCCGTGGCGTCGTCCAGACGGCCCGCCAGCCGGCCCAGCTCGGCGGCGAAGACCATGCCCACGGAGACGGCCGCGCCATGGCGCCAGTTGTAGCGCTCGTTCTTCTCGATGGCGTGGGCGAGGGTGTGCCCGTAGTTGAGGATCTCCCGCAGGCCGGACTCCTTGAGGTCGCTGGAGACGACCTCGGCCTTGACCCGGATGGAGCGCTCGATGAGCTCGGCGGTGTGCGGACCGGCGGGCGTACGCGCGGCGACCGGGTCCCGCTCGATCAGCTCCAGGATCTCCGGGTCGGCGATGAAGCCCGCCTTGATGACCTCGGCGAGCCCGCTGACGTAGTCGTTGACCGGCAGCGAGTCCAGCGCGGCCAGATCGCACAGCACCCCGGCCGGGGGGTGGAAGGCGCCGACGAGGTTCTTGCCCTCGGCGGTGTTGATCCCGGTCTTGCCGCCGACGGCGGCGTCGACCATGCCGAGCACGGTCGTGGGGACGGCGATCCAGCGCACTCCGCGCAGCCAGGTGGCGGCGACGAACCCGGCGAGGTCGGTGGTCGCGCCGCCGCCCACGCCGATGATCACATCGGTGCGGGTGAAGCCGGTCTGGCCGAGCGCCTTCCAGCAGTACGCGGCGACCTCGGCGGTCTTGGCCTCCTCCGCGTTGGGCAGCTGGATCGCGATGGCGTCGTACCCCTGCTCGGCGAGGTCCTGGCGGATCGCCTCACCGGTCTCGGCCAGCGCCTCGGGGTGCAGAACGGCGACGCGCTGGACATGGCCGTGGCGCGGAGCGCCTCCCTTGAGGGTGGTGGTGGGAGACGGGCGGGCCGGCGTGCCGATCAGTCCGGCCAGCTCGCCGAGCAGCCGCCGGCCGATCAGCACCTCGTACGGCGCGGTGCCCGCGGTGCCTCCGACCTGGATACGCGTAGGGGTATCGGCCACAGGGGAAGTCATGCGTTCTTCAGCTCCAGTACGTCCAGGACGGCCTCGGCGACGGCCTCGGGGGTACGGTCCTCGGTCGACACCACGCCGCGGGCGACCTCGGTGTACAGCGGGCGGCGCTGCTCCATCAGCTCGCGCCAGCGCTGGCGCGGATTGACCGCGAGCAGCGGGCGCGGGGCGTCGAGACCGGTCCGCTTGACGGCCTCGGCGACCCCCATCTCCAGGAAGACGACGGGGAGCCCGTCGAGCAGCGCCCGGGTGCCCTCGTCGAGGACGGCGCCGCCGCCGAGCGCGAGCACGCCCCGGTGCTCGGCTACGGCGGTCCGCACCGCCTGTCGCTCCAGCTCGCGGAAGTGCGGCTCGCCCTCGTCGATGAAGATCTCGGAGATCTCCTTGCCCGCCGTCGCGACGATGTCGGTGTCGGTGTCCCGGAAGGTGGTGCCGAGCCGCTCCGCGAGCACCTGCCCGACGGTGGTCTTCCCGACCCCCATGGGCCCGACCAGCACGACGGCCGGACCCTCGCTGACCTGCCCCGTCACCGGATGACCAGGTTCTCGAGGAAGCCCTTCACATTGCGGCGGGTCTCGGTGACCGAGTCGCCGCCGAACTTCTCCGCGACCGCGTCCGCCAGGACCAGCGCGACCATCGCCTCGGCGACGATCCCGGCCGCCGGGACGGCGCACACGTCGGAGCGCTGGTGGTGGGCCTTGGTGGCCTCGCCGGTGGTCACGTCGACCGTGGCCAGCGCCCGCGGCACGGTCGCGATCGGCTTCATCGCGGCCCGGACGCGCAGCAGCTCGCCGGTGCTCAGCCCGCCCTCGGTGCCGCCGGAGCGGCCCGAGGAGCGCCGGATGCCCTCGTCCGTGGAGAGGATCTCGTCATGGGCCTTGGAGCCGGGCACCCGCGCGAGGTCGAAGCCGTCGCCGACCTCGACACCCTTGATGGCCTGGATGCCCATCAGCGCGGCGGCCAGCCGTGCGTCGAGCCGGCGGTCCCAGTGCACATGCGAGCCGAGGCCCACCGGCACGCCGTACACGAGCACCTCGACGACGCCGCCGAGCGTGTCGCCGTCCTTGTGGGCCTGGTCGATCTCGGCCACCATCGCCTTGCTCGCGTCCTGGTCCAGGCAGCGCACCGGGTCGGCGTCCAGCCTCTCGACGTCGGACGGCTTGGGGTGGACGCCGTACGGCGCCTTCGCGGCGGCCAGCTCCACGACATGCGAGACGATCTCGATCCCGGCCGTCTCCTTGAGGTAGGAGCGGGCGACGGTGCCCAGCGCCACCCGGGCGGCGGTCTCGCGGGCGCTGGCGCGCTCCAGGATCGGCCGGGCCTCGTCGAAGCCGTACTTCTGCATCCCGGCCAGGTCGGCGTGGCCGGGGCGGGGGCGGGTCAGCGGGGCGTTACGGGCGACTCCCTCGAGGATCTCGGGGTCCACCGGGTCGGCGGCCATGACCTGCTCCCACTTGGGCCATTCCGTATTGCCGACCATGATCGCGACCGGGGAGCCGAGGGTCAGCCCGTGGCGTACGCCACCGATGAAGGTGACCTCGTCGCGCTCGAACTTCATCCGGGCACCGCGGCCATAGCCGAGCCGCCGTCGGGCCAGGGCGTCGGCCACCATGTCGGTGGTGATCGGCACCCCGGCGGGCAGCCCCTCCAGCGTCGCCACGAGTGCGGGGCCGTGCGACTCTCCCGCGGTCAGCCAGCGCAACCTGCTCAACGGTGCTCCCTCATGCGCGTGCCTCGACGTCGTGCGGCGCGGCCCGGTCCGCGCGACTCCGGCCCGCACCTCCGATCCTCCCACGACCGGGGCGTCCGCTCGGTTCGTGGTCCATGGGGTGGACGCCCGTCGCGCGCCGGGGAGGGGCCGGGGGCGGGCCGGGCCGGACCGAGGAGGGGCCGGACGGGACCGGCCAGGGCCCCGTGGGACGGCTCAGCGGGCCGTCAGCGCCTCGCGCATCGCGGCCAGCGGCGCGGGGGCGCGGCCCGTCATCTGCTCGACCTGGAGCACCGCCTGGTGCACCAGAAGGTCCAGGCCGCCGACCACCGAGCCGTCGCGCGCCGCCCAGGCGGCGGCCAGCGGGGTGGGCCAGGGCTCGTAGAGCACGTCGAAGAGCGCGCCGGGGCGGTCCGGTACGGACGCGGCGAGCGCGTCGGTGGTGCCCGCGGGCGTGGTGGCGATCACCAGCGGCGCACCGAGCCCCTCGGCCGCGTCGCCCCAGTCCGCGGTGCGCACCGCGACGCCCAGCCGCTCGCCCCACTGCCGCATCTCGGCGGCGCGGGCCTCGCTGCGGACGTAGGCGGTGACCTCGCCGTCGCAGATCCGGGAGAGCGCGGCCAGCGCCGAGGAGGCCGTGGCGCCGGCGCCCAGCACGGCGGCGCGCTCCACACGCCCGACGCCGCGCTCCCGCAGCGCCGCCAGCATGCCGGGGATGTCGGTGTTGTCCCCGCGCCTGCCGCCGTCGTCGCCGAAGACCACCGTGTTGACGGCCTCCACCGAGGCCGCGGTGTCGCTGATCTCGTCCAGCAGCGGGATGACGGCGCGCTTGAGCGGCATGGTCAGGGACAGCCCGGCCCAGGCCGGTCCCGGGTCCTCGCCGAGGTGCTTGAAGAAGTCCGGCAGCCCGGTCTCGTCCACCTCGAAGCGGTCGTACGTCCAGCCGGTCAGGCCCAGTTCGCGGTAGGCGGCGCGGTGCAGCACCGGTGACAGGGAGTGGGCGATCGGCGAACCGAGCACCGCTGCCCTGCGGTTTTCCGACATTTTTCCTCAGCCGTTGTTCTTGCGCTGCTCATTGAACTTGTTGACCCACTTCTGGTGATCCGCGTAGGTCTTGGAGAACTCGCTCGTCTTGCCGTCGAGCGAAATGAAGTAATACCAGCCGTCGCTGGTCGGGTTCATTGCCGCCTTCAGCGCGTCATGGCCCGGATTTCCGATCGGACCGGGCGGAAGTCCCTTGTAGAAGTACGTGTTGTACGGGTTGTCGTACTGCTTGATCTCACTGATCGGGATATCGATCTTGCTCTGGTTCTTGATGTAGTTGTAGGTGGAGTCGAATTCCACCTTGCCGTAGGTCTCGGGGTTCGCGGGCTTCAGCCGGTTGTAGACGACCTCGGCCATCTTCCGGAAGTCGTCGTGGGTGACGCCCTCCGCCTGGACCAGGCTGGCCACGCTGATCAGCTGGAGCGGGGACTTCAGGCCCAATTCCTTGGCCTTGCCCTCCAGATCCTGACCGGAGTAGTTCCGATTGGCCTCGGCGACCATCTTCCGCAGCACGTCCTCGGGCTTGGCGCCCTCGCCCACGCTGTAGCGGGACGGGTACAGGAATCCTTCCAGCGGATCCTTGATCTTGCTGTTGTCGTCGGCCCAGGAGGGCAGCCCGAGGTTCTTGGCCTCCTTCTTGGCGACGCCCGCGGTGGTCCCCGCCTTGAGGCCGATCTTCTTGTCGATCGCCGCGTAGATCGTGGCGTCGCGCATGCCCTCGGTGACGATCAGGGCGTTGCTGCTGCTGGGGTCGAGCATCAGCTTGACCGCCGACGCGCCGGACATCTCCTTGCGCAGGGTGTAGGTGCCCGGCTGGACGAACTTGCCGCTGTCCTCCACGGCCTTGACGAAGGCGCCGCTGCTCTTGACCACGCCCTTGTCGGCGAGGATCGAGCCGATCTCGGCGTTGCCGGAGCCGGAGGGAACCTCCACCTCGATCCGGCCGGTGCCCTCGCCGGAGTAGTCGGGTGCGGGGCCGAAGCGGGTCTGCCAGAAGTCGTAGGCGTAGTAGCCGCCTCCGCCGACGGCGCCCACCAGGACGACGGTCACGAAGAGGCAGGCCACGCCGCTGCGGCGCTTCTTGGGCTTGCCCTTCTTACCGTTGCGCCCGCCGTCCTCGCCGTCGTCGTCCGCGTCGTCGGCGTCACCCCGGCCGCCACCGTCGTTGAAGAACGGGTGGTCGTCCGCCTCGTCCGCCTGGAGGGGCGGCTCCTCGGGGGCCTCGCGCTGGCGCGGCACCTGGTGCTCGGCGGGCACCGTGGGCATCTGCTGTGTGCCGCCCTGTTGTCCCCGGTAGGGGTCCTGGCCCGGGTAGGCACCGCCCTGGCCGCCCTGACCACCCTGGCCGCCATAGGGATCCTGCGGGTCCATCCCACCGTACGAGCCGTCCTGGGCCGGGTACGCACCGCCCTGGCCGGGGTACTCCTGCGAGTGCCGCTGATGCGGGTAGCCGGCGTCCTGGCCGTCCCACTGGGGCTGCTGATGCTGCTGGGGGTCCTGCGGATAGCCGTGCGGGTACTGCTGGTGCCCGTAGGGATCCTGACCGTACGCGCCCTGGCCGTAGGAGCCCTGACCGTACGGATCCTGGCCGTAGGCCTCCTGTGCGTACGGGTCCTGTGCGTAGGTGTCCTGCCGCGCGTAGGGGTCCTGTGCGTAGGGATCCTGACCGGCCACCGCGCGGTGGCCGCTCCACTCTCGGTCCCCGTACAGCGGATCCTCGGGATGCCACGGTTGGGAGCCGGGTCCCCGGCCGTACTCAGTCATCGGTCCCCTAGCGACGGAGGTGGTCACCGCTCGGCGTGTTCGTGGCACGGGCGGCGGCGGCCATGCCGCGCGGAACGTTACCGTATCGCGATCAGATGACCACTTCGACGGCTTCCCCCGGGGCCCTCCCCGAGACCCGCTCGGTCTCCAGCGCGCTCTGCAGGATCACCACGGCCGCCGCCTGGTCAACGACGGAACGCCCTTTCTTGGACGTCATCCCGGAGGCCCGCAGCCCCTGGGACGCTGTGACAGTGGTCATACGCTCGTCGACGAGGCGCACCGGCACCGGGTTGACCCGCCGCGCCAACTCGCGCGCGAAGGTGCGCACTTTGGCCGCGGCCGGCCCCTCGCGCCCGCTGAGCGAGCGCGGCAGGCCGACCACCACCTCGATCGGTTCATACTCCTCGACGATCGCCACCAGCCGCTTGTGGGCGGCCGGGATGTCGCGTCCCGGCACGGTCTCCACGGGGGTGGCGAGGATCCCGTCGGGGTCGCACGAGGCGACCCCGATCCGGGCGTCCCCGACGTCGATGGCGATCCGCCTGCCGCGTCGCACGGTGGTCAGGCCGATTCCGCGACAAGCCGCTCGACGGCCTCGACGGCCTCGCCGACGGCCTCCGGGTTCTGGCCGCCGCCCTGGGCGACGTCCGGCTTGCCGCCGCCTCCGCCGCCGAGCGTCTTGGCGGCGGTGCGAACCAGGTCACCGGCCTTGAGCCCGCGCTCACGGGCGGCCTCGTTGGTGGCGATGACGGTCAGCGGGCGGCCGTTCGCCACGGTGAAGAGGGCGACGACGGCCGGGCGGTCGGCCGCCCCCGACAGTTGATCCAGCCGGCCACGCACGTCCAGGACCAGCTTGCGCAGATCGTCGGCGGAGGTGCCGTCCGGCACCTTGGCGGCGACCAGGGCCACGCCCCGGACGTCCTTGGCGCCCTGAACGAGACCGGCGGCGGCCTGCAGCACCTTCTCGGCGCGGAACCGCTCGATCTCCTTCTCGGCCTCCTTGAGCTTGCTCAGCATGCCGGAGATCTTCTCCGGGAGCTCCTCGGGGCGGCCCTTGACCAGGTCGGTGAGCTGGGAGACGACCGTGTGCTCCCGGGCGAGGAAGTTGTAGGCGTCCACGCCCACCAGGGCCTCGACCCGGCGCACCCCGGAGCCGATGGAGGACTCGCCGAGCAGCTTCACCAGACCCAGCTGGGCGGTGTTGTGCACATGCGTGCCACCGCACAGCTCCTTGGAGAAGTCGCCGATGGTCACCACGCGCACCCGGTCGCCGTACTTCTCGCCGAACTCGGCGATGGCGCCCTGCTTCTTGGCGTCGTCCATGCTCATCACCTCGGCGGTGACGTCGAGCTCGCGCGAGAGCACCTCGTTGATCTTCTGCTCCACGTCCGTGAGGACCGCGCCGGGCACGGCGGTCGGCGAGCCGAAGTCGAAGCGGAAGCGGCCGGGCGAGTTCTCCGAACCGGCCTGGGCGGCGGTCGGGCCCAGGGCGTCGCGCAGCGCCTGGTGGGTGAGGTGGGTGGCGCTGTGGGCGCGGGCGATGGCGCGGCGGCGCTTGATGTCGATCCGGGCGTGGGCCCCGGCGCCGACGGTCACCTCGCCGACCTGGACGACGCCCTTGTGCACGCTGACGCCGGGCACCGGCTGCTGAACGTCGCGGACCTCCACCACGGCGCCGGTGTCCAGCTTGATCCGGCCGGTGTCGGCGAGCTGACCGCCGCCCTCGGCGTAGAAGGGGGTGCGGTCCAGGACGACCTCGACCTCGTCGCCCTCGGTGGCGGCGGGCGAGGACACCCCGTCGACCAGCAGGCCGACGACGGTGGACTCGCCCTCGGTGTGGAGGTAGCCGGTGAATTCGGTCAGACCGGAGCTGTCGGCCACCTCGCGGTAGGCGGACAGGTCGGCATGGCCGGTCTTCTTGGCCTTGGCGTCGGCCTTGGCGCGCTCCCGCTGCTCCTTCATCAGGCGGCGAAAGCCCTCCTCGTCCACCGAGAGGCCCTGCTCGGCGGCCATCTCGAGGGTGAGGTCGATCGGGAAGCCCCAGGTGTCGTGCAGCAGGAACGCCTTGTCGCCGGGGAGCACGCTGCCGCCGGAGGCCTTGGTGTCGGTGACGGCGGTGTCGAGGATGTTGGTGCCGGCCTTGAGCGTCTTGAGGAAGGCCGACTCCTCGGCGAGGGCGACGGTCTCGATGCGCTTACGGTCGGTCAGCAGCTCCGGGTACTGCTGGCCCATCGTCTTCAGGACGACGTCGACCAGCTCGCCGACGACCGGCTCGGTGGCGCCGAGGATGCGCATGTTGCGGATGGCGCGGCGCATGATGCGGCGCAGCACATAGCCGCGGCCCTCGTTGCCGGGGGTGACGCCGTCGCCGATGAGCATGACGGAGGTGCGCATGTGGTCGGCGACCACGCGCAGCGAGACGTCGCTGTCATGGGCGGCGCCGTAGGCGACCCCGGTCAGCTCGGTGGCCTTGTCCATGACGACGCGCAGGGTGTCGGTCTCGTACATGTTCCGCACGCCCTGCAGGATCATCGCCAGGCGCTCGAGGCCGAGACCGGTGTCGATGTTCTTGCTGGGGAGCTCGCCGAGGATCGGGAAGTTCTCCTTGCCCTCGCCCGGACCGCGCTCGTACTGCATGAAGACCAGGTTCCAGATCTCCACGTAGCGCTCGTCGTTGACGGCCGGGCCGCCCTCCTCGCCGAACTCCGGACCACGGTCGTAGTTGATCTCGGAGCAGGGACCGCAGGGGCCGGGGACGCCCATGGACCAGTAGTTCGGGCCCATGCCCAGGCGCTGGATCCGCTCGACGGGGACGCCGATCACCTCGCGCCAGATGCGCTCGGCCTCGTCGTCCTGCTCGTAGACGGTGATCCACAGCCGCTCGGGGTCGAGGCCGTAGCCGCCCTCCTCCTGGGAGCTGGTGAGCAGCTCCCAGGCGTACTTGATGGCGCCTTCCTTGAAGTAGTCGCCGAACGAGAAGTTCCCGCACATCTGGAAGAAGGTGCCGTGGCGGGTGGTCTTGCCGACCTCTTCGATGTCCGGGGTGCGCACGCACTTCTGCACGCTGACGGCGCGGTCGAAGGGCGGCTTGACCTCACCGAGGAAGTACGGCTTGAAGGGCACCATGCCCGCGGGGACCAGCAGCAGCGTCGGGTCGTCCGCGATGAGCGACGCCGACGGCACGACGGTGTGCCCGCGCTCCTCGAAGAAGCGCAGCCAGCGACGGCGGATTTCAGCCGACTCCATCAGTGGTCCTCATTTCCGGCTTTGTGGATCTTGTAGGAGGGGGTGTGGGTGAGCTGGGACCGGCCCCGCTGGGCCGGGAGCCGCTTGCGGTCGTCCGGCGGTGGCGCCGAGAGCCCGAGCGCGTCCTTGAGCGCGGCCTCACGATCGGCCATGCCGTCCCGTACGTCGAGGGCGAAGACCTTGATCCGCCGGCCCGCCAGCACCGCGCGGTCGGCGGCCTGCGCCGCCAGGCTCTCCGGGGTGAGCTGGTTGAGCTTGCGGTTGACCTTGGTGGTGGCCCACACCCCGGCGGCGACGCCGGTGGTGAACCAGAATGTGCGGCGGAACATCCGGTCTGTCAGCCCTTCGATCCACGGTTGCGGCGGCCGCCCCGGCGGGCGGACGGCAGGGTCTTGCCGATGACGACGGTGCGCGCGGGCGCGGACTCGTCCTCCGCCCGCCCCTTGCGGCCGATCGCCCGCCGGACGCCGTAGCCGAACGCGGCCACCTTGACCAGCGGTCCGCCGAATGCGGTGGAGACGGTCGAGGAGAGCGCGGAGGCGTTGGAGGTGACCTCCTGGACGTCGGAGGCGATCGAGTCCACCCGGGCGAGCTGGGTGTTGGCCTCGCGCACGGTCGCGGACGCCTCGCTCAGCAGCGGCACCGCCTGGTCGGTGACCTCCGCCACCAGCCGGGTGGCCGCCTTGAGCGTCTGGGCCAGCCTCACCAGCGCCAGCGCCAGGAAGGACACCAGGATCGCCCAGAAGACGGCCACGAGGATCCCGGCCACCTCTCCACCGGACACGTCGCACCGCTCCCTGTCGCCGCTCGTCGTCGTTGTCTCGTGTTGGTCGTGCTCGGCGCGCCGACGTGTCGTGATGACGCGTCGTTCGGCGTCGTCCGTCGCCCGCCGCTCTCGGGCGGTATCCGGGTGCGGGCGGCAGGTATCGACCTTATCGCGCCGCGGACGCGCACCCGAAACGGATAACGGCCGCCGGGCGGCCGGTCCGGACCCGCCGTCGTCCCGCCACCGGACAAGCCCGCGGGTTCCCCGTCGACCGGTGTCGAGGGGGAGCCCGCGGGCTTGACTGGGTACGGTCGGCTCCGCCGGATCAGCGGGCGTAGTACTCGACGACGAGCTGCTCGTCGCAGATCACCGGGATCTCCTTGCGGTTGGGGTCCCGGTCGAGGCGGAAGGCGAGCGCCTTCAGATTGACCTGGAGGTAGCGCGGGGTCTCGCCGTCGGGGGCGTAGCCGCCCTCGCGCGCCACCTGGAAGGGGACCTTCTCGCGGCTGCGCTCGCGGACCATCACCACGTCGTCCGGGCGGACCCGGAAGGACGGCTTGTCGACCTTACGGCCGTTGACCTCGATGTGGCCGTGGCTGACCATCTGACGGGCCTGGTAGATGGTGCGGGCGATACCGGACCGCAGGATGAGCGCGTCCAGACGGCGCTCGAGCTCCACGACCAGGGCCTCGCCCGTCTTGCCCTCGGCCTTCCGGGCGCGGTCGTAGGCACGGACCATCTGGCGCTCGCTGATGTCGTACTGGGCGCGCAGCCGCTGCTTCTCCAGCAGCCGGACCTTGTAGTCACTGTTCTGCTTGCGGCCACGGCCATGCTCGCCCGGCGGGTACGGGCGGGCCTCGAAGTACTTGACGGCCTTCGGGGTCAGCGCGATGCCGAGCGCCCGCGACTTCTTGACCTTGGGACGCGACTGGTTCACGGGGAACGGACCTCCATGTAAGTTAGGTGAGCCTTACCTTAGCCGAGGAGAACGCATGTTTCGACCTGGGATCCCCCTGCCCAGCACTGGTCAGAGCCCCGAGGAGGGTCAGCCGCGTCCCATGGAAAGCACCCTGCGGCCAACGCCGGCAGAGCGCGTACGTACTCTCGTTGAATCCAAGGCTACGGCTTCGTTGACGATTCCCGGAACCGAGGCCCTGGACGACCTGGGAGTGGACGGTCCCGTCGCCCGTACGGTCGCCCCGGACGGGGATGTGCTGCTGCTGATGCCCAGCGCCTCCCCCACCGCCCGCGCCGCCACGCACGCCCAGGACGACGAGCTGACCTGCGTGATGGAGATCACCGACGTCGCCCCCGTCGCGATGCCCCACCGGATCCGCGGCCGCGCCTGGGTGGCCGGCTGGCTCACCCCCGTCCCCTGCGGTGAGCGCACGCGCACCGCGGCGGCGCTGCTGGCCGAGCGGCATCCGATGGGCGAATCGCTCGGCCTCGACCAGGCGCCGCGGCCGCCGCGGCGCGGTGAGCCGGCCGCCGGGGTGGGACCCGCCGGGACGGCCGCCTGGACGCTGCTGCGGCTGGAGGTCGGCGAGGCGAGCGTGGACGACCTGTGGGGCGCGGACGGCGTCGAACCGGACGACTTCACCTCGGCCGACCCCGATCCGCTGGTCCGGCACGAGGCCGATCTGCTCCAGCATCTGCACGCCGCCCACGGCGAGCAGGTGCGCGGGCTGTGCGCGCTGCTCGGCGACCGCTCGGCCCTGGTCTGCACCCGGGGCCCGGCCACCCCGGTGGCGCTGGACCGCTTCGGTCTGCGGGTGCGCTTCACGGACGAGGCGGACCGGCCGTTCGACGCGCGCTTCGACTTTCCCGAGCCGGTGCGGACCGTGTCCGAGCTGCGGTACGCGATGCACGCCCTGTTCGACGCGGCGACGGGCTGAGGGCGTTCACGTAGCGGATGGGGTGACGGGGGCGGCCGCCGACGGGGGCGACCGCTACGACGAGGGCGTGGCCGGGCCGTCGGCGGACCGCTATGACGAGGTGGCGGCCGGGCCGTCGGCGGACCGCTATGACGAGGTGGCGGCCGGGCCGTCGGCGGACGGCGGCGGGTCGCCGCGCAGCCGCGCCCGCACCCGCTCCACCACATCCGCGTACCGCGCCTCGGCCCCGTACCGCGTGGGCTCGTAGTACCGCTTGCCGTGGACCTTGTCCGGTGCGTACTGCTGGGCCGCGATGCCGCCCGGCAGATCGTGCGGATACAGATAGCCCTGCGCGTGGCCGAGCTTCTTGGCGCCCTGGTAGTGGCCGTCGCGCAGATGCGGCGGCACCGGCCCGGCCAGGCCCGCCCGCACATCGGCCAGCGCCGCGCCGATCGCGGTGGTGGCGGCGTTGGACTTCGGCGCCAGCGCCAGGGCGATGGTGGCGTGGCTCAGGGTGAGCGCGGCCTCCGGGAAGCCGATCAGGGCGACCGCCTGCGCCGCGGCCACGGCGGTGGGCAGCGCGGTGGGATCGGCGAGGCCGATGTCCTCGCTCGCCGAGATCATCAGCCGGCGGGCGATGAACCGCGGGTCCTCCCCCGCCTCGATCATCCGGGCCAGATAGTGCAGCGCCGCGTCCACGTCCGAGCCGCGGATGGACTTGATGAGGGCGCTGGCCACGTCGTAGTGCTGGTCGCCCGCGCGATCGTACTTCACCGCGGCCCGGTCGACCGCCTCCTCCAGCGAGGTGAGCGTGACCTCGGACTCGCCCTTGTCCAGGGCCGCCCCGGCGCCCGCCTCCAGCGCGGTGAGCGCCCGCCGGGCGTCGCCGCCCGCTATCCGCAGCAGATGCGCCTCGGCGTCCTCGGGGAGGGTGACCGCCCCGCCGAGCCCGCGCTCGTCGGTGAGCGCCCGCCGCAGCAGCCCGCGCAGATCGTCGTCGGTCAGCGGCTCCAGGGTGAGCAGCAGCGAGCGGGAGAGCAGCGGGGAGATCACGGAGAAGTACGGATTCTCGGTGGTGGCCGCGATCAGCGTCACCCAGCGGTTCTCCACGGCGGGCAGCAGCGAGTCCTGCTGGGCCTTGCTGAAGCGGTGGATCTCGTCCAGGAAGAGCACGGTGTCCCGCCCGTACGCCCCGGAGGAGCGGCGTGCGCCGTCGATGACGGCCCGGACCTCCTTGACCCCCGCGGTGATGGCCGACAGCTCGACGAAGCGCTTCTGGGTGGCCTGGCTGACCACATACGCCAGCGTCGTCTTGCCGATACCCGGCGGGCCCCAGAGGATCACCGACGACGGCCCGGCCGGGCCCCCGCCGCCCTCGCCCACGAGCCGCCGCAGCGGGGATCCGGGGCGCAGCAGATGCTGCTGGCCCACGACCTCGTCGAGGGTGCGCGGACGCATCCGCACGGCCAGCGGGCTGCTGGCCGGATCCTTCTCCTGGCGGTCCTCTGCGGCGGCGGTGAACAGGTCTGGCTCCACCCGGGAAGCCTATGCCAACCCACCGACAACGCCGCCGCGCGCAGGGTGCGGGCTCAGCCCTGAGCGCCGGTCCAGAAATCCCACCAGCGGGTCAGGATCAGCATCCCGATGACGCCGATCCACATCACCGGGACCACCCAGTGGAACTCCATGAGCCCGCGCCGCAGCCCGTCCGGCGCGGGGAGGTATCCGTGCTTGAGGTTGTGGCCGGTGACGTAGCAGAACATCACGATGGTGGCGACCCAGGCCAGGCAGCACCACAGGCACAGCGAGCCGATGACGTACAGCGACTCGTACTGCAGCCAGGTCACGAAGCCGACGCCGAACAGCGTGCCCGCGTTGAAGGTCAGCCAGTACCAGCGCGGGAAGCGCGCCCCGGTCAGCAGCGACATGCCCACGCAGATCACAATGGAGTAGGCCACGAGCCCGAGCATCGGGTTCGGGAAGCCGAACGCCTGCGCCTGGTCGCTCTCCATGATGTTGCCGCAGGAGACGACGGGGTTGAGGCTGCAGCCGGGCGTGAAGACCTTACCGTCGGCCTTGTACTCGAGGATCTTGTTCTTGTCGATCGTGATGACCCAGGCGGCCAGCAAGCCCAGCGCTCCGGTGATCACGAGCAGGAGGGCGAAGGCACGACTGCCGCCCGTCCCGACCCGCGCGCCCTCCCGCGCCTCGTCGGACTCCACGTCGTCCACCACTGTCGTCGCCATACTCGCCGTCCGTCGCTCTCCGCCGTCTCCAGCCCCGTCGGGCACGCCCATTGTGCCGCACCCGCTGTCGCCGTAAGGCGCGCTTATCACGGTCATGCCATGGTGCCCTGTCCCCCGTTCGGAGGACATAAGACGGGCTTCCCGATCGTCCCCGGGACCGCCGCGGCACCGTCACGCTCATGGACATGGCAGACGAAGCGGTACGGGTGCGCGGCCTGCGCGAGCGCTATGGCGCGGTGACCGCGTTGGACGGCGTTGACCTGGGCGTTCGACAGGGAGAGGTGTTCGGCGTCCTGGGCCCCGACGGGGCGGGCAAGAGCACCGCGGTGGAGATCCTCCAGGGCCGTCGGAACCGGGACGCGGGCGAGGTCACGGTGCTGGGCCGGGACCCCGCCTCCGGAGGGCGCGAGCGGCGGTCCCGAATCGGCATCGTTTGGCAGGATGAATCCGCCCCGGCCGAGTTGACGGTGCGCGAGACCGTGCGCCATTTCGCCCGCTACTACCCCCGGCCGCGCGACCCCGAGGAGGTCATCGGCCTGGTCGGTCTCGAGGACAAGGCGGGCAGCCGGATCAAGGCGCTGTCGGGCGGCCGGCGGCGCCGGCTGGATATGGCCCTCGGCGTGATCGGCGGCCCGGAGCTGCTGCTCCTCGACGAGCCGACGACGGGCTTCGACCCGGCGGCGCGGCGGCGGTTCTGGGAACTGGTAAGGCGACTGGCCGACGAGGGCACCACGATCCTGCTCACCACGCACTACCTGGACGAGGCGGAGGCGCTGTCCGACCGGCTGACTGCCGCGGGCCTTCGGCAAGCTGGGCGTGGACGACCGCACCACGGTCGTCACCGGCGCGATGCGGCTGGGGCTGCTGCAGGGACGGCGAAGAGGCCCGGGGACGCGTTCCCCGGGCCCCCTTTCGAGCGTCAGTCAGGCGATACTCGTGCGTCGCTCAGGCGATGCTCATGCGTCGCGTCGCTCAGGCGAGGCGTGCGCGGACCGCCTCGACCACCTCGGTCAGCGGGACCGGGGACTGCTCGCCGGACTCCATGTCCTTCAGCTGGACCACGTTCTCGGCGAGGTCGCGTTCGCCCGCCACGAGCGCGTAGCGGGCGCCGCTGCGGTTGGCGGCCTTCATGGCGGCCTTGAGGCCCTTGCCGCCGTAGGCGAAGTCCGTGGCGACGCCCGCCGTACGGAGCTCGCCGACCAGGCCGAAGAGAACCTTGCGGGCCTCCTCCCCGAGCGGCACCGCGAAGACGCTGACGGCGGCGGGGAGGTTCAGCTCGACGCCCTCGGCCTCCAGCGCGAGCACCGTACGGTCCACACCGAGCGCCCAGCCCACCGAGGGCAGCGCCGGACCGCCGATCATCTCGGACAGACCGTCGTAGCGGCCGCCGCCGCCGACCGCGGACTGGGAGCCCAGGCCGTCGTGGACGAACTCGAAGGTGGTGCGGGTGTAGTAGTCCAGGCCGCGCACCAGCCGCGCGTCGTCCTCGAAGTCCACACCCCGAGCGGTGATCAGCTCACGGACCTCCGCGTGGTACGCCTTGCACTCCTCGCACAGGTAGTCGCGCAGCAGCGGGGCGTCGGCGAGCTGTGCGCGCACGGCCTCGCGCTTGTCGTCCAGCACCCGCAGCGGGTTGATCTCCACGCGCCGCCGGGTGTCCTCGTCCAGGTCCAGGGCGCGCAGGAAGTCCTGGAGGGCGGACCGGTAGACGGGACGGCAGGTGGCGTCGCCCAGCGAGTTCAGCAGGATGCGGAAGTTCCGCAGCCCGAGCGAGCGGTAGGCGTCGTGGGCCAGGACGATCAGCTCGGCGTCCAGGGCCGGGTCCTCGGCGCCGATCGCCTCCGCGCCGACCTGCGAGAAGTGGCGGTAGCGGCCCTTCTGCGGGCGCTCGTAGCGGTAGTACGAGCCCGAGTACCAGAGCTTGACCGGCAGCGATCCGGCCTTGTGGAGATTGGCCTCCAGGGCGGCCCGCAGCACCGACGCGGTGCCCTCGGGGCGCAGCGCGAGCTCGTCGCCGCCCTTGGTGGTGAGGGTGTACATCTCCTTGGTCACGATGTCGGTGGACTCGCCGACGCCGCGCGCGAAGAGCTCCACGTTCTCGAAACCGGGGGTCTCGACATAGCCGTAGCCGGAGCGCTTGAGCGGTGCGGCGATCGCCTCGCGCACCGCGAGGTAGGTCGCGGAGGCCGGCGGGATCAGGTCGTACGTGCCCCGGGGGGCTTTGAAGGTGCTCAACGGAAGTCTCTCGTCACATTCCTCGTCGCGGAGCCGGGCGCCGGGCGCCGTCTCCCAGGCCGGCGGCCACCTCCCGCAGAAACGGGTTGGTGGCGCGCTCACGGCCGATGCTGGTCTGGGGGCCATGGCCGGACAGCACCACGGTCGAGTCGTCGAGCGGCAGGACCACACGGGCCAGCGACTCGAGGATCTCGGCGTGATCGCCGCCGGGCAGATCGGTGCGTCCGATGGAGCCGGCGAAGAGCAGATCGCCCGCGAAGAAGACGGACGGGATGTCCGCCTGCTCGGGCATCTGGAAGGTCACCGACCCCTTGGTATGGCCCGGGGCGTGCGCGACGGTGAGCTCCAGACCGGCCAGCTTCAGCTCGGCGCCGTCGGCCAGCTCCTTGAGGTCGTCCGGCTCGCCCACGGTGAGTTCACCCATCAGCGGCATCCCGATGGAGCGCCCGAACGCCTTCTCGGGGTCGCTCATCATGTAGCGGTCGGCCGGGTGGATCCACGCCGGTACGTCATGCGCGCCGCAGACCGGGACGACCGAGGCGACATGGTCGATATGACCGTGGGTGAGGACGACGGCGACGGGCTTGAGCCGGTGCTTGGCGACCGCCTCCGCGACGCCTTGGGCCGCCTGGTGGCCCGGGTCGATGATCACGCACTCCTCACCGGCGGCGGGGGCGACCAGGTAGCAGTTGGTCCCCCAGGCCCCGGCGGGGAACCCGGCAATGAGCACGATCGTCCTTAGAAGTCGTCCGGTGGAAGATTGTCGGCGGCTTCAGAGCCTACCGGCGGCGCCCCGGCCACAGCGAACCCGTATACGGTACGGCCGAGCCCTCGTACACAACAGCAGCACACCGACGGCACACGCCATGAGGAGACGACCCGGTGGTCAGTAACGAGCAGCGGCGGAGGCAACTCGCCCGGGAGAAGTACCTTCGGCAGCAGCAGCGGCGCGAAACCGCCCGGCACAAGTCGCGCCAGCGCAATGTGGTGATCGCCGCCGTGCTGGCCGTGGTCCTGGCCGGTGGCGGTGCCGTCGCGGCCACCGGCGCGCTGTCCGGGAACGACAAGGACAAGAAGGACGACGCCGCCTCCTCCGCCACCCCTTCGGCCGCCCCCACCAGCAAGGCGCCGGACCCCTGCGCCAAGGAGGCCAAGGCGGTCGCGGACAAGAAGCCGAAGAAGATGTCGTGGAAGAAGGAGCCGGCGGTCACGATCGACAAGTCGGCCTCCTACACCATGAAGCTGGAGACGACCTGCGGGGACATCTCCGTGACCATGGACGCGGGCAAGGCGCCGCACACGGTCAACTCCTTCAGCTTCCTTGCGGGCAAGGGCTACTTCGACCACACCAAGTGCCACCGGCTGGTGAACCAGGGGATCTACGTCCTCCAGTGCGGTGACCCGCAGGGCACCGGCGCGGGCGGCCCCGGCTACACCATCCCGGACGAGAACCTCAAGGACGCCTCGATCAAGGGCGGCAAGTACCCGGCCGGGACCGTCGCCATGGCCAACCAGTACAACCCGCAGACCAAGCAGGGCCGGAACACCGGCGGCAGCCAGTTCTTCCTGGTCTACAAGAAGAGCGACCTCCCGCCGGACTACACGCCCTTCGGCACCGTGGACGAGGCCGGGATGAAGGTCCTGCAGAAGATCGCCAACGCCGGGGCGGCTCCCCCGGACCAGACGATGAACACCGCCCCGAACGCCAGCGTGGTGATCAACAAGGCGACGGTCGGCGAGTCCTGAGCCCGCCGGGCTCGCGTACTGCGAAATTTCGGTCGCGCAGGATACGGACAGCCGGGGCACCGGTCGCCTATGTTGGCGTTGTGTAGGGTGCCTGGCCCGATGGCCGCCACCCTGATATGAGACCGGCCAGGGCGTATCCCGGCCGGAAGAAACTGTGGACGATGCCCGCGGGTCGCGCGCCCGCCCCGGCATCATGTGGAGGAGGCGCTGTGAGCAGCGAGCCTTGGGGCCGCGTCGACGAGGCGGGGACCGTGTACGTGCGTACGGCCGACGGGGAGCAGGTCGTCGGATCGTGGCAGGCGGGATCGCCGGAAGAGGCCCTCGCCTACTTCGAGCGCAAGTACGAAGGTCTGGTCGTCGAGATCGGCCTCCTCGAGCGCCGGGTCAAGACCACCGATCTGTCCGCCAAGGACGCGACGACGGCCATCGAGCACATCCGCCAGCAGGTCGACGAGCATCACGTGGTCGGCGATCTGGACGCTCTGAGGAAGCGGCTCGACAAGCTCGCCGGGGAGATCGAGGTCCGCCGCGAACAGCGCAAGGCGGCCAAGGCGGTCCAGGCCGACGAGGCCCGCAGGGCCAAGGAGGACCTGGTCGCCGAGGCCGAGCAGCTGGCCGCCAGCGAGCAGTGGCGGGCGGCCGGGGAGCGGCTGCGCGCCCTGGTGGACACCTGGAAGGGCCTGCCCCGGCTGGACCGCAAGGCCGACGACGAACTGTGGCACCGCTTCTCGCACGCCCGCTCGGCGTTCTCCAAGCGGCGCAAGGCGCACTTCGCGGCCCTGGACGCACAGCGCGAGGACGCCCGGCAGACCAAGGAGAAGCTGGTCGCCGAGGCCGAGGCGCTCTCCGGCTCCACCGACTGGGGGCCGACCGCGGCCCGGTACCGGGAGCTGATGTCGGACTGGAAGGCCGCGGGCCGCGCCCAGCGCGAGTCCGAGGAGGACCTGTGGAACCGCTTCCGCGGCGCGCAGGACATCTTCTTCCAGGCCCGTAGCGAGGTCTTCGCGGAGCGTGACGCCGAGCAGCGGGAGAATCTCACCCGTAAGGAGGAGCTCGTCGTCGAGGCCGAGAAGCTGCTGCCGATCTCGGACCTCAAGGCGTCCCGTGCGGCCTTCCGGTCGATCAACGAGCGGTGGGAGGCCATCGGCCATGTGCCGAGGGACGCCCGCGCCCGTATCGAGGGCCGGATGCACGCGGTGGAGCGCGCCATCCAGGACGCCGAGGACACGGAGTGGCGGCGGACCAACCCCGAGGCGCGGGCCCGCGCCGCGGGGCTCACCGGCCAGTTGCAGGATGCCGTGGACAAGCTGCGGTCCCAGATCGACGC
Organism: Streptomyces rugosispiralis; assembly: GCF_024505145.1. GTDB lineage: Bacteria > Actinomycetota > Actinomycetes > Streptomycetales > Streptomycetaceae > Streptomyces > Streptomyces rugosispiralis. The sequence goes on along the minus strand of NZ_JANIAA010000009.1, from coordinate 144,165 downwards.
GGCCCGCGCGGCGGGGAACAACGCGAAGGCCGACAAGCTCTCCAAGGAGCTCGAGGGCCGGCAGGCGCTGCTGGACCAGGCGCTGAAGGGCCTCCAGGAGTTCGGCGGCTGAGCGTGCGCCGATCCGCGTACGGCGGCGGCCCCGGGCGCGAAGGCGCCGGGGGCCGCCGCCGTCGTGTGCTCAGCGGGCGCGGGCCGAGGTGACCCGGTAGACGTCGTAGACGCCCTCGACGCCGCGTACGGCCTTCAGGACGTGGCCCAGGTGCTTGGGGTCGCCCATCTCGAAGGTGAAGCGCGAGGTGGCCACCCGGTCACGGGAGGTCTGCACGGCCGCGGAGAGGATGTTGACGTGCTGGTCGGACAGCACGCGGGTGACGTCCGACAGCAGCCGGGACCGGTCCAGCGCCTCGACCTGGATGGCCACCAGGAAGACCGACGACTGGGTGGGCGCCCATTCGACGTCGAGGATGCGCTCGGGCTGCTGGGAGAGCGAGTCCACGTTGACGCAGTCGGCGCGGTGCACCGAGACGCCGCTGCCGCGGGTGACGAAGCCGATGATGGGGTCGCCGGGCACCGGCGTACAGCAGCGGGCCAGCTTGACCCACACGTCCTCGACGCCCTTGACCACCACGCCCGGATCGGCGCTGGAGCGGCGCTTGGTGCGGCGGATGGGCGGCGCGGTCTCGGCGATGTCCTCGTTGGCGGCCTCCTCGCCGCCGAGCGCCTGGACGAGCTTGCCGACCACGTTCTGCGCGGAGACATGGCCCTCGCCGATCGCCGCGTAGAGCGCGGAGATATCGGGGTAGCGCATCTCATGGGCGAGGGTGACCAGCGAGTCGCCGGTCAGGATCCGCTGGATCGGCAGGTTCTGCTTGCGCATCGCCCGGACGATCGCGTCCTTGCCCTGTTCGATGGCCTCGTCGCGGCGCTCCTTGGAGAACCAGGCACGGATCTTGTTACGGGCGCGCGGCGACTTGACGAAGCCCAGCCAGTCGCGGGACGGCCCGGCGCCCGCCGCCTTGGAGGTGAAGACCTCCACCAGGTCGCCGTTGTCCAGGGTGGACTCCAGCGGCACCAGCCGCCCGTTGACCCGGGCGCCGATCGTACGGTGGCCGACCTCGGTGTGCACGGCGTAGGCGAAGTCGACCGGGGTGGCCCCGGCCGGAAGCGCTATGACGTCGCCCTTGGGCGTGAAGACGAAGACCTCGTTGCGGGACAGGTCGAAGCGCAGGGACTCCAGGAACTCGCCCGGGTCCTCGGTCTCCTTCTGCCAGTCCAGGAGCTGCCGCAGCCACGCCATGTCGTTGATGGCGTCGTCCTTGCCCGCCTTACGGGGCACATCGGTGCGCACCTTGGATGCGCCGGCAACCGCCTCCTGCTTGTACTTCCAGTGCGCGGCGATGCCGTACTCGGCGCGGCGGTGCATGTCGAAGGTGCGGATCTGCAGCTCGACCGGCTTGCCGCTGGGCCCGATGACCGTCGTGTGCAGCGACTGGTACATGTTGAACTTGGGCATCGCGATGTAGTCCTTGAACCGCCCGGGCACCGGGTTCCACCGCGCGTGGATGGTCCCGAGCGCGGCGTAGCAGTCGCGGACGGTGTCGACGAGGACGCGGATGCCCACCAGGTCGTAGATCTCGGCGAAGTCGCGGCCGCGCACGATCATCTTCTGGTAGACGGAGTAGTAGTGCTTCGGCCGGCCGGTGACGGTCGCCTTGATCCGCGCCGCCCGCAGATCGCCCTGGACCTGGTCGGTGACGACGGCCAGGTACTCGTCGCGCTTGGGGGCCCGCTCGGCGACCAGCCGCACGATCTCGTCGTACATCTTGGGGTAGAGGATCGCGAAGGCGAGGTCCTCCAGCTCCCATTTGATGGTGTTCATGCCCAGGCGGTGGGCGAGCGGGGCGTAGATCTCGAGGGTCTCGCGGGCCTTCTTCTCCTGCTTCTCCCGCTTGAGGTAGCGCATGGTGCGCATGTTGTGCAGCCGGTCGGCCAGCTTGATCACCAGCACCCGGGGGTCCCGGGCCATGGCGACGACCATCTTGCGCACGGTCTCGGCCTGGGCCGCCTCGCCGAACTTGACCTTGTCCAGCTTGGTGACGCCGTCGACGAGCAGGGCGACCTGATCGCCGAAGTCACGGCGCAGGGTGTCCAGGCCGTACTCGGTGTCCTCGACGGTGTCGTGCAGCAGCCCCGCCATCAACGTGGCCGGATCCATACCCAGCTCGGCCAGGATCGTGGTCACCGCGAGGGGGTGGGTGATGTACGGATCGCCGCTCTTGCGCTTCTGGCCGCGGTGCCAGCGCTCGGCCACCTGGTACGCGCGCTCGATCTGGCGCAGCGTCGCGGCCTCCGCCTTGGGGTCGTTGCCGCGCACGATGCGCAGCAGCGGCTCCAGCACCGGGTTGTAAGGGCTGGAGCGCTGGACGCCGAGGCGCGCCAGCCGGGCCCGGACGCGGTTGGACGAGCCCGAGCGGGGCGCGGGGCTCTGCACGGGGCGCGCGGGGGGCGTGGTGGCGGGCAGGCTGTTGCCGCGGCCCGCGGCGGGCTTCGGGCTGGTCTGCTCGGGGCCGCGCCGGACCGCGCCGTCACCGCTGTTCCTGGGCACGCCGCGGGCCGCCGTCGGCTCGGCGGCGGTGGGCGCGTCCGGCTGTGCGGAGGGGGTTCCGCCCGGACGGACTTCGGGCGAGAGCGGCTGGGCCTCGTCTGGCAAGAGCACTCCTAGCGGTCCGGCCCCGAAAAGGTCGGGCTGCCATGGTATCGATCCCGCCACTCCGCTTGCCTCCCGACCGCCGAGCCGGGCTTGACGGGGGCATGGGGCGGCATGGCGGAGGGCGGGGACCCGCGATGCGCGTCCCCGCCCTCCGGCGGTCCTCCCGGCCCGGTGTACGGGCCCGTAAACCCGGCTCAGACCGTGATCAGGGCCTCCAGCGGGGCGCTGTCGAGCGAGCCCAGCAGCCGGTCGCGGCCGTCGAGGAAGCCGAGCTCGAGCAGCACGGCGACCCCGGCGATCTGGGCGCCCGCCCGCCGGATGAGCCGCAGGGACGCCTCGGCGGTGCCGCCGGTGGCCAGCACGTCGTCGATCACCAGCACCCGGTCGCCGGGCTCCAGCGCGTCGGCGTGTATCTCGATCTCGGCCGTGCCGTACTCCAGCTCGTACGCCTGGGCGAGGGTCGCCCCGGGGAGCTTGCCGGCCTTGCGGACCGGCACGAAGCCGATTCCGGCGCGGACGGCGGCCGGGGCGGCGAGGATGAAGCCGCGCGCCTCCAGGCCCACCACCTTGTCCGCCCGGTGCCGGAGGCACAGCTCGGCGAGCGCGTCGGTGAGCGCGGCGAAGGCCGCGGCGTCGGCGAGCAGCGGGGTGATGTCCTTGAACATCACGCCCGGCTTGGGGTAGTCCGGCACGTCCTGGATGCGGCTGAGCAGCAGGGTGCGCAGCTCCTCGGCGGAGGCTCCGCCGAATCCGTCCGGGCTGCCCGGCGTGGTCTCCGTGGTCTCCGTCATCGCTCGGGCTCCCCCGCTCATCGCCGCTTGCCCGAAGGCCGGCCGCGCCCCCGGTTGCGGGAGGCGGGCTGGCGGCGCTGGCCGACGACTCCGGCGGGGGCCGCGGCGGCGTCCTCCAGGGCCGGGGCGTCGTCCTCCTCGGCGGACGGGTCGGCCGCCTCGGCCTTGGCGGCCGCGGCGCGCTTGGCCTTCACCCGCTTGGCCAGGGCCTTCATCCTCGAGTCGCGCTCCTTCAGATCGGCGACCAGCGGGGTCGCGATGAAGATCGAGGAGTACGCACCGGCGGCGAGGCCGACGAAGAGCGCCAGGGAGATGTCGTTGAGCATGCCCGCGCCGAGCAGACCGCCGCCGATGAACAGCAGCGCGCCGACCGGCAGCAGCGCCACGACCGTGGTGTTGATGGACCGCACCAGGGTCGAGTTGAGGCTGCGGTTGGCGATCTCGCTGTAGGTGAAGCGGGTCTGCTTGGTGATGTCCTTCGACGCTTCCTTGAGACCGTCGAAGACCACGACGGTGTCGTAGAGCGAATAACCGAGGATCGTCAGCAGACCGATCACGGTGCCCGGGGTGACCTCGAAGCCGACCAGCGCGTAGACGCCGACGGTGATGGTGAGGTCGTGGATCAGGGCGATCAGGGCGGCCAGCGCCATCCGCCACTCGAAGGCGATGGCGAGATAGATCACCACCAGCACCATGAAGATCGCCAGACCCTGCCAGGCTTTGCTGGCGATCTGCTCGCCCCAGCTCGGGCCGACCAGCTGGGTGTCGATCTTGTTGGTCTTGACGCCCAGCTCCTTGGCGAGCTTCTCCTGGACCGGCAGCGCCTGCTTGGTGCCCAGCTCGCTGATCTGGATCCGCAGCCCGCCGCGGCCGAGCTCCTGGACGACGACGGTGTGGCCGCCGGCGGCGTCCTCGGCTGCCTGACGCACATCGGTGCTCGAGACCTTGGTGTTCGGGGTCGTGAAGACCGCGCCGCCGGAGAACTCGATGCCCATGTTCAGGCCGCGCACCGCCAGGCCCACGATGGCCGTGATGGTGATCAGTATCGAGATGCCGTACCAGATCTTCCGCTTGCCGACGAAGTCGTAACCGACCTCGCCTCGGTAGAGCCTGGCGCCGAGATTGCCGAGTCGCGACATCTCACGCCTCCTTCGTGTCAGCGGGGCCGGGGGCGGCGGAACGGCGGCGGCGCAGCGGCGGTGTGGCCCCGAGGCGCTTGGGGTCGAGGCCGGACCACGAGTGGCCGTTCCCGAAGAACGGGCGGCGGGCGAGGATCGTCATCAGCGGCTTGGTGAAGAGGAACACCACGGCGACGTCGAGCAGCGTGGTCAGACCCAGGGTGAAGGCGAAGCCCTGCACCTTGCCGACGGTGACGACGTAGAGCACCGCGGCGGCCAGGAAGGACACGAAGTCGGACACCAGGATGGTGCGCCGGGCCCGCGGCCAGCCGCGCTCGACGGCGGGGCGCAGCGAGCGGCCCTCCCGGATCTCGTCGCGGATCCGTTCGAAGTAGACGATGAACGAGTCGGCGGTGATACCGATGGCCACGATCGCGCCGCAGACCGCGGGCAGGTTCAGCGCGAAGCCGATACCAGGACCGAGCAGCACCATGATCGTGTACGTCAGGATCGCGGAGACGCCGAGGCTGGCCATGGCGACCAGGGCGAGACCGCGGTAGTAGACGACCAGGTAGATCACGACGAGCGCGAGGCCGATGGCACCGGCGATCAGACCGGCGTCCAGCTGCTCACCGCCGAGCGCGGCGGAGACGGTGGTCTCGTCGGCGATGTCGAAGGACAGCGGGAGCGCACCGAAGGACAGCACGTTGGCCAGGTCCTCGGAGCTCTGCTGGGTGAAGCCGCCGGAGATGGTGGCCCGGCCGCCGGTGATGGCGCCCTGGGTGACCTCGGGGTCGGAGACGACCTCGCCGTCCAGGACGATCGCGAAGCGGTTCTGCGGGGACTGCTGCTTGGTCAGCTCGCCGGTGGTCTTGGCGAACTTCTTGGAGCCCTTGCTGTTGAAGTCGAGCTGGACGATCCAGCCCGCCCCGTTCTGGCTCTCGAAGACCGCCGAGGCGTCGTCCACGTCGGTGCCCTCGACCTCGGAGGGACCGAGGACGAACTTGGCGTCGCCCTTCTGGCTGCAGGCCAGCACCGAGTCGGTCGGCTTGGCGTTGGCCGCCTTCTCGGCCGCCGCGGCGCGTCCGGCCGGCTTGGTGCAGTCCAGCTTCGCGAACTCCTTGGCCAGCTCTTCCTGGCCGCTGGAGCCCGAGGGGCTCTTGGACGGGTCGGGCTTCGGGGTGTTCGACGGCGAGGGGCTCCCGCTGGGCTTCTCGTCGGCCTTCAGGCCCTTGGAGAGGGCCCGCCCCTGGGTGCTGGGGCTGGCGGAGGAGGACGAGGAGGCCGATGACGAGGCCGACGGCGTACCGGACGGCTTGCCACCCTTGTCGTCACCCTTGTCCTGGCCCTTGCCGGTGGCGCTGCCCGACGGGCTGGGGGTGGAGTTGGGCTTCTCGGGGGTCTTCTGGCCGCTGGTGGTCGTGACCACCGGCCGGAAGTAGAGCTGGGCGGTGGTGCCGACCTGCTGCCGGGCCTGTTTCGCGTTCGTCCCCTTGGGGATGTTCACGATGATGTGCTTCTCGCCCTGCGTCTGGACCTCGGCCTCGGACACACCCAGACCGTTGACCCGCCGCTCGATGATCCCCACGGCGGTGTTCATGTTGTCCGTGTTGATCGCGTTGGGCTTGCCCGGCTGGTTCTTGGCCTCCAGCGTGAAGCTGGTGCCGCCCGCGAGATCGATCCCCAGTCGCGGCGTGGTGTGACCGGAGACGAACATGCCTCCGGTCAGCGCCGCGATGGCGATCAGGATGACGGCCAAGGGTCGCCCTGGCCTGCCCTGTGACCCGGAGGACCTGCGGCCCTTCTTCGGTGCTGCCACCTTCTCGTATCTCCCTGTCCAACCGCCCCGCATGGGGTGTGCGCGGGGCGGCCACGAAGTCTTGTGGGGACGGGCCCCCGCCGGAGCCTAGACCGTCCAGGGAACCGCGGCGCACCGATCGAGGGCGCGCCGCGGTTCTCGCATGACGGACTTACTTCGCGTCGGTGCCGCCGTCCCGCTTGTCGTCCTCGGAGGTGCTCGCCGCGGCGGCCTCGTCCTTGCCGAGTTCGATCTTCTTGGCGTCCGTCTTCCCGGCCTCGTCGTCGGCCGCGGCGGCCTTCTCGACCGCGTCGTCGGCCTTGTCGGCCGTATCGGCCTTCTCGAGCTCCACCTTGTCGGCGGGCGAGTCGGCGTCGGCCGCCTCGGTCAGCGAGGAGGCGTCGTCGGGAACGACAGGGGTGTCGTCGGTGGCGTCCTCGTCGGGGTCGATGCCGTGCACGATGCGGTTGTACTCGGCGTCCGACAGGACGGCTCCCACCGAGTTCTTCGCGTAGATCGCGTGCACACCGGGGGCGACCTCGATGAGGACCGTGTCGTCGTGGACCTCCTTGACCGTCGCATACATGCCGCCGATGGTCCGCACGCCGGAGCCCGGCTGCATATCATTGCGCATCTGCTGGGCTTGGCGCTGCTTGTTCTTGGCCGAACGCGTCATCAGGAACATGGCCCCGATAAGCACGATGAACGGCAGGAGAGTCACGATATTCACGGGACGGAAATTCCTTCACACGACCGCGGGGAGCGGCCTGGTCTACGGGGGTGGGTACACCGCACAGTGAGCGGACGGCATACGGACGGCATCGGCGGAGTCTAAGCGAGCCCACGCCAATGGAACAACGCCCGGCGCGGTACCGGGGTTCCTGACCCCGCCATTATTGGTCCTCTACGCCATGATGCAGGGTAAGCGAGCGCTTATGCCTTGCCGCGGCCCGTCCGGCCCGTCATGGCACGTCCTGCGCCGTCACGCCGCGTCCCCGAGCCATCATGCCTGCATGATGGCTCGAGTCATCATGCCTTGAGTCATCATGCCTCGAAGAGGCCCGCTTGACCGCCGGCGGCGGTCTGCGGCGGCGGGGTGAGCCCCATATGCGCCCAGGCCGCCGGGGTGCCGATCCGTCCCCGGGGGGTACGGGCCAGCAGCCCCTCCCGGACCAGGAAGGGCTCGGCGACCTCCTCCACGGTCTCACGCTCCTCCCCCACGGCGACCGCCAGGGTCGACAGGCCCACCGGGCCGCCGCCGAACAGCTTGAGCAGGGCGCTGAGCACCGCCCGGTCCAGCCGGTCCAGGCCGCGCTCGTCCACGTCGTAGACGGCCAGGGCGCTGGCGGCGATCTCGCGGGTGACCAGGCCGTCCGCCTTGACCTGGGCGTAGTCGCGCACCCGGCGCAGCAGCCGGTTGGCGATCCGGGGGGTGCCGCGGGAGCGGCCCGCGATCTCGGACGCGCCCTGGGGCTCGATGGTCACGTCGAGCAGCCCGGCCGAGCGGTGGATGACCCGCTCCAGCTCGGCCGGGGCGTAGAACTCCATATGTCCGGTGAAGCCGAACCGGTCGCGCAGCGGGGGCGGCAGCAGCCCGGCCCGGGTGGTGGCTCCGACCAGCGTGAACGGCGGCAGCTCCAGCGGGATGGCGGTGGCCCCTGGCCCCTTGCCGACGATGACGTCGACGCGGAAGTCCTCCATCGCCATGTAGAGCATCTCCTCGGCGGGCCGGGACATCCGGTGGATCTCGTCGAGGAAGAGCACCTCGCCCTCGGTGAGGGAGGAGAGGATCGCGGCCAGATCGCCGGCGTGCTGGATGGCGGGGCCGGAGGTGATCCGGATCGGGGCACCCATCTCGGCGGCGATGATCATGGAGAGGGTGGTCTTGCCCAGTCCGGGCGCGCCGGAGAGCAGCACATGGTCGGCGGTGCCGCCGCGCTGCCGGGCCGCCTTGAGCACCAGATCCAGCTGCTCGCGGACCCGCTCCTGCCCGACGAACTCGCCGAGGTCCTTGGGGCGCAGCGCGGCCTCCACCGCCTGGTCGTCGCCGTCGGCGTCGGCGCCCACCAGCCTGCCGCCCGCGCCGGACGGGGCGTCGTCGGCGGTGGCCGGTGGGGTCTCGTCCCAGTTCACTGCGTTTCGCCTCGCGATGTCGTCTTCGGTGGTGCGTCCGGTCGCGGCCTGCCGCGGCCGCGGTGGCTCACCGTGTGCGGTTCAGGGTCTGCAGGGCGGCCCGCAGCAGCTGGGCCACCTGGGGCGTACCGCCCGCGGCCACCGTCTCCTCGGCCCGTGGGGTGACGGCGGCCACCGCCTCGTCGGCCTCCCGGGTGGCGTAGCCGAGGCCCACCAGCGCGGTGTGCAGCTGATCGCTCCAGCCGGGGGCGGCGGCCGCCGAGCGGGCGCCGGGCACGGCGGAGCCGAGCGGCTCCCCGAGCCGGTCCTTGAGCTCAAGCAGCAGCCGCTGCGCCCCCTTCTTGCCGATGCCGGGGACGGCGGTGAGCGCCTTCTCGTCCCCGGTGGACACCGCGAGCCGCAGCGCGTCCGGGGAGTGCACGGCCAGCATGGCCTGGGCCAGCCGGGGGCCGACCCCGCTGGCGGTCTGGAGCAGCTCGAAGACCTGCCGCTCGTCGTCGTCGGCGAAGCCGTAGAGGGTCAGCGAATCCTCACGGACGACGAGGGAGGTGGCCAGCCGGGCCTGCTGGCCGACGCGGAGCCCGGCCAGGGTGGCCGGGGTGCACTGGACCGCCATCCCAACGCCGCCGACCTCGATCACGGCGGTGTCCGGGGCGACGGCCGCCACCGGACCGGAGACGAACGCGATCATGAGGTACGGCCTTTCGTGGTGCGCTCGGTGCTCGGGGTACGGGCGGGGCTCGTCGGGCGCTCGGTGCTCGGGGTACGGGCAGGGCTTGTGGTACGGGCGGGGCTTGTGGTGCGGGCGGGGCTTGTGGTGCGGTGGGCGGCGACGGCCTGCTGGAGCCGGTTGGTCGCGGGGGCCCGCCAGATGTGGCAGATGGCGAGCGCCAGCGCGTCGGCGGCGTCGGCCGGTTTGGGCGGGGCGTCCAGCCGCAGCAGCCGGGTCACCATCGAGCCGACCTGCGCCTTGTCGGCGCGCCCGGATCCGGTGACGGCCGCCTTGACCTCGCTGGGGGTGTGCAGCGCGACCGGCAGCCCGCGGCGGGCCGCGCACAGCATGGCGACGGCGCTGGCCTGCGCGGTGCCCATGACGGTGCGGACGTTGTGCTGGCTGAACACCCGCTCCACGGCGACGAATTCCGGCCGGTGGGTGTCCAGCCACTCCTCGATGCCGCGCTCGATGAGGACGAGCCGGTCGGCGGTCGCGGCGTCCGCCCCGGTCCGTACGACGCCGACGCCGAGCATCCGCAGCGGGCGGCCCGCGACCCCCTCGACCACGCCGACGCCGCACCGGGTCAGCCCCGGGTCCACGCCCAGCACACGCACCGCGCCCCTCCCCTCACCGCGCTTCGGTCATCTGTTCATGCAGGCTAGCGGCTGGCGCCGACAACACCCGTGGACAACACCCGCCGACAACACCAGCGGACAACGCCGACGGGCCGGTGGGGTGCTGCCCCGCCGGCCCGTCCCTGTCGTCGACCGCCGTGCCGATCCGCCGTCAGGCGTCCACCTTGGCCATGACCTCGTCGGAGACGTCGAAGTTGGCGAAGACGTTCTGCACGTCGTCGCTGTCCTCGAGAGCGTCGATCAGCTTGAAGATCTTGCGCGCGGCGTCTTCCTCGAGCTGGACCTGCATCGTGGGCACGAAGTTGGCATCGGCCGAGTCGTAGTCGATGCCCGCCTCCTGGAGGGCGGTGCGGACCGCGACGAGGTCGGTGGCCTCGCTGATGACCTCGAAGGACTCACCGAGGTCGTTGACCTCCTCGGCGCCGGCGTCCAGGACCGCGCCCAGCACGTCGTCCTCGGTGAGCTCGCCCTTGGGGACGATGACGACGCCCTTACGGTTGAACAGGTACGACACGGAGCCCGGGTCGGCCATCGAGCCGCCGTTGCGCGTCATGGCGACGCGGACGTCGGAGGCCGCGCGGTTGCGGTTGTCGGTCAGACACTCGATGAGGACGGCCACGCCGTTGGGGCCGTAGCCCTCGTACATGATCGTCTCGTACTCGGCGCCACCGGCCTCGAGACCGGCACCGCGCTTGACCGCGCTGTCGATGTTCTTGTTCGGAACCGACTGCTTCTTCGCCTTCTGGATGGCGTCGAAGAGCGTCGGGTTGCCCTCCGGATCGGCACCGCCCATCCGGGCCGCAACCTCGACGTTCTTGATCAGCTTCGCGAAGAGCTTGCCGCGCTTGGCATCGATCACGGCCTTCTTGTGCTTCGTCGTAGCCCATTTAGAGTGGCCGGACATCCGCCTGTCTCCTTCGCGTAACCCATTGCTGTACGAACGCTTGAGATCCTACCGGGATCGGCCCAGCCTGCGGCGAGGACTGCCCTCCCGTCTCCCGCCACCACCCTCAACGGAGCGCTACGCGCGCCCCACCGCCTCGCGTCTCCCGCCACCACCCTCAACGGAGCGCTACGCGCGCCCCACCGCCTCGCGTCTCCCGCCACCACCCTCAACGGAGCGCTACGCGCGCCCCACCGCCCTCCCGTCTCCCGCCACCGCCCGCGGCCGAGCGCTACGCGCGCCGCACCATATCGACGAAGAGCCGGTGGACCCGGTGGTCGCCGGTCAGCTCGGGGTGGAACGAGGTCGCCAGGACGTTGCCCTGCCGGACGGCGACGGTGTGCCCGTCGAACGTCGCGAGCACCTCGGCACCGCCGCCCACGGACTCGACCCAGGGCGCGCGGATGAAGACCCCCTCGACCGGGCCGTCCTCGATGCCCTGGATGTCGACCTCGGCCTCGAAGGACTCGTTCTGACGGCCGAAGGCGTTACGGCGCACGATCATGTCGATGCCGCCGATGGTCTCCTGGTCGTCCCGGCCGTCGAGGATCTTGTCCGCGAGCATGATCATGCCCGCGCACGTACCGTACACCGGCATCCCGGCCCGGACCCGCTCGCGCAGCGGCTCCAGCAGCCCGAAGATGATCGCCAGCTTGGACATGGTGGTCGACTCGCCCCCGGGGATCACCAGGGCCGCGACCTCGGCGAGCTCCTCGGGCCTGCGGACCTGACGGGGCGTGGCCCCGGCCGCGGCGAGCGCGGCGAGATGCTCGCGGACATCGCCCTGGAGGGCGAGCACACCGATCACGGGGGCGTCGGCGGTGGACGTGGCCGGTATGGACGACGTAGTCACGGAAGCGAAGACCTCTCGAACGTCAGGGGCACCACGCGCCGGGCCTGCGGGCCGGGGCGCGTGGTGCCATGTGGTGCCGTACGGGCGCCGGTTACCAGCCGCGGCTGGCGTAGCGCTCGGACTCGGGGAGGGTGTCGCAGTTGATGCCGACCATGGCCTCGCCCAGGTTCCGGGACGCCTCCGCGATGACCTTGGGGTCGTCGTAGAAGGTGGTGGCCTTCACGATCGCGGCGGCGCGCTTGGCCGGGTCGCCCGACTTGAAGATGCCGGAACCCACGAACACGCCCTCGGCGCCGAGCTGACGCATCAGCGCGGCGTCGGCCGGGGTGGCGACGCCACCGGCGGAGAACAGCACGACCGGCAGCTTGCCGGTCCGCGCGATCTCGGCGACCAGTTCGTACGGGGCGCGGATCTCCTTGGCGGCGGCGTAGAGCTCGTGGTTGTCCAGGCCGCGCAGCCGGGCGATCTCGCCCTTGATCTGACGCAGGTGGCGCACGGCCTCGACGACGTTGCCGGTGCCGGCCTCGCCCTTGGAACGGATCATGGCCGCACCCTCGGCGATCCGGCGCAGCGCCTCGCCCAGGTTGGTGGCCCCGCAGACGAACGGGGTGGTGAAGGACCACTTGTCGCTGTGGTTGACCTCGTCGGCGGGGGTGAGCACCTCGGACTCGTCGATGTAGTCGACGCCGAGCGACTGCAGCACCTGCGCCTCGACGAAGTGGCCGATCCGCGACTTGGCCATCACCGGGATGGAGACGGCGTTGATGATGCCCTCGATCATGTCCGGGTCGGACATCCGGGCCACGCCGCCGTCCTTACGGATGTCGGCCGGTACCCGCTCGAGCGCCATGACCGCGACGGCACCGGCGTCCTCGGCGACCTTGGCCTGCTCGGGGGTGACGACGTCCATGATCACGCCACCCTTGAGCTGCTCGGCCATACCGCGCTTGACGCGGGCGGTGCCGGTCGCGGGGGCGTCGGAGTTGGGCGTGGTGGGCGTGATGGACACGGTTTGACCTCACTCGATAATGAAAAGTGCGATGAGCCCATCGTAGGGCCGTTCGATACCCGAACATGACCCGGCCATCTGGTCCAGGTCACGAGCGTGTGTGCTACACGAATGACAAAACCGCGTCGGGGCGGGGATCGGCAAGGGCCAATCAAAGGCCGGTGGCTCGAAGCGGCCGGTGAATCCTCGGTACGCGAAGGACGGGCGCCCCCTCGGGGCAGACGGGCGCCCCCTCGGCACGGACGGGCGCCCCCTCGGGGCAGCGGCTCCTCAGCGCTCGGTCTCCTCGGTGCCCGGCACCCGCCCGAGCGCCACCGGCGGCTCGTCGTCCATCTCGAAGGCGAGCGGGAACGGAGCGTGGCCCGCCAGCCGGAACCAGCGCACCGTCCGATGGCGGCGCAGCGCCCGCGCCGCGCGCACCGCGTCGTTGTGGAACCGCCGGGCCATCGGCACCCGCCGCACCGCCTCCGTGAGCTCCCCCAGCGCGTCCTCGCCGCCCGGCGCCCCCCGTACCGCCTCGGCCTGGGGGCTGTCCTCGAAGACGGCCCGCAGCGCCTGGCTCAGCTCGCTCTCGGCGACCTCGCGGTGCTCCTCCTCTGACTGCCGGGCGGCGTGCGCGGCCTGGTACAGCACGATCGAGGCGGCGGGGTCGAGCACTCCGGCGGTGGCCAGCTCCTGGGCGACGGAGGCACGCCGCAGCAACTGCGCGTCCAGCGCGGCCCGCGCCGCGTCCAGACGGCTGTGCAGCCGGTCGAGGCGTCCCGCGGTCCAGCTCAGATAGACGGCGATGACGACCAGTACGACCGCGATCCAGATCAAGGTGCTCACGGCCCGCCACGGTACCGCCTGCCGCCTCCGGCGTCCGGGGTGGAGCCGTCGGCCGGGGCCGCCGCGTGCGGCGGTGTGAGGCGCCTCCGGGCGGGTCCTAGTCCCTGGCGAGCCCCAGCCGCGCCCACAGCCGCGTACGGTCGTCGGCGGCCACGGACGCCGCCCCGTCCGTCACCGTCTCGTAGACCGCGAGGATGTCCGCCCCCACCGTCGACCAGTCGAAGCGCCGTACGTGCCGGCTGCCCCGCTCCCGCAGCTCGGCCAGCCGCTTCTCGTCACCCAGCAGCCGCACCGCGGCGGCGGCCAGGGCGTCGGCGTCCTCGTTGGTGAACAGCTCACCCGCCGCTCCCCCGGCCAGCACCTGGGCGAACGCGTCCAGATCGCTGGCCAGGACCGCGGCGCCCGCCGACATGGCCTCGACAAGGATGATGCCGAAGCTCTCGCCGCCCGTATTGGGCGCGATGTAGACATCGACGCTGCGCAGCAGCCGCGCCTTGTCCTCGTCGCTGACCATCCCCAGGAACTCCACGCGCTCCCGCAGCGGCGCGGGCAGATCGGCCACGGCCTCCTTCTCGTCGCCGCGCCCGGCGATCAGCAGCCGCGCCCCCGGCCGGGCCTCGAGGATCTTCGGCAGGGCGCGCATCAGCACCGGCAGCCCCTTACGGGGCTCATCGATCCGGCCGATGAAGCCGATCGTCTCCCCCCGCCACTCCTCCTTCGGCTCGGCGTCCGCGAAGAAGTCCACGTCGACGCCGTTGGGGATGACCACCGCGTCGCCGCCCAGGTGCTCCACCAGCGTCCGGCGCGCGTACTCGCTCACCGCGATCCGCGCGCTGATCTTCTCCAGCGCCGGCTGCAGGATCGGATACGCGGCGATCATGGCCCGGGAGCGCGGATTGGAGGTGTGGAACGTCGCGACGATCGGCCCCTGCGCCGCCCAGCAGGCCAGCAGCCCCAGCGAGGGCGAGGTGGGCTCGTGGATGTGGATGACGTCGAAGGCGCCGTCGTGCAGCCAGCGGCGCACCCGCGCGGCCGACAGGAAGCCGAAGTTCAGCCGGGCCACCGAGCCGTTGTACGGCACCGGCACCGCGCGCCCGGCGGAGACCACGTACGGCGGCAGCGGCGTCTCGTCGTCCGCCGGGGCCAGCACGGAGACCTGGTGGCCGCGCCGGATCAGATGGTCGGCCAGATCGCGGATGTGGAACTGGACGCCGCCTGGGACATCCCAGGAGTACGGGCAGACGATCCCGATCCTCAAGGCTTCTCCCTTTCAGGGCGACCCGGGCCGCCAGGACTTCCGGGACTCCCGGGACCGCCGGGACCTTCGGGACCGCGGTCCAGGTCCGCGAGCCACAGCCGCTGCAGCATGTGCCAGTCCTCCGGGTGCTCGGAGATCCCCGAGGCGAAGGCGTCGGCCATCTCCTGGGTCATGACGGCGATCCGCTCCGCGCGGTTCCCGTCCCCGGGCGCCTCGACCGGTGGGTGCACCCGCCCGCGCATCACCGGCGACTCGTCGTACCAGAGGGTCACCGGCAGCAGCGCGGCGCCGGTCTGCAGGGCGAGCGCGGCGGGCCCGGCCGGCATCTTCGCCCGCTCTCCGAAGAACGACACCTCCACGCCCGAGGCCGACAGATCGCGGTCGGCCACCAGACACACCAGACCGCCCGCGCGCAGCCGCCGCGCCAGCGTCCCGAACGCGCTCCCGCCCTGGTGCGGCAGCACCTCCATGCCCAGCCCCTCGCGGTAGGCCACGAACCGGTCGTACAGCGACTCCGGCTTCAGCCGCTCCGCGACCGTGGTGAAGGGCACCCCCAGATGGGTGGTCACCCAGGCCCCGGCGAGGTCGTAGTTGCCCATGTGGGGCAGCGCCAGGATCAAGCCCCGGCCCTCGGCGAGACCGTCCACCAGATAGTGCACGTCCTTGACGTCGAAGCCGCCCCGTATCCGCTCCGGGCTCCACGCCGGAAGCCGGAAGGACTCCATCCAGTAGCGCAGGTACGAGCGCATGCCCGCCCGCGACAGCTCGGCCAGCCGCCGGGGCGAGGCATCCGGCACCACGCGCGCCAGATTGGCCTCCAGGCGCAGCACCCCCTTGCCGCGCCGCTTCCACGTCTGATCGGCGATGCGCTGCCCGAGGCGTACGGCGACCGGCTCCGGGAGCTTCTTGACCGTGCTCCAGCCGAGTCCGTACAGCGCGTCGGTCAGCCTCTCCTTCACCGCGCCTCGCCCCCCTGGGGCACCGTCCGCTCCTCCGCGTCCGCCTCGGCAGCCTCCCGGCGCACCGTCACCACCCGCTGGACGAGGGTCACCGCGCTGCCGACGGCCACGACCCACAGGGCGATCGGGAGCAGGATGTCGATATGCGGCACGCCGAACTTGTGCAGCCCCGAGAAGCCGCACGCCACCAGCGAGATCACCAGCCGCTCGGCACGCTCCACCAGCCCGTTGACGTTCACCGGCAGGCCGATGCTCTCGCCGCGGGCCTTGGTGTACGAGACCACCTGGCCACTGGCGAGGCAGAAGATCGTCACCGCACACAACACATTGTCGTCCCCGCTGCCCGCGTACCACAACGTCAGACCGCCGAAGATCGCGCCGTCGGCCACCCGGTCCAGCGTGGAGTCGAGGAACGCGCCCCAGCGGCTGGAGCGTCCCAGCTGCCGTGCCATATTGCCGTCGACCAGGTCGGAGAAGACGAACAGCGTGATGACGACCGTGCCCCAGAAGAACTCCCCCCGGGGATAGAAGACCAGTGCGCCCGCGCACACGCCGGCGGTGCCGGTGAGGGTCACCGCGTCTGGGCTGACCCCGAGACGGATCAGCAGGGCGGCGAACGGTGTGAGAACACGCGTGAAGAATGCACGCGCGTACTTGTTCAGCATGGCCTTCCCGGGGGGTCGAAACGGGCCGGGTGGTCAAGAGGCCACCGGCGCGCCCATCGTAGCCACGCCCCGGAGGGGTGCCGTGCACCTGTCGGACAGCTCCATGACCCCGCGCGCGGTACGGCCGCATGTGGGACGTATGGACGCACCGTTACAGGGGTGGAAAGCTCGAAGTATCGCAAGGTGTCGACCGGGAGGCGAGACACATGGGCGACAAGACGAGTACGCACCCAGGGGCCGCCGGAAGGGCAGCGGCGGCCGACCGGCCCAGCTCCCTGCGGAATGTGGTTCTGGTCGGCCACAGTGGGACCGGAAAGACGACGCTGGTGGAGGCCCTCGCACTGGCGACGGGCGCGGTCAACCGGGCAGGCAGGGTCGAGGACGGCGGCTGTCTCTCGGACTACGACGATATCGAGCACCGGCAGCAGCGTTCGATCCAGCTGTCGCTGGTCCCCGTCGAATGGGGCGGGATGAAGATCAATCTCCTGGATACCCCGGGATATGCCGATTTCGTCGGGGAACTCAGGGCCGGTCTGCGAGCGGCGGACGCGGCCCTTTTCGTTGTCTCGGCCGCCCAGGACGCCCTGGGCATCACCGGGGCCACCCGCATGATCTGGGACGAGTGCGCCGCGGTCGGGATGCCGCGCGCCATCGTGATCACCCACCTCGAAGCGGCCCGCGCCAGCTTCGAGGAGATGACCGAGCTGTGCCGGGACAGCTTCGGCGGCGACGACCCCGACGCGGTACTGCCGCTGTACCTGCCGCTGCGCGGCGAGCCGGGACCGGACGGGCACGCCCCCGTGACCGGGCTCATCGGGCTGCTCACCCAGCGGGTCTTCGACTACTCCTCGGGGACGCGCGCCGAATCGCCGCCCCAGGAGGACCAGCTCCCGCTGGTCGAGGAGGCCCGCGGCCGGCTCATCGAGGGGATCATCGCCGAGAGCGAGGACGAGACCCTCATGGACCGCTATCTCGGCGGTGCGGAGATAGACGTCAAGACGCTGATCGAGGATCTGGAGAAGGCCGTCGCACGCGGCAGCTTCCACCCCGTGCTGGCGGCGGCGCCCGCCACGGCGGGGTCCAAGCAGGGCCTGGGCACCATCGAACTGCTGGACCTGGTGACCGGCGGCTTCCCGTCCCCGCTGGAGCGCGAGACGCCCGCCGTCACCACTCCGCAGGGCGTCACGCGCCCGCCGCTGAGCTGCGATCCGGACGGTCCGCTGGCCGCCGAGGTGGTCAAGACCTCCTCCGATCCGTATGTCGGCCGGATCTCCCTGGTGCGGGTCTTCTCCGGCACCCTCCGCCCCGATGAGACCGTCCATGTGTCCGGACACGGTCTGGAGGACCGCGGCCATGAGGACCACGACGTGGACGAGCGGGTCGGCGCGCTGTCCGCGCCCTTCGGCAAACAGCAGCGCACCCTCCCCCAGGCCATCGCGGGCGATCTGGCGTGCGTGGCCAAGCTGACCCGCGCCGAGACCGGGGACACCCTCTCGGCCAAGGACCAGCCGCTCCTGATGGAGCCCTGGCAGATGCCCGATCCGCTGCTGCCGGTCGCCATCCAGGCGCACAGCAAACCGGACGAGGACAAGCTGTCGCTGGGCCTGTCCCGGCTGGTCGCCGAGGACCCGACGATGCGCCTGGAGCAGAACCCGGACACCCATCAGGTGGTGCTGTGGTGCCTGGGCGAGGCGCATATGGACGTCGCGCTGGAGCGGCTGCGCAGCCGGTACGGCGTCCAGGTGGACGCGGTGCCGTACAGGGTCTCGCTGCGCGAGACCTTCGGGGCGAAGTCCGCCGGGCGCGGTCGCCATGTCAAGCAGTCCGGAGGGCACGGCCAGTACGCGATCTGCGAGATCGAGGTGGAGCCGCTGCCGGAGGGCTCGGGCATCGAGTTCGTGGACAAGGTCGTGGGCGGCGCGGTGCCCCGGCAGTTCATCCCGTCCGTCGAGAAGGGCGTGCGCGGCCAGGCGGCGCGCGGCGTCGCCGCCGGGTATCCCCTGGTCGATGTGCGGGTCACGCTGCTGGACGGCAAGGCGCACTCGGTGGACTCCTCCGACGCCGCCTTCCAGACGGCGGGCGCGCTCGCGCTGCGCGAGGCGGCCGCCGACGCCCGGATCGACCTCCTGGAACCGGTGGTGGAGGTGGGCGTGCTGGTCTCGGACGACTATGTCGGCGCCGTCATGAGCGATCTGTCCGGCCGGCGCGGCCGGGTCGTCGGCACCGAACAGTCCGGTGGCGGACAGACCTTGATCAAGGCGGATGTGCCGGAGATCGAGATCGGTCGGTACGCGGTCGATCTGCGATCGCTTTCGCATGGCACGGGACGGTTCAGCCGCTCCTACGCCCGGCATGAGCCGATGCCCCACCAGCTGGCCGAGCGAATGCGTGAACAAGTGGCCGCGGAGGCGTAGTTCAGGGCCCGTCCGTGGCGTAGCGCGGCCCGTCCATGGCGTGGCGCACGGCCATGTCACGGCCCATCCGTGCCGTATGCCATGGCCGGTCGTGGCGTAAGTCATGACCGGCCATGCCGTAAGTCACGGCCGGTCGTGGCGTAAGTCACGGCCCGTCCGCCCCAACCGCGCCGGGGCGGGCGGGCCTTCGCCGTCGGCCGTCCACCGGCGGTTCCGCGGGCGGTCTTCTCCACGAGGGTTTTCCACAGGCCGCACACGCCCTGGCGACAGGCGGTGCACACCCCGGATACGCTGAGGTCGCAGCGCAAGAGCGTGCCGTATTGGGGGCGTTGGTGACGGACGGATTCGACTTCAGTCCCGGGGCGCAGGTTCCCCTGTCGGGAGCGGCGGGACAGACGGCGGCGACGCAGGCCCTGGCCTCGGCCGCCTACCGCGACGACCCCGTGGCAAAGTTGCTCGACGCCAATTCGGAGTGGACGGTCTCGGAGGTCAAGAAGCCGAGGATCTCGCTCTTCGAGCCGAACCTGGGCGAGGCGTTCGCACGCGCCGTCCAGACGAGAATGCTCGGCGGCGGCCGGGGCCAGGTGATCCAGTCCTTCGGGATAGAGCCCCAGACGGTGGTCGAGCACTGTCTGGCCGCCAACCGCATCCGCAAGACCCGTGACGCCCGGCTCACCGCCGTCATGGTGATCTTCGGGCTGCTGTTCCTGCCCGGGGTGCTGCTCTGGCTCGGCGCCTTCCAGCTGCGCCGCTCGGTCGCCGGGGCCCAGGACAAGCGCATGGGCGCGCTCGGCACGGCGCTGCTGGTGGCGCTCGGCGTGATGGTCGTGATCTTCCTGATCAAGCTGCCCTTCGGGGGCTTCTGGGGGATCTATCTCCGGGGCGTCGTGGTCGCCCCGATCATCGGCTGGTACATCGCCAAGCAGATCTGCGAGCGCACGGCCAAGGAGCTCCGGGACTCCTGGGGCGGGCTGCTCGGGGGCGGCGGCGTCGGCGCCAAGGTGCCCGAGACGGTGCCCAACCACCCGGGCCAGACCGCCGCCGAGGAGCTCCGCAAGGCGCTCCACAAGCTCACCGCCGAGCAGTACAGCAATGTGGTCTTCTACGCGGGGCCCAAGGGCATATTGGGCATGGGCACCCGCTGGGGCAGCTGGCAGCTGGCCGAGGACCTGGTCTCGGCCGATCCCGACAAGGAGATCGACCCCTTCCGCAGCTGGGACGTCATACGGGCGATCCACGACCAGCTGCGCATGCTGGAGCGCACCCCCCTGCACACCGGCGGCTTCCCCACCCCCTCCGTGCGCCACTGGGTGGTCTCACCGATCGGCGAGGGGGCCAAGGGGGTCGAGCGCGGCGGCACCTCCGAGGAGGAGGGCTTCCAGATAAAGGGCGTCGACCTCCAGCGGATCTGCGACCAGCAGCAGTTCGGCGCCGGTGACCGGCACTACCTGGGTGTGCAGTTCGTGCTCTGGGACGGCCAGTTGGTGATCACCCTGATGATCACGGTGACCCTGCTGCACAAGACGCTGCGGATCGAGGTCACCGGGCATGCGCTGGGGCCGATACACCCGCTCTTCCACAACAAGCCGTCGGCGCCCAGCAAGACGGTCGCCAAGACCTTCCGGTTCTGGGAGACCAAGTCCATCCCGCTGCCGCTGGTGAACACGAAGGAGGTCGTGCGGCTGACCGCACGCGCCCCCTTCACCTGGTACCCGCCGATCCTGGACCACCTCGGCGGCAAGCTGGTGCTGCCCGAGCCGTTCGGTCTGCGGCACGCCTGGGCGGACAAGCCCTGGCGGCACCGCTTCATGGCGGACGACGCGCTGCGCACCGCCACGCCGGTGCTGCGGGTGGTCCACGAGGCGGCCATCGGGGTGCTCAAGCACCACGGCGTGGACACCGAGCGCTTCGGCAACCGCTCGCTGGCCCTCAGCGGCCAGATCCAGGACGCCGCCCCGAAGAAGGCCGACCTGTACGACGCGTAGGGGCACGAGACACGTAGGGCAGCGCTCATGGGTCGGGCCCTGGCCACATTGGCCAGGGCCCGACCCATGAGCCCTAGGCCCCCGGCCGGGGCCAGGCGTCGGCGAGCAACCGGCGGGTGTCGGCGAGGAGTTGCGGCAGCACCTTGGTCCTGCCGATCACGGGCATGAAGTTGGTGTCCCCGCCCCAGCGCGGCACCACATGCTGATGCAGATGCGCGGCGATCCCGGCGCCCGCCACGGTCCCCTGGTTCATGCCGATGTTGAAACCGTGCGCACCCGAGGCGGTACGCAGCGCGGTCATGGCGGCCTTGGTGTATTCCGCGAGCTCCACCGTCTCCTCGGCGGTGAGCTCGGTGTAGTCGGCGATGTGCCGGAATGGGACGACCATGAGATGGCCGCCGGTGTACGGATACAGATTGAGTACGGCGTACACGGACTCGCCGCGAGCGATGATCAAGCCGTCCTCATCGGACTTCTCCGGAATGGAGCAGAACGGACAGCCATCGCCCGCACCCGGGCCGGTCGGCTTGTTCTCCCCCTGGATGTAGGCCATCCGATGGGGGGTCCACAGGCGCTGGAACGCGTCAGGCGTCCCCACTCCGATCTGCTGTTCCGGCTCACTCGTCATGCGGGCCAGCATATTCGCCCCGCAGGGGTGAGGAAGAGCCGAGGGGCGGCCCTGGCCAGGGCCGCCCCTCGGAATCCTGGCCTCCGTGGAGACCGCCATCGGATCAGACCTGGATCCGGCGCTCCACGGCGTCGGCGATCTCGGCCAGCGCCTGGTCGATCGGGATGCCGTTCTTCTGCGAGCCGTCGCGGTAGCGGAAGCTCACCGCACCGTTCGCGACGTCCTCGTCACCGACGATCACCATGAACGGGATCTTGGACTTCTGGGCGTTCCTGATCTTCTTCTGCATCCGGTCCGAGGACGAGTCCACCTCCATCCGCAGGCCCTTCGCCTTGGCCTGCGCGGCGAACTCCTCCAGGTACGGCACATGGGTGTCGCCGATCGGGATGCCGACCGCCTGGACCGGGGCCAGCCACACCGGGAAGGCGCCCGCGTAGTGCTCGAGCAGCACCGCGAAGAACCGCTCGATCGAGCCGAAGAGCGCCCGGTGGATCATGACGGGCTGCTGACGGGAGCCGTCCGCCGCGGTGTACTCCAGCTCGAACCGGGCCGGCTGGTTGAAGTCGACCTGGATGGTCGACATCTGCCAGGTGCGGCCGATCGCGTCCCGGGCCTGGACCGAGATCTTGGGGCCGTAGAAGGCCGCGCCGCCCGGGTCCATGACCAGCTCCAGGCCCTGCTTCTCGGCGGCCTTGCGCAGCTCCTCCGTGGCCTCTTCCCACTGGTCGTCGCTGCCCATGAACTTGTCGGAGTCGTCCCGGGTGGACAGCTCCAGATAGAAGTCGCTCAGGCCGTAGTCGCGGAGCAGGTCCAGCACGAAGGTGAGCAGATTGTCCAGCTCATCGGCCATCTGCTCCTTGGTGCAGTAGATGTGCGAGTCGTCCTGGGTGAAGCCCCGGGCCCGGGTCAGACCGTGGACGACGCCGGACTTCTCGTAGCGGTAGACCGTGCCGAACTCGAAGAGCCGCAGCGGCAGCTCGCGATAGGACCGCCCGCGCGCCCGGAAGACCAGGTTGTGCATCGGGCAGTTCATGGCCTTGAGGTAGTAGTCCTGGCCCTCGAACTCCATGGGCGGGAACATGCCGTCCATGTAGTGCGGCAGATGGCCGGAGGTCTCGAAGAGCTTGGCCTTGGTGATGTGCGGAGTGTTGACGAACTCGTACCCCGCCTCCTCGTGGCGCTTGCGCGAGTACTGCTCCATCTCCTTGCGGATCACGCCGCCCTTGGGATGGAACACCGCGAGGCCCGAGCCCAGCTCGTCGGGGAAGGAGAACAGGTCCAGCTCGGCGCCCAGCTTGCGGTGGTCGCGCTTCTCGGCCTCGGCGAGGAAGTCCAGGTACGCCTTCAGCTCGTCCTTGGTCGGCCAGGCGGTGCCGTAGATCCGCTGGAGCTGGGGGTTCTTCTCGCTGCCCCGCCAGTACGCGGCGGCGCTGCGCATCAGCTTGAAGGCCGGGATGTTCCGCGTGGTCGGCAGGTGCGGACCGCGGCACAGGTCCTTCCAGCACAGCTCGCCGGTCTTGGCGTCGAGGTTGTCGTAGATGGTCAGCTCGCCCGCGCCGACCTCGGCCGACGCGCCCTCGGCGGCGTCCGCGGCCGAACCCTTGAGCCCGATCAGCTCCAGCTTGTACGGCTCGGCGGACAGCTCCTCGCGCGCCTCCTCGTCGGTGACCGCGCGGCGGGAGAACCGCTGCCCCCGCTTCTGGATCTCCTGCATCTTCTTCTCGATGCGCTTGAGATCGTCCGGGTGGAACGGGGTCTCGACGTCGAAGTCGTAGTAGAAGCCGTCCTTGATCGGCGGGCCGATGCCCAGCTTCGCCTCCGGGAACAGCTCCTGCACCGCCTGGGCCATGACATGCGCGGTGGAGTGGCGCAGGATGTCCAGACCGTCCTGGCTGGTGATCTCCACCGGCTCGATCTCGTCGCCCTCGGCCGGCTGGTACGCCAGGTCCTTGAGCTGCCCGCCCACGCGCACGGCGACGATCGAGCGGTCGCCGGTGAAGAGGTCCGCCGTCGTAGTGCCCGTGGCCACCACGCGTTCTTCCCGCTCGGAATCGCGTTGGATGATCACACGGACGTCTGACACCGGTCTCTCCTGACTGATGGATGGCTCCCCGCGGCGAATGCCGCGCAGCGTGAATCGTACCGAGCCGACGGGCGGGACCGCGAAACGGTTGTGGACGCCCTCACCGCGCGGGGTGACGGCCACCGGCCGCCGTCACCGCGTACGAGGACCGTCGGACGGACACCGGCAGCGCGTACGAGGGCCGTCGGACGGACACCGTGCACCGGGCACGAGGGCCGTCGGGCGGAAGCCGTCACCGCGTACGAGGGCCGTCGGGCGGAAGCCGTCACCGCGTACGAGGGCCGTCGGGCGGACACCGCCACCGCCCGGGGCGGGCCCCACCCGACGCCATGACGAGCGCGGGCGGCGGTCAGGGGCCGCCGCCGCACGCCTCCTCGAAGAAGTCCAGGTTCTCCTGGAGCGACTTGACCAGCCGGTCCCGCTCGGCCTCGTCCACCTGGACCGGGGTGACGCCACCGGCCCCGCTGAGCCGCCGGAAGCCGCCGCGGCTCTCCAGCCGCCCCCGCACCCGGATCGGCAGCCCCACCAAATGGGCATGGCCGGCGATGCGGTAGTCCTCCTCGTCCAGGGTGATCCGCACCTGTGCGACCTCCGCCCCGGAGAGCACCCGCAGCCGCACCGCCCCGGGACCGCCGGGGCCGGTGCGGCGCAGCCGGACCACCGCACCCGTGAGGCACACGGGAACGGACGGCTCATCCCGAACATAGCGGGCACCGGCCTCCCTCAGCCCCGGGAGATCGCCGGGCGAGAACTCCACCGGATCGGGCCGGGCGGCGAACCCCGGCGGCGGACCGGCGGCCGGTGACCACTCCAGCGCCACCCGCGCCCCCTCCGTGCCCTGGACCAGCGCGATCACCGCCTCGGTCAGCTCCCGGCTGGCCCCCGCCGCGATCGCCGCGTCATACGCCTCCATGCCGCCGGTCGTCCGGTGGTAGTCGGCGGCGTCCCGGAGGGCGTACAGCGCCCGCAGCAGGGTGACGGCAGTGGCGCGGCCCTCCTCCTCGACGGGCACGAAGACGGTCAGCTCACGGCCGCCGGACCCGGCGCCCGGGGGCCCGGTCAGCACCCGCTCCAGGGACGCCTCGGCGGCGCGGCGGTGCCGGGCGCCGTAGTAGCCCGCGCGGCCGCGGGCGGCGAGCGCCCCGGCCAGCAGGGTGTCGCGGGCGGCGGCGCGCAGCCGCTCCTGCGCGGTCCAGGCGGAGGTGCCGCCGGGCGATTCGGGGACCTCGCGCCACCAGCGGATCTCGTCGCTGGGCACGGCGAGGCCGGTGAGCACCTCGCGGGCGGAGGGCGCGGCGCTGCGGCCGAGCGCCATCAGCGCCTCGCCGAGCAGATCGCCGCTGTCGGGGAAGTCCCGGCTCTCGGGCACCAGCAGGCTGGTGCCGCCCGCGCCCCGGCCCGGCGGGGTCCAGCGGGCATAAGCCCCCGGGGCGCCGCCCCGGCGGCGCCAGCCGTGCCGGGCGAGCAGGGCGCCGAGGACGGCCGGATCCACCTCGTCGGGGCGCGGGACCGACAAGGGTGCCGGGTCGTCCTGGGGCCATGGCCGGTCCATCACGGTTTCCCTCCCGCCCCGACCCGGGTCATGATCTCGCAGAGCGCGCGGTCGTCGAAGATCCGCGAGGTCGGGATCCGCACGGTGGTCCGGCGGCGGCCCGTGACCGCGTGGCCGGCCAGATTGATCCAGTAGCAGCAGTGGCGCAGGGACAGGCGGTCATGTCCGGCGCGCAGCCAGTCGTCCTGTCCGCGCGGCACGATCATCACCACGAGGATCTTGTGCACGGAGACCGGGCTGCGGGCCAGCTTGACCAGGTGGTCGTTGTCGAGCGTGAAGGCGAAGCTCGGCCCCGGAGGGCCGGGCGCGATCTGGTACGTGGCCTTGAGCTGCACCTTGATGGTGACCTCGTCGTCCACGGCGTGGCCGGGCGCGCTGTGGCTGACATGCCAGTCGATGCCGTGGTCGGGAAAGGGCTGGGCCAGTGAGCAGCCCGCGGCGGCGGCCACCGCGTGCAGATACCCCACCTGAAGGGTCTCCATACAGGCGGTGGTGGCGATTTGGCCACGCACGGGAGGTGATCCGCTCAGGGCAAGGCCGCTCGCCGTCGGGGCCGGGTCGGGTGTTGCGAGCGTCATGTCCGTGACGCCTTCCGGTCGTCGCCGGCTTCGTACACCTGTGTTGTCTCCGCGTCAGGACCTCGGCAAACAGCGGCGGTTCGCGGTCCTCCCTCCGGGTATCACCTGGTCGGGGCGGGATCACATGTCATCGAGGGGAAATGCACGAGGAGTTGAGGCCATGCCGTCCTGGTTCGAAGGGCCGCTCGCCGCCTTTGACACGGAGACCACGGGTGTCGATGTCGAGCATGACCGGATCGTATCGGCGGCCCTGGTGGTGCAGCGTGGGACCGGAAGTCTGCCGGAGATCCGGCGCTGGCTGGTGAGTCCGGGCGTGCCGGTGCCGCCGGCCGCCACCGAGATACACGGTTTGACCGACGATCACCTCCAGCGTCACGGCAGATGGCCGGCGCCGGTGGTGGACGAGGTGACGCGGGCGATAGCGGAGCAGGTCGCTCGGGGCACCCCGCTGGTGGTCATGAACGCGCCGTTCGATCTGACCCTGCTGGACCGGGAGTTGAAGCGGCATCGCAACTCCAGCCTGGCGGGCTATCTTTCGCTGCGCTCGATGACCGTTCTGGATCCGCGGGTGCTGGACAAGCATCTGGACCGCTATCGCAAGGGCCGCCGCACCCTGATCGATCTGTGTGCGCACTACGGCGTGGAGCTGACCGGCGCGCATGACGCGGCGGCGGACGCGGCGGCCGCGCTGCATGTCGTACGGGCGGTGGGCCGCCGGTTCGCCTCCCGTCTTGAGACGCTGACGCCCGCCGAGCTGCACGCGCGCCAGACGGTCTGGTACGCGGCGCAGGCCCGGGGGCTGCAGGCGTGGTTCGCGCTCAACGGCTCGGACGAGGTCTGCGATCCGGCCTGGCCGCTGCGGCCGGACCTGCCGGCCGCGGCCTGAACGCTCGGGTCCGGCGGCGTCGCGGTGCGCCCGACGCTCAGGCCCGGCGGAGCGAGAACGGGTGGCCGGCCGGGTCGGAGTAGATCCGTATGTCGCGCGGGCCACCGTTGTTCTTGGTGTCCAGCGGCCGCGCGCCCAGGTCGACGACCTGACGCTCCGCGGCGTCGATGTCCTCCACCAGCAGGTCCAGATGCGCCTGCTGGGAGTCGTCCGGCCGTGGCCAGCTGGGCGGGGCGAAGCCGTGGTCCCGCAGGAAGGCCATCCGTGACCCGCCGGGTGCGACGATCTCGACCCGGTCGGGGGTGGTCAGCGGCTGGATCTCCGCGCCGAGCACCCGGGCGTAGAACTCGGCGAGCTCTTCGGGTTCGGCGCAGTCCAAGGACAGAACGGCTGCGGTCGCGACGGCCATGAGTTCCCCTCCACATCGTCACCCACGGAAGTTTTATCCGGATACCCCACTCCCGGCCGTACAAGCACATAAACAGGAGGCCGGGCCGCCTGCTGGCGGCCCGGCCTCCTGGGGTGGTGGGCGATACTGGGTTCGAACCAGTGACCTCTTCGGTGTGAACGAAGCGCTCTCCCACTGAGCTAATCGCCCGGGTTGTTCTCTTCGGGTTCTCCCCGGCGGAACGACCTGAACAATACAGGTCGCGGCGGGTTTGGTTCAAACCGTGTTTCCGCCGGAGGGCCCGGAGGCCGGGCCGGACGGCGCCTCGGCCGGACCGGCGGGGCGCGCGGCGAGGTACGCCCGCAGCCCCCGCAGCCCGGAGCGCATCATCAGGGCGTGGTTGACCCGGAAGACGGGGCGCCCGGGGAGCGCGAGACGGCGCAGCAGCGGCTTGCGGGCCACCACCTCCTGTTCGAAGAGGGCGCGGGTGCCGGTCCCCCGGGGCAGCACCGTCCAGCGCGCCCAGCCCTCCAGATCGCCCGCGAACCCGATCTCCAGCACGCCGTCCGCCGGGTCCTGGCGCGCCTCGCTGACGGTCAGCCGCAGGTCGTAAGGGATGAGGGAGCGGAAGCGGGCGGCGCCGCTGCGCTCGTCGATCCGCCGGACCTCACGGACCTGGGGCCACCACTGCGGATAGTCGTCGCCGTTCGCCAGCACCGCGAAGACGGCGGCGGGCGGTGCGTCGAGATCCCATCGGCTGCGGAAGCGGTAATGGCACCAGTCCATGCCCTCAAGTGTGCGGCAGCGAACCGGGGACGGCCGCACCTACCCGGGCAGCCTGTCGCCGACGAGCGCCAGGTTCTGGATCGCGGCGAGGCCGTACTGCGCGGTGGCGTTGGTGCTCACCCAGGCCGCCTCGACGCCGGGCTCCAGCACGTCCGGGCCCTCCACCCGCACCGACTTCCAGCTGATGGTGGCATCCGGGTAGCCGTCGCCCTCGTGGTACTCGGTGAACTTCTGCCAGGCGCGGGCGGCCAGCCTGTCGTCCTCGAGCTGGACGGCGGCGTAGGCGTCGAGCCGGGAGTGGCCCTGGACCAGGATCAGGGAGCCGAAGTCGGTGCCGTAGCGGGCCTTCTGCTCGGCCTTGGTGGCGTTGAAGTAGCGGCAGTAGTCCAGCCATGCCTCCTTGAACTTCGGCAGGTCGATGAGGTCGATCACCTCGGCGCAGACCTCGACCAGGCCGAAGACCGCGGACAGATGGGAGACGCTGACCTCGGGCCGGTCGGCGATGGCGTATTTGCCGGTGTCGAGGTCGTACAGCCCGCTGCCCTGGACGAAGCCGTTGGGCTGGGCCGCGATGGTCTCCATGGTGGAGCGCAGCCGCGCCTCGGCCTTCTTCGCCTTCGGGCCGCGCCGCTCCCATTCGGTGAGCCAGGCCCCGGCGAGGCCGCTCCAGTCGGTGCCGAAGCCGATGTCCAGGGCGTGCGGATCGGGCTCGTAGTCGGGGTCGTCGCGGACCTTGCGCTGTGGATCGAGGACGAGGAAGGTCTCGTCGGAGTCGACGAGGGCGTGCATGATGTCGCCGATCCGCTCGTCCGCGGTGAGGAAGTAGTAGTAGCGGCGGTACAGGGCGGTGGAGATGCGCTGCTGTTTGGCGCTGTCGGCGAAGTGCTGGACGCCGTGCCGGGTGCCGAGCCCGGCCCATGTGCCGAGGTGGTAGGCGTCGACCTCGCCGGTGTGCCGGGTCATGGATTCGGCGAAGCGGAAGATGTCGGAGCGGCCGGAGCGCAGATACGCCAGCCACAGCCACAGGTCGGGCGAGAGTTCGGAGTTGTCCCAGGCGTAGCCGCCGACGTCGTACCGCCACTGGTGCCGGTCGCCGTCGTACGTGTGCATGATGTCGCCGTAATCCCAGAAGCCGTACCAACGGCGCTGTTCGACCTGGCCCTTGTGGTAGTCGAAGAGGAAGTCCAGCCGGTCCTCGATCTTCGCCTTGGCGGGGGTGGAGCGGTCGACGGGGGCGAAGAGGCCGCCGAAGACCTTGGCGCGGGCCAGGTCGGCCGGTCCGGCGGCCAGTTGGGGCGGGGTGCGTACGGCGGCGGCCTGCCGGACGAGGGTGTCGGCGTCGGGAGTGGCCGCGTTGGCCCAGAAGGTGAGTTCGCTGGTGCGGGCGATGCCGTACGGGGTGCCGAACTCCGGCTCGTAGTCCTCGTAGGTGATGTTGAGGCCCTCGAGCTGTTCCGGATAGGTGTCCTGGCCCATGCCGTCGTGGTAAAAGCGCAGGTCCATGGGCTGGGCCTCGGGCGACCAGAGCCACAGGGTGACCTCGGCCTCGGCCCCGGCGGCGCCGCGGATGTCCAGTTGGGCGGGGAACTTCTCCCAGAAGTCGCGCAGTCCGAAGGAGAGTCCGCCGCTGACGCCGCCGACGTAGCCGAAGCCGCTCGCCCGGCCGCCGCCGCCCGCCGCGATCCAGCCGTGGCCGGGCTTGGTGCGCTTGCGCAGGGTGAAGCCGTCGGCGGAGAGCTGGGAGAGGGTGTAGTCGCCCCAGGTGGGGATGAGGTGCAGCCGCGAGGTGACGCGCTGGTCCCAGCCGGCCGGGTCGGGCAGCTTCTCGCCCTTGACCTGGGCGGTGCGGACGCCCGCGCCGGGGTCGCGGCGCAGCCCGGTGACGCCCTTGACGGCCTCGGTGAGGAATCCCTTGCCCTCGCCCGCGATACGGATGTGGCGGTCGTACGCCTCGTCGCGCATCGGCACGGAGAAGCGGACGCCGAGGCCGCGGATGAAGTCTCTGTCCTGGTCGCCGTCGAACGTGATCGTGTGCACCATACGGAAGGAGTCGGCGCCCGCGTAGAAGTAGAGCCGGACGCTGAAGGGGAGCCAGGCGCGGCGGCCCTTACGGTGCTTGCCGTCGATGCGGACCACGGCGCGGACGGGGCCCTTCTGCTCGACCTTCGCCCCGCTGATCTCGCCGTCGAACCGCTCCCACTCGACGCGGCCATGGTCGCCGTCGTCCACGTCGCCCTGGCGGAGCAGGACCAGCCGGCCGTCGCGGGCGATCTCGGTGGAGCCACGGGTGACCGAGCGCATGAGCTGCTTGCCGTCCTTACCGATGACGGCCTTGATGACCCCGGTGTCGACGGTGATCCTGCCGCCGGTCTCGGAGACGGTGACCTTCTTGGCGGGCGCGGCGGGCGTGCCGGTGGTGAGCTGGTAGGCGCTGCCGGTGAGGCCTTCCCCCGCCGCGTGGGCGGTCCACTTCAGCGAGCCGTCGGGCCAGTAGGCGGTGGCCCAGGTCTGCAGGGGCACATGTGTGCCGTCGGCGGTGGTCAGCGCGAACGTCCGGTCGCCGGGGTGGGCGCCCTTGGGCCAGGGGACGCCGAAGGTGGAGCCCGCGGCCGCGCCCAGGCCGCCGTCCTCCAGCCAGGTGATGTCCACGGGCCCGTCGGCGGCCTTCGCGGCGGGGCTGTCGGCGGCGGCCCGCGGGGCGTTGTGGGCGAGCAGCCAGGAGAACGGCACGGCGGCGCCGGTGGCGGCGGCGGCCTTGAGGAGGTTGCGTCGGGGGATCGGGGGCATGTCCGCTTCACCTTTCGTACGGGGCAGGTGCATGACATGAGCGCGCGGAGGGGCGGAGGCGCGGGGGGCCGCGCCTTGGGCGGGCGGCGCCTGGGGAGGACGGCGCCGGTGGTGGGACGGCGGCGAGGGCGAGACGGCGCCGGGGGCGGGTCAGGCGCGGGCGCGGCGCTCCACCGCGACCGCACAGCCCGCGAGGGCGCCCGCCGCCGGGGCGATCAGCGGCAGCATCTGCCAGGCCGCGACGGCGAGTACGGCGAGCCCGCCGATGAGCAGCAGCGATCCGCCGGGGTCGGCGGCCAGTCCCTGGCGCGCGGCGGTACGGGCGGCGGCCGGCCAAGCGATGCCGGGCCGCCGTAAGGCCGCCGTCCGCAGCCCGAGGACGACCGCCGCGAGCAGGCCCGCCACGCTCACGGCGATCAGCGCGGGCCCGCCGGGCAGGGCCCCGGAACGGGCCACCCGCAGATCGAAGGCGAGCAGCGCGAGCGCCGCCCACCACAGCAGCGAGAACCGCCAGCCGCTCCGGGTCGCCTCCCGCAGCCCGGCCAGGAAGTCCCGCCAGGTGGACCGCTCACCGTCCAGATGACGGCCCAGGTGCGCACAGCCCGCGGCGAACGCGGGCAGCAGAGTGATCACCGGCAGGGCGGCGAGCACCACCCAGACGCCGGTCAGCAGGCATTCGGCGAACAGCGCGAACCGCAGCGGGCCGTGCGCGGCGCGCCGTACGGCGGCCTCTCCTCCGGCATCTCCCATGGCTTGCCCCATGGCATCTCCCCTGGCTTGTCCCATGACGGCCTCAGCCCTTCAGCCCGGAGGTCGCCGCGCCCTCGACCAGATAGCGCTGGAAGGCCAGGAAGAACAGCAGCACCGGCAGCAGGGCGACCATCGACATGGCGACCATCCCCCCGTAGTCGGCGACGGAGTCCTGGTCGATGAAGAGCTTCAGGCCCAGCGAGACCGTGTACTTGTCCGGTTCGTTGAGGTAGAGCAGCGGCCCGATGAAGTCGTTCCAGGACCAGATGAAGGTGAAGATCGCGCTGGTGATCAGGGCCGGGCGGCACAGCGGCAGCACGATGTTCCAGTAGATGCGCAGATGGCCGCAGCCGTCCAGCCGGGCCGCCTCGTCCAGCTCCCGGGGCAGCCCGCGCATGAACTGCACCATCAGGAAGACGAAGAAGGCGTCCGCGGCCAGGTACTTGCCGAGCAGCAACGGCACATACGTGTTGATCAGGCCCAGCTTCTGGAACAGGATGTACTGCGGAATGATCAGCACCTGGAACGGCAGCAGCAGGGTGGAGATCATGAGCGTGAAGAGCGCGTTGCGCCCGGCGAAGCGGATCCTGGCGAAGGCGTAGGCCGCCAGCGAGCAGGAGAACAGCACGCCGATCACCGAACCGGCCGCCAGCAGCAGCGAGTTGGTGAAGAAGGTCGAGATCGGCACGTCGGCGATGCCGTCGCTGAGCCGGCGGTAGTTGTCGGTGATCGGAGCGGTGGGCAGCAACTGGAGGCTGCCGACGATCTGGTCACCGGGCTTGAACGAGCCGCCGATCACCCACACCACGGGGTAGAGGATCACCGCCAGTACGGCCAGCGCCCCCAGGTGCCAGATCACCGAGCGCGCCCGGGGGCGTCCCACCATCGTGGTCATCTGGCGTCCTCCTCGTAGTGCACCCAGCCGCGCTGGGTCTTGAACAGCACGGCGGTCACCAGGCCGATGCCGAGCATCAGCATCCAGGCCATCGCGGCGGCGTAGCCCATGCGCAGATTGCGGAAGCCCTGTTCGTACAGGTACCAGCCGTAGACCAGCAGGGAGTCCCCCGGTCCGCCGGTGTTGGTGCCCGACCCCGCGATCACCACCGCCGAGGTGAAGACCTGGAACGAGTGGATGAGCTCCAGCAGGAGGTTGAAGAAGAGCACCGGGGAGATCATCGGCAGGGTGATGGACCGGAACCGCCGCCAGCGGCCGGCGCCGTCCATCTCGGCGGCCTCGTACAGCTCGCCCGGCACCTGCTTCAGCCCGGCCAGGAAGATCACCATCGGCGCGCCGAACTGCCAGACGGTCAGCGTGGTGAGAGTGGGCAGCGCCCAGTCCGGGTCGCCGATCCAGCCGCCGACGTCCCATCCGAAGAGACTCATCGACTTGTCGACGACGGCGTCGTCGTTGAAGATCGCCCGCCAGACGATGCCGATGCTCACGCTGGCGCCGATGAGCGAGGGGGCGTAGAACGCCGAGCGGTAGAAGCCCTGGCCCTTACGGGGTTTGACCAGCAGCAGCGCCACGGCGAGGGCCGCCGCCAGCTTCAGCGGGGTGCCGATCAGTACGTACTTCAGCGTCACCTGGACCGAGGTCCACCAGCGGTCGTCCTGGAAGAGGTCCTGGAAGTTCTTGAACCCGATCCACCGGGGCGAGTCGAAGAGGTTGTAGTCGGTGAACGCCAGATAGAGCGAGACGAGCATCGGGCCGAGGGTGAGCAGCAGGATCCCGATGCACCAGGGCGTCAGGAAGAGATAGCCCGCGAGGGTCTCCCGGCGGCCCCGCCGCCGCCCCGCCGCCGGGGCGGGGCGGGTGCCGGGGGCGGCCTTCCCGGCGGCCGTCCCGCCGGGAGGCCGCACTCCGTCCGCCGCACGCGTCGTGGTCGGTGTCACGGAAGCTCTCCTCACGAGCCGAGCGCGGACTCGGCCTCGCTGAAGAACTGGTCGACCGCCTTGCCCATCGAGCTCTGCCCCAGCGCGACCTGGGTGTAGATCCGCAGGAAGGCGGCCTCGGCGACATCGGCGCCGGCCGGGTGCGGGGTGATCGGCTCCAGCTTGGCGCTCACGCTCTTCTCATACGCGGCGATCTTGGCGTCGACGCCCTGCGGCTTGTAGGCGTCGTACTGGGCGGTGGTCGCCGGGATGCCGCGGTTGTAGCCCATGATCTTGCCCACCTCGGGATCATGGGTCATGAAGTCGATGAACTGGGCGACTTCCTTGGGGTGGTGGGTGCGGGCGGAGCCGCTGAGCATCAGCGAGGAGAGGTACTGGGCGGTGCGCTTGCCGTCCGTGGTCGGGACGGGCCCGAGGTCGAGAGTGGTCTTGGTCTCGGCGGCGAAGCGGACCAGGAAGTTGTCCCAGGTGAACTCGGAGGCCGACAGATCGGCGCTGATCGACGCCTTGGGCTTGGCCTGCTCGGACTTCTTGCCCGGCACCAGTTCATCGGCCTTGGCGTGCTGCTGCCAGCGGCCCCACCACTCGGTGAGGTCGTCCTTGGTGAAGCCGAGCTTGCTGTCCTTGGTGAAGAACGCCTTGCCGTTCTGCCGCAGATACAGGTCGTAGAGGTACATCACATTGGCGTTGTCGCTGGCGCCGTAGAGGGTGCCGTCGCTCTTGCGCACCTTCTTGGCGGCCGCGAAGAAGTCGTCCCAGGTCCATCCGTCCTTGACGGTCACTCCGGCCTTCTGGAACGCGTCCGGGTTGTAGAAGAAGGCGAAGGTATTGGCGCCGACCGGCACTCCGAGGAGCTTGCCGTCGATATCCCCGGCCTTCTCCAGTCCGTCGCGGAATCCCTTCAGGCTGAGATTTCCGGCGTCGGCCTGACCATTCAGATCCAGCAGAAGGTTCTTGTCGCCGTATTTGCGCAGGAAGGCGTAGGAGTTCTGGAAGACGTCCGGGGCGTTTCCGCCCGCGGCCTGGGTATTGAACTTGCTCCAGAAGTCGGTGTATTCGGAGAAGTCCGTCTTGACCTTGATGTTCGGATGTTCCTTCTCGAAGAGCTTGACCGTCTTCTGGATCAGCTCCGCGCGGTCCTTGGCGCCCCACCACGAGTAACGGATGGTCACCTTGCCGTCCCCGGAACCGCTTCCGCCGCCACAGCCGGTGGCCAGCAGCCCCAGCACGGCCGCCGCGGCCGCTGCCGCCCGGACCCCTCTCGCCCTCGCCGTCCATCGCCCAGCACCCATGACACGCCCCTCCCGGGCAGGTCGTCCGACTGCCCCCGCTAGCTTGAAACGTTTTAGGCAAGCGCTTGCCGGGACAAGTTAGGGACCAACGAGGCGTACGTCAACGGTTCGGACAGGATCACTCAGGATCGAGGTGAAGCGCTTCGACGAAAGCGCTTGGGAGAGCCGCGCCGAGCACTCGGCGGCACGGCGGCACGGGACACCTTCGGACATGCGACAACGCCGAAGGCCCGGGAGGCTGATGCCTTCCGGGCCCTCGGTCCAGGGTGGGCGATACTGGGTTCGAACCAGTGACCTCTTCGGTGTGAACGAAGCGCTCTCCCACTGAGCTAATCGCCCTGGCGCACGCCCAACATTAGCGCATGCCGAACCGTGCTCATGACCAGTCCCACGACGCCGGACCGCTCACTGCTCGATCTTCCACGGCATCACGATGCCGAACTTCCACACGTAGGCCGACAGCGCCACGGCGCAGATCACCACCGCGATCGTGGTCAGTATGAGATTGCGCCTGCGCACCCTCGGATCCAGGGCGCGGTGCGCCGCCTCGGTGACCTTGCGCTTGGTCCAGGCCAGCACCAGCTGGGCCCAGACGAACTCGGTCGCCCAGATCGCCATTCCGGCGAAGATCACCAGCCACCCGGGACCGGGCAGGGGCAGCAAAATGACGCCCAGAACCACGACCCCGAGACCGACGATGAACACGCCGACCTGCCAGCTCAGGTGGAGCGGGCGCGACCGTCTGATGAACCGCGGCGCCCGGGAGCCCCACACCGGCTCCTTCGCCGACGCGTCGCCCCCCGTCGCGACCTGGGACCCCGCCTCATCGGCCCCACGCCGCCCGTCACTCTCCGCATTCATGTGACCCAACTTACCTGATCGTTTGAAGTCACCGGAACGGCGGTAGCGGCCGGTCCGGAGCTGGGCCGCATGAGCTACCAGAAGAGCCGCAAAACGGTCAGAGGGGTTTACAACGGCACCGTAGGTGGCATGTCGATTTCGCCGACGTGCGAATCCCCGAGCGCACACTGAGCGAAAGGCCCTGGCGCTTATGAACACCACGGTCAGCTGCGAGCTGCACCTGCGCCTCGTTGTGTCGAGCGAATCCTCACTGCCTGTACCCGCGGGCCTGCGGTATGACACGGCCGACCCTTACGCCGTGCACGCCACCTTCCACACCGGAGCCGAAGAGACGGTCGAATGGGTGTTTGCCCGCGATCTTCTCGCCGAGGGTCTGCACCGGCCCACCGGCACCGGCGATGTCCGGGTGTGGCCGTCCCGCAGCCACGGCCAGGGAGTCGTCTGCATCGCCCTGAGCTCCCCGGAGGGGGAGGCACTGCTCGAAGCCCCGGCGCGGGCCCTGGAGTCGTTCCTGAAGCGAACCGACGCCGCGGTGCCACCCGGTACCGAACACCGCCATTTCGACCTCGACACAGAGCTCTCCCACATCCTGGCGGAGAGCTGAGACCCGGCGAGAGCTGAGCGCTCGGCCGTCCGACTCGGGGAGACGGCGCGAGCCGGGGCGCGACCGCATCACGTACCGACGATCCCGATCATGGCAATCCCGACAATCGCAGAGGCAGGCGACGGTGCCGTCGCCGCGGCGGCGTCCGCGGTGACGGCACCGTCGTATGACCGTCCGGCACCGCCGCCGGACCGCCCGGCACCGCCGCCGGACCGCCCGGCACCGCCGCCGGACCATCCGGGCCGCCTGGTGAACGTCCGGGGCCCGGCAGGACTAGAGTCGGGCAGATCGAGGGCAGCCCAGGGGCAGCCGCCGACCCAGCCGGCCAGGGAGCCAATCGTGCTGATCAACCACGACACCCGGTGCGCGCTCGACGCCGTCGTCGATCTGGTGAACACCGCGCCCGAGGGCGCGGACCGGGACGACCTCGCCGATGTCGCCGCACTGCGCCGGTTCGTCGAGCGCAATGCCATCAGCGACATCGGCACGCTCGGGGAGCGCGACCTCACCGCGGTACGGGCCGTACGGACCCGGTTCGCCGAGGTCTTCGCGGCGGCCGGGAACGAGGCCGCCGCCCGCCGCACCGCGGAACTGCTCAACGCGATGATCGCCGCGGCCGGCACCACGCCCCGGCTCACCGACCACGACGGCTACGACTGGCATGTGCACTACTTCGCGCCCGGTGCCTCGCTGGCCGACCACCTCGCCGCCGACTGCGGGATGGCGCTGGCGTTCCTCGTGGTGGGGGGCGAGCGGGAGCGGCTGCGCCGCTGTGAGGCCCCGGACTGCCGCCACGCCTTCGTGGACCTGTCCCGCAACCGCTCCCGGCGCTACTGCGACAGCCGCACCTGCGGCAACCGGCTGCATGTCGCCGCCTACCGCGCCCGGCGCCGCGAGGCCGCGAGCTGACTTCCGCGTACGGGGTTCGGAGGCCGGGCGGGGCGCCGCCTCACCGCCGATGAGCGGGTCACCATCGGTAACCGGACCGGGCGCCGCCTCACCACCGGTAGAGGTCGTGGACGGCGGTCACGAAGAGCAGCATGCCGATGAAGGCCAGGAACAGCATCAGCGGCGGCTGCGAGAGGGCGAAGAGACAGCCACGGGTCTCGTCGCTCGGCGGAACAGGGGGTCCTTCGATGGGGGATTGCTCCCCGGGCGGTGATTGCAACATCTCGCGGAGATCATGACCCAGCCATGAGCCCGCCTGCGAACGGTGATCGTTTTTTGATCGGTCGCTTGTCAGATCCCGTGCTTTTTGAGTATGGCCTCGATGTCGGAGAAGTCATCTGTGCCAGAGCTCGTTCCACCCTTGGTCTTCGGCTTCTCCGCCGCCTTGGACCCGCCGGCTCCCCGGCCCGGCCCCAGCGCGGGCTCCGAGGCCCCCGCCGACACCCCGCCGGCACGTTCGGCCGCGGCCGCCGCGCGGCGCTCCTTACGGGTGCCACCGGAGCGGTGCTCGACCGCCCGCGTGATCATGAACAGCACCCAGGAGAGGCCCAGCAGGCCGAAGCCCAGCCAGATGCTCGGCTTGAAGACCAGGTCGGTCAGCCAGTCCAGGATCCCGGTCATGGCCAGGCCCAGCGGGATCAGGGCATAGGCGGCGATCCGCGTCGCCGCCAGGAACCGCTTGCGGTAGGCGGTCACCCCGGCGATGCCCAGACCGGCCGCGGACAGCGCGGCGCAGATGGTGTCGGTCAGCATCGTTCCTCCCGTGAACTGGGCTTCCGGTATGTCCATCGTGCACCCCGTAAGGCGGCCAGGGCCATGGCCCGAGCCCGGGATCAGGGACATCTCCGGGTACGGAGCAGGGTCCGGGGGCTGGAAGACTGGCCCCATGAGCCACACCGACCCCTCCCCCCGTCCCGTGCTCGACGTCTGGTGCGAGCTGCAGTGCCCCGACTGCCGTACCGCCCTGGGCGATGTGCGCGCACTGCGCGACCGCTTCCAGGACACGCTGGACATCCGGCTGCGCCACTTCCCGCTGGAGCGCCACCGGCACGCCCACGCGGCGGCTCAGGCGGCCGAGGAGGCCATCGCCCAGGGGCGCG
Source organism: Streptomyces rugosispiralis (assembly GCF_024505145.1). Classification (GTDB taxonomy): domain Bacteria; phylum Actinomycetota; class Actinomycetes; order Streptomycetales; family Streptomycetaceae; genus Streptomyces; species Streptomyces rugosispiralis. Next base: position 106,212 of record NZ_JANIAA010000009.1, on the reverse strand, counting down.
GCTGGCCGTTCGTCGAGGCCGTCCTGGAGCGTACCGAGGAGCTCGGGACCCGCGGTGAGCCGGTGCTGGTGGAGGTGGCCCGGGAACTGGGTCTTGACGCCGAGGAGATGGACACCGCGCTGGTCGACGGCCGGCACATCCTGATCGTGGACGCGGACCAGGCCGAGGGCCGGGCGATCGGGGTCACCGGCACCCCCACCTATGTGATCGGCGGCGAGCGGCTCGACGGCGGCAAGAGCCAGGAGGGGCTGCGGGAGCGCGTCGAGGAGATCGCCGCCCGGCTCGTCGCCGAGCGGTCCTGAAGCTCTGAGGGCAAGCTCTGAGGGCCAGCTCCGAGGGCGCTCGGCACAGACTCTTACAGCAGCGGCTTGTAGAGCTGGTACTCGATCGGCTCGTAGCCGAGCGACTCGTACAGCCGCAGCGCCGGAGTGTTGCCGCCGAAGACGTGCAGGCCCAGGCTGTGCGCCCCGTGCGCCAGGCCGGCCCGCTCGGCGGCCAGCATCAGGGTCCGGCCGTGCCCGTGGCCGCGGTGCTCCTCGGCGACCTCGACGGCGTAGACGTACGCCTCCCCGCTCTCGGCGGCGTCGGGCTCCCCCTCGCGCAGCGCGATCCAGACGGTGCCCACGTCCGTGCCGCCGTGGGCGAGGACGCGCAGCAGGGCCGCGGGGGTGTCCGGGCCCTGCGGCAGCAGCCTCGCGTAGTCGGTGTCCGCCTTGGTATCGGCCTGCTGCCGGGTGAGTCCGCGCTTCAGCAGATCGGCGACGTATCCGGCCCGCTCGTGGGCGTGCCACGCCGGGTAGTCGGTCTCCGTGAGGGGACGTATCGCGCTGCCCTCGGGCAGCTCCGGCGGGTCCGTGAGCCGCTTGAGCATGTTGCGGCCGCGCTCGCGGTAGCCGAGCGCGGCCGTGAGCCCGAGGGCGGTCGTGGCCGACGCGGGGACGCTCACCATCAGCTGGGTGCAGCCCCAGCCGCGCAGCACCTCCTCGGCGGCGAGCGCGGCGACCGTGCCGCGGCCGCGGTGCCGGTCGGCCTCGTCGATGTGGAGCCGCTCGATACGCCCGGCCGCCGGGCCCAGGAGGGCGTCGGTGGCGAGGCTTACGGAACCGACGGGGCGGCCGTTGACGCACACCTCGTACGCGCGGGCACGCCCGCCGCCGTCGGTGTGCCGTTCGGGCGCGGTGGGCCGCAGAGTGGTGGTCACGAAGGTGTTCTACCGGCCCGCCGGGCGATCGTCACCCGTTTTCCGGCGCGGATCCGCCGCGATCGGCGGTTCGGGCCCCGGGCTTGGCCCGCTCAGGGCCCCGATGTCCCCCGCCGCCCGCTCGGGGCCCGATGCCCCGGCGGCCCGCTCAGGGATCGATGTCGGCGGCCGCCCGCTCAGGGATCGATGTCGGCGGCCGCCCGCTCGACGAAGATCCGCAGGGCCTCGGCGGTGACCGGCCCCGGGGCGCCGGGCAGGGTGTGGCCGTCCACGCGGTGGACGCCCTGTACGTCGCGGGTCGTGGAGGTCATGAAGACCTCCTCGGCCCGGTACAGCACGTCCAGCGGCAGATCGGTCTCCTTGGCGCCCACCCACTCCAGCACCAGGGCGCGGGTGATCCCGGCGAGGCAGCCGGAGGAGAGCGGCGGGGTGTGCAACTGGCCGTCGAGGACCACGAAGACGTTGGAGCCGGTGCCCTCGCAGAGCGCGCCGACCGTGTTGCCGAAGAGTGCCTCGGTGGCGTCCTGCTCACGGGCGCGGGCGAGCGCCATCACGTTCTCGCCGTACGAGGTGGTCTTGAGGCCGGTGAGCGCCCCGCGCTCGTTGCGCGCCCAGGGGACGGTGACCACGGCCGTGGCGTCGGGCCTGCGGGCCGCCTCGACCAGCGCGACCACCACGGTGGGCCCGGCCGTGCCCCGGTCGGAGCCGAGCGGTGAGATCCCCCCGGTGTAGGTGATCCTCAGCCGTCCGAACGCCACGGGGTGGGCCTTGAGCACCTCCTCGCAGCCCCGCCGCACCTCGTCCAGGTCCGGCTCGGGAAGCCCCAGGCCCGTGGCCGAGCGGGCCAGCCGCCGCAGATGGCGGGTGAGGGCGAAGGCCCGCCCCTCGGTGGCCTTGACGGTCTCGAAGACGCCGTCGCCGACGGTGAGCCCATGGTCGAACACGGACACCATCGCGCTGTCCGGGTCGCAGAGGGATCCATCGAGCCAGATGGCCGGTTTCATCGCGTCGCCCTTCCCGTCGTCTGCTGTACACCCGACGCTACCGCGAGCAGCCGGGCGGCCTTGAGTTCCGTTTCGTCCCATTCGCGCTCCGGGTCTGAGCCCCAGGTGATGCCCGCCCCGGTGCCGAACCGCAGCACGGCCCCGGCCGGGCCGCCGCGGTCGATCCAGAAGGTCCGTATCCCGACCGCCAGCTCACCGGTGCCGCGGTCGGCGTCGACCCAGCCGATACCGCCGCAGTACGGGCCGCGGGGCGCGGTCTCGAGCTCCGCTATGACGCGCAGCGCGCTGGACTTGGGCGCGCCGGTGACCGAGCCGGGCGGGAAGGTGGCCGCGAGCAGTTCCGGCCAGCCGGTGCCGGGGGCGAGTTCGCCGCGCACCGTGGAGACGAGGTGGACCAGTCCGGGGTGCGGTTCGACCGCGCACAGCGCCGGGACGGTCACCGAGCCGGTGGCGCAGACCCGGCCCAGGTCGTTGCGGACCAGGTCCACGATCATCACGTTCTCGGCGTGGTCCTTCTCCAGCAGGTCCTCGGGGCCGCGGCCGGTGCCCTTGATGGGGCCGGACTCCACGGTGCGCCCGGTGCGCCGCAGGAACAGTTCGGGCGAGGCCGTGGCGACCTCCACCCCGTGGGCCGGCAGCCTTACGGTCCCCGCGTACGGGGCGGGGTTGCCCAGGGCCAGCAGCGCGGTCAGCGCGTCCACATCGGCCCCGGCCGGATCGGGCAGCGGCGCGGACAGCACCCGGCAGAGGTTGGCCTGGTAGACCTCGCCGGCCGCGATCCGCCGCCGGATGGTGCGCACCCCGGCGGTGTAGGCGGCCCGGTCCAGTGACGAGGCCCACTCCCCCACCGCGGGACCGCGCCAGCCGCCGGGCGCGGGCGGCGGCACCGGCTCGGCCCGTACATCGCCGAAGCGAGCGCAGACCAGACGGCCTTCGAAGTCCGCGACAACGGCCCAGAAACCCTGGGCTTCCAGGGCCGACGGGTCGCTGGTGACATCCCGTAGATCGGTGGCGAGCAGGCCGCCGAAGCGGGCGAGCGGGGGCAGGTCGTGCACGGTTGCGAGTCTATGGTGCCCAGGTCAGGGCGGTCCCGGGAGGGAGTGCGGCGCGCGAGCAGGGCAGCACGCTGCGGAAACGGAATTTGAGCTGGCCCCGGAATCCGCTAGAGTTCAACACGTCGCCGGGACGCGGAAGCGCCCCGGAGAAACGACACCTGCGGACGTGGCTCAGTTGGTAGAGCATCACCTTGCCAAGGTGAGGGTCGCGAGTTCGAATCTCGTCGTCCGCTCGGAGTGGGGGTTTCGACCCCCACGGCTGGTGGAGTGGCCGAGAGGCGAGGCAACGGCCTGCAAAGCCGTCTACACGGGTTCAAATCCCGTCTCCACCTCGGACGATTAGCTCAGCGGGAGAGCGCTTCCCTGACACGGAAGAGGTCACTGGTTCAATCCCAGTATCGTCCACTCGGATCCTCACGGATCCACCCTGCGCGATTAGCTCAGCGGGAGAGCGCTTCCCTGACACGGAAGAGGTCACTGGTTCAATCCCAGTATCGCGCACGCAGTCCCGCGGACGATTAGCTCAGCGGGAGAGCGCTTCCCTGACACGGAAGAGGTCACTGGTTCAATCCCAGTATCGTCCACATCGATCGCCGGAGGGCCGGAGCGAAAGCTCCGGCCCTCCGGCGTTTCCCGGGTCAGAAGCTTCTCAGGACGAGAAGAGCATGTGCCCGAAGCCGCGCTTGTGATGGCCGTGGTGGCCGCCGTGGTGTCCGTGCTGCGGGGCGCCCCACGCGGGTGCGGCCGGGTACGCCTGCGGGGCACCGGGCGGAGCGGGCGGCACCGCTTGCGTCCACTGCGACTCAAGGCGGGTCAGCGCCTCCAACTCCCCATAGTCCAGGAAGATCCCCCGGCAGCCGCTGCACTGCTCTATCTGCACGCCATTGCGGTTGTACGTGTGCATCGGCGCATGGCACTTGGGACACTGCATGGTCCGCTCAACTCCTCATGCTTCGGACAGGCGCGCCGCAACTTGCCTCCGGGCGCGTGGACTTCACCCTACGGCCTCATCCCGCGGCCTCCATGAAGTGGGCGATGCGGACGGATGCCTCCACCATCGCCTCCTCGGCCTCGTCCAACGCCCGCCCGGCGGCCGCCGCCTTGGCGAGCGCGAGCGCGGCGGTCTGGACGGTGAGGGCGCGGGCCGGCACGTCCAGCCGCGGCCAGGGGTCACGCTCCCCCGCGGCGGAGCCGCCCGCGGCCCGGTACGCGCCCAGGAACCGCCCCCAGTCCTCGGCGGCGAGCAGCCCGGCGGCGTACCAGGCGGCGGGGCGGGCGAGGTCCCAGGCCGGGTCGCCGAGGCCGAGGTCATCGATGTCGATCAGCCGCCAGTCGGTGGCACGGTGGCGGATGAGCTGGCCGAGGTGGAGATCGCCGTGGCAGAGCCCGATGCGTTCGCCGCCTTCGTCACCTTTGTTCATGCGATCCGTACGGTCGTCACCTTTGTTCATGTGATCCGTACGGTTCACGCCCCGCGCCCAGCCGGGCAGTCCGGTCCAGGCCCGCAGCACGGCCCGGGTGGCCACGCTGTCGGGGAGCGCCGCCGCGCGCAGCCGGGCGATGGCGCGGGCCGCCTTGGCCGGGCCGCGCATCGCCGGGAGCGGGCCGGGCAGTTCGGCGATCGGTACGGAGTGCAGCCGGGCCAGCAGCTTCCCCGCCTCGACCCAGGGGACGGCGTCCGGGGCGTCGGGCGCCACGGGTTCGCCGTACGGCCAGAGGGTGACCTGCCGCCCGTCGGGCAGCGCCCCCATGCCGTCGACCGGCGGCAGCAGTATCTCCGCGCACCGGGGGTGGGCCGCGACACCGAGCCGTACCGCCAGCTCGGCCGGGTCCGTACCGGGCGGATGCGCCTTGGCGACGACGTGGCCGCACCGGACGACGGTGCCGTCCGGCCGGTCCGCCAGGACGGTCACCTCGGCGGTGGCGTCGCGCTGGGCCCGGCGGAGGGCGGTGACGAGCTGCGCCGCGGTTTGGCTCACGGCTCCCCCATGTTCATTCGGCTGCCCCGGGATCGTAGCCCTTGCCGGGCGAGGTGCCGGGGCTCCGGACCTCCTGGTGTCGGGCGATACACCCGCGCGCGGACCTCTCGTTCTCCCGCTCCGTGGATGGGTTACAGATTTTGAACTCTGTAACAATGGCGGTAGCTTTCGGTGCCATGGACACACGACACACGGGAACCGACGCGCCGGAGGACCTGCCGAGCAACTGGGGCCGGTGGGGCGCGGACGACGAGCGCGGCACGCTCAACCTCATCACCGGGGAAGCCCGGGCCAGGGGCGCCGCGGAGGCCCGCACCGGGCGGACGGTGTCACTCGCGCTTCCGATCCGGCCGGCGCCGCTCATCAGCGGCCCCTTCGCGCCCGCCACCCAGGACGCCTCGCCGGTCCAGCAGATGATGGTCTACGTCGGCTCCCCGGCGCCCGCGACGGCGGATGTGATGCTGGTGACCAACCACCACCCGCGCTCCACGCATCTCGACGCGCTGGGGCACTCGATCCGGGACGGGCGGGTCTATCCGGGGCGGCCCGTGGACGAGGCCGTGACACCGGCCGGTGCCCGGCACGGCTCCACAGCGGCGTACGCCGCCGGGATCGCCACCCGGGGAATCCTGCTCGATCTGGCGGCCGACGGCCCGCTGCCCAGTGGCCACGCGGTCACCTCGCGGGACTTCGAGGCGGCCGAGGAGCGCCAGGGCGTACGGCTGGAGTCCGGGGACGCCCTGGTGGTGCGCTGTGGATGGCCCATGACGCCCGACCCCGACCGGCCGATGCCGGGGATGAGCCTGGACGCGGTGCGCTGGATGCACCGGCGCGGTGTGTCGCTCTACGCGGGCGACATCGGCGACCCGCACCCGGACCTGGACCCCGCCTGCCCCTTGCCGCTGCACCGGGTCGCCCTGCCGATGATGGGCCTGCCCCTGATCGACGCCGCGGAGGTGAACGAGCTCGCCGCCGTCTGCGCGGAGCTGGGCCGCTATGCTTTCCTGCTCACCGTGGCGCCGCCGCGTATCCACGGGCTGACCGGGGTGCCCGTCAACCCACTCGCGGTCTTCTGACCCGCCACCAGGAGGAACTGGCAGTGAGGGAGCAGTCGGTGCCGGACGCCGGGGCCGGGAGCCGCGCGGTGCGGTTCGTCCGGAACGCGGTGCGGTTCGTACGGAACGGCGAACGGTTCGTACGGAACGGCGAGCCCTGATGCGTTCGGGCCCCCTCGACGCCGAGACCATCCTGACGGCCACCGAGGACGTGCTGCGCCGCCATGGACCGGCGAAGGCCACGGTGCTGGACGTGGCGCGGGTTCTGGGGGTCAGCCACGCCAGCGTCTACCGCCACTTCCCGTCCAAGGCGGCGCTGCGCGAAGCCGTCACCCGGCGCTGGCTGGGCCAGGCGCGCGACCCCCTCGCGGCGGTCGCGGCCGACACCCGGCAGGCCCCGCCCGAGCGGCTCCGCACCTGGTTCACCACACTCTTCACCACCAAGCGGACCCTGCTGTCCGAGGACCCGGAGCTCTTCGCCACCTACCGGGTCCTGACCGCCGAGCACAGCAGCGCGGCCGCCGACCATGTGGCCGAACTGATCGAGCAGCTGCGCGGCATCATCGCCGACGGCGTCACCAGCGGCGACTTCGCCTCCCCCGACCCCACCGCGACGGCGCGCACCGTCTTCGCCGCCACCATGGCCTACCACCACCCCGCCCACGCCCCCGAATGGCAGACCCCGGGGGCCGAGGCCGCCCTGCGGTCCATCTGCGCCTTGCTCATCGACGGCCTGCGCCCGCGCTGAACAACCAGCTGCCTCGCGAACCCGGCTCGGCATCACCGCCCCCGTGGCGGCGGCCCCGGCGCCCGAGCCCCGTGCAGGGCCGTGAAGGGGTCACGACGGCGGTCCGAACGGGTCCGGAAAGGCGCGATGCCCGGACAGCTCCCCAGCTGTCCGGGCATTCGTGCCGTCCGCCGCACCCCCGTCCCCACGGGGTTAATGGCCGGAAGTCCCCGGCCCGGGCCGCTCTCCCGGGCCCGGGGCGCCTCAGCGCCCCAGCATTCCCGCCACGGACGACGCTTGTGTGACGACGGCATCCCAGCCGCCGAAGGTGATGGTCAGGAGGATGGCCATCGGCAGCACCATCGCCGCCGCGACCAGAGGATGGCGGGTGCCGGTCTGCGGGCCGCCGAACGCGTCCACCGCCGCGCTCGCGGACCTGCGACGACGTGTTCCGATGAGCGTGCGTCCAGCCGTGTCCGCCATCGTCCCTCCTCCGTCACATCTGGGGCGGCGAGCGTCTGACCTCGGGGGACGAGTGCTGCGCCCGCCGCTTGACGACAACATTAGGCGCGCGGCCCGGTCCTCGGCGTCATGCCTTCGTACCGATTGCCGGGCCTCCCGGAGGATGACCCCGGGAGGCGTCGACTACTCCCCTGGGTGGAGATGCGCGCTCACGCCTTGGGGTCTTCCCGGAGGGGACCGCGGAAGGGATGCCTCCGGGAGCCCTCCGGAGCCCGCGGAGGGTGCCCCTCCGAGCGCCTGCGGACGCTACTCACCCTCCCCCTCCTCGCTCCGCTCCACCGGCTGCTCCACCAGGGCCAGCACCCGGTTGGCCATGAAGCGGGCCGTCCGCACAACGGACCCATTACGGGTGACTTCGCTCACTTCCACCACCCCCCGCCGGACCGCCGTCTCGACCCTCCGGCCCGCCCTGGTGGCCACCACTTCATACGTCCGCGTCGTGTCCCCCGCGTCCACGACTATCTCCACACGATCACCCTTCACGGTCTCAATCCCCCTTCTGAGACGGCCTTTTGAGATCACGCAGCAGCGGGCCCGAGCGCGGATTGCCACGATTCCGGCCCACTTCTCCAGGATCCCAGGCACCACTGACAATCCATCGGCCGACGCATGCGCGGCCTCTCAGCGCGAGGGGCCGTCAATCCGTAAGCTGTGCACGTCAGACGGACGGCAACGGAACAACAGCGGCGAACCGACGGCAGTTCGACGGCAAACGGCAAGCAGACGGCAGCGGATGGGGCTCCCCACCAGGGGTTAAGGGAAGGGGCCCCCACCGGAGGTAGGGGACGGACATGGCGATGATGCGGCTCCGGCGCGAGGACCCGCGTGTCGTCGGCTCCTTCCGCCTCCATCGGCGGCTCGGCGCGGGCGGCATGGGCGTGGTCTACCTCGGCTCCGACCGGCGCGGACAGCGGGTGGCGCTGAAGGTGATCCGGCCGGATCTCGCCGAGGACCGGGAGTTCCGGTCCCGGTTCGCCCGGGAGGTCTCCGCCGCGCGGCGGATCCGCGGCGGCTGCACGGCCCGGCTGGTGGCCGCGGACCTGGAGGCCGACCGGCCCTGGTTCGCCACCCAGTACGTACCGGGCCCCTCCCTCCACGACAAGGTGAACGAGGAGGGCCCGCTGCCTGCCGCCCAGGTCGCGTCGATCGGGTCGGCACTGGCCGAGGGGCTGTTGGCGGTCCATGAGGCGGGGGTCGTCCACCGCGACCTCAAGCCCTCCAACATCCTGCTCTCGCCCAAGGGCCCGCGCATCATCGACTTCGGTATCGCCTGGGCGACCGGGGCCAGCACCCTCACCCATGTGGGCACGGCGGTCGGCTCGCCCGGCTTCCTCGCGCCCGAGCAGGTGCGGGGCGCGGCGGTGACCCCGGCGACCGACGTCTTCGCCCTCGGCGCCACGCTCGCGTACGCCTCGACGGCGGACTCGCCGTTCGGGCACGGCAGTTCCGAGGTGATGCTGTACCGGGTGGTGCATGAGGAGCCGCAGTTGCTGGGCGTCCCCGACGCCCTGGCCCCGCTGCTCCACGCCTGTCTGGCCAAGGACCCGGAGGACCGGCCGAGCACTCTGCAACTGTCGCTGCGGCTGAAGGAGATCGCGGCGCGCGAGGCGCACGGCCACGGCTCCGGTGCCGGGGGCTACGGGGGTGGGCAGGGCCGTCCTCCGGCGCGGCGCCCCGAGGCGTACGCGGACCAGCACACGGAGCGGCGCTCCGGCGGTACGCCCGCGCCGCGGAGCGGGCCCCCGCCGCAGCGGCCGGGGGCCAGTACGGGCGGGGGCTCGGGCCGCCCCTCGGGGCGGAACACGCCCGCGCGCCCGGCCCAGCGCCGGGGTGGCCAGCGGCCACCCGCGCGTACGGACCGCCCGGGGCGCCCGGCCCAGACCGTGCGCACCTCGCCGAACGGACGCCGCCCCAGCGGGCCCAACCGCCGGCTGCTGCGGCAGCGGCTGACCGTGTTCGTCGTGGTGACGCTGCTGGTGGCGCTGGGGATCGCGGCGGCGCAGGGCTGTCAGGGGCCGGCGAACGGTCTGGGTGCGCCGCCGAAGCCGGCTGGGGCGGGGGCGGTTTCGTCGGCGGCACCGGGCTCGGTGGCGGGCTCGGTTGCGGGCTCGGTTGCGGGCTCGGTGGCGGCTGAGCCTGACGGCCGTTAGTTGCGGCTGAGTCTGACGGCCGTTGGGTACGGAGTGTCCGGCGGGGGTTGGCGCCTGCGGCGGGCTGTTCCCCTCCCCGCCCCTTCCCACAACTGGGGCTCCGCCCCAGACCCCGCTCCTCAATCGCCGGAGGGGCTGGAAGGCGGGGCTCCGTCCCAGATCCCCGGGGTCCAGGGGCCCAGAGGCGAAGCCCCTGAGATCCCCGGGATCCAGGAGCCCAGAGGCGAAGCCCCTGAGATCCCCGGGATCCAGGAGCCCAGAGGCGAAGCCCCTGAGATCCCCGGGGTCCAGGGGCGAGGCCCCTGCTACGCGGCCTGCCACTCGGCGGACGCCCCCTGGCGGTCAGCGCGTCGGTCTGCCCGAGGTCACCGCGTAGAAGGCGACCGCCGCCGCCGCGCCCACGTTGAGGGAGTCCACGCCGTGGGCCATGGGGATCCGGACCCACTCGTCCGCGGCCATCAGGGCCTGGGTGGAGAGCCCGTCGCCCTCCGCGCCCAGCATCAGCGCGACCCGCTCCAGGCGGTGCGGGGCCGCCTCGTCGATGGTGGTGGCCTTCTCGTCGGGGGTCAGCGCGAGGATCTTGAAGCCCGCCGCCCGGACCGCCTCCAGCCCGCGCGGCCAGCTCTCCAGCCGGGCGTACGGCACGGAGAAGACGGCGCCCATGGAGACCTTGACCGAGCGCCGGTAGAGGGGGTCGGCGCAGTCCGGGGAGAGGAGCACGGCGTCCATGCCGAGGGCCGCCGCGCTGCGGAAGATGGCGCCGGTGTTGGTGTGGTCGTTGACGGACTCCATGATGGCGACGCGCCGCGCGCCCGCCAGGATCGTCTCCGCGTCCGGCAGCGGCTTGCGCTGCATGGAGGCGAGGGCGCCGCGGTGGACGTGGTAGCCCGTCACGCGCTCGGCCAGTTCGGGGCTGACGGCGTAGACGGGGGCGGGGACGTCCTCGATCACGTCCCGCATCACATCGACCCACTTGGACGACAGCAGCATCGAGCGCATCTCGTAACCGGCGACCCGGGCGCGCCGGATCACCTTCTCGCCCTCGGCGATGAACAGGCCCTCGGCCGGCTCCCGCTTGCGTCGTAGCTCCACATCGGTCAGACCCGTGTAGTCGCTCAGCCGCGGGTCGTCCGGATCATCGACGGTGATGAGATCAGCCACTTAAGTGATACTGCCTTGTCCTGGATGCGGTGCCAATGAGCCCGACGCGAATAAGTTACCGGCGGTTACGTCTCGATGACGTCACCGGTGGTCACGGGACGAGACGGCGACGACCTCGCCGATCACCACGACCGCCGGGGGCCGTACGCCCTCGGCCGCGACCTTCTCCCCGACGGTGGCGAGGGTCGCGTCCACCCGGCGCTGGGCCGGGGTGGTGCCCTCCTGGACCACCGCGACGGGGGTGTCGGCGGCGCGGCCGTGGGCGACGAGGGCCGCGGCGATGGCGCCGATCTTCTCGACGGCCATGAGCAGCACCAGCGTGCCGCGCAGCCTCGCCAGCGCCGCCCAGTCCACCAGGGAGCTGGGGTCGTCGGGGGCGACATGGCCGCTGACCACCGTGAACTCATGCGCGACGCCCCGGTGGGTCACCGGGATCCCGGCCGCGCCCGGGACGCTGATGGAGCTGGAGATGCCGGGCACGACGGTGCACGGGATCCCGGCCTCGGCGAGCGCCTCCGCCTCCTCCATGCCGCGCCCGAAGACGAAGGGGTCGCCGCCCTTGAGGCGGACCACCGACTTGCCCGCCTTGGCGTGCTCGATCAGCGCGTTGTTGATCGCCTCCTGGGCCATGAAACGGCCGTACGGGATCTTCGCCGCGTCGATCACCTCGACATGCGGCGGCAGTTCATCGAGCAGATCGCGGGGGCCGAGGCGGTCGGCCACCACCACGTCCGCCTCGGCGAGGAGGCGGCGGCCGCGCACGGTGATCAGGTCCGGATCGCCCGGCCCGCCGCCGACCAGCGCCACATGCGGGCCGCGGGTGCGGTGGCGGGGCGCGGCGAGGGTGCCGTCCCGCAGCCCCTCCACCACGGCGTCCCGTACGGCGGCGGAGCGGCGCGGGTCCTGCCCGGTGAGGACGGCGACGGTGACGCCCTCGCTCCGCCCGGTGGCCGGGGTCCAGGCGGAGGCGGCCTCGGCGTCGTCGCTGCGTACGCACCAGATGCGGCGCGCCTCGGCCTCGGCGGACGCGGCGGCGTTGGCCTCCGGGTCGTCGGTGGTGATCAGGACGTACCAGGCGCCCTCGAAGTCACCCTCCTGGTAGCGGCGGCGCTCCCAGCGCACCTCCCCCGCCTCGGCCATGGCCTCGACGGAGGCCGTGGCGGACGGCGAGATCAGCAGGATGTCCGCACCGGCCGCTATCAGCGCGGGCAGCCGGCGCTGGGCGACCTGACCCGCCCCGAGGACGACGACACGCCGCCCGGAAAGGCGCAGCCCGACCGGGTATGCGAAGTTTTCGGACATGGCGGTGCGGCTCTCCTCATGCGAATCATGCGAAGCAACGGCCGCTGCGGCGCTGGAGCGGCTGATCGTCTGTGGGGCGGAGCCCCCGCCGACACCCTACGCGGCGGGGGCACGCATCAGTTCTTCTCCGTGACCCCTGCGGAGTCGAACGTGGCCACCTCGTGCATCGCCCGTGCGGCGCTCTGCACCACCGGGAGGGCGAGCAGCGCCCCGGTGCCCTCGCCGAGCCGCAGATCCAGGTCGACCAGGGGGCGCAGACCCAGCTTGTTCAGGGCCGCCACATGGCCCGGCTCGGCGCTGCGGTGGCCCGCGATGCAGGCCGCCAGCACCTCGGGCGCGATGGCCCGGGCGACCAGCGCGGCGGCGCCCGCGCTCACCCCGTCCAGGATCACGGGCGTACGCAGCGAGGCGCCGCCCAGCAGCAGCCCGGCGATCGCGGCGTGCTCAAGACCGCCGAACGCCGACAGGACGCCGATGGGGTCGGCCGGATCTGGCTGGTGCAGCTCGAGACCGCGCCGTACGACATCGATCTTGCGCGCGTGCATCTCGTCGTTGATGCCCGTGCCGCGCCCGGTCACCTCGGCCGGGTCGGCGCCGGTGTAGACGGAGACCAGGGCGGCCGACACGGTCGTGTTGGCGATCCCCATCTCCCCGGTGAGCAGCGCCTTGTTCCCCGCGGCCACCAGATCGCGGGCGGTCTCGATGCCCACCTCGATGGCGCGCAGCACCTCCTCGCGGGTGAGCGCGGGGCCGACGGTGAAGTCTCCGGTGCCCGCCCGCACCTTGCGCGGCAGCAGCCCGGGGGTGCTGGGCAGATCGCTCGCCACGCCGACGTCCACGACGCACACCTCGGCGCCCACCTGGCCGGCGAAGGCGTTGCAGACCGCGCCGCCGCCCAGGAAGTTGGCCACCATCTGGCCGGTGACCTCCTGCGGCCAGGCGGTGACGCCCTGGGCGTGCACCCCGTGGTCGCCCGCGAAGACCGCGACGGCCGCGGGCTCCGGGATCGGCGGCGGGCACTGCCGGGACAGCCCGCTCAGCTGGGCGGAGATGATCTCCAGCATGCCGAGCGCGCCCGACGGCTTGGTCATCCGCTTCTGCCGCTCCCACGCCTCGCCGAGCGCCTTGGCGTCCAGCGGGCGGATGCCCCGCAGGGTCTCCTGGAGCAGATTGTGCGGGTCCCCGCCGGGCAGGGTGCGGCGGCCGTACGCCTCCTCGTGGACGACCCAGGACAACGGGCGGCGCTTGGACCACCCGGCCTTCATCAGCTCGGGCTCCTCCGGGAACTCGTCGACGTATCCGACGCACAGATACGCCACGACCTCCAGATGCTCGGGCAGCCCCAGCTCCCGCACCATCTCGCGCTCGTCGAAGAAGCTGACCCAGCCGACGCCGAGGCCCTCGGCGCGGGCGGCGAGCCACAGGTTCTCCACCGCGAGCGCGGAGGAGTACGGCGCCATCTGCGGCTGGGTGTGCCGGCCGAGGGTGTGGCGGCCGCCGCGGGTGGGGTCGGCGGTGACGACAATGTTGACCGGGGTCTCGAGGATGGCCTCGATCTTCAGTTCCTTGAACTGCTTGGCCCGGCCCTTGGGCAGGGACTTGGCGTACGCGTCCCGCTGGCGCATGGCCAACTCGTGCATGGCACGCCGGGTCTCCGCCGAGCGGATCACGACGAAGTCCCACGGCTGGGAGTGCCCCACGCTGGGCGCGGTGTGCGCGGCCTCGAGGACGCGCAGCAGCACCTCGTGCGGGATGGGGTCGGGCCGGAAGCCGTTACGGATGTCCCGGCGCTCGCGCATCACGCGGTGGACGGCGGCGCGCTCGGCCTCGTCGTACCCCTCGGCGCGGGGGCCGAGGGGGATGGGGACCGCTTCGGGCTCGGGCTCCGGCACCGGCTCCTGCTCCGGCCCGGATTCCGACTCGGGCTCCGGCTCCGCTGCGGGTTCGGGGGCCGTTTCGGGGGTGGTGTCCTCGGGGGCCGTCTCGGGTTCCGGCTCCGGCTCGGGCTCCGGCCCAGGCTCCGGCTCGGAGGCGGCGGCTTCGGCTTCGGAGTCGGCTTCGGCTTCGACGTCAGCTTCGGAGTCGGCGGCTTCGGCGGTGCCGACGTCGGGCTCCATGGCTTCGGGCTCGGCGGCTGCCGCGTCCGTGGTCTCCGGTTCGGCGATCTCGGCCTCGGGCTCGGGCTCGGATTCCGTCGCGTTGGCCTCGGGCTCGGCGGCTGCGGGCTCGGCGGCTGCCGCGGCGTCGGGTTCCGGAGCACCGGCTTCCGGCTCCGCGGCGTCCTGCTCGGTGGTCTCGGGCTCGGTGACTTCGCCTTCGGGGGCCGTTTCGGGGGCCGGGGCCTCGGGTTCGGCGGGCTGGGCCTCCGCCCCTGCCTCAGCCTCGGCCGTGGGCCCGGTGGCCTCCGTACCGGTCTCCGACGCTGCCTCGGCGGCCGCTTCCGGCTCCGGCTCCGGCTCCGGCTGGGCGGGCGTCGTCTCGGCCTCGGCGCTCTCGGGTGCCTCCGCCTCGGGAGCTTCGCTCGCGGCGGCCTCGGGCTCCGGAGTGTCCGCCACTTCGGCCTCCGGAGCCTGCTCCTCCGGTGACGGCTCCTCAGCCACCGCCTCGGGGGTCTCCGCCTCAGAGGTCTCCGCCTCGGCTGCGGTCGGCTCGGGCTCCTGCTCGGGCGCCTCGGCCGCCGCCTGCTCCTCGGCGGGCTCCTCCGGCGTCGCGGCCTCGGCCTCCGGTGCGGCCTCCGGTGCGGCCTCCGGTGCGGCCTCCGGTGCGGCCTCCGCCGTCGCCTCAACCCGCGGCTCGGCGGGCTCCTCGGCCTGCGGCGGCTCGTCGGCCACTATCGAGTGCCCCGGGTCCACGGCGGGCTGCTCCACCGTTTCGGCGGACTGCTCCGGGAGCTGCTGAGCGGCCTCCTGGGCGGGGTCCTCGGCGGCGGGCGCCTCGGCGGCGGGGGCGGGCGGCATCTCGATCGCGATCGGCTCATGGGCCAGCTGCGCCGGAATCTCCGGCACGGCCTCCGCGACCGGATCCGGGACCGGCTGGGCCTCGGGCAGTTCGGTGACGGGCTCGGCCTGGGCCTGGGCCGGGATGTCGACGACCTGCTCCTCGGCCAGGGCGGCCTGCGGGGCGGGCTCCTCGACGGGCGCCCCGGCCTGGGCCGGGATGGTCGCGCCCATCTGGTGCGGGTCCGCGACCGCCGGGTCCGCATACGCCTGGTCCATCGCGACCGGCTGGGCCTCCGGCGCCACCGCCTCGGGCCGGGCGAACTGCTCGGGACCGGGCTCCGCTTCGGGCGTCTCCGCGACCTGGGGCTCCTCGGCCGGAACGCCCGTCTCCACGGGCACGGCATGCTGCACCGGCGGCGTGGAGTCCCAGGCGTCCCCCGGCGGCGGGGCGTCGACGAGCTGCGAGAGGTCCGCGAGCTGGGGCCCGGGGAGCCGACCCGGGTCGTCGGGCTGCGGGGTGAAGTACTGCGGCCCGGCGGCGTACTGGGGCGCGGTGGAGTAGTCCGCCGCCAGCGGCTGCTCGGGCATGCCGGGCGGCTGCTCCGGCGTGACCGGCTGCTGCTCGGGGACGACGAACTGCTCAGGCGCGGCGAACGGCTGCTCAGGCAGGACGAACTGCTCGGGCCCCGCGAACGGCTGCTCGGCCATCCCGCCCTGCTCGGGCCCCGGGACGCCCTGCTGCGCCCCCGCCGCGTACTCCGGCCGCGGCTCGGGCTGGGCGGCGGCCTGATGCGGCACCTGCGGCTGCGGCTCGGGTGCGACCTGCGGCTCCAGGACCTCCGGGACGGCCTGTTGCTCGGGCGCGACCTGCGGCTCCGGCGCCGCCTGCGACTGGGGCTGCGGCTCCGGCTGGCGTACGGGCGCGGCGTGCCGGCCCGCCGCCGGACCCCGGTCGGCGAGCGAACGCACCACGCCGTTGGAGGTGTCGGGCACCGGCGGGCCCATGTGGAGCGGCCGCCGGGCGGGGGCGGTGGGCGCCGCGTAGGCGGCCGGGGCGGGGGCCGGCTGCGGTACGGGCTGCTCCGCCACGGGCTGTGGCTCGGGCATCTGGGTCTCGGCGTACGCGGCGGGGTCGAGCACGCCCGCCTCGTACGCCCCGGTCTGGTACTGGGCCTGCTGCTCGCTCCAGGCGCCCTGGGCACCCGGCATCAGCAGCAGGTCGTCCTCCTCGCCCACGTGCTCCGGGCCTTCGAGAAAGGTGTAGGCGGCGCCGGGAGGGACACCGGGCTGCGGCTGTTCGATGTAACCGGCGTCGGCCGGCGGGGCATGGACATCCGCCGGGTGCGGGTGTCCGAGTCGTCCGCCTGCGTTCTCCGGCAGTCCCTCTCCCGGGACCTGGCCGGTGTCGGTCATGCGTACCCCTCGCCCATCGCTAGTGCTCCTTCCAACCGCCTACCGCCGAGAGCAAGCCCCCTGAGCAAGAACGAGCATGCGCCGTGCGCGGCACGTAGACACGCCCGAGGCTTGCCTACCGCGGCCCCGCCAAGGGAGGGGCACATTCCGGCCTTTGGCCAATAAAGCGCCGAACGCCGGGCAGCGGTAAAGGCAGTACAACGATCCGCCAGCCTACCTCGCGCGGTGCCCCGAGCAGGTCACCGGGGCGAAGCTCGGGGCGAACGTCACAAGGACAAAATCACTGGTGCGGGCGGTGGCCGCACAGCATGAAGGCGACCGCCCGCTCCCGTTCGGTCCAGCCCCGCGTGTCCAGTTCGACGGACTGGAGGAGCACGCATTCGACGGCGTAGCCGCCGTCCTCCAGCGCCGCGCCGATGGCCTCCGCCTCGTCCCGGGTCGCGGCCTGGGTGACGATGCGCTCGGGGCGGCGCGCGGCGCACGCGGCGACCACGGGCGCGCCCCCGCCGCCGATCCGCACCACGTCCGGCTCCGGCAGGTCCTCCAGCACTCCGGGGGCGACGCCCTGGACCACCTGGAGCTGTACGGCGAAGCGGCGGGCCAGGGTGGCGGTGCGCTCGCAGGCGTCCGGCTCGCGGTCGACGGCGATGACGGCGGCGCCGAACCCGGCGGTCTCGACGGCCGCCGCGCCGCTGCCCGCGCCGATGTCCCAGACCAGGTCGCCCAGGCGGGGGCCGACGCGGGCGAGTTGAAGGGCGCGCAGCTGCGGGGACTCGCTCTCGCTCAGCGCGGTCCCGTACGCGGGGCCGGGCAGCGCCCAGCCGCGGACGGCGCCCGGGTAGCCGGGCTCGCGTCCGGCGATCCAGCCGCCGCTCTGCAGCGCGCCGCGGGCGGCACCGGCCGACGCGCCGCCGCGGACGGGCGCTATGCCGGAGCCGCCGATGACGATGACGAGGTTGGGGTCGCGCCAGGCGTGGTCGGCGGCCTTGTCGGAGGTCAGCACGGTGACCTGCTCGCGCTCGGTGCCCAGGGCCTCGCAGATGATGAAGGTGCGGTGCACCGGGCCGAGCAGCAGCGCGAGTTCGGCGGGCCCGGCACCGGGCGAGGTGAGGACGGCGACCTTGGTGTGGGCGCGGCAGACGTTGACCGCGCGGCGCAGATCGCGGCTGTGGGCGACGACGACCTGGGCGTCGTCCCAGGGCATTCCGGCCCGCGCGAAGGCGGTGGCGACGGAGGAGACGGCGGGGACGACCTCGACCTCGAGCCCGTGCTCGGGGGCGCGCAGGGCGCGGACGACACCGAAGAAGCCGGGGTCGCCGTCGGCCAGGACCACGGCGGAGCCGCGGTGCTGGGCGATCCTGCGGGCCGCGAGGTCCACGCTGCCGAGCCGGATCCGCTCGGCGCCGGGCGGGACTTCGGGCAGCGCCAGGTGATGGGCGGCACCGGCCACGAGGGTGGCCGCGCCGAGGGCGGAGCGGGCCGCGTCCGTGAGCGGGGTGCCGTCCCAACCGATCACCGTGACGCGGTCGGCCATCGTCCTTGTTCTCCCCTATGTGTGGCGGGTCGGGTCTGTCGGTGCGTCGCGGTGGGATGCGGGCGCGTCGCGGGTGCGGTGCCCGTGAGGGTCCACGGGCGGGTCGCGGCCGGTGCGCCGCGGTGCGCGGGTCACGGCCCCGGACGCGGCCGAGGCGCGGGTGCTCAGCGCGGACAGAGAGTACCCCGGCTGGTCCGGACCGCCGGAGTGGGGGCGGGCGCTGGGGTGGTGCGCCGAGGGCGCGGACGGCGCGAATGCGCCGGATGTCCGCCCCGGCCAGGGTGCGGTGGGGGCGTCAGCCCCACTCGGAGTAGCTGGGGTAGACGCCGAAGCCGTCGGGCCCGGAGATCCGGTCGGGGGCGCCGTCGAGGTCCTCGGCGAGCAGACTCCAGACGATGAGGTCGGTGCGCAGATCGGTCCAGCCACCGTCCTCCGTCTGGGTGCGGGCTATCCAGGCATGGCGCAATACGCCCTCGCTGATGCAGCCGACCTTCTGGGCTACCTGCTGGGCGGCGGTGTTGCCGGCCGCGGTACGCAGCTCCAGGCGCTCGAACTTCTGGTCCTGGAACAGCCAGCGGGCCACGGCCAGCACCGACTCCGAGGCATAGCCCTCACCGCGCGCCCAGGGGGCGACGATATAGCTGACCTCGGTGGCCAGCAGCCGCCAGTCGGTGTGGCACAGATGCACGATGCCGACGAGTCGCTGGGTGAGGAATTCGGCGACCGCGAAGACGATTCCGCGGCCGGTGGTCCGTTCCGCCGGGGCGAGCCGCAGCGCCTGATCGCGGGCGTCCCCGAGGCCGTACGGATAGGGCGCCCGGGTCCAGGCGATGACGCTTTCGTCGTTCATCATGTCCGCGAGCGCGGGTATGTCCGCTTCCTCGAACGGGCGCAGCACCAGCCGTTCCGTACTGATGGAGATGTCCGGGAAGGTGGATGTCATGCGCCGCTCCGTAACCGGGGATCGTTGTCTGGGCCGTGGAAAGGCCCAGCATGCAGCATCACGCAGGGGAAATGCAGCACGGGGGGTGAATCGGAAGGCTCCGCATCCGGTTGTGGTCCGGACGCGGAGCCTCGGGGATCCGCCAGCGGGCGGGAAACGTTGGCGAATTCGTTGCGGTGGTGACGGTGTGCCGGGGGATCAGAAGGACGGCAGCACGGAGCCCTGGTACTGGTCCTTGATGAACTTCTTCACCTGCGGGGAGGTGAGGAGCTTGGCCAGCTTCTTCACCCGCGGGTCGTCCTCGTTGCCCTTCTTCACGGCCAGGAAGTTGGCGTACGGGTTGTTCTTGGGCGACTCGAGGATGATGGCGTCCTTGGCGGGCTTGAGGTGCGCCTCGATGGCGTAATTGCCGTTGACGACCGCGGCGTCCACGTCGTCGAGCGACCGCGGCAGCTGGGCGGCCTCCAGTTCCTTGAACTTCAGGCCCTTGGGGTTGTCGGTGATGTCCTTGGGGGTGGCCTCGTTGCCGACGCCGCTCTTGAGCTTGATGACGCCGTTGGCGTCCAGCAGCTTCAGCGCGCGGGCCTCGTTGACCGTGTCGCTCGGGACGGCCACGGTGGCGCCCTTCTTGAGCTCGTCGGTCTTCTTCACCTTGTGCGAGTAGAGTCCGAGCGGCTCGAGGTGCACGGTGACGACGGGCACGATGTCGGTGCCCTTCTTCTTGTTGAAGTCGTCGAGGAACGGCTGGTTCTGGAAGTAGTTGGCCCCGACCGAGCCGTCCTGGGTGGACAGGTTCGGCGTGTTGTAGTCGGTGAACTCCTTCACCTCAAGCTTGAGGCCCGCCTTGTCGGCCAGGTGGTCCTTGACGTAGTTGAGGATCTCCGCGTGCGGGACGGGGCTCGCGGCGACGACCAGCGCGCCGTTCTTGTCGTCCGACGAACCCGGGGCGCCGCAGGCCGCGACGCCGAGGGCGAGCGCTCCGGCGGCGAGGACGGTGGTGACGGTCTTGGTGGTGTTACGCACGAAAAGTGCCTTTCTTCGGGGACGCACGAATCCGCCGCGGGTGCGGAAGCGGAATTCGGTCTGGCGGTATGGGGGGTGTGGGGGCTCAGGGGACCTTGGTGGGCTCCACGGTCTCGATCTCGCTGGGCGCGGCCTGCGGCTCCGGCGCCGGAGCGGGCTTCTGGGCCCGGGACGCGCCGCCGCGCAGCAGCACCAGCCGCGGGGCGACCGAGGAGCGGCCGCGGTGCGACAGGCCACGGGCGGCGAGGTCGCCCGCGAACTGGATGATGGCGATGACCACCGCGAGGATGGCGACGGTGATCCACATCAGCTTGGTCTCGAACCGCAGATAGCCGTAGCGGACCGCCAGGTCACCGAGGCCACCGGCGCCGACCGTGCCGGCCATCGCGGAGTAGCCGATGAGCGCGACGATCGTGGTGGTCGCACTGGAGATCAGCGACGGAAGCGACTCGGGCAGCAGTACCTTGCGGACCACCGTCCAGGTGGAGCCGCCCATCGACTGCACGGCCTCCACAAGACCGCCGTCCACCTCGCGCACCGAGGTCTCCACGAGCCGGGCGTAGAAGGGGATGGCGCCGATGGCCAGGGGCACGATGGCGGCCTCGGGTCCGATGGTGGTGCCGACGATCGCGCGGGTGAAGGAGATCAGCGCGACCATCAGGATGATGAACGGCATCGAGCGGGCGATGTTGACGACCTGCCCGACGACCTTGTTCACCACGACGTTCTGGAGGACTCCGCCGCGGTCGGTGAGGACCAGCAGCACGCCGAGCGGCAGTCCGCCGCCGACCGCGATCAGCGCCGACCAGCCGACCATGTAGAGGGTGTCCCAACAGGCCTGCTCCAGCAGGGGCTCCATCTCGGACCAGGTCACTTGGCGCCCTCCTTGAGCAGCGGGGTCGGGTTCGCGCGCGGGCCGTCGGCGATGGCCGCCACATCGACCTGGAGGCCCTGCTCCCGCAGGAAGCCGATCGGGACGACGTTCTCCTCGAACCGGCCGGGCAGCTCGATCCGCATCCGCCCGACCTGGTGGCCGCCGACGGTTTCCATGGCGGCGCCGAGGATCGAGATGTCGATGTTGTACGTACGGGACAGCTGGGAGATGACCGGCTTGGTGGCCGCCTCGCCCTGGAAGGTGACGTCCACCACCGTGCGGTCCTCGCCCGAGGGCACCCCGCCGACCGGGAAGAGCTCCTGGGCCAGCTCGGAGCCGGGCGTGGCCAGCAACTCGCTGACCTTGCCGGACTCCACGATCCGCCCGTCGCGCATCAGCGCGGCCGAGTCGCAGATCGTCTTCACGACGTCCATCTCGTGGGTGATGAGCAGCACGGTCAGGCCAAGCTGCTCATTGAGGTCGCGCAGCAGCTGGAGGATCGAGCGGGTGGTCTCGGGGTCCAGCGCGGAGGTCGCCTCGTCCGAGAGCAGCACCTTGGGGTCCCCGGCGAGCGCACGGGCGATGCCGACGCGCTGCTTCTGGCCGCCGGAGAGCTGCGCGGGGTACGCCTTGGCCTTGTCGGAGAGGCCCACCAGCTCCAGCAGTTCCAGGGCCTTGCGGGTGCGCTCCTTGCCGGAGACGCCGAGGATCTCCAGGGGCAGCTCGACGTTGTCCCGCACGGTGCGCGAGGAGAGCAGGTTGAAGTGCTGGAACACCATGCCGATGCGGCTGCGGGCCTGGCGCAGCGCGGACCCCGCACGATGGCCTCGGCCGGCCAGCGCGGTCAGGTCCTGGCCGGCCACGCTGACCGTGCCGGAGGTGGGGCGTTCCAGGAGGTTGACACAGCGGATGAGGGTGGACTTCCCGGCGCCGCTCTGGCCGACGACGCCGTACACCTCACCCTCGCGGACATGCAGATCGACGCCGTCGAGGGCGGTGACCTCGCGGCCTCGTGAGCGGTAGACCTTGGTCAGGTCCGTGGTGGTGATCACAGGGTTTCCGTCACTGTTGAGTGCGCGGCGGTTGGTGCCGCCGGGCACGGCTCGTTCATTGCGGAACGCGGCAGGGTGGACCCGAGGGCTTGCCCGGTGTGTGGGCGGGGTTCGGGTTCCGGTGGCGCGGGGCGGCTCGGTCCGGCGTGATGGACGCACGGAACCGGCTCAGCGGGTCTCGCTTCGGGGCGCGAGGCTCAGCGGGGGCCCTCAGCAGTCACACATTCGACACCGACAACGAGCACCGGGCGCGGGGATCGCCTCGGTCGCAGGGATGCGGCAGCTCGTCGTGGTCATGGCTGCAAGTAAAACAGACACCGGTATGGACCCATCAAGCATGTCCGTATAGCGGACGGCGCTGCTCGGTCCGTGGACGGTCGAAAACGGTCGAAAGAGGTGGCGGGACCGGTTCAGACCCGGCAGGTGATCTCCACTCCCCCGTCGGAGACCTGTGCGGACACCGCCGACAGGTCCTCGACCACGACATCGGCGACCAGCTTCGCCCGGTCGGTCGTTGTGGCCAACGCCACGGTCCGCATCCCGGCCGCGCGGCCCGCGGCGAGCCCGGCCGGGGCGTCCTCGAAGACCACACAGCGTGCCGGGTCGACTCCGAGCCGCTCGGCGGCCAGCAGGAACGGTTCGGGGTGGGGCTTGCCACGGGTGATGTCATCGGCGCTGATCAGCGTCCCCGGACGTATCGCCACCTCCGCCAGGCGGGCCTCGGCCAGCTCACGGTAGGCGGAGGTCACCACGGCCCAGCGCCCGGCGGGCAGCCCCGCCAGCAGCTCGGCGGCGCCGGGGAGCAGCTTCACCCCGCCCGGTACGTCCGCCAGCTCCAGCTCGTCGATGCGCGACCGGGCCCGCGCGGCGCGGTCGGCGGGGAGCAGGTCGGCGATGATGTCGTCGGCCGGGCGGCCGTGCAGCTCGACCCGGGCGAAGTCCTCCGCCGCGATCCCCTGCTCCTCGGCCCAGCGGGTCCAGCAGCGCTGGACCGAGTCCAGGGACGAAACGAGGGTTCCGTCGTTGTCGAACAACAGCGCGTCAGCGGAGATCTTCATGAGTCGCAGCGTACGTGGGGGTGGCGGAGGCCCTCGCGCGCGGGGCCGGGCGCGGTGCGGTGGGCCGGGCCGATTACCCTCGTCCCATGCTTGTCACTCCCTGTGTGCGCCGCCGTCGGGTGCGCCGCCGCACCGCGCGGAGGTCCCGTTGATCGACGCGCTGACGGTCGCGCTCGGTGTGACCGCGCTCCTCCTCGCCGCGTGGTGCGGCTTCGCCGCCTACCGGGACCAGCCGACCAAGGACTGGCACTTCATCGGCATGGCCCTGGTGGCCCTGCTGGCGATCGTGCAGCTGGTCATAGGAGTGGTGCGGCTGGCGGGCGGGGCCGACCCGCAGCAGGGCGTGGCCATCTTCGTGGCGTATCTCATCGGCTCGGCGCTCGCGGTGCCGATCGCGGCGTTCATGTCGCTGACGGAGCGGACCCGCTGGGGGTCGGCGACGGTCTCCGCGGCGGCCGTGGTGCTGGCCGTGCTCGAGGTGCGGCTCTACGACATCTGGGGAGGCATCGGTGGCTGAATCACGGGAGGCGTCGATGACGGAGGACTCGGCGGCCGGGGAGGCGACCGGAAAGGCCGGGAACGCGGCCGGAAAGCCGGAATCCACTGTGCGCACCGGGCTCGGTCAGGGCCCAGGGCGGCTGCTGGTGATGCTCTACGGGGTCTTCACGGTGGCCGCCGCGTCCCGCTCGATCTACCAGCTGATCGCGCAGTACCAGGAGGCCCCGCTCGCCTACATCCTCTCGGCGGTCTCCGCCGCGGTGTACGCGTTCATCACGGTCTCACTGGTGCGCGGCGGCGAGGGCGCCCGTAAGGCGGCGATCGTCTGCTGTGCGCTGGAGCTGCTGGGGGTGCTGACCGTGGGCACCTGGACCCTTGCCGACCCGTCGGCCTTCCCGGACCAGACGGTGTGGTCCGACTACGGGATGGGCTATCTGTTCATCCCGATCTTCCTGCCGGTCACGGGCCTGCTGTGGCTGCGGAAGGCCCGCCGGGGCTGACCCCGGCGGGCCCGTGTCCCGCGTCCCGCGTCAGGCGCTGGCGGCGTACGCCGTGGCCGTGGCGTCCTTCTCCAGGGTGACCAGGCTCAGCCGGCGGTTGACCTCCTCGGTGCCCACCTGGGCGTAGCCGTAGCGGCGGTACAGCCGCAGATTGCCCTCGCTGCGATGGCCGGTGAACAGGCGGTACCGCTTGGCGGCCCGCTCGCCGGAGAGCCGCTCCTCGATCGCCGCGAGCAGCCGTCCGCCCAAGCCGTGCCGCTGCATCCGGGGGTGGACGATCAGCTTGGCGATGGCGGCGGTGCCCTTGTCGTCGACGACCCCGCGGACCGAGCCGACGACCTCCTCGCCGAGCCGGGCGACGAGCACACAGCCCTCGCTCAGTTCGGCGCGCAGGTCGTCGAGCGACTGCGTCAGCGGTTCGATCGAGTAGTCGCCGTAGAGCTCCGCCTCGCCCTGGTAGCACAGATACTGCAGCTTCAGGATCCGCTCGGCGTCGTCCGCGGTCGCCGCGGAGATGGTCACGCTCATGCCCATGTGCGCATGCCTCCCCTATGTCGTCAGTCCACCGGTCGCGTTGAGGGTAGGAGTGCGACCGGGGGTTCATGGCCTGGGTGGAGGCGCCGCGTGGTCGGCGTCCGCCTCCGAGGCGCCGGTTGTCTATCGCTCCTTTCCCCATGGTTCAGGAGCCGCAACCTCCACCGTGAGCATTCTGCGCAGGCAACCCAGACATCGGGAACGTACCGGGCCCAGACTGCCCTGTGACATTCCCAACTGACCGGCGATTTCGCGATACGTGGGATCCGCGCGGGAGAGCATCGCCGCGAGCAGCGCGGGGCAGCGTCCGGGCAGCCGCCGCACCGCCGCGCGCAGCGTCCGGCGGGCCTCCGCGGCCAGCACGGCGTGTTCGGCCGGACGGGGTTCGGGGCCGCTGGGCGGGCCGCCGGCCACCGGGTCGTACGGCACCTCACGGCGCGCCCGGCGCCTGGCCCCGCGCACCTCGGCCCGTACGGCGCGGCGCAGCCAGCGGGTGGGGTGGGGCGGCGGTCCGGCGTCCCGGGTGCGTTCGAGCAGCCGCAGCCAGACGGCCTGTTCGAGTTCGGCGGGCTCGACGCCGACGCCGTGTGCCTCGGCCGCCGCCTCGGCTGCCAGCAACGGGCCCAGCTGCTTCACAAGGTCCATGCCGGGCGGGACGAGGGCCGGTCGTGGGGTGGTTGCCGGGTGACCGCGGTCTCACCCGACCGGGGAAGCGGCGGGGCCGCGCCTTGACGCTCGCGCGGCCCCGCCGCCTCTCACGGGCGGATCGGGTGGATCGAACAGATCGGGCGGATCGGACGGATCACTTGCGGAAGTCCGCCGCCGCGAGCAGCGCCGTGTCCGCGTTGTCGGAGAAGATTCCGTCAATTCCGGTCGCGAAGTATGCCTTGAACGCCCCGAAAGCGTCACCGTAGGCGTTGGGGTCGCTGCCGCGGCGGAAGTCGGCCGGGAGGAAGGTGTTCTCGTTGCGCATGGTGTACGGGTGCAGGATCAGCCCCGCCGCGTGCGCGTCCTTCACCACGCTGGTCGGCGTGGACAACTTGCCGTCCGACGTCCGGGGGATGATGACCGACAGATCGGGGCCGATGCCCTGGGCGTAGCTCGCGATCCACTTGAGCCCCTCGGGCTTGACCAGGTCCGCGACCGTCCGCGGGTCGTTCGCCTCGACGAAGTCCCAGGGTCGGCTGTCGATGGTGGACAGCAGCACGACGGCCGGGGTGTCCACCAGCTTGCGCAGCCGCTGGATGCTGCTCGGCTCGAAGGACTGCAGGAACAGCGCCGCGTCCTTCTTGTGGCGGCCGTACCGGCGCAGCAGCTTGGCCAGCGGCTCCTCGAGACCGAGCCCCAGCTTGCGGAAGTAGGTGGGGTGCTTGGTCTCCACGTACAGCCAGACGCGGCGGCCCCGCCTGCGGCCCTCGCGGTCGGCCCACTGGAGCACCTCTTCGAAGGTGGGCACCTCCCAGCGGCCGTCGTAGAGGGTGTTGCGCTGGCGGTTGCCCGGGATGCGCTCCTTGGCGCGCAGGGTCTTCAGCTCGGCGAGGGTGAAGTCCTCGGTGAACCAGCCGGTGAGCTTGGTGCCGTCGACCGTCTTGGTGGTCTTGCGGTCGGCGAACTCCGGGTGGGCGGAGACATCGGTGGTGGCCGTGATGTCGTTCTCGTGGCGGCAGACCAGATGGCCGTCCTTGGTGGGGACCAGGTCCTGCTCGATGATGTCGGCGCCCATGTCCAGGGCGAGCTGGTACGAGCCGAAAGTGTGCTCGGGCCGGTAGCCGCTGGCGCCGCGGTGGCCGATCACGGTGGGAACCGGCAGCTCATGGCCCCGGCCGGACGTTCCCGCGACCGCGCCCGGCGCGGTCCGGGTCTCCGCGGCCGTCGCCGTGCCCGCACCGCTCAGCGCCATCGCTCCCGCACCGAGGGCCGCGGCCCCCAGCAGGGCGCGCCGTCCGGGCTTCTGCTCCCGCTCCATGCAGCACTCCTTGATGTGGTGTTCAACACCTGTCAAATCCCGTCAGAGAACGGCCTGATGGTAGGCGTGGGCGGCTTTCCTGCGGGAGACATCGGGCGAAACGCGTGGGGAACGCGGGTCAACGCCGCGTACCAGGTGGGTGAACCTGGTGTGCGCCGGAGCGCGACCGGCGAGTATCGTCCTCTATCGGCGCTCGGGTGCGGTACGAGGTTGACGAACCGTACGACGGTGCGTCCCAGACCTTGACCCCGACCGGAGGGCCCGTGTCCCGATTCGCGTTTCTGAAGGCAGTACTCGGTCCGCTGATGCGCCTGATGTTCCGCCCACGGGTCGAGGGGGCCGAGGGCATTCCGGGCTCGGGCCCGGTGATCCTCGCCGGGAACCATCTCACCTTCATCGACTCGATGATCCTGCCGCTGGTCTGTGACCGTCAGGTCTTCTTCATCGGCAAGGACGAGTACGTCACGGGCAAGGGCCTCAAGGGCCGGCTGATGGCCTGGTTCTTCACCGGCGTCGGCATGATCCCGGTGGACCGGGACGGTGGACGCGGCGGTGTCGCGGCGCTGATGACGGGGCGCCGGGTGCTGGAGGAGGGCAGGGTCTTCGGCATCTACCCCGAGGGCACCCGCTCCCCCGACGGCCGCCTCTACCGCGGCCGCACCGGCATCGCCCGGCTCGCGCTGATGACCGGCGCGCCCGTGGTGCCGTTCGCGATGATCGGGACCGACCGGATCCAGCCGGGTGGCAAGGGGCTGCCGCGGCCGGGCAAGGTCGAGGTCCGCTTCGGCGAGCCGCTGGAGTTCACCCGCTACGAGGGCATGGACCGCGACCGCTATGTGCTGCGGGCCGTGACCGACGAGGTGATGAGCGAGGTCATGCGGCTGTCGGGGCAGGAGTACGTGGACATCTACGCCACGAAGGCGAAGTCGGCCGCATAACGGCTGACGCCCGATGGTTCGGGCGAACCGCGGCGGTCCGGCGTTCGGGCCGCCGCGGTTCTGTGTCCGGGCGCGCGGAGTTCCATCCGGGCCGCCGGGGCTTTGCGCTCGGGCCGGTGTCGTGGGTCGGCGGCTTTGCGGAAGATCTGGTTCCGCTACCCGCTGGTCACCATCGGGCCCGGCCACTATGGTGCCGCGGGTGACCACGATGACCGTGCCCTCCCCCGACTTCGTGATGCTGCGTGGTCGGCGGTTCGCCGTGACCGATTTCGGCGGACCGGGCGACCCGGTCCTGGCCCTCCACGGCCACTTCGGCCGGGGCCGGATGTACGCACCGCTGGCCGCCGCCCTCGCCCCCGAACGACGGGTGATCGCCCTCGATCAGCGCGGGCACGGGCTGACCGGCGGCGGTGGCCCCTTCACCCTGGACGAGTACGTGGCCGACGCCGCCGCCCTGCTCCGGGAGCTGGGTCTCGGCCCGGTCCCGGTCGTCGCCCACTCCACCGGCGCGGTCGGCGCGTACGCGCTGGCCGCCCGCCATCCGGATCTGGTGAGCGCGCTCGTCGTCGAGGACATCGGCGCGGTGACGGACCGTCCGGTGGTCAGCCATCCGGTGCTCGATGTCTCCGGGTGGCCGACCTGGGCCGTGGACCGGGAGAAGCTGCGCGCCGCCATAGAGTCCCGGGGCATCCCGGACGCCTCGTACTTCCTGGACAGCGCCGAGCCGGATCCGCAGACGGGCGGCTGGCGGCTGTTGTTCGAGCCCAGCCACATGATGGCGTCGCAGCAGGCCATGTGCGGTGACTTCTGGGACGACTGGCTGGGCTCCTCCTGCCCCGCGCTGCTGATGCGCGGCGAGCACAGCTCGCTGCTGCCGCCGGGCCACGCCCATGAGATGTCCACCCGCCGCCCCAACACGCGGCTGCGCGAGTTCGCCGGGTGCGGTCACTGGATCCATGACGACGCGCCCCGGCCGTACGCCCGCGCGGTCCGTTCGTTCCTGAGCGTGCTGTAGCTGTAGCGGGTATCCGGCGGTACGCGTACGCCTGCGGCGGGCCGCGCGGCGGATCTCAGCCCGTCCGGCGCTTGAGGACACGCCCGAAGGGACGCGGGGCTGTGTCGATGTGCGGCTCCGCCGCGGCTGTGTCCATGTGCGGCTCCGCCGCGTGGGCGACCCGCCACGACGGCGCCGCGGACATCGACGGCATCTCGGGGCCGGAGCCGTCAGGCCCAGGGCAGCTCCGAGCGGCGCCGCCAGTAGGTCTCCGGGGTCTCGGCCAGCGCCTCCAGCCGGGCCAGTCCGGGCTCGTCCAGGCGGAGGTCGGCGGCGGCCAGGTTGGAGCGCAGCTGGTCCGTCGTGGCGGCGCCGGAGAGGACGACCGTCACCCAGGGCCGGTGCAGCACCGCGGCCAGCGCGACGGCGTCCGGAGTGGCGCCCGTCTCCTCGGCCACCCGGCGCAGGGCCGCCGGAAGCCGCTCGGCCGCCTCGGTGAGCCGGCCGTTGGCCACGGCTTCCTTGACGATGACCGCCCGGCCCGCCTCATGGGCCTCGGCCAGCGCCGCCCCGGCCGACGGCTCCAGCAGGTTGTAGGTGGACTGGACGGTACGGAAGAGCGGCCTGCCGTCGACCTCCACGGCCAGCGCGGCGCGGATCGCCTCGGCCTGGCGCGGACCGCTGGTGGACACGCCGACCGTCACGCCCTCCGCGGCTAGCTCCGCCAGCCGCGCGTGCAGCCCGGGGTCGGTCAGGGCCGGGCTCTCGGGGGTCACCGAGTGGATCTGGTAGAGGTCCAGCCGGTCGCCGAGCAGCGCGTCGGTCAGCTCGCGCTGCCGCTCGAAGGTCTCGACGCCATGGTCCTTGACCTCGTGGGTCTCGGCGTCCGTACGCCACTCGGCGACATACGTATAGCCCCACTTGGAGCCGACGACCACGTCCCGTGCGGCGTCCGGGCGGTCCCGCAGCCAGTCGGCGAGGAACTCCTCGGCCCGGCCGTAGGAGCGCGCCGCGTCCAGATAGCGCACCCCGGCGGCGTACGCGGCGTCCAGCAGCTCATGGCTGCGCCGCCGCATCACCTCGACCGGGCGCTCGGCCGGGAGGTCACGGTCCCGGCCGAGATTGATGTAGGCGGGGCGGCCGACCGCGGCCAGGCCGAGCCCGATCCTGGCCACCCCCGCCCCGGGGGCCGCGATCTCCGCGAGTCGTTCGACGCCCATACTCCCTGTCCCCACCTCTCCCGTTCGGTCTGTCGCTGTCAGCGTTTGGCGCCCGCCCACGCGTACTGAGCGGCCAGATCCTCCTTGACCTCCGCGAGCTGGGCCCGCACCGCCAACGGGGCGGTGCCGCCGCGGCCGCCGCGCGCGGCCAGCGCGCCCTGCACATTGAGGACGCCGCGGACCTCCGGCGTCAGATGCGGGGAGATCTTGGCGAACTGCTCGTCGGTGAGCTGGTCGAGCTCGATGCCCGTCCGCTCGCACTCCTTGACGCATTCCCCCGCGACCTCGTGCGCCACCCGGAACGGCACACCCTGCCGCACCAGCCATTCGGCGATGTCGGTGGCCAGCGAGAACCCGGCCGGGGCCAGCTCCTCCATGCGCTCGCGGTTGACGGTCAGCGTGGCCATCATCCCGGTGAAGGCCGGGAGCAGCACCTCCAGCTGGTCGCAGGAGTCGAAGACCGGTTCCTTGTCCTCCTGGAGGTCGCGGTTGTACGCGAGCGGCAGGGCCTTGAGCGTGGCCAGCAGCCCGGTGAGGTTGCCGATCAACCGGCCGGACTTGCCGCGGGCCAGCTCCGCGATGTCCGGGTTCTTCTTCTGCGGCATGATCGAGGAGCCGGTGGAGAAGGCGTCGTGGAGGGTCACGAAGGAGAACTCCTTCGTGTTCCAGAGGATGATCTCCTCCGCGATCCGCGACAGATCGACGCCGATCATCGCGGTGATGAACGCGAACTCGGCCACGAAGTCACGGGAGGCCGTGCCGTCGAGCGAGTTGGCGGACGAGCCACGCTCGAAGCCGAGGTCGGCCGCGACCGCCTGCGGGTCGAGCCCCAGCGAGGACCCGGCCAGCGCGCCCGAGCCGTACGGCGAGACGGCGGTGCGCTCGTCCCACTGCCGCAGCCGCTCCGCGTCCCGCGACAGCGCCTGGACATGGGCGAGGACATGGTGGGCGAAGAGCACCGGCTGGGCGTGCTGGAGGTGCGTACGGCCGGGCATGGCCACGTCGGGGTGCGCCTCGGCGAGCCCGACCAGGGCCTGCTGGAGGTCGGCGATCAGCCCGCCGACGATCCGGGCGTGGTCGCGCAGATACATCCGGAAGAGGGTCGCGATCTGGTCGTTGCGGGACCGTCCGGCCCGCAGCTTGCCGCCGAGGTCCGGGCCCAGCCGCTCCAGCAGACCGCGCTCCAGGGCGGTGTGGACGTCCTCGTCGGCGATGGTGCCGGTGAAGTCGCCGGAGGCGACATCGGCCTCCAGCCGGTCCAGACCCGCCAGCATCCGCTCCAGCTCATCGGCGGTGAGCAGCCCCGCCGTGTGCAGCACCCGGGCGTGGGCGCGGGATCCGGCGATGTCGTACGGCGCCAGGCGCCAGTCGAAGTGCACGGAGGCGCTGAGCTTCTCCAGTGCCTCGGACGGGCCGTCGGCGAAGCGGCCGCCCCAGAGCCGGACGTCACCGCTGTTGCCGTTGCTCACGCTGTTGCTCCTGTCGACTGTGGGTGTGCGACCGCCTCCCCGCCGCGGGGCGGGGAGGCGGCTTCGGTGCGTCGCGTACGTCTCATACGTCTCGTACGCGGGCTTGACGCTGGTACGCAGGCTACTGCCGCAGATCCCGCTTCGCGGCGATCTTGCTGGACATCCCGAAGATCTCGATGAAGCCCTTGGACAGCGACTGGTCGAAGGTGTCGCCGGTGTCGTAGGTGGCCAGGTGGAAGTCGTACAGCGAGGTGTGCGACTTCCGTCCGGTGACGACGGCCCGGCCGCCGTGCAGGGTCATCCGGATCTCGCCGGAGACGTGCTCGTTCGCCTCGGCGATGAATCCGTCCAGGGCCCGCTTGAGCGGCGAGAACCACAGACCGTCGTAGACCAGCTCGCCCCAGCGCTGCTCGACCTGCCGCTTGTAGCGGGCCAGCTCGCGCTCGACGGTGACGGCCTCCAGCTCCTGGTGGGCGGTGATCAGCGCGATGGCGCCGGGCGCCTCGTAGACCTCCCGCGACTTGATGCCCACCAGCCGGTCCTCGACCATGTCGATCCGGCCGACGCCCTGGGCGCCCGCCCGCTCGTTCAGCCGCTGGACGGCCTGGAGCACGGTGACGCGCTCGCCGTCGATCGCGACGGGGACGCCCTTCTCGAAGGTGATGACCACCTCGTCGGCCTCGCGCGGGGTGGCCGGGTCGGAGGTGTACTCGTAGACGTCCTCGATCGGCGCGTTCCAGATGTCCTCCAGGAAGCCGGTCTCCACGGCCCGCCCGAAGACGTTCTGGTCGATCGAGTACGGGGACTTCTTGCTGGTCGCGATCGGCAGGCCCTTGGCCTCGCAGAAGGCGATCGCCCGGTCCCGGGTCATCGCGTAGTCCCGGACCGGCGCGATGCAGGTCAGATCGGGCGCGAGGGAGGAGATACCGGCCTCGAACCGCACCTGGTCGTTCCCCTTGCCGGTGCAGCCGTGGGCGACGGTCCCGGCGCCGTGCTTGCGGGCGGCGGCCACCAGGTGCTTCACGATGGTCGGCCGGGACAGCGCCGAGACCAGCGGGTAGCGGTCCATGTACAGCGCGTTCGCCTTGATCGCCGGAAGGCAGTACTCCTCGGCGAACTCGTCCTTGGCGTCCGCGACCTCCGCCTCGACCGCCCCGCAGGCGAGCGCACGCTTACGGATGACGTCCAGGTCCTCGCCGCCCTGGCCGACGTCCACGGCGACGGCGATGACCTCGGCACCCGTCTCCTCGGCGATCCAGCCGATGGCGACGGAGGTGTCCAGGCCGCCCGAGTAGGCGAGTACGACGCGCTCGGTCACGGGTGCCTCCTTGACGTTCCATACGCTTCTCTGCATGAGTATGCACTGCGCCGTATGTTTCGTCAAAGCGGCCGGCGTCGCCCCCCACCCGGTCGCCCCACCCGGTCACCGCTCCGTACGCCGCCGGACGTCCGCCATCAACCTGGCCAGCAGTCCGGCGAGCACCGTGCGCTCCTCGTCCGACAGGCCGCGCACCAGCCTGGCCTCGCGGCCGAGCACGGTGTCGACGGACCGCTCGATGAGGGCGTGGCCCTCGGCCGTCAGGCACACCAGGACGGTGCGACGGCCGGTGGTTCCAGGTCTGCGCACGACGAGGCCGTCCCGCTCGGCTCGGGCGACGCGCTGCGAGATCGCTCCGGCGGTCACCAGGGTCCGGCAGGTGATCTCGCGCGTGCTCAGGGCGTAGGGCGGGCCGGAGCGGCGGATGACGGCCAGCAGATCGAGGGTGGCCGCGTCGATCCCCGCCGCCCGCAGCGCCCGGTCGCGGTCGTCGGCGAAGAGCTTTCCCAGCCACCAGATGGGGGTGACGATCTCGATCGACTCCGTGGGGGCGCCCGGCCGCTCCCGCTGCCAGGCGGTGGCGATGTCCGCGGCGGAGGCGACGGGCCCGGACTCCTCCGATGAGCCATGGGCACCAGGCTCCGGGACCCGATCTCGCCGACCGGCTCGGCGAGCTGGACGTCCTGGTCAACGCGGCCGGCGGGCTGCCCGAGGCGGCGGCCGACGGGCTCCCGCCCCTGGACGCGCTGCTCGCCCAGTGGCACAGCAGCCTGTCCCAGAACCTGCTCACCGCGGTGCTGACCACCGCCTCGGTCCAGGAGAGGCTGACCGACGGCGGCTCCGTCATCAGCATCGGCTCGATCGGCGCCGAGCGCCGGGGCGGCTCCTACGGCGCGGCCAAGGCCGCCCTGGCCGCGTGGAACGCCTCGACCTCCGCCGAGCTCGCGCCGAAGGGCGTCACCTGCAATGTCATCTCCGCGGGCTTCATCGCCGGTACGAACTTCTTCCAGGGCGGGATGACCGACGAACGCCGCGGCGCGCTCGTGGCGGAGACCCACAACAAGCGTGCGGGCACCGTCGAGGACATCGCCCGGACCGCCTTCTTCCTGGCCTCGCCCGGCGCGCGGCACATCACCGGCCAGACCATTCACGTCAACGGAGGTGCTTTCACCACGCGGTAGCACCTGCCCAACCGGCCGCCGGGCTGAGACCATGGCGGGGCGGGGGCGCAGTCGCGGACCGAGGGGGAGTCGGGGCCGGTGGAGAAGAAGCAGATGATGGTGCTCGGCGTATTCGTGGTCGGGGTCCTGTGGATCAACAACCACGGTGACGGCAACACCCGCGACGGCAAGTCGCCGAATCCGCATCAGACGGCCCGGTATCCCGTCCACTTCGAGAAGCACGACGGGAAGAAGGACGGCGGAAAGGACGCCAAGAAGCAGCCCAAACCGCGCTCAACGGTGTCCTACCCGATCAAGTTCCACCACCGGTGACATCCTTACGGGTGCGGGCGGCGCACCGCTCCGGCCGAGACGACTCCCACCCGCCCGGGGCCGTTCATGGCGCCGTGGGAGGGCGTTCGGAACCGGAACGCACGCTAACCGCCATGAATCACCTGAACCCCGCCCCCAGCCGCCGCCGGTTCCTCGCCGCGGCGGCCGGCCTCGGTGCCGCCGCCGGGACGTCCGGGGTGGCGGCCGCCGCCACCGGCCCGCGGCCGCTGCGCGTGGCCACGTTCAACATCCACCACGGCGCGAGCCCCGCCGACGTACTCGACCTGGACCGCGTCGCCCGGGTGATCCAGGCCATGCGGGTGGACGTCGTCGGTCTGCAAGAGGTCGACCGGTTCTGGAAGCGCAGCGGCTTCGTCGACCAGCCCGCCTGGCTGGGCGAGCGGCTGGGGATGCGTCACGCCTTCGGCGCCAACCTCGACCTGGACCCGGAGGAGTCCGGGCGGCCGCGCCGTCAGTACGGCACCGCGGTGCTCTCCCGCTGGCCGATCCGGTCCTGGACCAACACCCATCTGCCGCTCGTCCCCGGCCATGAGCAGCGCGGTCTGCTCCGGGCCACGCTGGACGTGCGCGGCGTCTGCGCCGACTTCGCGGTGACGCATCTCCAGCACGACGACAGCCAGGAGCGCGAGCGGCAGTCCGCCCGGATCGTCGAGCTCCTCGGCTCCTCCCCCGAGCGAACCGTCCTGGTCGGCGATCTGAACGCCACGGCCGAGACCCCGGAGATCCGGACCCTGACCGATGTGCTCGGCGATGCGTGGCCCCAGGCCGGCACCGGCGACGGCTTCACCTACGACTCCGTCAACCCGCACGCCCGTATCGACTTCCTCCTCCCCTCCCGCGACCTGCGCCCGCTCACCGCCCAGGTGTTCACGGCGGACCCGGGGGCGTCGGACCACCTGCCGGTGGTGAGCGAGCTGCTGCCGCCCGTGCGCCACCGCCGGTGACGCCCGAAACCTGTGAATCCTGAGCCGGATCTGTGAGCCACGACCCGAAACCTGTGAATCCCGGCGGCCTTTGAGTCATCCCGCGACGGGGGCCGTATTCCCTTGCGCCGGAGCCCAAGGGACCGGAGCCCAAGGGAAGGGGACAGGCCGTGACGACGCTACTGAACAGCCGGGCCGGGCGGCGGCAGGCCATGCGCCGCATCCAGCCTCGCCGTTCGCATGCCGTGCCGTTGATCCTGCTCAGCCTGGCAGGTGCGGCGGCGGTGCTGTCGCTGTGGTGGCAGAACACTCCGAACGTCGACGGCACCGCGCAGTGGCTGACCCACGCCGGGCGGCTCAGTGGGCTGCTCGGCGGCTATGTCCTCGCCCTCGTCGTCCTCCAGATGGCGCGCGTTCCGGCGCTGGAGCGGCGGGTGGGGTCGGACCGGGTCGCGCGGTGGCACGCGTTGAGCGGGCGGTACGCGCTGTGTCTGATCGTGGCGCATGTCGGGCTGATCATCGCGGGCTACGCGGAGCAGGCGGGCACCGGCTTCGTCGACCAGTCCGTCACCGTGGTCATGGACTACCCGGACATGATCAAGGCGGTGGTCGGCACCGCGATGCTGGTGGTGATCGGGCTGATCTCGGCGGGGATGGTGCGCCGCCGGATGCCGTACGAGGTCTGGTACTACCTGCATCTGTTCACCTATCTGGCGGTCTTCCTGACGTTCTGGCACCAGCTCGCGACCGGCGCGGAGTTCGTCGGGAACAAGACCGCGGAGACCGCCTGGTACGCGCTGTACGGCACGGTCACCGCGCTGGTGGTCTGGTACCGGCTGCTGGTGCCGCTGCGGCTGAACCTGCGGCACCGGATGCGGGTGGAGGCGGTCGTACCGGAGGCGCCCGGAGTGGTGTCGGTGCTGATCAAGGGGCGCAAGCTGCACCGGATCGGGGCGCAGGCCGGGCAGTTCTTCCGATGGCGGTTCCTGGCCCCGGGGATGCGCTGGGGCTCCCATCCGTACTCGCTCTCCGCGCCGCCCCGGCCGGAGCTGCTGCGGATCACGGTGAAGGCGGTGGGCGGCCACAGCACGGGGCTGGCCTCGCTGGAGCCGGGGACGCGGGTGTGGGCGGAGGGGCCGTACGGGGCGATGACCGCGGCGCGGCGCAGCCGCGGCAAGGTGCTGATGATCGCGGGCGGGGCCGGGATCACCCCGATCCGGGCGCTGTTCGAGACGCTGCCGGGCAAGGGCAGCGACCTCACCCTGCTGTACCGGGCCCGCAGCGTCGAGGACCTGGCGCTGTGGAACGAGCTGAAGCAGATCGCCACCGAGCGCGGGGCCCGGCTGCTGTACGCGGTGAACGGCCCGGACGGCGCCCGGCCGGAGATCACCGCGGAGCGTCTTGGCCATCTGCTCCCCGACATCGAGGACCACGACGTCTATCTGTGCGGCCCACCGGGCCTGACCGAGCACGCGTACGGGGCGCTGCGTGAGGCGGGGGTTCCGGATCGCCGGATCCACCACGAATCCTTCGAGCTGTGACCGAGGTGAAGCCATGAAGAGGAAGCATCCGCTGCGCCGCATCATCGTGGGAACGGCCGCCACCGTCTCCGGTCTGGTGCTGCTGCTCGCGCTGAAACAGCCAGGTTCGGGGGGCGGCCAGGCCGTCGCCGAGAACCAGCCGGGGCAGGCGCCCCCGGTCGCGGCCACGGCACCGCCGGGCGGGGCCGGGGCACAGCCGGGCGGGGCCGGGGCACAGCCGGGCGGGGCCCGTACGGTCACCGGCGACGCCGTGCAGACGCAGTACGGCCCGGTCCAGGTGAGCCTCACCGTCAACGGCGGGAAGATCACCGCCGCGCAGGCGGTCAAGACGCCGGACTCCGGGCCGCGCAGCGAGCAGATCGCCAAGGACTCCATCCCGAAACTCAACCAGCAGGCGGTGGCCGCGGCGAAGGTGGACACGGTCTCCGGCGCCACCTATACGAGCGAGGGCTACGCCAAGTCCCTGCAGAGCGCGCTCGACAAGGCGGGTGCCAAGTGACGTACGGAATGGACGAACCCGAGCCGCTGCGCCATGTCGAGCACGTCATGGGCACGGTCTTCTCCTTCGACGTCCGCGAGGTCGCGCCCGCCGACCGGCCCCGGGTGCAGGCCGCGCTGGACGGGGCCGTGGTCGGGCTGCACCGGGTGGACGAGCTGTTCTCCACCTACCGCCCGGAGAGCCAGATCAGCCGGCTGGGGCGCGGTGAGCTGACGCTGTCGCGGTGCGACCCGGAGGTCCGGGACGTACTACGCATGTGCGAGGAGGCCGAGCACCGCAGCGGCGGCTGGTTCACCGCCCGCTACGCCGGTGGCCGCCCCGACCCGACGGGCCTGGTCAAGGGCTGGGCCGTGGAGCGCGCCGCCCGGATGCTGGTCTCGTCGGGCGCCGGGTCGGTGTGTGTGAACGGCGGCGGCGACGTCCAAGTGCACGGCGGCCCCTGGCGGGTGGGCATCGCCGACCCGCTGCGCCGGGGCGAGCTGGCGGCGATCGTGGAGGCCCACGGCGAGCTGGCCGTGGCCACCTCGGGCCCGGCCGAGCGCGGCTGCCACATCCTGGACCCCCACACCGGCCGCCCCCCGGCCCAGGGCCTGGCCTCGGTCACCGTGATCGCCACCAGCCTGGCCGACGCGGACGCCGTGGCCACCGCGGCCTGCGCCATGGGCGCCGAACGCGCCCGCCCCTGGCTGGGCCGGCTCCCCGACGCCGAGGCATTCGTCATCACCGCGGACGGCTCCACCTGGCACACCAGCGGCTTCGCCCGCTATTCGGCGGAGCTATGTGTATAAGCCGATACCGGTGTACGAGACGGTCCCTCTCCAGAAGGCGATCCCTGAGCGGCGCTCACCCCTGGTCGCGGATCGCCTCGGTCAGCACCTGGACATGGCCGTGGTCGAGGTCCTTCACCGCCGTGAGGAGGGTCAGCGGGCCGGAAGTGGTCAGCTCGCGGAGGTGGGCGACGGCCTCGCGGCGCTCCGGGGTGGTGAGCTCGGCGCGGTAGCGGCGGGTGAATTCCGGGAAGAGGTCCGGGTCATGGCCGTACCAGCGGCGCAACTCGGTGGACGGGGCGGCGTCCTTGGTCCATTCGTCCAGGTGGGCGTCGGCCTTGGCGAGGCCGCGCGGCCAGACGCGGTCCACCAGGACGCGGGTGCCGTCGTCCGGGTCGGGGGTGTCGTACACCCGGCGGATCCGGATCGCGGGCTCGGCCGCGGACGCCCGCGCGGAGGCTTTCTTGGTGGCCATACGCCCATGGAGACATCGCCCCGGCGACCACCCGCAGGGATAATGCGCCACATGGGAAAGGTGTACGAACGCATCGACGGCAGACTCCGCACCTTCATCGAAGAGCAGAAGATGTTCTTCACCGCCACCGCCCCGCTGGCCGGGGACGGCACGGTGAACCTCTCGCCGAAGGGGCTGGCCGGCTCCTTCGCCGTACTCGACGAATTGACCGTGGCCTATCTGGACTTCGCGGGGAGCAACGCGGAGACCATCGCCCATCTGCGGGAGAACGGCAGGATCACCCTGATGTGGTGCGCCTTCACCGGACCGCCGAACATCGTGCGCGTCCACGGCCGGGGCGAGCCGGTGTTCCGTGACGATCCGCGGTTCTCCGCGCTGCTGGCGCACTTCCCGGACATCGACGTCGAGGACCACGGGCTGCGGGCGGTCATCGTGGTGACGGCCGAGCTGATCCGCGACACCTGCGGCTACGCGGTCCCGTATCTGGACTACCGCGAGGAGCGCCCGCTGCACGCCTCCCGCTTCCGGCGGGAGGACGACGAATCGCTGGACCGCTACTTCCACAAGAAGGAGCACATCGCCAGCAGCATCGACGGTCTGCCGGGGCTTCCACTGCCGCTGCCGCCACTGAGTTCCACATAGTGGGTGTAGTGACCACATAACGAGACGGTGTTGCGGAAGGCGCCTCCGGAAGCGTTCCATCACGCGGTGCGATCCGAATCGAAGAGCTCCGCGGACCATGACCCGACCACGGCGGGGCAGTCGCCCGCGCCGTCACCGGAGCCCGCCGCCGCCGACCGGGCGGCCCGGCGGGCCGTCACCGTCTTCCCCCTCCTCGTCCTCGCCGCCGGTGCGGCGGGTCTCGGCACGCCCGGCACCTTCAGCGGGTGGGCGCCGAACGTGCCCTATCTGCTCGGCGTGATCATGTTCTGCATGGGCCTCACCATGACCCCGCGGGACTTCTCCGGTGTGGTCAAGCGGCCCTGGGCGGTGGCGCTCGGGCTGGTCGCGCACTATGTGATCATGCCGGGTCTTGGGTGGCTGATCGCCAACGCCCTCGGTCTCTCCCCGCAGTTGGCGGCCGGTGTGATCCTGGTCGGCTGTGCGCCGAGCGGAACGGCCTCCAATGTGGTGACGTATCTGGCGCGCGGCGACGTGGCGCTGTCGGTGTCGGTCGCCACCGTCTCCACGGTGCTCGCGCCGCTGGTCACCCCGCCGCTGACGCTGCTGCTCGCCGGGGAGTTCCTGCCGGTGGACGCGGGGTCGATGGTCACCGACATCCTCAAGACCGTGCTGCTGCCGGTGGTCGGGGGGCTGGCCGTACGGCTGGTCGCCGGGCGGTACATCCAGCGGGTGCTGGGGCTGCTGCCCTGGCTGTCGGCCGTCACCATCGGCGTGATCGTGGCGATCGTGGTGGCCGCCAGCGCGGACGCCATCAAGTCGGCGGCGGCGCTGGTGCTGCTCGCCGTGGTGCTCCACAACGGGCTCGGCCTGGCGCTGGGCTACGGGGCCGGGAAGGTGGCCCGGCTGGGCGCGCCCGCCAGCCGGGCCATGGCCTTCGAGGTCGGCATGCAGAACTCCGGGCTCGCCGCCTCCCTGGCCGCCGCCCACTTCACCCCGCTGGCCGCGCTCCCGGCCGCGGTGTTCTCCGTCTGGCACAACGTCTCGGGGGCGGTGGTGGCGGCCTGGATGTCGTACCGAGCCCGCAGCCGGAGCGCGGCGTAAGGGCTTCGTGCAGCCACGATGGCGCCGCAGACGACCGACGGCACAGCGCGGCACATCCAGCGAAGCGCCTAGCGCTCCTTCTGGGCCAGTCGCAGCAGATGGTCGGCGAGCGCCTGGCCGCCCAGCGGGTCGCGGCTGATCAGCAGGAGCGTGTCGTCGCCCGCGATGGTGCCGAGGATGTCGTGCAGCTCCGCCGAGTCGATGGCCGAGGCGAGGAACTGGGCGGCGCCCGGCGGAGTGCGCAGCACCACGAGGTTGGCCGACGCCTCCGCCGAGATCAGCAGCTCACCCGCCAGCCGGGCCATCCGCGCCTCGCTCGCCGACTCGCCGAGCGGGGCGCGCGGCGTGCGGTCGCCGCCCTCGCTCGGCACCGCGTAGATCAGCTCACCGCCGGTGTTGCGGATCTTCACCGCGCCCAGCTCGTCCAGGTCCCGGGACAGCGTCGCCTGGGTGACGGAGAGCCCGTCGTCCGCGAGCAGCTTGGCGAGCTGGCTCTGGGAGCGCACGGCCTGCCGGTTCAGGATGTCCACGATCCGGCGGTGGCGTGCGGTGCGGGTCTGCGGCACGGCCGGTCCGCCGTGGTTGGCGTCCTGCGCGTCGGTGTGCTGCGCCTCGGTCATCGGTGTCGTCAGTCTCCGGCTCGTCGTTCCCCGTCTCCCTCATGTGCGGCGTCCAGCACGGCGGGCAGCTCCCGGAGGAAGGTGTCCACCTCGCCGTCGGAGATGACGAGCGGCGGGGCGAGCCGGACCACATCCGGCGCGACCGCGTTCACCAGGAGTCCCGCGTCCTGAGCCGCCTTCTGCACCCGCGGCGCGAGGGACTCTGTGAGCACGATACCGAGCAGCAGCCCGGCGCCGCGGACCCGGGCGACCAATGCGTGGTCAAGCGATTCGATTCCGTTACGCAGCCGCTCCCCTGCCCGCTTGACCCGGTCCAGGAGACCGTCGGCGGCGATGGTGTCGAGGACGGCGAGACCGGCGGCGCAGGAGACGGGGTTGCCGCCGAAGGTGGATCCGTGCTGACCCGGGGTCAGCAGGTCGGCCGCTGGCCCGAAGGCGAGGGTGGCGCCGATGGGCAGCCCGGCGCCGAGCCCCTTGGCGAGGGTGACGACATCGGGCTCGACGCCCTGCGCCTGGTGCTCGAACCAGTGCCCGGTCCGCCCGATCCCGGTCTGGATCTCGTCGAGCACCAGCAGGGTGCCGGTAGCCCGGGTGATCTCCCGCGCCGCCGCCAGATAGCCGGCCGGCGGCACGATGACGCCGTTCTCGCCCTGGATGGGCTCCAGGATGACGAGGGCGGTGTCGGTGGTGACGGCCGCGCGCAGCGCCTCCACGTCCCCGTACGGCACATGCGTCACATCGCCGGGCAGCGGCAGGAAGGGCTCCTGCTTGGCGGGCTGGCCGGTCAGGGCCAGCGCCCCCATGGTGCGGCCGTGGAAGCCGCCGGTGGTGGCCACCATATGGGTGCGCCCGGTGCGCCGCCCGATCTTGAAGGCGGCCTCGACCGCCTCCGCGCCGGAGTTGGAGAAGTACACGCGTCCGGAGCGGCCGAAGAGCTGGAGCAGCCGCTCGGCGAGCGCCACCGGGGGCTCGGCCACGAAGAGGTTGGAGACATGGCCGAGGGTGGCGATCTGGTCGGACACCGCCCGGACGACGGCGGGGTGGGCGTGGCCGAGGGAGTTGACGGCGATACCGCCGACGAAGTCGAGGTACTCCCTGCCGTCCGCGTCCCAGACCTTGGTGCCCTCGCCGTGGGTGAGCGGGAGGCGGGGGGTGCCGTAGTTGTCCATGAGCGCCCCCTGCCAGCGCCGCTTCAGCTCCGCGTTGCTCACTGGTCCTCCCCCTTGTCGCCGTCGTTGCCCTTGTCGTCGATCACGGTCCCGTCCGGCAGGACCATCGTGCCGATGCCCTCGTCGGTGAAGATCTCCAGCAGGATGGAGTGCGGTACGCGCCCGTCGAGCACCCGGGCGGTGGTGACCCCGTGGCGCACGGCGTACAGACAGCCCTCCATCTTCGGCACCATGCCGCTGGCCAGCTCCGGGAGCAGCTTCTCCAACTGGCTCGCGGTGAGCTTGCTGATCACCTCGTCGCTGTTGGGCCAGTCGGCGTAGAGGCCCTCCACGTCGGTGAGCACCATCAGCGTCTCGGCGCCCAGCGCCACGGCGAGGGCGGCCGCGGCCGTGTCGGCGTTGACGTTGTAGACATGGCCGTCGTCGGCGCTGCGGGCGATGGAGGAGACGACCGGGATCCGGCCGTCGTCCAGCAGGGCCCGGACCGCGCCGGTGTCGATCTCGGTGATCTGGCCGACCCGGCCGATGTCCACCCGCTCGCCGTCGATCTCGGCGAAGTGCTTGGTGGCGGACATCAGATGCGCGTCCTCGCCGGTCATGCCGACGGCCAGCGGGCCGTGCCGGTTGAGCAGCCCGACCAGTTCGCGCTGGACCTGTCCGGCCAGCACCATCCGTACGACGTCCATGGCGTCGTCGGTGGTGACCCGCAGCCCGGCCTTGAACTCGCTCACCAGGCCGTGCCGGTCCAGCTGTGCGCTGATCTGGGGGCCGCCGCCGTGGACGACGACGGGGCGCAGCCCCGCGTGGCGCAGGAAGACGACGTCCTGCGCGAAGGCGGCCTTCAGCTCGTCGTCGACCATGGCGTTGCCGCCGAACTTGACCACCACGGTCTTGCCGTGGTGGCGGGTCAGCCAGGGCAGCGCCTCGATGAGGGTGCGGGCCTTGGGCAGGGCGGTGTGTTTACGGGTGGCGGTCGGCTGGCTCATGAGGAATAAGCGCTGTTCTCGTGGACGTAGTCGGCGGTGAGGTCGTTGGCCCAGATGACCGCCGAGGCGCTGCCCGCGGACAGGTCGGCGGTGATGCGGACCTCGCGGTAGCGCATGTCGACCAGCTCCCGGTCCTCGCCGACCGAGCCGTTCTTGCACACCCAGACGTCATTGATCGCGACGTTGAGCTGGTCCGGATCGAAGGCGGCCGAGGTGGTGCCGATCGCGGAGAGCACCCGGCCCCAGTTGGGGTCCTCGCCGTGCACGGCGCACTTGAGGAGGTTGTTACGGGCGATGGAGCGGCCCACCTCCACCGCGTCGTCCTCGGTGGCCGCGCCCACGACCTCGATCCGGATGTCCTTGGAGGCGCCCTCGGCGTCCCCGATGAGCTGGCGGGCGAGGTCGGCGCAGACCTCGCGGACCGCCTCGGCGAACTCCGCGGTGTCGGGAGCGACACCGGAGGCGCCGGAGGCCATCAGCAGCACCATGTCGTTGGTGGACATGCAGCCGTCGGAGTCGATCCGGTCGAAGGTGGTGCGGGTGGCGGCGCGCAGCGCGGTGTCCAGCCCGGCGGTGTCCATGTCGGCGTCGGTGGTGAGGACGACGAGCATGGTGGCCAGGCCCGGGGCCAGCATCCCGGCGCCCTTGGCCATTCCGCCCACGGTCCAGCCGGCGGGGCTCTGCACGACGGCCGTCTTGTGCACGGTGTCGGTGGTCTTGATGGCGATCGCGGCCTTCTCGCCGCCGTGCGGGGAGAGCGCCTCGGCGGCCTTGCCGACCCCGGACAGCACCGCGTCCATGGGCAGCCGGACACCGATGAGCCCGGTGGAGGCCACGGCGACCTCGCCCGCGCTGTGGCCGAGGACCTCCGCGACCTTCTCGGCGGTGGCGTGGGTGTCCTGGAAGCCCAGCGGGCCGGTGCAGGCGTTGGCGCCACCGGAGTTGAGGACGGCGGCCGAGACCTGACCGCCCTTGATGACCTGCTCGGACCACAGGACGGGGGCGGCCTTGACGCGGTTGGAGGTGAAGACGGCCGCGGCGGCGAGGCGCGGGCCGGTGTTCACCACGAGTGCGAGGTCGGGGTTGCCGTTCTCCTTGATCCCTGCCGCGACGCCGGAGGCCGTGAAGCCCTGGGCTGCCGTAACGCTCATGGAGCGACTCCGATCGTGGAAAGTCCCAGCTCCTCGGGGAGGCCGAGGGCGATGTTCATGCTCTGCACCGCGCCGCCCGCGGTGCCCTTGGTGAGGTTGTCGATGGCGCTGATCACGAGGGCGCGGCCGGCCGCCTCGTCATGGGCGACCTGGAGCAGCGCGGCGTTGGATCCGTACACGGCGGCGGTGGAGGGCCACTGGCCCTCGGGGAGGAGGGTGACGAACGGTTCGTCCCGCAGCGCCTTGTCGTACGCGGCGCGCAGGCTCTCCCCGGTGACTCCGGGCCTGGCCTTGGCGCTGCAGGTGG
This sequence comes from Streptomyces rugosispiralis, assembly GCF_024505145.1. Classification (GTDB taxonomy): domain Bacteria; phylum Actinomycetota; class Actinomycetes; order Streptomycetales; family Streptomycetaceae; genus Streptomyces; species Streptomyces rugosispiralis. The sequence goes on along the minus strand of NZ_JANIAA010000009.1, from coordinate 62,106 downwards.
CGAGGATGCCGCGGGGCATCGGGGCGAGGGTGGGGGTGAAGGAGACCGACACCCGCTCGCCCGCCGCGGCGGACAGGTTCTGGATCATCTCGGGGGTGTGCCGGTGGCCGCCGCCGACGCCGTACGGGCTCATCGAGCCCATGACCTCGCTGCCCAGCAGATGCGGCTTGGGCGCCTTGCCCGCGCCCGAGGTCCCGGAGGCGGCGACGATGACCGCCTCGGGCTCCAGCAGCCCGGCCGCGTACGCCGGGAAGAGCGCGAGGGAGACGGCGGTGGGGTAGCAGCCCGGCACCGCGATGCGCTTGCCGCCCTCCAGCGCGGCGCGGGCACCGGGCAGCTCGGGCAGGCCGTAGGGCCAGGTGCCGGCATGCGGCGAACCGTAGAACTTCTCCCAGTCCGCCGCGTCCTCGAGCCGGAAGTCGGCGCCGCAGTCGACGACCAGGACCTGGTCGCCGAGTTGCTCGGCCACGGCGGCGGACTGCCCGTGCGGCAGCGCCAGGAAGACCACGTCATGCCCGGCCAGCGCCTCGGCGGTGGTGGGCTCCAGCACCCGCCCGGCCAGCGGGAGCAGATGGGGCTGCAGCCCGGCGAGGGGCTGTCCGGCGTTGGAGTTGCCGGTCAGGGTACCGATCTCCACTTCGGGGTGGGCGAGCAGCAGCCGCAGCAGTTCCCCGCCCGCGTATCCGCTCGCGCCCGCCACCGCAGCACGTATGGCCATCACCGTCGTCCTCCCTAGATGATGGCATGACTATACGTTTGATGACAGCTTTATGCAAAAGGTGGCCGGAAAGCCGCGGGGCTCGTCACCGGAGGGTGAGGCCCCCGTCCACCTTGAGGACGACACCGGTCGTCCAGGACGACTGGTCGGAGGCGAGGTAGAGGGCCGCATTCGCGATCTCTTCCATGCGGCCGATGCGGCCGGTGGGGTAGGCGCGCCGCACGTACTCCTCGTACTCGGTGCGCTGCCCGGGTGTCATCGGGCCGAGGTACTGGCGGTCGAAGGTGGGTGTGGCCACCGAGCCGGGAGCAATGGCGTTGACCCGCACGCCGCTGGGGCCCAGCTCGCTGGCGAGGGCACGGGTGAGGGACTCGATGGCACCCCTGGTCGCCGAGTACATGCTGGAGGGGCGGTCGGCGACCATGGTGCTGGCCCAGTAGCTGGACATGTTGATGACGGTGCCCCGCGTCGCGACAAGAGAGGACAGCAGGAGCTGGATGAGGCGGAAGGGCGCGGTGAGGTTCAAGGTCACCATCGCCTCCACATCGTCGAGCGTGACGTCGGCCAGCGGCTTCATGCGGGCCAGGCCCACGTTGTTGACGAGGATGTCGATATCGACATCGAGCCGGGCGATCGCATCGGACATCGCCGACATGTCGGCCAGGTCCACGGCGAGGGTGCGCACCGCGACCCGCTCGCCGCTCAGTTCGCCGGCCGCCTTCGCCAGCTTGTCCGGATCGCGGGCGAGCAGCACCAGGTCGGCCCCCTCCGCGGCGAACGCCGTGGCGATCGCGCGGCCGAGCCCTTCGCTGCCTCCCGTGATCAGCGCCGTACGTCCGTCAAGTCTTCCCATGCCGCCACCCCTCCCGGCTCTTCCGAGGCAAAAAACGGAGAACCTCTCTCCGTTTGCAATCTAACACAATCGGAGAGGGGTTCTCCGATTCCGGGGTAGGCTGGCGGCATGCCCGACGCAGAATCTCCCCCGCGCGCCGACGCCCTGCGCAACCGTGAACTTCTGATCAAGGTCGCCCGGCACGCGGTGGCCGAGTTGGGCCTGGGGGTGTCGGTGAACGAGATCGTGCGACGTGCCGGACTGGGCCAGGCGACGTTCTACCGTCGCTTCGCCTCCCGCGAGGAGCTGCTCTCGGCCGTGCTCGGTGACGTACTCGACGAAGTCCAGGACGGCCTCCGGCGAGCCGCCGAAGCGGACCCCGCGCGGGGCCTGCGGGACGCGCTGCGCCTTCTCGTGGAGCACCAGGCACGCCACCGCGGCCTCTTCGAGCTCCTCAACGACCATCCAGGGGCGGCGGCGGAAGCCCATGCCGACGGCCAGGCGCGAGTACGCGAGCAACTCCGCCACATTGGCGAGCGCGCCCAGGAAGCGGGAGCCATGCACCCTGACGCGCGATGGCAGGACCTGCCCTTCCTCGCGGGCTCACTCGCGGCGACATCCTCTTCCTGCCTCGGCATCGACGCCGACGACGACCTGACCGACCGATTGCTCGGCACGGTACTCGCCGGCCTTCGAGCGGGAGCCGCCCGCGCCTGAGCCCGATCAGACGGTCCTCGCCGCCCTCGAGGGCCACGAGTTCCGCGCGGCCCGGCCCTGAGACCGGGCCGCGCGGGAGACGGCTCAGACGACGATGACCCGGCGCCCGCGCGTATGACCGGCCTGGCTGTCGACGTGCGCCGCCGCGGCCTCGGCGAGCGGGTACGACTTCTCGACCGGGATGTGGAGCTTGCCCCGTGAGATGAGGTCGACGGCCTCGGCGAGCGCGTCCGGCACGCTCCCGGCCACGCCGGAGAATCGGACGCCGAGCTCCGGAGCGCCGAGATCGGCGATGGAGATCACCTTCCGCGGATCCCCGGTCAGCTCGACGAGTTCGCGGATCACCCCGGAACCGGCCAGATCGAGAGCCGCGTCGACCTGGCCGAGCCGCCGCACCCGCTCGACCCAGCCCTCGCCGTACGTCGTGGCGACGGCACCCAGGCTGCGCAGATAGTCCTGGTTCGCGGCCCCGGCCGTGCCGATCACCGTGATGCCCCGGTCGCGGGCGATCTGCAGCACCGCCGATCCGACTCCCCCGGACGCACCGCTGACCAGCAGCGTCTGCCCGGGACGGACACCGACCTCGCGGATGACGCGCAGCGCGGTCTCCACCACGGAGGGGTACCCGGCCGCCTCCTCGAACGTCAGCCCCTCGGGCATCCGGGCCCAGGCCGACACCACGGCGAACTCGGCATAGGTGCTCGAACCCTCGCCGAACACACGGTCGCCGACCTCGACCCCGTCGACGCCCTCGCCGACCTCGTCCACCACCCCGGCGGCGTCCAGCCCGACCCCGGAGGGCAGCTCGACCGGATGGGCTCCCAGTACCTGGCCTTCACGGATCCGCCAGTCGACGGGGTTCACGCCCGCCGCCCGCACGGCGATGCGTAGCTGGCCGGGGCCCGCGTGGGGCTCCTCGGCGTCTATGAGTTGCAGAACGTCCGGACCGCCGAACTCGGCGAAGCTCACTCTCTTCATGCGACCGACCGTAACACTAACCGTTAGGATTTCAGAGCCGTTATGGTTTGAGACCCGCTAGAGTTTGAGAACTGCTAGGATTAGATAACCGTTACGCATTCGCAGCTGATAGCGTGAGTCCATGACCGTGCCGTCCGGACGCCGTGAGCGCAAGAAGGCCGCGACCCGCCAGAAGATCGCCGATACCGCCCTGCGGCTCTTCCTGGAGCGCGGGTACGACGCGGTGGGCATCCGTGAGGTGGCCGCCGAGGCCGATGTGGCCGTCACCACGCTCTTCTCCCACTTCGCCTCGAAAGAGGCCCTGGTGTTCGAGCAGGACCAGGACTTCGAGCGACGCCTCGCGCAGGCGGTCACCGACCGGGCGCCGGACGAGCCGCTCCTCCCCGCGCTGCGCCGCGAGGTCCACGCCCTGGTGCGGCATTGCACGGCGGACGGCGCCGCCCCGATCTGGCACATGATCGAGGGATCACCCGCCCTGCGGGAGTACGAGGAGTCGATGAGGCTGCGCCACGCGGAGTCGCTGGCGACGGCCATCGCCGCCGATCCCGGCCGGTCGCAGACCACGACGGCCTGCCGGACCATCGCGAGGTTCGTGATCGACGCCTATGCGCTGGCCCGTGAGGCGGCCGAGCCGGAGGCCGCGGTGGACGAGATCTTCCGGATGATCGAGGCGGCCTGGGAAGTCGCCTCGCCTTCTCGGCGTACGTGAGGAACTGTTCCACCGGTCCTCCGGGCAGAACAGGGACCGCCCCCGGCCGGGCGAATGCCGGCCGGGGGCGGTGTGGTGCGGTGCGGTGACGCGTCACGCGCGCCTGGCGGGTCAGCCGAGGGTGGCGAGCGCCTGGTTGAGGGTCGCGGACGGGCGCATGACGGCCGCGGCCTTGGCGGTGTTGGGCTGGTAGTAGCCGCCGATGTCGGCCGGGGACCCCTGGACCGCGAGCAGCTCCTCGACGATCGTCTGCTCCTGGGTGGCGAGCGTGTCGGCGAGCTGGGCGAACGCCTTGGCCAGGTCGGCGTCGTCGGTCTGCTTGGCCAGCTCCTGGGCCCAGTACAGGGCCAGGTAGAAGTGGCTGCCGCGGTTGTCGATACCGCCGACGCGACGGCTGGGCGACTTGTTCTCGGCCAGGAAGGTGCCGGTCGCCCGGTCCAGGGTGTCGGCGAGGACCTGGGCCCGCGCGTTGCCCGTCTTCTGCGCGAGGTGCTCGAAGCTGACCGCGAGGGCCAGGAACTCGCCCAGGCTGTCCCAGCGCAGGTAGTTCTCCTTGACCAGCTGCTGGACGTGCTTGGGCGCCGAGCCGCCCGCGCCGGTCTCGAACAGACCGCCACCGTTGATCAGCGGGACGACCGAGAGCATCTTGGCGCTGGTGCCCAGCTCCAGGATCGGGAACAGGTCGGTCAGGTAGTCACGCAGGACGTTGCCGGTGACCGAGATCGTGTTCTCGCCGCGGCGGATCCGCTCGAGGGAGAGCTTGATCGCCTCGACCGGGGCCAGGATCCTGATGTCCAGGCCCTCGGTGTCGTGCTCCGGCAGGTACGCCTTGACCTTCTCGATCAGGTTGGCGTCGTGGGCACGGCCCTCGTCCAGCCAGAAGACGGCCGGGTCGCCGGTGGCGCGGGCGCGGGTGACGGCCAGCTTGACCCAGTCCTGGATCGGCACGTCCTTGGTCTGGCACATCCGGAAGATGTCACCGGCGCCGACGACCTGCTCGATGACCGCGTTGCCCGCGCCGTCCAGGACGCGGACGGTGCCGGTGGTGGGGATCTCGAAGGTCTTGTCGTGGCTGCCGTACTCCTCGGCCTTCTGCGCCATCAGGCCGACGTTGGGCACCGAGCCCATCGTGGCCGGGTCGAAGGCGCCGTGGGCGCGGCAGTCGTCGATGACGGCCTGGTAGATCCCGGCGTAGCTGCTGTCCGGGATCACCGCGAGGGTGTCGTGCTCGTCGCCGTCCGGGCCCCACATGTGGCCGGAGGTGCGGATCATGGCCGGCATGGAGGCGTCGACGATGACGTCGGACGGCACATGCAGGTTGGTGATGCCGCGGTCGGAGTCGACCATGGCCAGCTCCGGGCCCTCGGCCAGCTCGGCGTCGAAGGACGCCTTGATCGCCGCGCCCTCGGGCAGGGCCTCCAGGCCCTTGAGGATGCCGCCCAGACCGTCGTTCGGGGTCAGACCGGCGGCGGCGAGGGTCTCACCGTGCTCGGCGAAGGTCTTGGGGAAGAAGGCGCGTACGCCGTGGCCGAAGACGATCGGGTCGGAGACCTTCATCATCGTGGCCTTCAGGTGCAGCGAGAACAGCACGCCCTCCGCCTTGGCGCGGGCCACCTGCGCCGAGAGGAACTCGCGCAGCGCCGCGACACGCATCACGGAGGCGTCCACGACCTCGCCCGCCAGCACCGGCACCGACTCGCGCAGCACGGTGGTGGAGCCGTCGTCGCCCGCCAGCTCGATGCGCAGCGAGCCGTCCTCCGGGATCACCACGGACTTCTCGGTGGAGCGGAAGTCGTCGGTGTCCATATGGGCCACATTGGTCTTGGAATCGGCCGTCCAGGCGCCCATGCGGTGCGGGTTGGCCTTGGCGTAGTTCTTCACCGAGGCGGGGGCGCGGCGGTCGGAGTTGCCCTCGCGCAGCACCGGGTTCACCGCGGAGCCCTTGACCTTGTCGTAACGGGCGCGGATCTCCCGCTCCTCGTCGGTCTTCGGGTCGTCCGGGTAGTCCGGCAGCGCGTAGCCCTGCTGCTGCAACTCGGCGACCGCGGCCTTCAGCTGCGGGATCGAGGCCGAGATGTTCGGCAGCTTGATGATGTTGGCCTCGGGGGTCTTGGCAAGGTCACCCAGCTCGGCGAGGGCGTCGGGGATGCGCTGGCCCTCTTCCAGGTGCTCGGGGAACTGGGCGATGATCCGGCCCGCCAGGGAGATGTCCCGGCTCTCCACGCCGACCCCGGCGGTGGAGGCATACGCCTCGATCACCGGCAGGAACGAGTACGTCGCGAGGGCAGGGGCCTCGTCCGTGTGCGTATAGATGATGGTCGAGTCAGTCACCGGGTGCTCCGCTCCACGTCTGCAACATTGCTCGACATCAAGATATCCGGTGCCGAGTGCTTTCCCGAAAGGGCCCTGGGCAGAAAGCCGCGCCCTGGTCACGGCACGCGCTTCGACGGGACCGTCCCGTCCATGCCGTTGACTCCGCGGGACGCGCGGGTGGTGCCGCGCCCCGCCGTCCCTTCCGATGTTCCCTCCCTGGCCGCGGTCCGCGCCACGCCCGCGGTGCACGCGCGCCGGCGGGGTCGCGCGGGCCTGGTGGCGGCGGCGGTGCGATCGCCGGCCACGATCCGCGCTTACGGCAAGGCCGGCTTACGGCAAGACCGGCTCACGGCAAGACCGGCTCACGGCAAGACCGGCTCACGGCAAGACCGGCTCACGGCAAGGCCGGTTTACGGCCCCGTCGGTGTCAGGCGGTCCTACGAGCGCGGTGCCGACGGTACGTGGCACGACGGGCCGCTGATGGATCCGCCGGCCGAGGAGCTCACGCCGTGAGCGGAGGCCCGCCGCGCCCCGCTGTCACGCACCGTCCACGCGCAGCCGCCACTCGCCCGCCCGGCCGGTGAGGGTGACCGTGGAGAGCGGCCGGATGTCGACGTTCCAGTAGCAGTGCGGCGGCGCCTTGATCGCGTACATCAGGGCGGCGCGGACCACCCCGGGGTCGGCCACGGCCACCATCTTGGCGTGGTCCTCGGCCGGGCGGGTGTCCAGCCAGCCGCCGATCCGCATGATGAACGCGTGCAGCGACTCCCCGCCGTGCGGTGCGGAGCGCGGATCGCCGAGCCAGGCGTCCACCTCCGTGGGTTCGCGCGCCATCACATCGGCGAGGGAGCGGCCCGCCCAGCGGCCCATGTCGCAGTCGCGCAAGGCGAGTTGGACCAGTGGCGTGAAGCCCAGCGCGTCACCGGTCTCGCGGCTGCGGGTCGACGGCGAGCAGTAGCGCAGCTCGGCCGCGGCCAGCGGCAGCAGCCCGGGGGCCGCGCGCTCGGCGGCGAGCCGGCCCTCCGGATCCAGCGGCCGGTCGTCACCGAAGCGCTCCCCCAACCGGGAGGAACTGCGACCGGCGGCGACCAGCGTCAGCCGAAACGTCATCCCGGCATCGTAAGGTCACGGCCGCGGCCGCAGGACCCGTAACCAGGAGAAGAGCAGCGCCTTTCGGTGTGCGCCGGGTCACCGGACGGCTCGAAGCGGCCGTCTCATGAACACCGCGCGCATCGCGGGTGGCGGGCAGGATGCGGCGCGGTCCGTGGGGCGCGGGGCCGTGCCGCACAGCGATGCTGAGAGAGAGGGCGCAGCCTCGCTCCGGGATCCGGGGCGCAACCCCACCCCGGGACCTGGGGCACAACCCCGCCCCGGGGTCTGGGGCGTAGCCCCCACGTGGCGGAGCCGCATATCGTCAGGTGCCGGGGAGGGGAGCAGCCCGCCGCAGGCGCCAAGAGCCGGCGGGCACCGGCTATGCCCCCGCCAGCACCTCCTCGCACGCGGTGCGCAACCGCCGCGCCCCCTCGGCCAGTTCACCGGTACCCGCCACCGACGCGAAGCTCAGCCGCACATGCGGCGCGGGCGGTTCGGCGCAGAAGTACGGGCGGCCGGGGGCGACGGCGACCCCGGCGCGCAGCGCGGCGGAGGCCAGGGCGGCCTCGTCGGTGCCCTGGGGCAGCCGCAGCCACAGGTGGTAGCCGCCGGGCGGGACATGGCGCAGCTCCAGCGCGGGCAGCTCCCGCCGTACGGCGGTGACGAGCGCCTCGCGGCGGATGTGCAGCTCGGCCGCCACGGTACGCAGATGGCGGGGCCAGGAGGGCGCGCCGACGAGTTCCAGCGCGGTCTCCTGGAGCGGGCGGGCCACGAAGAAGCTGTCGACGACCTGGATCGCCCGCAGCCGCTCCAGCGCGGGGCCGCGGGCCGCGAGCGCGCCCACCCGCAGGCTGGGCGAGGTGGCCTTGGTGAGCGAGCAGACGTGGACCACGGCCCCGTCGGGGTCGTCGGCGGCGAGGGTGGCGGGCAGCGGGGCCGCGTCCTCGTGGACGAGCCGGCGCGCGAAGTCGTCCTCCACCACGAACGCGCCCGCCTCGCGGACGATCGCGAGCACCTCGCGGCGGCGCCCGGCGGAGAGCGTCGCGCCGGTGGGGTTCTGGAACAGCGGCTGGCAGACGAAGACCCGGGCGCCGGTCGCCCGCAGCGCCTCGGCGAGCAGTTCGGGGCGCACCCCGTCGGCGTCCACCGGGACCGGGACGGGGCGCAGCCCGGAGGCGCGGGCGGCGGCGAGCATGCCGGGGTAGGTGGGGGACTCGACGAGGACGGGCGCGCCGGGCGGCGCGAGCGCACGCAGCGCGCAGGTGAGCGCGGACTGGCCGCCCGCGGTGACCAGGACGTCGGAGGCGCCGAGGGCCCCGGCCGGGCCGCCGATCTCGCGGGCGAACCAGGCGCGCAGCTCGGGCAGGCCCTCCACCGGCGGGCGGTCCCAGGCGCCGGGCCGCCGCCCGGCGCGGGCCAGGGCGGCGGCCAGCGCCCGTTCGGGCTGGAGGGAGGAGTGCAGATAGCCGCCGTTGAACTCCAGGATCCCGGGCGGCAGGGTGGCGAGCGTGGCCAGGACGCCGGAGGCGTCCACCGAGCGCGGCACCGACTCACCGGCCGTCTCCACGCTCAGCGCGACCTCCTGCCAGGAGGTGTCGCCCGGCCGCGGCACCCCGGCCCGCGGCCGGTCGGCGCGGAAGGCACCGGCGCCGGGGCGGGTGACCACCAGCCCTTCGGCGACCAGCGCGGCGAGGGCGCGGGAGACGGTCACCGGGCTCACCCGGTGGCGCTCGACCAGGGCCCGGCTGGGCGGCAGCTTCTCTCCGGGTGAGTAGCGGTCCAGGTCCTTCCGCAGCGATTCCGCGAGTTCGGCCACACTGCTACGCTGTTGCATGACAGCACAGGATAGCGCTACTGACGGCAGTGCGATAGCGGTGAGCGGTGCTCCCGCCCCGGGTGGCGACCCCGCACCCGGCGGCGATCCCGCCCCGGGGATTGACCTCGCCCCGGGCAACGGCCCAGCCTCGGGCAACGGCCCAGCCCCGGGCCGGGGCGAGGCCAGAGCGGCCCCGGCGCTCCCGACCCCGTTCGCCCTCCGCACCGGCACCCTGCTCGCCGCGCTCGGCGTGGCCGCCTTCTCCCTCACCTTCCCCGCCACCGCCTGGGCGCTCACCGGCCTCGGCCCCTGGTCGGTGACCACCTGCCGGGTGGTGCTCGCCGCGCTGATCGCGGGCGGGGCGCTGATCGCCCTGCGGGTCCCGGTGCCGGACCGCCGCCACTGGCCCGGACTGCTGGTCGTCGCGGCCGGGGTCGTCGTGGGCTTTCCGCTGCTGACCACGCTCGCCCTGGAGACCTCCACCACCGCGCACGCGGCGGTGGTGAGCGGTCTGCTGCCGCTCACCACCGCCGCCTTCTCGGCCGTACGGACCGGGGTGCGGCCCTCACGGGTGTTCTGGGCGGCGGCGCTGGCCGGGGCCGCGGTCGTGATCGCCTTCGCGGTGCAGCAGAGCGGCGGGGCGCTCACCATCGGCGATCTGTATCTGTTCGGCGCGCTGGTGGTGTGCGCGGCGGGCTACACCGAGGGCGGCCGGCTGGCCGGCCATATGCCGGGCTGGCAGGTGATCGGCTGGGCGCTGGTGGGCTGTCTGCCGCTGTCGGTGCCGGGCGCGGTGCTCGCGCTGGCGGGCGAGGACGTCCACCTCGGCGGCCGCGCGGTGGCCGGGCTGCTGTGGCTGGCGGTCGGTTCGCAGTTCGTGGGCCTGGTGGTCTGGTATCGGGGGATGGCCGCCATCGGGGTGGCCAGGGCCAGCCAGCTCCAACTGGCCCAGCCGCTGCTCACCCTGGTGTGGTCGGTGCTGCTGCTCGGCGAGACGCTGACCCCCGCCGCCCCGATCGCCGCCGTCGCGGTGCTGGTGTGCATCGGGGTGACCCAGCGGGCCCGGGTTCCGGCGGGCGGGGTACGGGCTTCCCACCCCGGCCGGACGCCCGAGCACCAAACCGCCGAAGGGACCGACCGAGTCCCCGAAGGGGCGGACGAGATCCCCGAAGCGGTGGACGAGATCCCCGAAGCGGTGGACCGGAATCGCTCCCCGGCCGGGGCAAACCAGGACAACCGGCCATAGACTGGCCTCAAGGGATCGCATGCCCTCAGCAGATCGCATTGCCCTCCAGCGGACGGGAGGTCACGCACATGGAGGCGACCGTAGGCGACAAGCTGCTGGTGCACGGCAGGGTTGTCGGAATTCACGATCGTGTAGCGGAGATCATCGAAGTGCTCGGGGACAACGGGGAACCGCCCTACCGCGTGCGTTACGAGGACGACGGACATGAGTGCCTGTTCTCCCCCGGGCCCGACTCGGTCGTCCGCCACCTGGCCGCCGGACCCGGGCAGCGTTAGGGGGTGCGGGGGGCGTCCGACGGATCTTGACGCCCGCGTCGGGCCGCTCCCCGCCCCGCCCCTTCCCGGCGGCTGACGCCCGCCCCTTCCCGGCACCTGACGATATGCGGCTCCGCCGCGCGCATCGGTGTGCGGCTCCGCCGCCTGGTCCGCCGGACACCCCGTAGCCGCCCCCACGGGGCCGGGCCCACGGGGCCGGGCCCACGGGGCCGGGCCCACGGGGCCGGGCCCGGGTCAGCGGGGCGGGCGGACGCGATACGGATAGTGGTCGGCGACCACCCGCGCCATGGCGCCGTTGCGGTCGGCGGCCACTTCCTTCGCCGAGAAGTACACATTGCCGCGCACCTGGGGAAAGCCCTGGTCGAGGGTGAGGTGCCGGGACAGCTCCGCCGGGTCCTGCCAGGGCGCGGGCTGCGCCGGATCGCCCGCCTTGTAGAGCGCCTCGCCGATGTAGAGGTTCACCCCGGTGTCCCGGACCGCCTCCGACCACCAGGGGACGAGCACCGCGTAGTCGGCGGCGGCGAAGCCGATGTTCCAGTAGACCTGTGGGACGACGTAATCCAGCCATCCCCGCCGCACCCAGCCACGGGTGTCCGCGTAGAGGTCGTCGTAGGTCTGCACCCCCGCCGTGGTGGCCGAGCCGAGCGGGTCGGTGGCCTGGTTGCGCCAGACGCCGAAGGGGCTGATGCCGAACCGCACCCGCCGCTTCAGTCGTTTGACGCGCACGGCCGTCTCGTACACCAGGCGGTCGATGTTGTTCCGCCGCCAGGCCGCGCGGTCCGGGAAGCCCGCGCCGTGGCGCTCGTACGCCGCGTCGTCGTCGAAGACCTGACCGGCCACCGGATACGGGTAGAAGTAGTCGTCCCAGTGGACGGCGTCGATGTCATAGCGCACGACCGCGTCCAGCATGGCGTCCTGGACGAAGCGGCGGACCTCCGGCAGCCCGGGGTTGTAGTAGAGCTTCCCGCCGTACGGCACGACCCACTCGGGGTGCACCCGGGCCGGATGGGTGGGGATCAGCCGCGAGGGGTCGGTGTGGTTGGCGATCCGGTACGGGTTGAACCAGGCGTGCAGTTCCAGACCGCGCCGGTGCGCCTCGCGCACGGCGGTGCCCAGCGGATCCCAGCCCGGGTCCTTGCCCTGCGCTCCGGTGAGGCACTCCGCCCACGGCTCGTACGGTGAGGGCCACAGCGCGTCCGCCGTCGGCCGCACCTGGAAGACCACCGCGTTGAGCCGGCGGTGCACGGCGGTGTCGAGGAAGCCCAGCAGCTCGGCCCGCTGCCGCTCCGCGGGGAGACCGGGTTTGGACGGCCAGTCGCGGTTGGCGACGGTGGCCAGCCACATTCCGCGGAACTGGGGCCGGTGCCCACCATCCCGCCCCTCCGCCAGCGCGTCACCCGCCGTGACGGTGGCGGCCAGGGCTCCGGCGGCCGCCACCGTGAGACTTCTGCGCGTGATCCGACCCATGAAACTCAGCTCCTCGCCCCAGGGACCTGCACGGCAACTCCCGCTGATGATGGGGCCCTTGTGGGGCGCCCGGCAATGCTTACCGCGAATCCGGGACGGTCGGGCCCAACACCCCTTGAGGACCCCTTGACTTCACCCTTCTCGCACGGCCATCCGGCCGCTAGCATCGGATGACGCACGCATGGGAGCGCTCCCAAATACCCTCGCCCGCATGGCCCTCATGGCTCACTACCCCCACGTCCGGAGAGGAAGTTCCCGTGCGCAGCAACGGCAGAAGACCGGTCGGCGCGCTCATGGCCGCGCTGGCGCTCGTCGGCGGATTACTCACCGCGGCGGCCTCCCCCGCCGCGGCCCGCCCCGAAGCCGCCCCCGCCCGGGGCACCGCCCAGGCCGACGCCTACACCTGGAAGAACGTCCGCGTGGACGGCGGCGGCTTCGTCCCCGGCATCGTCTTCAACCGCAAGGAGAAGAACCTCGCCTACGCCCGCACCGACATCGGCGGGGCGTACCGCTGGGACCAGTCCGGCAAGCGATGGGTGCCGCTGCTGGACTCGCTGGACTGGGACCACTGGGGCTGGACCGGGGTGGTGAGCCTGGCCAGCGACTCGGTGGATCCCAACAAGGTCTATGTGGCGGCCGGTACGTACACCAACAGCTGGGACCCGGGCAACGGTGCGATCCTCCGCTCGTCCAACCGGGGCGCGAGCTGGCAGTCCACCACCCTCCCCTTCAAGCTGGGCGGCAATATGCCCGGCCGCGGCATGGGTGAGCGGCTGGCGGTGGACCCGAACCGGAACAGCGTGCTCTATCTCGGCGCGCCGAGCGGCAATGGGCTGTGGCGCTCGACCGACTCCGGTGTCACCTGGTCGAAGGTGACGTCCTTCCCCAACCCCGGCACATACGTCCAGGACGCGAGCGACACCAGCGGCTATCTGAGCGACAACCAGGGCGTGGTGTGGGTGACCTTCGACGAGCGCACCGGCTCCGCCGGCAGCGCCACGAAGACCGTCTACGTGGGCGTGGCGGACAAGGACAACACCGTCTACCGCTCGACGGACGCGGGCGCCACCTGGTCGCGGGTGGCCGGGCAGCCGACCGGCTATCTCTCCCACAAGGGTGTCCTGGACGCCAAGAACGGCTATCTGTACGTCACCACCAGCGACAAGGGCGGCCCGTACGACGGGGAGAAGGGCCAGGTGTGGCGGTACACCACGGCCACCGGGGAGTGGAAGAACATCAGCCCCATGGCGGACGCCGACACCTACTTCGGCTACAGCGGGCTCACGGTGGACCGCCAGAAGCCCGGCACGCTGATGGTGACCGGCTACAGCTCCTGGTGGCCGGACACCCAGATCTTCCGCTCCACCGACTCCGGCGCCACCTGGACCCGGGCCTGGGACTTCACCAGCTACCCGAACCGGTCCTTCCGCTACACCCAGGACGTCAGTGCCGTCCCCTGGCTGACCTTCGGCACCAACCCCACCCCGCCCGAAGTCACCCCGAAGCTGGGGTGGATGACCGAGGCGCTGGAGATCGACCCGTTCGACTCCAACCGGATGATGTACGGCACGGGGGCGACGGTCTACGGCACGGAGAACCTCGGAAACTGGGACACGGGCGGCAAAATCGCCATCACGCCCATGGTCAGGGGCCTGGAGGAGACGGCGGTCAACGATCTGGCCAGCCCGCCCACCGGCGCCCCGCTGCTCAGCGCGCTCGGTGACATCGGGGGCTTCCGGCACACCGATCTCGACGCGGTGCCGGCGAGGATGTACACCTCGCCGACGTTCACCACGACCACCAGCCTGGACTACGCCGAGACCAGTCCGAACACCGTGGTCCGAGTGGGCAACAACGACTCCGCGCCACGGATCGCCTTCTCGACCGACAACGGCGCCAACTGGTTCCAGGGCAGCGAGCCGTCCGGGGTCACCGGCGGTGGCACGGTGGCCGCGGCGGCCGACGGCAGCGGCTTCGTCTGGGCCCCGGAGGGCACCTCGGCCGTCTACCACACCACCGGTTTCGGCAACTCCTGGTCGGCGTCGAACGGCATCCCGGCCGGGGCGGTCGTGGAGTCCGACCGTAAGAACCCCAAGAAGTTCTACGGCTTCAAGGCGGGCACCTTCTACGTCTCCACCGACGGCGGCGCCACCTTCACCGCCAGGGCGTCCGCCGGGCTGCCGGCCGACGGCCCGGTGCGGTTCAAGGCGCTGCCGGGCGCCGAGGGCGACATCTGGCTCGCGGGCGGCAGCACCGGCGGGGCGTACGGGCTGTGGCACTCCACGGACTCCGGCGCGACCTTCACCAAGCTGAGCGGTGTCCAGCAGGCGGACACCATCGGCTTCGGGAAGGCGGCGCCGGGCGCCTCGTACCAGGCGCTCTACACCAGCGCGAAAATCGGCGGGGTACGCGGCATCTTCCGCTCCACGGACGCCGGGGCGAGCTGGACCCGGATCAACGACGACGCCCATCAGTGGGGCTGGACGGGCGGCTCCATCACCGGCGACCCACGGGTCTACGGACGGGTCTACCTGGCCACCAACGGGCGCGGCATCCTGCGCGGCGACATCTCCTGACGGCGGGGGCGGGCCGGGGCCGGATTTCCGGCCCCGGCCCGCCCCCTACCGATAACCGGAGGGTAACGTCTGGGGCGACAGGGGGACGACACAACGGACAGTTGGACCAGCGAAAGGCACGATGTGACCGACATCGAACGCGTCGGAGTGGTGGGCTGTGGCCAGATGGGCGCGGGCATCGCGGAGGTGTGCGCCCGATCCGGCCTGGACGTCATGGTCGCGGAGACCACGGGCGAGGCCCTGGAGATAGGGCGTACCCGGCTGACCAACTCCCTCGGGAAGGCCGCCGAGCGCGGCAAGATCACCGAGGAGCAGCGCGACGCGACGCTGGACCGGCTGAGCTTCACCACCGATCTGGGGGAATTCGCCGACCGTGATCTGGTGATCGAGGCGGTCGTCGAGAACGAGCAGGTCAAGACGGAGATCTTCCAGGTCCTCGACCAGGTGGTGACCCGCCCGGACGCGATCCTCGCCTCCAACACCTCGTCCATCCCGCTGGTCAAGCTGGCCGTCGCCACCTCCCGCCCGGACCAGGTGATCGGCATCCACTTCTTCAACCCGGCGCCGGTGCAGGCGCTGGTGGAGCTGATCCCGGCGCTCACCACCGGTGACGAGACCATCAAGCGCTCCGAGGCGCTGGTCGGCGACATCCTGGGCAAGCACGCCATCCGCGCCCAGGACCGCGCGGGGTTCGTGGTCAACGCGCTGCTCATCCCGTATCTGCTGTCCGCCATCCGGATGTTCGAGTCCGGGATCGCCAGCCGCGAGGACATCGACAACGGCATGGAGCTGGGCTGCGCCCATCCGATGGGCCCGCTGAAGCTGTCCGATCTGATCGGCCTGGACACCATCGTGGCGATCGCCGACTCGATGTACGAGGAGTACAAGGAGCCGCTGTACGCCGCTCCCCCGCTGCTGCTGCGGATGGTGGACGCGGGCCGCATGGGACGCAAGACGGGCTCGGGCTTCTACACGTACTGAGCGGGCACGCGGCTCGTTCTGGATGACGGCGGTGCTGACCGGATCGTTCCGTCACCGGCCCCGATCGTGTCTGGTCGGTGGCGTTCGTCCCTGGTCAGACTGGGGACCATGAAGCGAGCGCTGATCGTCATCGATGTCCAGGAATCCTTCCGCGCCCTCCCGTCCTGGGAGCGGATCGCCAACCCGAAGATCGCGGATCCGGTCAACCGGCTGGTCCGCCTCGCCCGTGCCGAGGGGGACCAGGTGATCTGGGTGCTGCACACCGAGCCCGGCAGCGGGGGCGCGTTCGACCCGGAGCAGGGGCACATCCGGCCGCTGGAAGAGCTGGAGCGGCCGGCTCCGGGTGAGCCGGTCCTCCACAAGACCGCGCACAACGCGTTCACCACCACCCGGCTCCAGCGGCTGCTGACCGAGGCGGGCGTGCGCGAGCTGGTGGTCTGCGGGATCCGCACCGAGCAGTGCGTGGAGACCACCGCCCGGGTCGGTAGCGATCTGGGGTACGGGGTCGTGTTCGTCACCGACGCCACCACCACCCATCCGCTCGGCGCGCTGAGCGCCGAGGCGATCGTGGAGCGTACGGAGGCGGTGCTGCGCGACCGGTTCGCGCGCATCGCCACGGTGGCCGAGCTGGAGGCGGAGCCGGGAGCCTCCACGGTATGAGCCGGGTGGTGTTCGTGCTGGTGCCCGGGGTCCATCTGCTCGACCTGGCCGGACCGGCGCAGGTCTTCGGCACGGCGGCGGAACTCGGGCTGCCCTACGAACTCTGCTACGTGGCCGACCGGGAGCTGGTCCCCAGCGCCCAGGGTCTGACGCTCAACGCGCGGACCGAGTGGCCCACGACGGGCCCGGACGACCTGGTCGTGGTGCCGGGCCGACGCACCTCGCCGCCGTACGACGGCCGGGCTCCCGGTCCGGAGTCGCCGGCGCGGCTGTGCGCCCACCACGCGGCCGGGTCCACTGTGGCCAGCGTATGCGCCGGGGCGCTGGCGCTGGGACGGGCGGGGCTGCTGGACGGCCGCCGGTGCACCACCCACCATGAGCTGCAGGACGAACTGGCGGCCCGGCACCCCCGGGCGACGGTGGTCCGGGATGTGCTGTTCACCACCGACGACCGGGTCGTGACCTCGGCGGGCATCGCCAGCGGTATCGATCTGGCGCTGCATCTGCTGGCCGTGCGGCACGGACCGGCGCTCGCCGCCCAAGTGGCCCGGAACATGGTCATCTACGCCCGCCGCAACGGCGAAGAGCCGCAGGCCAGCGCGATGCTGCGGCACCGCGCCCATCTGGACGACGTGGTCCACCGGGTCCAGGACGTCATCGACACGCGGTTCACCGAACCGCTGTCGCCGGCGCGGCTGGCCGTCGGGGCGGGGGTCAGCGAACGTACCCTCACCCGGCTGTTCACCCGCGCCACCGGCGGGCTCACCCCGCTGTGCTACCAGCAGACGCTGCGGCTGGAGCGCGCGGAGCATCTGATCGGCCAGGGCTCGACGGTGGCGGCCGCGGCTCGGGAGGTGGGGTTCGACGACGCGCGGATGCTGCGCCGCCTCCGGGCGCGGGCGCTCTGACCTCGTTCCCGCCGGATCGTCAGTCGGAGGCGTCGAGGTCGTGGCCGGCGTCGGCGCCGAGGACGCCGTCCAGCTCGGAGATCTCCCCGACCAGCCGGAGGACGTCCCCGGTGCCCTCGAGGGCGAGCACCACCTCGGCGACGCCCGTATCGGAGGGCCGGGCCTCCTCCTCGGCCCGGACGATCCGGGCGGTGCGGTCCCGGCCCTTCCACGGCGCCCGGTCCACCCGGACCCGCAGCACCTTGTACCCGGCGGCCGTGCACAGCTCCAGCACCCGCGGCAGCAGCCCGGCGCCCACCCGGTACGAGAGCTGCAACTCCACCCGCTCGGCGGACCAGACGGTCGGCAGCCGCCGGGTGAGCACCGGATAGCCCCGGATCACCAGGAAGTGCACCGCGGTGGCGGCGGTGGCCAGCAGGGCCAGACCACCGCCGCAGGCCATGCCCACCGCACAGGTCAGCCAGACGGTCGCGGCGGTGGTCAGACCGCGGACGGCGTCCCGCCGGACGAAGATCAGGCCGCCGCCGATGAAGCCGATACCGGAGACGATCTGCGCCGCCACCCGCGAGGGGTCGAGGCTGACGTGGTCGCGGAGCAGCACATCGGCGAAGCCGTACTGGGAGACCTGCATGAACAGCGCGCTGCCCACCCCCACCAGGGTGTGGGTGCGCAGCCCGGCGCTCTTCTGCTGCACCGCCCTCTCGAGCCCGATCAGGGTGGACAGCACCAGCGCTACGCCGAGCTCGGCGAACTGCCGCACTCCCTGGTCGGCACCGAATTCCCACATCGGAGCGGCGATCAGTTGCACATCCGTCCCTTCTGTCCGGCCTGTGGATGGATCCGCTCCATCCGGTCCGCCCGCCCCTCACGGTCCCTTCCCTCGACCGCGGTCCCCCATGAGTACCCGTTGAGTACCCGCTGAGTACCGCCTTTCGCACGGGGTGTGCGCCGGTGACTCACACACCATCCCCACACACGCTCCCGCACCACCTGGGCATGCGCTTGACTCGGAGCGTCACCACTGCATGGACGTTACATCCGGAAGGGGATCAACCTGTGACCACCGAGCCCGAGCAAACCGCGTTAGCCGTGGAGCTCGCGGAACTGCGCCGGACCGTCGAAGTGGGCTTCACCCGCGTCGACGGCCGGCTCGCCCTGCTCGACCACCGCGGAGAGCAGGCTGAGGAGGACGTGAACCAACTGGGCGGTCGGCTGCGGATTCTGGAGCACGGACGCTGGCCGCTGCCCTCCATCGCCGCCCTGACCGGGGTATCCGCCCTGGCCGTCACGGTATGGCAGGCGGCGGGACACTAGCCAGGACGCCCGGCGGCCCGGCCTATCCGAGCCTGATGTGGTGGAGCAGCAGCAGCGCGGCCGCCATATTGGCCGCGGGCACCTCGCCCCGCGCCACCAGGTCGGGCACCAGCTTCAGCGGCACCCACTCGCGGCGGTCCGACTCGAAGTCGTCCTCCGGGTGACCGACGTACGACGCCTCCTCGGCCCAGTAGATGTGGTGCCGTGCGTCGGTGAGCCCGTTGGACGGCTCGACGGAGAGCAGATGGCGCAGCGGGCCGGGCCGCCAGCCGGTCTCCTCCTCCATCTCCCGGGCCGCGGCGTCGGCGATGTCCTCGCCGTCCTCGACGACGCCCGCGGCCAGCTCCCAGCCCCAGGCGTCGGTGATGAACCGGTGCCGCCACAGCAGCAGCACCTCGTTGGCCGCGTTCACCGCGGTGGCCACGGCCACCGGACGCAGCCGGATCAGATAGTGATCGAGTTGACGTCCGTCGGGGAGCCGGACATCGGCGAGGTTGACCCGGAACCATCGGTTCTCGTACACGGTCCGCTCCCTGAGATTCTTCCAGCGCACTGTCAGCCACCTTTCGTCGCACGGGAGGCCATCCTGGGCCACCCGCTGACGAGAGTGCGGACCCGCGAGCGGAACCGCGGTCACAGAGGAACGCGCAGTGCCCCGTCGATGAGTTCGGCGGCCTCGGCCGTCGCGGCGCTTCCGCTGGCCGCGAGGTGTTCCCGTACCGCCCGGAGCCGGTCGCGTAACCGCTGGGACTCCATGCCCCGGGCCCGCTCGGTCATCTCCACCGCGGTGGCGCCCGCCCGGTCCGCCTCGCCCTGGCGCAGCTCGATATGGGTGAGCATGGCGAGCCGGTGCACCCGGCCCCGGTCATGGGCGGGGGTGCCGACCGCGGCGGTGGCGTGCTCGCGGGCGCCGCCGAGATCGCCGAGGCTCAGCAGCGCCTCGGCCACCTGGACGTTCACCAGACCCGGCTGGACATAGCCGGTCTCGTCGGGCTCCTGGCCCGGTCTGATCCGGTCGGCGGCGGTCTCGGCGCGCCGGATGCAGGACAGCGCCCCGGCGCCGTCGCCGAGCCGGGCGTACGCCTTGGCCTGCATGGCGTAGAGGTCGGCGGCGAGCGCGGGGGTGATCTGGGAACCCGCGGCGCGCAGCGCCGACTCGGCGAAGGCGACCGCCTGCCGGTACTCCTTCATGAAGAGGGACTGGTTGACCAGCAGCGCTATCACATACGCGCCCAGGCCCCGGTCGCCGCTGGCCTTGGCGAGCCGCAGCGCCTGGTGGAAGTAGCGCTGGGCCAGGCCGTGGGTGTTGGAGTCGTACGCGCAGATCCCGGCGATGGCCACCAGGCCGCCGGTCGCCCGGTGCAGCTGGCGGCCGGTGTCGTCGGCGTACGCGCCGCGCAGCAGCGGCGCCGCCTCGGAGTTGAGGAACCCCACCACCCGGGTCCGGGTCGCGACACCGCCGGCCTTGCGGTACATCTGCTCGTAGTGGGCGCGGGCGGCGCGCAGCGTCTCGATGTCGGTCATGCTGACGCGGGTCAGCCCGCGCCGGGAGACATCGGAGTCCTCGGGAGGGTTCTCCCACTCCCACACCGGGATGACGGCGGGGGTGCCGGTGACCGCCGGGGCCTCGACGACATGCGGGCGCTGCTGTTCGTCGGAGCGCCACAGCGCGGTGGCGCGCTCGACGAATCCGGAGAGCGAGGTGGCGGGGCCGCGGGCGCTGCCGGGGGTGCCGAGGCCGATGTCGTCCAGGGTGAGGGCGCGGTGCAGCCGCTCGCCCAGCACCTCGCAGATGAGGTCGGGCACCTGGCCGCGCGGCCGCTGGCCCTTCAGCCACCGGGCCACCGCGGTGTGTTCGTACCGCAGCTTCATCCCCCGGGCCCGGCCCGCCTCGTTGACGTGCGCGGCCAGCCCCGCGTGGGAGACTCCGGCCTCGTCGAGCACGGAGTCGAGCAGTGTGTTGGGCTCCATCTCGCCCTCCCGAAGCGCTCGGTGGCGCCAGCGTAATGGAGGACGATTCGCACGGGGTGTGAACCGGATGGCCGTACCAGGCGGCCCTAGGCCCGGTGGGCGTCGGCGGCGGGGCGGGTGAGAGCGGTGGGGCTGGAGAGCGGGCAGTGGTCGTAGCGCAGGGCGAGCAGCGCCACGTCGTCGGAGAGCCGACCGCCGGTGTGGTGCAGCAGCGCCGAACGCACCCCCGCCACGACCGCCGCGGGGACGAGCGGTCCGGCGCCCGCGGCCTCGGACAGGGCGCGGCGCAGCGGGAAGAACGTGCCCTGGGCGTCGCGGGCGTCCTCGGCGCCGTCAGTGTGCAGCACCAGGGTGTCGCCGGTCGCCAGGGAGCCCCAGCGGGCGGTGGGGAGTTCGGCGGGGAGCGGGAAGAGGCCCAGCGGGGGCAGCACCTCGCCGGGCGCGGTCTGCCGGGCCAGGGCCGGGCCCACGGGCTGTTCGCGGAGGCGGTACGGCCACGGGTGGCCGCAGTTGAGCGCGGTGACCTCACCGTCCCGGCCCACATCCAGCAGCAGGACGGTCACGAACTCCTCGTCCACATGGCTGTCCAGCGGGCACTCCCCGTCGGCGCGGGCCCGCAGATGGCGCTCCAGGGCACGGTCGAGCCGGCGCAGCACGCCGCCGAGCCGGGGTTCCTCATGGGCGGCCTCGCGGAAGCTGCCGAGGACGGCGGCCACGGTGCCGATCGCGGCGAGGCCGTGCCCGCGCACATCGCCGATGATGACGCGGACGCCGTACGGGGTGGCCAGCGCCTCGTAGAGATCGCCGCCGACGGCGGCGCCCCGGCTGGCCGACAGATGGCCGCCCGCCAGCTCGATGCCGTCCAGCCGGGCCGGGAGCGGCCGCAGCACCACGTCCTGCGCCGCGGCGGCCACCGCCCGGAGCTCCTCCAGCTCGCGGACCAGCCGCATCTTGCGGCCCGCCGCGAGATAGCCGCCGACGACCACACCGAGGATGGCGCAGCAGGTGACCAGTGGTGCGTGCGGCTCCTCCACCTCGCCGTCGGGCTCCAGCGCGGTCGGAGGGGCGAGGGCGAACAGCAGGCTGGCGCCGCCGAGCAGCAGAACACATACGCGGCGGCCGCCGCTCGCGCAGGCGATGGCGGGCGCCGCGGCGATGAGCGGGACGACCTCGGTGTGGTGCGGGGTCAGCAGCTCCCAGCAGATGACGCCGAGCACCCACAGACAGGGGACGGCGCGGGCGGTCACCCGCAGGCTCCGTGCCCTCCGTACGAACGCGCCGCCGACTGCCGCTGTCCCGATCATGTGTCGCCCCCAACGCCGGCCAATGAGGCGGTCGGCCGGGCCACGGACGGTCGGTCCCGCGTGGGCCGTGCGACCGGCACGATTCTTGCGACAGCTTCTGCCAATTGGACCAGTCGCCTCCGCATCTCACCTGATCGGGTGACCGTCCCCCGCGCGCCCGCCCGAACACCCCGCCGTGCCGCGGACGGATGTCGGCTGTTTGCCGTTGACCGGGGGACGGGGGTTGGGGGCTACGGCGGGGCCGTGGCCCCCAAGCCCGCCCGGAAGGCCGACGGCGCCCGCCAGGGACCGACGGACCGTGACGCCTGCGGCGGGCTGTTCCCCTCCCCGCCCCTTCCCGTCGGCATCGATATGCGGCTCCGCCACGTGGGGGCCCCGCCCCAGACCCCGAACCGGGCTCCGCCGCACAGCGGGGCCCCGCCACACACCAGGGGCTCCGGGGTCCAGGGGCGGAGCCCCTGGTTACGAGAAGGGGCGGGGAGAGGAAAGCACCCCGCCCGCGGCGCGGCGTGGCGCGTGCGTCCGCCGTCCCGGGGCCGGGGTACGGCGGAGGGGCGCACCCGTTGTGTGCGGGCGCGCCCCTCCGTGGTGGCGCGGGGCGGGTGCCGTCAGGCTCCGCGCAGGGTGGCGCCCGTGCGGGCGGCGGCCGCCGACACCGCGGCGTCGCGGGACGCGGCGATCTCCTCGGCGGTCAGCGTGCGGTCCGGGGCGCGGAAGCGCAGCGCGTAGGCCAGCGACTTCCTGCCCGCGCCGAGCTGGTCTCCGGTGAAGACGTCGAACAGGCGGAGGGATTCGAGCAGTTCCCCCGCGCCCTCCCGCAGCGCCGTCTCGACCTCGGCCGCGGGCACGGACCCGTCCACGACCAGCGCGACGTCCTGGGTGGCCACCGGGAAGGTGGAGACATGGGGCGCCTCCACGCGGCCGGCGCCGGCCTGCTCAAGACGGTCGAGCTCGATCTCCATCGCGCAGGTGCGCTCGGGCAGCCCCAGGGCCTTGGTGACCCGGGGGTGGAGTTCACCGGCGTTGCCGACGAGGATCTCCTCGCCGTCGACGACGGCCAGCAGCGCGGCGCAGCGGCCCGGGTGCCACGGGTCCTGCTGGTCCTGGCGGACGATCAGCTCGGCGCCCGCCTCGCGGGCCACGACCCGGCCCGCCTCGATGGCGTCGGCCCAGCTCACCGGGGTGCCCTCGCCCCACCAGCCGGCCTGCTCGCGGTCGCCCGCGAGGACGACGGCGGCGCGGCGCGGCTGGTGCGGCAGCGCCGCGTCGAGCCCGGCGATCTGCTCGTCGGTGGGACGGCGGTCGACGGGCAGGATGGCCGCGGGCGGCTCGTCACCGGTGGCGCGGAAGACCAGACCCGTCTCGAAGAGCGCGAGGTCGTGCTCGCCGCGGCCGACGTTGCGGCGCAGCGCGCCGAGCAGTCCGGGCAGCAGCGTCGTACGGAGCGCGGGCTCGGTGTCCGACAGCGGGTTGACCAGCCGGACCAGATCGCGCCGCGGATCGTCGGCGGCCAGCCCGAACTGGTCGAGGACCTCGTCGCCGAGGAACGGGTAGTTCAGCGCCTCGACGTATCCGGCCCCGGCCAGCGCCCGGCCGACCCGGCGGTGCAGCCGCTGACGCTCGGTCAGCCCACGCCCGGCGGGGGGCCGGGGCAGGGTCGAGGGGAGGTTCTCGTACCCCTCGAGCCGGATGACCTCCTCGGCCAGGTCGTTGGGGTCGGTGAGGTCGGGCCGCCAGCTGGGCACGGTGACGGTGAGGTCGTCGGCGCCGTAGACATCACAGCCGATCTGCTGCAGCCGGCGCACCACGGTCTCGCGGCCGTAGGCCACCCCCGCGACCTTGTCCGGGTGGTCGGCGGGCAGCGTGATGGTGTGCGGGGCGCTGGGCGCGATGATCTCGGTGACGCCCACCTCGGCGGTGCCGCCCGCGAGCAGCACCAGCAGATCGACGGTGCGCTGCGCCGCCGCCGAGGTGGCCTCCGGGTCGACACCGCGCTCGAACCGCTTGGACGCCTCGGAGGACAGCTTGTGGCGGCGGGCGGTACGGGCCACCGAGACGGGGGCGAAGTGCGCCGCCTCGACGACCACCTCGGTGGTGCCCGCCACCTGGCCGGACTCGGGGTCGGCGGCGGTGTCCGCGATCTCGGTGTTGGCGCCGCCCATGACACCGGCGAGGCCGATGGGCCCGCTCTCGTCGGTGATGACGAGGTCCTCGGCGTCCAGGACGCGCTGGGTGCCGTCGAGGGTGGTGAGCTTCTCGCCGGGCTGCGCGCGGCGCACCCCGATCGCCCCGGTGATCCGGGAGCGGTCGTAGGCGTGCAGCGGCTGGCCCAGTTCGAGCATCACGTAGTTGGTGACGTCGACGGCGAGCGAGACCGGGCGCATCCCGGCCTTCTGGAGCCGGCGCCGGAGCCAGATCGGGGAGTGCGCCTCGGGGTCGAGCCCGGTGACGGTGCGCGCGGTGAAGCGGTCGCAGCCGACCGGGTCGGCGACCTTGACCGGGTAGCCGTGGCCGTTGGGCGCGGGCACGTCGAGGAGGGCCGGGTCGCTCAGCGGCAGCTGGTAGGCGGTCGCGGTCTCGCGGGCGACGCCGCGCATCGACAGGCAGTAGCCCCGGTCCGGGGTGACGGCGATGTCCAGGACCTCGTCGACCAGTTGCAGCAGCTCGATGGCGTCGGTGCCCGGCTCGTACTCCGGCGGCAGCACGATGATGCCGTCGTGGTCGTCGGACATGCCCAGCTCGCTCGCGGAGCAGATCATGCCCTCGGAGGTCTTGCCGTACGTCTTGCGCGCGGAGATCGCGAATCCACCGGGCAGCTCGGCGCCGGGGAGCACGACGACGACCTTGTCGCCCTCGCGGAAGTTCCGGGCGCCGCAGACGATGTTCTGCGGCTCACCGGTGCCGTTGGCATCGCCGACGTCCACCTGGCAGTAGCGGATGGGCTTCTTGAACCCCTCCAGCTCCTCGATGGCCAGCACCCGGCCGACCACCAGCGGGCCCTTGAGCCCGGCGCCGAGCTGCTCGACCGTCTCGACCTCGAGCCCGGCGGCGACGAGTTTGGCCTGTACGTCACGGCCGGTCTCACCGGCGGGCAGGTCGACGTACTCCCGCAGCCAAGAAAGCGGGACCCGCATCAGATCTCCATCCCGAAGGGCCGGGTGAAGCGCACATCACCCTCGACCATGTCTCGCATGTCTTCCACGTTGTGCCGGAACATCAGCATCCGCTCGATGCCGAAGCCGAAGGCGAAGCCGCTGTACTTCTCCGGGTCGAGCCCGCAGGCGATGAGCACCCGCGGGTTGACCATCCCGCAGCCGCCCAGCTCGATCCAGCCCTCGCTGGAGCAGGTGCGGCAGGGCCGGTCCGGGTTGCCGACGGACTCGCCGCGGCACACGTAGCACAGCATGTCCATCTCGGCGGACGGCTCGGTGAACGGGAAGAAGTTCGGCCGCAGCCGGGTGGACATGCCCTCGCCGAACAGCGCCCGCACCATGTGGTCGAGCGTGCCCTTGAGGTCGGCCATGGTCAGGCCCTCGTCGATGGCCAGCAGCTCGACCTGGTGGAAGACGGGGGTGTGGGTGGCGTCCAGCTCATCGGTGCGGAAGGTGCGGCCCGGACAGATCACATAGATGGGCGGCTTCCGGTCGATCATCGACCGGATCTGCACCGGCGAGGTGTGGGTGCGCAGCACCACACCGGAGGTCTCGCCCTCCTCCGCGCCCTGGACGAAGAACGTGTCCTGCATCTCGCGGGCGGGGTGGTCGGGCGGGAAGTTGAGCGCGTCGAAGTTGAACCACTCGGCCTCGACCTCGGGGCCCTCGGCGACCTCGTAGCCCATCGCCACGAAGACGTCCTCGATGCGCTCGGAGAGCGTGGTGATCGGGTGGCGGGCGCCGGCCGGGGTGCGGTCGTACGGCAGGGTGACATCCACCGCCTCCTCGACCAGCACCCGGGCGTCACGCTCCGCCTCCAGCTCCTCCTGCCGGGCCTTCAGCGCCTGGTTGACCTGGCCGCGGGCCTGGCCGACGCGCTTGCCCGCGTCCGCCTTGGCGTGCGGCGGCAGGGCGCCGATCTCGCGGTTGGCGAGCGCCAGCGGCGAGCGGTCGCCGGTGTGGGCGACCTTCACCTCGCGCAGCGCCTCGAGGTCCCCGGCGGCGGCGATGGCGGCGAGCGCCTCGTCCCGCCTGCGGGCGATCTCTTCCGGTTTCAGTGCCTCGACCTCGACAGGGTCGTACGACTTATTGGGTGCCGACATCTCTTCCCGTGCTTCCGATTGTCCCCCAGCTACCGCTGGGAGGTGCCCCCCGGCTGCGCGACCCCGGCTCGACTGGCTGCGACCGCTGCGCCCCGTGCAGGGGACGCCAAAGGTGCCAAAGCCCGAGTCTAAGGGGCGCGGGAGGGGTGCTGTTCCGGGGGACGCCGCGCGACGGCCGCCGCGCTCGGGGTCCGCCCCGTGCTGGAGAAGCCCGCGGGTGGATCAGGCCAGATAGGCCGGGGTGCCCACGGGCAGGATAAATCGAAACTCCGCGCCGCCGCCGCGGGCCCGGTCGACGGTGATCGTGCCGCCGTGGGCCTCGACGATGCCCTTGACGATGTAGAGGCCCAGGCCGGTGCCGCCGCGCTTGCTGCCCCGCCAGAAGCGGGTGAAGACGCGGCTCATCGACTCCTCCGGGATACCGGGGCCCTCGTCGCTCACGGTGACGGCGGTCCTTTCGACAGTGGGGCCTTCAGCGAGGCCCTCCCTGGGGCCTTCTTCAGGGCCTTCCGCGACCGGTTTGGCCGGTGCGGGCGCTATGTCAATGGTGACGGTTCCCTCGCCGTGGCGCACCGCGTTTTCCAGCAGGTTGCCCAGCACCTGATCGATCTTGTCCGGATCGGCCCACAGCCTGGGCAGCGGGCCCCGCACCCTGATCAGGAACCGCTCGGCGGTGTGCCCGGCCGCGGTGAGCGCCTGCACATGGCGGCGGACCGCGGCGGCGAGGTCCACCGGCTGGCGGCGCACCTCCAGCCGGCCGGAGTCGATCCGCGAGATGTCCAGCAGCTCGGCGATCAGCCGGGTGACCCGGTTGGCGTCGGCGTCGACGGTCTCCAGCATCAGCCGCTTCTGGTCGTCGGTGAACCGCTCCCACTTGGCCAGCAGCGTGGCCGTGAACCCCTTCACGGACGTCAGCGGCGAGCGCAGCTCATGGGCGACGGTCGCGATCAGCTCGGCATGGCTGCGCTCGGTGCGACGGCGGGCCTCGGTGCCGCGCAGACAGACCACCACCCGGCGCACCGGCCCGGTCGGCCGCTCGCGCACATAGCGGGCCGAGACCAGCACCTCACGGCCGCCCGGCAGCAGCAGGTTCCGCTCGGGCTGACCGGCCCGGATGGCCAGCCCTCCGTAGGGATCGGTCAGCGCCCACCAGCGCCGGCCGTCCAGGTCCTCTAACGGCAGGGCCACCTCGAGACGGCGGCCGAGCGCGTCCGCGGGGTCGGTGGCGGTGATCCGGGCCGCGGCCGCGTTGAAGCACGTGACCAGGCCGGTCTCGTCGGCCACGACCAGGCCGTCGGGCAGATCGTCGGGGTGCGGCCCGAGGGCGTCCGGCGCGCCGCCGGGCCCCTCGTCCTGCCTGTCGTCGTGCCGTTCGCCCAGCTCCTCGCCGGGCGGCTCCGCTCCGGGCGCATGGGCTTCGGCCGCCCTGGCGCCGGAGGTCCTGACGTCCATCCCCACACCCCCTCTCGGGTCCCCTCCCAGAGGGGGCAACCCTACTAGGTCGATGTGACGGAGCGGCACCCTGCGGGAGCGCGCTGCGCACGAGCGGAGGCATAGAGGCACACGGCGGCGGCCGTGGCGAGGTTGAGGCTCTCGGCCCTGCCGTGAATCGGAACGCGCACCACCTCGTCCGCGAGTGCGCGGGTAGCCTCCGGCAGGCCCCATGCCTCATTGCCGAAGATCCAGGCGGTGGGGGCGCCCAGCAGCCCGTCGTCCAGCTCGGAGTCCAGGTCCCGCTCCCCCGCCCCGTCCGCGGCCAGCACCCGCGCCCCGGCCTCCCGCAGCCCGCTCACCGCGCGCTCGACGGGTACGCCGACGGCGACGGGGAGATGGAAGAGCGAGCCGACGGAGGCGCGTACGGCCTTGGGGTTGTACGGGTCCACGGAGGCGTCCGTCAGCACGACCGCGTCCGCCCCGGCGGCGTCGGCGCACCGCAGCACGGTGCCGGCGTTGCCGGGGTCGCGGACATTGGCGAGCACGGCGACGAGCTTCGGCCGGGCGGCCAGGATCTCCTCGAACGGCGAGTCCAGGAAGCGGCACAGCCCGACGATGCCCTGTGGGGTGACCGTGTCGGACATCTCCGCGACGACGTCGTCGGTCGCGGAGAACACGGGGATGCCCGCGGCGCGGGCGGCGTCCAGGATCGGCCGATGGCGCTCGGCGGCCTCGGGGGTGGCGTACACCTCCACGAGATGCGCGATGGCCTCCCGTACGGCCTGCGGCCCCTCGACGATGAACCGCCGCTCCTTGCCGCGGAAGCTGCGCTTGGCCAGCCGCCGGGCGGCGGTGACGCGTGGCGATCGCAGGGACGTCAATTCGGGGATCGCCATGGGGTGCGCTTTCTCGTGTGGTGTGTTGGTTGCGCGGGCCGGGGATCAGCAACGGGCCCGGTCGCGACGCCCCGCGAGCCCCGGTGGGGCAGCGCCGCGCCCGGCCGCGGGCATCGTCCCGGGGGCGGATCCCCCACCCCGCCCCTCCCCGAACCGGAGGCAAGCCCCCGGCCCCCCGGGAAAGGCAGCGGCGTACCCGGCCGCGGGCATCATCTCGCGGAGCGGATTCCCCTACCCCGCCCCTTCCCGAAACCGGGGGACAGGCCCCGGGCCCCCGGAGAGGCAGCGGGTTGTCCGTCCCGCAGGGCGGAACGCCCCCCGTTGTGGGCAATCGTCCCGCGGAGGGGGCACCTCCCAGCGGTAGCGGGGGGAGGGACGGGTGGGCACAACCCGGCCACCGGCCCGCACCCGGCGACGAACCCCCAGGGGGCACAGCTCGCGCCACCGGGCCGCGCCCGGAAACGAGACCCCCGGGGGCACCGACGTGCGCGGACCCGCAGGTGATGCGTTCACCTGCGGGTCCACTCGGCAAAGCTCAGCGCAGCGGTTACGCGGCCTTCGGCGCGTTCACATCGCTCGGCAGCGCCTTCTGCGCAGCCTCCACCAGCGCCGCGAACGCGTTCGCGTCGTTGACCGCGAGGTCCGCCAGAATCTTGCGGTCGACCTCGATGTTCGCGGCCTTCAGACCCTGGATGAAGCGGTTGTACGTCATGCCATTGGCGCGGGCAGCGGCGTTGATGCGCTGGATCCACAGCTGGCGGAAGTCGCCCTTGCGCTTCTTGCGGTCGTTGTAGTTGTAGACCAGAGAGTGGGTGACCTGCTCCTTGGCCTTGCGGTACAGGCGGGAGCGCTGGCCCCGGTAGCCGCTGGCCTGCTCGAGGATCGCCCGGCGCTTCTTGTGGGCGTTGACTGCCCGCTTGACGCGTGCCACTTGTTAACTCCTTGTACGGGGCCGCGGGTGACTCACGCGGCCCGGAAACGAATAGGTCCCGGTGGGTCCCGGTCTGGCGCTCGCCTCACCCCGCCGGAGCGGGGCGGGGGCGTCACTTGCCGAGAAGCTTCTTGATCTTCTTGGCGTCGGCAGGGGCCATCTCGACCTTTCCGGCCAGGCGGCGCGTCAGCGTGGACGGCTTGTGCTCGAGAAGGTGGCGGCGACCGGCGCGCTGGCGCACCACCTTGCCGGAGCCGGTGAGCTTGAATCGCTTGCTGGCACCGCTGTGCGTCTTGTTCTTCGGCATGTCGCCGTTCTCTCCTCGTCAGGGCGCTGTCCGGGCGACCGCGGGCGCGGGGGTGACCGCGGTCCGGGCGTCCGGAAGCGTCATGTGTTTCGGTTGGTCCCCGGGGCCATACGGCTCCGGGTGGGCGGTCGAGGCTCACGCCTCGCCCATCACGCCTCGGCGGGCTCCTCAGCGGGGCTGTCCGTCTGCTGGCGCTCCGCCTTGCGGGCTGCCTGCGCCTCACGGGCTTCGGCCATCGCCTCGGTCTTCTTCTTGTGCGGACCGAGAACCATGATCATGTTGCGCCCGTCCTGCTTGGGGTTGGACTCCACGAAGCCCAGCTCCTGGACGTCCTCAGCGAGCCGCTGCAACAGGCGATAGCCCAGCTCGGGCCGGGACTGCTCACGGCCACGGAACATGATCGTGATCTTGACCTTGTCGCCCTGCTTGAGGAACCGGACGACGTGACCCTTCTTGGTGTCGTAGTCGTGCGGGTCGATCTTCGGCCGGAGCTTCATCTCCTTGATGACCGTGTGCGCCTGGTTCTTGCGCGCCTCACGGGCCTTCATGGCCGACTCGTATTTGAACTTTCCGTAGTCCATGAGCTTGCAGACCGGCGGACGGGCGGTCGCCGCCACCTCGACCAGGTCGAGGTCGTACTCCTGCGCAAGCTCCAGGGCCTTGGCAAGCGGCACAATGCCGACCTGCTCGCCACTGGGACCGACGAGTCGCACCTCGGGGACGCGAATCCGGTCGTTGATGCGGGGCTCGGCGCTGATGGATCCTCCTCGGTTACACCACGCGACCGCCTGGCGGACTGCCGCGTAAGTCTGTTTCGGTTGAGACCACCGCGCCGTGGCGCACAAAACGCCCCGGACGGTACACAGGCGGGGCTCCTCATTGACCGGGAGCACCGCCGCGATATCACCGCGGGGCGCAGCCTGACCGATGACCTGCCGACCCGGGGGGTCGGGAGGTGGGAGCTGGGGAGCCTCCACTTGTGGGCCGGACACACAGGTGACCAGCCGGTCGTTTATCTACGATACCAGCACCCGCGCGGGATGCTCACCCGCTGCGCCTCCGGCATCCGCCGTTCCCCCGGTCCCCGGACTCCCGGCTTCCCCCGTCCCTCTCGTTCCTGTGAACTCACCCGCCCCGTGCGTACGGCGCCGGGCGGACGCCTAGGCTGGGGCACACCGTCCATCAGGAAGTGAGCCCGTACCACCATGACCGACGCCAACGCCGGGCAGCCGCCGGCCCCCGACTTCGACCGGTTGACCCGGGACATCGCGGATGTGCCCGCCGTCGAGGTGATCACCACGGTCGCGGTGCACCTGATGAGCGCCGCCGCGGTCAACCTCGGACTGGCCGAGGAGGGCCCCCAGCACAAGGACCTGGACGAGGCGCGGAAACTGATCAACGCCCTGGCGGGGCTGATCACGGCCAGCGCCACGGAGATCAGCTCCTTCCACGCCGCTCCGCTGCGGGACGGCTTGAAGTCGCTCCAGCTCGCCTTCCGCGAGGCGTCGGTGGTGCCGGACGAGCCGGGGCAGGGACCCGGCGAGAAGTTCACCGGCCCGGTCTTCGGCTGACGGCTGCCGTCTCCGGCCGACCGGCTACGGTCTTCGGCCGACCGGCTGCCGTCTTCGGCCGACCGGCTGCCGTCTTCGGCCGACCGGCTGCCCCCTTACGGCCGGGCCCCCGGCAGCGGCTCAGGCCGCCTCCGGGCCCTTGGTCTCCGGGCCCTTGGTCTCCGGGCCGCCCGCCTCGGGGCGGTGGCCGCCGCGCATGCGTCCCCACGGCCCGGTCGCCGGGGGCGGATGCGCCTCCTCCTGCTCGGCCCGGCCCGCCGGATGTTGATGGGTGAACCGGTGCACCACGGCGGCGAGCACCCCGCCGACCAGCGGTGCCACGATGAACAGCCACAGCTGGCCCAGTGCGTCGCCGCCCGCGAAGATCGCGGGGCCGAAGCTGCGTGCCGGATTGACCGAGGCCCAGGTCAGCGGGATGCCGATCAGGTTGGCCGCGGCGTAGGCGAGGCCCACCGGGACCGGTTCTGCGCCGACCATCGGCACCGCGTGGGTCACCGTGAGGAAGACGAAGACCAGCAGGAAGGTCAGCAGCACCTCGGCGAGGAAGGCCCCGCCCGCGCCCATGCCCACCGGTGAGCGGCCGCCGTAGCCGTTGCTGCCGAAGGCGCCGGCCGTCTGGAGCCGGGGCACCTGGTTGGCGAGCAGGAACAGAATCGCCGCGCCCACGATCGCGCCCACGAACTGCGCGACCCAGTACTGGACGGCCGTACGGATGTCGATGCGCCTGGCCAGCAGCACACCGAGGGTCACCGCCGGGTTGACGTGGCAGCCCGAGATGCGCCCGAACGCAAAGGCGATCGCGATCAGCGTGAAGCCGAAGGCGAGCGAGATCCCGAGGGCGTTGATGTAGTCGCCCGCCAGGACCAGCGAGCCGACTCCGAAGAGGACCAGCATCGCGGTCCCGATGAACTCCGCTACGACCGTTCTCGTCTCCATGGCGCTCTCCTCACGCAGATTCCGACCGCCAGTCGCCTAAGCATTGTGGGGGGAATCGGGAGGATTCGCCTGTTGTCCGAATGGGGAGGGCCGGGCCCGGTCCTCAGCGGGTGAAGAGCGGTTCGCCGGGGACCTTCGCGTCCGGCGGCAGCAGTGCCAGGGTCAGCCCGCGCACCAGCCGCGCCCGCAGCACCTCGTCGGCGGCCAGGGCGCCCGCCACCCGGTGCGCCGTCTCGCGCGCCCGCGCCTCCGGCGCCAGGGCGAGCGCGAGCATCCCGTCGGCGTCCGCCGCCGGGGCCAGATGAGCCCGGAGCACCTCCGGTTCGGCGGCCAGCACGGTGCGCACCGCCTCGGTCACGGCCGGGTCGGCGAGCGGATCGGCGCTGGTCCGCCCCTCGGCGAGGGCGAGCAGGGCGGGACCGGTCAGCTGGTACGGCACCGGACCCGCGAGGTCCAGCACCAGGGTGTCCGCCTTCTCATGGGCGGTGGCCTG
Source organism: Streptomyces rugosispiralis (assembly GCF_024505145.1). Classification (GTDB taxonomy): domain Bacteria; phylum Actinomycetota; class Actinomycetes; order Streptomycetales; family Streptomycetaceae; genus Streptomyces; species Streptomyces rugosispiralis. Next base: position 29,406 of record NZ_JANIAA010000009.1, on the reverse strand, counting down.
CAGCGCCTGGCGCAGCGGTACGGCCACGGGCCGGGCGTCCGGGCGCCAGCGGGCCAGTGTCTCGAGCGAGGTGAACGCGGGCAGCGCGCGTCGGCCGTCGGGGGCCTGGAGCGTGGGCACCGCCATGTCGCTGGTCTTGTCGCGGCGCAGCCCGCCCGCCCGTCGCCCACCACCACCCTCAACGGACGCTTCGCGCGGCTTGGATTCCACTTCCTCGGCCTCACCGAGGATCGCCACCACGGGGACGAGCAGGCGGGCTTCGGTGAGCGCGGCGAGCACCTCCGGTTCGGCCGAGCGGTCATCGGCCCAGGCGGCGAGGGCCGCGGTCAGCCGAGGGTCGGCTGAGCCGTCGTCGCCGGAGAAGCCGGGGTCGGGAATGTTCTTGAGCGCCACGCCTTGAGGGTATCGAGAGCGCGGAGACCGAGATCCCCCGCACCCCCACCCGGGGCGGGGCGGCAGTGAAGGAGACGGCGTGGAACGCGTGACCGACGGCGGCCCGGCCCCGTCCGCCCAGTCCCTCCCGGGCGGGCTGAGCGGCGCGCTCGCCGAGCGGCTCGCGCCCCTGGCGGCGGGCTCCACCGCGGACTTCTCGGTCGCGATCCTGGAACCCGGGTCCGGAACGAGCGGGTCCCATGGCGACGGTTCGTACGCCACGGCGAGCGTCATCAAGGTCGGCATCCTCGCGGCGCTGCTGCTCGGGGCGCAGGACGAGGGGCGGCGGCTGACCGCCCAGGAGCGTTCGTACGCGGGCGTGATGATCGAGAAGAGCGACAACGACGCGGCCACGGCGCTGTGGGGGACGATCGGCGGGGCGAACGGCCTCGAGGCCGCGCTGGGACGGCTCGGGCTGACCGCCACCCACGCCGACGACCGCGGACGCTGGGGTCTGACCCGCACCACCGCGGCCGACCAGCTGACCCTGCTGCGCGCGGTCTTCCTGGACGGCTCCCCGCTCAGCGCGCACTCGCAGGCGTATCTGCGGACGCTGATGGGCCGCGTCACCGCGGGTCAGAGTTGGGGCATCGGGTCCGCCGCGGACGGCACCGGCGCCGCGCCGCGACTCAAGAACGGCTGGATGCCCCGCGATGCCACCGGCCTGTGGGTCATCAACAGCATCGGCGAGGTGACGGTGAACGGTCGGCCCTGTCTGGTCGCGGTGCTGTCCGAGGGCCATGCCGACCGGGAGAGCGGGGTGGCGCTGGTGGAAGAGGTGGCACGAACGGCCGTGTCGACGACCGCCGCCTGCGCATCGCGATAGACGGCCGGCGGCCCCGCGCCGACGACGCGACGGGCGCCGCTCAGCGCGTACGCGCCCCCGTCAGCAACGCTCGCAGCCGCCGGGGCACCCGTAGCGGGCCCGAGCCGCGCCACAGGGACACCGCGGCGACCACCAGGGCTGTGCCCGCGAGGCCGGCGAGGAGGGCCATCCGGTTGGGGCCGGAGCCGTCGTGGGCGCCCTGGGTGTGGCCGGGGCCGTCGCCGAAGTAGCGGTTCGGGGAGGCGGCCGCCGCGGGGCGCTGGGCCTCGGGCTTCAGCTTGTCGCCCGCGGTGATCGCCGCCGCCGGGTTCACCAGGCCCGCGCCGAGGTCGTCGCTGCGGCCGCCCTCGGGGGCGTCCTGGGCGGTCCGGGTGAGGAGCCCGCGGATCTGGCGCGGGCTCAGGTCGGGGTGGGCGGCGCGGACGAGGGCGACGGAGCCGGAGACGAAGGCGGCGGCCGCGCTGGTGCCCCAGCCCTCGTAGTAGCGCTTGTCGGGGTCGGCGATGACCACGTCGACGCCGGGTGCGCTGACGGTGGCGTACCAGCGGCGGGTGGAGAAGGCGGCGCGGGAGCCGTAGCGGTCCACGGCGGTCACGGCGATCACCCCGGGGTAGGCGGCCGGGTAGGAGACCCGGTCGCCCTTCTCACCGCCGTTGCCCGCGGAGGCGACCACGACCGCGCCCTTGCGCAGCGCGTACTGCACGGCGGCGTCCTCGGCGGCCTCGGGGTGGGCGGAGGCGCTGTCGTCGCCGAGCGAGAGGTTGATGACGTCGGCGCCGTGGTCGGCCGCCCAGCGGATCCCGGCGGCGAGCGCGCCGCCACGGGTCGAGCGGGCCTTCTTACGGTCGGGGTCCGAGTCCTCGAGGATCACCCGCACCGGCAGGATCCGGGCCTTCGGGGCGACGCCCAGGACGCCCTCGCCGCCGGAGGCGCCGTGGCCGTGCCCGGCGATGATCCCGGCCATGGCGGTGCCGTGGCGGGCCCAGGCGCGCTCGCCGCGCCGGGCGCCGAAGCCGATGAGGTCCTTCCCCGGCTCCACCTGGCCCGCGAGGTCCGGGTGGCCGTCGTCGACGCCCGTGTCGAGGACGGCGACGGTGATCCCGGAGCCCTTGGTGGTCTGCCATGCCTCGCGGACGTGGAGGGTGTCCAGCGCCCACTCCTGGGCCTGTATGCCGTCGGCGTATCCGGGCGCGGCGGGCACCAGGGTCAGCCCGGCGGCGGCGAGGGCCACGACGAGGCGCCGCCCGAACCCGGTCATGACGTGGTCTCCGTGAACGTGGCCAGGGCCCGGCGGAATCCGGGCTCGATCGCGTCGGCGATGCCCCGGGCGTCGTTGCCGAGACCGGACTGCGCGGGGGCCGAGGTGGCGCCGCGCTGGGTCGCCTCGCCCGCCGACTCCGGGTCGGTGACCTCACGGCCGTCGGCGAAGCCGGTGACGGTGTAGATGACGGCGGGGGCGTCGGTGAGGATCCGGATCCGCCAGCTGGCGCGCTGGTCGTCGCCGAAACCGGCGGCGGCGGTGCCCTTGGCCGCGTAGGCGCGCGGCATCAGATCGGTGCGCTCGTCCAGCTTCTCGGCCACGAAGCGCTGCCGCAGCGCCCGCATGCCGGTGGGTCCCGATGTGGTGATCAGCACGCCGACGGTGGTGACGCTGGTGCTGGTGGCGTCGGTGTACGTGGCGCGCACCAGCCGTTCGCAGCCCACCGGGGCCAGCGCCTTGGCGAGCAGCGGATCGAATCCGCCGCCACAGCTGCTGTCGGGGGCCACGGCTATCCGGGTCCAGACGCGGTCGGCGCCGCCGGGGCCCTCGCCCTTGCCGCGCAGGGTGCGCGGGAAGAGGTCGTCCACGGGGATGCTGTGCCAGGCGGAGCGGGCGTGGGCATAGGTGTCGGCGGTGGACGGCGGGGCGCCGGGGTCGTCGCCCAGCCAGCTTCCGGCCGCCGCCCCGCCGAGCAGCCCGAGGCCGAGGACGAGACTCGCGGCGGCGGCCGCCGTACGGCTGGGGGGACGGCGTCGGCCGCCCAGCCCGCCGTCCGCGAAGAGCGCGCCGTCCGCGAACAGCCCCCCGGCGCGCGGTGGCGCGGAGGGGCGCGGCGGTGCCGAGGGCTGCGGGGGCACTCCGGTGCCGGGCGCCCCGGCGGTGGCTCTGGAGAACGGCGTCTTCGCCCGTACGCCGAGGACGGGGGTCTCCGGATCCGGGGTGAACCGGGGCGCGTTGGCGGGGCGCGGAGGGTGCGCGGAGGGCCGCTCGGGCGCCGTGCGCGGGGGTTGTGCGGGGCGTGGTGGGGGCGTGCCGTGGGGTGAGTGCGCCTGTTCCGCGTCGGTGCTCACCTGCACCCCCTCGCACCCGTCGAGACCTGCTTCACCTGGCTCCGTCCGGTTCGCCGCGCCACCGCACCGCCTTTCGGGCAGGCGGGCCCGTATACGGACAACACGCCGCTGACCTGCCGGTCGTAGCGTGCGCGACACTCTACGGCCAGCCGGGGGCCCTGCGCACCGGCCGCCCTCTACCCAGTGGTAATAGCGGTCTGGCAAGCTGCGTCCATGTCCGCTGCCGCCGCTGACCGGGCCCGGTACGACCGGGCCACCGCCCATCTCGAAGCGCCCGTGGCGATTGTCGACCTGGGAGCCTTCGACGACAACGCACGGGATCTGGTCCATCGGGCGGGAGGCAAACCGATCCGCGTGGCCAGCAAATCCGTGCGCTGCCGCGCGCTGTTGGAGCGGGCGCTCGCGCGCGACGGCTTCGCGGGGATCATGAGCTTCACGCTCCCGGAGTCGCTGTGGCTGGCCCGCGAGGGGTTCGACGACGTGCTGCTCGCCTACCCCTCCGCCGACCGGGACGGCTTCGCCACCCTCACCGGCGACCCCAAGCTGGCCGAGGCCGTGACCGTGATGGTGGACGACCTCTCCCATCTCGATCTGATCGACAGCGTTCGTGCCGGGACCGAAGAGGTCCGGGTCTGCCTGGAATTGGACACCTCGCTGCGGATGCTCGGCGGGAAGGTGCGGGTCGGGGCGCTGCGCTCACCGCTGCGCGAACCGGAGCAACTGGCCGCCCTGGCGCGGGCGATCGCCGACCGCCCCGGCTTCCGGCTGGTCGGGCTGATGGCGTACGAGGGGCATGTGGCGGGCGTGGGCGACGCGGTGCCCGGGAGCCCGCTGCGCTCGCGCGCCATCCGGCTGATGCAGTCCGTCGCGCGCCGGGAGCTCGCGGTGCGCCGGGCCGCGGCCGTACGGGCGGTGCGGGCCGTGGCGGACCTGGAGTTCGTCAACGGCGGCGGTACGGGCAGTGTGCAGCACACCGCCGCGGAGGACGCGGTGACCGAGATCGCCGCCGGATCCGGGCTCTACCAGCCGCGGCTGTTCGACCACTACACCTCCTTCCGCGGCCGCCCGGCGGCCCTGTTCGCCCAGCCGGTGGTGCGCCGCCCCGGGGTGGGCGTGGTGACGGTGCTCGGCGGCGGCTATCCGGCGTCGGGCGCGGCGGGCCGGGACCGGCTGCCGGTGCCGTATCTGCCGGAGGGGCTCGCGTACGACTCGATGGAGGGGCCGGGCGAGGTGCAGACTCCGCTGCTGGGCACGGCCGCCGACGATCTGCTGATCGGCGACAAGGTGTGGTTCCGGCACGCCAAGGCCGGTGAGCTGTGCGAGCGGTTCGACACGCTGCGGCTGATCGAGGGGGACCGGGTGGTGGCCGAGGTGCCGACGTACCGGGGCGAGGGCAGGACGTTCCTGTGACCGATACTTTTCGAGCAACGACCGGAATGTGCCGCCACAACGCGGCTAGATGGACCGGCCGTCGCCCGCCAGCGCCTCGATGCCCTTGACGATCTTGTCCATGTCGCCGAGCGGCGGCGCCTTGTCGCTCTCGTCGAACCCGAAGCGCACCACGACCATCGTGTCCGGCATGGTGGGCGAGGGGAACGCCACCGACTGGACGATGCCGTCGTCGCCCTTCTTCGTCACCACCTTCCAGCGGACCAGATAGCCCTTCTCGCCCGCGACCTCGACCGTCGAGGCCTTCAGCTGCTTGTGGGAGGTGATCCCGCCGTACGCCTTGCGGTCGGTGTCCTTGTCCGTGCCGTAGGACTCCTCGGCGTTCTGCGCGATGTCCTCCTTGGCTATGCCCTTGGCGGAGGTGGCCCGGTAGCCCTCGGCGGTCCGGGAGAAGGCGCCGCCGCGCACGCAGTCGGTGGACGGGTCGCCCGGACAGGGGTAGCGGGAGGTGGTGACGCCCGCGCCGCCGGAGCTGCTGCGCCCCGCCTGCCAGCCGGAGAGCACCGGCAGGCTGATGCCGTTGGCCTGGTCCGGGGCGGTGTCCGGGTCGTAGCTCGGCGGTGCGCTGGGGCTCTCGGTGGGCCCCTCCGAGGGGTTGTCCGGGGTCGGGAGGTCCGGGGCCGGATCGCCGCCGTCGTCCGGTGCGGAGGTGCTGGGGGCGGGCCCGGTCTGGGCGTTCCCACCGCCGTCGCCGCCGTCGCCAAGCAGCACGATGCCACCGGCGATCGCGGCGACGACGACGCCGACCGCGACGGAGAGCGCCGCGATCCTCGGGCCCCGGCCCCGGCTGTGCCCGTGGCCCCCCTGCCGCCCCGGCAGGTAGGGGGGCGGCGGCGGGCCGAAGGCCGGGTCCGCGGCGCCCGAGGCATCACGCGTGTACTCGGTCCAGGCCGAGCCGTCCCACCACCGTTCCATGGCGGGGCCGTTACCTGCGTAACCGGGATCGGGGTACCAGCCGGGAGGCGTGTTCATGGTCACACGGTCAGCCTATGGCCAGGGGTGGGGTCCGTACACCGCGGATGGCAGGACTACGCACCCGGACTACAACGGCGTGACATATGCCCCGGCGATCCCGCCGTCCACGAGGAACTCGGCGGCGTTGACGAAGGACGCGTCATCGCTGGCCAGGAAGGCCACGGCGGAGGCGATCTCCTCCGGCTCGGCGAACCGGCCCACCGGTACGTGCACCAGCCGGCGCTGGGCCCGCTCCGGGTCCTTGGCGAACAGCTCCTTCAGCAGCGGGGTGTTGACCGGCCCCGGGCACAGCGCGTTGACCCGGATGCCCTCGCGGGCGAACTGCACGCCCAGTTCACGGGACATGGCCAGCACCCCGCCCTTGGAGGCGGTGTAGCTGATCTGGGAGGTGGCGGCGCCCATCACGGCCACGAACGAGGCGGTGTTGATGATGGAGCCCCGGCCCTGCCGCCGCATGTACGGCAGCGCGGCCTTGCAGCACAGATAGACGGAGGTGAGGTTGACCTCCTGGACCCGCTTCCAGGCGTCGAGCCCGGTGGTGAGGATCGAGTCGTCGTCGGGCGGGGAGATCCCGGCGTTGTTGAAGGCGATGTCCACCGAACCGTAGGTGTCGAAGGCGGTCTTGAAGAGCGCCTCGACCTGCTCGGCGTCGGTCACGTCCACCCGCACGAACAGCCCGCCGACCTCGTCGGCGGCGGCCTTGCCCGCGCTCTCGTCGATATCGGCGCAGACGACCTGCGCGCCCTCGGAGGCCAGGCGGCGGGCGGTGGCCAGGCCGATGCCGCTGCCCGCTCCGGTGATGACGGCGGTACGGCCCACCAGACGGCGGCACACGGGGGTCTCGGTCACGTCACTGCTCCTCGGTGCTGATGAAGACGTTCTTGGTCTCGGTGAAGGCGGCGAGGGCGTCGGGGCCCAGCTCCCGGCCCAGGCCGGACTGCTTGTAGCCGCCGAAGGGGGTGGCGTACCGCACGCTGCTGTGCGAGTTGACGGACAGGTTCCCGGCGGCGACGGCGCGCGAGACCCGGACCGCGCGGCCCACGTCACGGGTCCAGATCGAGCCGGACAGGCCGTAGTCGGTGGCGTTGGCCAGCCGTACGGCGTCGGCCTCGTCCTCGAAGGGGAGGACGACGGCGACCGGGCCGAAGATCTCCTCCACGGCGGCGCGGTCCCCGGGTCCGGTGGCCTCCAGCACGGTGGCCGGATACCAGAACCCCTTGCCCGTCGGGGCCTCGCCGCGGATCGCGGCGGGCGCGTCCTCGGGTACGTAGGACCGTACGCGCTCCCGCTGGGCGGCCGAGATCAGCGGGCCCATGGCGGTGGCGGGGTCGGCCGGGTCGCCGACCGCGAAGGAGGTCACCGCGGGCGCCAGCAGCTCCATGAACCGGTCGTAGACGCTCCGCTGGACCAGGATGCGGCTGCGGGCGCAGCAGTCCTGCCCGGTGTTGTCGAGGAAGGAGCCGGGGGCGGCGGCCGCGGCACGCTCGAGGTCGGCGTCGGCGAAGACGATGTTCGGGCTCTTGCCGCCGAGTTCGAGGGTCACCCGCTTCACGCCCGCGGCGCATTTGGCCATGATCTCCTTGCCGACCGCCGTGGAGCCGGTGAAGACGACCTTGGCGACACCGGGGTGCTCGACCAGCGCCGCGCCCGCGACCGGCCCGGCCCCGGGCAGCACCTGGAACAGCCCCTCGGGCAGGCCCGCCGCCAGGGCGAGTTCGGCCAGCCGGAGCGCGGTGAGCGGGGTGGTCTCGGCCGGTTTGAGGACCACGGCGTTCCCGGCGGCCAGGGCGGGCGCGGTGCCCCAGGCGGCGATCGGCATGGGGAAGTTCCACGGCGCGATGACCGCGACCACGCCGAGCGGCTCGTGGAAGGTGACGTTCAGACCGCCGGCCACCGGGATCTGGGCGCCGCTCAGCCGCTCCGCTCCCCCGGCCGCGTAGTCCAGCAGATCGCGCACATTGCCCGCCTCCCAGCGGGCGTTCCCGATCGGATGGCCCGCCTCGCGGACCTCGAGGGCGGCCAGCTCCTCGAGGTGGTCGTCCACGGCGGCGGCGAAGCGGCGCAGCAGCCGGGCGCGGTCGGCGGGGGCGAGCGCGGCCCAGCCGCGCCGCGCCTCGGTGGCGCGGGCCACGGCGGCGGCCACCCCGTCCGGGGTGGTGGCGGGGACGGTGGCGATGACCTCCTCGGTGGCCGGGTTGAGGATGTGGTGTTCGTGGGGGTGTTCGGTGCTCACTCGCTGGTTCCTCACATGCGCTCGAAGGACCGGAAGCGCTCCCAGTCCGTGACGGCGGTGTCGTAGGCGTCCTGCTCGACGCGTGCCATGTTGAGGTAGTGCTCGACCACCTCGTCGCCGAAGGCGGCCCGCGCTATCGGGCTGTTCCGCCACAGCTCGGCGGCGTCGCGCAGCGAGGTCGGGACGTGCTCGGCGTCGCCGGTGTAGGCGTTGCCGGTACAGACCTCGGGGAGCTCCAGCTCCTGCTCCACGCCGTGCAGCCCGGCGGCCACCATCCCGGCCACGGCCAGGTACGGGTTGACGTCGCCGCCGGGGAGCCGGTTCTCCAGCCGGTGGGAGGGGCCGTGGCCGATGACGCGCAGCGCGCAGGTGCGGTTGTCCGGGCCCCAGGCGACGGCGGTGGGCGCGAAGGAGCCGGGGCGGAACCGCTTGTAGGAGTTGATGTTCGGGGCGTAGAGCAGGGTGAAGTCGCGCATCGCCGCGATCTGTCCGGCGAGGAAGTGGCGCATGGTCTTCGACATGCCGTACTCGCCGTCGTCGGCGGCGAGCACGGCATGCCCGGCCTCGTCGCGCAGCGAGAGGTGGATATGGCAGGAGTTGCCCTCGCGCTCGTCGTACTTGGCCATGAAGGTGAGCGCCATGCCCTCCTGGGCGGCGATCTCCTTGGCGCCGGTCTTGTAGACCGCGTGCTGGTCGCAGGTGGTCAGGGCGTCGGCGTAGCGGAAGGCGATCTCGTGCTGGCCGAGGTTGCACTCCCCCTTGGCCGACTCGACGGTCATCCCGGCGGCGCCCATCTCGTTGCGGATGCGGCGCAGCAGGGGCTCGACCCGGCCGGTGCCGAGGACGGAGTAGTCGACGTTGTACTGGTTGACGGGGGTCAGCCCGCGGTAGCCGGTGTTCCACGCCTGCTCGTAGCTGTCCCTGAAGACCATGAACTCCAGCTCGGTGCCGGTGTACGCGGTCCAGCCGCGCTCGGCGAGCCGGTCGAGCTGACGGCGCAGGATCTGGCGCGGGGAGGCGACCACCGGGCTGCCGTCGTGCCAGGCGAGATCGGCGGTGAGGAGGGCGGTGCCGGGGTTCCAGGGGGTGCGGCGCAGGGTGGCGGTGTCGCCGTGCATGGCGAAGTCGCCGTAGCCGCGCTCCCAGGAGGACATGGCGTAGCCGTCGACGGTGTTCATCTCGGTGTCGACGGCGAGGAGGTAGTTGCAGCCCTCGGTGCCGTGTGCCAGGACGTCGTCGAGGAAGAAGCGGGCGGCGAACCGCTTGCCCTGGAGCCTTCCCTGCATATCGGTGAAGGCCAGGACGACGGTGTCGATCTCCCCGGCGGCGACCAGTCTGGTCAGCTCGTCGACCGAGAGCGGGGGCGTGCGGTCTGCCACGGTGGGGCCTCCTGCGTCGGAGAATTCGGGGGAACGGAGGGTGCGGGGAGGGGTCGGGGGGCGCGGGGTGGCCTTAAGGTAATACCGCAGACCATTGGTTGGGAAGTAGGTGCGGACGGTTCGATGAGCGAGAGCGGGAGTGGGCGCGGGAGCGCGGCGGAGGACCGGCTGGCGCCGGTGCTGCGCCCGGTGCGCGCGGGGAACGGCTTCGAGGAGGCGCTGGAGCAGATACTCCAGGTGCTGCGGCTGGGGCTGGTCCCGGACGGCGGCCGGCTCCCGGCCGAGCGGGAGCTGGCCGGCCGGCTGCGGATCAGCCGGGTGACCCTGCGCGAGGTGCTGAAGGTGCTCCAGGACCAGGGGCTGGTGGAGAGCCGCCGCGGCCGCTACGGCGGCACCTTCGTCCGGGCCAGGCCCGAGCCCGCGGAGGGCGGCGAGGACGAGTTGCGGCGCCGGGTCGAGGCGGTGGACGTCGAGGACACCCTGCGGTTCCGCGAGGTCCTGGAGGTGGGCGCGGCGGGGCTGTGCGCCGCGCACGGGCTGGGGGCGGGGCAGGCGCGGCGGCTGCGGGCGGCCCTGGACGCGACGCGGGACGCCCCGTTGGCGGACTACCGCCGTCTGGACACGATGCTCCACCTCACGCTCGCGGAGCTGGCGGGCTCACCGTCGCTGGCCGCCCAGTACGCGGCCGTCCGCGCGACCGTCAACGACCTGCTGGACTGCATCCCGCTGCTGGTCAAGAATCTCGAGCACTCCCAGGCCCAGCACGGGGCACTGGTCGAGGCGGTGCTGGACGGGGACGCGGACGGGGCGCGCGAGGTGATGCGGGAGCACTGCGAGGGCACGGCGGCGCTGCTGCGCGGCTTCCTGGTCTGAGCGGCCGGCCCCAGGGAGGCCCTGGGGGGTTGGGGGGTCCTCGGGGGGCTCGGGGGTCCTCGGGGTCCTCGGGGTCCTCGGGGTCCTCGGGGTCCTCGGGGTCCTCGGGGTCCTCGGGGTCCTCGGGGTCCTCGGGGGTCCTTAACCACGGTTTTACGCAGAGGTCTTGCGCATCGCCGATGGGAAGGCAAAGGTATGGCCCCACACCTTTGCCATCGCCCCCTCGTGTGGAGCAGGAGTGTCCCCCATGGCCGACGGTACCGAATCCGCCCGCACCGAATCCGCTCGTGGCTCCGCCGGTGGCGCCCCGCCGGGCGGCGGCCCGGCGACATCCCCCGAGGACGCGTATCTGGAGCGCCGCACCCTGCGGCGCGGCAGCGCGGGCCCCCTACTGCTGACCGGCCTCGGCGTCGCCTATGTCGTCTCCGGCGACTTCTCGGGCTGGAACTTCGGCTTGGCGGAGGGCGGCTTCGGCGGTCTCGCCATCGCCGCCCTGCTGATGGGCCTGATGTACGCCTGCATGGTGTTCGCCCTGGCGGAACTGGCCGCGATCCTCCCCACCGCGGGCGGCGGCTACGGCTTCGCGCGGCGCGCCCTCGGCCCCTGGGGCGGCTTCCTCACCGGCACGGCGATCCTCATCGAGTACGTCCTGGCGCCCGCCGCCATCTCCATCTTCATCGGCGACTACGTCGAGTCGCTGGGGCTCTTCGGCCTGGAGTCCGGCTGGCCGGTCTATCTGGCGTGTTTCGTCATCTTCATCGGCATCCATCTGTGGGGCGTGGGCGAGGCCCTGCGGTTCAGCCTGGTCGTGACCGCCATCGCCGTCGCCGCGCTGCTGGTCTTCGCCGTGGGCGCCCTCACCGACTTCGACGCGGGCTCGCTCAACGACATCCCGGCGGACCACTCCTCCTTCGGCGCGAGCTCCTGGCTGCCGTTCGGGCTGCTCGGCATCTGGTCCGCGTTCCCCTTCGGCATGTGGTTCTTCCTGGGCGTGGAGGGGGTGCCGCTGGCGGCCGAGGAGACCCGGGACCCGGCCCGTACGCTGCCGAAGGCCATGGCCTGGTCCATGGGCATCCTGCTGCTCCTCGCCCTGCTCACCTTCCTCGCGGCGACGGGGGCGCGCGGCCCGAGCGCCGTCCAGGACGCGGGCAACCCGCTGGTCGAGGCGCTGCAGCCGGACGGCAAGGCCACCGCGCTGTCCCGCATCGTCAACTACGCGGGGCTCGCCGGGCTCGTGGCCTCCTTCTTCTCCCTGATCTTCGCCGGTTCGCGCCAGCTGTTCGCGCTCTCCCGGGCCGGTTATCTGCCCCGCTTCCTCTCGCTGACCAGCAGCCGCAAGGCCCCCTTCCTGGGCCTGCTGGTCCCGGGCGCCATCGGCTTCACGCTCGCGGCGTGGACCGGCGACGGCGCCCGGATGCTCAACACCGCGGTCTTCGGCGCCACCATCTCGTACGCGCTGATGTCGCTCTCGCACATCGTCCTGCGCCGCCGCGAACCGGACCTGGAGCGTCCCTACCGCACCCCGGGCTCCACGGTGACGTCGTCCGTCGCCTTCGTCCTGGCCCTCTCGGCACTGGTGGCCACCTTCCTGGTGGACAAGGACGCGGCCTTCATCGCGCTCGGTGTCTACGCGGTGGCGCTGGCCTACTTCGCCTTCTACAGCCGCCACCGCCTGGTCGCGGCCGCGCCGGAGGAGGAGTTCGCGGCGCTGGCGGAGGCCGAGGCGGAACTGTCCCGCGACTGAGACCATTCCCACGGCGGAGAACCGTCCCACGGCGGAGAACCGTCCCACGGCGGAGAACCGACCCGCGGCCGGGAACCGTCCCGCGGCGGAGAACGGTCCCCGGCCGGGAACCGTCCCGCGACCGAGCAGATCCACGAAGATCGGAGTCCCCGGTGTCCAAGCCCCTGATCGGCGTCAGCACCTATCTCGAACCCTCGGCGAGCTGGGGCGTGTGGAACCTCCCCGCCGCGCTGCTGCCCGCGGGCTACCACCTGCTCGTCCAGCGCGCGGGCGGCCTGGCGGCGATGCTGCCACCGGACGAGGACCCGGCCGCCGCCGCGTACGTCGTCTCCCGCCTCGACGGGCTCGTCATCTCCGGCGGCCCGGATGTGGAACCGGTGCGGTACGGGGCCGAGGCGGAGCCGCGCACCGGGCCGCCCGCGCGGGAGCGGGACGCCTGGGAGCTGGCCCTGATCGAGGCGGCCCTGGCGTCGGGCACTCCCCTGCTGGGCATCTGCCGCGGCCACCAGCTCCTGAACGTCTTCCTCGGCGGCACCCTCGTCCAGCACTTGGACGGCCATACGGGCCCGCCCGGCGTCTTCGACCACCATGAGGTGAAGCCGGTCCCGGGCACGCTCCTCGCCGGGATCCTCCCGGAGCCGATGTCCGTCCCCACCTTCCACCACCAGTCCGTGGCCCAGCTGGGCAAGGGGCTGACCCCGTCGGCCCACGCCACGGACGACGGAACGGTGGAGGCGGTGGAGCTGCCGGACGCGGAGGCGTTCGTGCTGGGCGTCCAGTGGCATCCGGAGGCGGGCGACGATGTCCGGGTCATGCGCGCCCTGGTGGAGGCGGCGTCCGGCTGAGGCGGGCCGTACCGGGACGGGACCGGCCCGCGGCGAGGCCGGCTCAGCCGAGCTTGAGCAGCAGTTCGGTGAGTTCGGCGGGCATGGTGATCATGCAGTCGTGGCCGGTCTCCAGCTCCCACACCTGTGCCGGGGTGCCGTTGGGCTGGATCGCGGGAACGGGCCGCCGGGTGATGCCCTCCGGCACGTCGGCGACGCAGTGGATGTGGGTCCGCGGGATCGCGTTCACGGCCGGGTTGTCCAGCCGGACCGGCTGCTGGAGGCAGCGCACCGGCTGATCCGACAGCATCGACCGCAGCCACTCCACATCCGCCGGTTCGGTGACCCCGAACAGACTCGAGGACGGCTCCACTCCGGCCAGCGGCGGAATCCGCCAGCCGCTCTCGGACGCCACGGCCTGGTCGATCATGGCCTGGGCGAAGGGCATGACATCGGCCGCGCTCTCGCCGTCCTCCGGGACCATGGCGTCGAGATAGACCAGATGCCCGGTCCGCTCCGGGACCCGGTTGGCCGCGGACGAGATGACCAGCCCGGCGTAGCTGTGCCCGACGAGCACCACGTCGGTGAGGTCCTCCTCGGTGATCAGCCCGACGATGTCGTCGACATGCGTGTCCAGTCCCACCTCCGGGCCCGCCAGATGCGCCGTGTCGCCGTAGCCGGTCAGCGTCGGCGCCAGCACCCGATGGCCGGCCGCCGTCAGCAGCGGGACCACCCGCTCCCAGCACTGCCCACTGTGCCAAGCGCCATGCACCAGCAGATATGTCGACATAGCCCTACTCCATCCCCACGCCAAATAAACGGGACACTGTCCCGATTGAAGATATGGGACAGTGTCCCGCTTAGCAAGCGGGGACCGGCGCGGCGGTCAGGAGTTGATCTCGTACGGGTCGCCGTAGACCTTCCACTTCAGCGGGGGCGCCAGGTCGAAGTTCTTCTCGTTGAGGAACTTCCGCTGCTCGGTGTCGACGCGACTGGTGTCGCTGTGCGCCTCCTCGCTCTTCATGGCCTCCTTACGGGCGTCGAGGAAGGCGTTGAGGTAGGTGGTCTCATTGCCGCCCTGCGCCGGGGACTTGGCCTTGGACAGGGCGGTCTTACGGATGCCGCCGAAGCTGTACTTGCTGTCGCCTGGGCCGTGCATCACGATCGCGTCGTAGTAGATGAACTGGCCGAGCGCGCCCACGCCGTCGCCCTTGCCCTGCTTGACGGCCGGGTTGAAGTAGACGCGGTCGCGCTCGTGCTCCTGGGCGTCCTGGAACGCCTTGTCGGCGGCGGCCTTCTTCCAGTCCTTGGTGAAGTTCGGGTCCAGACCGTCGTGGGAGTCGCCGCCGTTCACCTCGCGCAGCGCGGGGAGGTACTTGGCCAGGACGTTGCCGGGCTTCTGCTGGGTGTAGTACTCGACGAGTTCCAGCATGTCGCCGGTGCCGGAGCAGAATCCGATGATGCCCGCGGTGTAGCCGCGGCCGTCGCCTATGTCCTCGATGTACTTGAACTGGGCGCGCCAGTCGAGCGAGGAGTTCTCGGCGCTGGAGACCAGCTTCATGGCGATCTCCTTCTTCGCCGGGTCGTCCAGGTTGCTCGCCGCCGCGACCTTGAGCGCCGAGTGGGTGTGGCGCGCGTCCGACGAGGACGGCAGGTGGTCGGACGCCTGCCCGACTCCGACGCCGGTGAAGACGAGCGCGGCCGGTACCGTGACGGCCACGGCCGCGAGGCCGATCCTCCGCTGCATGGGGGACATGGGGACTCCGTTCCTTGTCGACTGTGGGGGAAGTGCGCGCGGCCGCCCCAGGGCGCGCCGGGGCAGCCCCGGGCCCTTGAGGCGATCCGTTAGGAACCTTTCCTAACCATTCAAGCGAGCGCGCCGTGTCCACCACAAGGGTTTGGACGCCATTCAGCGCCATTCGACAAAGAAGCAACCCGTGTCGTACCGCCTCGGGAGGCGGCGCCAACCCCCGTGTTACGACTGGGGGATGGGCATCGCGGGGTCCGCGCCGCCGGTCGCCCCGGGACGCTTTCCGGCCGTCCCCGAAGCCCCGGCGCCGGACGGTCCGGCGGGAAGGGCCGGCTCGGCCACACCCTCGGCCGCGGCCGGTACCTCCGTCACCGGCCGTGCCGCGATCGCCCGCCACCACGACTCCAGCGGCAGCCCGCGCTCCGGCTCGAACGGCTGGCCAGGACGCGGAACGGCCACATTCGCCCCGGCCTCCTTGGCCGCCGTCACCGTGCCCTCGGCGGGCTCCTCCCACGGGTGCGGGGCGAGGTTGAAGGTGCCCCAGTGGATCGGCAGCATGACCCCCCGCGTCGGGTCCCCGCCCTGGAGATCGAGATGGGCCCGCATGCCCTCCTCGGGGGTCATATGGATGTCCGGCCAGTGTTCGGAGTAGGCACCGATCTGGATCATGGTCGCGTCGAACGGCCCGTACGCCGCGCCGATCTCCGCGAAACCGGGGAAGTAGCCGGTGTCGCCGCTGTGGTAGATCCGGCGCCCGGAACCGGACACCACCCAGGAGGCCCACAGGGTGTGCTGGGTGTTGCGCAGCCCGCGACCGCAGAAGTGGCGGGCCGGGGTGGCGGTGAGGGTGAGCCCGGCGACCTCGGTGGACTCGTGCCAGTCCAGCTCGGTCATCCGCTCGGCCGGGACGCCCCAGCGCTCCAGATGGGCCCCCACCCCGAGCGGGACGACGAAC
The DNA here is from genome assembly GCF_024505145.1 of Streptomyces rugosispiralis. GTDB lineage: Bacteria > Actinomycetota > Actinomycetes > Streptomycetales > Streptomycetaceae > Streptomyces > Streptomyces rugosispiralis. The sequence continues at coordinate 13,635 of NZ_JANIAA010000009.1, read as the reverse complement.
ATCGCGTGGCTCCGCACCAGCGCCCGGATCGTGGGCATGTCCAGATGGTCGTAGTGGTCATGGGAGATGACCACCACGTCCACCGGCCCCAGCTCCCGCAGCGGCACCGGCACCGGGTGCAACCGCTTGGGCCCCACCATCGAGAAGGGCGAACAGCGCTGCCCCCATACGGGGTCGAACAGCACCCGCCGCCCGTCGATCTCCGCCAGCACGCTGGAGTGCCCCATCCAGGTCAGCCGCAGCCCGGAGCCGGGCGGGGTGGCCAGATCGGCGACGGTGGTGGGATGCACCGGCACGGTCCCGGCCGGGGCCCGGCGGACGCGCTCCTCCTTGCGGAAATAGGTGGCCGCGAACTTCAGCATCGAGCCGGACGGGGCGGTACGGGCCCCCACCGGGTTGACGAACACACCGTTCGCGAAGTTCGGCGACCGCCGGATGCGCTCCATCCGCTCCCCGCTCGGATCCGCCCCGAAGGCGGCGGGGCGCAGGGCTGCGGTGAGCCGGGAACGTGTCGGATGGGAGCCGGTCACGGGGCCTCCAGGGTGAGAGGGCGGGAGCACTCCAACGCGCGGTGAGGTTGGGCTGCAATGACACAACTCTTACGAGGGGTGACCTTGTTCCGGAACGGCGGGCCCGGCCGTCGAGACGGTGCGCTCCGCCGCCAGGTCGGCACCCTCGGCCGCGGAGAAGGACAGCACCAGATGCTCCTCCACCGGGCGGTAGCCGAGACGCTGGTAGAGGGCGTTGCTGGTGGGGTTGCCGAGATCGGTGAAGAGCAGGACCTCCGTCACCCCGGCGGCCCGCGCGGCCCCGCTCACGGCGGCCGTGGCGGCGCCCGCGTAGCCGCGTCCGCGCAGCTCGGGCGGGGTGTAGACCAGGGCGACCCGGGCCATGCCGGCGATCGTACGGCTGATCCCGGCGCAGGCCACCGGCCGGCCGTCGAGCTCCCAGACCGTGATCCCGTCATGGCCGAGCTTGTCGTCCACCTGCGCCGTGACATCGCCCCTCAGCGCGTCGGTCTCGCGGGCGAACCCCTCGTACCAGGTGATCAGCAGGTCCCGGTCGGCGGTGGTGGCGGTCCGGGGCCGCCCCGGCGGGGCGGGGTCGGGCGGGGTGAGGGCATCGAGACGATAGAGCAGGTGGGTCTGGTCGACGCTGCTCGCCGCACCGGTGAGGCCCGTCCAGGCGGTGGCGAAGGCCTCGGCGGTCTCGCGCCCCGCGTTCACTCCGGTGATCTTCAGCTCGCCGTCCCGGGCGAGGGTGCGGGCGAGGGCCCGCGCCGCCTCGCCGGAGAGGGCGGAGAGCAGCGGGGGGTACGGCGGGGTGCACAGGAACGCGCCCTCCGCCCGGCCCTGCCCCTCCCCGGTCCACCAGCCGTAGACCGGCGGCTCGTCGCCGTATCTGCCGCTGCCCGCCACCGTCAGGGAGGAGACCACCGTGAGCAAGGTGGTGTTCCGGGCCGGGTGGGCGCGCAGAAAGCCACCCGCCGCGGCCCGGAACTCCTCGAGGTCGTACGTCACCGTCCACGCCATGTGCTCCAGGCTGGCGCGTGGCGGCGGAGCGGCGCACCTCAATTTCCTCGCTTCCGACCGGACGGCCGCTCGGCGCCGGTCAGCGGCAGCCGGTCAGCGGCAGCCGGTCAGCAGCGGCCGGTCAGCAGCTCAGGTTGGAGCCGGGGGTGGTGCCGAGTATCTGGACGAACCGCTGGTAGGAGTCTATTCGGCTCTGCACCTGACCGGGGTTGCCGCCGTTGCACTCCAGGCTGCCGTTGATCGCGCGGATGGTCTCGCCGAAGCCGCGCTGGTTGACCATGGCGTCGTGCGGGGTCATCGAGCCGGCCCCGCGCTGGGTGTTCCAGAACCACAGGGCGGTCTTCCAGGACACCGCGGCGTCCCGCTCCACCAGCCAGGGGTTGCCGAGCAGATCGATGCCGAGCGCGTCGCCCGCGGCCTTGTAGTTGAAGTTCCAGCTGAGCTGGATCGGTCCGCGGCCGTAGTACGCCGCCTGGCCCGCGGGGCAGCCGTAGGGCTGGTTCCAGTCGCAGTAGTGCGGGTAGTTGGCGGTGTTCTGCTCCACGATGTGGACCAGACCGCCGGTCTCGTGGTTGACGTTCGCCAGGAAGGCGGCCGCCTCCTGCTTCTTGACGGTGTCGCTGCCGGTGTTGGCGAAGCCGGGGTAGGCGCTCAGGGCGGCGGTCAGGCCCTGGTAGGTGTAGAACGAGTTCCGGTTCGGGAACATCTGGTTGAACTGCGCCTCGCTCACCACGAAGCCGCTCGGGTTCTGGCCCTCGCCGCCGCAGTTGTAGGGCTCCCAGTACCAGGTGCTGATCACCGGGTCATAGCCCGGGTTGTCGTGCTCCGCGCGGTAGTACTTGCCGTCGGTGTACCGGACGATGTCACCGGTGACGTACCACTTGCCGGCCGCCCAGTTCGGGTAGTTGCAGGCCGCCTGGGCGGTCGTCCCCGCCGCCGAGGCCGAGGCCATGGGCATGACAAGCACACTCGCACACACCGCCGCGGTCGCCGCGAGCGGCACCAGAACACGTCGTCTCCACATGGGGCCGATCTCCTTCGCGTGGGGGGCCCTGGAACTTCGAGGAACACTCAAGCGGTTTGGTCTATACCAGTCAAGGTATAGACCAAACCTTTGTGCCAGGATGAGCAAAAGAGTCGCCTCTGAAGCAATTCCGGGCGCACGAAGGCGATCCGACCCGGGATCCATCCGCACCGAGGCGCCGGTCCGCCATGGCGGACCGGCGCCTCGGTGATCTCAACGGAACTGGTCTATTTCTACGATCGATCGTACCGCGCGGCGCTACGGCCCCGCCGGTCGCTTCGTGGTCGGTCGGTCACACCGTTTCCCCCTCGATCCCCATGGTCACGATGAGCGTCACAGAACCGGACGTCACACAGGACGTCACAGGAACAGAAAGTCCGCCTCCCCGGCCTTCGCGCTCTGGATGAAGCGTTTCATCTCCAGATGCGTGTAGATCAGGGCCGGTCCGTCCGGATCGGTCGACTGGCGCAGCGCCACCCGCCCGTCCGTCAGTCTCATCGCCTCGACGCAGCTTCCCCCATTGCCACCGCTCCACGGCTTGTGCCAGCCCTCGCTGCCGAGGTCCCTTGCCGGCATGCCGCTGTAGACGCGGCTCCCGCATATGCGATCCATCGTTCAGATCTCCTTGCGAATGCGACTCAGAATCGCCTGAGTCGTCTGTGCAGGCGCGGCCTGCGCGCACATCCGGTCCAAGGCCTCCAGGAACGCCGATACATCATCACGCTGGTCGAAGTAGGAGCCGCTGACGAGCGTCTCCGTATACGCGATATCGGGCAGCTCCGGGATCGGGAACCGGAAGATATGGAAGGGGCCGTACATCGCCGGGTGCGGACCGGCGTCGAACGGCATGACCTGCAGCCGGATATGAGCGGCCTCGGCCTCCTCGATGAGCCGCGTGATCTGGGCCCGCATGGTCTCGGCGCCGCCGATGGGGCGACGCACCACCGTCTCGTCCATGACCACCCACAGCATCGGCGGGTTGTCCCGGGCGAGCAACGCCTGGCGCTCCATGCGGAGGGCCACGTTGCGCTCGATCTCCGACTCGGGCGCATGCGACATGCCCGCACGGAGCACCGCGCGGGCGTAGTCCTCGGTCTGCAGCAGCCCCGGGACGTAGTGCGGCTCGTAGGCACGGATCAGATTGGCCTCCACCTCCAGACTTACGAAGGTGTTGAACCACTCCGGCAGGACATCGCGGAACCGGTGCCACCAGCCGGCCTTGTTGGCCTCGCGCGCGAGGGAGAGGAACCCCTCGACCTCCTCGGGGTCGGTGACGCCGTACGTCCGCAGCAGCTTCTCGACGTACGGGAGCTTCAGGCCGACCTCGGCCTTCTCCATCCGCCGGATCGTGGCATGGGTGACGTCCAGGGCACGCCCGGCCTGTTCGAATGACAGCCCGGCCTTCTCCCGAAGGTCCTGGAGCCGTTTGCCGAGCACGACTCGCAGGACGGTCGGGGCTCCGCCCGCCCGCGCATCCGCCACTACCGTCCCCCTCCAAGTACCTTCACGACACAGCAGTTTGGCATGGGCTCAGCATTCCGAACAGCCTGCGCTTGCGATTCTGTAATTTACAGATTGAACCTTGCCATACGCGAGCGTGACAGAGCATAGTGTCGGCGTGGCTCCTTCCTATGAGGCTCTCCGGTTAGGGCGCGGCGGCACCGTGGTCGCTCCGCCCCGCCACGACGTGTTTCGTCTGCCGGCGCTGAGCACGTCCGTCGCCGAGGCGAGAAGGCATGTCGTCCGGCGGCTGGGCTCATGGGGCATCGACCAGGACACCCGGGACAGCGCGGAGTTGATCGTCTCCGAACTCTTCACCAACGCGGTGCGCCACACCTCCAGCGAGGACGTCCGCTGTTCACTCCAGCTCATAGGCACCCGGCTGCGGCTCGAGGTGGCCGACCAGGGCTGTGCACGCACGGTGCCGGAGGCCCGGTCGGTGACCGCGGACCAGGAGGGCGGCCGCGGGCTGATGCTGGTGGAGGCCATGTCGGAGGCCTGGGGGGTCAGGCCGAATCAGGGCGGCGCGGGCCGCGCCGTCTGGGCCTACCTGGCGATATAGCGGCCCGCGGCGACGACACGGCGTACGCGGGCGGTGCCGAGGGAATAGGGGCAGCGACAGCGCACCGGGCGGTCAGCCCCGGGGCGCCAACGGGGGTCTGCCCCTATTCCTCCGGGACCGCTTCGGGTCACGGATCGTTCGTCACGGTCGTTCGGCACGGATCTTCGGCACGGATCGTTCAGGGCCGCAGCGGCAGCAGATCGGGCCGCTTGGGCTCCACATGGTCACCCGACGACTCACCGCGCAGCCGTCGGCCGATCCAGGGCACCAGATATTCGCGCGCCCAGTGGATGTTGTCCCGGCGCACCTCGGCCGCGGTGCGCTGCCCCTCCGGGGGCCAGGGCTGATCGGGGTCGGCCGGAACGTCGAGGCCGAGCACCTGACCGGCCCTCAGCGCGACCCGGGTGTGCCCGTCCGGCGACAGATGCAGCCGGTCGGCGTCCCAGGCCCGGCGGTCCTGCACCGAGCGCAGCGACCACAGGTCGAGCACCGGGCAGCCGTGCCGGTCGGCGATCGCCCGCACATGCGCCGTATACGTGGCGATCTTGCCCCGCAGATGGCGCAGCACCGGCACCCCTCTGGTGTCGAAGCCGGTGCACAGCAGCACCGTGCCCACCCGCGCCCGAAGGTCGGCCACGGCCGTCTCATAGCGCTCGGCCACATCGTCGGGGTCGCTGCCGGGGCGCAGGATGTCATTGCCACCCGCACAGAAGGTGACCAGATCGGGGCCGAGTTCGATGGCGCGGGCCACCTGCTCGGCCACGATCTGGTCAAGGAGTCGACCGCGTACGGCCAGATTGGCGTAGCGGAAATCGTCGTGGGGTCGTTGGTCGGACAGCAGGACGGCGAGCCGGTCGGCCCAGCCGACGAACACCCCGTCAGGACCGGGGTCGCCGACGCCCTCGGTGAAGCTGTCGCCGACGGCCGCGTACGACCCGATGGAACCGTTGCTGAATCTCTCCTTATCGTCTGCCACGTCGGGACATCATTCACCCGATGGCGTGACTTACGCCACCGTAACCAGGGCTTGACGTGGGGTGATCTATCCCACCCGGTCAGTTTCGGCGAAGGTGGAATACGGCGGCGTCGAGGTCGCCGCGCAGCCCGGTGCGCAAGCCCCGGTGGGCGAGCACCGCTCCCCGGTGCACCTCCCCGCTCTCCAGGTCCCGGTACGTGGCCGCCGGGTCGAGCCCGCGCAGCCGCAGCGGAGGCTGTGCCCGGCCGTAGTGCTGCGCCTGGAGCCAGGCCAGCACCACGGTCTCCGCGCCCCGGACGTACTGCACCGCGCTGAGCCCGTCGCCCTCCGGCGGCCGCAGCCGGTACAGCTCACCGTGCTGGACGACCGGGCGCACCCGCTTGTAGAGCGCCACCCAGTCGCGGGCCTCGGCGAGTTCGGCCTCGCTCCAGCGGGTCAGATCGCCCCCGACGCCCAGCACCCCGGCCATCGCGCTGATGAAGCGGAAGCGCAGCGAGCTGACCCGGGCGTTGCCCATGGCGTTGGGGCTGTCGGTGACCCAGGCGGCCATCACCCGGGCCGGGTGGAGCTGGCCGAAGCCGTGCTGGATGGCCAGCCGGTCCAGCGGATCGGTGTTGTCCGAGGTCCACACCTGGTCGGTCAGGCCCAGGACGCCGAGGTCGATCCGGCCGCCGCCGCCCGAGCAGGACTCGAAGGCGACCCCGGGGTGGGCGGCGCGCAGCCGCTCCAGCAGTTCGTACAGCCCGCGTACGTGGTCGATCCACAGCCGCCGCGGATAGGGGTCGCCGGGCCAGCCGGGGTCCGCGAAGGAGCGGTTGAAGTCCCATTTCACATAGTCGATGGGTGCGCCGCCGAGCAGGGTGTCCAGCCGCTCCCACAGGTACGCGCGCACCTCGGGGCGGGCGAGGTTGAGCACGAGCTGATTGCGGAACTCGGTGCGGGTACGGCCGGGGTGGTGCTGCGCCCAGTCGGGGTGGGCGCGGTAGAGGTCGCTGTCGGGGTTGACCATCTCCGGCTCGACCCAGACGCCGAACCGCATCCCCAGCGCGTGCACCTCGTCGGCCAGCGGCTTCAGCCCGTGCGGAAAGCGGTCCGGGTTGGGCGTCCAGTCGCCGAGCCCGGCCCGGTCGCTGGTGCGGGCCCCGAACCAGCCGTCGTCCACCACGAACAGCTCGACGCCCAGGCCGGCGGCCAGCCGCGCCAGCGAGCGCTGCTGCTCCTCGCTCACCTCGAACTCGGTGGCCTCCCAGGAGTTGTAGAGCACCGGCCGGGACCGGTCGGCGCCGGGGACCACATGCGCGAGCTGCCAGGCGTGCCAGGCGCGACTCGCGGCCCCGAAGCCGCCGTCGGTCCACAGCCCCGCGAAGACGGGCGTGCCGAAGGACTCGCCGGGCGCGAGGAGCAGCTGGCCCGCGTCGTCGTGGCCGACCCCGCCGACCGCCTGGAGGGCGCCGTCGCTCAACAGCTGGACCGCGATCCGCCACGCCCCGGACCAGGCGAGCGCGCAGCTGTGCACCTCGCCGCTCTCCTCGGTGGCGGCCCCGCCGTCCAGGGCGATCCAGGGCAGATGGTGATGGCTGGTGTGGCCACGGCGGCTGCCGATCACCTTCTCGCCGGGGGTGAGCTCGGTGCGGGCGAGCCGGCTCTCGGCGGCCCAGCGGCCGTGCAGATGGGACAGCCGCCAGCGGTCGCGCGCCGGGAGAGCCCAGGCGGCGGAGTCGGCGCGCAGCAGCTCCACCGGCTCCTGCCCCGCGGTGCCGGTGTGGGTGAGGGTGGTCCAGCGCTCGATGACATCGCCGTCGTCCCGCATCCGGTAGTGGAGGGTGATGTCGAGGTGGTGCAGCGGATCGTGGAAGCCCAGCCGCAGCTCCTCGCCGGTGCCGGGGTCGAGGACGGTGTCGCCGTCGAAGCGCCACTCGGTGCCGCGTACGCCTCCGGCGTGTGCGGACAGGGCGGGGCGAACGAAGCGCGGGCCGCCCTCCACCGGGTACTCCTCGCGCCCGTCCAGCGGTGATTCGAACGGCCAGTCCGGCGGCCCCGGCTCGGCGGCGAGCGCCTCGGCGTCCTCGACCGCGATCCTCGGTCCCCAGTGGAGATGGAGCAGCTCATCACGGTCGGTGAGATGCAGGGCATAGCTACTGTGCCGCCCCGAGAGCACCCAGAGCCGACCACTTCCACCGGTTTCGATCATCGCTCTCCCCAATTCTCCACAGGTATCAACATGATCGAGGAGGGCGGGCGGTGCGGCAATGCCCGCACTCACACGAGACCGGTTGCCCGCTGCACGCATGTCGTATGGTCAGCTTCAGCCGCCTCGTCGACGAGCCGCGTCGGCGGCCGATGGTGAAGGAGAGCCCGTGACGCAGCAGTCGCAGTCGCCGCAGGTCCCCCAGACCGATAGCCGGCTGGTGGGGGTACGCAATTTCCGTGATCTCGGTGGACTGCCGGCTGCCGACGGCCGCCGCGTACGGCCCGGAGTGCTGTTCCGCAGCGGCCATCTCGCCCATGCCACCGAGACGGACACGGCCTACCTCGACTCGCTCGGCCTGCACACCGTCTTCGACTTCCGCAACGCCGCCGACATCAAGCTGGAGGGCCCGGACGTCACGCTCCGCGGGGTCCGCAACGTCAATCTGCCGCTGTCCGACCCGGCCGACGGCGCCGGGTTCTGGACCATGGTCCGCGAGGGCGATCTGAAGACCCTGCGCGAGCTGCTCGACGAGGGCCGGGCCGAGAAGCGCATGATCGGCTCCTACCGCTCCATCATCACCACCCGGCTCGTCGAGCACGGCCGGATCCTCCGCGACATGGCCGAGGACAGCTCGCCGGTGCTGATGCACTGTTCGGCGGGCAAGGACCGGGCCGGGCTGTCCATCGCGGTGACCCTGCTGGCCCTCGGCGTCGACCAGCAGGTCATCGAGGCCGACTACCTCGAGTCGGCGGCCGCCCACCGGCGCTACAAGATCTGGCGCAAGGGCTCTCCGGGGGACCGCTCCGACCCCATGTCCCCCGAGGTCATGGCGCTGCTGCTGCCGCTGTTCGACGCACGCGCCGAGTATCTGGCGGCGGCCTTCACGACCATCGAGGAGACCTGGGGCGGCACCGAGCGCTATCTCGCCGAGGGGCTCGGCCTCGCCCCCGAGCAGCGCGACCGGCTCCGCGAGCGGCTGCTCACGGCCTGACGCCCGGTCCGGGCGGGCTCATGGCCCGCCCACCGGTTCACCACATGGTGCCGGCTACGGCCTCCGGCTCGGTGACCCAGCCCGCCGTCAGCACCAGACCGGTGGCGCGGTGCACGGCCAGGAAGCCGAACGGCCGCTCGTACCGCACGCTGATCAGCTTCGCCGTCCGCTGCGGCGGCGCCGAACCGGGCGCCGTGGCGAACGCGGTCACCGCCGCCGCGAGGAAGCCCTCGGCGCTGAACGAGGCGGTCATGGACTGCTCCGCCGAGGACAGCGCCAGCGCGGCGGGGCTGATCCCCGGAAAGTGGCCGCGCGCGGTGTCCTGCGCGGTACGCAGCCCGAACAGCTCGGCCCGGCGCAGCAGATCGTGCCGCGCCGTCACGGTGAACTGCGGGGTGGTGAGCATCGCCCGGGGTGTGGGGTCCCAGCTCGGGACCTCCATCACCCGGACCCCGGGCCCGGCCTCGCCCGGCGGCAGCGCCGAGCCGGGCCATCCCGCGTAATTCCCGGCCACCGCGCCGATCCCGGCCTCCAGCACCTCGCCGCCCGGGGCGTCCTCGGCGCCGAGGACCAGATGGACGTCGAGCCCGTTGCCGCCCGCGACCCCGGACAGGGTGAGCGGACCGGCCGGGGTGTCGGGGACGACCCGCAGCGCCCTGTCGAGGTCGTCGGTGGACCGGGTGAGCCCGGCCAGCCGGCGGTCCCGCCAGGGGCCGCTCGCCGGCCTCAGCAGGCCCGGCTGGAACGGCTGGAGCCAGGCCGTCTCCACCGTGAGCGCCCCGGCCAGCACCAGCCGGGTGTCGGGGGTGAGCGGCACCGGCATCTCGGCGATCGCGCCCCGGGTGCGCGCGGACGCCCAGCCGTCCAGCTCCTTGCGGTCACGCTCGGCGTCCCCGGTCAGCGTGGAGCGTACGCCCGGGGGCAGCGCGGCCGCCCACTCGGGCCGGATCGGCAGGTCCTGACGGGTCCACAGCCCGGTGGCCGCGTGGACGCCGTCCATGGCGTCCAGCGACCCGAGCAGCCGCCCGCCGAGCGCCGTCGCCCCGTCCGCGCCGACGCCCAGCGCGCCCGCCAGCTCCTGCCGGGCCGGGCCGTCGGCACCGCCCGCGAGCAGGGCGAGCAGCGGCCAGACCCCGGTGGCGGCGAAGGCCGTGCCCTCGTCCGCCACGGCCGCCCGCGCCCACCTCGCCGTCATCGTGTTCACGGCCCGTACGGCGGTCGCGTCGATCATGCGGGGTCCCCCATCGGTCAGCGGTTGGCCACCGCCTGTTTGACGAGCGTCCGGCCGAAGTCCCAGATCAGGCCGCCGCCGTCGTGTGCGTCATCCATGACCGCTGTGAACGCCTCGACGAAGCGGTCCACTTCCCGCTCGCCGATGATCAGCGGCGGGATCAGCTTAATGACCTCCAGATGGTCGCCGGACACCTGGGTGAGGATGCGATGGCGCCGCAGCAGCGGGACGACGACCATCTGCGCGAACAGCCCCTTGCGCGCCGCCTGGAGCATCGCCCACCGGCCGCGCAGCCCCAGTGAGCTGGGTCTGCCGAACTCGATGCCGATCATCAGCCCCCGGCCACGGACGTCGTGCAGCAGCTCGTAGCGGTCCACCAGCGCGGCGAGGCGGTCGCGCAGCAGCTCACCGGTGCGGCGGGCGTTGGCCACGACCTCCTCGTCCGCCATGACGGCGAGGACGGCGAGCCCGGCCGCCATGGCCTGGGCGTTGGAGCCGAAGCTGGCCGAGTGGACCAGCACCCGGTCCATCGACGAATAGACCTTTTTGAAGATCCAGTCCTTGCCGAGGGTCGCGCCGACCGGCACATAGCCCCCGGAGAGTGCCTTGGCCACGCACACCAGATCCGGTTCGACGCCCTCCTCGTGCTGGTAGGCGAAGAAGTCCCCGGTGCGGCCGAGGCCGGTCTGCACCTCGTCCGCGATGAGCAGGGCCTTGTGGCGGTGGAGCAGCTCCTGCGCGGCGCGCAGGAAGCCGGGCGGGGCCTCGTGCACCCCCTTGCCCTGGATGGGCTCCACCACGAACCCCGCCACGTCCCCGCGCGCCAGCTCCCGCTCCAGCGCGTCGAGGTCACCCATCTCGACCTGGGTGTCGGGCAGCAGCGGGGCGAACCCCGTCCGGAAGCCGTCCTCGCCGTTGACCGACAGCGCGCCGGTGGTCAACCCGTGGAAGGCGTGGGCGCAGTACAGGACGCGCGGCTTGCGGGTGGCGTAGCGGGCGAACTTCAGGGCCGTCTCGACGGCCTCGGTGCCGCTGTTGCCGAAGAAGACCCGGTCCAGGTGCGGGGCGTGGGTCAGCAGCCGCTCGGCCAGCAGACCGGGCAGCGGCTGGCAGTCGAAGCGGGTCAGATCGGCCAGGTCGGCGTCCAGGACGTCGTGCAGCGCCTTGCGGACCACGGGGTGGTGGCGGCCCAGGCCCATCACCCCGAAGCCGGCGAGCATATCGAGGTAGTCCTGGCCCTCGTCGTCCCAGAAGTACGCGCCCTCGGCCCGTTCGTAGACCTTGTCGAACCCGATGGTGCGCAGCATCCGGGGCAGCTGGTGGTTGAGGTGCCGGGTGTGCAGGTCGTACCGCTCCGACGCGCGCTCGGCCAGCAGCTTCCCGAGGTCGAAGCCCGAACGCCGCTGCTGCTGCTCGGCTGCTGTCATGCCTGGCTCTCCTTGGCGGCGGTACGGGCCTCGGCCGTCGTACCGGCCTGGGCGGGGGTACGGGCCCCGGCGGCGGTAGGCGCCTGTTCCGGGTGGACCGCCCCGATCCGGGTCAGGGCCGCCCCGATCCGGCCCGCGATCTCGGCGGGGGTGAGCCCGATGTCGGCGAGCACCTCACCGCGCTTGGCATGCGCCAGGAACGCCTCGGGGATGCCGAACGTCCGTACCGGCAGGTCGACTTCGGCGTCCCGCAGCGTCTGGGCCACCGCCGCGCCCACCCCACCGGTGCGCACGTTGTCCTCCACGACCGCCACCAGCCGGTGGCGCGCCGCGAGTCCGGGCAGCTCGGGGTCGACGGGCTTGACCCAGCGCGGATCCACCACCGTGCAGCCGATACCGCGCCCGGCCAGCAGCTCGGCGGCGCGCAGCGCGACGGGGGCCATGACCCCGGCCGCCACGAGGAGGACGTCCTCGCCCCGGCGCAGGACGTCCATCCCGCCCACCCGGTCGAGCGCCGGAATCGGCTCCCCCACCGACTCCTTGGGGAAGCGGATGACGGTCGGCGCGTCGTCCACGTCGACCGCCTCGCGCAACTGGGCACGGAGCTGGTCCGCGTCGCGCGGGGCGGCGATCCGCAGCCCCGGCACCACCTGGAGGACGGACATGTCCCACATGCCGTTGTGGCTCGGCCCGTCGGTGCCGGTGACACCGGCCCGGTCCAGGACGAAGGTCACCCCGCACTTGTGCAGGGCGACATCCATGAGCAACTGGTCGAAGGCGCGGTTGAGGAAGGTGGCGTAGACGGCGAGGACCGGGTGGAGTCCGCCGGTGGCGAGCCCGGCCGCCGAGACCGCCGCGTGCTGCTCGGCGATGCCCACGTCCCACACCCGCTCGGGATACGCCTCGGCGAAGCCGGCGAGGCCCACGGGGTGCAGCATCGCGGCGGTGAGGGCGACCACATCGGGCCGCTCGGCGCCGATCCGCACCATCTCCTCGCCGAACACCGAGGTCCACGAGCGGCCGCCGGAGGGAGTCAGCGGCGCGCAGGTGAGCGGGTCCATCGCGGCCACTGTGTGGAAATGGTCCGCCTCGTCCTCCAGCGCGGGCGGGTAGCCGCGCCCCTTCTCGGTGAGGCAGTGGACGAGGACCGGGCCGTGGAACCGCTTGGCGCGGCGCAGCGCCGACTCGACCGCCTCGGTGTCATGGCCGTCGATGGGGCCCACGTACTTCAGCCCCAGGTCCTCGAACATGCCCTGCGGCGCGAAGGCGTCCTTGAACCCCTTCTTGGCGCCGTGCAGCGATCCGTACAGCGGCTGGCCGACCACGGGGGTGCGCTGCAGCACGTCCTTCCCCCAGGCCAGGAAGCGCTCGTAGCCGTCGGTGGTGCGCAGGGTGGCGAGGTGGTTGGCGAGCCCGCCGATGGTCGGCGAGTAGGAGCGCTCGTTGTCGTTGACGACGATGACCAGCGGCCGGTCCCGGGCGGCGGCGATGTTGTTGAGCGCCTCCCAGGCCATCCCGCCGGTCAGCGCCCCGTCCCCGATGACGGCCACCACATGGTCGGTGCTCCCGTGCACCTCATTGGCCTTGGCGAGGCCGTCGGCCCAGCCCAGCACGGTGGAGGCATGACTGTTCTCGATGATGTCGTGCTCGGACTCGGCCCGTGACGGATAGCCGGACAGCCCGCCCTTGTGGCGGAGCTTGGAGAAGTCCTGGCGGCCGGTGAGCAGTTTGTGGACGTAGGACTGGTGGCCGGTGTCCCACAGGATGCGGTCGGCGGGCGAGTCGAAGACGCGGTGCAGGGCTATGGACAGCTCGACCACGCCGAGGTTCGGTCCCAGATGGCCCCCGGTCCTGGCCACCGCGTCGATCAGGAACTCCCTGATCTCCTGGGCGAGCGCGGCCAGTTCCTCACCGGTCAGCGCCTTGAGGTCGTGCGGGCCCCGGATGTTCTCCAGCAACGGCACGGTCGGTTCCCCTCCTCGGTGTATCAGCTCACGGTGACGTCCGGGGTACCCGACGGGCCCCCCTCGTCCACCATGCGCCGCGCGATGTTCATGGCCTCGTCGATCAGGGTCTCCACGATCTTCGACTCCGGCACGGTCTTGATGACCTCGCCCTTGACGAAGATCTGCCCCTTGCCATTGCCTGACGCCACCCCCAGATCCGCTTCCCGCGCCTCACCAGGACCGTTCACCACACAC
>NZ_JANIAA010000008.1 GCF_024505145.1 Streptomyces rugosispiralis | reverse complement strand
GAGCGCTACTGGATCGAGGTCCCGCTCTCGGTGGGCGATGTCGCCTCCGCCGGTCTCGGCGCCGCCGGACATCCGCTGCTGGGCGCCGCCGTCGAACTGCCCGACTCCGATGGCTTCCTGCTCACCGGGCGGCTCTCCCTCCAGACCCACCCCTGGCTCGCCGACCACGCGGTGTCCGGCACCGTACTGCTGCCGGGAACGGCCTTCGTGGAGCTGGCGATCCGCGCCGGTGACCAGGTCGGCTGCGATCTGCTGGAGGAGCTGACCCTGGAGGCGCCGCTGATCCTGCCCGCCCGGGGCGGGGTCCAGCTACGGCTGACCGTCGGCGCGCCCGACGCGGGCGGCCGCCGGGTGCTGGAGGTCTACTCCCGCCCGGAGCCGGACGCGGACCGCGGCGACGCCTCGGAGGTGCCCTGGAGCCGCCACGCCGGCGGTGTGCTGGCCTCCGGCGACGCCGCCGACGGCGGAGCTGACCTGTCCGTATGGCCGCCCGCGGAGGCCGTCGCGCTCGACGTGGACGACCTCTACGAGCGGTTCGCGGCGGGCGGCTTCGGCTACGGCCCGGCGTTCCAGGGGCTTGCCGCCGCCTGGCGGCGCGGCGAGGAGGTCTTCGCCGAACTGCGCCTGGACCAGCGGCAGCACCGCGACGCCGCGCTGTTCGGACTGCACCCGGCGCTGCTGGACGCCGCGCTGCACGGGGTCGCGCTCGGTGACTTCCTGGGCGCCGGGGCCGACGGCATCCGGCTGCCGTTCTCCTGGAGCGGGGTCACCCTCCACGCGGCGGGCGCCACGGCGCTGCGCGTGCGGATCGCCCCGGCCGGGCCGGAGGCGGTGGCGCTGACCGTCGCGGACGAGAACGGCGGCGCGGTCGCGTCGGTGGACTCCCTGGTGCTGCGGCGCATCGCCCCGGAGCAGCTGCGCGCGGCCCAGGTGACCTACCACGACTCGCTGTTCCGGCTGGAGTGGGCGCCGGTACCGGCGCCCACGGCGGCCCCCGCGGCCGTCCGCTGGGCCCTGGTCGGCGAGCAGGCCGCCGCGAACGGCAGGGACCCCTTCGGGCTCGTCGACGCGCTGGAGTCCACCGGCGCCGAGTGCGCCGTCTTCCCCGATCTGACCGAGCTCGCGGCCGTGGTGGCCTCGGGCAGCCCCCGGCCGGATGTCGTCCTGCTCCCGCTCACCGGCCCCGCTGGTGGCGGTGGCGGCCATCTGGCGGAGGGCGCGCGGCTGGCCACCCACGCGGCGCTGGACACCGCGCAGTCGTGGCTCGCGGAGGAGGGGCTCGCCGGGGCGCGGCTGGCGTTCGTCACCCGGAGCGCGGTCGCCACGTCCCCGGACGCCGAGGTGTACGACCTGCCGCACGCGCCCGTATGGGGGCTGATCCGCACCGCGCAGACCGAGAACCCGGACCGCTTCCTGCTGCTCGACCTGGACGACGAGGGGGCCTCGGCCGACGCGCTCCTGGCGGCCGCGACCGGCGGTGAGCCGCAGCTCGCGGTCCGCGCGGGCGCCCTCCACGCGCCCCGGCTGGCCCGGGTCGCCACTCAGGAGGAGGTCGCCACTCAAGAGGAGGTCGCCACTCAAGAGGAGGCGGACCGGACGCCGGAGGGGCTGCCGGAGTTCGACCCGGACGGCACGGTCCTGATCACCGGCGCCACCGGGGTGCTCGGCGGACAGCTCGCCCGCCATCTGGTGGCCGAGCGCGGCGTACGGCATCTGCTGCTCAACAGCCGCCGCGGCCAGCGCGCCCAGGGGATGCCCGAGCTGGTCGCCGAACTGACCGCGCTGGGCGCCGAGGTGAGCGTCGCGGCCTGCGACGTGGCCGAGCGCGAGGCGCTGTCGATGCTGCTGGCCGAGGTGGACCCGGCGCATCCGCTCACCGCCGTCGTGCACACCGCCGGGGTGCTGGACGACGGGCTGCTGCCCGCGCTCACCCCGGAGCGGATCGACTCGGTCTTCCGGCCGAAGGTGGACGCGGCGCTCAATCTGCACGAGCTGACCCTGGACCTCGGCCTGAAGGCGTTCGTGGTGTTCTCGTCCGCCGCCGGTACTTTCGGCGCGCCGGGCCAGGCCAACTACGCGGCCGCCAACACCTTCCTGGACGCCTTCGCCGCACACCGCCGCTCCGCCGGGTTGCCCGCGCTCTCGCTGGCCTGGGGCCTGTGGGAGCAGCGCAGCGCGATGACCGGCGGCATGGCGGACGCGGACGTGGCCCGTATGGAGCGCTCCGGGATGGCGCCGCTGACCTCGCGGGACGGTCTGGAGCTGTTCGACACGGCGTGCTCGGTGGGCGGTGCGGCGGTGCTCGTACCGCTGCACCTGGACATCGCGCCGCTGCGCGAGCAGGCCGCCGAGGGCGCGCTGCCCGCCGTGTTCCGCGGTCTTGTCCGGACCCCGGCCCGGCGCCGTACGGTCTCCGCCGGGGCGGCCGACACCGGCGGCCCCTCGCTGGCGCGGCGGCTGGCCGGGCTGGCCGAGGCGGAGCGCGAGCAGGCCGTGCTGGACCTGATCCGCGGCCAGGCCGCCGCGGTCCTCGGCTTCGCGGACGCGGAGGCGGTGGGGGCCACCCGGGGCTTCCTGGAGCAGGGCTTCGACTCGCTGACCGCCGTGGAGCTGCGCAACCGGCTCGGCGCCGCGAGCGGGCTGCGGCTGCCCCCGACGCTGCTGTTCGACCATCCGACGCCCGAGTTGGCCGCCCGGCAACTGCTCGAGCGGCTGGCCGGTGCGGTGGCCGCCGAGGGCGGCGCGGTGTCGGACGCGGCGCGGGACGAGGCGGCGAGCGCGGAGCCGTCCGCCGTGTTCGGCGCGATGCTGCGCGAGGCCGGACAGTCCGGCCGGCAGGAGGAGTTCACCCGCCTGCTGATGGACGTCTCGCGGTTCCGGCCCTCCTTCGACAGCGCCGCCGAGCTGGACAAGGCGCCCACGATGGTGCGGCTCGCACGCGGTGAGACCGGGCCCGCGCTGGTGTGCTTCTCCTCGATCCTGTCGATCGGCGGCCCGCACCAGTACGCCCGGTTCGCCGCCGGATTCCGCGGCCACCGGGACGTCCTCGCGCTGGGCAACCCCGGTTTCGTCGCCGGGGAGCGGCTCCCCGCCAACCCGGAGGCGGTGGTCGAGGCGCAGGCCGAGGCGGTGCTGCGGGAGACCGACGGGGCGCCGTTCGTGCTGCTGGGCCACTCCTCGGGCGGGCTGCTGGCCCATGAGGTGGCCGCGCGGCTGGAGAGCACCGGGGTCTTCCCGGACGCGGTCGTCCTGCTCGACATCTACTCCCACGACCGGGACGCGGCCGTGGCCCTCCAGCCCGGACTGAGCGCCGGGATGGACGAGCGGAGCGCGGGCCAGGTGCCGGTGGACGACACCCGGCTGCTGGCCATGGGCGCGTACTTCCGGCTGTTCGGGGAGTGGCGGCCCAAGGAGGTCAAGACGCCGACCCTGCTGGTCCGGGCCGGCGACCGGCTCTTCGACTGGTCCCGCGACGGCGACTGGCGGTCGTACTGGCAGCTCCCGCACACCGCGCTCGATGTGCCGGGGAACCACTTCACGATGATGGAGGAGCACGCCGGGACGACGGCCCGCACCGTGGAGGACTGGCTGTCCTGACCGACGGATAGACGGACTGACGGGCGCGGGCCCGAGCCCCCCGGCCCCTTTCGCCATGGCTGGTCCATGGCGAAAGGGGCCGGGGCGGCGGGGCGGACGGAAGTTGCCGAGGACGGCCACGATCGTGCGCCGGGTGGTGGTGATCCCGTTGTGCGCCATGCTGTAGACGCGCATCGTCATCGTCGGCGCCCGGATACGGAGCGAACGCGGGCGACCAGGACGCTCAACACCGTTCGGAGCGCCCGGCTGGGGAAAGCACCTCAGTCGTGCGGGTCTCGGTTCAGGATCGGGTCTCGGATCAGGTCGGTATGGGCTTCTCGGCTCGGTCGGGTGCGGGTTTCGTCTCGCGCCTTCGGCGCAATTGAGCAGCGGCGGCGGGGGCGGGGGGCTCGCGCCGCGTCGCCGGGCGCCGGGCCGGTGGATGCGAGCGCCGGTGGCGGCACCTGCGCCCGGGAGCTGGGGCCGATACCGGACTGACGGCCCCTCCGGGCACCCCTCGATAAAACGCTTGATCTGAAGCAACTAATTTGGCAAACGTTTTGGAGAGGGGTACCCCCAACCCCTCCCGCTGTCCGGCACCGCCCCAGCCCTCGGCCAGGGGAGCCGCCACCGGCGCCACGCCGCATGCTGACGGCCTACCATCAGCTACAGGCCGAAGCGCCTTCTCAGACGGAGTCTGTGGCCGTGATCAGCCAGTTGCGAAAGGGCATCCCGTGACCACCGGGTCCCCGTGTTGGTTCAAGTCCTCGTACAGCGACAACGGCGGCGCCTGCATAGAGATCGCCGCCAACCTCGTCGCCTCGCGCGGCGTGGTCCCCGTCCGTGACAGCAAGGACCCGCACGGCCCGGCGCTCACGTTCGAGCCGACCGCCTGGTCGTCGTTCGTCTCTGCCATCAGGCGCGGGGAGTTCCCCACCACCTGACCCATCCGGCAACCAGCCACCGAAGCGATCGGCCCCCGGACCGGGGGCCGATCGCTTCGGATGCCGCCCTCAACGTGTGGCTGTGATCAGTGGATTTGCAGTCGGCCTCAGCTTGTTGGCACGGACCCGGCGCAGGCGTCGGCGATGGCCTGAGTATCCCAGTAGAACGGACGGACCTCGGTGATCCGCCCGTCCTTGACCGTGATCGTTTGCAGGATGGGGAAGCTGAGTTCACGGCCAGTCGCACGAGTGCGAGCACGGACCTGAGTGAGCACGACCGCGGTCTCACCGGTGGCAAGAAACTCCTGCTCCACCATGTCGAACGTTTCCCAGGTCTGTCCCATCGCGAGGAAGAACCGCGTCATTCCGATGTGCCCACGCCAAGTGCCTCCGTATGGCAGAGCAGCTGCTTGATGCAGCTCGACATTCGGCGCGAAGAAGCGGGCGAGCAAGTCGAATGAAGCCTCGCCGGGGCCTCCAGTCGCCAGGTACTCCGCCTCAGCCGCATACATGCCGGTGAGGACGGCTACTGAGTCTGTAGTGGGTGGCATCGTCATGTCACCAGCGTGATCGGCGAAGGCCCACCTTGCTGGCGGGGATCAGACATCGCGGTCGGCACTTTCGCAACCGGATTTAGTCGTCCTGGCGCGCGGGCGCTGCGGCCGGCAGCTCACGCCAACGCCCCGTCGACTCGGTTAAGTCACGGGGCGTTGAGCGGAGAGCGGAGTTTCCGCCGCGCGGCGCGTTACGCCGTCATCAGCGCTTGCGCGCGGGTCGCGAGCGCTTGCCCGGACCCACCGTCACCACCTCGAAGTTGGACTTGGTGCGGTCCAGCCGGTGGAAGAGGTTGTCCGGGCCGGTGATGTACATCTTCGACACCCCGGCGCCCTTCAGCGTGTCCACCACCTTCGGCCAGTGGATCGGCAGGTCGAAGGTGTCCAGCAGCATCGTGCGCAGCTCGTCGGCCGTGGTCACGACGGTGCCGTCCTGGTCGGTGACCACGGGCAGCTTCGGGTCGAGGATGTCGTACCTGGGCAGGATCTCCTCGGCGGCCCGGCGCCGCAGCTCCGCGAACGCGGGCGCGTGCACCGCCGGGACCATGGTGTACATGGAGTAGCCGCCGGCCTGGCTGATCGCCTTCTTGAACCACTCCAGCTCCGTCTCGCGCAGCGACACCATGAAGAAGCCGTCGTCGAGATAGCCGGAGTAGTCGTACCACTCGTCGCGCTCACCGAGCTCGGTGAGGATCTCCGTCAGCTTCTCCTGCGGAGTGCGGACGAAGGTGTGGGTCACCGCGTCCTGGTACTCCTCGGTGAAGTACGCGTGCTCACAGCGGGCCAGCTCCGCCGTGAGCCGCACCACCTCGGGGAACGGCAGCGAACTGACGTAGGCCGCGGCCGCCTTCTGCCCGAAGCTGGGGCCCACGCACAGGTCGGGGACCAGTCCGTGCTCCTGCTCCGCCCGGTCCGCCGAGGCCATCGAGTTCACCAGGAAGGCGATCTGAGTGGCCTCGGAGTAGTCGTCCTCGGAGTCGCGGAGCCGGTCGAAGACCGAGTAGCCCAGCGCCTCGTCGGCCTCGGCGAGCCGCTTCCGGGCGAACGGGTCGAGCGTCAGGAACCTGCCCACCTCGCAGAAGCCGGAGGGTCCCATGCCGGGGAAAACGATGGCTGTCTTCGTCTGCTCGGATGCCGTCATGGTGTGGTGCCTTACTCTCAAATCCTGCCGTGGCTCAGTCCTGCGCCCGGCGGTTGAAGCCCCGGATACCGATCGTCCCGAAGATCAGAATGGCTGCCCCGATGGCGGAGAAGCAGATCCACAGCGGGATCGACTCCGGTGTCTTCGGGCCGGGGGTCAGCAGCAGTCCGCGCATCGCCTCGGTGACGTAGGTCAGCGGGTTGAAGGTGCACAGCACCTGGAACCAGCGGACGCCCTCCAGGCTCCGCCACGGGAACTGCGTGGCCCCGGTGAACATGATCGGGGTCAGCGTCATGGCGAAGACGATGGAGATGTGACGCGCGGGCGCCAGGGTGCCCAGGGTGAGGCCGACGCAGCCGCCGACCAGGCCGCCGAGGCTGAGGATGCCCAACGTCACCGGCATCTTGTCCAGCGGCCAGGAGACGTCGTCCAGCAGCGCCAGACCGATCGGGATCATGACCAGCGAGCCGATCAGACCGCGCATCGCGCCGAAGACCGCCTTCTCCACCGCCACCAGGGAGACCGGGATGGGCGCGAGCAATCGGTCCTCGATCTCCTTGGTCCAGGAGAAGTCGATGGCCAGTGGCAGCGCGGTGTTCTGCAGGGCGACCAGGAAGCTGTTGAGCGCCACCACACCGGGCAGCAGCACCTGCTGGAAGCCGGGCTGGGTGAAGCCGATCTCGCCGAGCACCTTGCCGAAGACGAACAGCATGAAGAACGGTTCCACGATGACCTGGCCCAGGAAGGGGCCCATCTCGCGGCCGGTGACGAAGATGTCGCGCCACAGGATGAAGAAGAACGTCCGCCACCGGTTGGCCCGGCGCCGGTGACGCCCGCCGCGGCGCTTGGAGTCGGGCAGCTCGAGCTCGAGTTCGGGCTCCGGCTCGGGCTCGGGCTCCACGAGCCCCGAACGGGCGTCCGCCGCCGCGATGATGGCGTTCAGCGCGGCCTTGGCGTCCTGTGCGGCCTGGGTCGCCGACGGGGCCGGTATCGGCTTGATGACCAGCGTCAGGGTGTCGCCGATGTCCCCGCCGCCGTGCGGGGCGCCCATGCCCCTGGCGTCGTGGTGCCGGTGCTCCTGCGGCCGGCTCTCGTGGTGCCGGGGGTCGTGCGGCCGGCTCTCGTGCTTGACCGGCGCGTTCGGGGCGTTCGGGGCGGCCTTCCGGACCTCGGCGCCCGGACGCGGGGCCTGGGCCTCGGGACCGGGTCGCGGCGCGGTCGGCTTGGACCGTACGAGCACGGTCCGGGTGTCCTCGAAGCCGTCGTCCTCGGCGGACGTGGTGTCGGCGCTCCGCGGATCCCGCGGATCCCGCGGATCGGCGGGCCCGTTCCCGTCCGGCCTGGCGCCGGGGGTCCTGGGGTCGGCGGGCCTGTGTGTCGCGGCGGGGCGCTCACCGCCCCGCCCGGCGGAACCCTGGCCGCCGCCCTGGTGCGGGGGCGCCGCCGCGCCGGTCGCGGGCTTCTCCTCGGCGGCCTTGCCGCCGGGGGTCCCGTCCGTCGATGACGTGGGTCGTGAGGAGGAGCTCATCGCATCTCCTTCCCCGTCAGGTCGACAAAGACGTCTTCCAGGCTCGCCTTGCTCACATTCAGGTCCTTGATTTCGCACTCGGTGTCGGTCAGGGCCTTGATGACCGTGGGCAGAAGGACGGAGGACGGCGCGTTGCTGTAGACCTTCATCCGGAAGGTGCCGTCGTTGACGGCCGCGGCCCCGCTCATGTCCTCCTCGGACCCGAGCACCTCGACCCGCTCCGCGACCCCGAGGCCCTGCACCATGTGGACCACGCCGTTCATCCCGCTGTGCGGCGGGCGCACCGTGACGGTCAGCGCGGTGTTGCTCATCCGGCTGGTCAGCGCCTCGGGGGTGTCCAGAGCGAGCAGCTTGCCGTGGTCGACGATGCCGATCCGGTCACAGAGCTTGGACGCTTCCTCCATGTCGTGGGTGGTGATGACCACCGTGACGCCACGGGTCTTCAGTTCGGCGACCCGGTCGCGGACGAAGATCTGGGACTGCGGGTCGAGACCGGTGGCCGGCTCGTCCAGGAACAGCACCCGGGGGCGGTGCATCAGCGCCCGCGCGATCATCACGCGCTGTGCCTGACCACCGGAGACCTGATCCGCGCGGGCCTTGGCATGGTCGCCGAGGCCGACCCACTCCAGGCTCTCGTCCGCCAGGCGGTTGCGCTCCGAGCGGGCGAGACCGTGGTAGCCGGCGTGGAAGGTCAGGTTCTGACGGATCGTCAGGGACCGGTCCAGGTTGTTGCGCTGCGGCACGATGGCGAAGGACTGCCTGGCCACCGCCGGCCTGCGCACCACGTCGACGCCCTGCACGAAGGCGCGTCCGCCGCTGGGCGCGACACGGGTGGTCAGGATGCCGATGGTGGTGGTCTTTCCCGCTCCGTTGGGCCCGAGGAAGCCGAAGACCTCACCGTGCCTGACGGTGAAGCTGAGATTGTCGACAGCCGGAACGGGCCGGCCGGGGTACTTCTTGACCAAGCCGTCGACAACGACGGCGAAATCAATAGGACGTGTTGTGTTCATCGCTGTCGTCGCACCGATTTAATTGGCTTGAGGAGACCATTACTTTGCACATGTTTAACACGGCGGCTTGACTCGTGGCCCCTAACTGCCCCCAGATTAGGGGGTAGTGGCACCGGTGAGGGGGCCCTAGGGGGCGCCTGCCTGTGTCCCGCGCCACGTCGGGACGGGCGCGGTACCCGCATATAGCGCGTACCTCGAATAGCGGTTACTAGGGGTTGTGGCCCCGGAGAAGGGCTCATAGCCTCACGGAGTCAGCATCTCGGACGAGCGTGGTCGACGCGCCCCACCGTGCACTCGTGCCCGGCCCCTCAGTGCAATCGCGGGGATGTACTCCTTGAGCCAGATCAAGCCCGATGATGTGGGCCTTATTCGGATATTGCAAACGGAAACTCCGAGCAGTTTCCGGCTGATCTGTTTCCCGGAATCCGCCCACTCCACCGCGTACTACCTCTCACTGTCCGAGCTTCTGCTGCCCACGGTGGAGGTGTTGGCGATCCAGTACCCCCTGTATGCCGGGCTCGAGGACGATGAGCGGCTGACCGACTCCGCCGACCTCGCGGACCGGATTTTCGGTGCGCTGGGGGAGTGGATGGACCGCCCGCTGGCCTTCTTCGGCCACCGGGCCGGCGCCGACCTCGCCTACCGGGTCGCCGAGCGCCTGGAGCGGGAGACCGGGACGCCGCTGCTGACCCTGTTCGTCTCCGGCCGGACCGCGCACTGGGGCATGCCCCTGGGGCCCCCGATGCTCGGCTGCCGGATCGTCGCCCTCGCCGGTGAGGGCGACCCGAAGACCCCGCTGCGCGGCGTACGGGCCTGGCGGCGGCGGACGAGCGGACGTTTCGACCTCGAGGTGTTTCCCGGTTCCCGCTACTACCTCGACTCGAGCCGGAGAGAGGTCGTCAATCTGGTGCACGACCAGCTGCTCTCCCAAGTCCCCGTCGATGCCGAGTGGGAAGCCGGCGCCGAAGACCAGGGCGCCTAGGGGGGACCCGCCCAGGGCTGCCCGTACTCCTGAGCGAAAAGGAAAGAGTACGTTCGATGACCGCGAAGATCTACGCGCTCGACTCGGTGCAGACCCTGGCCGACTTCGAGCTGGACGCGCTGCGCGTCGCCGATGTGATCCGCGAGCACGGGGTGACCCACGGCGACCGCGTCATCTTCAAGGCGGGCAACTCCGCCGCCTACGTGAGCGTGCTGTTCGCGCTCATGCACGTGGGAGCCTCCATCGTCCTGATCGACCAGCAGGAGCACCCGGACGAGACCCGGCGAATAGCGGGGCGCACCGGCGCCCAGATCGCCTTCGTGGACGACGACGCCCCGATCCACGACGACATCCGTACGGTGAACCTCTACGAGCTGATCGCCCCGGCCGCCGGGCGCCCGCTGACCACCCGGGAGCTGGACTTCGACGCCTGGGCCGACCGGCGCGACGGCCTGATCATGTGGACCTCCGGCTCCACCGGCGAGCCCAAGGGCGCCGTGAAGTCCGGCCGTAAGTTCCTCACCAACCTGGAGCGCAACGCCGCCCAGGTCGGTCACCGGCCGGACGACGTACTGCTGCCGCTGCTGCCCTTCGCCCACCAGTACGGGCTGTCCATGGTGCTCATCGCCTGGCTCACCCGCTGCTCGCTGGTGATCGCCCCGTACAAGCGCCTGGACCGGGCCGTCCAGATGGCCGGGCGGACCGGCGCCACGGTGATCGACGCCACCCCGTCCAGCTACCGCACCATGCTCAACCTGGTCGGCCGGAAGCCGTCGCTGCGGGCGCAGTTGGAGGGGGTCCGGATGTTCTGCTCGGGCGCCGCGCCGCTGGACGGCGCGCTCTCCGAGCGTTACGTGGCCGAATTCGGGCTGCCGCTGCTGGACAGCTACGGCAGCACCGAACTGGGCAACATCGCCTTCGCCACCCTGGAGAACCCGGTCTCCTGCGGCCGGGCCATGGACGGCATCAAGCTGCGGGTCATCGACGAGGACGGCCACCCGGCCGCCCCCGGCCAGGCCGGCGAGATCGAGGTCGACACCCCGGACGCGCTCGAGGGCCACCTCGCCGCGGACGGCACCATCGACGCCGTGCCCACCGGCTGGCAGTCCACCGGCGACCTGGGCTACCTGGACGGACAGGACAACCTCTTCGTCCTGGGGCGGAAGTTCGCGGTGCACCGCTCCGGCTACACCCTCTACCCCGAGCTGATCGAGCGGAAGGCGGCCCTCGCCGAGATCTCCACCCGGATCGTGCCGCTCCCCGACGAGCGCCGCGCCGGTGACGAACAGCTGGTCTTCTTCGTGGAGGACGAGGAACTGCGGGACGCCAAGCACTGGCGGGAGCGGCTGTGCCAGGTGCTCCCGGTCTACGAACAGCCCAACCGGGTCGAGGTGCTGGAGAACTTCCCGCTCAACCGCAACGGCAAGCCGGACAAGCGCCGCCTCGAGCAGATAGCCCAGGGCTGAGACGACAGGGGGAGTCGACGGCGCGCGTCGGCTCCCCCTGTGTGCTGTAGGTGTACGGCCACGGCCGTCAGTCGTACGGAAGCTCCAGCGGCGCGAAGGTGTCGAAGAGATCACCGGGGCCGGGGTTGTCCGGATGGGTGGTGCCGCCGAGGTGGCGGAGCACGCCCCACACCGCGTTCAGCGCCGTGGTCACCGCTCCCTCGGCGAAGCCGGCCGTCCAGGAGACATCGTCCCCGCACAGGAAGAAGCCCTGCTGCGCCGGATCCATCCCGTCCTGCATGAACTGGGTGAACAGCCGCCGCTGATAGCGGTAGTGGCCGGGCAGGTTGTTCTTGAAGGCCCCCATGAAGCGGGGCTCGGTCTCCCAGGTGACGGTCAGCGGCCCCGCGATGATGTGCGACCGGACGTCCACATCCGGATAGATCGCGGCCAGCTTGGTGAGCAGCGTCTCCAGCCGCTCCTCGGCCGAGAGCGTGGCGACCTTCAGCGAGTCGTCGTTCCAGGTGTACGACAGGCACATCACCCCGGGCCGGTCGGGCCCGTCGTCGAACAGATAGACCCCGCGCGGCATCCGGTCGGTGAGCGTCATGCTCATCGCGTCCTGGCCGGTCGCCGGGTCGGTATCCCGCCAGAACGGCCGGTCGACCAGGACGAACAGCTTGGACGCGCCCATGTAGTGGGTGCGCTCAACCGCCGTCCACCGCGGGGTGGACAGCAGCGCCGGATCGCAGTCGACCCGGTTCAGCAGCGTCCACACATGCGGGCTGAAGACCACCGCGGGGAACTCGCGCTCCTCGCCGCTCTCGTCCGTCACCCGGATGCCGTCGGCGGTCCGCCGCAGCCGGGTGACCGCGGGCCGGGGCCGGCCGCCGTGCAGCGAGGCCAGCGAGGTGCCCCGGGGCCAGTGCGCGAGCGTCTCGGGCCGGTGCTCCCACAGCCCGTTCGGCACCTGGGAGGAGCCGCCGACTATGCCCACCTGGTTGTCGTCGGCCTCGGTGACCACGACGCGCAGGATCTCCAGCACCGAGTTGGGGAAGTCGGTGTCCCAGCCGCCGGTGCCGAAGCCCACCTGGCCGAAGATCTCCCGGTGGCGGAACGACTGGAAGGTGGAGGAGGTGGCGAGGAAGCCGTAGAAGGACTGGTCGTCGAACTCCTTGACCAGCGAGTTCCATACGGTCTTCAGCGTGCCGACGTCCCGCCGCTGGATGGCGTCCCGCAGCGTGGCCAGGTCGGCCCGCTCCTGGAGCGCCTTGTCCCAGGCGTCCGCGACCTCCTGGTAGACCTCCGGGAGCTCACCGGCGGTGCGGGCCCGGTCCTGGCCGCCGTTCAGATCGATCAGCGTGCTCGCGGTGGCCGGTGCCAAAGGATTAGGGAAAGGACGAGTGGACAGGCCCAGCAGATCGATGTAATGGAACAGCGATCGCGCGGCGACGGGAAAGCGCATGGCGCCCATCTCCGCCTTGTATTCCGGATTACCGGGGAAGGGCGTGGAGCGCATCCGGCCGCCGAGTTGCTCCGCTTCATAAAGAACTGGGGAAAGCCCTAGTCGTAGAAGCTCATAGGCCGCGGTGAGTCCGGACATCCCGCCGCCGATGACGGCGACTTCGGTTCCGTGCAGCGCAGCAGGCAGGGCGCCCAGGCCCGCTGGATGGGACAGCCATCTGTCGTAGGAAAAGGGGAAATCCGGCACGAGCATCGTCGTGGCGGACGCGGTGGCGCACGTCATGGCATCAACCTCGTCGGGGCCGAGTGGCTTCGCGGGTCAGGCGGTATAAGCGACATCGAAATCCAGGCTCGCGGGCAGTTCTCGGCGCTGGCTGATGTTGATCTTCCGGTAGACACGGGTCAGGTGTTGTTCCACCGTGGAGATCGTGATGAAAAGCTTAGCGGCGATCTCGCGGTTGGTGTAGCCGGAAGCTGCTAGTGCTGCCACTCGACTTTCTGCGTCGGAGAGTTCGGAAAAGGCGGCAGTATCCTCTCCGGTACGGGCCGCCTCGGACAGGGCCGAACGGGCCGGAGTGCGCTGCAATGAGCGGGACAGCTCATCGGCGCCACAGCTGTCCGCGAGCCGCAGGGCCCGACGGGTCATCAGCCGGCTGGTGTCCAGATCGCCGAGCTGCTTGTGCGCCTCCGCCAGGTCCGCCAGCGCCCGCGCCATCTCGTACCAGCCGCCGCTCGCCTGGAGCACCCCCACCGCCTGCTGCAGCATCGCGATGCGCTCGTGTCGCGGCCGGGTGGCGGCCAGGACCCGCAGCGCGGCGCCCCTGGTGCGCGAGGAGGACTCCCCGGCCAGCTCCAGCTGCTCCTCCGCCAGCCGTGCCGCGCGCTCCTGGCCGCCGAGCGTCAGCCAGGTCTCGGCGGCGCCCAGCCGCCAGGTCAGTGTGGCGGGGGAGTCCAGACCCCAGTCGGCCATCTTCTCGCCGCAGGCGCGGAAGTCGGTGAGGGCCGCGTGCTGACGGCCGGTGGCCAGCTGGTGCCGGGCCCGCGCGTAGAGGTAGTGCAGCCCGAAGCGGTTGCGGTACATCTCGTCCGGCACCGGGCGGGCGAGCAGTTCGGCCGCCGCGTCATGGTTGCCCATCGCGGTGTGGGCGTTGATCAGCATCCCCAGCGGCATCCCGACGGTGACGCCCCAGCCGCGCGCCGGAAGCTCCTCCAGCGCCCGCTCGGCGTACCGGACCGTGTCCCGCAGCCGTCCCACGCGCAGCGCGATCTGGGCCCGCAGCACGCAGAAGTAGGCCAGCAGCGCCTTGGCGCCGCGCTCGGAGGTCTCCTCGATCAGCCGGTCGCACCAGGTGGTGGCGGTGGCGTGGCGGTCGGCGTACACCAGCGTCTGGAGCGCGGCGTGCACCGTCAGCATCGTCCGGTCGGAGAGCCGGACGGTCTCCAGCACCCGCTCCGCGGCCCGTACGGCGCCCTCGTCGACCCCGCGGCTCAGCACGGTCCGCAGCGCCCGGAACGCGGTCAGATGGGGCGACTCCGGGGTCTGGTCCGGCGACAGCGGGATGTCCCAGGGGCCGTCGGTCTCCTCCTGGTCCAGGTAGGGCCGCAGTTCGGGGTGGTCGGGGTAGGTGGAGGACAGCGCGAGCCGGATGGCGCGCAGACCGGTGTCAAGATCGGTGCCCGGGTACTCGGCGGCGGCCCGGCTGAGCTGCTCCAGCGCGGCGGCCGCCTCGTCCATCCGGCCGAGGCCCAGCAGCCCGATGACGACCGGGATGGTCTCCGGCGCGGGCAGCAGCCCGCTGCCCGCCGGACCGGCCAGCGACTGCAGCCGCCGCATCTGGGACAGCGGGTTGAACGGCCACATGGCCTGCACCATCGTGGCCTGGAGCCGCAGCGCCTCGCGCTCGTCGGTGGTGTAACGGTCGGCCATCTGCAGGCAGTTCATCGCCAGTTCCCTGCGGTCCGCGGCGATGGCGTGCACGGCCGCGTCGCACAGCGCCTGCGTGATCCACTCCTCGACCGGCTCGGGCGCCTCATGGCTGAGCAGATGGCGGGCCACGTCGACCGGGTCGGCGCCCTCCTCGTACAGCAGCCGGGCGGCCCGGTGGTGCAGCGGGCCGAGCTCGTGCAGCTCCAGGTCGTCCAGGAGCACGGTGCGCACCGCGTCGCTGCGGAACCGCCCGCCGTGCAGGATCCCGACCTCGGTGAGCAGCGCGACGGACTGCCGCACCAGCCGCTCCTCGACCTCGATCAGCCTGCTCAGCAGGGGAACGGACGTGGCGTCACCCAGCAGCGCGACCCCGTGGGCCACCCGGCGGTGGGCCGGGCCGCCGCGGTAGACGCAGGACAGCGCCGCCTGCCGGAACAGCTCACCGGCCACCGGGGCGTCCGTACCGGGCGCCGGGTCGAGAGGGCCGCGGGTGAGACGGGAGAACCGGTCGTCCAGCAGACCGCGCAGCAGCAGCAGATTGCCGCCGGTCATCTCGTGGTACGCGGCGGCGTGGCGCCCGGCCTCCGCGGTGCCCAACTCCTCGGTCAGCAGTGTGGAGACGCCCGCGACGGTGAGCGGGGCGAGCCGGACGTGGCACACCTTCGGCTCGTGCAGCAGCTCGTCAAGGGTGGTGGCGGCGGGACCGGTCAGCGCCCCGCGGCTCACCACGACGGAGAGCGCCTCCGAGCGGCAGCGGCGGATGCCGTACGCCAGGCAGCGCAGCGACGGCAGATCGGCGAACTGGACGTCGTCGATGGCGATCAACAGGGGCGCGTCGCCGGTCAGTTCGTCGAGGGTGCGGTGGAACTCCTGGAGCAGCGGGAGCTCGGCCCGGTCCGGGCCGTTCGGGTCGCGCAGCGCCTCGAGGCCGGGGTGCGGCCCGGAGCGCTGCAAATGGGCCGGCATGCCCTGGTAGAGCTGCTCGAGTACGGCGTAGGGGAACTTCTGCTCCGAGGCGGAGGCGACCGCGGGCAGCACCCGCACGCCGCGTCCGCCCGCCGTATCCGTCACGGTATGCAGAAGTGCGGTTTTTCCCGATGTCACGGCGCCGCTGATAACGGCGAGCCGGCTTCCCTCGCGGGCGCCCTCGAAGAGGAGCCGATTGAGCCGGGCTATCTCCTGATCGCGCTCCACCAACACGTACGAAACACCTTCCCCGATTTTCCGTGTACGCAGGGGTTTTGAAAGCGAATCACCGTGCATGGCGCACCTGGTAATGCATCGTCCCCCGAGAGTTGAAAATATCGCGCCGCTGTTCGGGTCCCCTATCTCTTGTTCGGGTCCCCTGTCCCTTCCGTTGCTGCACCCTGTGCGGCGGCGTCGCTGCTCTGCGTCATGTCGCGTTGTTCCCCGCCCCCTACCCGGCCGGGTTGGGTATGTCAGCCCGGGATCGCGGGTATGGGGTGGATGCGCACTCTAGCAGTGCCGTTGGTACGAAAAGATGACCGTCTCGTCACGGGAGAAACTGTTCGATTACGGTTTCGTCCCCAGAGTCGAGTTGTGAAGTCCGGAGCCGACTCTCAGATCGGGCTTCGTCGCTGGTAGTTGGGGGGTTCCTGGAGGTAACACCCCTGTCGGATGTGAAAGTTGCGCAAAAGTGTAGGAAACAGCTGAACCTTGAGTTCCCCCTCTCGCATCCCGTTGTGTGTGTTTCCCCTGTTCCATGGCCGGAGCCCTCGTCGCCCCGGGCATCCTTTAGCATCGCCGCGGCCACCGAATCGACCGCGGTGTGTCATGGGCCACTATGGAAGGGCTACTAGGGAAACAACTAGTTGTCCGAGCGAGAAACGGGAGGAAGTGCGCGTGGTCAACCAGAAGTTGACATTTGTCGTCGGCACCGGACGGTGCGGTTCGACGGCTCTGTCTCAGATCATCAATATTCATCCGGATGTTCTCAGCATCAATGAATTGTTCGCCAGTATTCCCGACACGGAAGTACTGGACGAAACCCCGCTGAGTGGTGCGGATTTCTGGGGATTTCTGTCCCGGCCCAATGTGGTCACCAATAGCATGATCAAAAATGGCGCCATCCCGCCCGAGTTCCTCTATCACAGGATGCCCAAGCGGCGGTTCGACGCGGAGACCACCGGTATCCCGGCCATCAGCGTCATGGTGCTGCCCCATCTGACCGACGACCCCGACGCGCTCTTCGACGCGTTGGAGGCCGAGGTCACCACCTGGCCCACCCGCCGTCCGGCAGAGCACTGGACGGCCCTCTTCGCCACCCTCGGCACACGGTTCGGCAACCCCGGAGCCGTCGTCGAGCGCACCGGCCTGTCCATCGGCCGCGTACCCGAGATGCACCGCGCCTTCCCCGAGGCCCGCTTCGTGCACCTCTACCGTCAGGGACCCGACTGCGCCGTCTCGATGAGCCGCCACTTCAGCTTCCGGATGATCCCGATGCTGTGGGAGATGGCCATCCACTGCGGTCTCGAGACCCCGAGGCAGCTGACGCCGCAGCACGCGGCCCAGCTCCCGGCCGACCTGGCCCCGCTGCTGAGCGATCGCTACGACCCGGCGCTGGTGTGGGACCGCTCCATCCCGATCGACGCGTTCGGCACCCTGTGGTCCGAGACGATCGTCGACGGTCTCAAGAAGCTGGACGAGGTGCCGGCGGAGCAGCGCACCGCGCTGTCGTACGAGACCCTGCTGGAGGAGCCGGAGAAGGAGCTGATCCGGCTCGCCGAGTTCATCGGGGTGGAACCGCACCGCGACTGGCTGGACGCGTCCGTCGCTCACCTCGACGGTGGCCGGCCGGGCGCGGCGAGCAAGCTGGCCGAGGAGGAGCTCACCTCGCTGCTGGAATCCTGTAGCCCGGGGATGCGGGCGCTGGCCACCCACCAGTAGGGCGCATGTCGTCACCCGGCGGCGGCCGCCCTCCTGGAGGCCGGTCGCCGGGTGGCGCCCTGCTTCTCTCCTCTGAGTGCTTTGCCGAGTTCCTCGCCGTGAGGAGCTTCCCCCGGAGCGCCTTGCCCAGTTACCCGCCCCGAGGGAGAGCCTCCCCGAGAGGGGCCCATACGTTCTGGGCACGCTGTGGCGAGACATCCATAGCCGGTGCCTATCATCGTGGTGTGCAGTTGCATCAGCTGCGATATTTCGCCACCGTCGCGGAGACCCGGCACTTCACCCGCGCCGCGGAGCTCCTGCATGTCGCCCAGCCCTCGCTGTCCCAGCAGATCCGCGCCCTCGAACGGGAGCTGGGAGCCGATCTCTTCCACCGGGCGCGCGGCAATATCGCCCTCACCGACGCGGGAGAGGCCCTGCTGCCGCTGGCCCGCCAGATCCTCGCCGACACCGAGACCGCGCACCGCGAGGTCCAGGAGGTCGCCCAGCTGCGGCGCGGCCGGGTGCGGCTGGGGGCCACGCCGAGCCTGTGCGCGAGCTTCGTCCCCGATGTGCTGCGCCGCTTCCACGACGAGTTCCCCGGTATCGAGCTGATCGTGGACGAGGGCGGTTCCCAGGATCTGGTCCGCACGCTCTCCGCGGGCGAGCTGGACCTCGCGCTGATCATCACTCCGGTGCTCGGCCAGGCCCCCGCCCTCGCCGCCACCGAGCTGCTGCGGGAGGAGCTGGTGGTGGCCTCCTCGCCCGCCTCCCCACCGCCCACCCGGCGTCGGCGGATCCAGGTCGAGGATCTGCGGGACCGACCGATGGTGATGTTCCGGCGCGGCTATGACCTGCGGGAATTCACCACCGCGGCCTGTCGGGCGGCCGGTTTCGAGCCGTCCTTCACGGTCGAGGGCGGCGAGATGGACGCGGTGCTGGGCTTCGTACGGGCCGGGCTCGGCATCGCCGTACTGCCGGGCATGGTCGCGGCCAGGTCCGGGCTGCGGATCACCCCGTTCGCGGGCCACGACATGCGGCGCACCATCGCCGTCGCCCACCGTAAGGACGTCGCGCCACCCCGGGCCGCGCGGGAGCTGCGCCGGGTGATGCTGGAGCATCTGCGGACGGCGGCCGCGGGGGAGTTCGGCCTGCCGCCGACCACGACGCGACTGCTGCCGTAGCGGGGTGGGGACGGTAAGGGCGGTAAGGGCGGCGGCGTGAGCGGTAAGGGCGGTAAGGGCGGCGTCGCGGGCGGTAGGGCGGCGTCGCGGGCGGTGAGGCCGCCGGGAGATGGTGTGTGTCAGCCCCAGATCGCGTGGGCCAGCCCCACACCCGCGAAGGCGGCGCCCACCCCGACCACCAGACTCAGGCCCACATTCGCCACGGCGAAGAGCCGGGCGCCCTCCTCGGTCAGCCGAAGGGTCTCGTACGAGAACGTCGAATACGTCGTCAGCGCGCCGCACAGCCCCGTGCCGAGCAGCAGTTGCAGCCGCTGGGACGCCGCCCCCTCGGCCGCCGCGCCGGTCAGCAGGCCCAGCACCAGACAGCCCACCACATTGACCAGGAACGTGCCCCAGGGGAACACCGAGTCGTGCCGTGTCTGCACCGCCCGGTCGGTCAGATAGCGCAGCGGGGCGCCGACCATCCCGCCCGCGATCACCAGCAGCCAGTTCACCGGGCCTGCCCCCGGGGGTGCACGATCTCGACCGGGTCGACCACCACGAGGCCGTCACCCACGATCTCCTCCAGCTCGGGCAGGAAGGATCGCACTCGCTCCTCCGTATCGATGATCACGACGGCCATGGGCAGATCCTCGCCGAGCGACAGCAGCCGCGAGGTGTGGATCAGGGACGAGGAGCCGTACCCCTCGACACCGCGGAACACGCTCGCCCCCGCGAGCCCCGCGCGATGGGCGCGGTGGACGATCTCGGCGGACAGCGGTTTGCGGCGCCAGGTGTCGTTCTCGCCGATGAAGACGGTCAGTCGCAGCGCGGGCTCGCCGGTCACCGGGCCGCCCTCCCGCCGGGGCCGCCGCCGTACGCGCCGAGGACGCGCCGGGTCGCGATCACGGCCGCCCATACGGCCGCCATCGCCACCATGAGCGTGCCCAGCAGATAGCCGAAGGCGATCGCGATACGGCCGTCCTGGACCAGCCGGGTGAAGTCCACGGCGTACGTCGAGAAGGTGGTGAAGCCGCCGAGCACACCGGTGCCGAAGAAGGGCCGCACCAGCCGGTGGGCCGTCCACATGTCGGTGATCAGCACCAGGAAGACGCCGATGATCGCGCAGCCGAGGGCGTTGACCAGCAGGGTCGTCCAGGGGAAGGCGCCGGTCGGGGTCGG
Source organism: Streptomyces rugosispiralis (assembly GCF_024505145.1). Taxonomy (GTDB): domain Bacteria; phylum Actinomycetota; class Actinomycetes; order Streptomycetales; family Streptomycetaceae; genus Streptomyces; species Streptomyces rugosispiralis. Next base: position 287,916 of record NZ_JANIAA010000008.1, on the reverse strand, counting down.
CCACAGCAGCGACGCGCCGTAGCGGGCCGTCGCCCCGAGCGCGCCGCCCACCGCCACCACACCCACCACGGGGCCCTGCCCCTGCCAGGGGCTGTGCCGGGCGGGCGGGGCCGGGCCGGTGTCGGGGTCGATGGGCTCGTCCACCACATCTGACCGTGAGCTGCCCATAGGGCTCAGATTACGTCGTGAGGCGGACACCGGCCGACCGGGGCTGACGATGGGGGAGGGCGGAGCGAGAGGCATGGGCGCCTTACGGGCGGCCTACGGACGCCGTACGGGAGCTGTACGGGTGCTGCGCGCCGTACGGGTGTCGCGGGCGCCTTACGGGTGCCTTACGGGTGCCTTACGGGTGCTGTACGGGTGTTGCGGGTGCCGTACGGGTGCTGTGGGCGCCTTACGGGTGTCGCGGGCGCCTTACGGAGGAAGCCCGTCAGTGATCCCGGCGTGCCACGAAGTCGCACAGCGCGTGCAGAACCCGGGTCGCCGGGCCGTCCGGCAGCCCGTTCGCCGCAGTCCGGGCGCGCAGCAGCCGGGCGTGCATCACCGTGCGCGCCTCCGCCAGCGCCCCGCAGCGATGCAGCAGTGCGACGGCCCTCGGCAGCCCGGCGCCCTCCGGGCCCGCGGTGGCGGCGGTCAGCAGGGTGCGCAACTCACCCGCCTCCGGTCGCTCGTCGGCCAGGGCCAGCAGCACCGGGAGGCTGGCGACCCCGATCGCGAGGTCCTTGCCCTGCTCCTTGCCGGAGACCTCGGAGGTGGAGGTGATGTCGAGGATGTCGTCGGATATCTGGAACGCGATGCCCAGATGTTCCCCGTACTCGGCGAGCGTCTGGACGACATGCTCCGGGGCGCCCGTCCGGACCGCCCCCAGTTGCAGCGCCATGGCGATCAGGGCGGCCGACTTCCCGGCCACCACCGTGAAGTAGTGGGAGAGCGGATCGTCCTCGTCCGAGGGGCCGACGAGTTCCCGTATCTGGCCCATGATCAGACGATTGGTGACCTTGGACTGCAACCGTATGGCCTCCGGGCCGAGTGCCGCGGCGAGCTGGGCCGCCTTCGACAGCAGCCAATTGCCCGCGAGGACGGCGGTGGTGTTGCCCCAGCGGGCGTTGGCGCTGGGGACTCCGCGCCGGGTGCGGGCCTGGTCCATGACGTCGTCGTGGTAGAGCGAGGCGACATGCACCAGCTCGGCCAGGGCGGCGGCCTCCACGGCGGGGGAGGGGTCGGCCAAGGCCGGATCGGTGGCGGCCGGATCGGCGGTGGATCGGTTGGCGCTGGACCGGGCGCGCTCACCGAACTCCGCGCCCACCAGCGCCAGGAGCGGGCGCAGCCGCTTGCCACCGGGGCCGAAGAGATGTCCGGCGACTTCGGCGACACACGGGTCCTGGGCCTCGGCGGCGAGAGCGCGCAGCCGCTCCTCCGAGGCGTCCATTCCGCGCTCCAGCCGGGCCGTGAGCGCGGGGTCGCCGATGGTGAGCTCCATGGCCATGGAGCCCCTGGGCTCGGTTCTGGCGGACGCGACCATGCCGCGGACCGTAGGCGAGAGGCGTCCCGGAACCCCGAATTCCGTCAGGAAGGTGCCATTTCCGCATCCCAGGCCTTTCCCCAGGCCCCCCGGGAACTCCTCGGCGGGTGCCCGCCCCCTGCCGGTACCGTCAAGCTCGTCGACGCCGACCGTGAGCGAGGAGACCAGCGATGAGCAACCCCTTCGAGAACCCCGACGGCCGCTATCTCGTGCTCGTCGACGAGGAAGGGCAGCATTCGCTGTGGCCCGCCTTCGCCGAGGTCCCCGCGGGCTGGACGGTCGCCCACGGCGAGGACGACCGCCAGGCGTGCCTGGACTACGTCAATGAGCACTGGACCGATATGCGCCCCACGAGCCTGATCAACGCGATGGACGGCGCCTCGGCCTGATCAACACGATGGACGGCGCTTCGGCCTGATCAACGCCATGGACCGCGCCTCGGCCTGATCGCGCCCGCACGCGGTTGGCAGTTTCCGGCCGTATCTCTTCCTTTTTGGCGCCGCATGGCCGTAACGCGTGCCTTACGGTCGTCACGATGCTCACGGCGTTACGTTGGCGAGGTGACGGACGCGAACGCCGACCTTCCGGCGACCATGCGGGCATGGGTGGTCCCCGCCCCGGGCCGGATCGAGCAGGTGGAGCTGCCGGTTCCGCGGCCCGCGGAGGACGAGCTGCTGGTCCGGGTCCGGGCCTGTGGCGTCTGTCGCACCGATCTGCATGTCCGCGACGGCGATCTGCCCCCGCACCGCAGCCCCGTCGTCCCCGGCCACGAGGCGGTCGGCGAGGTCGTCGCGGCGGGCTCGCGGGCGCACGGCCCGCGCCCCGGAATCCGGATCGGCGTCCCCTGGCTGCGGCGCACCTGCGGCCGCTGCCGCTACTGCCTCCGGGGCCAGGAGAACCTGTGCCCGTTCTCCGAGTACACCGGCTGGGACGCGGACGGCGGCTACGCCGAGTACGTCACCGTACCGGCGGCCTACGCCTACGAGCTGCCCTCCGGATACCGCGACGAGGAACTCGCCCCGCTGCTGTGCGCCGGGATCATCGGCTACCGCGCGCTGCGCCGGGCCGACCTCCCGCCGGGCGGCCGGCTCGGCATCTACGGCTTCGGCGGCTCGGCACACCTCACCGCCCAGGTCGCCATCGCGCGGGGCGCCGTCGTCCACGTCCTGACCCGCTCGCCCGCCGCCCGCGCGCTCGCCCTGGACCTCGGCGCCGCCTCCGCGAACGACGCCTACGACCGCCCGCCCGAGCCGCTCGACGCCGCCATCCTCTTCGCCCCGGTGGGCGAACTGGTCCCGGTCGCCCTGGAGTCCCTGGACGCGGGCGGCACGCTGAGCATCGCCGGGATCTACCTCACCGACATTCCGTCACTCGACTACGAGCGGCATCTCTTCCGGGAACGCACCGTCCGCAGCGTCACCGCCAACACCCGGGAGGACGGCCGCGAATTCCTCGCCGCGGCCGCCGAGCACCGCATCAGCGCAACGGTCACGCCGTACCCCTTCGACCGGGCCGACGCCGCCCTCGACGACCTCGCCGGCGACCGCGTCAACGGGGTCGCGGTCCTGACGATGCCGCACTAGCGCGATGGCCCTGGGGCTCGGGTCCCGGGCCTGGTCCTGGTCTTGGGCCTGGACCCGGGAAACCTCCGTGCGTCAGGAATTCGACCAGCCGCGGCGGCACAGCACCAGTCGGTAGCCGTCCGGGTCCTCGATGGTGACGCCCCATTCGTTCCAGTACGGATTGGGGGAGGTGACGCGGGTGCCGCCATGCTGGGTGAGGCGGTCCACCAGCTCCTCGGGGACCGGTTCGTCGAGGTAGATCACCAGCAGATCCTCCTCGGTCGGCCGGGGCTCCACGGGGTGGGCCGCTTCATGCACGAGCTCCAGATGCCAGGCGGCGTCCGGCCGGCACACCATCAGCAGATCGTGCTCCCCGGCCCGGTCACCGCCCTCGACCCGGTACACCACGCTCAATCCCAGCCCCGCACACCAGAAGCGCTCCGCCGCCGCGAGGTCGCGTGAGGGGCGGGCGATGCGGATGTGGCTCTGACCGTCGGCGGGCATGGGCGCCTCCTTCGTCGTGGGGGACCGCATCGACTTCGTTGTCGCGGACCGCATCGACTTCGTCGTGGCGGAATACATCGACGGCACCGTGATCGCACCGATCGCCGGGCCGTGCCCCGAGCCTAGGGACGGGCCCGCCGCCGGAGCATCGGCCGCTCGCCGGGCCTTCCCACGGCCGTGGGACCTACGACCGCGGACCGGCCGGACCGGTCACCTCACTCGCGGACCGGTCACACCGCCTCGCGGACCGGTCAGCTCACTCCGGCGACCCTGGACGGTGGCCGAGCGGGCTGATGCGGCGGTACCCCGCCCGGGCGTTGACGACGCGGGCGAGCGCGGTGCCCGCGACGGCCGCCGCCAGGAGGCAGGCGAGCCACCGGGCGTCGCGGTCGCCCGCCCAGGAGAGCCGGCCCGCGGGCGGAATGGCGAAGCCGTTGAGGAACAGCCAGCACAGCGCCGCCGTACCGGGCGCCGCGACAAAGCGTGCGCACAGCCCCAGCAGGGCCGCCAGCAGCGAGAGCGCGACCAGGGCGAACATCGGGCGGCCATGGCCGCCGAGGAAGTTCAGAGCCGCCACCAGTACCAGCGCGCCCAGGGTGGCCCCGCCCCAGATGACGGGGGTGGCGACCGGATCGGGAACTGGCCTGATCCCGGTGCTGAGCCGCCTCCACTCGATCATGGGCACCATCCCTCCTCCGGGCGCCATCCTCTGCTTGGATGGATGGCCACCCCACCCATACGCGGTCGGCATCGTCCCATCGCACCCTCGTACACCTGCCGTCATTACCAATTCTTTGCCATTCGTTAGGGTGGCACAAGAATCGAGCGACGAGAGGGATGATTGTGGGCGCTCCGCGCATGAGCAGTACGCCATTGCCCGGCATCGGGGTTCGCTACGACCTGACGACACGAGAGAGTAGGCGGCTTTCGGTCATCGCGCACCGCGACGGCGGACGGACGCTGAGTGCGTACCGGAGGGAGGATCCCGATGAGTGTGCCCTGTCCACCAGGCTGACTCCAGGGGAAGCGGAGGCACTCGTCGGAGTGCTGATGCCAAGCCATCACAACCCGAACCTGCTGTCCACCACCGAGCTGGGGCTGGTGGCCGAGCGGATCGAGCTGTCGACCACGTCGTACTGGAACGGGCGGGTGCTCGGCGAGACGCGAATGCGGACGGAGACCGGCGCCTCGATCGTGGCCGTGCTGCGCAGGGCGGAGGCCATCCCCTCCCCGACCCCGGACTTCCGGCTGGCCGGTGGGGACGAACTGATCGTGATCGGCACACGCGAGGGCGTGGAGACGGCCGCGGCGATACTAGGGCGGGAGTGACCCATGCATTCGTCTGCCGTCTTTCTGATCGAGTTCGGCGCGGTCATCCTGGGCCTCGGGCTGCTGGGGCGGCTCGCCGGGCGGCTCCAGTTCTCCCCGATCCCGCTGTATCTGCTGGCCGGACTGGCCTTCGGCGAGGGCGGGCTGCTGCCGCTGGGGGCCAGCGAGGAGTTCGTCGCGACCGGCGCCGAGATCGGCGTCATCCTGCTGCTGCTGATGCTCGGGCTGGAGTACACCGCCAGCGACCTGGTCAGCAACCTCAAGACCCAGTACCCGGCCGGACTGGTCGATGCCATGCTCAACGCCCTGCCAGGCGCCATCATGGCCCTGCTGCTGGGGTGGGGGCCGGTGGCGGCCGTCGTGCTGGCCGGAGTCACCTGGATCTCCTCGTCCGGCGTCATCGCCAAGGTGCTCGGCGATCTGGGCCGGCTCGGCAACCGTGAGACCCCGGTGATCCTCAGCATCCTCGTCCTCGAGGATCTGGCGATGGCCGTCTATCTGCCGATCGTCACCGCCCTGCTGGCCGGTGCGGGCCTGGCGGCGGGCAGCGTCACCCTGGCCATCGCCCTCGGCGTGGCCGGTCTGGTGCTGTTCCTGGCCGTCCGCTACGGACGGCATATCTCCCGCTTCGTCTCCAGCGACGATCCCGAGAAGCTGCTGCTGGTGGTGCTCGGGCTGACGCTGCTGGTGGCGGGGATCGCCCAGCAGCTCCAGGTGTCGGCGGCCGTCGGCGCGTTCCTGGTGGGCATCGCCCTGTCCGGGGAGGTCGCCGAGGGGACCCACCTTCTGCTCAGCCCGCTGCGGGATCTGTTCGCCGCCGTGTTCTTCGTCTTCTTCGGCCTGCACACGGATCCGGCCAGCATTCCCCCGGTGCTGCTGCCCGCCATGACGCTGGCGGTCCTCACCGCCGGTACGAAGATCGCCACCGGCTACTGGGCGGCGCGGCGGGCCGGGATCTCGGTCCGGGGCCGCTGGCGGGCGGGCGGCACGCTGGTGGCCCGGGGCGAGTTCTCGATCGTCATCGCCGGGCTCGCCGTCACGGCTGGTATCGAACCGTCGCTCGGCCCGCTGGCCACGGCGTACGTCCTGATCCTGGTCGTCCTGGGGCCGCTCACCGCCCGCTGGACCGAGCCCGTCGCCCGGCGGGTCACGGCCCGGCTGGCGGCGCGCCGTGAGTCCGCTGCCGCGGCGGCGGCCGAGGGCGGGGGCGACGGTGTCGCGGCGGAGCCGCGAGAGACGGTGGACGACCCGGACGCGGTCGGGCGTCGTTCCTAGCCGTTCGCCGGTGTGTAGAGGGAGGGCCGCGGGACGATCCGCGGCCCTCCGTGGCCCTCCGCGGCGCGTAAAGCCTCCGCGGCGTTCAAAGCCTCCGCGGCGCTCCGGGGCTCAGCCTCGGTTTTCCTCCTCGGCCCCCGAGCTCTCCAAGTCTTCTGTGCCCCCTGAATCCCCTAAGCCCTTTAAGCTCTTTAAGCCCTTTAAATCCCCTAAGCCCGCAAAATCATCTAAGCTCGCCAAGTTCCCTGACGCGTCGCCGAGTCCGGCCGCGACCATGCCGCCGCCCACGGCTCCACCAGCCGCCGTACCGACCGTGGCGCCCGCGATGCCCGCGAGGGCCGCACCGGTGCGGCCCTCGCGGGCATCGCGGGCGGTATGCGTGGCGCGGGCTTCGATGAGCGCCCGGATCCAGGAGTCGACCTCACCGGTCCAGTCGCGCCGCCCGGGGCCCTCATGGCCGCTCACGGTGTGGCGGCCCAGGACGCCGGAGCGCCCGCCGCGCTTGTCGGCCTCCAGGACGACCTCCATGCCGTCGGGCCCGGCGAGAAGGGTCAGTGTGATCTCGTTCACGTCGTGGAGGTACTGAGGGGCGGGGGTGAGCTCGATCTCCTGGTGGAAGGGAAGCCGCTGCCCGGTGCCCGCGATATGGGCGAGCCGCAGATCGGCGGCGACGAGGCCGAAGCCGAGCCGCCCCAGCGCCCCCAGCACGGCCTCCTGGACCGGCAGCGGGCGCACGATCAGCGGTTCCGGATCGCCGTGGTCCTTCGCGCCCGCCGCCGCGACCTCGACCCGGACGCCCAGGACGACACCCAGCGGCTGCCCGGACACCTCGGTGAGCGGTGTTTCCCACGGTATGTGAATGGTGAACGGAATGTCTCTGTGCTCTCGCGCGTCGAGCCGGAACCCACCGCCGAGCCGGAGGCGGTCGAAGACCACACCGCCCTCGTGCCCCTCGCCGCCGTGTCCGGCCTCGACCCCGGCGACCAGCTCCAGCGCGAGGTGCTCGAGATCGCAGGCGTCGCCTCCGCCTCGGAGCCGCACCTGCCCCCGCACCACCCCACCGGGGCGCACAGGCTCCCGGTCCAGGATCGTGTCCACGACGGGTCCGCCGACCCCGAGCGAGCCGAGCACTCGTTTGAACACCATCGCGGCGTTCACTCCTTCACTGTCACTGTGATCGTTCTCTGTTCCGTGTGGGGTGCGTTCGTTCCTGAGTTCCGTGGGGGGCATGCGTGGAACGAACGAGAAGGTAAAGGGATTCCCATGTACGGGTCCTGGGGTGGCAAAACTGGCCAGGGGTGGTGCGGCCCAGGTCGCCGACGGGCCCGACGGCCCGGCTCGGGTGCCCACCCGCTTACGGAGAGCTATCTGAATGGGCCCTCCGGCCACGGGGACCCGTAGTTCGCCTGTGCGGAAGCCGGTGCGAAGAGCCGAGCGCGCCCGGGAAGAGCCGAGCACGTCCGCGAAGAGCCGAGCACGTCCGCGAAGAGCCGAGCATGTCCGCGAAGAGCGAGCACGCCCGCCCGGAGCGCGCCCGCCGAGAGCGGAACACGTCCGCCGAGAGCGGAACGCGCCCGCACCGGCACGCCCTCGAATGCGAGGCACTCATCCCAGAGGACGGGAGAATCCGATGTCACGTGTGCGACGGATGAGATCGGCGCTGCTGAGCGCCGTGGCAATCGTCGTGAGCGCGGGAATCCGGCGATGGCGGCGCAGACCGGCCCACGAGCCGCGCCCGGTACGCCGGTGAATGACCCGGCTTCCACGGCGAGTCGGGTCCGAATTGCCATTCCGCTTCGGGTAATGGTGGGCGAATCGATACATCGAATTCGTCGGCCGGTGCCGCCGGTCGCCCACCCCTGCAGACGGCCGAGGAGCGGACACGGACATGGCGACGACAACCAGGCCCGAATATGAAGCTCCCGCCGAACCCACCAAACTCGGCACCATCGTGGTCGACTGGCTCACCACCACGGACCACAAGAAAATCGGACACCTGTACTTGGTGACCGCGTTCGGTTTCTTTCTGATCGGCGGCCTTCTGGCCATGGTCATGCGGGCCGAACTCGCCCGGCCCGGACTGCAATTGATCAGCCCCGAGCAGTACAACCAGGCTTTCACCCTGCACGGCACGCTGATGCTGCTGTTCTTCGCCACGCCGGTCTTCGCCGGATTCGCCAACGAGATCATGCCGCTCCAGATCGGCGCCCCGGATGTCGCCTTTCCCCGGCTGAACATGCTCTCGTACTGGCTCTTCTTCTTCGGCGGGCTGATCGTGATCGGCAGTCTGCTCACCCCCGGCGGCGCGGCGGACTTCGGCTGGACGGCCTATACGCCGCTCAGCAGCAAGGTGCGGACACCGGGCGTGGGCGGCGACATGTGGGTGATGGGCCTCGCCCTCTCCGGCTTCGGGACGATCCTGGGTGCCGTCAACTTCGTCACGACCGTCGTGTGCATGCGCGCCCCGGGAATGACGATGTTCCGGCTGCCCATCTTCACCTGGAACATCCTCTTCACCTCGATCCTGGTGCTGCTCGCCTTTCCCATCCTGGCGGCCGCCCTGCTGGTGCTGGAGGCGGACCGCAAATTCGGCGCGGTCGTCTTCGAGGGGGCCAACGGCGGGCCGGTGCTGTGGCAGCACCTCTTCTGGTTCTTCGGCCACCCCGAGGTCTACATCATCGCCCTGCCGTTCTTCGGCATCATCACCGAAATCATTCCGGTGTTCTCCCGAAAGGTGGTCTTCGGCTATATGGGTCTGGTGGGCGCGACCATCGGCATCACCGGCCTCTCGGCGACGGTGTGGGCCCACCACATGTTCGCCACCGGAGCCGTACTCCTGCCGTTCTTCTCCTTTATGACGTTCCTCATCGCGGTGCCGACCGGGGTGAAGTTCTTCAACTGGATCGGAACCATGTGGCGTGGCTCGCTCTCCTTCGAGACGCCGATGCTGTGGGCCGTCGGCTTCCTGGTCACCTTCCTCTTCGGCGGGCTGACCGGAGCGATCCTGGCCTCGCCTCCGCTGGATTTCGAGGTCCACGACAGCTATTTCGTCGTCGCCCACTTCCACTACGTGGTCTTCGGCACGGTGGTCTTCGCGATGTTCGCCGGATTCTATTTCTGGTGGCCCAAGTTCACCGGCAGGATGCTCGACGAACGCCTCGGCAAGATCCACTTCTGGACCCTGTTCGTCGGCTTCCACACGACCTTCCTGGTCCACCACTGGCTCGGCGTCATCGGCATGCCGCGCCGCTATGTCGACTATCTGGCCGCCGACGGCTTCACCACGCTGAACACGGTCTCCACCATCGGCTCGTTCCTCCTGGGCCTGTCCACGCTGCCGTTCATCTACAACGTGTGGAAAACCGGGAAGTACGGGAAGCGGGTCGAACTCGACGACCCCTGGGGCTGGGGCCGATCCCTCGAATGGGCCACCTCCTGCCCGCCGCCCCGGCACAACTTCCTGACCCTGCCGAAGATCCGATCGGAATCCCCGGCCTTCGACCTCCACCACCCCGAGGTCGCCCCCCGCGAGGTCCTCACCACCGACCGACCGCTCCTCTCCGAGGCACCGGGCCCCGAAACGGGCGACGAGCCCGGGGGCCGCGAGGGCTGACCCTCGCCGTCGCACCAATACCGAGCCTCCGAATAGCGCGAAGACCCCCTCCGCTACGTGCGTAGAGGAGAGGGTCCGGTGCGCCCCCGGCAGGACTCGAACCTGCGGCCAAGCGCTTAGAAGGCGCCTGCTCTATCCACTGAGCTACGGGGGCCGGTGGTGGTCATGGAGCGGGTGAGCCCCCGGTGCCTGCGGGGCCGACGGGGCGGCCGTGGTGCGGGTGGCCGGGCTCGACGGACCGTGACCTTGCCGGGACAAGGATAGGGCTCCTTGCGCCTCGCCCCGGTTGCTTCACCTCCGTGGCACGTTGTGGAGGTTCGGTGAAGCGGTCTGATAATCGCAGGCAGGTCCGAAACTTGCATCGTTTTTCACGCCTCAAGGAACGGGTGTTGTGCACTCGTTATGCCCGCGCCCCTGCTGTCACGTCTGCCTCGTGCTCCTTTTGGGGTGATCCGGGTGGGTCTCTTTGACGCGCACGAGTGAGCATACGCTTCAAAAAGACACCAAAAGCGGGCATTCTTCACCACGTGGCGATCTTGGACGTACGGCCCCGGCTGCTCGACGCGCTGACCTCACTGCGTGACCGTGTCGACGCCGCTCGGTTTCCGCTCCCCCTTCCCGGCGCCGACCGCGCTCGCCGTAGCCGTGCCGAGCTGCTCGCTCAACTGGACGACTACCTCGTGCCCCGGTTGCGCGCCCCCGAAGCGCCCCTCCTGGCGGTAATCGGGGGATCGACGGGAGCGGGCAAGTCGACCCTCGTCAATTCGCTGGTCGGCCGACGCGTCACCGAGGCCGGTGTGTTGCGGCCCACAACGCGTACGCCGGTGCTGGTGTGCCATCCCGACGACCACCCCTGGTTCGCCGGGCAGCGGGTGCTGCCGCGGCTCACCCGGGTGTGGGTGCCGGCGCAGGGGGAGCGGGCGGAGAGCGCGTACGACGAGGAGGGGCGGGCGCAGGAGGGGCCGGCGGCGCTGCGGGTGGAGACCGACCCGGGGCTGGCACGGGGGCTCGCACTGCTCGACGCGCCCGACATCGACTCGCTGGTCGCGCGGAACCGCGATCTGGCCGCGGAACTGATCTGCGCCGCCGACATCTGGGTGCTCGTCACCACCGCCACCCGCTACGGCGACGCCGTCCCCTGGCATCTGCTGCGGACCGCCAAGGAGTACGACGTCACCCTCGTCACCGTCCTCGACCGGGTGCCGCACCAGCTGGCCGCCGAGGTCTCCCGGCAGTACGCCGGGCTCCTTACGGCGGCCGGCCTCGGCGATGTCCCGCGCTTCACCATCCCCGAGCTCCCGGAATCCGCGGGCGGCGGCAGCGGGCTGCTCCCGGCCACCGCCGTCGCCGCCCTGCGGGCCTGGCTCACCCAGCACGCTCAGGATCCGTACGCCCGTACCGTCGCCGCCGCCCGTACGGCCGCCGGGACCCTCGCCTCGCTGCGCGCCCGGATGCCCGCGCTGGCCGGGGCCGCGGCGGCGCAGCACGCGGCCGCGGTGCGGCTGATCCAGCGGGTCGAGGGCGCGTACGGGGAGGCCGGGGAGCGGGTGCGGCGTGAGATCGCGCAGGGCGCGGCGCTCGCGGGTGGCGCGCTCACCCACTGGCACGGCCTGCCGCACGGCAGCGCCCCCGATGAGCTCCTTACGGCGCTCACCGACGCCCTGGCCACCTTGCTGCGCAGCGCGACCGCCATGGCCGACGAACGGCTCGCGGAGGCCGGGAGGCAGGACCCGGCCGCGCGGGCCGGGCTCGCCCCGTGCGACGCGCGGGGCGCCGCCGAGCGGATCGGCGTGGCCGTACGGCACTGGCGGCGCTGCGCCGAGGAGTTGGCCGAGGAGGAGGCCCGGGTCCGGATCGCCGAATGCGGGGGGAGCTGCGAGCCCGAGGAGATCGCCGCTCTGCTCGCCGCTTCCCTCCTGGGCGGACGCCGTGCCCGTAAGGCGGGCGAGAAGCTCGCCGAGACCCTGGGCGCGCATGCGGCGTTGCGCCTGGGCGACCGCGGTGGACGGCTGCTCGACGGCTGTGTCACCCGTGTCATCCGGGCGGAGCGCGACCGCAGGCTCGCCCCTCTGGACGCCCTGGACATGTCCCCGGAACTCCAGGTCGAGCTGATCGCCGCGCTGTCCGTACTGCAGAAGGAGAGGTGACCGCAGGTGACGGCCACGGAGGGCAACGGCGGCAACGAGGGCGGCGGGGGAAACCGGGCGGTGGGGGGCCGCCACACCTGGGACGACGGCCTGATCGCCCGGCGCGTGCACCGCCGGGCCGCCGGGCGCGCCGCGGGCCGCCCGGCCCGAGCGATGGACCAGGGAGCGGCGGAGGAGGCAGCACCGGACATCCCCGGAGCCACGGCGGGCTTCTTCCCGGCGGAGGACTCCGGGCAGCGGTCCTTCGGCGGCCCTCCGTACGCCGTGTACCAGGCCGGCGTCCGCAGCTTCGCCACGGGCACCCTGCGGCCCCGTCTGGAGGCCCTGCGCCAGCTCGTCGGGCTGTCCCGGTCCCGGCTCGAGGGGCGCACGCTCGCCGGTGCCGCGCGGGTGCTCGACGAGGCGGACGCGCGGGGACGGCATCCTTACGGACACACCGTGGTCGCCGTCGCCGGGGCCACCGGAAGCGGTAAGTCGACACTGTTCAACGCCCTCGCCGGAGCCCCCCTCTCCGAGACCGGCATCCGCCGTCCGACCACCGCCACGCCCCTGGCCTGCGCGTGGACCGACCACGCGGATGGCCTGCTGGACCGGCTCGGCATCCCCGCGGTGGACCGGCGCAACCCGGGATATCCGTACGACCCCGCGCTGCGCGGCCTGGTCCTGCTCGATCTGCCCGACCACGACTCGGCCGCCCCGGGCCACCGGGAGCGGGTGGACCGGCTGCTGGGTCTCGTCGACGCGGTGGTGTGGGTCGTGGACCCCGAGAAGTACGCGGACGCGGTCCTCCATGAGCGCTATCTGCGGCCACTCGCCGGATATGCCGAGGTGACCTTCGTCGTGCTCAACCAGGTGGACCGGCTCCCCGGCGAGGCCGCGGACCAAGTGCTGGACGATCTGCGGCGGCTGCTGGACGAGGACGGGCTCGCCCTCGGGGAGCACGGGGAGCCCGGGGCAGCCGTGCTCGCGCTGTCCGCGCTGACCGGCGAGGGCGTCCGGGATCTCCGGGAGATGCTCGCGCGGCTCACGGCTGAGTGCGGGGCGGCCGAGCGCCGGCTTTCGGCGGACGTGGACGGCACGATGACGCGGCTGCGGCCGCAGTATGTGGCGGACAGCGGGCCGGTCGGGCTCACCGAGCGGGCGCGGGCGGAGTTCGAGGACCGGCTGGCCGAGGCGGCGGGCGCGGGCGCGGCGGGGAAGGCGGCCGAGCGCGCCTGGCTGAGGGACGCGGAGTGGGCGTGCGGAACGCCGTGGGGGCGGCTGCGGGGGAGGAAGGGCCGCGTGTCAGGGGGCTCTCGAGGCGGCTCTCGAGGCGGCTCTCAGGGCTCGCGAGCCATGGGGGACGGGGAGTGGATGGAGATCCCGGGCGCGCGGGCGCGCACGCTGGCGGTGGAGGCGGTCACGGCGCGCCCCGCGGTGGAGGAGGCGGTACGGACGCTCGGGGACGAGGCGACGGTCGGGCTGCCCGGTCCGTGGGCCCAGGCTGTCCGGGAGGCGGCGGGGTGGGGCGGCAGAGGGCTGGCGGAGGCGGTCGACGAGGCGGTGGCGGCCGAGACGGCGCACCGGCGGCCGGTCCGGCCCGTGTGGTGGTCGATGGTGGCGGCGGCTCAGGTGACCGTGCTGCTGGCGCAAGTGTTGGGGGCGCTGTGGCTGTTGGGCGCCATGGCCGGGGCGTTCGACGGGGCGGAGTGGTGGATGCCGGCGCTGCTGGTGCTGGGCGGCGCCGCGGTCGGCCCGATGCTGGCCTGGGGCTCCCGGGCGGCCGCACGGGGGCCCGCCCGGCGCCACGCCCGATCGGTGGAGGGCCGCCTGCGGGAGGCGGCGGCCGAGTGCGGGCGCAGACGGGTACTGGAGCCGGTGGAAACGGAACTGGCGCGGTACGGGGAGGTACGCGCGCAGTACGTGGTCGCGGCGGGCGGGGCGTAACGGGCGATCACTCGTCCGGGTGGCCGAGTTATCCACATTCGCGTGGTCGTGCACAGGCCCCGGCGGGGTTTCGTGAGGCCGGGCAGCATGGTCCACGAACGGCGCGGGAGAGCCGCGAAGTGATGGGGGAGGCGTAGCCGGTGAACGAGAGCTGGGTGACCGTGGTGGGGAATGCCGCGACGCGGCCGGACTTCTGGGAGACGGCGGCAGGTGTCGCGGTGGCCCGGTTCCGGCTGGCGGTGACGGTGCGCCGCTGGGACCGGGGGCGGGACGCGTGGGCGGACGCGTACACGAGTTTCTACACGGTCTGGACGTGGCGGTCGCTCGCCGCGAATGTCGCCGGGTCGGTATCGCTCGGTGAACCCCTCGTCGTCCATGGGACGTTACGGGTGTGGGAGCGCGAATGGGACCGGGAGCGGGAGAGGGACCGGCCGCTTCAGGGAGAAGAAGGAGGCGCGGTCATGCCTCCGCCCCCGGCCCCGGGCGGGGATTCCGGTGGCGGGGCGCAGCAGCCCAGGCGCTGGGTCACCGCGGAGATCGACGCGGTGGCGGTCGGACACGATCTCACGCGGGGTACATCCGCATTTCGCCGGGTTTCACAGGCCAAACCGCTTCTAAACACGCCGACCGGGGCAACTTCCCCGTGAGCGGCCATGACCATGGGAGATTTGTCGATAATCCCAGGTCATATGGGATCTGGAGATTAGATAACGATTCCGATTCGGATCGGTTGGGTCTAGGTATTCCCGGGGAGCGTGCGGTTCCTTTCTCCCTAGTATCCCTGCGTGCCCAACGGGGGTTCCTGAGTTTTGAGTTCGCTGGCGAGGCGCACCAACTGACTGGCGCTCGCCCGGAGGGGAAACCATGATTTCTGTAAGGAGGCGGGGCGCTGCCCGCCTTGCGGCCGCCGTTCTGGCGTCCGGTCTGGTCGCGGCGGGCGCGATAGCCACCGCCGGTACCGCCGCCGCCGATGACGTGCCCCCGGGGCAGGGCGGTGCCACCGCCACGCTGGACGGTCTCAAGACGTTCGACAAGGCCATCATCCACGACAACGGCAAGGACCAGCAGGTCGGCGCCGGTCTCTTCGAGATGTCGGTCGACAACGGCGGTTCCATCCAGACGTACTGCATTGATCTACATAACCCGACGCAGAGCAAGGCGAAGTACGAGGAGAAGTCCTGGGCCGAGACGTCCCTGGCGAACAACCCCAACGCGGGCAAGATCAACTGGGTTCTGCAGAACTCCTACCCGCAGGTGAACGACCTCGGCGCGCTGGCGAAGACGGCGGGCACCGGCCCCCTCACCGAGAAGACCGCCGCCGCGGGGACGCAGGTCGCCATCTGGCGCTTCTCCGACAACGCGAAGGTGGACGCGGCCGACCCGCAGGCCGAGAAGCTGGCCGACTACCTGGAGAAGAGCGCGCAGAACCTCCAGGAGCCCAAGGCGTCGCTGAGCCTGGACCCGCCGGCCGTCTCCGGCAAGGCCGGTGAGCGGCTCGGCCCGGTCAAGGTCCACACCAACGCCGACAGCGTCACCCTGGCTCCGGGCACCGAGTCCGCGGGCGGCGGAGTCAAGCTCGTCGACAAGAGCGGCAAGACCATCACCAGTGCCGCCGACGGCGGCGAGGTGTACTTCGACGTCCCGGAGGGCGCGTCGGACGGCTCCGCCACGCTGACCGCCCAGGCCGCCACCAAGGTTCCGGTGGGCCGCGCGTTCGCCAGCGCCACCAAGAGCCAGACGCAGATCCTGGCCGGCTCCAGCGAGAGCACCGTCTCCGCCACCGCCACCGCGAACTGGGCGAAGAAGGGCGCGGTCCCGGCGGTCTCCGCGGAGAAGGACTGTGCCAAGGGCGGCGTGGACATCACGGCCACCAACAAGGGCGACGAGGCGTTCACCTTCGAGCTGCTGGGCCAGAAGTACACCGTCGAGGCGGGTCAGTCGAAGACCGTCACCGCCCCGGTGAAGGAGGACGAGAGCTACAAGTTCACGATCACCGGTCCGAACGGCTTCGAGAAGACCTTCTCCGGCGTTCTCGACTGCAAGACCACCAGCAGCGGCGGCAGCAGCGACACCCCCTCCTCGCAGCCGAGCCCCGCGTCGGCCGGTGGCAGCACCGGTGGTGACACCTCCGGTGGCGACCTCGCCGAGACCGGTAGCAGCAGCAACACCCCGATGATCGCGGGCATCGCCGTGGCGCTGGTCGTGGTCGGCGGCGGCGCGATCTTCTTCGTCCGCAAGAAGAAGGCGCCCGCGGGTGAGTGAACGCCAGGGCGGCGACGCCAGGGCGGCAGTGATCGCTGAGTGAAGCGACGGTCACCGGATGTGGTGATCATCGAAGAACGCGGTGATGGAGGGCCGGAGCCTCGCGGAGGCTCCGGCCCTTCGTGTCACCGGGGGACGGCGAACGCGGGACCCATGCCGCACGCGGGACCAAACGGGTTTCCGCCTCGGGCGGGCTGTACGGCAAGATGGCTGTATCTGCCCTCACGCGGTGGAGCCGCCACGGATATGGACACCGCGGCGGAGCCGCACCTCGATACCTACCAGATTGCCGGACGGTTTCTCTTGGCTGAGTTCATCTACACCATGCGCAAGACGCGCAAGGCGCACGGCGACAAGGTGATCCTCGACGATGTCACGCTGAGCTTTCTGCCCGGCGCGAAAATCGGTGTCGTGGGCCCCAACGGCGCCGGTAAGTCGACGGTGCTGAAGATCATGGCGGGCCTGGAGCAGCCGTCCAATGGTGACGCCTTCCTCTCACCCGGCTACAGCGTCGGCATCCTGCTCCAGGAGCCCCCGCTGGACGAGTCCAAGACCGTGCTGGAGAACGTCCAGGACGGCGTGGCGGTCACCAAGGGCAAGCTGGACCGCTTCAACGAGATCGCCGAGCAGATGGCGACCGACTACAGCGACGAGCTGCTGGAGGAGATGGGCAAGCTCCAGGAGGACCTGGACCACGCCAACGCCTGGGACCTGGACGCCCAGCTCGAGCAGGCCATGGACGCCCTCGGCTGCCCGCCCGGCGACTGGCCGGTCACCACCCTCTCCGGTGGTGAGAAGCGCCGCGTCGCGCTCTGCAAGCTGCTGCTCGAGGCCCCCGACCTGCTGCTGCTGGACGAGCCCACCAACCACCTCGACGCCGAGTCCGTCAACTGGCTGGAGCAGCACCTCGCCAAGTACGCGGGCACCGTCGTGGCCATCACCCACGACCGGTACTTCCTGGACAACGTCGCCGAGTGGATCCTGGAGCTCGACCGCGGCCGCGCCATCGGTTACGAGGGCAACTACTCCACCTACCTGGAGAAGAAGCAGGCCCGTCTGAAGGTCGAGGGCCAGAAGGACGCCAAGCGCGCCAAGCGCCTCAAGGAGGAGCTGGACTGGGTCCGCTCCAACGCCAAGGGCCGCCAGGCCAAGTCCCGGGCCCGGCTGACCCGTTACGAGGAGATGGCCGCCGAGGCCGAGAAGACCCGGAAGCTGGACTTCGAGGAGATCCAGATCCCGCCGGGCCCGCGCCTGGGCAATGTCGTGGTCGAGGTAAAGAACCTCTCCAAGGCGTTCGGCGAGAAGGTCCTGATCGACGATCTCTCCTTCACCCTCCCGCGGAACGGCATCGTCGGCGTCATCGGCCCCAACGGCGCAGGTAAGACCACGCTGTTCAAGATGATCCAGGGACTGGAGACCGCCGACGCGGGCAGCATCAAGGTCGGCGAGACCGTCAAGATCTCCTACGTCGACCAGAGCCGCGCCAACATCGACCCCAAGAAGACGCTGTGGGCGGTCGTCTCCGACGAGCTCGACTACATCAACGTCGGCCAGGTCGAGATGCCCTCCCGCGCCTATGTCTCCGCCTTCGGCTTCAAGGGCCCGGACCAGCAGAAGCCGGCCGGGGTGCTCTCGGGCGGTGAGCGCAACCGCCTCAACCTCGCGCTCACCCTCAAGCAGGGCGGCAATCTGCTGCTCCTCGACGAGCCCACCAACGACCTCGACGTGGAGACCCTCTCCTCGCTGGAGAACGCGCTGCTCGACTTCCCCGGCTGCGCCGTGGTCGTCTCCCACGACCGCTGGTTCCTCGACCGCGTCGCCACCCACATCCTGGCGTACGAGGGCGAGTCCAAGTGGTTCTGGTTCGAGGGCAACTTCGAGTCGTACGAGAAGAACAAGGTCGAGCGGCTCGGCCCGGACGCGGCCCGTCCGCACCGCGCCACCTACAAGAAGCTGACCCGGGGCTGAGTGGATGGCGCGCCATATCTACCCCTGTCCCCTGCGCTGGTCCGACATGGACGCGTTCGGCCACGTCAACAACGTGACCTTCCTCCGCTATCTGGAGGAGGCCCGGGTCGACTTCATGTGGCGGCTGGCGCCGGGGAACGGGAGCGACGCGTTCACCGGCGGCGTGGTCGTGGCCCGGCACGAGATCGACTATCTGAAGCCCCTCGTCCACCGGCACCGTCCGGTGACGATCGAGACCTGGGTGACGGAGATCAAGGCCGCGTATCTCACCCTGCGCTATGAGATCAAGGACGAGGACGCCCTGTATGTGCGTGCCGCCACCCGCATCGTGCCCTACGACCTCGACCAGGGCCGCCCGCGCCGGGTCACCCCGGAAGAGGAGAAGTTCCTGACCGAGTACCTGGAGCCGGACCCGGTGAAGAAGGGCGCCGCCAAGAAGGCGTCCAAGGCGCCCGAGGCGGCCACGGAGCCCGCCGGATCCGCCGATGGCGCCGAGCGGGCGGAGGGGGCCGTCTCGGTATGACGGCCTCCAGCCAGGAGCTCCACTTCGCCGACGCCGGGGAGGCGGCCGATCTCGCCGCCTTCCTGGCCCGGCTGATCCACTACGACCGGGCGGCGGCGGTGCGGCTGCAGGCGGGCGGCGGTGTGCTCGCCGTCTTCGGCCGGCCGCCGTCCTTCGAGGTCCTCGCGATCCGTACGGCGCGGCTCGAGGCGATCGTCAGCACCGAGGCCGCGTCGGCCGCGTCGGACACGTCGGCCGGGGCGGGCGCCCTGGACGCGACCGTCTCGGCGGGCGAGTTCGCGGACGCGCTGGACACGGCGCGGGCCGAGCGGACCACCGACGGTTCCGAAGGCCGCGTCCGGGGCCTGGTGGTCCCGGTGCCGCAGGCCGTCACCGGGCCGCCATGGGCCGGGGTGCTGCCGCCGCGCGGCGGCTGGCGCCGGGTGAACGGGCTGCCGGGCGTGGACGAGGTGCGCGGGGCGGTCGCCGCCGCCGTCGCCGAGTTCCGGGCCCGTGACGCGGCGCTCCCCGAGGAGGGCCGTACGCGCGCCGAGCGCGACCGCATCGGCCATGAGATCTGGTCCCGCACCCTCGGCGACACCGGGCTTCCGCTGCGCGCCGTGCACGCCGCGCAGTCGCTGGGCTTCCTGCGCCCGGTCCGGGCGGCGGCACCGGCCGCCACCGCCCACGGGAGCGGCGTGGCCACCGCCGCGCCCGAGCCCCTGGCGCTGCTCGCCGCGGGCGGCTGGCTACGGCTGCGCACGCCGTACGGTTCGATCGCGGTGCGTACATCGGGTGTGTCCAGCGGCCTGTCCGGGCTGTCCGTCACGCCCGCCTGAGCCCGCCGGGGCGGCCCTCCACGGCAGCCCGCTGTTCAGCCCCCGGGTCCCCCGGGGGGCGACCCGCCGGGTCAGCCCTCCGTGTTGATCATGGAGGCGGCGGCGTAGGTGAGGTAGTGCCACAGCTGGCGCTCGAGCTCCGGGGCCAGCTCCAGCTCGTCCACCGCGTCGCGCATATGGCGCAGCCAGGCGTCATGGGCTGCGCGGTTCACGGTGAAGGGGGCGTGGCGCATGCGGAGCCGGGGGTGGCCGCGGTTGTCGCTGTAGGTGCGGGGGCCGCCCCAGTACTGCATCAGGAAGAGTGCGAGCCGCTCCTCGGCCGGTCCCAGGTCCTCCTCGGGGTACATCGGCCGGAGCAGCGGGTCCTCCGCGACCCCCTGGTAGAAGCGGTGGACCAGGCGCCGGAAGGTCTGCTCGCCACCGACCTGCTCGTAGAAGGTCTGCTCCTGAAGTGTGCCTCGCGGAATCTCTTTCACGCCTCCATGCTCTCAGACGCCCCCGTCCGGAAAAGGGGGCGTGGGTCGCGGCCGGGGGCCGGGCGCAGGAGAGTGGAGTCATGGGCAGCACGGGCGGGAGTACGCGCAGTGCGCCGGACGCCGCGGAGCGTGTGGCGCGGCGGAGGCCTGCGGGCCGGGAGGCCGATGGGCACGCCGAGGAGGCCGCGGCGCTGCGGACCGGGCTGGTCCGGGGGATCGTGGCGGGCGGCGGACTCACCGACCCCGCCTGGCGGGCGGCCTTCGAGGAGGTGCCGCGCCATCTCTTCGTGCCCTACTACTACGAGGCCGGGGACGCGGCCGCGGCGGCCGCACCGCAGGACACCAGGACAACACGGGCAGGAGAGGTGAGCGCGGCGCACGGGACGGTCGGCTACACCCGGCTGTGGCGCGACGACCCCCACCCGCTGCGCCGGGCCCGCTGGCTGGCCGGCGCCTACGCGGACGCCCCGCTCGCCACCCGGGTGCGCGACGGTGAGCTGATCACCTCCAGCAGCCAGCCGTCGCTGATGGCCCGGATGCTCCAGGCGCTCCGGGTGCGGGACGGGGACCGGGTGCTGGAGATCGGCGCGGGCACCGGCTACAACGCCGCGCTGCTGGCCCATCGGCTCGGCGACGCCCACGTCACCACCCTCGACCTCGACCCGGAGATCACCGAGGCCGCCCGCAACCATCTGGCCGCGGCCGGATTCCGCCCCGCGGTCGTCACCGGCGACGGGGCGCGCGGCTGTCCGCTGCACGCCCCCTACGACCGGATCATCGCCACCTGCGCCGTGGCGTCGATCCCGTCCGCATGGCTCGGCCAGTGCCGGCCGGACGCGCTGATCCTGACGCCGCTCGGGACCGGGCTGATCGCCCTGCGGGTCGCCGACGCCCGCCATGCCGAGGGTCACTTCCTGGCCATCCCCGCGTACTTCGTCCCGCTGCGCGGCGGCGGCCCGCCGACTCAGGTGCCCACCCACGGGCTGCCGTCCCGGCCGCTGCTGGACGACTCCTTCCGCTTCCTGCTGAACATGGCCGCGGGCCATATGGAGCCGGTCGAAGCCCTCGCGCTGTGGGAGCACGAGGGCAGGCCAGGGCGGGAGCGCTACGGGGTGACGGTGCGGGGCGAGCGCCAATGGGCCTGGCTGGACGATCCGGAGGGCGCCTACGGCTGGCCGCTGGGCCCTCCCGGCCGTCCTGAGCCCTTCGGGGGTCTCAGCCCCGTCGCACCGTGATCGTCGTCCAGGCGCCGACGTGGACGCGGTCGCCCTCCCGGAGCGGCACCGGTACGAACGGCTGGATCGGCTCCTCGCCGCCGTTGATCGTGGTCCCGTTGGTCGAGTCCTGGTCGACGACCGCCCAGACGCCGTCCTGCTGCTGGACGAGGAGCGCGTGCTGGTGCGAGACGCCCGGGTCCTCGGGCGGCCGCCCGAGGTCGATGTCGGGAGCCTCACCGGTGCTGTGGCGGCGCCGGCCGATGGTGATCTGGTGGCCGTTGAGCGGGAGCTGCTGCTCGGGGGAGTAGGCCGGGAGGTTCAGCCCGGCGGCCTCCGGGCCGCTGCGGTTCATCATCGCCATGAAGTACTCACGGTCCGGGGCGACGACGGCTATCCAGTTGCCGGGCGCCTGCACCGGGGCCCCGCCCTGGCCGAACTGGGCGCCGCCGGGGTGCTGCTGCTGCGGGGCACCGGGGTGCTGCTGCTGGGGTGGCTGGTGGCCCGGCCCCTGCTGCTGGGGCGGCGGGGCGTACCCCTCGTTCCCGTACGGCTGGGCGGGGGGCGCCTCGTTCCCGTACGGCTGGGCCGGGGGCGCCGGGGCCTGGGGGTAGCCGTAGCCGTACTGCGGGGCCTGGGGCGCGCCGTGGCCCGGGACGCCCTGCTGCGGGGCGCCGTGCGGGGGCGTGCCCGGGTGCGGTGCGCCCCCCTGCGGCGGCGGAAGCGTCCAGTCGCTGTCGCCGCCGAAGCCGGGGGGCTGACCGCCGCCCTGCGCCGGGTGCGGGCCCTGCGGCCCCCCGGGGCCGGGCTGCGGCGGACCGGGCTGCGGCGGCGGCGCGTATCCGCCCTGCGGCGGGCCGTACGGAGACGGCGCGTGCGTCTGGAAGTTGAAGCGGCACTCTTCGCAGAACGGGGCCTGCGCCTCACGCGGCGTACGGCACTGCGGGCACAGCTCCTGCTGCTGTGCCGGATAGCCGTAGCCCCCCGCGCCGCCGGGCGGCGGTGGGCCGCCCGGCCCGGGACTCCCGTAGCCACCCGGTGGCACGGGAACACCGGGCCCGTTCGGCGTGGGTGGAGGTGGCGGGACGGCGCCGGAGGGCATGGGTGTCCCCGACATCCGGTGCCCACACACCTCGCACCAGTCGTCGGCCGCCGATTGGTGGCCGTTGGGACAGGTCGGCATGTCGGATCCCCCTCTGTGGCGTTCTTGGCGTTTCTGCCGAGAAGAGCTACGTGAGTGCTGGTTATGTGCTACTTCTTGACGCGAACTGTCTTGGTGGAGCGCGTTTCGAGTGTCATCTCGTCCGCCTCCGCGACCTTCGCCTTCAGTCGCACAGTACCTGCCGCCACATCGAGCACGTCCACCACCTTCGCAAGCAGTTTCGCCGTGTCTTCGTTCCCCGATGCGGCCGCCAGCTGTACGGCACGCCCCAGCTTCGCGGTCGCTTGTTCGGCATCGCCGGACTTGCGGGCATTCATGCCCTGTTTGATGGCCTGTGCCAGTTCGGCCTGGCCCGTATAGTGCGCCACCTGCGGATTCATCGCGGTGGAGACGGCCAGATCATCGGTCCACACCGCGCGCACCAGCCCCTGCGCCAGAGGGCTCGGCGGGCTGCCGACCCCCTCGGGCGCCGGCTGAACCAGGGAGATCCTGGCCGCGAGCATCTCCTGGCCGACCTCGGCCGCCGGAACCCGCACACACACGTGGTAGTCACGGGACTCATCGCCCCAGGACCCGGTGGGGTAGTCGCCCGCGCGCGGGCCGGCCTCGACGCGCCGGGCGGTCAGATCCTCCACCGTCGGCGCGACCTGTTTCACATACGCCACCTCGGCGCCCTTGGGGGTCCACAGCCGGAGGCCGACGTCGGCGATCTCCTTGCCCATCGCCGTCTCCATCATCCGCGTGAAGTCCGCGGCGAGCCCGGCGGGATCGGCCACGATGTCCGCCGTTCCGAGCAGGGCGGCGGCGATCCCGGTGACCTCCTCGACCTCCCAGTCCGTGCCCACTCCGCGGGCGTCGCAGGTGAAGCGGCCCGCGCAGGCGTCGAGCACGGTCCTCAGCCGCTGCGGCTCCTCGTGCTCGTTCCGCCCGTCGGTGAGCAGGATGCAGTGCCGTATCTCGGCGTCGGTGGAGTCGAACAGCAGGTCGGCCTGGAGCAGCCAGGTGCCGATCGCGGTGCCGCCGCCCGGACTCAGGCTCCGCAGCGCGTCCTTGGCCTGGGCGCGGGTGAGCGGATCGGCGGTGGCCAACTGCCCGTTGCCGGGGAAGACCTCGACCGCCTTGTGGGTGCCCGCCACCACGGAGAAGGCCACGCCGTCGCGCACCGTGTCGATCGCTGCGGCGGTCGCGTCCCGCGCGTGGCGCATCTTCGTCGGCGGATAGTCCATCGAGCCGGAGCAGTCCACCATGATCACAACGGCCGCGCGGGCGGAGCCGCCGCCCCGGCCGGACGCGCTGTCGTACGCACCGGGAGCGTCCTGGTACGCGCTGGGAGCGTGCTGGTACCTACCAGGAGCGTCCTGGTACGCGCCGGGGGCGGGTATCGGCGGCCCTGCCGGGGCCCCGCCGCCGGCCGAGGTGACGGTGATGATCGCGTTCACCTCGCGGCCTCCCTCGGGGAGGTACTCGTTCTGGTGGACCTCGACCGAGAACCGCGGCGCATCGGGCGTGGAGAAGTGGGCCATGTCATCCGCTCCTTGGCGACCGTCAGGCGGATCCTGCCCGGCCCGGGGCGGCGGGGAACGGCACGACCGCCACTGTTACGTTGTCGTGGCCCCCGCCGTCCAGGGCGTGGCCGACCAGGATCTGCGCGCTGTTCAGCGGCCGGGCGCGGGCGTCCGGCGGCACCGCGCGGGCCATCTGCTCCGCCGATTCGGCGTAGTTCCACAGCCCATCGGTGCACACCACCACGACGCCCGGCCGGTCCGGCTTGTACGAGGCGGTGTGGGGCTCCAGCTCATAGGCGTCCGCCCCGAGCCAGCCGGTGATGGCGTGGGCGCGCTCGTCCGCGTACGCCTCCGCCTCCGACATCAGCCCCGCGGCCACCATCTGGGCCGCCCAGGAGTCGTCCTCGGTGAGCCGCGCGGGCGGGGCCGTACGGTCGTCGGGGACCCAGTAGGCGCGGCTGTCGCCGACCCAGCCGATGGTGAGGATGTCGCTGGTGACGACGGCGCTGACGATGGTGCACGCCGGTGCGTTCTGATGGCGCTGCCCCTCGTGGTGGGGGGCGGCCGCGCCGGTGTCCAGGGCCAGGGAGTTGACCGCGTCGGCGGCGGCGATGATCGCCTCGTTCATGGCCTGCTGGGGGTGGGCGCCGCGCGGCAGCGCGGCCTGCAGCGCCTGACCCGCGGCATGGGCCGCGGCGGCCGAGGCGTCGTCGGGCCGGGTGGCCGAGGAGACCCCGTCGCACACCACGGCGACCATGACCGGTGTGCCGTCGGGCAGCGCGGCGGTGGACACCGAGAACGCGTCCTCGTTGCGGTGGTGGCGCAGCCCCCGGTCGCTGGCCGCCGCGACTCCCTCCAACTCACTCTCCATATGGTCGCGTGTCCGTGCCTGGGCGTGCCCGCAGCGCTCGCAGTATCCGTCCTGGTCGATGGTGCCCTCCTGGCACGCGGCGCACCGGGGGCGGTGCTCGCCGCCGGGCAGCCGGGGGTCCGCCCCGGCGCCGGTCCCGCTGTCCGTGCTGCTCGCCGCGCTGGTGTGGGTACTCGCGTTGGTCTCCGGGTGGCTGCCGGACTCGCCGGGTGCCTCGGGCGCGCCGAGCGCCGCCGCGGCCCGCGGGTCGGCCACCTGGCCGTACCCGCCGGAGGTCGGGGCTGCCAGCTCGTAGTCGTCCGGCTCCGGCCCCGGGTGGCTGGACCACGCCGCCCCGTTCACCCGCGGCGGCACCGGCAGGTCGCCGTACGCCTCCGGCTGGTCGCCGTACGCCTCCGGCTGGTCGCCGTACGCCTCCGGCTGGTCGCCGTACGCCTCCGGCCGGCCGCGGTGCGCCTCCGACCGGTCG
Source organism: Streptomyces rugosispiralis (assembly GCF_024505145.1). GTDB lineage: Bacteria > Actinomycetota > Actinomycetes > Streptomycetales > Streptomycetaceae > Streptomyces > Streptomyces rugosispiralis. The sequence continues at coordinate 262,770 of NZ_JANIAA010000008.1, read as the reverse complement.
GCGATCGCCTCCGCCGACAGTGCGGCCTCCGCCGCCAGCGCGGCGGCCACCGTCAGATCGGCACCGCACCGATCGCAGTATCGGTCTCCCGCCTGCGGCGGCTCATCACAGGTCGGGCAGGCTGACAGCTGGGGCGGCTGCGGCATCTGCGACATCGATCACACCCACGTCCTGGGGCGGAAACGGTTGGCCCGCTCCACCAGTTCGATCCTCTCCTCGCCTCGCTGCGCGAGTCTGGCGAGTACACGGTACGAGCGCTCCAATCCGAAGCGCAGCCCACGCTCGTCCAGGCTGCTGCCGAGCAGAGGCGGCCGGTTGTGTCCCGGGGGCGCCCCGCTGCTGCCGGACAGTACCCAATCCAGGGCGCTGCCCAAGACCTCGGTACGCAGCCGCTCGCGCCGCACCGCGTCCAGACCGAACTCGCCCAGCCGCTCGACCTGGACCGCCGAGGCCGTCAGATCGGTCAGCAGGGCGTCGTACGGGGCACGCTGGCGCAGCCGGGCCCGTACGGCGGCGACCCGCGCCGCCGTGTAGTGGATCGAGGACTCCGGCACCGACTCCAGGGCGCGCACCGCGCTCGGGCGGTCCCCGGAGCACAGCAGGACCCGGGCGAGGCCGAAGGCGGCGCTCACGAAGCTGGGGTCGGCGGCCCAGACCAGCCGGTAGTACTCCGCCGCGTTGTCCAACTGGCCCAGAACCTCGGCGCAGACGCCGAGCGCCAGCTTGGGCGCGGGCTCACCGGGGAACGCGTCGTAGACGGCGTCGAAGGAGAGCGCGGCCGTCTCGCGGTCGCCGGTGGCCAGCGCGTGCAGCCCCCGGTACCAGACGATCCGCCAGTCGTCGCTGTACGCGGCCTCCAGACCGGTGAGCGCGACGCCCGCGTCCTGCTCCTGGGCCAGCTCCAGCTGGGCGCGCACCCGGCGCAGCCGCAGCTCGACCGAATCGACGGGCGCGGTCCGCAGCGCGGCGCTCACCTCGGCGGGGTCGGCGGCCAGCAGACCGGCCAGGAACCCGGCGTTGGGGTCCTCGGAGTCCACCAGCGGCACCGGGAGCGCCAGCGCGGTGGCCCGCCCGTCCAGCGTGGCGATGGCGGGCACCGGCAGGGCCAGGGGGCCCGGCGGGCGCTGTGCGGGGATGAGGGGCTCGGTGGTGGCGCCGCCGATGGACCGGGCGCCCAGCAGGGACGGATCCTTTCCGTCGTCGGCGAACAACTCGGTGTCCACGACGCGCGGTTCCGGTCCGAAGAGCGTGGACAGGGCCGGCCGGGGCCGCCCGGTCTGCAGCGCCACGACCTCCCGCAGCACCCCGGTCAGCTGGTCGGCCATCTCCCGCGCGGAGGCGAAGCGGCGCCCCGGGTCGGGATCGGTGGCCCGCACCAGCAGCCGGTAGAAGGATTCATAGCGCCGGAAGACCTCGATGTGCTCGGGGTCCGGCAGGCTGTCCACGAAGACGTTGGTATAGCCCTGGAAGTCGAAGGTGAGCACGGCCAGGGTGCGCGCCACCGTGTAGAGGTCGGAGGAGATCGACGGGCCGGACTCGGAGATCTCGGGGGCCTGATAGCCGACCGTGCCGTAGATGGGGCTGTCGTGGTCGTCCATCCGCCGGACCGCGCCCATGTCGATCAGCTTGAGCTGGTCCTGCTGCTGAATGGCGTTGTCGACCTTGAAGTCGCAGTAGAGCAGATTGCGGCTGTGCAGATGGCCGAGCGCCTCCAGGGCCTCGATGCCGTAGGCGCACGCCTGCTCCACCGGCAGCGGATCGCGGCGGCCGTCCGTGGTGCGGCGGGCGTTGGCGATGTCCTTCAGGGACTTGCCGCCCACGTACTCCATGACGATGTAGCCGTCGAGGCTGCCGGTGCGCTGGTCGAGGTGCTCGACGAAGTTGTAGATCCGGACGATGTTGGAGTGCTCGATCTCGGCGAGGAAGCGGCGCTCGGAGACGGCGGCCGCCAGGGCCTCCTCGTCGCCCGTGTCCAGCAGGCCCTTGAGGACCACCCAGCGGTCCGACACCGCGCGGTCGATGGCCAGATAGATCCAGCCGAGCCCGCCGTGCGCCAGACAGCCCGCGACCTCGTACTGGCCGTGGACGATGTCACCGGGGTTCAACTTCGGTACGAACGAGTACGGATGGCCGCACTTGGTGCAGAACCCCTCCGTACGGCCCGGCCGTACGCCGCGGGCGCGGCCCACCGGGGCGCCGCAGTCCCCACGGCTGCAGAACCGCTTGCGCTCGGGGACCTCGGGGTCCGCCAGCACCGCCGTCCGCGGATCGGGGCGCGGCACATCCGGGACGTTGACCAGACCGGCGCCCAGGGCGTTCCGCCCCGAGGAGGCCGAGGTGGAGGAGCGGGAGCTGCGCACCGAGACCGAACGGGACGAGGTCCGCCCGGACATGGAGCGGGACAGCCGCCCGGACACCGAGCGCCGGGACGAGGAGGAGCGGGCCGAGCGGGACCGGCCCGAGGTGCCGGACGAGGAGTCCCGGCCGGTCGCCGAGGAACGCCCGCTCCGTGCCGACGAGCCTGCGCTCCGTGCCGACGAGCCCCCGCTCCGTGCCGACGAGCCCTCGCTCCGGGACGAGGAACTTCCGCCAGGACCGGCCTGGCCGGTGATCCCGGTGGGCGGTGAGGCCACCATCCCCTGCGGTGAGACGACCGGGGCCATACCGCACACATCGCAGTACAGCTCGCCTCCGCCCACGTCCTCGTAGGACCCGCCGCAGTCACGCCGCTGGCAGGCGACGACCGCCGCATTCATTCCGTGCCTCCCTCGATGCCTTGCCCGGCCGGGCCCGTCTGGCGTGGCACCAGGGCCTCGGCCGCCGCCTGCTGGTAGCGCAGCACGGCCTGCTCGGCCACCCGCAGATCGCACGGGGCGCTCCACAACATTCGGCGGGCCACGTCATACCGCTCCACCAGGAACGGATCGCCCGCCATGCCATGGCGGGCGACCTTCGCCTTGTACGCGTCGAGTCGGCCGCGCAGCTCGGCGCGGACCGCGAGCGGCGCGGTGACCGCGGTCAACGACTCGCGGGCCCGCAGCAGCTCGTCGTCGGCGCGCTGCTCCAGGCTCTCCAGCAGCGGCGAGAGCCGGTGCCACTGCGAGCGCCTGCGGTAGTCGGCGGCGGCGACCAGCTGCTCGTGCAGCGCGGTCGGCGGGCCGCTGACGGCCGGAACCTCCGATGCCGCGATCTTCGCGAGCACCTCACCGCGCGCCTGGCGCGCCTCCGCCAGGGTGCGATCGGCGCGGGAGAGCACATCCCGCAGCCGCATCAGCCGCCGCTCGGCGTCCTGCCGCACATCCAGGACCGCCTCGATCTCCCGGCGCACATCCTCCAGGGCGCGGGCGGCGCGGTCATAGCGCTCGGTGTCGGGACTGCCGCCGCCGGGAGCGGAGCTGCCGCTTGCCGGGTTCCAGAAGGCCAGCGGGTCGGAGACCACTTCGGCGCGCAGCGCGGTCAGCTCGGCGGTGATCTGCTCCAGATCGTCCCCCGAGGGGTGCTCACCGGGGCGCACCCCCACCGAGTGGGCGAGCGAACGGGTGCGGTGCAGCTCGGCGGAGAGCATGTCGATTCGGGCGGGCAGCGCGGACCATACGGCGTCGGCGCTGACGATGACGTCGATGGCCTCCGCGTACCAGCGGTTCATCCGGTCGACCAGCCGGTCCAGGCCCAACTCCTCGCTGAGCAGCGGGGAACCGCCGAGGGTGGCGCTGCTGGGCAGGGTGATCGCGGTGCCGCACAGCAGCTCGGTGAGCTCGGTCAACTCGTCCTGCGTCGGCCAGCGGTGACGGGAGCGCACCTCACGGGCCCGGGTGAGGGCCTCGCTGTACGCGTCGAAGTAGCTCCACAGGAGAGAGATGGCCTGCTCGGTGGTGGACCAGCGGTCCTTGGTGACGCCCGTGAGCTCGGCGCCCTCGAGGAGCCTTCTGCCCGCGTGGTCCTGGAGGGCGAGCAGCGAGGACTCGATCGCCTCGTGTTCGGCGGCGAGCTTCGCCAGTGCGCGGTCCACCTCCTCCCGGCCCATGACCGGGCCGTCGGGTGCCCCCGCGAAACTGGGGAAGGGTCCCGGGACCCCCATCGATCACCTCTCCATGTCCGTAACCGTTATGTGATCCGTCTGCTGCGTCATCCCTACGCGTGTGAGGCGGGTGCTAATCCTTGCCGGTCCGTGATCCTTGCCCTTACCCGATGTGTCCGGGTCCGTCGTGCTCGTGCGCGCTGGTCGGCGCCGGTCCTGCTCCGTGCCGGTCCTCGTCCGCGCTAGTCCTTGTACTGGGGGACGGGCGGCGTCGGGTTCTCCTGTGTCGTGCTGAAGTCCTTGGCGAGCCACTTCCGGTAGGCCTGCATCCACGGGCTGCCCGCCCCGCCCTGGCGGTAGTTCTCCAGAACCTTGTTGACCCGGCGTACCAGGTCGTCGTCGTTCTTGTTCATCGCCACGCCGTAGAACTCATCGGTGAATCGCGAGCCGACGAGCTTGACGGAGGGGTCCTGGGCCGCCTGGCCGGCCGCCAGCGCATTGTCGGTGATCACCGCGTCCACCTGGCCCAGCTGCAGTCTTACCAGGCAGTCCAGCTGGTTGGGCACGGGCTTCACCTTGATCGCGCCCAGATGCGCGGCCCCGGTGTCCGGCTTGTCCAGCTCGGCCTCGGCGGTGGAACCCTGCGCGGTGCAGATCCTCTTGCCGCGCAGGGTCTTGTTGTAGCCGGTGATGGACGAGTCGTCGGGGGCCAGCACCTGCTGCCCGGCCTGGAAGTACGCGGTGGAGAACGCCACGTCCTTGATCCGGTCGCAGTTGATGGTCATGGTGCGCACCACGACGTCGACCTTGCCCTGCTGGAGGGCCTTGATGCGCTGACTGGTGGGTATGGTGCGGAAGATGACCGCGTCCGGATCGCCGAAGATGTCGTCGGCGATGGCGCGCACCAGGTCGATGTCGAAGCCGGTGAGGTCGCCGGTGGCCGGATCGCGGTATCCCCAGCGGTAGCTGTTCTGGTCGACACCGGCGATCAGCTTGTTGAGCTTGTGCCCGTTGACCTTACGGTTCTTGATCCGCTTGATGGCCGGGCCGCTCGCGCTGGACGGGCGCAGGCTCGCCTCGGGATCGCGGCAGCTGTCCGCCGCCGCGGCCTCGGCGCCGGTCCGCACCGTATGCGGCTGCCGCGCACCACCCTTGCCGTCGCCGTCCCCGCCGTCGTCCACCATCGCCGGGACCGCGATGGCCGTGGCCACGCCCAGGGCGCATACCGTCACCGCGGCGGCCGATCGCAGCGATCGCATGCTTCCGCCCCCCATCGTCCTCATCGGTACTCCGACAGTCTGCGGCCTATGCCCAGCACCGCTCCCGCGGCCCCCAGCACGGCCAGCACCCCGGCGCCCAGGGCCATGGCGGTGAACGCGCCGCGCCCGTCGTCGGCGGCCTGCTGGAACTCCCGCTGCTCATGGTCGAGGGCCTTGGCCAGCTGGCTGTCCACCGCGTCGAAGGACTCGCCGGTGCTGTCCTTGGCGCCTATGACCTTCGTCAGCGCCGTCTTGTAGTCGCCGCCGTCGTCTGCGGCGCGGGCGGCCTTGTGCCGCACCTGCCACTCCCGGATCCGCTCGCCCGCCTTCTCCACCGGCTCGCGGCCCTCGTCGTCGTCCGCGAGGGAGCGCGCCTTGTCCAGCAGGCTGCCGTCCGAGGGACGGTCGCCGGACGCCTTGCCGACGAGCGCGGACATCCGCGAGCCATAGCTGACGTCGTAGGCGTCCTTGCCCTTGTTGGCGCCGTCCTCGTCCACGACGACCGCGCCGCGCGCCACCAGGGTCAGGTTCTCGTCGGCGCGGGCCCGCAGGGAGTCGATCCGCGCCTCGTTGAGCACCTGGAGGGACTTCGCCCCGTGATCGTTGGAGTCGCTGAGCTGGGTGCTGGCGACCGCGTGGCCGACCACCAGCCACAGCATCACCACCGTGGAGGCGGCCGTGGCGGTGAGCAGACCGCGGTTGAGCACCCGGTTGGTCCGCTGGAACTCACGGCGCTGGGCCCAGCCCAGCGCGCCCAGCGCGACCAGGCCGGTGGCGATCGCCACCCACGGCCATGCCTCGGCGTCCTCGTAGTCCTCCCCGAGACGGGCGGTCTCCGCCTGGTAGAGCCTGCCCGCGGCGGGCAGCAGCTTGTCGCGCATGGTGTCGTTGGCATAGCGCAGATACGCGCCGCCCAGCGGCAGCCCCTGGCGGTTGTTGGCACGCGCGGAGTCGATCAGACCGGTGTAGACCGGCAGCATCTGATTGATCTTCTGTATCTCGTCGCGGGCGGAGGACGAGCCCTCCGTATTGGCCGCGGCCCGCACCAGCAGCTTGGACGCGGTGTCGATGTCCCGCACGAACCGCTGCCGGACCTGGGGAGGCTCCTGGCCGCCCGCCAGGAAGCCTCCGGTGGCCGTGGTGTCCGCGTCGGCGAGGGAGCGGTAGATCTGCGCCGCGTCCGCGCTCAGCGGCTGACTGCGCTCGGCCACGGCGTCCGCCGCGGTCTGGCGGTCGGAGACCTGCCACGCCGTGACCGCGCCGAACGCGACCACCAGCGCGGCCAGCACCGCTCCGATGACGCGCAGCCGGCCGGGCTGCGTCGTCGCCGCCGCCCGCGCCCGGTCGAGCCCCTCGGCCCACGCGGTCCGCGGCGGGGCCGCGGGCGCGGGCGGCGGTGCGGCTCTGCCGGTGGTCGGCGGGTATGACACAAGACCTCCCCCTTGGCCCGGATTCCTGGTTGGTGTCGCGGTCGGTGTCGCAGCAGTATGGACCGCGGCGCCAGGAGAGGTCACCGGTCGAGCCTGGATCTTGTTCGGATCGCGATCTTCCCTCCCCCTTTCATTACGCTTCGGAAGGACTTTCGGTTCCACTTTCCGCGTCATCCGCCGGGGCGTAGTGCGCACGCAGCCGGGCGTACGCCGACTCCGGCGCGCCGGTGCGGTCCAGGCCCAGCAGCGCGGCGCCGAGTACCGGCGGTGCGGTGACCACCCGCGGCTCGGCCTTCGGGGCGCGCTCCGCGAGCAGTTCGCGGATCCGGTCGTCCAGCAGCGGATGGCGGGCCGCGAGCACCCCGCCGCCCAGCACCACCGGGGTCTCCTCGCCCAGCAGATCGAGCCGTCCGAGGGCGACCACCGCCATGGTCACCACTTCCTCCCCCTGGCGGTCGACGATCGCCCGCGCGATCTCGTCGCCGGCCCCGGCCACCGCGAAGAGCACCGGCGTCAGCTCATGCCGCCGCCCCGGCTCCAGCCGGCCCAGATGCAGCGCCTCGATCAGCTCGTACATGGTGGTGAGGCCGAAGTGCGCGGGCAGGGCGCGGGCCAGCTCGGTCGGCTCGCCGCGGCCGTCCTCCGCGCGTGCCGCCCACCACAGCGCCTCCTCCGACAGATAGCCCCCGCCGCCCCAGTCGCCGGAGATCCGGCCGATGGCGGGGAAGCGGGCCACCCGGCCGCCGTGACCGATCCCGGCGCAGTTGATCCCCGCGCCGCAGACCACGGAGACGCCGGTCGGCTCGCCGTCGTCCCCGACCCCGGCCCGTAGCAGGGCGAAGGTGTCATTGGCGACCGTGACGGTGGCGCCCCAGCCGCGCTCGGCCAGGACACCCGTCAACTCCGCCTCCTCGCTGGGCAGATCGACGTTGGCCAGACAGGCCGAGACATGCCCCGCGCCCGCCGGACCGGACCGTCCCGCCTGCCGCGCCACCTCCTCCACCAGCGGCGCGAGCGAGCCGACGGCCTGCTCGGCGCCCACGACGGGCGGCCGGAAGCCGCCGCCGCGGGCCGCGCCGAGCACGGAGCCGTCCCGGCCGATGAGTGCCACGTCCGTCTTGCTGTTGCCCGCGTCGATCGCCAGGACCGACCCGTCAGGCGGGGACGCGGACGAGGGGGAGGTGGACGAAGGGGACGGAGAGGGGGTCGATACGGACTGGGTCAGGCCCACGCCAGATGCTCCCGGTTGTGCGCGATGAGGTCGTCGGTCAGCTTCTCGGCGTATTCGATCTGGCCGATGAGGGGGTGGGACAGCAGCGCCTGGAAGACCCGCTCCCGGCCACCCTTCAACGCCGCCTCCAGCGCCAGGCGTTCGTACGCGGTGACATTCGCGACCAGACCGGCGAACAGGGGCTCGAGGGGGCGCACGGGCAGTGGCTTCGCGCCCTGTGCGTTGACGGCCGCCGGGACCTCGATCACCGCGTCGTCCGGCAGGAAGGGCAGCGTGCCCTCGTTGAACGTATTGACGATCCGCACCTCACCGGTGTCGCCCAGCAGGGACGAGGTCAGATCGACCGCCGCCTCCGAGTAGAACGCGCCGCCGCGCTTGCCGAGCAGCTCGGGCTTCTCGTCCAGCGCCGGATCGCCGTACATCTCCAGCAGCTCCCGCTCGATCGCCGCGACCTCCGCCGCCCGGGACGGCTTGGTGCGCAGCTCCCGCACCACCGCGTCGTGCCGGTAGTAGTAGCGCAGATAGTAGGAGGGGACGACGCCGAGCCGGCTCACCAGCGTGCGCGGCATCCGCAGGTCCTCGGCGATCGCCTCGCCGTGCTCCGCGAGCAGCTTGGGCAGCACGTCCGCACCGTCGGTGCCGCCGATGCGCACCGCGCGCTCCCAGGTGAGGTGGTTGAGGCCGACGTGCTCCAGCGTCACCTCGCCGGGCTCCACGCCCAGCAGCTTGGCGAACTTCCGCTGGAAGCCGATGGCCACATTGCACAGGCCGACCGCCCGGTGCCCGGCCGTGAGCAGCGCCCGGGTCACGATCCCGACCGGGTTGGTGAAGTCCACGATCCAGGCGTCGGGGTTGCGGCGGCGCACCCGCTCGGCGATGTCCAGCACCACCGGGACGGTGCGCAGCGCCTTGGCCAGCCCGCCCGCGCCGGTGGTCTCCTGGCCGACACAGCCGCACTCCAGCGGCCAGGTCTCGTCCTGGTTCCGCGCGGCCTGGCCGCCGACGCGCAGCTGGAGCAGGACCGCGTCCGCGCCGTCCACGCCCGCGTCCAGGTCGTCGGTCCAGGAGATGGTCCCCGGGTGGCCCTGTTTGGCGAAGATCCTTCGCGCCAGCCCGCCGACCAGCTCCAGCCGGTCGGCGGCCGGGTCGACCAGGACGAGCTCCTCCAGCGGGAGCACGTCCCGCAACCGGGCGAATCCGTCGATGAGTTCGGGGGTGTAGGTGGACCCACCCCCCACGACTGCGAGCTTCAACCCTTGACTCCTGTCAGTGTGACGCCTTCGACGAAGGCTTTCTGAGCGAAGAAGAAGACGATGATGACGGGGGCCATGACGAGCAGCGTCGCGGCCATCGTCAGATTCCAGTTGACGCTGTGCGCGCTCTTGAAGCTCTCCAGGCCGTAACTGAGGGTCCAGGCGCCCGGATTCTGCGAGGCGTAGATCTGCGGGCCGAAGTAGTCGTTCCAGCAGTAGAAGAACTGGAACAGCGCGACGGCCGCGATCCCCGGCTTGGCCATCGGGATCACGATGCGCAGCAGCGTGCCGAATTCCCCGCTGCCGTCGACCTTCGCCGACTCCAGGTACTCCCGGGGAATCGTCAGCAGGAACTGGCGCAGCAGGAAGATGGAGTACGCGTCGCCGAACGCCATCGGGATGATCAGCGGCCACAGCGAACCCGACAGATGGAGCTGCTGGGCCCAGACCAGATACATCGGTATCACGATCACCTGCGGCGGCAGCATCATCGTCGAGATGACCAGCAGCATGGCGGTGCGGCGGCCGCGGAAGCGGAATTTGGCGAGGGCGTAGGCCACCGGAATGGAGGAACAGACGGTGAAGAGGGTGCCGAGCCCGGCGTATATCAGTGAATTGCGCCACCAGTCCAGGAAGCCCGGGGTGTTGAAGACATCGGCGTAATTCGACCAGTTCCATTCGGTGGGCCACAGGTCGCCGCTGAGCGCCTGGTCGTCGCTCATCACCGAGGTCAGGAAGACGAAGACGAACGGCAGGATGAAGAAGAGCGCGGCGGCGATGGCGACCGTGTGCACGGCGATCCAGTGCAGCGCGGCGCGGCGGCGGGCGGCGGGGGCGGGGGAGCGTCCGGCGGCGGGGCGCGCGGGCGCGGACGGCGCCGAGAGGGCGGTGGTGGCGGTCATGGCGAATCGGTCCTCTCAGTCCTCGGCTCAGTCATCGATGTCCTCGGCTCAGTCATCGGCCGACAGCAGTCCGGCACGCTTGCGCATCAGCAGCGTCGTCACGGCCATCGCGATCGCGAACAGCACGAGCGAGAGCACGCAGGCGGCTCCGGTGTTGAAGTTCTGGAAGCCGAGCGAGTAGACGAGCTGCGGCACGGTGAGCGTGGAGTGGTCGGGGTAGCCGGGCTGGATGACCGAGCCGGGCCCGACGCTGACCCCGGAGGCGAGCTTTCCGGCGACCAGCGCCTGGGTGTAGTACTGCATGGTCTGGACGACGCCCGTCACGACCGCGAACATCACGATCGGGGTGATCGACGGCCAGGTCACATAGCGGAACTTGTGGAACGCCCCGGCGCCGTCCAGCTCGGCCGCCTCGTACTGCTCCTTGGGGACGTCCAGCAGGGCCGCCATGAAGATGACCATGAGATCCCCGATGCCCCACAGGGAGAGCAGTACGAGGGACGGCTTGGCCCAGGCCGGGTCGTTGAACCAGTTCGGGGCGTGGATCCCGATGCTCCCGAGAATGTCGTTCACCGGGCCGGTGCCGGGATTGAGAAGGAAGACGAAGGCGACGGTGGCCGCCACCGGAGGGGCGAGATACGGCAGATAGAAGGCGGTGCGGAAGAATCCCACCCCGGACTTCACCTTGGTGACCAGCAGTCCGATGCCCAGGCCGAAGACGACCCGCAGCGCCACCATGACCACGACCAGCCAGAGCGTGTTCCACAGCGCCGGTCCGAACAGCGGCATCTGCTCCAGCACATAACGCCAGTTGCGCAGCCCCACGAAGGTTGGGGCCTCGATCTGGTTGTAGTGCATGAAGGAGAAATAGACGGTGGCGATCAGCGGATAGCCGAAAAAGACGGTGAAGCCGACCAGCCAGGGGGAGAGAAAACCGAGGGTGCGCAGCCGCTCGCGCCGCGCCTTACGGCGCAGGGCGGGGGCGTTCGTCAAGGTGGCCATGTCGCACTCCGTCAGTTCTGTGCCTGGAGATTGTCGGCGTCTATCTCGTCATCGAGTTTTCGTAGCCCGGCGTCCAGATCGTGCACCTTGCCCGCCTCGACGCCGTAGGAGAAATCCTGCAGCGAGGTGACGTACTGACCGCCGTTGATCGAGGGCGGCAGGGCGGTGCTGTAGCGGTTCTGCGCGATATCGAGGAAGGCCCGGAAGGTGGGATCCGAGTCCAGCTTCGGGGAGGTGAGCGCCGCTTTGGTGGACGGCACATTGTGAATGGCGTTGGCGAAGGCGACCACCTGATCGGTGTTGGCGGTCAGGAACTTCACCAGCTCCCAGGCGGCGTTCTGATGGGTGCTGCTGTGCGCGATGCCGACCACCGTTCCGGTGAGATAGCCGCGGCCATAGGTCTCGGGCCGGTCGTCGGGCACGGGCAGCGGGGCGGTGCCCCATGTGAACTTCGCACCCTTCATGAAGAGCCCGCGCCATTCGCCGTCCATGTGCATCGCGAGCTTTCCGGTGAGAAAGGCGTTCTGCGACGACATCTCATCGCCGAAGGAGGTACGGAACGTCTCCAGCGGGCCATAGCCGCCCTGGCTCCGCATCAGCTCCCCGGTGGTGGCGTAGAACTCCTTGGCCGCCTTGCCCTTCGCCAGCCGCGCCTTGCCGTCCTTGCCGAAGTACGAGGGGCCCCACTGGGCGAGGAACCGGTCCGGGCTGTTCTGGTAGAGCCGGAAATTGGGCATGAAGCCCACCCGCTCATAGCCGCCGCTCTTGGTGCGCTTGGTCAGCTTGACGGCGTCGCGCCGCAGCTCGGACATGGTGCGGGGCGGCCGCTTGATACCCGCCTCGGCGAAGGCGTCCTTGTTGTAGTACATGCCGTACGCGTCGGCGAGCAGCGGGAGGGCGCACTGGTCGCCCTGGTAGCTCGTGTAGTCCAGCAGCGTTTTCGGGAAGACCTTTGCCTTGTCAAGACCGGTCTTCTTCATGAACGGATCGAGGTCCACCCACATACCGGAGGAGCAGTACTGCCCCACATTGTTGGTGGTGAAGGAGGAGACGACATCGGGGGCGTCGCCGCCGCCCGCCCGCAGCGCCTGGTTCACGGTGGCGTCGGTGACATTCCCGGTGGCCTTCACCTTGATATTGGGGTGGAGCTCCTCGAACCGGGCGATGCCGGCATCGATCGCCTTGACCTCGCTGTCCTCCGACCAGCCGTGCCAGAACTTCAGCGTGACGGGCTTGGTCGGATCGTCCTCGGCGCTGCCGGTACTGGGATTGGCGCAGCCCGTGAGGAGCAGGGCGCCGGCGCTCAGTGCTGCGGCGAGAGCGGCCAGTTTTCGTGCCATGGGGAGACTTCCTTTACTGCGGTGCGAGGGGACGGCAGGGGAAGCGGCGGTGAGGGGCGCCGGACAACGGACAACGGGGACAACGGGGAGAACGGGCGAAGGGGATATGCGGCCAGGGCCTGAGAAGGGACGGAGGGAAAAAGAGAAGGGACGTACGAGGTGGTGGAGGCGCCCGGTGACTCAGGCGTCGAACCGGGCGGTGTCGAAAACGGTCTGACGGGCATCGGCGACCGCCGTCCGCAGCGCGCCGATGAGAATCGGATCCCCCTCGATCTCACTGATCCGCAGTTGCGGCCGGGGCAGCGCGAGACCGGTCATCTCGGCCTCGACCAACTGCCGCAGCCGGTCCCCGCCGGCCTGCGCGACCTCACCCGAAAGGACGACCAGCTCCGGGTCGACCACGGCGACGACGGAAGCCAGCCCGGTGGCCAGCCGACGGGCCAGCTCGGTCAGCACCTCGTCACCCGGGCCGGGGGTGCGCAGCGCGGCGGCGAGTGCCTTGGTGGCCGTGGGCGCGTCGATCCCGTGGTCGCGGGCGAGTTCCACGACGGCGGGCGAGCCGACCAGCTTCTGGAACCCCCCACCCCCGTCCGGCCGGGCGGCGGCGTCCGGTCCGCCCCGGGCCAGCGGGGCGCCAGGCAGCGGCATATAGCCGATCTCCCCGGCCCCGCCGGTGGCACCCCGCAGCAGGGTGCCGTGGAGCACGATGGCCGCGCCGACCCCCTCGTCGGCCCAGACCAGCGCGAAGTCGTCGAAGTCCTGGGCGGTGCCGTGGTGCTGTTCGGCGATGGCGGCGAGGTTGACGTCGTTCTCGATGACGATCGGTGTGTGCAGCACCTCGGCCAGGTCGTCCCGCAGGGTGCGGGACTGCCAGCCGGGCAGATGCGGGGCGTAGCGCAGCGTCCCGGTGCGCGGGTCGAGCGCGCCGGGGGTGCCGATCACGGTGGAGTGCAGATCGTCCCGGCCGAGCCCGGCGGCGGCCAGTGCCCCGTCCACCGCCTCGGCGACCAGTTCCCCGGTCCGGTTGGTCACGCTCGCGTCGGTCGCCGGGGCCGTCACCCGGTGTTCTCCCACGACCTGACCGGTGATGTCGGCGACGGCTGCGGTGATGCCCTCCTGGTCCACGGCGAGCGCGGCCACATGGGCGGCGGCCGGATCGATCTCGTACAGCTGCGCGTTGGGCCCCGGCCGTCCGGTGACGTTCCCGGTGGTGCGGACCAGGCCGACGGACTCCAGGCGGGTCAGCAGCTGGGAGGCGGTGGGCTTGGACAGCCCGGTCAGCTCCCCGAGCCGGGTCCGGGTGAGCGGTCCATGGGCGGCCAGCAGCTCCAGTGCGGCGCGGTCGTTCATGGCGCGGAGGACGCGGGGGGTCCCGGGGGTGCCGCCCTGCGAATTGCTGCCGGGTGATGCGGCCATGGTGGTGCCCCCGTCTCACTCTGTTAAGAAAGTTTCCTATTGATGAATAGCAAGCTAGGGGGCGGACCGGGGCGGCGTCAATGGGTCATGGGCGGGCTTTCCTTGGCGGGTTCTTGGCGAAGAGATGGATCATCCATGTACCTGGCATGGACAAGACACCGTAAGAGTGGCCTCCGGTGGGGTGACTGTGATCGTCGGCCCCCACCGTCATGCGACGACTCGAATCGCAAGGGGGCTAGGTGAGATCTATATCTTCCCGGGAGCGCACAGCCCGCTCCAGAAAGCGCGCGGCCCTGGGGTTGGCGGCGGCGCTGCCGCTGGTGGCCGGTGCGCTGGCGCTCGGCATACCCACGGCCCAGGCCGACTCCGCACCGCACGGCCGTGACACCCTGAACGGCACCAAGCCCGCCTGGGCGACGGCACGTTCGGACCGCGGCGCGACCGATGACGGCAACAAGGTCACCGCGCGCGTCTATCTGGCCGGACGGGACGCCAAGGGGCTGGCCGACTACGCCAAGGCCGTGTCCGACCCCTCCTCGCCGCACTACGGAACGTTCCTGTCGGCCCGGCGGACCCAGGCACGTTTCGGACCGACACGGCAGCAGAAGGACGCCGTGACCGCCTGGTTGAAGGGCGCCGGGCTCGCCGTCACCGGCGGCAACCAGCACTATCTGTCGGTCACCGGCGAAGTGTCCGCCGCCGAGCGGGCGTTCGGCACCCAGCTGCACAACTACACCAAGGACGGCAAGGTCTACCGGGCGCCGTCGAACGCGGCCACCGTGCCCGCCTCGCTCCACGGCGCCGTGCTGACCGTCGTCGGCCTGGACAACGCGCCCAAGCGGGCCAAGCACGACGAGACCCTCCCGCCCCCCGGACCGGTCTTCAAGAACGCCGGGCCGTTCTCCTCCTACTACGGTTCCCGGACCGACCGGAGCCTGCCCTCGGCCTACGGCGCCAAGCAGCCGTACGCGATCAAGGGGTACACCGGCAAGGAGTTGCGCGCCGCCTATGGCGCCAAGAGCCGTAACACCGGTAAGGGCGTCACCGTGGCCATCACCGACGCCTTCGCCTCGCCCACCATCGCCGCGGACGCCGCCCAGTACGCCAAGCGCAACGGCGACCCGGGCTACCGCAAGGGCCAGTTGACGCAGGTGCTGCCGGCCGACTACCGGTACACCGAGGAGTGCGACGCCGGCGGCTGGTACGGCGAGGAGACCCTCGACGTCGAGGCGGTGCACGCGGTGGCGCCCGCGGCCGACATCGTCTATGTCGGCGGAGCCTCCTGCACCGACGACGATCTGCTCGACTCGCTCGCCAAGGTCGTCGACAACCGGCTGGCCGACATCGTCTCCAACTCCTGGGGCGATGTGGAGGCCAACGAGACGCCGGACGTGGCCGCCGCCTACGACCAGATCTTCCAGCAGGGCGCGGTCGAGGGCATCGGCTTCTACTTCTCCTCCGGTGACAACGGCGACAACGTGGCGTCCACCGGCACCAAGCAGGTCGACACCCCGGCCAATTCGGCGTGGGTGACGGCGGTCGGCGGCACCTCCCTGGCCGTCGGCAAGGGCGGGAAGTACCAGTGGGAGACCGGCTGGGGCACCACCAAGGCCACCCTCTCGGCCGACGGCACCAACTGGGGCGGACTGCCCGGCGCGTACACCTCCGGCGCCGGAGGCGGCACCAGCAAGACCGTCGCCCAGCCCTTCTACCAGCGCGGCGTGGTGCCGGACGCGCTCGCCCTGGCCAACGGCGGCACCGCCAAGCAGCGGGTGACCCCGGACGTCGCGGCCGTGGCCGACCCCAACACCGGCTTCCTGGTGGGCCAGACCCAGGCCTTCCCGGACGGGTCGCTCCAGTACGGCGAGTACCGCATCGGCGGCACCTCGCTGGCCGCGCCCGTGATCGCCGGTGTCCAGGCGCTCGCCCAGCAGGCGCGCGGTGGCCAGCCGATCGGTTTCGCCAACCCCTCGCTGTACGACCGGTACGGCACCGCCTCGTACCACGATGTGACCGACCACCCGCTGGGCGCCGGTGTCTCGCTGGGCGTGGTCCGGGTCGACTACGTCAACAGCCACGACGACACCGGCGGGCTGGTGACCTCGCTGCGCAGCCTCGGCCGGGACAGCTCGCTCCACGCGGTCGTGGGCTATGACGACGTGACCGGTGTGGGCACGCCGGCGGCCGGTTACCTCACCTCGTTCGGCGGACACCACCGCCGCTGAGCGGCCCGGCCCGGCTCCTTACGGTTCGCATGAGGCTCCCGTCCCTCCCCGGGGCGGGAGCCTCGTCATGTCCGCCGTGTCGTGTCCGCCGTGTCGTGTCCGCTGTGCCGAAGCCCGCCGCGGTCACTTCGCCGCGGGCGGCGGCACCGTCGCGGAGGGGGCGGCCGGACCGGTGCCGGGAGTGAGCGGACTGGCCGCCGCCGACTGCGGCGAGTCCGGGTTGGCCAGCGCCGACGGCGCCGCCGCGGCGGCGCTCGGGTCGCCGGCGTCGGTCTGGAGCTCCGGGTCCAGGGGCCGGCCGACGAGCTGGATGCCCGCCTCGTTCAGCGCCTTCTTGATCCGCCAGCGCAGCTCCCGCTCGACGCCGAGCGCCTTGCCGGGCATGGTCCGCGCGGACACCCGGACGATCATCGACTCCAGATAGACCGCGTCGAGCCCCAGGACCTCGATCGGCTCCCAGAGCCGCTCGTTCCACGGCTCCTCCTTGGCCATGTCCACACCGACCTGCGTGATCACGGCCCGGACCTGGTCCAGATCCTCCTCGGCCCGGACCTGGACGTCGAGCGCGGCCGTCGCCCAGCCCTGGCTGAGGTTGCCGATCCGCTTGACCTCGCCGTTGCGCACATACCAGATCTCACCGTTGTCCCCGCGCAGCTTGGTGACGCGCAGGCCGACCTCGATCACCTCGCCGGAGGCCACCCCGGCGTCGACCGAGTCGCCGACCCCGTACTGGTCCTCGAGGATCATGAAGACACCGGAGAGGAAGTCGGTGACCAGATTGCGGGCGCCGAAACCGATCGCCACACCCGCGACCCCGGCGCTGGCGAGCAGCGGCGCCAGATTGATCTGCAGTGCGGAGAGGATCATCAGCGCCGCGGTGCCCATGATCAGGAACGAGGCCACGGAGCGCAGCACCGAGCCGATCGCCGCGGACCGCTGGCGCCGTCGCTCCACATTGACCAGCAGTCCGCCGAGCGCGGTGCCGTCGACGGCCTGGGCCGTGCGGTTCATGCGGTCTATCAGCTTGGTGATCGCCCGCCGGACCACGGACCGGAGCACGAAGGCGATGATCAGGATCAGGGCTATGCGCAGCCCGATGCCGAGCCAGGTGGACCAGTTCTCCTCCACCCAGCCCGCGGCGTTCGTGGCGCTCTTCTGCGCATCGTCGAGAGTCGTGGGACGAGGCGTCGAGTCAGCGGCCAGAGCAGCGGACCAGAACACAGCAGAAACCCTTCGTATGCGACATGCCCGCACGGATCACCCGCGCGTGCAACCTCTCACACACTAGCCGGGCGCGAGGTGCGCCGTTCCTGTGTTCGAGAGCGCGCGAGCGCGGCCGGGGGGCGCATATGAGCGGGTCCGGAGGCGGCAATTCCATGTTCTGCCCCGGCCGGGGCCGTGCGGCGGCACCGGCCGGGGCGGGCCGTGATTCTTGCCACTTCGCGGTGGTATCCCGCTCCCTGCGCACCTCGTGCGCAAGGTGGCCGGAGGGCCGACAGGGCAGTGGTCAAGCGGTCGGTGTCGTCGCCGCGTACGGAGGGTATACGTGCGGTACGCGGAAATGCCTCTCAACCGTTAACCCGGTGATAGTGGCGTTCCGGCCAGGGTTCAGGGGAAACTGGGGGAGATCGTCCCGGCGCGAGCCACGCGCCGCCGGCGTACAAGGAGGCCCCCGTGCCGCATGTCCTGGTCCTCAACGCGTCGTACGAGCCCCTCGGCGTCGTACCGCTCCGCCGCGCGCTCGTACTCGTCCTCAATGACAAAGCCGTCAGCCTCGAGGACTCAGGCGCCCTGATGCACAGCGCGACCCGCGCGATCCCCGCACCCAGCGTCGTTCGGCTGAAGCGCTTTGTGCGGGTGCCCTTTCGCGGCCCCGTTCCGCTCACCCGCCGCGCCCTGTTCGCCCGCGACGGCGGCCGATGCGCCTATTGCGGTGGCGTCGCAACCAGCGTCGATCACGTCATCCCGCGCAGCCGTGGCGGGCAGCACACCTGGGAAAACGTGGTCGCCGCGTGCCGTCGCTGCAATCACGTCAAGGCCGACCGCCATGTCGCCGAGATCGGCTGGCGGCTGCGCCATCAACCCGCGCCGCCATCGGGGCTCGCGTGGCGGATCATCGGCACGGGCCATAGGGACCCGCGCTGGCTGCCATACCTGCAGGCATACGGCGCGGAAGACGCCATGGCCCGGATCGACGGCAAATCTGCCTGAGACCGGGCCATTACTGTGTCTGCCCGCGGGAGCCCCTGGGTCCTGTCCGGCGGATCTTCACGGACCCGTGAAGATCCGCCGGACAGGACCCAATCCTTCTGCGCCGCTCGCGAGCGTGCGTGCCACGCCCCGCGAGCCCAGATCACAACCCCAGACAGGCCCTAGTCCTTCCGCACCGCGTAGGCGGCGACCGACCAGAGGGAGTAGCCGAAGCGGGTGGCGCGCTCGACGCCCTGGACCCGGATGAACCGGGTGTCCGGGGCGTCCATGCCGATCGACTCCCGGCCGCCCTTCCCATGGGCGACCGTCGCCGCGTCCCGCCAGGTGCGGCCGTCCTTGGAGACCTGGACGCGGTAGCGGGAGGCGTACGCGTCCTGCCAGTTCAGCTCCAGGCGGCCGATCCGGGCCGGGTGGGCCAGCTCCAGCTGGAGCCAGGCGCCGTCCTCGGCCCGGGATGACCAGCGGGTGTCCGCCTTGCCGTCGATCGCGGCGGACGCCGGGAAATCGGCGGCCTCATCGCCGGACGAGGTCGCCTTCGTGCCCTTCGCCCGGGCCAGGTCCGGGCCGCCGGGACGTGGCAGCGCCCTTACGGTCAGCATGCGCTCCTCGGAGCCGAAGCGGACCGGGAGGGAGTAGCTGCCCGGCTTGGTGCCCTTGGCCACCGATATCTCCAGCCGGGCGGTCGCCGTACCGCCGCGCGGGGCCGTCACCCCGTCGGGGGCCCGGACCGTGATGCCGCGCGGCGCCTTCACCGTAAGGTCGCCGTTCACATCGCCGGGGCGGTGGGAGACCAGCTGGGCCTCGACCACGGCCGCGTCGCCGCCTATCTGCGCGTCCGCCGTCCTGTGGGACAGCGTGAGCCCGGCGTCCGGGGTGTCGCCGAACCAGGGCGTGATCTCGTGCACGGCCGGCGGGGTGGTGCCCTCCGGCCAGCTCAGCCGGATCGCGTCCGCCGACAGGTCCTTGTCCCCGTCCGCCGCCCTGACCTGGGTGAAGCCGCTGCCGGAGAGGGCGCCGATACGGCGCCAGCCCTCACCGGGGACATGCGCCTCGACGGTACCGGGTGCGGCGTCCCGGACCCGGGCGGTGAGCGCGGAGACCGAGGAGAGCGGACGGCTGCGGCCGAAGCGCACGGTGACCGGGCGGCCGGGCGAGGACACCTCGGTGGCCGCCTTACCGTCGGCCGCCGCGCGGTCCTCCTTGCCGGTCCGCAGCCCCAGCTTCGGGGTCCGGTCCACGCCCGACCAGGCGTCCGCCCGGATCAGGGCCTTGGCGAGGAAGGGGTCGAGGACGCCCTTGCCGACCGTGACCCGGCTGTCCCCGATCCTCTCGCGCAGCGCATCCACCGCGAGCTGGGCCTTCCAGGCCGCAGCCCCGTCGCCGCGCGCCTGGGCGGTGAGCATGTCCACGGCCCGCACCCCCGCGTCGCCGTACCGGCTCAGCTGGTCGAGCCAGGGCCGCACATCGTCGCCCAGCGTGCGGGCCAGCCGCTCGGGGGCGTCACGCATCGTCGTGAAGGCGCCGCGCAGCCGGTCGGCCGCGCGCTCCAGCCGCTCCACGTCCGTACCGCCCACGGCCGTCCAGAAGGCGTCGATGAGCGGGCGCAGATACGCGGACTCGTCCCCGCCGAGCACCGAGGAGGCGTCGTTCCCGGCCAGGGCGCGCAGGGCGGCGCGGGTCTTGGTGTCCGGCCCGGCGAGATCGTCGATGGCCGCCTGCCAGGACTCCTGGGGGCGGTAGCCGCGCGGGTTCCAGGCGAAGTCGGCGGCGGTGAACAGCGGGATCCGGGAGGCGGTCGGCTGCTCCATGGCGTTGGCCAGCAGCGCCGCGGACTGGGTGGCCACCGCCGGGTCGCGGCCGGTGTACGGGCCGAGGAAGATCCGGTCCTGCGCCCAGTCGTTGACCGGGTAGTTGTCCATGGTGACCAGGCGGTGGCCGAACGCCGACCGGGCACCGGCCAGCTCACCGCCGGTGATGGTCCTGGGCACCACCCCGACCCCGGTCCAGGCGACCTCCACGCGCTGGTCGAGCCCGCCGCCCAGCGCACGCCGGAACTCGGTGTCGCCGTCCTGGTAGTACTCGGTCGGCATCAGGGACAGCGGGGCCGAGCCGGGGTAGCGCTCGGCCAGATGCCGGGCGAGGGCGTTGGCCACCTTGGCCTGCGCGGTGGCGGCGGCCTCCGGGCCGGAGCCGAATTCGTCGGCGTCGGCGCCGCAGTGCCACTCGCTGTAGCTGACGTCCTGGAACTGCAGCTGGAAGGAGCGCACCCCGAGCGCCCACATGGCGTCGACCTTCCGCAGCAGCGCCTTGAGGTCCTTCGAGGACGAGAAGCACATCTCCTGGCCGGGGGAGACCGCCCAGCCGAGGGTCACATGGTTGGCTCGGGCGCGCGTGGCCAGCTCGCGGAACTCCTCGCGCCGCTCGGCCGGGTAGGGGTCGCGCCAGCGGGCCTGCCGGTAGGTGTCGTCGCCGGGCGCGTAGAGATAGCGGTTCTGCTTGGTGCGGCCCATGAAGTCGAGCTGGGCCAGCCGGTCGCGGTGCGACCACGGGGAGCCGTAGAACCCCTCCGTCATCCCCCTTGCGCCCGCCGCGGGCCAGTCGCGGACGGTCACCCCGGCGAGGGCGGAGCCCCGGCCCTCCCGCTTCACCAGCAGCTGGCGCAGGGTCTGGACGGCGTGGAAGAGCCCGTCCGGGCCGACGCCGGACAGCGCGACCGTGGGGTGCCCGTCCACCGGGCCCGTGGCCAGCAGATAGCCGCCGGAGGGGAGGTCGCCGCGCTCGGGGGCGCGCAGGGCGCGCAACGCGTTCGTCGCGCCCTTACCGCCGACATGCACCACCAGCCCGCGCGCCGGGGCCTTGCCACCGGGCGTGGCCTCGTTGACGGTGCGCACCCCCGCGTCGTGCAGCAGGCCGCGCAGCGCGTCCAGGGCGTACGGATCGGCGTCGCCGTCGGCTATGAGCGTGGCCTCGTCCCCCAGCGCCAGCTCCGCCCCCTGCGCCCGCAGCGACTGGGGGCGCGGCCATACGGGCGGTATGCCCTCGCTGCTGTCGCGCTCCGGTGTGGTGGCACCCGGGGCGCCGTGGTCCACCGGTGCCGCGGTGGCCGCCGGGGCACCGCCGAGCAGCCCCCCGATGACCGCGGCGGCCATGGCCGTCGCGCCCGCTGCCCTGGGCCTCTTCCCCCCGAACTGCACGGGCCTCTCCTCGATCCAGATAGCCGGTCCCCGTAGATATGGCGCCGATAGGCGAGAGCCCACCACCAGGCCGGTGAGGGTGTCAACGCGAACGACCGAAGTGTCGGCATTGCCGCGTGCGCCGCGCCTCGGGCGCCTGGCGCCGGGCCTCGGGCGGCCCGCGCCGGGCGCGGCACGCCCGGCGCAAGTCTGACGGATGAAGGGCGGTCCTGTTCGTAAACTCTGTGCCCCCGATCCCTTCCCGCCGTTAAATCGCCGCCCAGAGGGGATGTGACCTACAGCACGTCCGGGGGGCGTTTACGTCTGCGTCCGCCCGGAGTGGGTAGAGCTGGGAATGACCCACTGCCGACAACCCCACGGAGGTCCGTGTGGCCGCGTCAGCTCAACTCCTGCTTTCCGCTCTGTCCAAACCCGGCCCCGAGGCGTCCAGCGAACCGGATCCCTTCGACGGGGTCTCCGACCCCGACTGCGGACTGTGCGGCCTGGACGGCTTCGGGTCCGGAAGCGCCACCGAGGCGCCCCTCACCAGCGAGCCCCCGCTCTCCGACAACATTCCCCTGACCAGCGAGCCTCCGCTCGCCGCCGAACCTCCCCTGACGAGTGAGCCGACCGCCGTCCTTGCCGGCGCGGGCGCGGGCTGCGAGCCGATGGAGTACTGATGGGCAGAGCGCGGCTCGCCGAGCTGCACGGTGTCGCCACCTCCTACGAGCCCGCCCCGGGCCGCACCGTCCAGGTGCCCGAGGACACGGTCGTCGCCGTGCTCGCCGCGCTCGGCGTGGACGCCTCGACCCCCCGATCCGTACGCGAAGCGCTGGACCGGCATGACGGCCGACTGCGCGACCGGCTGCTGCCCCCCTGTGTGGTGGTGCGCCCCGGCAAGGCGCCCCGCCTGAGCCTGCCCGAGGGCACGGCGCTGCGGGTGCGCCCCGAGGACGGCGCACCGCACCCGCGGGGGCGGGCGGCCGCGCGGGCGTTACGGACCGGTGGCCCCCTGCCGAAGGGCACCCGCGAGGACGGCGCTCTCGCGGCCGGAGTTCGCACGGACGGCGTCCTCATGGAGGGCGTCCTTACGGAGGGCGCCATCGCCGATGGCCTCCTTACCGCGCTCGCCGCGCTGCCGCCCGGCGCCCACACCCTGCTCGCCGAGGCCCCTGACGGCCGCCGCGCCACCGCCTCCCTCATCGTGGCCCCCGACCGGATGCCGTTGTCCCCGGTCCGCAGCCACGGCTTCCTGGTGCAGCTCTACTCGCTGCTCTCCGCGCGTTCCTGGGGCATGGGCGACCTCGGCGACCTGGCCGATCTGGCCGCCTGGTCCGGGCGGGCGCTCGGCGCCGGCTTCGTCCAGATCAACCCGCTGCACGCCGCCGTGCCCGGCACCCCGGCCGCGCCCACCGACCCCTCGCCGTACCGCCCGTCCTCGCGGCGCTTCCCCGACCCGGTCCATCTGCGGATCGAGGACGTGCCCGAATACGCGCATCTGCGCGGCCGCGCCCGTGCGCGGGCCGATCAGCTGCTGGAGGCCGCCGCCGCCCTCCGTACGGCCGTCCTGCGCGAGGGCGCCCTCATCGACCGGGACGCCGTCTGGGCCCTCAAGCGCGAGGCGCTGGAGCTGGTGCGGACGGTCCCGCTCAGCCCCGGCCGCCGCGCCGCCTACTGCGACTTCCTCGCCGAGCGCGGCCAGGCCCTGGAGGACCACGCCCTGTGGTGCGCGCTCGCCGAGACCCACGGCCCCGAATGGCGCGCCTGGCCCGACGGCCTGGCCGACCCGGGCTCGGCGGGCACCGCACGGGCGCGGGCCGAGCACCTGGACCGCACCGACTTCCACTGCTGGCTGGCCTGGCTCACCGACGCCCAGCTGGCCGCCGCCCAGCGCGCCGCGCGCGAGGCGGGCATGGGCATCGGCCTCGTCCATGACCTGGCGGTCGGGGTCCATCCCTCGGGCGCCGACGCCTGGGCGCTCCAGGACGTCTTCGCCTCCGGCATGTCGATCGGCGCGCCCCCGGACGCCTTCAACTCCCGGGGCCAGGACTGGGGCCTGCCGCCGTGGCGCCCGGACGCCCTCGCGGCCACCGGCTACGCCCCCTACCGCGAGCTGCTGAGTGGCCTCTTACGGCACGCGGGCGCGCTCCGCATCGACCATGTGATGGGCCTCTTCCGGCTGTGGTGGGTGCCGGAGGGACGGGAGCCGGCCGAGGGCTGTTACGTCCGCTACGACGCGGAGGCGATGCTCGGCGCGCTCGCCCTGGAGGCGCACCGGGCCGGGGCGGTCGTCATAGGGGAGGACCTGGGGACGGTCGAGCCCGGTGTGCGGGAGGAGCTGGAGCGGCGGGGGGTGCTGGGCACCTCGGTGATGTGGTTCGAGCGGAACTACGACGGGGCGGGCGCGGCCCGGCCGCTGGCGCCGGAGGAGTGGCGGGCGGACTGCCTGGCCACCGTGACGACCCACGATCTGCCGAGTACGGCCGCCCGGCTCACCGGCGAACATGTCGAGCTCCGCCACCGGCTGGGCCTGCTGAGCCGCCCCCTCGCCGAGGAGCGGGCGGCGGACGCGGTCGAGGTCGCCGAGTGGCTGGGGCTGCTGGGGCGGCTCGGGCTGCTGCCGGAGGGGCCGGGCGACGAGGAGGCGGCGGTCAAGGCGGTCCACCGCTTTCTGCTGCGCACCCCGGCGAAGATGGTGGGCGTCTGGCTGCCGGACGCGGTGGGGGACCGCAGACCGCAGAATCTGCCGGGCACGTGGGATCAGTACCCCAACTGGCGACTGCCGATCGCCGACGCCGAGGGGCGCCCGATGTCCCTGGAGGAGCTGGTCGCCTCGCCCCGGCTGCGCACGCTGATGGACGAGGTGGCCCGGCTCGCGCCTCGTCCTTCCGGTGCGCCCGTCGCGTAGCCGCTCGCTCCGGGGGCCCGTCGGATCGTGACGCCTGCGGCGGGCTGTTCCCCTCCCCGCCCCTTCCCGTAACCGGGGCTCCGCCCCGGACCCCGGAGCCCCTGGCAGCGGGGCGGGGAGGGGCGGGGGAGGCCTCCCGTACCGGCCGTCGGCCAGGCGGTGTCCGTGCCGTTCCCAGGCGGTGTCCGTGCCGTCCCGGCGGTGTCCGGTGGATCGTGCCACCTGCGGCGGGAACCCCATAGGTGGGACCTCTGTGGTGCGTGGTCTCCCCAGAGCGCATCTCCTCTGTCAGGCTGTCATGGACACCGCCATAGAGATCCGATCAATGCCGATCGGAGATCTGGATCGGAGACCTGGAGGGGACCATGGCCCGACCTCTGGACGGAACGCCCGGCGCCCACAGAACCCGCGGACGGCGGCGTGCGCTGCTCGCGCTCCGCGCCCTCGCCCTGGCCGCCCTCGCGGCCGCCGCCGTCCCTCCCGTCCCGGCCGAGGCCGCGACGAAGGCCCCCGCGCGGGCCGGATGCGAGGGGCCCATCACCCCCGCCCCACAGCAGGTCGTCGAGGACTGCGACACCCCCGCCCGCATCATCGACAAGGCCGCCCACACCGTTCCCACCCCCGGGCAGCGGGCCTGGCAACAGCGCGAGATCACCGCCTTCACGCACTTCGGCATGAACACCATGACCGGCCGCCAGTGGGGCTCCGGAGCCGAGGACGAGAAGCTCTTCGACCCGCCCGAGCTCGCCGTGGACCAGTGGATGCGGGCGTACCAGGCCGCCGGTGCCCGGCAGGTCATGCTCACCGCCAAGCACCACGACGGCTTCACGCTCTACCCGAGCCGCTACACCGACCACGACGTCGAGGCCAGCCCCTGGTGGACGAAGGGCCCCGGCGGCCGGAACCCCGACGGCGATGTCCTGGGCGCGTACGTCAAGGCCGCCCGTAAGGCGGGACTCAAGGTCGGCGTCTACCTTTCGCCCGCGGACGGCGCCGAGCTGCCGCACGCCTGGCACGCCCAGTGGGTCGAGAAGATCCGCGAGAAACAGCAGAACGGCGAGGAACTGTCGCTGCCCGAGCGGATGGCCCTGGAGGACGGCGACCGGGCACCCGCCGGTCAGGGGCGCTACGGCAACGGCAGCAAGCCCACCGAGCGCACCATCCCCACCCTCGTCCCCGGCGACGACCGGGCGGCCAAGGTCGCCTCCGGCGCGCTGCCCACCTTCCGCTTCGCCGCCGACGACTACGACGCGTACTACCTCAACCAGATCTACGAGATCCTGACGCAGTACGGCCCCATCGACGAGTTCTGGCTGGACGGCGCCAACCCCTGGGGCGGTGCCGGCGTCACCCAGCACTACAACGTCAGGAACTGGTTCGAGCTGATCCACGCGCTCTCCCCGAACTCCGTGATCTTCCAGGGCGCCCAGGGCGTGCGCTGGGTGGGCAACGAGGACGGCATCGCCAGGGAGACCGAGTGGTCGGTGACCCCGTCCGCGGTCGACCCCTGGACCGTCATCGGCGGCGGGCTGCCCAATGACTCCACCGACGCCGACATCGGCTCGCGCGCCAAGCTGACCGCGCCGGGCGTGCGCTATCTGCAGTGGTATCCGGCCGAGGCCGATGTCTCGATCCGCCCCGGCTGGTTCCACGACCCCGCGGAGCGGCCCAAGACCCCCGACCAGCTGATGTCGCTGTACGAGCGCAGCGTGGGCCGCAACGCCTCGCTGCTGCTCAACGTCCCGCCCGCGAAGAACGGCCGGATCGACGACGCCGATATGGCCTCCCTTACGGCCTTCGGCAAAGCCGTAAGGACGACATACGGCACCGGCTCCCGGCCGGTGACCGGCCATCCGGCCACCTTCGACCGGGTGCGGCTCGGCGAGGACATCCGCCAGGGGCAGCGGGTGGAGGAGTTCACCGTGCAGGCCCGGGTGGCGGGAACCTGGCGGGACATCGCCTCCGGGACGACCATCGGGGCCCGGCGCATCCTTCCGCTGGCCGCGCCCGTCACCGCCGACGGGCTGCGGATACGCGTCCTCGCCTCCCGCGCCGCGCCACGGCTGCTGCCGCCCACGGTCCACCTCGGCGAGGCGGGCCGCCGCTGAGCCGGCGATCCCGGGCCCGTGTCATGGTCATCTCAGCATCGTGTTAAGGCCACCCCGGGCACGCGGCGCCGGGGGGCGTCGGATAACTTGAGTCCGTGAGCAACAAGGTCAAAAAGAACGCCGTGCGCGCCGGTGCAGTCATCGCCGCGACGACGGCGATGCTGCTGATGTCGTCCCCCGCGTTCGCGCTCACCCGCGACGACGGTGACGACCCGGGTCCGGGCCTGAGTGTCGCCGAGACACTGGGCCTCTATGTCGCTGCTCCGATCATCCTCTTCCTGGTGATCGCGGGTCTGGTGATGGCGGGAGACAGGAAGTCCCGTAAGCAGACCGACTGACGCGATCGATCGACGAAGCGCGCACGCCGCTGCGGAGCGCCCCGGCCATCCGGCCGGGGCGCTTTTGTT
Organism: Streptomyces rugosispiralis; assembly: GCF_024505145.1. Lineage (GTDB taxonomy): Bacteria > Actinomycetota > Actinomycetes > Streptomycetales > Streptomycetaceae > Streptomyces > Streptomyces rugosispiralis. Next base: position 235,887 of record NZ_JANIAA010000008.1, on the reverse strand, counting down.
GTGTACGGGGCGAGCCGTACGGGGCGGGCCGTGCGAGGCGAGCCGCACGAGGCGAACCGTACGGGGCGAATCGCCTTCCGGCCGCGGCCGGGCCGTCGCCCCCGATCGCCAAGTGGGGGCGCGTCACGCCGAGTTCACCGTGTGCCATCCACATGCCCTGGCCTGTTTATTTTCGCTTTAACCTACGGTGTCGTAACCTACGGTGCCGTAGGTATAGCCCGTCGCCCCCGTCCCCTGGAGCGCCACCCGTGACACTTGCCCCCACTCACCGCCACGGTCAGGCCGTCTGGAGCGATACCCAGCTCCTGTACGCACTCGAAGAGGTCGTCGAGACCGAGCTCAACCGGCATCTGAAGGTCGCCAAGGAGTGGATGCCGCACGAGTACGTCCCCTGGAGTGACGGCCGGAACTTCGACGGGATCATGGGCGGTGAGGCGTGGGCGCCCGACCAGTCCAAGGTGAGCGAGGTCGGCCGGATAGCGCTGGTGGTCAACCTCCTCACCGAGGACAACCTCCCCAGCTACCACCACGAGATCGCGACCCTCTTCGGCCGGGACGGCGCCTGGGGCACCTGGGTGCACCGCTGGACGGCGGAGGAGGGCCGCCACGGCATCGTGATGCGGGACTACCTGCTGACCAGCCGCGCCGTCGACCCGGTGGAGCTGGAGCGGTTCCGCATGACGCACATGTCCGAGGGGTTCGAATCGGACAACCAGCACAGCATGCTGCACACCGTGGCGTATGTCGCCTTCCAGGAGCTGGCCACCCGCATCTCGCACCGCAACACCGGCCATCACTCCGGCGACCCGGTGTGCGACCGGATGCTGGCGCGCATCGCCACCGACGAGAACCTGCACATGATCTTCTATCGGAACCTGCTCGGGAAGGCGTTCGAGCTGGCCCCCGACCAGACCATGTGCGCGGTCCGCGATGTGGTGGTCAACTTCCGCATGCCGGGCCACGGGATGCCCGGCTTCGAGCGCGCCGCCGCCAAGATCGCCATCGGCGGCATCTACAACCTGCGCATCCACCACGACGACGTGCTCCAGCCGGTACTGCGCTTCCTGAAGGTCCTGGAGATCGGCGGGCTCGGCCCGGAGGGGCTCAAGGCGCAGGAGGAACTGGGGCTCTACATGGGCGGATTGGACGATCAGGCCACCAAGTTCGACGAGCGGCGCGAGGCGCTGCTGGCCCGTCGCAGGGCCCGTGCCGAACGAGCGTGATCACTCTGGCACCATCGGGTGATGGTCGAACATTCATCGCAAGATGCGGCGGTGGATCCGGAAGCCGAAGCGGCCCGGCTGAGGGCCGCGGCGGCGGCCGGGAAGCCGGGCGCGTACCGGGCCTACGCCGAGCTCCTCACCGGCCGGGGCCGCCTGGACGAGGCCCTGCCCTGGTGGGCCAGGGCCGCCGACGCCGGGGACGCGGACGCCTCGCGCACGCTCGCGATCTGCCATAAGGACCGGGGCGAGTTCGCCGAGGCCGAACGGTGGTACCGCACGGCCGCCGACCGCGACGGCGGCTGTGCGTTCGGTCTGGCCCGGCTGCTTCAGGAGGCCGGTGACACGGCCGGCGCCGAGCGGTGGTACGAGCACGGGGCCGCGCTCGGCAGCATCGAGTGCAAGACCAACGGCGCGGTGCTGCTGGCCGCGCGTGGCGAATGGGACACCGCGCTCGCGCGGCTGGCCGAGGCGTCCGCGGAGGGCGACGACGTCGCCGCCCACAGCCGCCGGGCCATCCAGAACATGCTGAGGGACCTGGACGGCTGGCGCGCGGCCCTGGCCCGAGCGGAGGCCGAGGGCGACCCCGAGGAGGCGTACGAGGCGCTGCGCGAGCTGCTCGACCCGGAGCGCAGGGCGATGTTCGAGCGCTACCCCCGGATGGTCGCGGAGGCCGAGGCGCTGTACGCCGGGGCGGCCGCGGTCGGCAGTGCCAAGGCGCTGGTGGACCAGGCCCTCTTCATCGCCCGCGACGACGGCCGCTGGGCCGAGGCCCGCGCCCTCGTCGAACGCGCCCATGAGCGGGGCTACGACGGCGCGGCGTACGTCCTCGGCGTCTGGGCGGAGGAGAACGGCGAGCTCCGTACGGCCGAGGAGTGGTACCGCACGGCCGACGAGGCGGACGGCGGCCATATGTGGGCCTGCTTCAACCTCGGGGTGCTGTGCGTGCGGCAGCGGCGGCTGGAGGAGGCGGAGCGGTGGCTGCGGGCCACGGGGGCGGACGGTGCCGCCGGTGTCGCCGGTGCCGACGAGGAGGATGGCCCGAGCCCGTTCGACGAGGGTGAGGAGCGGATCGTCCAGGCGCTGCGGGACATCGCCGCGATCCGGGCCGACCCCGAGCGGATGCCGCCCCCCGAGTGGGAGGAGCGGCTCCCCGGGCTGCGGGCCCGTGCCGAGGAGGGTGGACCGGACGCCTGGTTCGCGTACGCCGACGCGCTCGACCGGCTGTACCGGCTCCCGGAGGCCGCCGAGTGGTACCGCAAGGCGGGCACCCCGCGCGCCCTGCTCGCCCTCGGGCGGATGCTGTACGAAGGGGGCGGCGCCAAGGGGCTGCGGATGGTGCCGTGCTACGAGCCCGCGGCGGCGGAGGGCGACGCCGGCGCGGCGTATGACATCGGCCGGATCCACGACGAGGCGGGGGACCGGCGCACCGCCCAGATCTGGTTCCGCCGGGCGGCCGACCTGGGGCATGGGCGCGCCGCGTGGTGGCTGGGCTGGACGTCTGAGGAGCGCGGCGGGGATCCGCAGCACGCCGAGCGGTGGTACGTGCGCGCCGCGCGCAGCGGTCTTGTTCCGCCCGCGTTTCTGGCGGGGCGGAGCATGGTGCGGCGGGGGGCGTGCGCGGAGGCGGAGCCGTTGTTGCGGGTGGCGTGTGAGGGGGCGCATGAGGAGGCGCCGTACTGGCTGGCGGAGGCGTTGCGGGGGCTGGGGCGCGCGGAAGAGGCGGAGCGCTGGCTCCGGGTCGCCGCGGATGCGTACCCGGACCTCCTCCACCGATACGGCGAAATGGCCCGCCTGGCCTTACGAGACCCTGGGTGAACAGGTTTGTGGGCAATCGTTCCGCAGGGCGGAACGGGTGGGCACAAACCGGCCACCGGCCGGTACCCGGCAACGAAACCCTGGCCAGGGACGAGCCGACGCGGTGCGGCTCAGCTAGGCGCTGGCTGAGCCATCGCTCCCGGGTGCCGCCCGGTGGGTGGGTTGTGCCCACCCGTTCCGCCCCGCGGAACGCATGCCCACAACCCACCGATCGCACCGCGGTCAGCTTGCCGCCGCGTCCGCCGCCTGGGCGCGGATGGCGCGGTCGACGCTCGCCCGCGACTCCGTCATCAGACGCCGCAGCGCCGCCGTGGGCTCGGCGGACGCGAGCCACGCGTCCGTGGCGTCCAGGGTCTCCTGCGAGACCTGGAGCGCCGGGTACAGGCCCACCACGATCTGCTGCGCCATCTCATGGCTGCGGCTGTTCCAGACGTCCTTCGCCACCGCGAAGTACTTCTCCGTGTACGGCGCCAGCAACTCCCGCTGATCGGTCTGGATGAAGCCCCCGATCACGGCTTCCTGCACCGCGTTCGGCAGCTTGTCGCTCTCCACGACCGACGCCCACGCCTCCGCCTTGGCCTGCGGCGTCGGCCGCGCGGCCCGCGCCGTCGCGGCGTGCCGCTCGCCCGCGGAGGTCTTGTCGCGCTCCAGCTCCGCCGCGATCGCGGCCTCGTCGGCCCGCCCCGTGGCGGCGAGCCGCTCCAGCAGCGCCCAGCGCAGCTCGGTGTCGATGACCAGGCCCTCGATCGCCGCGGTGCCCTCGAGCAGCCCGGAGACCAGGTCCAGCTGGGCGTCGGTGCGGGCGGTCGTGGTGAAGGCCCGCGCCCAGGCGAGCTGGTGGTCGCTGCCCGGCGCCGCCGCCCGCAGGTGGTCGAGCGTGGCCTCGGTCCACCGGGCCAGGCCCGTCTCGCGCCAGTCCGGCGCGGCGTACAGCTCCAGGGCCAGCTTCACCTGGCGGTGCAGCGACTGGACGACGCCGATGTCCGACTCCTTGGCGATGCCCGAGAGCACCAGCGCGAGGTAGTCGCGGGTGGCCAGTTCGCCGTCGCGGACCGTGTCCCAGGCCGAGGCCCAGCACAGCGCGCGGGGCAGCGACTCCTCGAAGTCGCCGAGGTGCTCGGTGACCACGGCCAGCGAATCCGGGTCCAGCCGGACCTTCGCGTAGGTGAGGTCGTCGTCGTTGAGCAGGATCACCGCGGAGCGCTTCGTGCCGATCAGCTGCGGCACCTCGGTCAGCTCGCCGTACACGTCCAGCTCGATGCGCTCGGAGCGGATCAGCTTGCCGGTCGGGTTCAGGTCGTAGAGCCCGATGGCGATGCGGTGCGGCCGCAAGGTGGGCTCGCCCTTGGCGCCGGACGGAAGCGCCGGGGCCTCCTGCCGCACCGCGAAGGAGGTCACCGTGCCGCTCGCGTCCGTCTCGATCTCCGGCCGCAGCACATTGATGCCCGCCGTCTCCAGCCACTGCTTGGACCAGGTCTTCAGATCGCGTCCGCTGGTCTCCTCCAGCGCGCCGAGCAGGTCCGACAGCCGGGTGTTCTGGTAGGCGTGGCGCTTGAAGTACGCCTGGACGCCACGGAAGAACTCGTCCATCCCGACGTACGCGACCAGCTGCTTGAGCACCGAGGCGCCCTTGGCGTACGTGATCCCGTCAAAGTTGACCAGGACGTCGTCCAGGTCGTTGATCTCGGCCATGATCGGGTGGGTGGACGGCAGCTGGTCCTGCCGGTAGGCCCAGGTCTTCATGGAGTTGGCGAAGGTGGTCCACGAGTGCGGCCACCTGCTGCCCGGCGCGTGGGCCTGGCAGGCGATCGAGGTGTAGGTGGCGAACGACTCGTTCAGCCACAGGTCGTTCCACCACTCCATGGTGACGAGGTCGCCGAACCACATATGGGCCAGCTCGTGGAGGATGGTCTCGGCGCGCGTCTCGTACGCGGCGTCCGTCACCTTGGAACGGAAGACGTACTGGTCGCGGATGGTGACCGCGCCCGCGTTCTCCATCGCGCCCGCGTTGAACTCCGGCACGAACAGCTGGTCGTACTTGGCGAACGGGTACGCGTAGTCGAACTTCTCCTCGAACCACTCGAAGCCCTGCCGCGTCACCGCGAAGATCGCGTCCGAGTCGAGGTACTCCGCGAGCGAGGGACGGCAGTAGATGCCCAGCGGCACCGAGCGGCCGTCCTTCTCGTAGGAGCTGTGCACGCTGTGGTACGGGCCGACGATCAGCGCGGTGATGTACGTGGAGATGCGCGGGGTCGGCTCGAACCGCCAGACGTTGTCCTTCGGCTCCGGCGTCGGCGAGTTCGAGATCACCGTCCAGCCCTCGGGCGCCGTCACGGTGAACTGGAACGTGCCCTTCAGGTCGGGCTGCTCGAAGTTGGCGAACACCCGGCGGGCGTCGGGCACCTCGAACTGGGTGTAGAGATACGCCTGCTGGTCGACCGGGTCGACAAAGCGATGCAGCCCCTCACCGGTGTTGGTGTAGGCGCAAGTAGCGACCACCCGCAGCTCGTTGTGCCCGGCCAGCAGCCCCGGCAGGGCGATCCGCGAGTCCTTGAAGACCTCGTTCGGGTCGAGCGCGTCGCCGTTGAGCACCACCTCGTGCACCGTGGGCGCCACCAGGTCGATGAACGACTCCGCGCCCGACTCGGTGGCGTCGAAGCGCACCGTGGTCACGGAGCGGTAGGTGCCGCCCTCCTGGGCGCCGCTCAGGTCCAGTTCGATCTCGTACGCGTCCACCGTGAGGAGGCGCGCCCGCTGCTGCGCTTCCTCCCTTGTGAGGTTGGTGCCAGGCACGTCGGCTAACTCCCGTTCGTCATGTGCGGTACGCCATGCGTCAGGCGGATGGCCATCCTCGCATGTCGGACGGTCTGCGCCGGTGGACCGGTTTGTCCACGCGCGAGGGGAACGGCCGTTTCGGCCGCTCCCCTCGCGGGCGAGTCGCGGGCGAGTCGCGGGTGAGTCTCGGGCGGGACGCGGGCGTCAGGTCAGGTCGGCCGCCACCAGCTCGGCGATCTGCACCGCGTTCAGCGCCGCGCCCTTGCGCAGGTTGTCGTTGGACAGGAACAGCGCGAGACCGTGCTCGACCGTCTCGTCCACCCGGATCCGGCCCACATAGCTGGGGTCCTGGCCCGCGGCCTGGAGCGGGGTCGGGATCTCCGAGAGCGCCACGCCCGGGGCCCCGGCCAGCAGCTCATGGGCGCGCTCCACGCTGATCGGACGCTCGAAGCGGGCGTTCACCTGGAGCGAGTGGCCGGTGAAGACCGGGACCCGGACACAGGTGCCGGACACCTTCAGCTCCGGGATCTCCAGGATCTTGCGGCTCTCGTTGCGGAGCTTCTGCTCCTCGTCGGTCTCGAACCGGCCGTCGTCGACGATCTTCCCGGCCATCGGGAGCACATTGAACGCGATCGGGCGGGCGTACACCCCGGGCTCGGGGAACTCCACCGCCGCGCCGTCGTGGGTCAGCTCGGCCGCGCGGTCGGCGGTCTTGCGGATCTGGCCGTCGAGCTCGGCCACGCCGGACAGCCCGGAGCCGGAGACGGCCTGGTAGGTGGTGGCCACCAGGGCGGTGAGCCCGGCCTCGGCGTGCAGCGGGCGCAGCACCGGCATGGCGGCCATGGTGGTGCAGTTCGGGTTGGCGATGATGCCCTTGGGGCGGTCCACCGCGGCGTGCGGGTTGACCTCGGCGACGACCAGCGGCACCGCGGGGTCCATCCGCCAGGCCGAGGAGTTGTCGATCACGACGGGGCCCTGGGTGGCGACCTTCTCGGCCAGCGCCTTGGAGGTGGCGCCGCCCGCGGAGAACAGGACGATGTCCAGACCGGAGTAGTCGGCCGTGGCGGCGTCCTCGACGGCGATCTCGGTGCCGCGCCACGGGAGCGTACGACCGGCCGAGCGGGCGGAGGCGAACAGCCGCAGTTGCTCGGCCGGGAAGTCACGCTCGGCGAGCACCCTGCGCATCACTCCGCCGACCTGGCCGGTCGCTCCGACGATTCCAATCCTCATATCAGCCCTTTTCCTTGGTTGTGCGGGTTCGAGGCGCCTACCCTCCTGGCAAGTGTCTCAGGCGGGCCCGTTACCGTCCTGTGATTTTCCCGCGGTGGGAGCGGTTCCGGGATGTGGCGGGGGCGGTTCCCAGATCTGATGAACGCCGAGTGAGCGGAAGAATTCCTGTTCACAAGGGTGCGATGACCGTTTGCTACCGCCAAGATCCACGTGTGGAGATCGGCGGCCCGCGTTGCCGCCTCGTTCACTCCCAGGCCATCCCCGATGCCAACGATCCAGGTGAGCACAGCCTCGCTGTCCGCCCGTCACCGCGTGTCCACTCGGGGAGATCGCGCATGTCCCGCATACGGTCCGTACGGTCCGCCGCAGCTGCCGTCGCCACCCTCGACCGGCGCACCTTCCTCGCCGCCGCCACCGCCACCGGTGCCACGGCCGGCCTGGGAATCGCCTTCGGTCCCGGCAGCGGCTCGGCCGGTGCCTCGCAGCCCGCCACCGCGCACGCCGCGGGCCGCCGGGTGGTGCAGGCCCCGGCGGCGCCCTCGACGGCCGGTACGACGCTGGAGACGTTCTCGGCCGCACACGGCGCCACCGGCTATCGGCGGCTCGCCGACGGCCCCGCCTGGGCCCGCGAGGTCCGCACCGAGATCACCGGCGCCAAGGGCGGCCGCGCGGACCGGCGCACCGCGCTCGCCTCGTTCGTCCAGCTCACGGATCTGCACCTGACCGACGTCCAGCACCCGATGCGCTACGAGTTCCTGCGTGCCGGGCGCGCCGGGGCCTGGCGGCCGCACGAGGCGCTGACCATCGCCGGGGTCGCCTCGCTCATCGAGCGGATCAACGGGCTGCGCGGCGGACCGGCCACCGGGGCGCCACTGTCGTTCGTCATGACCACCGGCGACAACACCGACAACAACGCCAAGATCGAGCTGGACTGGTTCCTGACCGCCATGAACGGCGGCCGGATCACCCCCAACACCGGCGATCCGCGCCGCTACGAGGGCGTCCAGAACAGCGGGCTCAAGGAGTTCTGGCACCCCGAGGCGGCGCTGCGCGACGCCGACAAGAAGGTCGGCTTCCCGCGCATCGACGGCTTCCTCGAGGCCGCGCTGCGCACCGTGAACAGCCCCGGGCTGCGGCTGCCGTGGTACTCCACCATCGGCAACCACGACGATCTGGCGGGCGGGGTCTACTCCCTCGGCCACGACTACTACGCCGACTTCGCCACCGGAAAGCGCAAGCTGGAGATCATCCCGGCGGCCGACGCGGAGCGGCTGTTCAAGGGGACGCGCGTCGGGGGCGACCCCAAGGGCGTCCAGATGAAGGCGCTGCTGGACGCGCACGCCAAGGACATGCGCACGGTCACCCCCGACGAGCGCCGCGCGCCCTTCAGCCAGTCCGAGTACCTGGCCGCGCACCTCGACCCGGCCGCCACCGGCTCCGGTCCGGTCGGCCACGGCTACACCAAGGCCAACCTCGAACAGGGCACGCTCTACTACTCGTTCCGGATCTCCGAGAACATGATCGGCATCAGCCTGGACACCACCGACCCGGGCGGCCACTACACCGGTTCGCTCGGCACCGCCCAACTGCGCTGGCTGGAGCGGACCCTGAAGGCCCACAAGGACGACTACGTGATCGTCTTCAGCCACCACTACAGCCGCAGCCTGGACAACATGAACCACGACCCGGGCCGCCCGGACGAGGCCCGCCACGGCGGGGACGAGGTCGTCGCCCTCTTCCAGCGCCACCCCAAGGTGCTGGCCTGGATCAACGGCCACAGCCACAAGAACGAGATCACCCCGCGCTCCACCTTCTGGGAGATCACCACCGCCTCGCACGTGGACTTCCCCCAGCTGGCCCGGGTGTTCGAGGTCGTGGACAACCACGACGGCACGATCTCCCTGTTCACCACGCTCATCGAGTCGGCCGCGCCGCACCGGACGGACTTCTCGGACCTGTCCCAGACCGGGCTCGCGGCCCTCTACCGCGAGCTGTCCTTCAACGCGCCCGGCGCCAGCCAGAAGCTGGCCGGCGACTCGACGGACCGCAACACCGAGCTGCTGCTGCGCAAGCCCTGACGCCTCCCCGCCGCGAGGGCCCGGGGACCTCAGCGGGGCAGGACCACCACATAGGAGGCCGGGTCGCGGTCGGCCGCCGCGATCAGCGCGGTACGGACCACCGCGGCCTGCTCCTCCGGCGACTCCCGGAGCTTCTTCGGGGTCACGCGCACGACCGTGATCCCGAGCCGCTCCAGGTGCTCGCGCTTGCGGCCGAAACCGCCGCGCCAGATCTCCTCGTCCTGGCGCGGCGCCCGGGCGTCGATCTCCACCGCCACCGCCTGCTCATGCCAGTAGGCGTCCACCCCGCCGAGCGCGGGCCCGCCGGGCAGCCGCAGCTCCACGTTCCACAGCGGCTCGGGCAGATGGTGGCCGCGCACCATGTCGTACAGCCGCCCCTCGGCGATCGCCCGCCCCTCGGCGAGCAGCGCGTCCACGGCGTCCACGACATGTGGCCGGGACAGCAGCCGGGCCGAGTTCAGCTCCGCGACGACGGCCGCGGCCTCGCAGTGGCCGTGCCGCACGGACTCGGTGAGCAGCCTGCGGACCAGTACGGCGTCGGTGAGCCGGGCGACGGCGTCGGCGAGGGCGCGGGCCACCGGAGCGGTGGGCACCCCCGCGACGTACTGGGGGGTGGGCAGGGTGCCGGCCCGGACGAAGCGGACGAAGCCGGTGGCGCGCAGCCGCCGGGTGCGCGGCACCAGGACGTCGATGTGGTCGAGGGAGGCCAGCGGGGGAGCGGAGGAGAAGTGGCGCAGGGCGAGCGCCGCCGCCCCGGTGATCATCGCCTCGCCGTACGGCTCGCCGCCGCCCGGGGCCGAACCGTCGGCCCCCTGGCCGCGGCTCGCGGTGTACAGCAGCGCGGCCAGCAGCCGCTCCTCGCTGGTCGCCGGGCCCGGGTGGAGCAGATGGACGCCCGGCAGGATCTGCTGCCAGGGCCCGCCGGCCCGGCTGCGCTCGGTGGCGACGGACGCGGTCACACCGTGCTCGCGGAGCTGACGTGTCGTCAGCACCCGGCGGTGGACGTCCGAGAGGTGGTGGAGGGGGCGGGGGGACAGCGGCGTGTTGTGGCTCATGCCCCCGCCATTCCCGCGCCCGCTCTACCGGCTAACCGCTGTTACACAGTCGTCGACAAAAGCGGACAACACCGTACTAAAGTACGGCAGTTCGAATGCCGAAAGAGCTCCCCGCCTCGGCCGAAAGAGCTTCCGACTCGGTCGGAGGAACGCCCGCCTCGGCCGGAGGAGCCCCCCGCCTCGGTCGGAGGAGTTCCCGCTTCCGTCCGCGTTCGCGTCAGGAGGCCGCCCGCGCGTCGCACTCCTGGCCGCGCAGTGCGCGGGCGAGGTCGTCGCGGGCCTCCAGGACCAGCCGCCGCAGCGCGGGGGCCGCGTCCGGGTGGCCGTCCAGCCAGGCGTCGGCCGCGTCCAGGGTGCGGGCGTCGTCCTGGGCCGCCGGGAACAGCCCGCGCACGATCCCCATCCCGATCTCGATCGACCGCTCCTGCCAGACGCGCTCGATCACCTCGAAGTAGCGCGGTGCGTACGGCGCCAGCAGATCCCGCTGGCCCGGCTGGTCGAAACCGGAGATGGTGGCCTCCACCAGGGCGTTGGAGAGCCGGTCGGACTCCACCACCGCGTCCCACGCCTCGGCCTTGACCGCGGCGGAGGGCCGGGCGGCCAGGCACCGCACCTGGTGGCGCTTGCCGGAGGCGGTGTCGTCGCGGGCCAGCTCGGCGGCGATCAGCGCCTCGTCGGCCTGGCCGCTCGAGGCCAGCGCGGCCAGGAACGTCCAGCGCAGCTCCTGGTCCACATCCAGCCCGTCGATCCGGGCCGTGCCGTCCAGCAGCCCGCGCAGCAGCCGCAGCTCGGTGTCGGCGACGGCGACCTGCGCGAAGAACCGCGCCCAGGCCAGCTGGTGCCCGCTGCCCGGCTCGGCCAGCCGCAGCTCGCTCAGCGCGCCCTCGGCCAGCCGGGCGGCGGCCGCCTCGCGCGCGTCCGGCGCCGAGTAGTGGTGCAGGGCGGACAGCGCCCACGCCTGGAGCATCTGCAGCACCCCGATGTCGCTCTCGGCCCTGGCGAACCGCCGCACCAGCTCCAGGTAGTCGCGGGCGGGCAGCAGCGCGTCACGGGTGAGGTTCCACAGCGCGGACCAGCTCAGGGCGCGGGCGAGGGGGTCGGTCAGCTCGCCGAGGTGCTCGCGCAGCGTGTCCAGCGAGCCCTCGTCGAAGCGGATCTTGCAGTAGGTGAGGTCGTCGTCGTTGACCAGGATCAGATCGGGCCGGGCGGCGCCGGTCAGCTCGGGGATCACCGTACGGGGGCCGTCGACGTCCACCTCGGCGCGGGCGTAGCGCACCAGCGCCCCGGGGCGCTCCCCGGCCGGGGCCTCCTTGCGGTACAGCCCGACGGCCACCCGGTGCGGCCGCAGCGTCCCACGCGGCGGAGCCGCATCATCGGAACCAGCGGACTCGGCGGCCTCCTGGACCACGGCCAGCTCGGTGATGTGCCCCTCGGCGTCATAGGTGGCGTGCGGTGTGAGCGCGTTCACCCCCGCGGTCTCCAGCCAGGCGCGCGACCAGGTGGTCATGTCCCGACCCGAGGTCTCGCCGAGCACCGACAGCAGGTCCGACAGCCGGGTGTTGCCGTACGCGTGCCGCTTGAAGTAGCGCCGCGCGCCCTCCAGGAAGGCGTCCTGCCCGACATAGGCCACCAGCTGCTTGAGCACCGACGCGCCCTTGGCGTAGGTGATCCCGTCGAAGTTGAGCTTGGCGTCCTCCAGGTCACGGATGTCGGCCGTGATCGGATGGGTGGACGGCAGCTGGTCGGCGCGGTACGCCCACGCCTTGCGGCGGTTGGCGAAGGTGATCCAGCCGTCGGTGAAGCGGGTGGCCCCGACCAGCGAGAAGGCCCCCATGAAGTCGGCGAACGACTCCTTGAGCCACAGGTCGTCCCACCACTCCATGGTCACCAGGTCGCCGAACCACATATGCGCCATCTCGTGCAGGATGACGTTCGCCCGGCCCTCGTACGACGCCTGGGTGACCTTGCCGCGGAAGATGAACTCCTCCCGGAAGGTCACACAGCCCGGGTTCTCCATCGCGCCCAGGTTGTACTCCGGCACGAAGGCCTGGTCGTACTTGCCGAACGGGTACGGATAGTCGAAGTGGTCGTGGAAGAAGTCCAGGCCCTGCTTGGTGACGGTGAAGATGTCGTCCGCGTCGAAGTGCTTGGCCAGCCCCTTGCGGCAGAGCGCGCCCAGCGGGATCTCCAGCGCCGAGCCGTCCGGCAGCGTGCGGCGGTAGCGGTCGCTCACGTAGTGGTACGGACCGGCGACCACGGCCGTGATGTACGTCGAGATGGGCTGGGTCGTCACGAAGTGGCTGGTCGCCGCGGTGTCGTCGGCGCCGGACGGCACCACCCGGTCCACCGCCCCGTTGCTCAGCACCGTCCAGCCCTCCGGGGCGGTCACCGAGAAGGTGAACGGGGCCTTGAGGTCCGGCTGTTCGAAGTTGGCGAAGACCCGGCGGGCGTCGGCCGGCTCGTACTGGGTGTAGAGGTAGACCTCGCCGTCCTCCGGGTCCACGAAGCGGTGCAGCCCCTCGCCGGTCCGGCTGTACGCGCACCGCGCGTCCACCACCAGCTCGTTCTCCGCGGCGAGGCCCTCCAGCGCGATCCGGGAACCGTCGAAGACCGCCGCCGGGTCCAGCTCCCGCCCGTTGAGCCGCACCGAGGTCACCGAGGGCGCCAGCAGATCGGCGAAGGTGGCCGCGCCCGGCTCGGCGCAGCGGAAGCGGATCGTCGTGGTGGAGCGGAAGGCGCGCGGCCCGGACCCGGTGTGCTCACCCACCGCGGACCGCAGGTCGAGCGCCACCTCGTAACCCTCGACGGCCAGCAGCTTCGCCCGCTCACGGGCCTCGTCACGGGTCAGGTTCTCACCGGGCACGACGCGGCTCCCTCGCCAATGTCTCGCATCTCGGATATCGGACAGCGGGAATCATGTCACGGGGCACCGACACGCGGCATCGGGGAATGAGTCCCCTTCCGTATGCGTTGGCCGAAGCAGCCAGCCCTCTATTCGTTTGCGATACCAATGTGCCCGTTCGAGGAGAAACCGTGACCGAGACTGCCAAGACGCCCGCCGATTTCTGGTTCGATCCGCTGTGTCCCTGGGCCTGGATGACCTCGCGCTGGATGCTCGAGGTGGAGAAGGTGCGCCCGGTCGAGGTGCGTTGGCACGTCATGAGCCTCGCGGTGCTCAACGAGCCCAAGCTCGATGAGCTGCCCGAGGAGTACCGCGAGCTGCTGAAGACCGCCTGGGGCCCGGTCCGGGTCTGCATCGCCGCCGAGCAGAAGCACGGCAGCGAGGTCCTCGGCCCCCTCTACACCGCGCTCGGCACCCGCTTCCACAACCAGGGCCTGGAGAAGAACCGCGAGACGATCGTGGCCGCCCTGGAGGAGGCCGGTCTCCCCGCCGATCTCGCCGACTTCGCCGACTCCGACGCGTACGACACCGAGCTGCGCGCCTCCCACAAGGAGGGCATCGACCTGGTCGGCCAGGACGTGGGCACCCCCGTCATCGCCGTCCCGGGCGCGGACGGCGAGCAGGTCGCCTTCTTCGGCCCCGTGGTCACCCCGGCCCCCAAGGGCGAGGACGCCGCCAAGCTCTGGGACGGCACCCTGATGGTCGCCTCGATCCCGGGCTTCTACGAGATCAAGCGGACCCGCACGGTCGGCCCGATCTTCGACTGACCCTTCCTCCGAGACCGACCCTTGCTCCGCCGCCGCCACGGCAGGGCCCCCGCACGAGTCGACCGCGCGGGGGCCCTTTTCCGTTTTCCGGCCGGCTTTCCGCCGGCTTCCGTGGACTTCCGCCGGCTCAGCCGCGGCGGCCCACCAGCTTCCAGGCGGCCGGGAGCGCGCCCATGGCCAGGGCGGCCTTCAGCGCGTCGCCGATCAGGAACGGGGTGAGCCCGGCCGCGATCGCCTCACCGAGGGAGATGTGGGTGGCCAGGGCGAGGTACGGGACGCCCACGGCGTAGGTGACCGCCGAGCCGACCGCCATGGTGCCCGCGGTGCGCAGCACCCCGCGGTCGCCGCCGCGCCGGGCGAGCGCGCCCACCACGGTCGCCGCCAGCAGCATGCCCAGCACATAGCCGAACGACGGCATGGCGGCACCGGAACTGCCCTCGGCGAACCACGGCATGCCCGCCATGCCGACCAGGGTGTACAGCGCCAGCGACAGGAAGCCGCGCCGGGCGCCCAGCGAGGTGCCCACCAGGAGCGCCGCGAACGTCTGGCCGGTCACCGGCACCGGCGAGCCGGGGACGGGCACCGAGATCTGGGCGGCGAGGCCGGTGAGCACGGCGCCGCCGATGACCAGTGCGGTGTCCCGGGCCAGGACGCGCCGGGCGGGGAAGACCGCGTCCGCGAGGACCGTACCGGGTGAGGCGGCGGCAGAAACAGTGCTCATCAGCGAAGCTCCCAGGTCAGAGGGTGATACCGCGACGCTAACCCGGCGCGGGGGCCCCGGACACCGTCGGATGGCCACAAAGGCGGACGCGTCGGCTTGGCGGCTTCTGGCAGACATTCCCGATACGGAGCGTGACATCGGCGTCCGATATCCAGAAAAGATCGTCCGCGATGTTGTCCCGCCAGGGCGCGCCCTTCACACTGGGGACGTTTTTGCATCCGCCACCCCCGGCCCGCGTAAGGGACAGAGAAGAAGAATGAACCGGACATCCGCGTCCTCCGCGCCATCCGGCGCCGTCGAGGAGACCGGCGCGGGCGCGACCGCCGCGTCGTCGCTCTCCCACGGCCTCAAGCAGCGCCATCTGTCGATGATCGCCCTCGGAGGTGTGATCGGCGCGGGGCTGTTCGTCGGCTCCGGCGCCGGAATCGCCGCCGCCGGTCCGTCGATCGTGGTCGCCTATGTGCTGTCCGGGCTGCTGGTGCTGCTCGTGATGCGGATGCTCGGCGAGATGTCGGCGGCCAACCCGGCCTCCGGCTCGTTCTCCGTCCACGCCGAGCGGGCGATCGGGCCCTGGGCCGGGTTCACGGCGGGCTGGATGTTCTGGATCACGCTGTGCGTGGCCCTCGCCGCCGAGGCGATCGGCGCGGCCGGGATCATGGTCCAGTGGTTCCCGGGCACCGAATCCTGGATGTGGGTCGCCCTCTTCATGGCGATCTTCTGCGGCACGAACCTCGCGGCGGTCAGCAACTTCGGCGAGTTCGAGTTCTGGTTCGCCGCGCTGAAGATCGCCGCGATCACCATCTTCCTCGTCCTGGGCGTGCTCGCGATCGTCGGCGTCCTGCCGGGCACCGACGCCCCCGGTGGCTCCCATCTCAGTGGTGACGGCGGCTTCCTGCCCAATGGCGTGAACGGCCTGGTCGTCGGCCTGCTGGCGTCCGTCTTCGCCTACGGCGGCCTGGAGACGGTCACGATCGCGGCGGCCGAGTCCGAGAACCCGGTCAAGAGCGTCGCGGTCGCGGTGCGCACCGTGATGTGGCGCATCGCCCTCTTCTACGTCGGCTCGATGCTCATCGTGGTCATGCTCATCCCGTGGAACGACAAGGCCGTGGTCGAGCAGGGCCCGTATGTGGCCGTGCTCAACTACCTCGACATCCCCGCGGCCGGCGACATCATGAACGTGATCGTGCTGATCGCGCTGCTCTCCGCGATGAACGCCAACATCTACGGCGCCTCCCGCATGTCCTACTCCCTGGTCACCCGCGGCGAAGGCCCCGCCTTCCTGGGCCGGGTCACCGGCGGTGTGCCCCGCCTCACCGTGCTCGCCTCCTCCTTCTTCGGCTTCGTCGCGGTGCTGCTCAGCTACTGGTGGCCGGACACCATCTTCAAGTGGCTGCTCAACATGGTCGGCGCCGCGGTGCTGGTGGTCTGGAGCTTCATCGCCGTCGCCCAGCTGCGGATGCGCAACCGCTTGCAGCGCGAGGCTCCGGAGAAGCTCGTGGTGAAGATGTGGCTCTTCCCGTACCTGACCTGGGTCGCGCTGGCCGGCACGGTCGGGGTCCTGCTGCTGATGCTGCGCGAGGCCGACACCCGCAGCCAGCTGTACGCCACGGCCGCGCTGGCGATCGCGCTCGCGGTCATCGGCTTCGCGCGGCAGCGGGTGGCGGCGGCCCGGCAGGGCGGCTGATCAGGGCTGGGCTTCGGCCTGCCAGGCGGCCAGCCGCTTGCGGTTCCCCACGACGAGCGGGTGCTCGGTTCCGAGCACCCGCTCGCGGCGTTCGATGAGTTCCCGCATGGTCGCTGTGGCGGCCGACGAGATGGCGGGACTGGCCGCTGCCGGTGCCCGCCGCGGCCAGATCGCAGAGGACCTGCGCGGCGTCGGCCTCGGGGAGGACGCCGACGGGGTACCGGGCCGATCCGGCGCCCCGCCACAGCGGCGAGGTCGCGTGCCGGGTGGTCACCAGGACCGTGCCGAGCGGGCTGGTGCGCAGCCAGCCGCCCTCCTCCAGGACCGTCGGGTCGTCCGCGTTGTCCAGGACCAGCAGCCAGCGCTGGGCGGAGTGGTCCAGGTAGTGCGAGACCAGGTCGGCCGCGGCGCGCTGGCCGCCGGCCGCGGCGGCCAGCTCCCCGGTGGTCGCCCCCCGGTCGCCCGCCACGGCGAGCATGCCCGCGCGCAGGGAGATCCGCTCCGAGGCGTTCACCCAGAGCCCGACGCGTCCGTGGTCCCTTACGGCTTCCGTGAAGAGGGCGTGCGCCACCGCCGTCTTGCCGCAGCCACCCAGGCCGTGCAGGACGTGAACGTCGCCACCGGGGCCGGTGACGGCCGCTCGCAGCCGCTCCATGAGGTCGGCGCGGTCCCGCAGGATGCCCGGTGCCCGGCCGACGAGCGGCACCCGCACGGAGTCGGGGGCCGTCGCGCCCTGGGACGGCCGGGGGCCGACCGGCTGTGGTGCGAGCAGGGATCCCGTTCCGGGCCCCGTTCCGGCCCCGTTCCGGCCCCGTAGTGGTGGTGCTCCTCGATGTACTGGTCGCCGCCGGTCTGGAAGACCCGGCCCTGCCCGGACGCGCGGCCGTCGATCGGCATGGGGTCGCTCACCGTTCGCTGATGTGCTGGTCGCGGCCGGCCTGGTAGACCCGGCCGCTACCGGACGCCTCGGCCGTCATACGGATCTCACCGACGGCGGGGCGCTGATCGGGGAGGCGGGGGCTCAACTCGTCCAGGATGCGGCGCAGTTCGTCCGCCACCTCCGGCTGGGCCATCAGCAGCCGACGCACCCGGCCCTGCCACTCGGCGGCCAGCTCCGCCTCGGACTCCGCGTCGCCCGTCTCGCGCGCGAGCAGCAGATCGTCGCGGCTCGCCGCGAACTCCTCGCCGATGCCGTCGGCTCTGTTGGGCTGGAACCTCTGCCAGAGCGAGACCAGGCCGTCCCTGGCCGACTCCCAGGCAGTGGTGGCCATCAGCGTGACCATGGTGGTGCCCGCCGTCCTGGCGAGATCGGCGATCTGCGGATCCATGCCCTCCCCCTTCGAGCGACCTTTGATCATAGGGCCGCCGTTCTCCCCGCGCAGGGATCGGATCAGGCCACTCCCAGTGCGCCGCGCCCGCCCTGTGTGCGGTGGCGGAAATCGCTCTTGCTGCTAGCGTGTACTTGCAAGTCAATTGCAATAAGCGGTCCGAAGGGCTTCGCATGGCCATCTACACACTTCCTGAACTTCCGTATGACTACTCGGAGCTGGCCCCGGTCATCAGCCCCGAGATCATCGAGCTGCACCACGACAAGCACCACGCCGCGTACGTCAAGGGCGCGAACGACACGATGGAGCAGCTCGCGGAGGCGCGGGACAAGGATCAGTGGGGCTCGATCAACGGGCTCGAGAAGAACTTGGCCTTCCATCTGTCCGGCCACATCCTGCACAGCATCTACTGGCACAACATGACCGGCGACGGGGGCGGCGAGCCGCTGGAGAGGGACGGTGTCGGGGAGCTGGCCGACGCCGTCGCCGAGCACTTCGGCTCCTTCGCGGGCTTCAAGGCCCAGCTGTCCAAGGCCGCCGCCACCACCCAGGGCTCGGGCTGGGGCGTGCTGGCGTACGAGCCGGTCAGCGGGCGGCTGGTGGTCGAGCAGGTCTACGACCACCAGGGGAACGTGGGGCAGGGCTCGGTGCCGATCCTGGTCTTCGACGCCTGGGAGCACGCCTTCTATCTGCAGTACAAGAATCAGAAGGTGGACTTCATCGAGGCCATGTGGAAGGTCGTCAACTGGCAGGATGTGGCGCGCCGTTACGCGGCCGCCAAGGAGCGCGCCAACAACCTGCTGCTCGCCCCGTAACCCGACCTCCTGCTCACGTGATCGTCTTCTCAACCTTCACGGGCAGGCGGAAAACGGGCCCCCGCGCGGTCGACTCGCGCGGGGGCCCTGCCGATCCGTGGCACGAGAGGGTCAGGTGAGGGCCCAGCGCTGGTTGGCACCGCTGTGGCAGCTCCACAGCACCAGCCGGGTGCCGTCCCCCGTCCCGTTGTCGTAGGCGTCCAGGCAGCGGCCGGACCCCTGGTGGACGCTGGCTGGCCAGGCTGTTCCAGGAGGCCCAGCCCATGGGCGCGGCGGGTACGTCGATCTGCGGGGCGGCGGCCAAGGGGGTTCCGGCGGCGGGGGAGGCATCGGCGGCGGCATCGGCGGCTGGGGCGGCGCCGGCCGAGGGTGCCGCGTACGCGACGGTGCCCAGCCCGGTGAGGCCCACCCCGGTGGCGGTCAGCAGCCCGGCCAGCAGCGCCCCGGCCAGGCGCCTGGGCCGCGGTCGTGGCCGTTCGGGGCGGGATGAGCGCGGCGGGCGGCGGAGGCGGCGGAGGACGAGACGCATCAGGAACCACTCCCATTCGATATGTCGAACCATGTTCGCGATATGGGTCGTAGCTGGTCTCCGAAGGATTCTGTGGACCAGGTCGGCCGGTGACAAGAGGTGTGCGTGGGGAAACCGTCCCCTGACGTCACCCCGTTCCCGAGGGAGTCCGCACCGTGTCCGCTTCACCCCACCGCGCCGACCAGGCGCCCCTCGACGAGGAATGGCGGCTGCGCCGTGAACTCGCCGCCGTCTACCGCCTGGTGGACCACTTCCGGATGACCGACCTGATCTTCACCCATATCTCCGCCCGCGTCCCCGGGCCCGAGCACCACTTCCTGATCAACCCGTACGGCCTGCTCTTCGCGGAGATCACCGCGTCGAACCTGGTCAAGGTCGACCTCTCCGGCCGGCCCGTCGAGGACACCCCGCACCCCGTCAACCCCGCCGGTTTCGTCATCCACAGCGCCATCCACGCCGCCCGCCCCGACGCCCTCTGCGTCCTGCACACCCACACCAAGGCGGGCTGTGCCGTCGCCGCGCAGGCGGACGGTCTGCTTCCGCTCAACCAGATCTCCATGGAGTTCTACGGCAGGGTCGGCTACCACGACTACGAGGGCGTCGCCCTCAACCTCGCCGAACAGCGCCGCCTCGTCGCCGACCTCGCCGGCCACCCCGCGCTGATCCTGCGCAACCACGGTCTGCTGACCGTCGGCGAGACCCCGGGCGAGGCGTTCCTGCGGATGTACTACCTGGACAAGGCGTGCGAGATCCAGACCACGGCCATGGCGGGCGGCGCGAAGCTCACCACGCCCCACCCGGACATCTGCGAGCTCACCGCCCGCCAGCTTTCGGGCGAGGACCACGGCTCCGACTTCCAGGACGACCAGGCGTACGCCCTCGCCTGGTCCGCCCTCCTCCGCCTGGTGGAGCGCGTCGCGCCCGACTACCGGGACTGAGACCGGCGGATCAGGCCTAAAGGGGTCCTTGCACTATGCCCGCCCGGGTCGCGAGGCCTGGCACCGCACCTCGCCGCGTTGCCGAAACGCCCATGTGGCTCCGCCACGAGGGCGCTCCGGCGCCTTGCGATGTACGGCACCAGACCACGCGACCTTATCGGGCGCTCATAGTGCAAGGACCCCTAAAGCGGCCGCCACGGCAAAGGCCCCCGCGCGGATGGCTCGCGCGGGGGCCCGGCGGGGGCTTGCGGGGTTCAGCTCGCCGGTTCCGGCTCGCGCCCCCGGGACCGGCCGCCACCCGGGGGCACAGGGGAATCAGAATCAGCGGAGCGCGTCCCTACGGGGTCGCCCGCTCCTTCGGCGCGGGCTCCGAGGCGGCGGCGGGGGCGGCGGAGCGGCCGGCGGTGAGGCGGTCCTTGACCAGGGCCAGGGCCACCACGAGCACGGCCACCAGCGCGGACAGGATCACCTGCTCGCGCCCGTCCTTGTCGGTGAGCATGTAGACCAGGACGAACGAGATCATCGCGATCGTCGCCCAGGTCAGATACGGGAAGAGCCACATCCGGACGATCAGCTTCTCGGGGTTCTCGCGCAGGATCATCCCGCGCATCCGCAGCTGGCTGAAACAGATCACCAGCCATACGAAGAGCGCGACCGCGCCCGAGGAGTTCAGCAGGAAGGTGAAGACGGTGTCCGGCCACTGGTAGTTGAACCACACCGCGACGAAGCCGAAGACGACCGAGCCGAGGATCGCGGCCTGCGGGACGCCACGGGAGTTGGTGCGGGCGAAGGAGGCCGGGGCGTCACCGCGCCGGCCGAGCGAGAAGGCCATGCGGGAGGCGGTGTAGAGGCCGGAGTTCAGACACGAGAGCACGGCGGTCAGCACGATCACGTTCATGATGTCGCCGGCATGCGGTATGCCGACCGAGTCGAGCGCCGCGACATAGCTGCCCTTGTCGGCGATCGCCTTGGCGTCCCAGGGCAGCAGGGTGACCACGACGAAGATCGAGCCCAGGTAGAAGACCGCGATACGCCAGATCACGCTGTTGGTGGCCTTGGTGACCGCCCGCTGCGGGTCCTCGGACTCACCGGCCGCGAGGGTGACGATCTCGCTGCCCATGAAGGAGAAGACCACCAGCAGCACACCGGTGAGGATGGCGCCCGGCCCGTTCGGCAGGAAGCCGCCGTGGTCGGTGAGGTGGGCCAGGCCCGCGCCCTCGTTGTCCGAATGCGGCAGCAGCCCGAACACCGCGAGCCCGCCGACCACGATGAACGCGCCGATCGCCACGACCTTGATCCCGGCGAACCAGAACTCGAACTCACCGTAGGAGCCGACCGAGACCAGGTTGGTCGCGGTGAGCACCACCATCACGATCAGTGCCCAGCCCCACTGCGGGACGGCCGGCCACCAGCCCTCCAGGATCTTGGCGCCGGCGGTGGCCTCGACCGCCAGCACCACGACCCAGAAGAACCAGTACAGCCAGCCGATGGAGAAACCGGCCCAGCGGCCGAGCGCCCGGTCGGCGTAGGCGGAGAAGGAGCCGGAGGTGGGATTGGCGGCGGACATCTCGCCGAGCATCCGCATGACGAAGACGACCATGAGGCCGACCAGCGCATACGAGATGAGAATGCCGGGACCGGCCTTGGCGATACCCGCACTGGAGCCGACGAAGAGGCCGGCGCCGATCACGCCGCCGATCGCGATCATCGAAAGATGGCGGTTCTTGAGTCCCGCCTTGAGGCCGTCGGGCGAGCCCGGGTCGCCGGGGGGCCGCTGCTGCTCCGGCGTGGTCGCAGGTTGTGCGCTCATGTGCTCGATTCCTTTGCTCTCGCGTTACGAGCGACGCCAGTGAATCTCAGGAGGTCGGCCAGTTGAACCTTTGAATCCGGATTGTTACTTGAGGTTTTCATGAGGTTCTTTGGCATTACAGAGATTTATGCGATGCCTACCCTGAGCGGCGAGGGCCACACGGCCATGACACACTCGGTGCATGCGCGTGTACCTCGGCTCCGACCATGCCGGTTTCGAACTCAAGAACCACCTCGTGGAGTGGCTCAAAGCGGCCGGCCACGACCCCGTCGACTGCGGCCCGCACATCTACGACGCCCAGGACGACTACCCGCCGTTCTGCCTGCGCGCCGCGGAGCGGACCGCCGCCGACCCGCAGGGCCTCGGCATCGTCATCGGCGGATCCGGCAATGGTGAGCAGATCGCGGCGAACAAGGTCAAGGGGGTGCGCGCGGCACTGGCCTGGAGCGAGGAGACCGCGTCCCTGGGCCGTGAGCACAACAACGCCAACGTCATCAGCGTCGGCGCCCGGATGCACACCCAGGACGAGGCCACCAAGTTCGTCGAGATTTTCCTGAACACCCCGTATTCGGGCGAGGCGCGGCACACCCGCCGTATCGAGATGCTCACGGGTTACGAGACCACCGGCGAACTGCCGCCCATCCCGGCCCACCACCCGCAAGGCGACTGATGCCCGAAGGGCACACCATCCACCGGCTGGCCGCCGATCACCTCGAGACCTTCGGCGGCCGGCCCGTCCGGGCCGCCAGCCCACAGGGGAAGTTCGCCGACGGCGCCGGGCTGATCGACGGCCAGCCGCTGCACCACGCCGAGGCGCACGGCAAGCACCTCTTCCTGGACTTCGCGGCCACCGGCTGGGTCCATGTCCACCTGGGGCTCTTCGGTACGTACGCCTTCGGCCCGGCCCCCGCCCCGCCGCCCACCGACACCGTCCGGCTGCGGCTGGCGAACCCCGAGGGGTACGCGGATCTGCGCGGCCCGACCGCCTGCGCCCTGATCACCGACGGGGAGAAGCAGGTGATCCACGACCGGCTGGGCCCCGATCCACTGCGCCCGGCCGACGACGGCGAGCGGGCCTGGGCCCGGATCTCCCGCAGCCGGGTCAGCGTGGCCGCGCTGCTCCTGGACCAGAAGGTGATCTCCGGGGTCGGGAACGTCTACCGCGCCGAGGTGCTCTTCCGGCACGGGATCGACCCCTACCGGCCCGGCCGTGCCCTGACCCGCGCCGAATGGGACGGGATATGGGCCGATCTGGTGGCGCTGATGCGCGAGGGGGTGCGGAACAACCGGATCGACACCGTCCGCCCCGAGCACACCCCCGAGGCGATGGGCCGCCCGCCGCGCGTGGACGACCACGGCGGCGAGGTCTATGTCTACCGGCGCGCCGGACAGCCCTGCCATATCTGCGGTGGCGAAATCCGCACCGCCGATCTCGCCGCCCGCAATCTCTTCTGGTGCCCCGACTGCCAGCGGGCCTGAGCCCTCAGAAACTGCCGGCGGGCCTGAGCTCTCAGAAGCCGTGGGGCAGCCACGGGGCGACCGGGGACGCGAACGCGGTCGTGGCCTCCGTAAGGGCGCCGTGACGGGCCTCCTGGACGCGCCCCGCACCCGCCAGCGCCGCCAGCGAGACGCCGCCGAGGTACGCCGCTCCCAGGTCCCGCACGCCGAGCCGCAGATCGGGAGCGTCGTCGGTGCGCTCGCAGGAGGCGCCCTTGGTGTCGCCGCTCAGCCGCCAGCGCCCCTCGTTCCAGGGGCAGAAGGGGTCCGTGACCTCCAGGACGGTCTCCACGGGCGTGGTGTACGTCCGGGCCTCGAGTGCGGCCCCCACGTCCACCAGGCGGACGAACAGTGAATCGCGCAGCCTTACGGCGCACCGCCGGATGTCCGAGGCCAGGAACTGCCAGGGGTCGTCCACCGGGCGGGAGCCGGTCCGGATCACCGAGGTCAGGTCGAGGTCGAAGAGGAAGCGCCACAGCGCCGCGTAGGACGCCGGGTCCAGGGCCTCCAGGTCGCGCAGGACGACCGTGCCCTTCGGCCCGGCCAGATCCCAGTCGGGCTTGACCGCGAACCGTGCGTAGCCGCTGACCTCGCCGCCCGACTCGGCCAGCACACAGCGCAGCGGGGACGCCCCCTCGCGGTCCGCCGGCGGGTCCAGCAGCGGCACCCGCTCCCAGCCGGGGATCCGCTCCAGCATGCCCGGCCGGGTGCGCACCCGCCGGGCGTAGACGGCCTCGCACGCCTCGACGGCGGACTCCAGGGGCACGGCGCGCAGCCGTACGGCGTCGGCGCCTTCGGGGACGGTCAGCCGCACCCGGGTGGTGTCGATCTCGGCGTAGGCGGCCTGTGTGGCCGCGCCATAGCCGAACCGTCCGTAGATGTCCGGTTCCGACGCGGTCAGAACGGCCAGCGGCTCCTCGCCCGCCGCGCGGATGTCGTCCAACTGCCGCCGCATCATGGCCCGCAGCACCCCGCGCCGCCGGTGCGTGGCCTGCACGCTCACCATCGTGACCCCGGCCGCCGGAACGATCCCGCCGCCCGGGACCGACAGCCGGAAGCTGAACAGCCCGGCCGTGCCGACGATGTCGGCACCGTCCCAGGCGCCGATCGAGCGCTCGCATTCGGTCAACTCCCGCCAGAGCGCGGATTCCTCCGGCGCTTCGGGAACTCCGCCGAACGCGAGTACCAGTTTTCCGTACCAATCATCCCAAATCGATGGGTCGAGCACGCGCAGCTCAGTCCTCATATTCCCATCCCTAGCAGCCGTTTCCCGTACACGCGAACGAATTTCGCTTACGATTGCCCCCCTGGCTGGGTGGTTCAACGCGCCACGAATCGACGCGCGTCCGAACGGGTGGGTAGGGTCCCGATGCAATGACTGGCGGCGTGGACACTCCGTGGGCCCGGATGCGCAGAGTTCTGCACCGGGCTCGCACTGGCGTGCGCAAAGCCGGAGTGGACTACTTCCGAGGTGAGGGCTCCGACCGGCTCGCCCTGACCGCGCTGCTCCTCGGCGTCCCCGCCATCGCCGGAGGCACCATCGCCCAGCCCGACTGGTGCTCCCCGTCCGCCCTCGTCCTGCCCATCGTCGCGGGCGGGCTGCTGCTGCGCCCCGCCAGCCTCCTCGCCCTGTACGCGGCGGCCGCCACGGCCCTGATCGTGGAGTCCGCCGTGCTCGGCCCGTACACGGAGGAGGACGCCTCCTCCCGGGTCACCCCCGGCACCATCCTGGTCGTCGCCGCAGTCGGCTTCTTCGGTCTGCTGATCGCCCAGTTCCGCAGCCGCGTCGGGGTGCCCTGGCGGCGCGGCGGCACCATGCTCTTCGACCTGCGCGAGCGCATCCGCGTCCAGAGCAAGCTGCCCAACCTGCCGCGCGGCTGGCACCGCGAGATGGCGCTGCGCCCGGCCGGCGGGCAGTCCTTCTCCGGCGACTTCGTCGTGGCCGCCCGCACCGGCGGCGGCCGCACCCTCGAGGTCGTCCTCACCGACGTCTCCGGCAAGGGCATGGACGCCGCCTCGCGCGCCCTGCTGCTCTCCGGTGCCTTCGGCGGCCTCCTCGGCTCCCTGCCCCCGCACGGCTTCCTCCCGGCCGCCAACGGCTATCTGCTGCGCCAGGACTGGGACGAGGGCTTCGCGACCTCCATCCATCTCGTCCTCGACCTCGACAGCGGCGACTTCGAGCTCTTCTCCGCCGGACATCTGCCCGCGCTCCAGCTGAGCGCGGGCACCGGCAAGTGGGAGGAGAAGTCCGCCGACGGCCCGCTGCTGGGCGTCTACGACGGCGCCCAATTCGACCCCACCAAGGGCACGCTGCGGCCCGGCGACGTCCTGATGCTCTTCACCGACGGCCTCGTGGAGACCGCCGACCGGGACATCAGCGAGGGCATCGACCGCCTCACCGGCGAGGCGGACCGCTATGTCGGCTCCGGCTTCCACGGCGCGGCCTGGCATCTGATCGAGACGGTCGCGAAGGACGTCAACGACGACCGCGCCCTGCTGCTGATCTGCCGCCAGTAAGGGCGTCTCGCGGCCGTCGGCAGGGGCGTCTTCCCGCAGCCGATACGGTCGCCTCGCGGCCGCGCCGGGCTGTCCCGTGGCGCCTTACGGCTTGCTCGGACCGCCCGGCGGGGGTTAGCCCCACCCCGGATACGCCGGTGGCCGTCATGGCTGCCGAGGGGCCGTGATCCGTACGTTCGAGGGGAATCGGGCGAACTCCTCGGAAGGGTCACCACCATGGGGCTGCGCAAGCGGCGACAGACAGCGGCGGCACCGGCCCCGCACCACGCCCATGCCATCGAACTCCACGGCGTCCAGCGCCGCTACGGCCGGGGCCGCACCGCCGTCCACGCCCTGCGCGGCATCGACCTGGCCCTTCCCCATGGCAGCTTCACCGCCGTCATGGGCCCCTCCGGCTGCGGCAAGTCGACATTCCTGCAGTGCGCCGCCGGGCTCGACCGGCCGACCGCCGGGACCGTCAAGCTCGGCGGCACCGAAATCACCGGAATGAGTGAGAACAAGCTCACCGCATTGCGCCGCGCCCGCCTCGGGTTCGTCTTCCAGTCCTTCAACCTCCTCCCCTCCCTGACCGTCGAGCAGAACGTGCTGCTCCCGATGCGCCTCGCGGGCGCCCGCCCCGACCGCCACCGGGCCCATGAGGTGCTCGCCCAGGTCGGCCTGGGGGACCGGGCCAGGCGGCGGCCCGGCGAGCTCTCCGGCGGCCAGCAGCAGCGGGTGGCCATCGCCCGCGCCCTGGTCACCCGCCCCGACGTGGTCTTCGCCGACGAGCCGACCGGCGCCCTGGACACCAACACCGCCGCCGAGGTGCTCACCCTCCTGCGGCAGGCCGTGGACGGGCTGGGCGCGACCGTCGTGATGGTCACCCACGACCCGGTCGCCGCGAGCTACGCCGACCGCGTGCTGTTCCTCGCCGACGGCGCGATCGCCGACCGGCTCCTCCGCTCCCCGGCACACGAGATCGCCGAGCGGATGGGCCGCCTCACCGCCCGCACCCCGGCCCTGGCGGGCGCCTGGGCCGCCGAGGGGGCCCGGTGAGGCCGCTCACCAACGGACTGGCCCGCGCCGCCGTCCGCTTCAAACCGTCCGCCTTCGCGGGCACCTTCGTCGCCCTGGCCATGGCCGCGGCGATCGTGTCCGCCTGCGGCATCCTGCTGGAGACCGGGCTACGGGCCTCCGTACCCCCGCAGCGCTACGCGAGCGCCCCGGTCGTGATCGCCGCCGACCAGCGGGTGCGCTACGTCATCGGCCACGGCGACGGCCGCTCGGACGAGTCCGAGCAGGTCCCCGACCGCGCCCGGCTCGACGCCTCCCTGGTGGCCACCGCCGCCCGCACCCCCGGTGCCGCGGCCGCCGCACCGGACGTGACCTTCCCGCTGCGCACCGCCCATGGGGCGCTCACCGGCCACGGCTGGGGCGCGGCGCCCTTCACGGGGGCGGCACTCGGCTCGGGCGCCGCGCCCCGGGAGGACGAGGCGGTGCTCAGCCCCGCGGCCGCCCGTGCGGCGGGGACCGGCATCGGTGGCCGGATCACGGTGACCGCGCCGGACGGCCGCCACACCTTCCGGGTCTCCGGTGTGACCCGTAAGGCGGGCGGCGCCGACGGTGACGGCCTTACGGCGTGGTTCACCGACCGCCGGGCCCGTGCGCTGAGCGGCCACCCCGGCACCGTGGACGCCATCCTCGTGCGACCCCGCACCGGCACCGGTCCCGACCGGCTGGCCGCCCACCTGGAGCGGACCGTGAAGGGCGCGGCGCACTCCCCTCGGGTGCACACCGGCGACGGGCGCGGTGCCATCGAGGAGCCCTCGCTCGCCAACGCCAAGGAGATGCTCATCGCGCTCGGCGGCTCCTTCGGCGGCATCGCGACCGCTGTCGCCGTCTTCACCACCGCGGGCACCGTCGCCCTCTCCGTGGGCCAGCGTGGCCGCGAGATGGCCCTGCTGCGGGCGATCGGCGCCACCCCGCGCCAGATCCGCCGCTCGATCGCGGCCGAGGCGCTGCTGGTCGCCCCGCTCGCGGGCGCGGTCGGCCTGCTGCCCGGATGCGCGCTCGCCCGCTGGTGGTTCGGGCAGCTCGAGGAGAAGGGCGCCGTCCCCGCGCCCGTGGAGCTCGCCATCTCCTGGATCCCGCTGCTCGTCGCCGTTGGGGCGGGCCTCCTCACCTCGCTCCTGGCGGGGCTGATGGCCGCCCGCCGCCCCGCGCGGATCCCGCCGGGGCGGGCGCTCGGCGAGGCGGCCGTGGAGCGGCTGCGGCCCGGTGTGATCCGTACGGTCCTCGGCCTCGCGGCCCTGGTCGGCGGCATCATCATGACCGGGGTCGCCGCCTCCGCCTCCGGCGACGACGCGGCCAACGCCGCCCTCGGGGTCGTGATGCTCTTCATGCTCGCCGTGGCCCTGCTCGGCCCGGTGATCGCCCGCCTGTGCGCCTGGCTGATCGGCCTGCCGCTGCGCGCCGGACCGGCGCCGGCCCATCTGGCCTCGGCCAACAGCCGGGCCAACGCCCGCCGCCTGGCCTCGGCGATCACCCCGATCGTGCTGGCCATGGCCTTCGCCTCGACCCTCGTCTTCATGCACACCAGCGAGGACCACGCGGGCGCCGGCCAGCGGCGGGCGGGCATCGTGGCCGACCAGGTGATCTCCGCCCCGGACGGGCTGCCGTCCGGTACGGCGGCCCGCGCCGCCACCGTACGGGGCGTGGCCGCGTCCGTGGGGCTGCTGCGCACCGGAGCGCTGGTCCCGGTGGGCTCGGGCGACGGCCGCTGGCTGCGCACCGCGTCGGCGCAGGGCGTCTCCGGGAGCGGCCGCGACCTGGCGGCCGTACAGGACCTCGACGTCCGTAAGGGGCGCCTGGACGCCCTGGGGCCGGGCCGGGTGGCCGTGGACGGGCTGCTGGCGAAGGCGGCCCATGCCCGGATCGGCCACCGGCTCACCCTCCACCTCCCGGACGGCACGAGGATCTCGCCCACCGTGGTCGCGATCTACGGGCGCGGGCTGGGGATCGCCGAGCTCACCCTGCCCCGTACGGCGCTGTCCGGCCATGTGACGTCGGCGTACGACAGCGATGTGCTGGTGCGGGACGCCGAAGGCGCCGACCGTAAGGCCGTCGCCGCGGCGCTCGGCCGACGGCTCGGCGAGGACGTCACCGACCGGGACGGCTATGCGGCGGCCCAGGACGAGGACCGGAGGCTGAGCGCCTGGGCCAACACCGTCATGGCGGCCGTCCTCGGCGGCTTCGCGGCCGTCGCCGCCGTAAACACCCTGGTGATGACCGTGCTGGACCGCCGCCGCGAGCTGGGCATGCTGCGGCTGATCGGCACCACCCGGCGGCAGGTGCTCGGAATGGTGCGCTGGGAGGCGCTGCTGGTGGCCACGGCGGGGATCGGTCTGGGCACGGCGATCGCCATGGCCACGCTCGTGCCGATGGCGCGCGGCCTGACCGGCGAGGACCCGTACGTCCCGCCGCTCACCTACGCGGGCTTCGCGGGGACCGTCGTGGCGCTGGGCCTGGCGGCGACCGCGCTCCCGGCCCGCGCGGCGCTGCGCCGTACGACACCGAAGCCGTGAGCCGTAAGGCTTGAGGGGTGGATGAGCCGCAGCCGAGCCGAGAAGGCCGGCTCGTGGGGAGAAGAGAAAGGGCTGGCCCGTGGGGATCCGCGGTCCAGCCCTTCGTGCCGTGGCGCCGTTGGCGCGCTAGGCCGCCGTCGTCGTACGGCCGCGGGCCTGTTCGGCCGGGTCCTTACGGAAGGCCCAGGCCATCTTCGGCTCCATGGCGAAGCGGAAGACGCGCTGAACGGGTGGCGTGCACAGCACGGTGACCACGGTGGCGGCGATGATCGTGACCGCGATCTCACCCAGCGGCTTGTGCAGCCACTGGTACTCGTCGAACCAGCCCCAGAACCGCGAGCCCTTGGCCAGGAAGCCGTGCAGCAGATAGCCGTACAGCGTCCCGGCGCCCAGCACCGTGAACCACATATGGCGCCGCGGCACCCAGGCGAAGAAGCAGCCGACGAGCACGACCGAGCAGCCGAAGAGGGCGAGCGTCATCACCGGGCCGGTCCACGGCGGCGCACCCAGCTCCTGGACGCTGTCGCGGTGGTAGAACCACGCCGAGCTCATCCGCGGCGCCGCCCAGTAGGCGAACACGAAGGCACACGCGAAGATCGGCACCGACGCGATCCGCACCGAGCGGCGGCGGATCATCTGGAAGTGCTCGGGCTTCATGCACAGGCCGAGGACGAAGAACGGCAGGAACTGCAGCAGCCGCTGCATGTCCAGGTCGTCGCCGATGTCGGGTGAGACCGCCGCGAGCGTGGCGACCGCGAGCGAGAGCGGGATCGGCCAGCGCACCAGCTTCCAGATCGGAGTGGTCAGCCGCCATACGAACAGCGCGATCAGGAACCAGGTGAGGTACCAGGGGTCCAGCAGGCTGAAGTCGTACGTCGGATCGTCGTCCGCCCAGCGCTTGAACAGCGTGTACGCGACCTCGAAGATCACATAGGGCACCGCGACGCCGGTGATCAGGCGCTTGAGCCGGTCCGGCCGCATGTCGAAGCTGCGCGAGAAGTAGCCGGAGATCAGGATGAAGGCCGGCATGTGGAAGGTGTACACGACCATGTACAGCGCTTCCGCGGTGCGGCTGCCGTCGGTGAGCGGCTCCCAGGAGTGGGCCATCGCGACCAGCACGATCGCGAGGTACTTCGCGTTGTCGAAGAACGCGTCCCGCTGTTTGGGCTGCTGCCCGGCGGGGGAGGCAGCTGGCGGGGCGGTCGCCTGCTGCCCTGGTTCTTCGGTCCGCGGCGAGGGGGGAGTGGGCGCCGCCTCCTGGGGGAGCGGGGTCCGCTGATAACCGTGCGGGCGCAGGGAGTTGGTCACAGGCCCTCCCACCAGGAACTGGGGGAGACCACCCGGCACCTCACTGCGCGTGGGGGAGTCATGGCAGCGTGAAACATCTGAGGCACGATAGCGCCGAAACCTGTATTGCGTAAAACCTCGTTCAGTTTGCTTTGCGTTCATAGTCTTCGTATCGCGGCCGATAGTCGCCCCCGGTAAGTCGACCGAGGAGTCGACAAAGCGATGCGATCATTTGATATCCGGGCAGGGACCGTCCGTTCTGATGGCTTTCATCCCGCTTAATTGGGGCATATGCCCCGCAGGAGGCTCTGGCGGAATGTCTGATTCATTGATGTTTTGTCACCCCGCCGAGTGACCGCCGAGTGAATTCCGAATTCCTGCCCGAGGCCGTCCGGGGTGATCGGAATTCATCGGCCGGGCGGCCCACCGAGTTGTGGGGAGCGTCACCCGCAACTCTTTGAATGAACGGTTACCGGCCGGGTACCGGAGGGGTGGGCGCCGTGTGCACATGTGACCGTTTATCGCTCCACCCCACTGCTGAGCGGCGGGAGTTGATGGCACGATGGTGGCTGCGGGGGTGTGCGGGGTCGCGTGCTTCCGGGGCCTGTGAGACGTGTGCGACCGAGGGTGGGATGTTGTGGCCATTTCCCTGTCATTGGTGCTGCTGGTGGGCATCATCCTGGTGTTCATGATCCGCAATGGCCGGATCAAGTGGGGACCGGCCCTGGTCGCGATCCTCTTCGGGTTCCTGCTCGCCTCGTCCAATATCGCGCCGGACATCCAGAAGTTCCTCGACTCGGCCGCCCAGGCCATCGCCGACATCAACCCCTGATCGCCGACCCCCGGCATCGACTCCCAAGGCATCCGCCCCCGCGTCCAGGGGAGCGGGTGCCCGGACGCGCGTGAGTGTGCGC
This sequence comes from Streptomyces rugosispiralis, assembly GCF_024505145.1. GTDB lineage: Bacteria > Actinomycetota > Actinomycetes > Streptomycetales > Streptomycetaceae > Streptomyces > Streptomyces rugosispiralis. Next base: position 204,439 of record NZ_JANIAA010000008.1, on the reverse strand, counting down.
AAAAGCGAACGGCCCGGCCCCGGGAACTCCCCGGGCCGGGCCGAAAGCCATGGAGCGGGCGACGGGAATCGAACCCGCGTAGCCAGTTTGGAAGACTGGGGCTCTACCATTGAGCTACGCCCGCACACGCCGCGTACACGGATGCACCGGTCTCCCGGACACCTCCGCCCAGGCATGATCGCCCGGATCGCGGCATGGCATGCATCGTAGCGGTTCTCGACCGTTCCCCGCACACCCTTGCCCACCAGTCGAATAACCGGCAGCCGGGGCGTCCGCGGGCATGTACCCTACGTGTCGCACCGACGGGGTGTGGCGCAGCTTGGTAGCGCGTCCGCTTTGGGAGCGGAAGGTCGTCGGTTCGAATCCGGCCACCCCGACCATCCACAGACGTCAAGATCGCGTTGTGGGGCCCGTCATGCTTGCGGTTACTATGCAAGCTGCGTGTCTGTGTCTTTTTAACCGGACGCGAATCCGCTGCGACGCGACAGCGCACCGCAGCTGAACACCACACGTCAGCCCCCAAGGAGACCGAACCGTGAAGAGCGCCGTGGAGAACCTGAACCCGACCCGGGTTCGGCTCACTGTCGAGGTGCCCTTCGAGGAGCTCAAGCCCAGCCTCGACGCGGCGTACAAGAAGATCAACCAGCAGGTCACGGTGCCTGGGTTCCGCAAGGGCAAGATCCCGGCCCGCATCATCGACCAGCGGTTCGGTCGTGGCGCCGTGCTGGAGGAGGCCGTCAACGAGGCGCTCCCGAAGTTCTACACCGACGCGGTCAACGAGGGTGAGCTGAACCCGCTCGGCCAGCCCGAGGTCGACATCACCGAGCTCAAGGACAACGAGCTGCTGACCTTCACCGCCGAGGTGGACATCCGCCCGGCGATCGAGATCCCGGACTACTCCGGCATCGAGGTCACCGTCGACGCCGTCGAGGTCTCGGACGAGGACATCGACAAGTCCGTCGAGCAGCTGCGGGAGCGCTTCGCCACCACCAGCCCGGTGGAGCGCGCCGCCGCCGAGGGCGACATCGTCGTGATCGACCTCGAGGCCAAGGTCGACGGCGAGGTCCTGGAGGACGGTGTCGCCAGCGGCGTCACCTACACCATCGGCTCGGGCGAGCTGCTGGACGGCATCGACGAGGCCGTGACCGGCCTGGAGGCGGGTGGCGAGGCCACCTTCACCTCCGAGCTCAAGGGCGGCTCCGCCCAGGGCAAGGAGGCCGCGGTCTCGGTCAAGGTCTCCGAGGTCAAGGCCCGTGAGCTGCCCGAGCTCGACGACGACTTCGCCCAGCTGGCCAGCGAGTTCGACACCCTCGAGGAGCTGCGCGGCGACAGCCGTAAGCGCCTGGAGCGGTCGAAGAAGTTCGACCAGGCCACCCAGGCCCAGGAGAAGGTGCTGGACGCCCTGCTCGAGCTGGTCGAGGTGCCGATCCCGGAGAAGCTCCTCCAGGACGAGATCAACACCCGTAAGCACAACCTCGAGCACCACCAGCTCGGCCAGATGGGTCTCAACCTCGAGTCGTACCTGCAGATGCAGGACAAGACCGCCGAGGAGTTCGACGCCGAGCTCAAGGAGCAGGCCGAGAAGGGCATCCGCACCCAGTTCGTCCTCGACGAGCTGGTCAACAAGGAGCAGCTGTCCGTCGGCCAGGAGGAGCTCACCGAGCACCTCATGCGCCGTGCGCAGTCCTCCGGCATGAGCCCGGACCAGTTCGCCCAGGCCGTTGTCGAGGGCGGCCAGGTGCCGATGCTCGTCGGCGAGGTCGCCCGCGGCAAGGCGCTGGCCGTGGTGGTCGAGGCCGCCAAGGTCGTCGACGACAAGGGCGAGACGGTGGACCTGGACGACGAGGAGGACGAGACCGGCGAGACGGTCGAGGCCACCTCCGAGACCGCCGAGGAGCCCGCCGAGGCCGCGGCGGAGGCCGCCGAGGAGGCCGCGGAGTCCGAGAAGAAGCAGGAGAAGGCCGAGAGCTGATCCCGGTCCGCTCCACAGCCCGTACGAACGGGCCCGAACGTCTGCGCGCGTCCGGGCCCGTTCGTGTTCCGCGACGCCGGTCCGGCGCCGGGACATGCGCTCAGAGCGAACAGTTCCTGATGCGGGATGGCGCCCGCCGACCAGCGCGTTAGGGTCCGTAGATACGAGGGCAGGGGAGTCTCGCGAGCCCGCCGGCCACATTGGCGGCCAGGCCCCCGCACCCCAGAAGAAGACGCTGAGACGGCCAGTAAGCCGTCAGAGACGAGCAGGTGGATACGTGACGAATACGATGCCTTCCGCCGCCGGCGAGCCGACCGTCGGTGGCCTCGGCGACCAGGTCTACAACCGGCTGCTCGGCGAGCGGATCATCTTCCTCGGCCAGCCGGTCGACGACGACATCGCCAACAAGATCACGGCTCAGCTGCTCCTGCTCGCCGCCGATCCGGAAAAGGACATTTACCTCTACATCAACTCCCCGGGCGGCTCGATCTCGGCCGGCATGGCGATCTACGACACCATGCAGTACATCCAGAACGACGTGGTCACCATCGCCATGGGACTCGCCGCCTCGATGGGCCAGTTCCTGCTGAGCGCGGGCACTCCGGGCAAGCGCTTCGCGCTCCCCAACGCCGAGATCCTGATCCACCAGCCCTCCGCGGGTCTGGCGGGTTCCGCCTCGGACATCAAGATCCATGCCGAGCGGCTGCTGCACACCAAGAAGCGCATGGCCGAGCTGACCGCCTTCCACACCGGTCAGACGGTTGAGCAGATCGTCCGTGACTCCGACCGCGACCGCTGGTTCTCCGCCGAGGAGGCCAAGGAGTACGGCCTGGTCGACGACGTCATGACGTCCGCCTCCAGCGTTCCGGGCGGGGGCGGCACCGGGGCCTGATGCCCGCCGTCCCGTAGCCGACCTCCAGCCCCCAGATCGCCACAGGATGGTGAAGACCCAGATGAGCAACTTCCCCGGCAGCGGCCTGTACAACGGCCCGATGGCCGAATCCCGCTATGTCGTTCCGCGTTTCGTCGAGCGCACCTCCCAGGGCATCCGCGAGTACGACCCGTACGCCAAGCTCTTCGAAGAGCGCGTGATCTTCCTGGGCGTCCAGATCGACGACGCCTCGGCCAACGACGTCATGGCGCAGCTGCTGTGCCTGGAGTCGATGGACCCGGACCGTGACATTTCGGTCTACATCAACTCTCCCGGCGGCTCGTTCACCGCGCTGACCGCCATCTACGACACGATGCAGTTCGTCAAGCCCGACATCCAGACGGTGTGCATGGGCCAGGCGGCCTCCGCCGCGGCCGTGCTGCTCGCCGCCGGGACGCCCGGCAAGCGGATGGCGCTGCCCAATGCCCGGGTGCTGATCCACCAGCCGTACAGTGAGACCGGGCGCGGTCAGGTCTCCGACCTGGAGATCGCGGCCAACGAGATCCTGCGGATGCGCTCGCAGCTCGAGGAGATGCTGGCCAAGCACTCCACGACGCCCATCGAGAAGATCCGCGACGACATCGAGCGGGACAAGATCCTCACGGCCGAGGAGTCCCTGTCGTACGGTCTTGTGGACCAGATCGTCTCCACCCGTAAGACCTCGGTCGGTCTCGGCTGAATCTTCGGTGGAAACACCCCCCTTGGACCGAGTAGGTCCAAGGGGGGCCCGAACCGGGGGCCCGGCAAGGTACCGTCGTAGAGGGCTGAGGGCCCCGGCCCACGGGAAAGAAGCAGAAAGCGCAGCGCAAGCACCCGGTTCCGCGGAGCAAAGCGGAGCCAAGGCGAAGGGGAAGCACCTCGTGGCACGCATCGGTGACGGCGGCGACCTGCTCAAGTGCTCGTTCTGCGGGAAGAGCCAGAAGCAGGTGAAGAAGCTCATCGCGGGCCCGGGTGTGTACATCTGCGATGAATGCATCGATCTCTGCAACGAGATCATCGAGGAGGAGCTCGCCGAGACCTCCGAAGTGCGCTGGGAGGAACTCCCCAAGCCGCGCGAGATCTATGAATTCCTCGAGGGCTATGTGGTCGGCCAGGAGGCCGCCAAGAAGGCCCTCTCGGTCGCCGTCTACAACCACTACAAGCGCGTCCAGGCGGGCGAGAACGGCGGCCACAACCGCGACGACGGCATCGAGTTGGCCAAGTCCAACATCCTGCTGCTCGGCCCCACCGGCTCCGGCAAGACCCTGCTCGCGCAGACCCTCGCCCGGATGCTCAACGTCCCCTTCGCCATCGCCGACGCCACCGCGCTCACCGAGGCGGGCTATGTCGGCGAGGACGTGGAGAACATCCTCCTGAAGCTCATCCAGGCCGCCGACTACGACGTCAAGAAGGCCGAGACGGGCATCATCTACATCGACGAGATCGACAAGGTGGCCCGCAAGAGCGAGAACCCCTCGATCACCCGCGATGTGTCCGGCGAGGGCGTTCAGCAGGCGCTGCTGAAGATCCTGGAAGGGACCACGGCGTCGGTGCCGCCGCAGGGCGGCCGGAAACACCCGCATCAGGAGTTCATCCAGATCGACACCACGAATGTGCTGTTCATCGTGGGCGGCGCCTTCGCCGGTCTGGAGAAGATCATCGAGTCGCGGGCGGGCGCCAAGGGCATCGGATTCGGCGCCACGATCCGCTCCAAGCGCGAGATCGAGGCGAGCGACCAGTTCCAGGAGGTCATGCCCGAGGATCTGGTGAAGTTCGGAATGATCCCGGAATTCATCGGCCGTCTCCCGGTCATCACCTCCGTCCACAACCTCGACCGCGAGGCGCTGCTGCAGATCCTCGTCGAGCCGCGGAACGCCCTGGTGAAGCAGTACCAGCGGCTGTTCGAACTCGACGGGGTGGAGCTGGACTTCGACCGCCCGGCCCTGGAGGCCATCGCCGACCAGGCGATCCTGCGCGGCACCGGGGCCCGGGGCCTGCGCGCGATCATCGAGGAGGTGCTGATGTCGGCGATGTACGAGGTGCCCTCCCGCAAGGACGTGGCCCGCGTCGTCATCACCGAGGACGTCGTGCACTCCAATGTGAACCCCACGCTGGTGCCTCGCACCCGCGGCACCGAGCCGGGCGAGCGGCACGAGAAGAGCGCGTAGCCGCACCCGCACGCGTAGCCGCCCCGCTGAGGGCGTACGAAGAGGGCCCCGGTCTCCCCGGGGCCCTCTTCGTGTCGTACGCGCCCTGTGGCCGCTTTACGGGCGGTTCAGGCGGGCTTGCGGGTGTCCTGGTAGATGCCCGCGGTCACCTTGGCGAAGGACTCCATGTCGGCGTCGGACGCCGAGGTGTTCTCCGCGTTGACGTCGAGCACCATCGCCGCGTCCGTCTCCTCCGCCCAGACGCAGGCCGGGGCGTAGACGCGGTCGTAGAGCTTGACCACCTCGCACTCCACCGACGGGCCGTCAGCGCCCTCCGGCTGGAACCGCTTGCGCTTCCGCTCCACCGTGGGGGAGCCGTCGCCGCCCTCGAAGCCCTTGAACATCTCGTCGCGGACCGTGTCCGGGTCGCTGATGTCGCCGTACATCCCGGAGAAGGCGAGCCCCGAATTGTCGTCGTCCGACCGCTTGTACTGGGCCAGGACCGAGGTCGCGCCCTCGGGCATGCTGCCCTGCACGCTGGTGCCCTCGTTGTCGAGGTCGTCCGTGCCCTTGTCCAGCGTGTAGGTGCCGTCGGCGAGCTTCTTGGGGGTGACCAGCTTCATCGCCTTCGGTCCTTCGTCGCCGCCGGACAGCACCACGGTGCCGGTGACGATCGCGCCCACCACCACGAGCCCGGCCACCGTCACCGCGATGATCTTGGTGCGGTTGCCGCCCCCGCCGGCCGCGGGCGGCGCGGGGTAGGGCGGCTGGCCGTAGGGTCCCGCCTGCTGCGGGTAGCCGTAGCCCTGCGGGGGCTGCGCCTGCGGATAGCCGTACCCCGGCGTCTGCGCGTACGGGTTGGGCTCCGCGGGCTGCTGCTGCCCCCCGCCGTACGGATTGGGCTGGGTGCCCCCGTACGGGCCGGGTCCGCCGCCGTAGGGCCCCGGTGGCGGTGGCTGGTTGTGGCTCATGGCTGTGGGGGTCCCCCTCCGGATCGGCTGTGGCCTGCGAACTGCGCGGCCCGCTCGGCTACTTGATCTCCACGCGCGCGTCGTTGCGGACCTTCGCGGTGATGTCACCGGCGTCGTCGAGCGACATGCTCTTGCCGGACAGCGCCGCGGCCGCGTCGGAGACGATCACATAGCCCACCGTGCTGTGGTCGCCCCACATGCAGATCGGGATCGAGAAGCCCTTGGCGGGTATGCCGCTGGAGCCGGAGTCCCCGGTCGGGGTGAACTTGGTGTTCTGGCACTTCATGACGGCGTTCTCGAAGCCGCTGGGCGTCACCGTCTCCGGGCTGCCCACGAGCTCGGCCTTCATCCCGCTGCTGGTGGAGGAGTCCTTCTCGGCCTCCTGAGCGATCTTCGCGAAGGCGCCGTCGACCACCGCCTCCGGGTCCTTCACCTTGCCCCAGACCCCGTTCAGCTGGAGCTTTTTCACGCTCATGCCCTCGCCGGCCTTGTACTCCCCGCTCACGGGCTCGGGGTTGTCGACGCCGAACTTCTTGAAGTCCTCCGCGTCCGAGGAGGTGAACCCGCCGCCACTGCCGGAGGACTCCTTGGTGTACTCCCCGGCCACCGTCGTGGGGGTGGTGAGCTTGTACCGCTTGCCGTCGTCGGTGACCTTACCGCCGCCACCGCCGTCGTCCCCGCTCTTGAACATCAGGACGCCGCCGACGACCGCGGCCACCACGACCACCGCGCCGATGGCGATCGCCAGGCCCTTCTTGTTGCCGCCGCCCTGACCCGGGCCCGGCTGGTACGGCCCCGGCATGCCCGGCTGGCCGTACGGCTGCTGCTGGGCGTACGGGTTCGGCTGCTGCCCGTAGGGGCCCGGCTGGCCCTGCGGCTGCCCGGGGTAGCCGTAGCCCTGCTGGGGCGGCTGCGGCGGCTGGCCGTAGGGACCCGGCTGACCCGGCTGCTGCGGGTAGCCGTAGCCGGGCTGGCCGGCCGCTCCACCCTGTCCGTAGGGACCCGGCTGTTGGGGCTGCTGACCGTAAGGGCCCGGCTGGTTGTAGCTCATTTTCATCCCTCGTTAGAAACTGCTCTTTTGTTGCTGTGCGCCGGCCGCGGGCTAGCCGTCGATCTCGACGCGCGCGTCCTTGCGCACCTTGGCCGTGATGCCGGCGGCGTCCTCAAGGGACATGCCACCACCGAGCACCGCGGCCGCCGGATCCGCCATGACCGTGACGCCCAGGGTGTCCTTGTCGCCCCAGACGCACGCGGGGGCCTCCATGGATCCCTGATCCGAGGTGAACTTCATGGACTGGCACTTCAGGACGTCTCCGTCGAAGCCGTCCGGAGAGAACGTCCGGGGGCTGCCCTTGGCCTGCGCGGTGCCGTTGTCCTGCAGCGTCTTGACGATGACCGCCAGCGCGAGGTCCGCGCCCCGCTCCGGGTCGGTCACATCGCCCCAGACGCCGGTGAACTTCAGCATCTCCTTACCGGAGGTCTGGTAGTCGGCCGCCACCAGATGCGGGTCCTTGACCACCGGCACCTGCTGGAGGTCCTTCCGGCCCGCCGCCGACAGATCGCTGTCGTCCGTGCCCGAGCCCTGGCGCTGGTAGTCCGAGGCCACGGTCGCGGGCGTGGTCAGCTTGTACGGGCCGCCGCTGCCGCCGCCGAACAGCGCGAACGCCCCCGCCCCCAGTGCCGCCACGACCACCACGGCGCCGACCGCGAGCCCCACCTTCCTGCCCTTACCGTTGCCACCGGCCGCCGGTCCCGGGGGCGGCGGCGTCTGGGGCCCGCCGTAGTACCCCGGGCCCTGCTGGGGCGCGGGGCCCGGCTGGGGCGGCTGGGGCGGCTGACCGTAAGGGTTCGCGGGCTGTCCATACGGGCCTGGCCGGCCCTGCGGCTGCCCGGGGTAGCCGTAGCCCTGCTGGGGCGGCTGCGGCGGCTGTCCGTAGGGACCGGGCGTCTGCGCGTACGGATTGGGCACGGGAGGCTGACCGGCGCCGTACGGCCCAGGCCGGCTCCCATAAGGGCCGGGCTGCGGCGGCGGCTGCTGATGGCTCATGTGCCTCTCCTTATGCGCATGACAGGTACCAAACATCCTTCCCGACGCCCTCTGGCGCCTCGGCGCCGGGGCCACAACGGGTTCGTAACGGAAGGCCGCGGCCCTTTAGACTGCGGGGGTGACCGAGAACTCTTCGCAGCGCCCCACGAGCGGGCCGAACAGCCACCCCGAACTGCCGACCCAGTACGCGCCGGCCGATGTAGAGGGGCCGCTGTACGAGCGCTGGGTAGAGCGCGGTTACTTCGAGGCGGACGCGAAGAGCGACAAAGAGCCCTACACCATCGTCATCCCGCCCCCCAATGTGACCGGTTCGCTCCACCTCGGCCATGCCTTCGAGCACACGATCATCGATGCGCTCACCCGGCGCAAGCGAATGCAGGGCTTTGAGACGCTCTGGCAGCCGGGGATGGACCACGCCGGTATCGCCACGCAGAACGTGGTCGAGCGCGAGCTGGCCAAGGAAGGCGTCTCCCGCCACGATCTGGGCCGCGAGGCGTTCGTCGAGCGCGTCTGGCAGTGGAAGAGCGAGTCCGGCGGGCAGATCTCCGGCCAGATGCGGCGCCTGGGCGACGGCGTGGCCTGGAACCGCGAGCGCTTCACCATGGACGAGGGGCTCTCCAAGGCCGTCCAGACGATCTTCAAGCGGCTCTACGAGGACGAGCTGATCTACCGCGCCGAGCGCATCATCAACTGGTGCCCGCGCTGCCTCACGGCCATCTCGGACATCGAGGTGGAGTACGACGACGATGACGGCGAGCTCGTCTCGATCCGGTACGGCGAGGGGGACAACTCGATCGTCGTCGCGACGACCCGCGCCGAGACGATGCTGGGCGACACCGCGGTCGCCGTCCACCCCGACGACGAGCGCTACCGCCACCTGGTCGGCACCGAGATCGAACTGCCGCTGACCGGCCGCCGGATCCCGATCGTCGCCGACGAGCACGTCGACCCCGAGTTCGGCACCGGCGCGGTCAAGGTCACCCCGGCCCACGACCCGAACGACTTCGAGATCGGGCAGCGGCACGGTCTGCCGAACCTGACCGTCATGGACGAGCACGCGGTCATCACCGCCCACGGCCCCTTCCAGGGCCTGGACCGGCTCGAGGCACGCAGCGCCGTCGTCGGCGCCCTGCGCGCCGATGGCCGGATCGTGGCCGAGAAGCGTCCGTACACCCACTCCGTGGGCCACTGCTCGCGCTGTAAGACGACCATCGAGCCGCGGTTGTCCATGCAGTGGTGGGTCAAGGTCGGCCCGCTGGCCAAGGCCGCGGGCGACGCGGTCCGCGACGGCCGGGTGAAGATCCACCCGGAGGACATGTCGAAGCGCTACTTCGACTGGGTCGACAACCTCCACGACTGGTGCATCTCGCGCCAGCTGTGGTGGGGCCACCGGATCCCGGTCTGGTACGGGCCGAACGGCGAGGTCGTCTGCGTCGGACCGGACGAGCAGCCGCCGAGCGGCGAGGGCTGGCACCAGGACAGCGACGTCCTGGACACCTGGTTCTCCTCCGGCCTATGGCCGTTCTCCACGCTCGGCTGGCCCGAGCGGACCGAGAGCCTGGAGAGGTTCTATCCGAACTCGGTCCTGGTCACCGGCTACGACATCCTCTTCTTCTGGGTCGCCCGGATGATGATGTTCGGCCTCTACGCCATGGATGGCACCCCGCCGTTCCACACCATCGCCCTGCACGGCATGGTCCGTGACCAGTTCGGCAAGAAGATGTCCAAGTCCTTTGGGAACGCGGTCAATCCGCTGGACTGGATGGACGCCTATGGATCGGACGCGGTCCGCTTCACCCTCGCCCGGGGCGCCAACCCCGGCGTGGACGTCCCGATCGGCGAGGACTGGGTCCAGGCGTCCCGCAACTTCGCCAACAAGATCTGGAACGCGACCCGCTTCGCGCTGATGAACGGCGCCACGGTCGAGGGCGAACTGCCCGCCCCCGAGCGGCTGTCCGCCACCGACCGCTGGATCCTGTCCCGGCTGAACGCGGTGGTCGCCGAGGTCGACGCGTACTACGAGGACTACCAGTTCGCCAAGCTCTCCGACGTCCTCTACCACTTCGCGTGGGACGAGGTCTTCGACTGGTACGTCGAGCTGTCCAAGACCACCTTCGCCAAGGGCGGCGCGGAGGCCGACGCCGCGCGGCGCGTGCTCGGCGAGGTCCTGGACGTCACGCTGCGGCTGCTGCACCCGGTGGTCCCGTTCGTCACCGAGAAGCTGTGGACCTCGCTGACCGGCCAGGAGTCCGTCGTCATCGCGGACTGGCCGGGCGACAGCGGCTTCCGGGACGAGGCGGCCGAGCGGGAGATCGAGAACCTCCAGCAGGTGGTCACCGAGGTCCGCCGGTTCCGCGCCGACCAGGGCCTCCAGCCCGGCCAGCGGGTCCCGGCCCGGCTGGAGCTCTCCGGCACCTCGCTGGCCGCCCACGAGGACGCGATGCGCTCCCTGCTGCGCCTCCAGCCGGCCGGTGCGGACTTCACGGCCACCGCGTCGCTGCCGGTGGCGGGCGCGACCGTGGCGCTGGACCTGTCCGGTGCGATCGACGTCGAGGCCGAGCGCAAGCGGCTGGCCAAGGACCTCGCCGCGGCCGAGAAGGACAAGGCGCAGACGGCCGCGAAGCTGTCCAACGAGGGCTTCCTGGCCAAGGCCCCCGACCATGTCGTGGAGAAGATCCGCACCCGGCAGGCGACCGCCGAGGCCGATATCGCCCGGATCACCGCCCAGTTGGCGGCCCTCCCCAAGGGCTGACCACCGAGGAGTACGGATCGCGCCACAGCGCCCCCGCCGGAATCCGGCGGGGGCGCTTGTGCGTCGGCGTGTGCGATGTGCCACAGACATCCCACAGACATCCCACAGACATCCCACAGACATCCCACAGACATCCCACAGACATCCCACAGGCGTCCTGCAGACGCCCTGCAGACCCCTGATGAAGCCCCACAGACGCCTCACAGGCACCACACAGCAAAGCCCCACCGGGAACCAAACACTGCCTTCAGGGAGTTATCCGGCCGTACGTCCCGGAAGGAGCTCCCCCTCCATGAACAAGCCGCTGAGAAGGGCATCGGTGTTCTCGCTGCTGCTCGTGCTGGCCCTGCTCGCCTGGGTCACCTATGTGCAGTTGGCGAGAGGCGACAGTCTCCGGGAGAACCCGCGCAACGCCCGGGTGGCCATCTCCGAGTACGCCGGGCCGCTGGGCGACATCATCGCCGGCGGCAAACCGGTCACCGGCTCGGCCGCCACCAAGGGCGACCTGAAGTACAAGCGCACCTACCCGGACGGGAAGCTCTGGGCGCCGATCACCGGCTACGCCTCCCAGTCCTACGGCAGCACCCAGCTGGAGGCCCTGGAGCGGCAGGTCCTCGACGGCTCCGACAGCCGGCTGAAGAACCCGCTGGAGGCCGTGACGCGGGAGCGGTCCAAGCCCGGCGACGTGGTCACCACGATCAACCCGGCCGTGCAGAAGGCCGCCTACGAGGGGCTGGGGAACAAGACCGGCGCGGCGGTGGCGATCGACCCCACCACCGGCGCCGTCCTGGGCCTGGCCAGCACGCCCTCGTACGACCCCGGCAGCTTCGCGGGCTCCTCCACGGCGGACCAGAAGGCGTGGACCGCGCTGCAGAAGGACGACAAGCAGCCGATGCTGAACCGCGCGCTGCGCCAGACGTACCCGCCGGGCTCGACCTTCAAGGTCGTGGTCGCCGCCGCGGCGCTGGAGAACGGGCTGTACTCGTCGGTGGACGAGCAGACCAAGAGCCCGGATCCGTACCGGCTGCCGGGCACGGTCACCGATATGCACAACGAGAACAGGTCGGCGCCCTGCAAGAACGCGAACATACGCACCGCCCTGCAGTACTCGTGCAACACGGTCTTCGCGAAGATGGCCGTGGACCTGGGCCAGTCCAAGGTGGCGGCGGAGGCCAAGAAGCTGGGCTTCGACAATGCCAAGCTGGACATCCCGGTGCGCGCCGCGAAGAGCACCTACCCGAGCGGCATGAACGACTCGCAGACGGCCCTGACCGGTATGGGGCAGTTCGATGTGACGGCCACTCCGCTGCAGATGGCGATGGTCTCCTCGGCCATCGCGAACGACGGCAAGCTGATGACCCCGTACGAGGTCGACCGCACCACGGACGGCAGCGCGTCCGCGCTGGACCGGACCTCGGCCAAGACCTACAGCCAGGCGATGTCCCGGCACACCGCGTCCGAGCTGCAGTCCGCCATGCGGACGGTCGTGGACCAGGGCACCGGGACCAACGCGAAGATCCCCGGGGTGACGGTGGGCGGCAAGACCGGCACCGCCCAGCACGGTGAGAACAACAGCGCCAATCCGTACGCGTGGTTCATCAGTTACGCGGACGCGGGCGGCGGCCACAAGGTCGCGGTCGCGGTGGTGGTCGAGGACAGCGACGCGGCCCGCGCCGACATCTCCGGCGGCGGTCTGGCGGGGCCGATCGCCAAGTCGATGATGAAGGCGGCGCTGGGCGGCGACTGAGGTGCCCCGGAGGCGAGCCGCCTTGTCACAGATACCGGCTCGTGACCTGGGCGCGGATGGCGCTGGGCCGGGTTGTCACCCCTGCCTCGTAGACTGGTCGGCGTGAGCGAGGAGCGCCCCCAGAACGAGTCCGATGAGTTCGAAGAGATCGTCGGAGCCGAGACCGACCGCGACCCCGATCTGGCGGTGATCGAGGCCGGCAGCCGGACGCTGCGTGCGCAGTCCGGGCCGCCGCAGGGGGACGGCATCCCGGCCCGTCCGGCCGACCCCGAGGTGGACCGCGCCCTGCGCGAGGTGGAGGGCGAGCTGGCCCGGCGCTGGCCGGAGACCAAGCTGGACCCGTCGCTGGTGCGGATCGAGTCGCTGATGGACATCCTGGGCTCGCCGCAGCGGGCCTATCCGTCGATCCACATCACCGGTACGAACGGCAAGACCAGCACCGCCCGCATGATCGAGTCGCTGCTGGGCGCCTTCGAGCTGCGCACCGGCCGCTACACCAGCCCCCATGTCCAGTCGATCACCGAGCGGATCAGCCTGGACGGGGCGCCGATCTCCGCCGAGCGGTTCATCGAGACGTACGAGGACATCCGGCCGTACATCGAGATGGTCGACGGCGGGCAGGAGCACCGGCTGTCCTTCTTCGAGGTGCTCACCGGCATGGCGTACGCGGCCTTCGCGGACGCGCCGGTGGACATCGCGGTGGTCGAGGTCGGCATGGGCGGCTCCTGGGACGCCACCAATGTGATCGACGCGGGCGTCGCGGTGATCATGCCGATCTCGCTGGACCACACCGACCGGCTCGGCACCACTCCGGAGCAGATCGCCGTCGAGAAGGCCGGCATAGTCAAGCAGGACGCCACCGTGGTGCTCGCGCAGCAGCCGGTGGAGGCCGCCTCGGTGGTGCTCAAGCGCGCGGTCGAGGTGGATGCCACGGTCGCCCGTGAGGGCATGGAGTTCGGTGTGCTGTCCCGGGAGGTGGCGGTCGGCGGTCAGCTGCTGACCCTGCGCGGCCTCGGCGGGGAGTACACCGATGTCTTCCTCCCGCTGCACGGCGCCCACCAGGCGCACAACGCGGCGATGGCGCTGGCGGCCGTGGAGGCGTTCTTCGGCGTCGGCTCCCAGCACGCCCGGCCGCTCGACATCGACACCATCCGCTCCGCCTTCGCCTCCGTGACCTCGCCCGGCCGGATGGAGGTCGTGCGCCGCAGCCCCACCGTGGTGCTGGACGCCGCGCACAACCCCGCGGGCGCCCGTGCCGCCGCCGCGGCGGTCACCGAGTCCTTCGACTTCAGCCGGCTGATCGGCGTGGTCGGGGCGAGTGACGGCAAGGACGTCCGCGGTCTGCTGGAGGCCTTCGAGCCGATCTTCGCCGAGGTCGTGGTGACCGGCAATTCCAGCCACCGCGCCATGGACCCGGACGAACTGGCCGCGATCGCCGTCGAGGTCTTCGGCTCCGACCGGGTCCAGGTCGAGCCGCGGCTGGACGACGCCCTGGAGGCCGCCATCACCCTGGCGGAGGAAGAGGGCGAGTACGCCGGAGCGGGCGTTCTGGTGACCGGGTCGGTGATCACGGTCGGCGAGGCCCGGCTCCTCCTGGGAAAGGGCTGATATGCGAACGCTGTGCGCTTCCACCCTCATCGGTGAGTTCTTCGTGATCGGCTTCGCCGGGCTGGTCGCGATGAAGACGTCCGGGCTGTCCACGGGCACCGTCTGGACGGTCAGCGGGATCGCCATGGGGCTGTGTGTGCTGCTGTGCGGGCTGCTGAGCCGTCCGGGTGCGGTGCAGATCGGCTGGGCCCTGCAGATCGGCCTGGTGCTGAGCGGTTTCGTGGTGCCCACCATGTTCTTCCTCGGGGCGGTCTTCGCCGCGCTGTGGTGGGCCTCGGTGCACTTCGGCCGCAAGGTCGACGAGGCCAAGGCGCGGTTCGCCGCGTCCTCGGCGGCCTCGCCTGACGCTGCGTGACGTGGCCCTCGTTCCCCCATGTAGCCTCTGCCTCACAGCCCCACCGCATGTCTTTTCCCAAAGGAGCCCGCACCGTGAGCCAGCGCACGCTCGTCCTGCTCAAGCCCGACGCCGTCCGACGCGGACTGGTGGGCGAGATTCTGGGGCGGATCGAGAAGAAGGCGGGCTGGACGATCAGCGCCCTCGAGCTGCGTCAGCTGGACCGTGAGGTCCTGGAGCAGCACTACGCCGAGCATGTCGGCAAGCCGTTCTACGAGCCGCTGGTGGAGTTCATGGCCTCCAGTCCGGCCGTGGCGCTGGTGGTCGAGGGCGAGCGGGTGATCGAGGGCGTCCGGGCGCTGGCCGGGCCGACCGACCCGATCGCCGCGGCGCCGGGCTCCATCCGTGGCGATTTCGGCACCATCGTTCGGGAAAATCTGATCCACGCTTCCGACTCGGCGGAGTCCGCCGAACGGGAAATCAAGATTTTCTTTCCCGGTCTCGCCTGATCCCCATCCGATCGTGACTGATCGGCCATCAGTTTGATCATCAGCTTGCCACACCCCTGCTGACCTGGGGGCGGCCGAATTACCCGGCCGCCCTTCCGCATATGCGAGCCGATCGGGGGAACGCATCTCCGCGACACGACGTCACCATTAGAGGAGGCGGGGTCGTGTTCTGCTGACAATGGCGGAGGACCCCCGCAGCGTGTTCGAGCGGGCGTGACTACGATGAAGCTTCCGCGCCTCGCAGCGCACACCCATCCTGCCGACCTCAAGCAAGCAATCGCTCCAGCAGGGAAGGCCTGACGTATCCTCATGGGGAACAACATGTCGTTCATCGGCCGTGACATGGCTGTCGACCTCGGGACCGCCAACACGCTGGTGTACGTCAGGGGCCGCGGGATCGTCCTCAACGAGCCATCCGTCGTCGCCATCAACACCAACACCGGCGGAATTCTCGCCGTGGGCGCCGAGGCGAAGAAGATGATCGGCCGCACCCCTGGCAACATCGTCGCTGTGCGTCCGCTCAAGGACGGCGTTATCGCCGACTTCGAGATCACCGAGCGGATGTTGCGGTACTTCATCCTCAAGATCCATAAGCGACGGTATCTGGCCCGGCCCCGGGTGGTCGTCTGTGTGCCGTCCGGTATCACCGGCGTCGAGCGTCGTGCGGTCATCGAGGCGTCCACCCAGGCGGGCGCCCGTCAGGTGCACATCATCGAGGAACCCATGGCCGCGGCCATCGGCTCCGGCCTTCCGGTCCACGAGGCCACCGGCAACATGGTCGTGGACATCGGTGGCGGCACCACCGAGGTCGCCGTCATCTCGCTGGGCGGCATCGTCACCGCGCAGTCCATCCGGGTGGCGGGCGATGAGCTGGACAACGCGATCATCCAGCACATCAAGAAGGAGTACAGCCTGCTGCTCGGCGAGCGCACCGCCGAGAACATCAAGATCACCATCGGTTCGGCGTACGAGAGCGACGAGGAGGAGCACACCGAGATCCGCGGTCGTGACCTCGTCAGCGGCCTCCCCAAGACCGTGGTGATCTCCGCCGCCGAGGTCCGCAAGGCCATGGAGGAGCCGGTCAACTCGATCGTCGACGCGGTCAAGACCACCCTCGACAAGTGCCCCCCGGAGCTCTCCGGCGACGTCATGGACCGCGGCATCGTGCTCACCGGCGGCGGTGCGCTGCTGCGTGGCCTGGACGAGCGGCTGCGCCGCGAGACCGGGATGCCGATCCACATCGCCGAGGATCCGCTGGACTCCGTCGCGCTCGGGTCCGGCAAGTGCGTGGAGGAGTTCGAGGCGCTCCAGCAGGTGCTGGACGCCCAGCCCCGCAGATGACAACCCGGCGGACCGGCCGTACGGGTGGTTGGCTGCTCGTGCGGCGGAACGCTGATATACAGGCATAAGGCTCCCCAGGACCGGCCGGTCACTTTGGTCCCCGGCACCGGTCCGACTTCGACGAGGAAGGCACGTCGCCGCACGTGAGGGACACACGAGAGAGCCGGCTGCTCCTGGTGCTGCTGGTCGCCATCGCGTTCGCGCTGATCACGGTGGATATCCGCGGCGGCGAGGACTCACCCCTCGACGGCGCCCGGCACGCCGCCGCTTCCGTCTTCGGGCCCGTGGAGGACGGCGTCGCCTCCGCGGTGGACCCGGTCGGCAACGCGGTGGCCGCCGTACGGGAATCCGGTGACCGGCACGACCGGGTCCGCCGGCTGGAGGAGGAGAACACCAAGCTCAAGCAGCGGCTCGGCAACAGCGCCCGCGATCGCGCCCGCTCCGCCGAGCTCGACAAGCTGCTGAAGACCGCCGGCGCCGGTCAATACGGCATCAAGGGCGCCCAGGTCATCGGCATCGGCGCCGCCCAGGGCTTCTCCTGGACCGTCACCATCGACATGGGCAGCCGCGACGGCATCCGCCGCGACATGACCGTCATCAACGGGGACGGGCTGGTCGGCCGGGTCACCACCGTCGGCTCCACGACGGCCACCGTGCTGCTCGCCATCGACCCGGACTTCACCGTCGGCACCCGTATGGAGGGATCGGGCGAGCTCGGTTTCGCCACCGGGCGCGGCGACCGCTCGCTCCATGTGCAGCTCCTCAACGGCAAGGCCCGGATCAAGAAGGGCGACCGGATGGTCACCTTCGGCTCCCAGGCGGACAAGCCGTTCGTCCCCGGCGTCCCGGTCGGCAAGGTCGTCCGCGTCGATCCGACCGGCGGCGATCTGACCCGCACGCTCCAGGTGCGCCCGTACGTCCGGTTCAGCAAGCTGGACATCGTCGGGGTCGTCGTCCAGCCGCCGCGGGCGAACCCGCGGGACAGCGTGCTCCCGCCCAAGCCCGCGAAGCCCAAGCCGACGCCCACGGTCACGGTCACGGCCAACCCCTCCGCCACCGCCACCAGCCCGGCCGCCAACAGGAGCTGACCGATGCTGCACCTCAACCGGATCGTCCTGTCGACCTGCCTGGTGGTCTTCGCCCTCGTCGTCCAGATCTGCGTACTGGCCCGCCTCCAACTGCCCGGCGCCGTGCCGGACCTGCTGCTGCTCGTCGTGCTCGGCCTCGCGCTCGTCTACGGCCACACCGGCGGCGCGCTCATCGGCTTCGGCGCGGGGCTGCTCGCCGACTTCGCCCCACCCGCCGACCACGCCGCGGGCCGCTACGCCCTGGTGCTGTGCGTCATCGGCTATCTGGCCGGACTCGCCAAGCCGGAGACCGGCCAGCTCAGGTCGGCCACCGGGCCGATGCTGGTGGTCGTGGCGGCGGCCATCGGCGCCACGCTGCTGTACGCCGGGGTCGGCATCCTCGTCGGCGACGACGCGGCCCGTCAGGTGGGCCTGGGCAAGCTGCTGTTCACCGCGGCCCTCTACGACCTGCTGCTGGCCCCCTTCACGGTGCCACTGATCATGGGGCTCGCCAGACGGAGCGAGAACGATCCGATGGCCGACAGCGCGGGCGGCGGCGGTGAGAGCCCGTCCCGCTGGATCAGCACGGCGGGCGGCGTCAGCACCGGCCGGATCGGCCGGATGAGCCGGTTCAGGCGCCCGGGCCGGGCGCCCAGGATCGGCAGCCAGCGCGGTGGGCTGCTGGCCCGCACGGGGAAGAACAGGACGGCACGCATCAAGGGGGTCAAGCGCCTGTGAGCAATGCCCTCCCGTCGCCCGCCGCCCTCCCGTCGCCCGCAACCACCCTCATGGGAGCGCGCCATGAGTAATATTCCTGAGACCGGACGGACCTCCCGGGTCACCATCCGGCTCGTCGGCCTCCAGATCCTGGTCTTCTCGCTGCTGCTGACCCTCGGCGGACGCCTGTGGTACCTCCAGATCCGCAACGGTGACGAGTACACCGCCGAAGCCGCCAACAACCACGTCCAGCAGGTCGTCCACCCCGCCGTGCGCGGCTCCATACTGGACGCCCGCGGAGTGCCGCTGGCCGACAACGAGACCCGTCTGGTGGTCTCCGCCAGCCGCACCGAGCTGATGAAGATGCCGGACGACGGCAAGGCCGTCCTCACCCGCCTCGCCGACGTCCTGGGCATGAAGCCCAAGGACGTCCTGGACAAGGTCCGGCTGTGCGACGCCAAGACCCCGCAGCCCTGCTGGAACGGTTCCCCGTACCAGCCCATCCCGATCACCGACGAGGCCAGCGCCAAGCAGGCGCTCCAGATCCGCGAGCGCGAAGAGGACTTCCCCGGCATCAGCGCCGAGCCCACCGCCGTGCGCCGCTACGCCGCGCCCGCCGGCTCCAACGCCGCCCAGGTGCTCGGCTATCTCTCCCCGGTCACCGATGAGCAGGTGAAGGAGGCCGAGCACTCCAAGTCGCCCCTGCTCCGCTCCGACCAGGTCGGCAGCAACGGCCTCGAGCGCCAGTACGACAGCGAGCTGCGCGGCAAGGCGGGGGTGACCCGCTACGAGGTCGACAACCTCGGGCGGGTCATCGGCCAGCGGGAGAGCCAGAAGGCCCGCCCCGGAGCCAACGTCGTCACCAGCATCGACTCGCGGGTCCAGGCGGTCGCGGAGAAGGAGCTGGACCAGGCGATGCGGGACGCCCGCAAGCAGCACGACCGGAACACCGGCACCAACTACAAGGCGGACTCCGGCGCGGTCGTGGTCATGGAGGCCAAGACCGGCCGGGTGGTGGCCATGGCGTCCAACCCGACGTACGACCCCAACGCCTGGGTCGGCGGCATCTCCGGCAAGGACTACAAGCAGCTCACCGGCAAGAAGTCCAACTACCCGCTGCTCAACCGGGCGATCCAGGGCCAGGCGGCCCCCGGCTCGATCTTCAAGGTCATCCCGACGACCGCCGCGGTCAACGCCGGCTACGACTTCAACGGCCCCTACGCCTGCACCAGCTCGTTCAACATCGGCAGCCAGGTCTTCAAGAACTTCGAGTCCGAGAACTACGGCGGGATCAGCCTCGGCCGCGCGCTGGAGGTCTCCTGCGACACCGTCTTCTACCGGATCGCCTACGACGAGTGGAAGAAGGACGGCGGCAACAAGCCCAAGAAGAAGCCGGGGGACTGGTTCTACCGGACCGCCCACCAGTTCGGCCTCGGTAAGGAGACCGGGGTCGACCTGCCCAACGAGGTCACCGGCCGGGTCCCGGACCGCCAGTGGAAGAAGGACTACTGGAAGGCCAACAAGGACGCCTGGTGCAAGTCCGGCAAGAAGGACGGGTCCTACGGCGAGCGGATCGCCTACGAGAACTGCCTCGAGGGCATGAAGATGCGCGCCGGTGACTCCGTGAACTACTCCATCGGCCAGGGCGACACCCTCGTCACCCCGATCCAGATGGCCACCATCTACGCGGCCATCAGCAACGGCGGCACGCTCCACGACCCGACCGTCGGCAAGGCGATCGTCAGCCCCGACGGCAAGGACATCCAGGAGATCAAGCCGAAGGCGCACGGAAAGCTGCCGATCAGCGCCAGTCTGCACAAGAGGATCGACAGCGCGCTCGCGGGCGTGGCCACCCGGGGCACCGCCGCCTGGCGGTTCCAGGGCTGGCCGCAGAGCAAGATCCCGATGCACGCCAAGACCGGTACCGCGGAGGTCTACGGCAAGCAGACCACCTCGTGGTTCGCCACGTACACCAAGGACTACACGGTCGTCATGACGATCTCCCAGGGTGGTACCGGCTCCGGGGCCTCCGGTCCCGCCGTGCGCAAGATCTACAACGCGCTGTACGGGGTCGACGCCAAGGGCGGCATCGACAAGAAGAAGGCGCTGCTGCCCCAGCCGCAGGCCAAACTGCCGAAGATCTCGTCGGACGGCTCCATCGAGCCCCAGCCGCTCGGCAAGCAGTTCGAGGCGGCCGCGCGGGAGCGGCGGCGAGGAGCTGATTCATGAGCGCGTCCACGCATGGGTACTCCGTCCGCCGCTTCACCCCGGAGCGCGGCGCCTGGAGCAAGCTCATGGCGCGCGATTCGATCGTCCGCCGCCTCGACTGGGTGCTGCTGCTCACCGCGCTGGCCCTGTCCGCGATCGGCGGGGCGCTCGTCTACTCCGCCACCCGCAACCGCACCGAGCTGAACCAGGGCGACCCGTACTACTTCCTGGTCCGGCACGCCCTCAACACCGGCATCGGGCTGCTGCTCGCCATCGGCACGATCTGGCTCGGCCATCGCACCCTGCGGGGCGCGGTCCCGGTCCTCTACGGGCTGTCCGTCGTCCTCGTGCTCGCCGTGCTCACCCCGCTGGGCTCGACGATCAACGGCGCCCACGCGTGGATCGTGATCGGCGGCGGATTCTCCCTGCAGCCGGGTGAGTTCGCCAAGATCACGATCATCCTGGGGATGGCGATGCTGCTGGCCGCGCGGGTGGACGCGGGCGACCGGCTCAACCCCGACCACCGCACCGTCGTCCAGGCGCTCGGCCTGGCCGCGCTGCCCATCGCGATCGTGCTGCTGATGCCGGACCTCGGCTCGGTGATGGTCATGGCGATGATCGTGCTCGCCGTGCTGCTCTCCTCCGGCGCGTCCAACCGCTGGATCGCGGGGCTCATCCTCACGGCCGTGGTGGGCGCGCTGCTCGTCTGGCAGCTGCACGTCCTCGACCAGTACCAGATCGACCGCTTCGCCGCCTTCGCCAACCCCGCGCTCGACCCGTCCGGGGTCGGCTACAACACCAACCAGGCGCGCATCGCGATCGGCTCGGGCGGGCTCACCGGTAAGGGGCTCTTCCACGGCACCCAGACCACCGGTCAGTTCGTCCCCGAGCAGCAGACCGACTTCGTCTTCACGGTCGCGGGGGAGGAGCTCGGCTTCCTCGGCGCGGGCCTGATCATCGTGCTGCTGGGGGTCGTGCTGTGGCGCGCCTGCCGGATCGCGCGCGACACCACGGAGCTGTACGGGACGGTCGTCGCGGCCGGGATCATCGCCTGGTTCGCCTTCCAGGCGTTCGAGAACATCGGGATGACGCTGGGCATCATGCCGGTGGCCGGTCTGCCGCTGCCGTTCGTCTCCTACGGCGGGTCCTCGATGTTCGCCGTATGGATCGCGGTGGGGCTGCTGCAGTCCATCCGGGTGCAGAGACCCGTCTCCGCATAGGGTCCGCCGGGTATCGCGTCTCCGCTTGGGGCTGATAAGCCCGAGTTTGGGTACGTGACACACATGGTGGACACGAAGCAGGAGATAGAACGCAAGTACGAGGCCACCGCGGAGGAAGCCGGTCCGTCCGGGCGGCCCGACCTGCCGGGCCTGCCCGAACTGACCGGAGCGGGGCCGGTCGCGACCGTGGTGAGCCGGGGAGTCGCCACCCTGGAGGCCACCTACTACGACACCCCCGGGCGGCGGCTGCTGGCCGACGGCATCACCTTGCGCCACCGCACCGGCGGCGACGACGAGGGCTGGCATCTGAAGCTGCCCGTCGGCCCGGACACCCGGGAGGAGCTGCGGGCGCCGCTCGGCGAGGAGGTGCCCGCCGAGATGGCCACGCTGCTGCGCTCGCGGGTCCGCCACGATCCGCTGGGCCCGCTCGCCCGGCTGCACACCGAGCGGGACCGCAAGGATCTGGTGGACGCCGACGGCACCGTGCTGGCCGAGGTGTCCGTCGACCGTGTGACGGCCCGGCGGCTGGCGCCCGAGGAGAGCGCGCCGACCCGGTGGACCGAGGTCGAGGTCGAGCTCGCCGAGGGCCGGGGCCACGATCAGCGGCTGCTCGACGCGGTCGAGGCGCGGCTGCGCGACGGCGGTCTGCACCGCGCCGACACCCCCTCCAAGCTCGCCAAGGCCCTGGCCGAGACGGAGCGGGCCGCGGGCGCGGTCGAGAGCGGCGGAGGCGGGCCCGGCAAGCCCGGTAAGCCCGCCAAGCCCGGCAAGCCCGCGAAGACCGCCCGTGAGGTCGAGCGGGCCGCGGCGGAGCCCCGGCGGCCGCTCGGCGCCGACGATGTCGTCCTGGACTACATACGCCGTCAGATCGACGCCCTGGTGCGGCTCGACCCGGCCGTGCGCAGGGACGTGCCGGACGCGGTGCACCGGATGCGGGTCGCCACCCGCCGGCTGCGCAGCGCGTTCCGCTCCTACCGCAAGGTCCTGGACCGTTCGGTGACCGACCCGATCGGCGACGAGCTGAAGTGGCTGGCCGGTGAGCTCGGCGTGGAACGCGACCGCGAGGTGCTCACCGAGCGGCTCCAAGGCCGGCTGGCCGAGCTGCCCGAGGAGCTCCGGCGCGGCCCGGTGCGCGAACGGCTGCACCACTGGTCGCACGGACGGCGCGACGGCGCACGCGCCACCGTCCTGGGCGCGCTGGACAGCGAGCGCTACCTGACGCTCCTGGACACCCTCGACGCCCTGGCGGCCGATCCGCCGCTGCGCGACGACGCCGCGAAGCCCGCCGCTCCGGTGGCCGCCAAGGCCGTGCTGCGCGACTACGAGCGGCTCGCCGGCCGTATGGCCACCGCCCTGGAGACGCCTCCGGGGCCGGACCGCGACATCGCCATCCACCAGGCCCGTAAGGCCGCCAAGCGCGTCCGCTACGCCGCCGAGACGGCCCGGCCCGCGCTCGGCAAGTCCGCCAAGCGGTTCGCCCGCCGTATGCAGGACGTGCAGGACGTGCTCGGCGACCACCAGGACAGCGTCGTCGCCCGCGAGGCCCTGCGGCAGCTGGCCACCCAGGCCCATGTCGCGGGGGAGAGCGATTTCACCTTCGGGCTGCTGTACGGCAGGGAGGAGGAGCGGGCGGCCGCCCGCGAGCGTGAGCTGCCGGATCTGTGGGCCGAGGTCTCGCGCGAGAAGCACCGGGCGGACCTGGAGGCTTGATCGGGCGGAGCCGGAGGCTTGATCGGTGGCGAGGGCGCCCGGCGGGGCGGGTACGCTTGAGGGTCACCCCCTGTCGGCGCACGAAGGTTACTGATGTCTGTCGAGTCGGTCTTCCCACAGCTCGAGGCCCTGCTCCCCCATGTGCAGAAGCCGATCCAGTACGTCGGCGGTGAGCTGAACTCCACCGTCAAGGCGTGGGAGGAGTGCGACGTCCGCTGGTCGCTCATGTACCCGGACGCCTACGAGGTCGGGCTCCCCAACCAGGGCGTCATGATCCTCTATGAGGTCCTCAACGAGCGCGAGGGCGTCCTCGCCGAGCGCACCTACAGCGTGTGGCCGGACCTCGAGGAGCTGATGCGCGAGCACAAGGTGCCGCAGTTCACCGTGGATTCGCATCGCCCGGTGTCCGCGTTCGACTTCCTCGGGGTCTCCTTCTCCACCGAGCTGGGGTACACCAACCTGCTCACCGCGCTCGACCTCGCCGGCGTCCCCCTGGACGCCGCGGACCGCACTGAGGACCACCCCGTGGTGGTCGCGGGCGGCCATGCCGCGTTCAACCCCGAGCCGATCGCCGACTTCATCGACTGCGCGGTGATCGGCGACGGTGAACAGGCCGTGCTCGACATGACCGGGATCATCCGCGCCTGGAAGGCCGAGGGCCGTCCGGGCGGCCGCGATGAGCTGCTCTTCCGCCTCGCCCGCACCGGCGGCGTCTACGTCCCGAAGTTCTACGACGTGGAGTACCTGGCCGACGGGCGGATCTCGCGCGTGGTGCCGAACCGCTCGGGCGTGCCGTGGCGGGTGTCCAAGCACACCGTCATGGACCTCGACGAGTGGCCCTACCCCAAGCAGCCGCTGGTGCCGCTGGCCGAGACCGTCCATGAGCGGATGTCGGTGGAGATCTTCCGCGGCTGCACCCGGGGCTGCCGCTTCTGCCAGGCGGGCATGATCACCCGCCCGGTGCGCGAGCGGTCGATCACCGGGATCGGCGAGATGGTCGACAAGGGGCTGAAGGCCACCGGTTTCGAGGAGGTCGGCCTGCTGTCGCTGTCCTCCGCCGACCACACCGAGATCGGCGACGTCGCCAAGGGCCTCGCCGACCGGTACGAGGAGGACAAGATCGGTCTGTCCCTCCCGTCGACCCGGGTGGACGCCTTCAACATCGACCTCGCCAACGAGCTGACCCGCAACGGACGCCGCTCGGGCCTCACCTTCGCCCCCGAGGGCGGCAGTGAGCGCATCCGTAAGGTCATCAACAAGATGGTCTCGGAAGAGGACCTCATCCGTACGGTGGCCACCGCGTACGGCAACGGCTGGCGGCAGGTGAAGCTGTACTTCATGTGCGGGCTGCCCACCGAGACCGACGACGACGTCCTCCAGATCGCCGACATGGCGACCAAGGTCATCGCCAAGGGCCGCGAGGTGTCCGGCAAGAACGACATCCGCTGCACGGTCTCCATCGGCGGCTTCGTCCCCAAGCCGCACACCCCCTTCCAGTGGGCCCCGCAGCTGAGCGCCGAGGAGACCGACGCCCGGCTGGAGAAGCTGCGCGAGAAGATCCGCGGCGACAAGAAGTACGGCCGCTCGATCGGCTTCCGCTACCACGACGGCAAGCCCGGCATCGTCGAGGGCCTGCTCTCGCGCGGCGACCGCCGGGTGGGCGCGGTCATCCGCGCCGTCTACGAGGACGGCGGCCGCTTCGACGGCTGGCGCGAGCACTTCAGCTACGACCGGTGGATGGAGTGTGCCGAGCGGACCCTGCCCGACTTCGGCCTCGACGTCGACTGGTACACCACCCGCGAGCGCGCCTACGAGGAGGTCCTGCCCTGGGACCACCTCGACTCGGGCCTCGACAAGGACTGGCTGTGGGAGGACTGGCAGGACTCCCTCGACGAGACCGAGGTCGAGGACTGCCGCTGGACCCCCTGCTTCGACTGCGGCGTCTGCCCGCAGATGCAGACCGAGATCCAGATCGGCCCCACCGGGCGGAAGCTGCTGCCGCTGTCGGTGAAGTAGCCGGCCGGCGGTGACGTAGCGGTCGGGCGGTGACGCAGCCGCCGGGTGGTGACGCAGCCGTCCGGCGGCCCTCCGTCACCGGGCCGCCCGCGTGGCCCACAAAGTAGGCTGGAAGACACCGGGGCCCGTGGCCCTGGTGTTCGACGGCAGAGAAATACAAGGAGACAGTCCCCTGGGCAAGCGACAGCCCGAAGGCCCGCCGCCCGCTCCCGCGGTGCAGCGCATCCGTTTGCGTTACACCAAGCGCGGCCGCCTCCGGTTCACCAGCCACCGCGACTTCCAGCGCGCCTTCGAGCGGGCGCTGCGCCGCGCCGAGGTGCCGATGGCCTACTCGGCGGGCTTCACCCCGCATCCGAAGGTGTCCTACGCCAATGCCGCACCCACCGGCACCGGCAGCGAGGCCGAGTACCTGGAGATCCAGCTGACCGAGGCGCGCGACCCCGAGAAGCTGCGGGCGGTCCTCGACGAGTCGCTGCCCGCGGGACTCGATGTGATCGAGTCCGTGGAGGCTCGCACCTCGGGGCTCGCCGACCGGCTGCAGGCGTCCGTATGGGAGATCCGGCTCGACCAGGTCGACCCGGCGGACGCCGAGCGTGCCGTCGCGGCCTTCCTGGAGGCCGAGACGGTCGAGGTGGAGCGGCGGACGAAAAACGGGTTGCGAACCTTCGACGCCCGTGCAGCGGTGGCCCGGCTGGAGACGCTTCCGGGTCGGGCCGATAGGCCTGGCGACGGTGGCTGTGCGATACTGCGGCTGGTGGTACGGCATCTGACACCTGCCGTGCGACCCGACGACGTCCTGTCCGGTCTCCGCGCTACGGCCGACCTGGCGCCGCCGGTCCCCGCAGCGGTGACCAGGCTGGCGCAGGGGCTGCTCGATGAGGAGTCCGGCACGGTGACCGACCCGCTCGCGCCCGATCGCGAGGCAGCTCAGGCCGCTCCATCCACGGCCGCCAAGCTGACCGCCGCGATGGCGCCGGAAGGTCCCGCGTAGGGCCGCCGTCGATGCGCCGCCGATGCACTTGGGAGCCACCCGGGTCCGGCTGGCGCACTGACCAGAAGACTTTCGCCGGTCCCGGCAGATCCGGTCCCGGCGAGCGAGACGACAGCTCCCGTGCGGCGCCCGCGCCCCGGACGGCGGCACACGCGCACAGTGCGCGGGTGGCCGGCCGGATGCAGGCGCGGCGCCCGGGAGCGTGACGGGAGAAACGCCCGCATGCTCGAACCTATTGAGCCGACCCAACCTGTCCAGCCCCTCGGGTCAGCCGCGCCGCGTGCCGTGGTGCCCGGGGAATCCATCGAGAACACGCCCAGCGACACGCTGCCCCCGCGCCGTCGCCGCGCGGCCTCCCGCCCGGCCGGTCCGCCGCCCGGCGTGGTGAGCGGGGCCGAGGTCACCACGCCCTCGGTACCGGCCATAGCCGCTGAGCAGAACGGTGCCGTCGCCGCCGACGAGGCCGCTTCCGAGCCCGTCGCCGCCGGTGCCGCCATGGCCACCGCGAGTGGGTCCGTATCCGGATCCGACACCGAATCCGCCGCTCCGCCCGCTCGTACGCGGCGGCGGGTCGCCCGTAAGGCGACCGCCCCGGCGGGTTCGCCGGAGGCCGCGGAGACCGTGGTCCCGGCCGACGCCGGGCGTGGCGGCGAGGAGACCGAGGCCGCCCCGGCGCCTGTCGCGGAGCCCGTGGTGGAGGCCGCCGCCGAGGCCGCTCCGCCCGCTCGTACGCGTCGCCGTGCCACCCGTAAGGCGACCGCTCCGGCCGGTGCCCCCGCGGAGGCGGAGGCCGTGCCCCCGAAGGAGCCGAACGAGCCGAAGTCCGAGGAGTCCGCGTCGGCTGCCGAGGCCGAGGCGGAGACCGTGCCCCCGGCGCCCGCCCGTACCCGCCGTCGTGCGACCCGTAAGGCCACCGCCCCCGAGGGCGCGCCGCAGGCGGAGGCCGCCGACGCGGACGCGTCGTCTGCGGCGGCCGCTGGTGGCAGTGGTGACGAGGCCACCGCCCCAGCCGCAGTCGCAGCCGATGCCCCGGCCGAGGCCGACGAGGCCCCGCGTGCTCGTACGCGTCGCCGTGCGGCCCGTAAGGCGACCGCTCCGGCCGGTGCCCCCGCGGAGGCGGAGGCCGTGGAGGCGGAGGCCGTGGAGGTCGTGCCGTCGACGGAGCCGGAGGAGTCCGCGGCGGCCGCCGAGGCCGAGACCGTGCCCCCGGCGCCCGCCCGTACGCGTCGCCGTGCGACCCGTAAGGCCACCGCTCCCGAGGGCGCGCCCACGGCGGCCGCCGATGAGCCCGCCGCCGAGCAGCGGAGCGAGAGCGCCGAGGAGACCGCCGGTACGCGGGCCGAGGACGACGCGCCGCGCACCCGCACCCGCCGCCGTGCCACCCGGAGCACCGCCCCCGCCGCCGAGGAGCCGAGCGGCGCCCAGGAGCCGCAGGCCGCCGAGGCCGAGGCCCCGGCCGCCGCGTCCGAGCCGGAGCCCGCGCCCCGTTCGCGGCGCCGCGCGGTCCGCCCGCCGACGGCCGTGTTCCAGGCGCCCGTGTTCACCGAGCCGGTCTTCCAGACGCCGGAGAGCGCCGCCGCCGAGGCCGCCGCCGCGCTGGAGGAGGCCGAGGAGGAGGACGAGGAGCAGCCGACGGCCGAGGCCGTCGAGCCCGAGGCGCCCGCCGGCCGCCGTCGGCGCCGCCGCCGTGGCGCCGCGCCCGAGGAGCAGCCGGAGGCCGAGGAGCCCGAGGCCGCCGAGGAGCCCGAGGCCGAGAGCGAGACCGAGGCCGAGTCCGGCCAGCCCGAGGGCGAGCCCGGCGAGGAGGAGTCGGGCGACCGTCCGGCCCGTCGCCGCCGCCGTGGCGGCCGTCGTCGCCGCCGGGGCGAGATCGCCGAGGCCGAGGGCGCCGAGGGGCGCTCCGAGACCGGTGAGCGGTACGAGGACGAGTCGGCCGCCGAGGGCGAGGGCGCCGAGGAGCAGGGCGACGGCCGGGACGAGCCGGGCGCCGAGGCCGGTGAGCCCGGCGGCTCGAGCAGCAGCCGCCGTCGCCGTCGCCGCCGCCGTCGCAGCGGTGACGCCGCCGAGCCCGAGGCGGCCGGTGACGACCCGGAGCGCACGGTCGTCAAGGTCCGCGAGCCCCGCGAGCGGCGCGGCAAGGAGTCCGAGTCCAGTGCCGACGAGGTGCAGTCGATCAAGGGGTCGACGCGTCTGGAGGCCAAGAAGCAGCGCCGTCGCGAGGGCCGTGAGCAGGGCCGCCGCCGCGTGCCGATCATCACCGAGGCCGAGTTCCTGGCCCGCCGCGAGGCGGTCGAGCGGGTCATGGTCGTCCGGCAGAACGGCGATCGCACCCAGATCGGGGTGCTGGAGGACAACGTCCTCGTCGAGCACTTCGTCAACAAGGAGCAGGCCACCAGCTACGTCGGCAACGTCTACCTGGGCAAGGTCCAGAACGTGCTGCCGTCGATGGAGGCCGCCTTCGTCGACATCGGCAAGGGCCGCAACGCCGTGCTGTACGCGGGCGAGGTGAACTTCGAGGCGCTGGGGCTCTCCAACGGGCCGCGCCGCATCGAGACCGCCCTGAAGTCCGGCCAGTCCGTGCTGGTGCAGGTCACCAAGGACCCGATCGGTCACAAGGGCGCCCGGCTGACCAGCCAGGTCTCCCTGCCCGGCCGCTACCTGGTGTACGTGCCCGAGGGCTCCATGACGGGCATCAGCCGCAAGCTGCCCGACACCGAGCGGGCCCGGCTGAAGCAGATCCTCAAGAAGATCGTTCCCGAGGACGCGGGCGTGATCGTCCGCACCGCCGCCGAGGGCGCGAGCGAGGAGGAGCTGTCCCGCGATGTCGCCCGGCTGCAGGCGCAGTGGGAGGAGATCAAGAAGAAGGCGAAGAGCGGTAGCGCCCCGTCGCTGCTCTACGGCGAGCCCGACATGACCGTCCGGGTCGTCCGCGACATCTTCAACGAGGACTTCTCCAAGGTCATCGTCAGCGGTGACGACGCCTGGGAGACCATCCACGGCTATGTCTCGCACGTGGCGCCCGACCTCGCCGACCGGCTCCAGAAGTGGACCTCGGACGTCGACGTCTTCGCCACCTACCGGATCGACGAGCAGCTGATGAAGGCGCTGGACCGCAAGGTCTGGCTGCCCAGCGGCGGCTCGCTGGTGATCGACCGGACCGAGGCGATGGTCGTCATCGACGTCAACACCGGCAAGTTCACCGGCCAGGGCGGCAACCTCGAGGAGACGGTCACCAGGAACAACCTGGAGGCGGCCGAGGAGATCGTGCGCCAGCTTCGGCTGCGCGACCTCGGCGGCATCATCGTGATCGACTTCATCGACATGGTGCTGGAGTCCAACCGCGACCTGGTGCTGCGGCGGCTGCTCGAGTGCCTGGGCCGGGACCGTACGAAGCACCAGGTGGCCGAGGTCACCTCGCTCGGCCTGGTCCAGATGACCCGTAAGCGGGTCGGCCAGGGGCTGCTGGAGTCCTTCTCCGAGTCCTGTGTGCACTGCAACGGCCGCGGCGTGATCGTCCACATGGAGCAGGCGTCGTCCGCCGGCGGCGGTGGCGGCAAGCGCAAGAAGAAGAAGTCCGCCGCCGGTGCCGCTCAGCAGCAGGAGCGGGCGGCCGCCGCGGCCGAGGCCGAGGCCGAAGCCGAAGCCGAGGCGGAGTCCGAGGACGTCACCGAGGCCGCGGCCGAGATCGCGGCGGAGGCCACCCAGCCCAAGCCGCTGCCCGAACCGGTCTTCGCGGCCGACGAGGAGCTGTACAGCAGCGCCGCGGAGGCCGAGGCCGCCGCGACCCGTGGGCGTACGCGCCGCCGTGCCACCCGTAAGGTGTCCGCCCCGGCGGGCGCCCCGAAGGCCGCCAAGGAGCCCGAGGGCGTGGTGGTCGTGGTGGCCGACGAGCCGCGGGAGGCGGCCCCGGCGGAGCCGGCGGCGGCCGCCGAGGCCCCCGCCGCCGCTTCCGCCGAGGAGCCGGCCACGCTCGAGGGCGTTCCCGCGCCGCGTACGCGCCGCCGTGCGACCCGTAAGGTGAGCGCCCCCGCGGGCTCGCCGACGGGCTCCGAGGAGGCGGCCGTGGTGGTCGTGAGCGGGTCGTCCGCGGAGCCGGAGTCGGCACCGGAGCCCGAGTCGAAGCCCGAGCCGGAGGCGGCGCCCGAGAGCGCGTCCGCCGAGGGCGAGGCCGAGGCCGCGGCACCGGCGAAGAAGACCGCCCGTAAGGCCGCCAAGAAGGCTCCCGCCAAGAAGACGGCGGCCAAGAAGACCGCCGAGAAGAAGACAGCGGCGAAGAAGACGGCCGCCAAGAAGACCACGGCCAAGAAGACGACCGCCAAGAAGACGGCGACGAAGAAGACCGCGGCGGCGGAGCAGCAGACTCCGCAGTCGGTCTCGGCCGCCGCCGACGACTGACCCGGCCGTCCGGCCGACCGGGGGCACACTGTCACGTGGCAGTGTGCCCTCCGGGTTCTGCTAACCTTGACCCTCGGCGTCTGTACGCCAAACCCCTGAGCACATCCCTTCCGCTTCGCCGGAAGAGGCCGTTCGGCCGATGGTGAATCGCATGATCCTCGGTTGTCACGACCCTCGTGGGCCGTGTTGGGCGGCTGGCATCAGAGGTCCCGATTTCTAGCGAGAGAGTGAGAACCGCGTGTACGCAATCGTGCGCACCGGCGGCCGCCAGCAGAAGGTGGCCGTGGGCGATGTCATCGAGGTCGACCGTCTGGCAAGCAACAAGGTCGGCGACACCGTCGAGCTTTCCACTCTGCTCGTTGTCGACGGCGATGCCGTCACCAGCGACCCGTGGGTGCTGGCCGGTGTGAAGGTCCGCGCCGAGGTCGTCGACCACCACAAGGGTGGCAAGATCGACATCCTGAAGTACAAGAACAAGACCGGTTACCGGAAGCGGATCGGCCACCGTCAGCTGCACACCGCGCTGAAGATCACCGGCATCGACTCGGCTGCGAAGTAAGGGACTGAGAAGAGATGGCACACAAGAAGGGCGCATCGTCCACTCGGAACGGTCGCGACTCCAACGCCCAGCGGCTCGGCGTCAAGCGCTTCGGCGGCCAGGTCGTCAACGCGGGTGAGATCCTGGTCCGCCAGCGCGGCACGCACTTCCACCCGGGCACGGGTGTCGGCCGCGGCGGCGATGACACGCTGTTCGCGCTGGCCGCCGGTGCGGTGCAGTTCGGCACCAGCCGTGGCCGCAAGGTCGTGAACATCGTTCCGGTCGCTGAGTAATCAGCCCAGGGCGATATCGCACAGCCTTTTCCGAGGGCGGACCGCTCTTCCCGTGACGGGAAGCGGGTCCGCCCTCGGCGCGTTACGAGCGTGAGGCACATCAGAACACCCCGAAACCGTATGTACTGGAGGCACCCGTCATGACCACCTTCGTGGACCGCGTCGAACTGCATGTCGCCGCGGGTAACGGAGGCCACGGCTGCGCCTCCGTGCACCGCGAGAAGTTCAAGCCGCTCGGGGGACCGGACGGCGGCAACGGCGGCCGGGGCGGCGATGTGATCCTGGTCGTGGACCAGTCCGTCACCACCCTGCTCGACTACCACCACAGCCCCCACCGCAAGGCCACCAACGGCAAGCCCGGCGAGGGCGGCAACCGCTCCGGTAAGGACGGCATCGACCTGGTCCTGCCGGTCCCGGACGGCACCGTCGTCCTCGACAAGCGGGGCAACGTCCTGGCCGATCTGATCGGGCAGGGCACCACCTACATCGCCGCCCAGGGCGGCCGTGGCGGCCTCGGCAACGCCGCGCTCGCCTCGGCCCGCCGCAAGGCCCCCGGCTTCGCGCTGCTGGGCGAGCCGGGGCACTCCGGGGACGTCGTCCTGGAGCTCAAGACCGTCGCGGACGTGGCCCTCGTCGGCTACCCGAGCGCCGGCAAGTCCTCGCTGATCTCGGTGCTTTCGGCGGCCAAGCCGAAGATCGCCGACTATCCGTTCACCACGCTGGTGCCCAACCTCGGTGTGGTCACGGCCGGTTCGACCGTCTACACCATCGCCGATGTCCCCGGCCTGATCCCCGGCGCCAGCCAGGGCAAGGGCCTCGGCCTGGAGTTCCTGCGCCATGTCGAGCGCTGCTCGGTGCTGGTGCACGTGCTGGACACCGCGGCGCTGGAGTCCGAGCGCGATCCGCTGACCGACCTCGACGTCATCGAGGCGGAGCTGGCCCAGTACGGCGGTCTGGACGACCGGCCGCGGGTCGTCGTGCTCAACAAGGTCGACATCCCCGACGGCAAGGACCTCGCCGACATCATCCGGCCCGATCTGGAGGCCCGCGGCTACCAGGTCCTCGAGGCCTCGGCGGTCGCCCATCTCGGCCTAAAGGAGCTGTCCTTCGCCCTGGCGAAGATCGTCGCGGAGGCGCGGGAGGCGAAGCCGCAGGAGGAGGCGACCCGGATCGTCATCCGGCCGAAGGCCGTGGACGACGCGGGCTTCACGGTCGTCGCCGAGGAGGGCTTCTACCGCGTGCTGGGCGAGAAGCCCGAACGCTGGGTCCGCCAGACCGACTTCGCCAACGACGAGGCCGTGGGCTACCTCGCCGACCGCCTGGCGCGGCTCGGCGTCGAGGAGGAGCTGATGAAGGCGGGCGCCCACTCGGGCGACGAGGTCGTCATCGGCCCCGAGGACGACGCGGTCGTCTTCGACTGGGAGCCGAGCCTCGCGACCGGCGCGGAGATGCTGGGCCGCCGTGGCGAGGACCACCGCTTCGACGCCCCGCGCCCGGCCGCGCAGCGGCGGCGGGACCGGGACGCCGAGCGGGACGGGGCGGACGAGGAGTTCGACGCGTTCAAGCCGTTCTGAGGGCCGCGCGGCTCCCGAGCCGCACCGGCGCGCCGCTCCGGGGCCCCGCACGAGCCCTGTGCGGGCCCTGAACGGGCGGGCCCCACACGAGCCCTGAGCGGGCCCTGAACGGGCGGGCCCCGCACGAGCCCTGAGCGGGCCCTTAAAAGGCGGGCCCCACGCGGGCCATGAGGCGGGCGCCCCCCGTGCGGGCCCTCAGCGGGAGAGCCCCCGCACGAGCCCTGTACGGGCGTCTCGGTGCCGTCCGGCAGGTGGCATGACGAAGGGCCCGGGAGGGATCTCCCGGGCCCTTCGTCATGCTGTCGGCGCCTGCCGTCGGCCCGGACCGCCGGACGTCAGACCGTCGCGGTCTCCTCCGGCTCCGGCGAGCCGGGCTCCAGCTCCATCTCCTCCGCCGCGTCCCGGGCCTCGCGCTGCGAGGGGATCTCGTCGGTGAGCCGGGTGGCCATCCGCGCCCGGCGCTCGTCGGCCCTGCGGCACAGGTCCTGGGTGGCCCGGTCGAAGCGCACCAGCGACGGAGGGTCGGACGGGCCGAGCAGATGCACCTTCAGCTCGGCGCGGGCGGCCGCGTGGGTGTCCTTCTCGGGGTCGCGGACCGCTTCCAGCAGTCCGGTCACGCCCACGGCCTCCGGCGTGAGGATCGTGGCGGCGCGCACGGTCGGGAAGCCCGACCGGAACTCCTCCTCGGTCATCCCGCTGGTGTTCGCCACCGCGTACGGCTTCTCGCTCGTCAGGTAGTCCGAGACCACGCTGGAGACATCGCTGATCAGCACGTCGGCCTGGTTGAAGCAGGTGAAGATCGCCGGACGCGGGCCGGTGATGATCTGGTGCTCCCAGACCGGCAGCGAGGCCCAGTAGGCGCTCTCCCAGGCGGCCGTGGCCGCGGCGACGGCCGCCGCGCGGTCGCCGTCCGGGGCCCCCTGGAGCTTCATGCGCTCGATCTCGTCCGCGCTGGGGCGGAAGGAGGTGCTGGTGAGCCGGTTGAGCTCATCGGCGCACCGGGCCAGCTCGGCGGCGGCCTCCGCGCCGGGGCGGTCGCCGGTGCGCTTGGTGTTCGCCTCGGCGATCATCACCTGGATGCGGTCGTTGGCACGGCCCGCGCGCGGGTCCACGGAGCCGGTCATCGGGTGCGGCTTGTACAGCAGGCGCACCTTGGGGTCGGCGAGCAGCTCGCGGACGATGTTCTCACCGGCCAGGATCACCGAGGTGTTGCCGGGGTTCCCGTCCCAGCCCTCCCAGGTCGGCGCGTACAGCACCGTCGTCAACTCACCGGTGGGCACGCCCGCGTAGGGGCGGATGGGGGCCAGCTGCGGCCGGCCGACCTCCACGACGTCCTTGTCCTCGACGCCGATGTCGGCGAGCTGGTAGCGCTCGCGCGCCGCCGGGCCCGCGACCCACACCTCGTCGTACGCCTTGGCGTACGGGTTGCAGCTGGAGAGCTTGTCGCTCTCGCCGTGGTTGATGAACGCGTGCTTGATCGAGGGGATGCGCAGCACCTGCGAGGTCTTGCCGGAGTTCGCCGGGTGCAGCAGCACCTTGAGGGTCGAGTGCTCCAGCCGCATCAGATGCGCGACCTTGGGGATGCAGACGATCGGCACATCCGTCGCCTCCACCTTCTGCACCATGAACCGCTCACGGAGCACGATGATCGGCTTGCCGTCGAGCGCGGCGAGCGTGGAGAGCCACATGTTCGCCTGGTACGCCGAGGAGTTGCCGCCGGAGAAGTACATGCCCACGGTCGGCTTGTAGTCGGCCAGCCACTGGTCCAGCCAGCGCAGGGCCGTGGCCTCGTTCGCCACGCGCTTGCGCGGCAGCAGCCAGGTGGCCAGGTGGGCCGTGCCGCCGATGCCGATCACCAGCGCGATCGTCAGGCCGACGCCGCCCCAGACGGCGTTCTTGGTGGCGGTGGTGACCAGCAGCCCGGCGGTGACCGGCGCCGCCAGCCGCAGCAGCCGGCGCCCGTGCTGACGGGCGAACAGCCGTGGCGGGGCCTCGCTCAGGCGCAGCGCGGACGCGTCGATGTTGCGCGTCACGAACGGCAGCTGGCGGGTCCGGCGGACCAGGACGGCCGCCGCCTGGCAGGCGAAGTGCACCAGGTAGAAGAGCAGCAGCCCCACGGTCAGGGGCGCCTGCTCGTGCAGGGGATTGATGCCCTCGACGCGCAGCAGCCCGACCATGATGAGCATGTCGCGGAACAGCTGGCGCACCGTGACGTCGAGGCGGATCTTCCCCAGCAGCGACAGCAGACCGGGCTGCTTGTGCTGCAGGAAGAGATCGAGCGCGAGACCGCACGCCGAGGCGGCGATGAAAAGCGGTACGTTCGGAAGCACGGCGCCGACGAGCTGTGTGGCGAAGAACACGAGCATCGCGAGCAGCGCCGTCAGCTGTACGACCCGGCGTGGGGCGATTCCGGCAGAGGGCACGGGGTGGGCTCCTGGCAGGAGGGCAACGGACTGGGGGGACCCCTGACCGTATGCCGACGCCCCGCCCGGTGACAATCCGCGCCGGTGCCAACCGGTCGCAATCGGTGTCAAAGGGACCTCGGAGTGTGGTCACGGGGCGCCCATGGCGGTGGGTGAGGCGGTGTGCGCGGGCGGTGTCCGGAGGCTGAAATGCCGAGGCGGGTGCGGCTCGTCTGTCGTAGATTGCCCCCTTGTCATGATGAGTGTGTAGGGCATGCGTTTCTTCGGGGCGTGTGGTGAGCGGGGACGAGCAAGGGAGCGGCGTGGCGGAGCAGGACGGGTCGGCGGTACGGGACGAGGTGGCCGCCGCCCGCAGGATCGTGGTCAAGGTCGGCTCGTCCTCCCTCACCACCGCGGCGGGGGGCCTGGACGCGGACCGCGTGGACGCGCTGGTCGACGTACTCACCAAGGTGCTCGACGGCGACGGTAAGGGCGACGGCGGCAGGGACGCCGACGGTAAGGGCGGCGCGCACGGTAAGGGCGGCGCGCACGGCAAGGAGATAGTCCTGGTCTCCTCCGGTGCCATCGCCGCCGGACTGGCCCCGCTGGGCCTGGACCGGCGCCCCCGCGACCTCGCCCGCCAGCAGGCGGCCGCGAGCGTCGGACAGGGGCTCCTGGTGGCGCGCTACACGGCCTCCTTCGCGCGCTACGGGCGTCGCGTCGGCCAGGTGCTCCTCACCACGGACGACACCAGCCGCCGCGCCCACTACCGCAACGCCACCCGCACCCTGGACCAGCTGCTGGCCATGGGCGCGCTGCCGATCGTCAACGAGAACGACACGGTGGCCACCGACGAGATCCGGTTCGGCGACAACGACCGGCTCGCGGCCCTGGTCGCCCATCTCGTCCGGGCGGATCTGCTGGTGCTGCTCTCCGACGTGGACGGCCTGTACGACGGGGACCCCAGGACCCCCGGCACCTCCCGGATCGACGAGGTCCGGGGCCCGCGGGACCTGGCCGGCGTCTCCATCGGCAGCGCGGGCCGCTCCGGGGTGGGCACCGGTGGCATGGTCACCAAGGTCGAGGCGGCCCGGATCGCCACCGCGGCCGGGGTCCCGGTGGTGCTCACCTCCGCCAGCCGGGCCGGGGACGCCCTGCTCGGCCGCCATACGGGCACGTTCTTCCACCGCACCGGCCGCCGCTCGGCGAACCGGTTGCTGTGGCTCGCCCACGCCTCGGCGCCGCGCGGCGCCCTCACCCTGGACGACGGCGCGGTACGGGCCGTCGTGGACCGCCGCACCTCACTGCTGCCCGCCGGGATCGCGGCCGTGGAGGGTGAATTCACCGCGGGTGACCCCGTCGAGCTGAGGGACACCGAGGGCCGCCCCGTGGCCCGTGGACTGGTCAACTTCGACGCCAAGGAGATCCCGCAGCTGATCGGCCGCTCGACCAGGGACCTGGCCCGCGAGCTCGGCCCGGCCTATGAGCGCGAGGTGGTCCACCGCGACGACCTCGTCGTCCTGGACTGAGCCGCTCCGGCGGCACGGGCGCCCGCGCCGGGGCACCTCCCGGCGGTGGCCGGGGGAGAACCGAGCACGTGGCCGCCCCGGCGGGGACACCGCCCAGCGGTGGCCGGGGAAGAACCGAGCCGCCAGAAAATAACCCCCCTCCGAAAAACCTCAAAAGCGCCCCGCGGGCGGGCGTGGGCTGGTCAACTTTGTTCAACGGGGTCGCGCGGGGCAGCGCGCCGGCTGTGGGAGACGCGGCGGAGTCCGAGCGGAAGGCCGCGGCCATGGCACCGTCACGAGATGCTCCGCCCGCGCGTGAGCGGAGCAGCGAGTTACAGGAGGCCGCCGGTGAGACGAGGGCGCCCGGGGGCGTCGCCCAGAGGGGCGGCGGAGCGCACCCTGACCAGTGTCGGAGCGGGCGACGCCGGGTCCGGCGACGCCGTCGCGCACGATGCCGGGCGTGGCGAGGCGTCCCGGCTGTGGCACATCACCCTCAGCGTCTCGGGGCGCGAGGCGCCGCTGCCGGAGGTCCGCAGGGCGCTGGAGCAACTGGCCCATGACCATCCGTTCCTGCTGACCAGCCGCTATGCCAACGATCACGCCGAGATCCGCTATTGGGAAGAGGCCCGTGATCTGCATGACGCCGCGGCGGTCGCGCTGCGGCTGTGGGGCGAGCACCGGTCCTCGGCCAAGCTGCCGCCCTGGGAGATCGTGGGGCTCGAGGTCATCGACCGTGATACGTATCACCAGCGGGTCGCGGAGGGGTACGGGCCGCCACCGGCCTCCCCGGTGGGCGTACATCCGTTCTGAGGAAGGATGTGCGGCGCCGAGATGTGAGAACGCCATCTCGAACTGCGGAATAGTGCGTGGATCTCCGCCCCGGGCTCAGTACGCTTCGGACATGACCAGCGCACCCACGTCGCCGCTCACCGACCCCTGGCCGAAGTCCCCGGTCCTCCAGGCCGCCTACCGGGCCCAGGTCGCGGCCGCCGATCTCGCGCCGCTGCCGCGTGCCGTCAAGGACGACGCGCTGCTCGCGATGGCCGACGCCCTGGAGGTGCGCACCAAGGAGATCGTGGAGGCCAACGCGGCCGATGTGGAGCGGGCCCGCGAGGCCGGCACCAGCGACGCCATCGTGGACCGGCTGACGCTCACCCCCGAGCGGGTGCGGGCCATCGCCTCCGACGTCCGCGACGTGATCGCGCTGCCCGACCCGGTCGGCGAGGTGGTGCGCGGCTCCACGCTGCCCAACGGGATCGACCTGCGCCAGGTGCGCGTTCCGCTCGGTGTCGTCGGGATCATCTACGAGGCCCGGCCCAATGTGACGGTGGACGCCGCGGCGCTCTGCCTGAAGTCGGGCAACGCGGTGCTGCTGCGTGGCTCCTCTTCGGCGTCCCGCTCCAACGCCGCGCTGGTGATGGTCCTGCGCGACGCCGTCGGCGGGGCGGGGCTGCCCGCGGACGCGGTGCAGCTGGTGCCGGGCGAGAGCCGGGAGTCGGTGCGCGAGCTGATGCGCGCCCGCGGCCTGGTGGACGTGCTGATCCCGCGCGGCGGCGCGTCCCTCATCCGTACGGTCGTCGAGGAGTCCACGGTCCCGGTCATCGAGACCGGCACCGGCAACTGCCATGTGTACGTGGACGCCGAGGCCGACCTCGACATGGCGGTGGAGATCCTGATGAACTCCAAGGCCCAGCGGCCGAGCGTGTGCAACGCCGCGGAGACGCTGCTGGTGCACCAGGACATCGCCGCCCGGTTCCTGCCCCGCGCCCTGGACGCGCTGGCCGAGGCCGGGGTCACGGTCCACGCGGACGAGCGGGTCATGGCGTTCGCGGAGGGCTCCAAGGCCACCGTGGTCCCCGCGGTGGTCGAGGACTGGGAGACCGAGTACCTCTCGTACGACATCGCGGCCGGCGTCGTGGACTCCCTGGAGGCCGCGGTGAGCCACATCCGCCTGTGGTCCTCCGGGCACACCGAGGCCATCGTCACGACGTCCCAGCAGGCCGCCCGCCGCTTCACCCAGCTCGTGGACTCCACCACGGTCGCCGTGAACGCCTCCACGCGGTTCACCGACGGCGGACAGTTCGGCTTCGGCGCCGAGATCGGCATCTCCACCCAGAAGCTGCACGCCCGGGGGCCCATGGCGCTGCCCGAGCTGACCTCGACGAAGTACATCGTCACCGGCGACGGCCACACCCGCTGACTCACCCGTTCGGGGGATACCCGATTCCCGGCCCCGCTGGGGTGGATCTTCCCCCGAATACCATTTCACCCTGCCCAAATTGACCCATCCGGTCTACTCTGAATGGGTGCCGGACGACGTGGGGGGCAAGCCGTTCCCGGACGGCGACGAGCCCGACGACCGCAGCCACGGCGAGACGAACGACGAGTTCGCCGCCGTGGTATTCGACGAGGACTTCGTACGGTCGGCCCCGATCCATGAGCCCACCGCCATCGAGCGGATGCTGGCCGCCGCCGAGGCCCGCGCCGAGGCCGAGGCGTCCCGCCGCCGCAGGGCCGGTGTCCCGCCCGAGGACGAGCTCTTCGAGGACGGGTACGGCGCGGAGGCCGACTTCTACGGCGCGGACGACCCCGAGGGGCGCTTCGGCGCCGAACGGGACGGGGACGACGCCTACGGCCCTTATGGGCGTTACGGCAGCGCGGGGCGCCCTTACCGCGGCCATGCCCGCTGGCACCGACCGGTGGCCTGGCTGCTGGCCATCCTGATGGGCATCGGGGTGGTCGCCCTGGCCTTCACGGCGGTCTACCGGGGCGCCTCGGGCAACCGCCAGGACCCCGCCCCGCCGCCCGCCACCAGCGGTGTCGACGGCTCGCCCGCGGGGCAGCCGCGCCTGGAGCCCTCGGGGACGGAGTCGGCCCCGGAGCCGACCGGGGCCAAGGGCTCGACCGCCCCCGCCGTACCGCCGTCGCGGTGACGTCCTCGCACCTCGCCAGCACGTCGCGGCCTATGGGGCGTTTCCTCCGCACTCGCCTCCCAAGTTGTGGAGTACCACCGCGTTTACCGTCGCCCCTGGCGACCTACTCTTGAGGTATGGCCGGGCGTGGAGACCCTCCCGAGGGGACACCCGAGGACGTCCCGGGAGGTGGTGAGGACGAGTACCGCTCCGTCGTGTTCGACGAGTCGTTCGTCCGTGCTGCCCGGCTCCAGGAGTTCTCCGCCGACGAACGCATGGGCGAGCACGCACGGGCGGTGCGCAGTCGGCACGCCTGGGCCAGGGCCGGGGCGTCCCGCCAGGCCATCGCGCTCATCCTGCTGATCGCCGTCGCCTTCGCAGCGGCCGTCTACATGGGGGTGCGCCATCCGTACCGGACGCCGCAGCCGCAGACCGTGGAGCCGCTGCACAGCAGCGTGGTGCCGCTCGCGCCGCGCGGTGAGGTGCCCGGAGGGCCGCCGGACCGGCTGTTCCGCAACAGCCCGGCCGCCGAGTTCCGCACCGGCGCCGAAGGGGTCACCGTGCCCGGCGCCCGCCGTACCCAGAGCTTCTCCGAGAGCCAGGTGATGACGGCGCTCACCACCGCCAAGGACTACCTGGTCAGGTCCGCCCTCGACCCGGGCGTGCTCACCGGTGGCCCGGTGCAGGCCGTAAGGCTGCTGCTGGACCCGGCCCAGCAGACCCAGTTCGACCAGAGCTTCCAACACCCGGTCGACGACGGACGGCATGCGGCCACCGGCTGGCTGACCCGCTTCAACCCGGCCGAGGTGACCCTGTCCGACACCCCGGTGCGGGTCCGCGGCACCCTTACGGTCATCGAGCGCAGCGCCGCGACCCTGGAGATCGCCGCCGACCACGTCTTCGTCTACGCGCTCCAGCCGGCCCATGAGCGCGGACCGGACCATGCCTCGCTGTTCACCGTGCGCCGTGAGACGCGGTTCCGCTTCGACCGGGACGATCTGCGCGACCACCATCTCGAGCTGGTGCAGAGCACCGTGCTGGCGGGCCCGCAGGCCTGCGCCGCGAACGCCTCCGGCTATCTGCGGCCGATGCTCGCGGGCCAGAGCGCCAAGGGCGACGCCCCGACGGGCACCGACCCGTACACCACGGGACGGACCGCGGTGTCGCTGTGCGGCGTCCTGGCCCCCGGGACCCAGCCCGCCGTCGACGGGCGGTCCTGAGAGGGCCGTCAGGGGCCGTCAGTGGCCGTCAGTGGCCGTCTCAGCGCCGCGGCGGGGTGTCCCCGGGCCCGTCGTTCCCCGGCCGCTCCTCCGGCCCGTCTCCGGGGCGCTGGCCCTCACCCGCGTCCCGAGTCCCGTCCTGAGTCCCGTGAGCCCCGCCCTGAGCCCCGTGAGGCCCGCCCTGAGCCCCGCCCTCGGGCTCGTCCCGGGGCGCCTCCCCGGGCGGCGTGCCCTCCTCGGCGGTCTCACCGTGCTTGCCCGCGCCACCCGTGAACCGGTCGCGCAGCTTGCTGCCCAGGTCCCCGGCGCCGCCCGCCACGTCCCTGACGAAGGCGAACAGCGGGTCCTTGCTGTTGCGGACCGACTCCGCGTAGTGGCTCGCGGACTCCCGGAACGAGTCGCTGACCGAGGTGTCCCTGTCCTCGTCGCGACGCGGGTAGTGGCCGTCCATGAGCCGCTGGTAGTCGCGGGTCGCGGCCCACTTCTTGAGCTCGGCGGCGCGCACGGTGGTGAACGGATGGCTGCGCGGCAGCATGTTCATGATCTTGAGGACGGAGTCCCGCAGATCGCCGCTCGACTCGTACTCCTCCGCCTGCTCCAGAAAGGCGTCCACGTTCATCTCATGGAGGTGATGGCCGCCCGCGAGCTTCATCAGCCCGCGCATCGAGGCCCGCAGATCCTGCCCGACCAGCAGCCCCGCCCGGTCCGCCGACAGCTCCGACTTCCGGAACCACTCCCGCAGCGCCGTGACCAGCGCCAGCACCGCCACATTGCCGAGCGGGATCCAGGCGACCTTCATGGCGAGGCTGGTGAGGAAGAGCAGTATCGTCCGGTAGACCGAGTGCCCCGACAGCGCATGGCCCACCTCATGGCCGACGACCGCCCGCATCTCCTCCTCGTCGAGCAGCTCGACCAGACCGGTGGAGATCACGATGATCGGCGCGTCCATGCCGATGCACATCGCGGTCGGCTGCGGGTTCTGGGTGACGTACATGGCCGGGACCCGCTCCAGGTCCAGGATGTAGCAGGCGTCCCGCAGCATGTCGTGGAGGTGGGCGAACTGCCGCTCGCTGACCCGCACCGAGTCGGAGAGGTAGAGCAGCCGCAGGCTCCGCTCGGGCAGCAGACCGCTCATCGCCTTGAAGACGGTGTCGAAGCCGGTCAGCTTGCGCAGCGCGACCAGCGCGGAGCGGTCCGCCGGATGTTCGTACGCCCGTGAGGAGATCCCGGGGAACCGCCGCCGCTCCCGGCTGGGCACGTGCTCCCGGGCGTCTCCCGTCCCGTTTCCACCACCGGTCTCGTGGCTGTCGCTCATATCGCCCCCTCGTTGATGGCCCGCTCGCCGGGGCGCCCGGTCCGGGCCCTCGTCCGGCGGCCCCCAGCCTAGGCCCTGAGCGCCTGGGGGTTAGCGTGGAGACATGCCCGAAATGACTGGCCTCGCCGAAGCCCTCGCCGCCACCTCCCACAGCAACGACGGCCCCGGAGCGCTGCTGCGCACCGTCATCGTGGTCGGCGTGGTGGGCGCCGCCCTGCTCGCCTGGTTCCTGCTGCGCGGTTACAAGCAGGACTGAGCGGATACGAGCAGTACTGAGACGGGCGGGGCCGCCACCGGCAGGACGGACATCGGGAGCGAAAACCGCCTCGCATACGATGTGGCCGACGTGTTGTGACGCCTAGACCCGGATAGGTACTGCCGCGATGACCGCTTTCAGCACCGCACATGCCGCCCTGACCACGCTCGCGTCCGAGGGCGGTGAGCACACCGACACCCACTCGAGCATCAGCCCCTTCATGACCGGCGGTGCGGCCCTGGTGATCCTCTTCCTGCTGCTGTGGATCACCACGCGCTTCAATCGGGACCGCTGACCTGGGCGATTGCCCCTATGGGCCCCGGCTCCGGGCCGGGCCCAGTAGGGTCTGCACGCATGGAAGAGCAGAAAGGGTCCGGCAAGCGGCGACTGGGTGTGATGGGCGGGACGTTCGACCCGATCCACCACGGCCACCTGGTCGCGGCGAGCGAGGTGGCCTCGCAGTTCCACCTCGACGAGGTGGTGTTCGTGCCGACCGGGCAGCCCTGGCAGAAGAGTCACAAGAAGGTCTCCCCGGCCGAGGACCGCTATCTGATGACGGTCATCGCGACCGCCTCGAACCCGCAATTCTCGGTCAGCCGCATCGACATCGACCGCGGCGGGCCCACCTACACCACCGACACGCTCCG
Organism: Streptomyces rugosispiralis; assembly: GCF_024505145.1. Taxonomy (GTDB): domain Bacteria; phylum Actinomycetota; class Actinomycetes; order Streptomycetales; family Streptomycetaceae; genus Streptomyces; species Streptomyces rugosispiralis. The sequence goes on along the minus strand of NZ_JANIAA010000008.1, from coordinate 161,112 downwards.
GGAACTGCGTGCGCTCAATGGTGACGCCGATCTGTTCTTCATCACCGGGGCCGACGCACTCGCCCAGATCCTCACCTGGCGCGACGCCGAAGAGCTCTTCTCGCTGGCCCACTTCATCGGGGTGACCAGACCCGGGCACATACTGGCCGACCCGGGGCTGCCGGAGGGCGGGGTGTCGCTGGTGGAGGTCCCGGCTCTGGCGATCTCGTCATCGGACTGCCGGGCGAGGGTCGCTCATGGCGACCCCGTCTGGTACCTGGTGCCGGACGGCGTGGTGCGCTACATCGACAAGCGCGAGCTGTACCGGCACGACTGCTGAAGGGGTACCGGTGAACGACCGGCAGGATCCGTACGACCCGTACGCACAGGACCCGTATGGCCAGGAGCCGCAGATCTACGGCTATGACGCCTATGGGCGTCCGGTTTACCAGCCGCAGACGGAACAGCAGCAGAGTTACGACCCGTACGCGCAGCAGCAGGCGCAGTACGGGCAGCAACAACAGCAGCAGCACGACGGGTACGGCTACGACCCCTACGGCCAGCCGCAACATCACCAGCAACAGCAGCACCAACAGCCCCAGCAGCAGCACACCCAGACGCAGAACTACGACCCTTACGTTCAGCAACAGCAACAGCAACAGCAACAGCAACAGCAACAACAACACCAGCAGCACTACCAACAGCAGCAGTACCAACAACAGCCACAGCAGGATTACGGCTACGGCTACTCCCAGGCGGCGGCCGCCGCCCCGACCGTACCCCCGCAGCGCGAGGAGCCCAGCCCCGAGTCGAACCCCTACGAGGAGCTGAGCCCGGAGCAGCTGCGCCCCGGGTCCGAGGCGCCTCCGCCCGAGGAGCCCCGTTCCGCCGGGCCCCGGTCCGCGGAGCGGAAGCGCCCCGGGAGCGCCGATCAGGAGGAGTACCACACCGAGCAGTTCTCCTTCGTCGAGGAGCAGGACGAGGAATCCGACGACGTCATCGACTGGCTGAAGTTCGCCGAGACCCGTTCCGAGCGCCGTGACGAACGCCGCCGTAAGGGCCGCAACCGCCTCGTCGCGCTCGTCGTGGTCCTGGTCCTCGCCGCGGCCGGCGGGGTCGGTTACCTCTGGTACGCGGGCAAGCTCCCGGGGCTGTCCGACAACCAGGACCAGGCGGCCGCGGGCGGTCCGCAGAAGCGCGATGTGATCGTCGTCCATCTGCGCGAGACCAAGGGCGGCCGCACCTCCACGGCCCTGCTGGTGGACAACGAGACCACCAAGAAGGGCACCACCGTCCTGCTGCCCAACTCGCTGGCCGTCTCCACCGAGGACGGCGCCTCCACCACGCTCGGCAAGTCCGTGACCGACGAGGGTTCGGACTCCACCCGGGACTCCCTGAGCACCCTGCTCGGGTCGAAGATCCAGGGCACCTGGCGGCTGGACACGCCCTATCTGGAGAACCTCGTCGAGCTGGTCGGCGGGATCAGCCTCGACACCGACGCGACCGTCCCCAGCCCCAAGAAGGGCGAGGACCCCCTGGTCAAGCAGGGCAAGGATCAGATCGTGAGCGGCCAGGCGGCCGTGGCGTACGCCACCTACCGCGCGCCCGGCGAGGCCCAGTCCAAGCAGCTCGCGCGGTTCGGGCAGGTCATGCACGCGGCGTTCAAGAAGCTCTCCAGCGACGCGAAGGGCGCCACCAGCACCGTGGAGTCGCTGGCCCAGATCCCCGACCCGTCGCTGTCCGAGCAGCAGCTGGGCGCGTCGCTGGCCAAGCTGGCCGGGCAGGCCAAGAGCGGCGCGTACGACACCGCGATGCTGCCGGTCCAGCCGGACGGGACGCTCAGCAACCAGGCCACCGACCACGTGGTCAAGGACATCCTGGGTGGCACGGTCAAGAACTCCGACAAGAGCACCGCGCCCAGGGTCAGCGTGACCAACGCGGGAGGCCCCAAGGACGCGTCGAGCGCGGCGCGGGTGGCGCTGGTCAATGGCGGCTTTACGGTCGTCACGGCCACTGAGGGCGGCGATACGCAGCCGGCCTCGCGGGTGACCTACGCGGACGCCGCCCAGGCGGGCCAGGCCAAGGAGGTCGCCAAGACGCTCGGGCTGCCCGAGACGGCGGTACGGAAGGGCAAGGGCGCGGCCAACGCGGACATCACGGTCCTCCTCGGCCCGGACTACGACGCCACGGGCTGAGTCGGCCCGGCCGGGGTCCGGGCCGAGCCGGTCCGGACTGCGGCCGCCCGGCGTGACGGTGGGGCGTGAGACCCTGGGGGGAGCCAGACCTTCGAGGTACCACCGACCGAAAGCCTTGCCTGTGACCGCCACGGACCGCTCCCTCGAGCTCATCAACGCCGCCGCCCAGGCGGCCGCCGACAAGCTCGCGCACGACATCATCGCGTACGACGTCAGCGATGTGCTCTCCATCACCGACGCCTTCCTGCTGGCCTCGGCGCCCAACGACCGCCAGGTCAAGTCGATCGTCGACGAGATCGAGGAGCGGCTGAACAAGGACCTGGGCGCCAAGCCGGTGCGTCGCGAGGGCGACCGCGAGGCCCGCTGGGTGCTGCTGGACTACGTGGACATCGTGGTGCACGTCCAGCACAGCGAGGAGCGGGTGTTCTACGCCCTGGAGCGGCTCTGGAAGGACTGCCCGCAGCTGGAGCTCCCGGCCGACGCCGAGGCCACCCGCGGCAAGGCGCAGGAGTACGCGCAGGCGCAGACCGCGGACGGCGGCGTGGGCGGTGAGCTGAGCTGAACGGCACCCAAGGTGCCCGTGGCCGCCGCATCGTCCTGTGGCGCCACGGCCAGACCGGCTGGAACATAGAGCGCCGTTTCCAGGGCTCCCTGGACATCGAGCTGACCGACACCGGCGTCGCGCAGGCCCACCGCGCGGCCCGGCTGCTGGCCGCCCTGAAGCCGGACGCGATCATCGCCTCCGACCTGAAGCGGGCGGCGGCCACGGCTGCCGAGCTGTCCACCGTCACGGGCCTGTCGGTCACGCATGACGCGGGCCTGCGGGAGACCTACGCGGGCAAGTGGCAGGGGCTGACCCACGAGGAGATCATCGAGCGCTTCGGCGACGAGTACGCGGCGTGGAAGCGCGGCGAGCCGATCCGGCGCGGCGGCGGTGAGCTGGAGACCGAGGTCGCCGACCGGGCGGCGCCGGTGGTGCTCGAGAGCGCCGACAAGCTGCCGGACGACGGCACGCTCGTGGTGGTCAGCCACGGCGGCACGATCCGCACCACCATCGGCCGGCTGCTCGGCCTGGAGCCCCGGACCTGGGAGGCGCTGGGCGGCCTGTCCAACTGCTGCTGGTCCGTCCTGGGCGAGGGTGCGCGGGGCTGGCGGCTCCTGGAGCACAACGCCGGATCGCTGCCCGAGCCGGTGCTCGGCGACGACGACTGAGCGGATTTCCTTTTCCGGCAGGTCACCGGCTATGCTCCTTCTCGTTCGAAGCGTTCCGGCGCCGAGAAGAAGCGGGGCTATAGCTCAGTTGGTAGAGCGCCTGCATGGCATGCAGGAGGTCAGGAGTTCAATTCTCCTTAGCTCCACAGGACCAGGATCCCGTCTCCCTCACAGGGAGGCGGGATCGCTGCTTTCCGCGCCCCTTCCGACCCGGGTCTCTGCCGTGGCTCTTTCCTCCCGCAGGACGGAGTACGGCCGTCGGCGCGGGGCTCTCGTTCGCCTACAACCCCCTGCTCACGCGGAGGTTGGCGACCGTAAGGCGGCAGGACGCGGTGGACGCCGCCGGGGTGCTGGTGACGGCGGCTCAACTCGGCCTGCTCACCGGCGTCGCGGTCTTCGGGGCGGTGTTCCTGGGCGCGGCGGACGATACGGTGCCCAGTGCGGGTGCCTCCGCGGACGCCCTGTGGGTGACCTGCGTCGCCTTGGCCGGGGCCGCGCTGTGCGGAGCGCTGATGAGTCTGGTGAGACGAGTGGGGCATCTCCGCTGACCTGCGCGTCGTCCCGTGGCAGAATCGGACGGCCGGAGGGGGATGGGGCCGACACGTCCGATGGGGAGGGCAGGTGGGATGCGGACCAGCATCCTCGATGCGATCGAGGACCCGTCCCGCAGGGCACGAGCGGGCATCGTGTGCCCGTCCTGCGGCTCCGGACACGTGGCACAGGTCCTCGGTGACAACGGCGGTGTTTCCTACGTGTGTACGGCCTGCGGCCATAGCTGGAGCTGAGTGAGATGGGAGCCCACAGCCGGAAGTGCGACTGGTGCGGCACCGGCACACCGATCGTCCGCGATATGGAGCCGCTCAACCCCGATTACCAGTACTGGTGTGCGGAGTGCGCGCGGGCGCTGATCATCAGGGGCGATCCCATCGAGACCTACCGTGAGCTCGAAGGGGAGCCGATCTACGGCCGGCTCCTCGACGAGCACTGCACGCTGAAGCGTTTCTATTCGTTCGCGACGGCGTAACGGGGGTCTGCTCCGGTCACCGGCCAATCGATTTGGCGGAAGGCCGGGGCATCCGTGTAATGTAGGCGTCGCCGCCGGGGAAGCCGGGCGGAGCGAGACCTGGGGCTATAGCTCAGTTGGTAGAGCGCCTGCATGGCATGCAGGAGGTCAGGAGTTCAATTCTCCTTAGCTCCACATCGAGGAGGCGGGTCGTCCGTAAGGGCGGCCCGCCTTTCGCGTCGCGTGAGGAGGGTCACCACCTCCGTGCGGCCCGTCTGCGCCCTGCGGTAACCTGGCCCTTATGCGTGCCGTACGCCTTCTGCTTAGCGGGCCGCGCTGATCAGTACCGACCGAGTACAGCTCCGGTCGGCATCAGCGCGGCGTCCCCTCCTGTGCGAGGGGTCTTTTTGTTTCGGAAGCAGGGATCCGCTGCGTTGCCGCAGGCAGAGACGACCGATGGAGCTTTGAGGACCATGAGCGAGACCAACGCCGCGGCCGAGGTGGCCGCGCCGCACCGCTACACGGCCGCCTTGGCCGCCGATATCGAAGCCCGCTGGCAGGACTTCTGGGACGCGCACGGCACGTATGAGGCGCCCAATCCGAGCGGTGACCTGGCCGGCGACGCCGAGGCCGTCGCCCGGCCCAAGAAGTTCGTCATGGACATGTTCCCGTACCCCTCGGGCGCGGGACTGCACGTGGGTCATCCGCTGGGCTACATCGCCACCGATGTGTTCGCCCGCTACCACCGCATGACGGGCCACAACGTCCTGCACACCCTGGGTTTCGACGCCTTCGGCCTGCCCGCCGAGCAGTACGCGGTGCAGACCGGCACCCACCCGCGGGTCAGCACCGAGGCCAACATCGAGAACATGCGGCGCCAGCTGCGCCGGCTGGGCCTGGGCCACGACAAGCGCCGCTCGTTCGCGACGATCGACCCGGACTACTACAAGTGGACCCAGTGGATCTTCCTGCAGATCTTCAACTCCTGGTACGACCCGGAGGCGAGGACGGCGCGCCCCATCGAGACCCTGGTCCAGCGGTTCGCCTCCGGTGAGCGCACCACCCCCGACGGCCGCCCCTGGGCCGAGCTGACCGAGTCCGAGCGCGCCGACATCCTGGGCGACTACCGCCTGGCCTACGCCTCCGACGCGCCCGTCAACTGGTGCCCCGGCCTGGGCACCGTGCTGGCCAACGAGGAGGTCACCGCGGACGGCCGCTCCGAGCGCGGCAACTTCCCGGTCTTCAAGGCCAAGCTGCGCCAGTGGAACATGCGCATCACCGCCTACGCCGACCGGCTGCTGGACGACCTGGACGAGCTGGACTGGCCCGAGGCCATCAAGCTGCAGCAGCGCAACTGGATCGGCCGCAGCGAGGGCGCCCGGGTCGACTTCCCGGTGGCCGAGCACCCCGAAGCCAGGATCACGATCTTCACCACCCGCCAGGACACCCTGTTCGGCGCCACCTACATGGTCCTGGCGCCCGAGCACGGCCTGGTGGACGAGATCGTTCCGGCCGTCTGGCCCGAGGGCACCCGCGACGCCTGGACCGGCGGCCACACCACCCCGGCCCAGGCCGTCGACGCCTACCGCAAGCAGGCCGCGGCCAAGTCCGACGTCGAGCGGCAGGCCGAGGTCAAGGAGAAGACCGGCGTCTTCACCGGCGCCTACGCCGTCAACCCGGTCAGTGGCGACCGGGTGCCGGTCTTCATCGCCGACTACGTCCTGATGGGCTACGGCACCGGCGCGATCATGGCCGTCCCGGCCCACGACAGCCGTGACTTCGCCTTCGCCCGCGCCTTCGAGCTGCCCATGCGCTGCGTCGTCGAGCCCTCGGACGATCGCGGCACCGACCCGTCCACCTGGGACGACGCCTTCGCCTCGTACGACGCGAAGATCGTCAACTCGACGGGGGAGTCCGTATCGCTGGACGGGCTGGGCGTCGTCGAGGCCAAGGCGCGCATCACCGAGTGGCTGGAGTCCCGCTCCATCGGCGAGGGCACCGTCAACTACCGGCTGCGCGACTGGCTGTTCAGCCGCCAGCGCTACTGGGGCGAGCCCTTCCCGATCGTCTACGACGAGGAGGGCGTGGCCCACTCCCTGCCCGAGTCGATGCTGCCCCTGGAACTGCCCGAGGTCGAGGACTACTCGCCGCGCACCTTCGACCCGGACGACTCCGACACCTCCCCGGAGACCCCGCTGTCCCGGAACGAGGAGTGGGTCAACGTGGTGCTGGACCTGGGCGACGGACGCGGGCCGCGGCCGTTCCGCCGCGAGACCAACACCATGCCCAACTGGGCCGGCTCCTGCTGGTACGAGCTGCGCTACCTGGACCCGCACAACAGCGAGCGGCTGGTCGACCCCGGGACCGAGCGCTACTGGATGGGGCCGCGCGAGGGGCAGCCGCACGGCGGTGTCGACCTGTACGTGGGCGGCGCCGAGCACGCGGTGCTGCATCTGCTGTACGCCCGGTTCTGGTCCAAGGTGCTGTTCGACCTGGGCCATGTCTCCTCGGTCGAGCCGTTCCACAAGCTGTACAACCAGGGCATGATCCAGGCGTATGTCTACCGGGACAGCCGCGGTATCGCCGTCCCGGCCGCCGAGGTCGAGGAGCGGGACGGCGCCTACTGGTACAACGGCGAGAAGGTCTCCCGGCTGCTGGGCAAGATGGGCAAGTCCCTGAAGAACGCCGTCACGCCGGACGAGATCTGCGCCGAGTACGGGGCCGACACGCTGCGGCTGTACGAGATGGCCATGGGTCCGCTGGACGTCTCGCGGCCCTGGGACACCCGGGCGGTCGTCGGCCAGTACCGGCTGCTGCAGCGGCTGTGGCGCAATGTCGTCGACGAGGGCACCGGAGAGGTCACCGTCGTCGACACCGAGCCGGACGAGGCGACGCTGCGCGCCCTGCACAAGGCGATCGACGGCGTCCGGCAGGACATGGAGGGCCTGCGCTTCAACACCGCCATCGCCAAGATCACCGAGCTGAACAACCACGTCACCAAGGTGCGCGAGGTGCCCCGCCCGGTGGCCGAGGGGCTGGTGCTGCTGATCTCGCCGCTGGCCCCGCATGTCGCGGAGGAGCTGTGGCGCAGGCTGGGCCACTCCGGGTCGGTCGTCCACGAGCCCTTCCCGGTCGCCGATCCGGAGTACGTCGTGGACGAGACCGTCACCTGTGTGGTGCAGGTCAAGGGCAAGGTCAAGGCCCGGCTGGAGGTCGCGCCCTCGGTCTCCGACGAGGAGCTGGAGGCGCTGGCCCTGGGCGACCCGGCGGTCGTGGCGGCGCTGAACGGCGCCGGCATCCGTAAGGTCATCGTGCGAGCGCCGAAGCTGGTGAACATCGTTCCGGCCTGATCGGCTTTTCCACCCGCGGGCGGGTTGGGGGTTCGTCAGGAACCTCTGACCCGCCCGGCGCGTTTACGCTGAGAGGACGACCGCCACCGTGCCGTGACCGCCGCCCCAAGGAGCGCACATGGAAGCCATCTGGATCCTGTTGACGCTTTTCGTCCTGATCATGCTGGCCGGGGTCTATGGGGTCGTCCGTGGGGTCAGGGCGGCCAAGCGCGGTATCGACCGTACGGTGCACCAGGCCCGCGTCACGGTGGAGGAGACCAGACTCCGGGCCCGGCAGCTCGCGCAGCCCGGCGCGGCCGGTGAGCTCGCCCAGCTGCGGCTCTCCCTGCGCGGCTCGATGCGCGCCACCGGGCAGGCGCTGCAGGCGGCCGCCCCGCAAGACCGGTCCCTGTCGGAGTCGTTGGGCCTGTTCCAGCGGCTGAGTGGCCATGCGCTGGACCTGGAAGCGGATCTGAAGCGGCTGGAGCAGGAGCCCGACAGGTCCCGGCTCGCCGCCCTGCTGCCCGAGATGCGGGAGCGTACGCAGCGGATCACCCACTCGGCCGACTCGCTGCGCTGGGCGGTGCAGGAGCGGTCGCATCGGTTCGCGCATGACGATCTGGACTCGCTGGGGCGCGAGATCGAGATGGAGGCGGGGGCGCTGCGGCACTGGACGGCGGTGGAGCCGGACGAGCCGTCGGCGGCGCCCGAGGCGGGTTCACGACCTGGGCCGGAGGCGGGTTCACGACCTGGACCTGGGGCAGGGTCGCGATCGGGGTCCGGGGCGGGGACGCGATCGGGGTCCGGGGCGGGGCAGGCGCCGGAGCCGCCCCGGCCGCCGCTCGGGGCGAGGGGGAATACGGAGCCCCAGCCGTGGCAGAAGAAGCCCTGGCAGCAGTCCCCACGTCCCGAGAACACGGCCTGACGCCCCGGGAACCCCGGAACCCCGGAACTCCGGGAACCCGGAAGCCCGTAACCCCGCAATCCCGTAATCCCGTAATCCCGTAACGAATCCGGTCTGAGAACAGGATCTGAGTCACGTCTGAACAGGGCATGATCGGCAAGGCAATTGATCATCCGGAGGGGTCGCGCTGTCGGCAGGCGCCATCCCCCGATAACCTCCCAGTCATGTCCCGCCATGTCGCGATCGTGACCGATTCCACGGCGTACTTGCCGCAGGATGCGATGGAGCGGCACCGCATCACCGCCGTGCCGCTGACGGTGGTGCTCGGAGACCGGGCCCTTGAGGAGGGCACCGAGATCTCGGCCCGGTCCCTCGCTCAGGCGCTGCAGAAGCGGAAGCCGGTGACGACGTCCCGGCCCAGCCCGGAGATGTTCGCGGCCGCCTACCGGGCCGCCGCCGAGGAGGGCGCGACGGGCATCGTCTCCCTGCATCTGTCGGCCGAGTTCTCCGGCACCTACGACGCGGCGGTGCTCGCGGCGCAGGACGCGCCCGTTCCGGTGCGGGTGGTGGACAGCGGAATGGTCGCGATGGCGCTCGGCTTCTGCGCGCTGGCGGCGGCCGAGACGGCGGAGGGCGGCGGCACGCTGGACGAGGCCGTGGCTGCGGCGGAGAAGCGGGCCGACGGCACGGCCGCCTACTTCTACGTCGACACCCTCGACTATCTGCGGCGCGGCGGCCGCATCGGCGCGGCCCAGGCCCTGCTCGGCTCGGCACTCGCGGTCAAACCGCTGCTCCAGCTCGACGAGGGGCGGATCGAGCTGCGGGAGAAGGTCCGCACCGCTTCGAAGGCCATCGCCCGGCTCGAGGAGATCGTGGTGGAGCGGGCCGGCCGGAGCCCGGTGGACATCGCGGTGCAGCACCTGGCGGCGGGCGAACGGGCGGCGGCGCTCGCGGAACGGCTGCGGGAGCGGGTGCCGGGGCTGGCGGAGCTGTATGTGAGCGAGGTGGGCGCGGTGATCGGGGCGCACACCGGGCCGGGGCTGCTGGGGGCGGTGGTCTCTCCGCGGTAGCGGAGGGTGGGGGAGGCTCTTCACCCGGCGGGGTGACGGAGTTGTCCACAACACGGGAGTTATCCCCGGAAATTGAGGCGGATCGGCGCGATCGGCCGCGTGTGTCTACCGTCAGGTGGCATGAGGTCACGATCACGCACAGTAACCACGGGTCCGGAGCGCGGCCGTCGTCGCGACGGCGGTGCGGGCCGCCGTCCACGCCCGTCGTCGGGGATGGGTCTGGTGGGTTCCGGAAGCCGCCACCGCAGCGCTCACGGCCGGACGCACGCGGCCGCATCTTCACGCGCGAGCCGCGCGGCGGCGCTCTTCGCCACGGTCTCGTCGGCGCCCCCGGGGCCCCCGGTGGCGGTCGGATCCACCGCTCTGGGCAGCAGGGACGGACCGAAGGGCGTCGCGGGCTCGGCTGTGGCGGCGGCGGAGGAGGTATGGAACGAGGAGCGGCCCGAAAAGGAGCGGCCAGAAAAGGAGCGGCCAGAAAAGGGGGCTGAGGACGGGCGCGAGGAGCCGCCCGAGGACGGGCATGAGGACGGGCGCGCGGAGGGGCCTGAGAACGCGTCCGAGAACGCGTCCGAGAACGCTCCGCTGCGCAGGCGCGACCGGGCAGGGCTGGCCCTGCGCGAGCGGCTGCCGTTGTGGCTTCAGCTGCGCTGCGGAATGGAGCTGAAGACGGTCGCCGCCCTGGCGGTCGCCCTGCTCACCGCGGTGGCCTTCGCGGCCTACCACTTCTGGACCGGCCGTCCCCAGACCGTGCGCGCCCCGGACCCGGAGCCTCCACGCGCCGCGCCGTCCGAGCCCGGCCCGACGCCGGGCGGGCAGCTCGCTCCGCCCGGCGGCGGCCGGAAGGTCGTGGTGGATGTGACGGGCAAGGTCCGCCGCCCCGGCCTGCGCGAACTGCCGCCCGGGTCGAGGGTCGCCGATGCCCTGGAAGCGGCGGGCGGGGTACGGCCGGGCGCCGACCTGAACGCGCTGAACCGCGCCCGCCCGCTGGTGGACGGGGAACAGATCGTGGTCGGCGCCCCCGCGGCCGGACTACCGGCGCCGGGCGCGGCGGCCGGTGGCTCGCTCGCACCCAACGCACCCACCGCACCCACCGCACCCAACGCACCCACCGGGCCAAACGCACCCATCGCACCGGCCGGACCGGGTGCACCCGGTGGCTCGATCAGCCTCAACTCCGCGACCGCCGAACAGCTCGACACCCTCCCGGGCGTCGGCCCCGTCCTGGCCCGGCACATCATCGACTACCGCACCCAGCACGGAGGTTTCCGCTCCATCGATGAACTCCGCGAGGTGAACGGCATCGGCGAGCGCCGGTTCGCCGATCTGCGCCCGCTGGTCCAGCCATGACGTCCGCACCGCCCCCACGCACCCGCGCCCCGGTCCACGCGGCCGCCGCCTCCCCGCGCGGTGCGTCACACCCTCGCCAGGAAGGCCCACCCGACCTCCGCCTCGTACCCCCGGCCCTGGCCGCCTGGGCAGCCGCGGCTCTGGCCCTGGACGCACCACCCCTGACGGTGGCCCTCGTCTGCACGGCAGCCACCCTCGTGGCGGCGGCCCTGCTCCTCCGGATCCGCCGACGAGCCCCGACACCGGACGGCCGACAACGCGGCACCCCGCGCTCCCAACACGGACCGGACGACCGGGGCACGCGCGACTCCACCGCACCGCGGCCGCGCGGCGCCGCGCCTCGGCAGCGTGGGCGCACGTCGAATGCCGACGGGCCACCCCATGCCGCGCCGAGGCCCCACGGGGATAGCCACAACGTGCCGGCCGAGCAAGCCGCGCCGCCGCCGCGTACCGTCGCGCGGCGTGGACGCCGCAGGGCTGGGGCGGTCGCCGGACGTTCGCCAGACGCCGTGCCCGCGGCCCGCAGGCGGCCGGGCCTTGGCGATGGCCGCAACGCGTCGGGGCAGCAAGCCACTTCACCACCACGCGTCGCCATGTGGCGTGGGCGCCGTATGGCGGGAGCGATCGCCGCGTCGCTGTTGTGCGGGGCCGCCGCGGGGGCGGTCGCCGGGCTGCACGGCGCGGACGTACGCCGCGGCCCCCTCCCCGCACTCGCCCGGGAGTACGCGGAGGCCACCGCCGAGGTGACGGTCACGGGGGACCCGCGGCTCACTCGGCCACGGGTGCGGGGCTCGGCGCTCGCGCCGGCGTCCGTGGTCCTGGAGGCGGAGGCGGATAGGGTCACCGGCCCTGGCGGCACCGTGACCTCCACCCGCACGCCCGTCCTGGTCACGGTCCACCCCAGGTCCGGCAAAGAGCGGACCGCCTGGCTCGGGCTGCTGCCGTCCACACGTCTGCGCGTCCACGGCCGTCTGGCGCCCCCGCTGCGCGACGGGGACCGGATCGCGGCCGTAGTGCGCGTCAGCAGCGGGCCCCCGAAGGTCACGGGCCCGCCCAGCGCGGTCCAGCGGCTGGCCGGGCGGCTGCGCGCCGGGCTGCGCACCGCGACCGACGGGCTCTCCCCGGACGCACGGGCGCTCCTTCCGGCGCTGGTCGTGGGGGACACCTCACGGGTGCCGCCCGAGTTGGACGAGGCGTTCCGGGCCACGGACATGCTGCACCTCATGGCCGTCTCCGGCAGCAATCTGACGCTGGTGCTCGCACTGCTCACGGGCCCGCCGCAGCTGGCCGGGCGTGCCGAACGGCGCGGTCTCGCGGGCGCGCTCGGCATCCGGCTGCGGACCACCGCCCTCCTCGGCGGCGGGCTCACGCTCGCCTTCGTCGTCGTCTGCAGACCTGAGCCCAGTGTGCTGCGTGCCGCCGCCTGCGGGCTGATCACGCTGCTCGCCCTCGGCACCGGCCGCCGTCGCTCCCTGCTCCCGGCCCTGGCCGCCGCCGTCCTCACCCTGGTGCTCTACGACCCCTGGCTGGCCCGGAGCTATGGCTTCCTGCTCTCCGTGCTGGCCACCGGCGCCCTGCTCACCATCGCGCCGGGGTGGAGCGCGGCCCTCCAGCGCCGTGGCATGCCACCCCGAGTGGCCGAGGCGCTGGCGGCCGCCGCCGCGGCCCAGGCGGTCTGCGCACCGGTCGTCGTGGTGATGGCCGCGCGAGTGAGCCTGGTGGCGATCCCCTGCAATCTCATCGCCGAAGTGGCGGTAGCCCCCGCCACCACCCTCGGCTTCGCCGCGCTCGCGGCAGCCGCCGTCGCACCGCCGCTCGCCCAGTGGATCGCCTGGCCGGCGGGCTGGCCCGCCGAGTGGATCGCCCAGGTGGCCCGCACCGGCGCGGCACTGCCCGGAGCCGAGGCGGACTGGCCGGACGGCTGGACCGGTGCGCTCCTGCTGGCCGCCGTCACCCTGGCCGTGGTCCTCGCGGGCCGCCGACTGCTGCGCCACCGCCTGCTGTGCGCCGGATGCGCGCTGCTGGTGCTGCTGGCCGTCGTACGCCCTGCACCCCTGGCCCGGGTCCTCACCGGCTGGCCACCGCCCGGTTGGCGGATGGTGGCGTGCGATGTGGGCCAGGGCGACGCCCTGGTCCTGGCCGCGGGCCCCGGAACGGCCGTCGTCGTGGACACCGGCCCCGAGCCACAAGCCGTCGACCGCTGTCTGCGCGCCCTGGGCATCGTCCGGATCCCGCTCCTGATCCTGACCCACTTCCACGCCGATCACGTGGCCGGGCTGACCGGTGCGTTACGCGGCCGCGCGGTCGGCGCGATCGAGACGACCGCCCTGGAAGAACCACCGGGCCAGGCCGCGTTCGTACGCCGCGAGGCCCGGTCGGCGCATATCCCGGTCGTCCCGGCGCGGCCAGAGGAACGGCGACGCTTCGGCCCGTTGTCCTGGCAGGTCCTCTGGCCCGCCCAGCCACCCGCCCCGGCCGCGACCGAGGGCCCGAACGACGCAAGCGTCACCCTCCTCGTCCGCACGGCGGGCCTGACCCTGCTCCTCCTGGGCGACCTCGAACCCCCCGCCCAGCAAGCCCTGCTGACGACCCACCCGGCCCTCCCCGAGATCGACGTGCTCAAGGTCGCCCACCATGGCTCGGCCTACCAGGATCCACAGCTGCTCCGACGCCTCAGCCCCCGCCTGGCCTTGATCTCCTGCGGCGCCGACAACCCCTACGGCCATCCCTCGCCCCGCACCATCGGCGCCCTGCGAGCCCAGGGCGCCGCCGTGCTGCGAACCGACACCGACGGCCCCATCGCGGTCACGCGCGACCGCGGCCTCCGCGCGGTCCTCGGAGGCCGCGAAGGGGCTGTGTGATGGTCAGCCTGAAACACCCCGACGGCCTGAAACACCCCGAAGCGGTTTCGGCCGCGAGTAGGGCGCCGGCGGGCTTCGCTTCGGCCCTGGCGCCGCACTCATCTCCGCGGCATGCGTCAGTGGTGGTGGCCGTGTCGGCCGAGGGTCTCCACGGGGGTCGCGCCGGGGCGGGTCCACTGCGGTACGGGGCGGCTGGTCGGGCCCCAGGTGGCGTTCCCGTCCGCGTCCGAGCGCCAGGACCAGCACGGGCCGCGCCCCTCGGGCCGGCCCTCGGGGTTGTCCTCCCACGCCTCGCCGCGGCCGTAGGGCGTCATGTCGAGCAGGCCGAGGGACCCGTTGACCCGCTCGTTGCCACGGCCCGTCGTGGAGTAGGTGAGGAACACGCGGTCGCCGTCGCGCAGGTAGCAGGTGAGATAGCCCATGCTGCCGCCGGCCGGGCCGTCCACGTCGCGCACCGAGTACCAGGGCTGGGTGTAGCCCATGAACGCGACGTAGGAGGCCACCTCGTCCCAGCGGCCCGTGGTGAGGACGGCGAACGAGACGCCGCGGGCGTTGAGGTAGTCCGCTTCCTTCAGGTGCCAGGCCGTGGTGGTGCAGCCCTCGCACTGCCCCTGGTGCGGTGCGCCGTCGTACCACATGTGCTTGTAGACGACGAGTTCGTCGCGGCCCTGGAACAGGTCCAGGAACGGGACCGGGCCGTCGGGTCCGACGACCTCGACCGTTCCGTCGAACTCCACCATCGGCAGTCGGCGGCGGGCCGCGGCGATGGCGTCGCCCTCGCGGGTGTGGGCCTTCTCGCGGACCAGCAGTTCGTCACGGGCGGCCTGCCAGGTGGCCAGGTCGACCACGGGCGGGCGGCCGGGCGGCGCGGTGGTCGGGTCGTCCGGTGTGGCCATCATGGTGTCCTCCGTGGTGTCTCCTGCCGGGGAGCGTCGTACGGCGTTCTACGACGGTCACCAGAAGAGACTCACGGTCCGGCCGGAACTCATCGGGGCAGGGGCGCCCCGCTGTCAGACGCGGTCCAGGGGGCGGTGGGGTTCGGCGGGGAGCTCGGCTTGGACCAGGTCGCCCGGGCGGACCGTGCCGCCCTCCCGCACGACGCTCATGACTCCGGCCTTGCGGATGATGTTTCCGGCCTCGTCGCGGCCGACGACCTGCTTCAGAAGGCCGTTCTGGAAGTGGTCGATCTGCAGACAGGGGTTGCGGAGGCCGGTGACCTCCAGCACCGCTTCGTCGCCGATGCGCAGCAGGGTGCCGACGGGGAGGGCGAGCAGGTCGATGCCGCGGGTGGTGATGTTCTCGCCCAGGTCGCCGGGCAGGACCTTGAAGCCCTCCGTGCCGACCTCCGCGAAGAGTTCTTCATGGATGAGATGGACCTGGCGCAGGTTCGGCTGGGTGGGGTCCTGGGCGACGCGGGAGCGGTGTTTGACCGTTACGCCCGCGTGGACGTCGCCCTCGACGCCGAGGCCCGTGAGCAGGGTGATGCTGTCCCGGTTCGGCTTGGTGAACGAGTACTCGCCGTTGCTGCTGACTGCCGTCACAGTTCCGCTCATCCTCGGAGTCCCCCTCTTCCGTGACCACGGTTGGTTTGAGCCTAGTCCCGGACGCTATTCGGCCTCCAGCCAGCCGTCGTACTCGTCCGCGAGCGCGTCCAGCGCCGTTGGGTCCAGCCGGCCGGCCGGGTCCTCGATCACCACCAGCCACTGGGCGTCCTCGGCGTCGTCCTCGCCCGCCAGGGCGTCCCGCACCAGCTGGGGCTCCTGGGTGATGCCGAAGCGCTCGGGGAGGGCCTCGGCCACCTCCCCCGCCGCGTCGCGGTCGGGGAGCACCAGGATGTGCCGGGCGCCGGTCAGTCCTTCATCGATCACCGGAACATTGTCGGACATCCGGACGGCGGATGGATGGTGGGCATCCGGGCGGCGGGCATCAGGGCGGCGGGGCTGTCGGTGGTCCATGGGATGCTGGACCGCGATGGCCAGGAAGACGACGACCGACGATCCGCTCGCCCCGCTGACCCTCGCCGTGGGTCAGGAGGAGCTGCTGCTCGACCGCGCCGTGCAGCAGGTGGTGGCGGCCGCCCGCGCGGCCGACCCCGACACCGATGTGCGCGACCTCATGCCCGACGCGCTCCAGCCCGGCACCCTTGCCGAGTTGACCAGCCCCTCGCTCTTCGCGGAGCGCAAGGTCGTGGTGGTGCGCAACGCACAGGATCTGTCGGCCGACACGATCAAGGACGTGAAGGGCTATCTCGGCACCCCCGCCGAGGAGATCACCCTGGTGCTGCTGCACGCGGGCGGGGCCAAGGGGAAGGGGCTGCTCGACGCCGCCCGTAAGGCCGGGGCGCGCGAGGTCGCCTGCCCGAAGATGACCAAGCCCGCCGACCGGCTGGCGTTCGTACGGTCGGAGTTCCGCGCCACCGGCCGGTCCGCCACACCCGAGGCATGCCAGGCCCTGGTGGACGCCATCGGGAGCGATCTGCGCGAGTTGGCCAGCGCGGTCTCCCAGCTCGTGGCCGATGTCGAGGGCACGATCGACGAGGCCGTCGTCGCCCGCTACTACACCGGCCGTGCCGAGGCGTCCAGCTTCACCGTCGCCGACCGCGCCGTCGAGGGCCGCGCGGCCGAGGCGCTGGAGGCCCTGCGCTGGGCCGTCTCCACCGGGGTGCCGCCGGTGCTGATCACCAGCGCCCTGGCCCAGGGCGTCCGCTCCATCGGCAAGCTGGCCTCCGCGCCGCGCGGCGCCCGGCCCGGCGATCTCGCCCGTGAGTTGGGCATGCCGCCGTGGAAGATCGACCGGGTGCGGCAGCAGATGCGTGGCTGGTCGGCCGATGGAGTGGCGATCGCGCTGCGCGCCGTCGCGGAGGCTGACGCGGGGGTCAAGGGCGGTGGGGACGATCCGGAGTACGCCCTGGAGAAGGCCGTCGTCACGATCGCCCGCGCCGCAAGGGCGGGCCGCCGCTAGCCGCCGACCGGGCCCCGGGGTCGGGTGGCGCGTGTCGTTCCCGGCACGTCTCGTTCCCCACCCCACCCCACCCCGCCCCTTCCCGAACCGGGGCTCCGTGCGTCTTCGGGCCGGGCGGTGGCCGTGGTCCGGGCCGGCGGTTACCCCTTCATCTTCTCCAGCGTCGCCTTCGCGCTCCTCTTGAGCATCTCGGTGGCCTGCTCCGGCGTCTTGGCCGAGGCGCTGGACGAGGACGACACATACTCCGACCAGGTCGACTGATAGGTCATCCAGCCGTCCCGTACGGCGAGGATCACATAGGCGCCGGTGTTGGAGGTGCTGCTCTTGCTCTCCTGCTTCACCACATACGCCTCTTCGCCCAGCCCGCTGACCGGGCTCACCTCATAGCTGTAGGTGGACGTCTTCTGGTCCTCGTACGCCCGGTACTGGGCCTCGAATTCGGGGCCGGGGTCGGTCTTCTTGTGCAGGGACGCCGTTGTGTAGAGCCACACCGAGGAGTAGTCGCTGGTGCTCGAGCCGCTCGGCTCGAAGTCGATGTTGCAGGTCATCGAGTCCAGCGCGGGGCTCTCGGAACTGCTGTGCTGAGGGTTCGAGGACGATGAGTCGGTCTTCTGCTCGTACCCGGAGTCCTCGAAGGCATGGGAGTCCGTCGAGTCGCACAGATTGGTCGTGTAGCGGTAGCCCGCGAGATCGGCCTCCGCCTCGTTCCCGTCGAAGCCTCCCGTGGCGAACAGCACCCCGGCCCAGACCGCCGAGGCGACGACGGCCCCGCCAAGACCCCACAGCCAGCCCTTGCCACCGCCCCCGGACCCGCCCCCGGGACCCATGGGAGGCGCCCCGGGAGGTGTGCCCGGTGCGCCCATCGGGCCGTATCCGCCGCCCAGGGGGATGGAAGGCATCGTGGGCTGGGCGTACGGATTGGCCTGGGGCGGCTGGGCCTGGGGCGGCACCTGCCCGTACGGGCCGGGCGGCGGGCTCGGCGCCGGGCTCTGCCCCGGCCCCTGCGGAGCGCTCTGCGCCGGCCCCTGCGGAGCGCTCTGCGCCGGGCTCTGCTGCGGCGGCTGCGGCGGCTGAGGCGGTTGGGGCGGCTGTGGCGGCCCGTACGGATTGGGTGTTTCCCCCGGTGTCGACATGACGTGAACATACCCGAATTAAGCGCGAAAGCCCCGCGCTGTCCTGGGGAAAGGACAGGCGCGGGGCCTTCGTGTCGATCAAGCGCGCCGCACCCGCGTGGCGAACGCAGGCCGCGTGCGGCGCGGTGCCGCTGAAGGGGCTGAAGAGGCTCTCGGCTGCCGGTTGGAGCGGGTGAGAGGGACCGCTGTGCCCAAACCGGCCGGAGACCACCCCCGTAAGGCGTCAGCCTTCGAGGTCAGCCCTGGGAGGCGTCAGCCCCGTAAGGCCTCGGCCCCGTAATGGCGTCAGCCCTTGAGGCTGGAGACCTGCTGGGCGAGCGCCGACTTCTTGTTGGCGGCGTTGTTCTTGTGCAGAACACCCTTGCTGACGGCCTTGTCGAGCTTGCGCGCGGCGATGCGGATGGCTTCGTTGGCCTTCTCGGCGTCACCGGCGGCCACGGCCTCGCGGGTGCGGCGGATGGCGGTCTTCAGCTCGGACTTGACCGCCTTGTTGCGCAGGCGCGCCTTCTCGTTCGTCTTGTTCCGCTTGATCTGGGACTTGATGTTCGCCACGTAAAAGCCTTCGCAGGTTCGTTGGGTTTCACTTGCTTCGTGGTGCGTCCGTGCCCTCCGTGCCCATGGAGGCGTCCGCGAAGACGTCCATGGAGCCCCCTACGGAGATGTCCTCGGAGATCTCCGCGAAAGAGGGGGCACGAGACACAGTCGGCCAGATTACCAGCAGGGTCCATGGCGTCCCAAACCCGGAAGAGGTCGCCATTCATGGGACCATGGACGGGACTGACCCATACCGATAACACCGAGTCCCGCCTAGACACAGGACCCTGCGTGCCCGCGACCCCTACCAATGTGCCGGAGCCGAGCCGTACCGACCCGGCTCTTATCCGTAACTTCTGCATCATCGCGCACATCGACCACGGCAAGTCGACGCTCGCCGACCGCATGCTCCAGCTGACCGGTGTGGTCGAGCAGCGGCAGATGCGAGCGCAGTATCTCGACCGCATGGACATCGAGCGCGAGCGCGGCATCACGATCAAGTCCCAGGCGGTCCGGCTGCCCTGGGCGCCGACGAAGGACGAGGGCGGCGAGTCCGCCACCCACATCCTCAACATGATCGACACCCCCGGCCACGTGGACTTCACCTACGAGGTCTCGCGTTCCCTCGCCGCGTGCGAGGGCTGCATCCTGCTGGTCGACGCGGCCCAGGGCATCGAGGCCCAGACCCTCGCCAACCTCTATCTGGCGATGGAGCACGACCTCACGATCATCCCGGTCCTCAACAAGATCGACCTGCCCGCCGCCCAGCCCGAGAAGTACGCCGCAGAGCTGGCGCACCTCATCGGCTGCGACCCCTCCGACGTGCTGAAGGTCTCCGCCAAGACCGGCGAGGGCGTGGCAGAGCTGCTGAACCGGGTCGTCGAGCTGGTGCCCGCCCCGGTGGGCGTCCACGACGCCCCCGCCCGCGCGATGATCTTCGACTCCGTCTACGACGCCTACCGGGGTGTCGTGACCTATGTGAAGGTCGTCGACGGCACCCTCGGCAGGCGCGAGCGGATCAAGATGATGTCCACCGGCGCCGCCCATGAGCTGCTGGAGATCGGCACCAACTCGCCCGAGATGACCCCCGCCGACGGGCTGTCCGTGGGCGAGGTGGGCTATCTGATCACCGGTGTGAAGGATGTCCGCCAGTCCAAGGTCGGTGACACGATCACCCAGGTCAGCGGCGGTGCGCAGGAACCGCTGGGCGGCTACAAGGACCCGAAGCCGATGGTGTTCTCGGGGCTGTATCCGCTGGACGGCTCGGACTACCCCGAGCTGCGCGAGGCCCTGGACAAGCTGCAGCTCAACGATGCCGCGCTGGTCTACGAGCCGGAGACCTCGGCCGCGCTCGGCTTCGGCTTCCGCGTCGGCTTCCTCGGGCTGCTGCACCTGGAGGTCATCCGTGAGCGCCTGGAGCGCGAATTCAATCTCGACCTGATCGCCACCGCGCCCAATGTGGTCTATCGGGTGGAGATGGAGGACGGCACCGAGCACACGGTGACCAACCCCAGCGAGTTCCCGGTGGGCAAGATCGACACGGTGCACGAGCCGGTCGTACGGGGCACCATCCTCGCCCCGAGCGAGTTCATCGGCGCGATCATGGAGCTGTGCCAGAACCGCCGCGGGGTGCTGCTCGGCATGGACTACCTCTCCGAGGACCGGGTCGAGATCCGCTACACCCTGCCGCTCGCCGAGGTCGTCTTCGACTTCTTCGACCAGCTGAAGTCCAAGACCCGCGGCTATGCCTCGCTCGACTACGAGCCCACCGGTGAGCAGACCTCCGAGCTGGTCAAGGTCGACATCCTGCTGCACGGCGACAAGGTGGACGCGTTCTCGGCGATCACCCACAAGGACAAGGCGTACGCGTACGGTGTCCGGCTGGTCGCCAAGCTGCGCGAGCTCATCCCGCGGCAGAACTTCGAGGTGCCCATCCAGGCGGCCATCGGCTCCCGGGTGATCGCCCGTGAGACGGTCCGTGCCATCCGTAAGGACGTCCTCGCCAAGTGCTACGGCGGTGACATCTCCCGTAAGCGGAAGCTGCTGGAGAAGCAGAAGGAAGGCAAGAAGCGGATGAAGATGGTCGGCAGTGTGGAGGTGCCCCAGGAGGCCTTCATCGCCGTGCTGTCCTCCGACTCCGACGGTAAGGACTCCAAGGCGAAGAAGTAGGACGCCGCCCCGGGAGAAATGGCCCCAGGGCCGGAGCACCGGGGACAGTGTGGTCAGCGGGCCTGGCGTGCTGGACGCGCCGGGTCCGTCGCCTTCCGTGGCCTCTCTTGGGCATCTCGTGAGAACAACGTGACCCGGCCCCCTTACGCCGTAAGGATTCGGCCCCTACCCTGATCACCTACTCGAAGGTTACTCGCGAGTCACCAAGCAATGATGCGGGCCCCGGAGGATGCCGTGACCGACACACAGAACTTGCTCGAGAGCCGGCCGCCGTCCCTGGCGACGCACTTCCTCCAGCGCGTCGAGGCGACACCGGACAAGGAGGCGTACCGCTATCCGGTGCCTCCTGCCTCGGGCACGGGCCCCGACGAGTGGCGGCCGCTGACCTGGCGGGAAAGCGCGGATCGGGTCTTCGCCATCGCCGCCGGGCTGATCGATCTGGGCATCCGTCCCGAGGAGCGGGTGGCGCTGGCCTCCTCGACCCGCGTGGAGTGGATCCTGGCCGACCTCGGCGTGCTGTGCGCGGGCGCGGCCACCACCACGGTCTACCCGACCACCAACGCCGACGAGACCTCCTTCATCCTCTCCGACTCCGGCAGCCGGGTGCTGATCGCCGAGGACGCGGTGCAGCTCGCCAAGGTGCGGGCGCAGCGCGAGGAACTCCCCGAGCTGGTCCATGTGGTGGTGATCCAGGCCGACGACGCGGTCCCTGCCGCGGACGATCCCGAGGGCTGGGTGCTCTCGCTCACCGAGCTGGAGAAGCGGGGCGCGGCGCTGCTGGAACGGCAGCCGGACGCCGTACGGGAGCGGATGGACGCCCTGCGCAGCGATCAGCTGGCGACGCTCATCTACACCTCCGGTACCACCGGGCGCCCCAAGGGCGTACGCCTGGCGCATGACTCCTGGTCGTACATGGCCATTGTGATCGGCAATCAGGACGGACTGCTCTTCCCCGACGATGTGCAGTATCTGTGGCTGCCGCTCGCGCATGTCTTCGGCAAGGTACTGACGGCGGGACAGATCTACGTCGGCCACACCACGGCGGTGGACGGCCGGGTCGACAAGATCATCGAGAATCTGCCGGTGGTCCGCCCGACCTATATGTGCGCCGTGCCGCGGATCTTCGAGAAGGTCTACAACGGGGTGGCTCAGCGGGCGCGCGAGGGCGGGGGCGCCCAGTACAAGATCTTCCAGTGGGCGGCCGGGGTCGCCCGGGACTACGCCAGGGTCTCCCAGGACAACTTCCGCCGCACCGGCACCGCCTCCGCGCCCTTCGGTCTCCGGACCCAGCACGCGGTGGCCGACAAGCTGGTCTACGGCAAGCTGCGCGACGCGTTCGGCGGCCGGCTGCGGGCCGCGGTGTCCGGCTCCGCCGGGCTCGCGCCCGACATCGGCTACTTCTTCGCGGGCGCCGGGATCAACATCCTGGAGGGCTACGGCCTGACCGAGTCCAGCGCCGCCAGCTTCCTCAACCCGGCGGACTACCGTACCGGCACGGTCGGCAAGGCGTTCCCGGGCCTGGAGGTGCGGTTCGCCGAGGACGGCGAGGTGCTGCTGCGCGGCCCCGGCATCATGCAGGGCTACCACGGGCTGCCGGAGCTGACCGCGCAGGTGCTGGAGTCCGACGGCTGGTTCCACACCGGGGACATCGGCGAGCTGTCCCCCGACGGCTATCTGCGGATCACCGACCGCAAGAAGGACCTCATCAAGACCTCGGGCGGCAAGTACGTGGCCCCGGCGGAGGTCGAGGGCCAGTTCAAGGCGGTGTGCCCGTTCGTCTCCAACATCCTGGTGCACGGCGCCGACCGCAATTACTGCACCGCGCTGATCGCGCTCGACGAGCCCACGATCATGAAGTGGGCGGGCGACCACGGCCTCGGCGGCAGGACCTACGCGGAGGTCGTGGACACCGATGAGGTGCGGGAGCTGATCGGCGGCTATGTGCAGCGGCTCAACGACGGGCTGCAGCGCTGGCAGACGATCAAGAAATTCCGGCTGCTGCCGCGCGATCTGGACGTGGAGCACGGGGAGTTGACGCCCAGCCTGAAGCTCAAGCGCCCGGTCGTGGAGCGTGAGTACAAGGCTCTGATCGAGGACATGTACGCGGGCACGCGAGAGGTTTAACGGGCAAGGATACGACCCCGCACCGGATTTCAGGTTGACCGGCCCGCCGGACACATGAATTTTCCCCTTATCGCGGTTCACTTGCGTAACCCGGTGCATATGAGGGCGGTCCGTCTGTCACTCTGTCCGTGCCGGATACGGTTACGGATACGGCGTTATGACGGAGCTTCTTCAGGAGCCGCACAGTGGGGACGTCATCTTCTGCCACTTCTGGTAGGTCGGTTGAGGGCGGTGGGGTGGTTCTACCGGTCGGGGGTGGGGTCGGCCCCGTCCGTACCAGCGCATCGGCCCGCGTCAGCCTGCCCTGCAGCCCGCTCGCGGCCTCGGCCGCGCGCCGGTTCGTCCGTGCCGCCCTCGCCGACTGGGCCGCGCTCGAGGTCCCGGCCGCCGACCGGGTCACCGATCAGGTGGCGGACGAGGCCGTACTGCTGGTGAGCGAGCTGGTCACCAACGCGGTGGTGCACGCGGGCACCGCCGTCGAGGTGAGCTGTGCGCTGGATGTGTCGGACCGCGAGGGCGAGCCGCCGTCCCTGGTGGTGGAGGTGACCGATCACCATCCCACCCGGGTGGTGCGCGGCGATCCGCCGGATGCGGACGAGCCGCCGGAGTACGCGGGCGGCCATGGGCTGCGGCTGGTGACCGAGGTCGCCGAGTCCTGGGGGACGACCTACCGGCGGGCGACCAAGTCGGTGTGGTTCCAGATGGCGGTGGCGCCCACGGGTCCGGCCGCCGCGGGCGGCATGGGCTCGGCCTTCATGGACGCCGCGGCCGCCGTGGACGCCATGGACGCGGCGAACGCCACCGTGGCCGGGCCGGACGGCGGCTTCGACCCGGCGGTCCCCGAGGGCCTCGGAGCCGTCCCCGAGGGCCTGGGGCCCGTCGGTGAAAGCCGTAAGGAGGCCGTCGAGGCCGTCGAGATCGTCGCGCCCGGGCAGGGCCTCGTCCCGGTCCGCCGCGACCCCGAGTGGATCCAGCGCGGCGCGCTCGCCTTCCTCGCCGAGGCGTCCGATCTGCTGGCCGGGCAGTTCGACGAGGACATGGTGACCTCGCTCGCCGGACAACTGCTGGTGCCCCGGCTCGCCGACTGGTGCGCGATCTGGCTCGACTCCACCAGCGGCCCGCCGCGGCTGGCCCGGGTCTGGCACGCCAGCGAGGGGCGCATCGAGGGCCTGCGGCAGGTGCTGGAGAAGGAGCCGCCCCATGTGCCCACCGCCGTCCGCGGCGGCGCCGTGGAGTGGCCGTGGCCGGCCGACCCCGCCGCGTACGGGCCGGGCGGCGCGGCCCTCGCGTGCCGGCTGGTGGCGGGCGGCCGCGCGCTCGGCACGCTGCTGCTGG
Source organism: Streptomyces rugosispiralis (assembly GCF_024505145.1). Classification (GTDB taxonomy): domain Bacteria; phylum Actinomycetota; class Actinomycetes; order Streptomycetales; family Streptomycetaceae; genus Streptomyces; species Streptomyces rugosispiralis. The sequence goes on along the minus strand of NZ_JANIAA010000008.1, from coordinate 136,956 downwards.
GGCGGGCCGGGCTGGTGCGGATGCCGGCCGAAGTGGTCGGCCTGATCGAGGACTTCGCCCGCCGTGTGGCCCTGGCGCTCGCCTCCGCCCGCCGCTACACCCGCCAGGCCACCATCAGCCGGGTGCTCCAGCGCGGGCTGCTGCCGTCCGTGATCCCGCGGATCCCCGGGGTCGAGTCGGCCGTGGTGTACGAGCCGACCGGCGAGATCTCGGCCGGGGGCGACTTCTACGACATCTTCCCGGCCGGTGACGGCCGCTGGTGCTTCGTCCTGGGCGACGTCTGCGGGAACGGCCCGGAGGCGGCCGTGGTGACCGGCCTCGTCCGGCCCTGGCTGCGGCTGCTCGCCCGCGAGGGATACGGCGTCGGAGAGGTCCTGGACCGGCTCAACCAGCTGCTGGGCGAGGAGGCGGTGGAGCAGGCCGTCGAGGGCGCCGCGGAGGCCGTGGTGGCCGGTGTGGAGGCCGTGGGAGGCCCCGCCGGAGTCGTGGAGCTGGTGGACGGCGGCCTGGTCGGCGGCGCGGGGCTGTCGGGCGGCGGGGTCGCGCGGTTCCTGTCGCTGCTGTACGGGGAGCTGGAGCCGCTGGGCGACGGCCTGGGGGTGCGCTGCACGCTGGCCAGCGCGGGGCATCCGCTGCCGCTGGTGCTGGGGCCGGATGGTGAGGTGCGGACGGTCGCGGCGCCGCAGATATTGCTGGGCGTCGTGGACGATGTGTCGTACGAGAGTGAATCGTTCGATCTGACGCCTGGGGAAACACTGCTCTGTGTGACGGACGGGGTGACGGAGCACCGGTCGGGCGACCGGCAGTTCGACGACGAGGACGGCCTGGCGGCGGCGTTCGCGCTGTGCGGGGGACTGAGCGCGCGGCAGGTCGCGGAGCGGGTGCGCCGGGCGGTGGACGAGTTCGCGCCGGACCCGCCGGACGACGACCTGGCGATGCTGGTCCTGAAGTCGCTCTAGGGAGTGTCCGGCGGGTCGTGACGCCTGCGGCGGGCGGCTCTCCTCCGCGCCCCTTCCGGAAGTACGCGCCCCTTCCGGAAGTACCTCAGTGTGCGGCTCCGCCGCGTGGCTCGATATGCGGCACCGCCGCGTGGTCCCGGGTGGCGCCGGTCGTGCCGGACAATGGGGGCATGCCTTCCGTATTGCCTGATGGTGAGCCCATGCCCGAGGACGGCGCACTGCCCGCGACCGCTTTGGCGGGGGCGGAGCGGCGGCCGCTGGGGTTCTATCTGCATGTGCCGTACTGCGCCACCCGCTGCGGCTACTGCGACTTCAACACCTACACCGCCAGTGAGCTGCGCGGCTCCGGCGGGGTGCTCGCCTCGCGGGACAACTACGCCGAGCAGGTCGTCGAGGAGATACGGCTGGCGCGGAAGGTGCTGGGGGACGACCCGCGGGCCGTGGAGACCGTATTCGTCGGCGGCGGGACCCCGACCCTGCTCGCCGCGGCCGATCTCGGGCGGATGCTGGGGGCGATCCGGGACGAGTTCGGGCTGGCCGAGGGGGCCGAGGTCACGACCGAGGCCAATCCGGAGTCAGTGGATCCGCGGTATCTGGCGGAGCTGCGGGAGGCGGGGTTCAACCGGATCTCCTTCGGCATGCAGAGCGCCCGGCAGCACGTCCTGAAGGTGCTGGACCGTACGCACACCCCGGGGCGCCCCGAGACGTGTGTGGCCGAGGCGCGGGCGGCCGGATTCGGCCATGTGAACCTGGACCTGATCTACGGGACGCCGGGGGAGAGCGACGCGGACTGGCGGGCCTCCCTGGAGGCGGCGCTCGGGGCGGGTCCGGACCATGTGTCGGCGTATGCGCTGATCGTGGAGGAGGGCACCCAGCTGGCGCGGCGGATCCGGCGCGGCGAGATCCCGATGACCGACGACGATGTGCACGCGGACCGCTATCTGATCGCCGACGAGACCCTTACGGCCGCCGGGTTCGCCTGGTACGAGGTCTCCAACTGGGCCACCTCGCCCGCCGGGCGCTGCCGCCACAACGAGCTGTACTGGCGCGGCGCCGACTGGTGGGGCGCGGGCCCCGGCGCGCACAGCCATGTGGGCGGTGTGCGGTGGTGGAACGTGAAGCACCCCGGGGCGTACGCACAGGCCCTGGGCGAGGGTCGGTCGCCCGGCGCGGGCCGGGAACTGCTGTCCGCCGAGGAGCGCCGGGTGGAGCGGATCCTGCTGGAGCTGCGGCTGGCCGAGGGCTGCCTGCTGGAGCTGCTGCGCCCGGCCGGGGCGGCGGCCGCGGCACGGGCCCTGGCGGACGGTCTGCTGGAGCCGGAGCCGTACGGGCGCGGGCAGGCCGTGCTCACACTCCGGGGGCGGCTGCTGGCGGACGCGGTGGTGCGGGACCTGGTGGACTGAGGCGGGGCCGTAAGCCAGTGAGGGAGCGGTCAGCCCGTACGGAAGCCGCCAGCCCGTACGAGGCCGCCAGCCCGTACAAAAGCCGTCACGGCGGCCGTCAGCGCCTTACGGAGGCCACCAGCCCCTTACGGCGGCCGTCAGCCCAGTGGAGCCGTCACGAAGTCGATCAATTCCTCGACCCTCCCCAGGAGCTCCGGCTGGAGGTCCTTGTAGGAGTGGACCGAGGACAGGATCCGCTGCCAGGCGGCCCCGGTGTTCTCCGGCCAGCCCAGGGCGCGGCAGACGCCCTTCTTCCAGTCCTGGCCGTGCGGCACCGTCGGCCAGGCCGGGATGTTGAGGGAGGACGGCTTCACGGCCTCCCAGATGTCGATGTAGGGGTGGCCGAGGACCAGCACATGCTCGTCGGTGACCTGTGCGGCGATACGGGACTCCTTGGAGCCCGTCACCAGATGGTCGACGAGGACGCCGAGCCGGGCGTCCGGGCCGGGGGCGAAGCCGTCGACGATGGCGGGCAGGTCGTCGACGCCCTCCAGGTACTCCACGACGACGCCCTCGATGCGCAGGTCGTCGCCCCAGACCCGCTCGACCAGTTCCGCGTCATGGCGCCCCTCGACATAGATGCGCCCCGCGCGGGCGACCCTCGCACGGGCCCCCGGCACGGCGATCGACCCCGAGGCCGTGCGCCGGGGCGCGCCGGGGGCCGCCGCACGCGGGCGTACGAGGGTGACGACACGCCCCTCGAGCAGAAAACCGCGCGGCTCCATGGGGAAGACGCGATGTTTGCCGAAGCGGTCCTCCAGAGTGACCGTCGGACCCTGGGCGGTCTTCTCGCAGCGGATCACGGCACCACAGAATCCGGTGGTGACCTCCTCCACGACGAGGTCCGGTTCGGCGGGGACCTCGGGGGCGGGCCGCTGCCGCTTCCAGGGCGGCGTCAGGTCCGGGTCGTACTGTCGCATCCGGATGACGATAGCGCGCGACGGCCACCCGCTCCCGCGGTCGCACGACCGGGCGAACCACTAGGCGAACGACTAGAGGCGAACGACTGGAGGCGAACGACTGGAGGCGAACGACTGGAGCGACGGTCAGCCGGACACGCCGAAGCGGGCGGCCAGTTCGTCGCGTTGGGCCCGTACGAACGCGGCGTCCACGACGGAGCCGTGCCCGGGGACGTACCGCGCGTCCGCGCCGCCGAGTGCGAGCAGCCGGTCGAGGGCGGCGGGCCAGTGGCCGGGGATCGCGTCGGGCCCGGCCTGGGGCGTGCCGGACTCCTCCACCAGATCGCCGCAGAAGACCACCTCGGGCCGGCCGGGCACCAGGACGGCCAGGTCGTGGGCGGTGTGGCCGGGCCCCACATTGGCCAGCAGCACCGTACGGCCGCCGAGGTCGAGGCTGAGCTCCCCGCAGACCAGGTGGTGCGGGAAGGCCAGATGGTCCACGGCCTCGGTGGCGGCGTCCCGGTCCACTCCGTGGCGGATCGCGTCCTCGCGCAGCGTCTCCCGCTCACGGCGCAGCAGCTCGTCCAGGCCCGTGGCCCCGTAGACCTCGCAGCCCGCGAAGGCGGCCGAGCCCAGGACATGGTCGAAGTGCGGATGGGTGAGCGCGATCCGGGTGGGGCGGCGGCCGGTCAGCCGGGTGATCCCGGAGCGCAGTTCGGCCCCGGCGCGCAGGGTCGCGCCGGTGTCCACGACGAGGATGTCGGTCCGGCCGACGACCACGCCGACCGTCTCGTCCCACTCCGGCATCCGACGGCGGGCCACACCGGGCGCGAGCCACTCCCAGCCCGCCTCTTCCCAACACGTCTCCATACCGCGACGCTAGCTCAAAGGGGATGGGGGAGAGTTGCTGCCGACGGCGGCTCTTGCCCATGCCACCGCACCCCGCCGTACACTGGCGGAGGGGCTCTGGCACTCGTGCCCGGTGAGTGCCAGACGGACGACCTGATGAGACCGCTGGACTGGAGGTGCGCGGGGTGCTCAGCGAACGCAGACTCGAGGTGCTGCGTGCCATTGTCCAGGACTATGTGGGGACGGAGGAGCCGGTCGGCTCCAAGGCGCTCACCGAGCGGCACCGGCTGGGGGTCTCCCCGGCCACGGTGCGTAACGACATGGCCGCTCTGGAGGACGAGGGCTTCATCGCCCAGCCGCATACGAGCGCCGGGCGGATCCCCACGGACAAGGGCTATCGCCTCTTCGTGGACAAGCTGGCCGGAGTCAAGCCACTGTCCAGCCCGGAGCGGCGGGCCATTCAGAACTTCCTGGACGGTGCGGTCGACCTCGACGACGTGGTGGGGCGCACGGTCCGGCTGCTGGCGCAGCTGACCCGGCAGGTGGCGGTGGTGCAGTATCCGTCGCTGACCCGTTCGACGGTGCGCCATGTGGAGCTGCTCCCGCTGGCGCCGGCCCGGGTGATGCTGGTGCTGATCACCGACACCGGCCGGGTGGAGCAGCGGATGGTCGACTGCCCCAGTCCGGTCACCGAGGATTCGCTCGCCGATCTGCGCGCCCGGCTCAACAGCCGGGTCGTGGGGCGGCGTTTCGCGGATGTGCCGCAATTGGTGCAGGATCTTCCGGAGTCCTTCGAACAGGAGGACCGGGGGACCGTCTCGACCGTACTGTCGACCTTGCTCGAGACGCTCGTGGAGGAGACCGAGGAGCGGCTGATGATCGGCGGCACCGCGAACCTCACGCGTTTCGTGCATGATTTCCCCCTGACGATCCGGCCCGTTCTGGAGGCACTCGAGGAGCATGTCGTCCTCCTCAAGCTGCTGGGCGAGGCCAAAGACTCGGGTATGACCGTGCGGATCGGGCATGAGAATGCTCACGAGGGGCTCAACGCCACCTCGGTCGTCGCGGTCGGCTACGGTTCCGGCGACGAGGCGGTCGCCAAACTCGGCGTGGTCGGACCGACCCGCATGGACTACCCCGGAACGATGGGAGCGGTACGCGCAGTGGCACGTTACGTCGGACAGATCCTGGCGGAGTCGTAAGTGGCGACGGACTACTACGCAGTCCTGGGCGTGCCTCGTGATGCCTCGCAGGACCAGATCAAGAAGGCATTCCGGCGGCTCGCCCGCGAGCTGCATCCGGACGTGAATCCGGATCCGAAGACCCAGGAGCGGTTCAAGGAGATCAACGCCGCTTACGAGGTGCTGTCGGATCCGCAGAAGAAGCAGGTCTACGACCTGGGCGGGGACCCGAATGCCGGGCCGGGCGGCGGTGGCGCCGGCGGCTTCGGCGCGGGTTTCGGCAACTTCTCCGACATCATGGACGCGTTCTTCGGCACCGCCTCGCAGCGCGGTCCGCGTTCCAGGACCCGGCGCGGTCAGGACGCGATGATCCGCCTGGACGTGGAGCTCAGCGAGGCCGCGTTCGGGACCACCAAGGACATCCAGGTCGACACCGCGGTCGTCTGCACCACGTGCAGCGGCGAGGGCGCGGCGCCGGGCACCTCGGCGCAGACCTGTGACATGTGCCGTGGCCGCGGTGAGGTCTCCCAGGTGACGCGGTCCTTCCTGGGCCAGGTCATGACCTCGCGCCCGTGCCCCCAGTGCCAGGGCTTCGGCACCGTGGTGCCGACCCCGTGCCCGGAGTGCGCGGGCGACGGCCGGATCCGCTCGCGGCGCACCCTTACGGTGAAGATCCCCGCCGGTGTGGACAACGGCACCAGGATCCAGCTGGCCGGTGAGGGCGAGGTCGGACCGGGCGGCGGCCCGGCGGGCGACCTGTACGTGGAGATCCATGAGCTCCCGCACCCGGTCTTCCAGCGGCGCGGCGACGACATGCACTGCACGGTGACCATCCCGATGACGGCGGCGTCGCTGGGTACCAAGGTGCCGCTGGAGACGCTGGACGGCCTGGAGGAGGTCGACATCCGGCCCGGAACCCAGTCCGGCCAGTCGATCCCGCTGCACCAGCGCGGCGTCACCCATCTGCGGGGCGGCGGCCGGGGCGACCTGATCGTGCACGTCGAGGTGACCACCCCGACCAAGCTGGACCCGGAGCAGGAGGAGCTGCTGCGGCGGCTGTCCAAGCTGCGCGGTGAGGAGCGCCCGACCGGCGAGTTCAAGCCGGGGCAGCAGGGGCTGTTCTCGCGGCTGAAGGACGCGTTCAACGGGCGGTAGGCGCTTCGCCCGGGGTACGGGGGTTGGCCCCCGGGGGGGTGCGGCAAGGTTCGGCCGGGAATCGGCTCGCGGCGCCCATGAACCGGTGGTGAGCCGGTGCGGAGGGCATGACACGATGTGGCCATGTCCTCCGCGCTGACCGATCTTTACCGGTACCCGATCGTGCAGGCGCCGATGGCGGGTGGAGCCTCCTGCCCGCAGCTCGCCGCCACCGTCTCCGAGGCCGGTGGCCTCGGTTTCCTCGCCGCCGGCTACAAGACGCCGGAGGCGATGTATGAGGAGATCAAACAGCTGCGGGGGCTGACCGCCCGGCCCTTCGGCATCAATCTGTTCATGCCGCAGCCGCCCAACCCCGACCCGGCCGCCGTCGCGGCCTACGGCGAGCGGCTCGCGGGCGAGGCGGCCTGGTACGAGACCTCGCTGGGCGACCCGGAGTCGGGCTCGGACGACGCGTATGACGCCAAGCTGGCCGTGCTCCTCGACAACCCGGTCCCGGTCGTCTCGTTCACCTTCGGCTGCCCGACCCGCGCCGTTCTCGACGCCCTCGCCAAGGTCGGCACCCGTACGGTCGTCACCGTGACCTCGCCCGTCGAGGCGCAGACCGCCCAGTGGGCGGGCGCCGACGCCGTCTGTGTGCAGGGCGTGGAGGCCGGCGGCCACCAGGGCACGTACAGCAACGACCCGGCCGCGGACGGGATGGGCGTCGGGCTCGGGCTGCTGTCGCTGATCACGCTGGTCCGTGAGTACGTCCAGATCCCGATCATCGCGGCGGGCGGGATCATGCGCGGTTCGCAGATCGCCGCCGCGCTGTCCGCGGGCGCGGTCGCGGCCCAGTTGGGGACCGCGTTCCTGGTGTGCCCCGAGTCCGGGGCGAACGCCCTGCACAAGCAGGCGATGACGGATCCGCTGTTCGGCCGCACCGAGCTGACCCGCGCCTTCTCCGGGCGCCCGGCCCGGGGCCTGGTCAACCGCTTCATGCGCGAGCACGGCCCGTACGCGCCGGCCGCCTACCCCCAGCTGCACCACATCACCTCCGGCCTCCGTAAGGCGGCCGCGAAGGCGGGTGACCCCCAGGGGATGGCGCTGTGGGCTGGGCAGGGCCACCGGCTGGCGCGTGACCTGCCCGCCGCGCGGCTGGTGGAGACGCTCGCGGTGGAACTCGACGCGGCGCGGGCCGGGTTGGGCCTTCAGCCCCAGCGGGGTGCGGTGTCGTGACCGCCCCGGTGTTCGTGGCCGACTCCCTCGCGGGGGCGGCCGCGGGGGGCCGGGTCCGGCTGGAGGGCCCGGAGGGGCGCCACGCGGTGTCCGTAAGGCGGCTGCGGGTCGGTGAGCCGGTGGTGCTGACGGACGGCCACGGTACGGGCGTCCAGGGCACCGTGGCGGCCGTCGAGGGCAAGGACCGGCTGGAGGTCGCGGTGGACGAGGTGCGCCGGGAGACCGCCCCGGACCCGAGGATCACCGTCGTCCAGGCGCTGCCCAAGGGCGACCGGGGCGAGCTGGCGGTGGAGACCATGACGGAGACCGGAGTGGACGCCGTCGTGCCGTGGTCGGCCGCCCGCTGCATCACCCAGTGGAAGGGCGAGCGCGGCCTCAAGGCGCTCGGCAAATGGCGCTCGACCGCGCGCGAGGCGGGCAAGCAGTCCCGTCGGCTGACCTTCCCCGAGGTCACGGACGCGATGACGACCCGGCAGGTTGCCCGGCTTCTCGCCGAAGCCCAATTCGCGGCCGTGCTCCACGAGGAGGGCGGCGAACCGCTCGCGACGGCCCAACTGCCCGCGAGTGGCGAGATCGTACTGGTCGTCGGGCCCGAAGGGGGCGTGTCCCCCGAGGAGTTGGCTGCCTTCGCCGAGACGGGCGCGCGGCCGTACCGGCTGGGCCCGAGCGTGCTGCGCACCTCCACGGCCGGAACGGCGGCCGCCGCGCTGCTGCTCGGCCGCACCGGCCGCTGGGGGTGAGAGGCCCCTCCCGGGGCCCTCGCCGGGTACGCCCGCACCTGGCCGAGGACGGCCTTCCGGTTCGCGTCGGCCGATGGGAACCTACCCCCCATGGGGGTATTGAGCCAGGCAAGGCAGGCACGGCGGGCAAGGCAGGCACGATGGGCACGACGGGCAAGAGGGGGACGGACGTTGTTCGCCGTCGCGGCGGTCGGCGCGGCGGCGGTCGCGATGACGGCCTGTGAGCCCACGGGCGGCGGCATCAGCTCCGTGACGGTCGCGATCACCACGGACCAGGTCGCCACCGAGGCGCTGGAGCGGGGCGGTGTCGGCGTCCGCTGGATGAGCTGCAACGCCGAGTTCAGGAACGGCCGTACGGCGGGCGCCGCTTCGCCCTCGCGGAGCGAGCGGGCCGGGCAGACCGACGCACGGGTGGACTGCCACGGCAGGACCGACAACGACAAGGACGTCAGGGTCAGGGGCCGGGTCACCTACGTCCGGGCGGACCACTGTGTCCGGGGCGACTTGACCGGCCAGGTGGACGGCCGGAAGGTCTTCGAAGCGAATGTGATCGGGGAGTGCCGGGGCGGCGGCTCGCACACCGAGAGCCCCCGGCCGACCCGCAGCCACCCTTGGGAGCACCGGACCACGGAGGCTCCCGAGCCGACCTATAGCCATCCCTGGGAGCACCGGACCACCGAGGCACCTGAGCCGACCCGCAGCCACCCTTGGGAGCACCGGACCACGGAGGCTCCCGAGCCGACCTATAGCCACCCCTGGGACCACCCGACCACCGAGGGCGGCGCCGGCCAGGTCGGTGCCGACGACGGTGACGGTGGCGGTTCCGGTGAGGACGGTAAGGGCGGCGCCGGGGGCGGCGGCCGGAGCGAATAGCCCGCGATCGCTTCCGCCGGCAGGCCCTCCCGGTACCATCCGGACCGTACGTGCCGACGATCCATGAGGAGCCACCGGTGGCGGGAGAACCGCAGGCCGACTGCCTGTTCTGCAAGATTGTTTCGGGGGAGGTGCCGGCCACTGTCGTCCGCGAGACGGACACCACCGTCGCCTTCCGCGACATAAACCCCCAGGCGCCCACGCACGTCCTGGTGATCCCCAAGGCGCACCACCCGGACGCGGCCTCACTCGCGGCGGCCGAACCGCAGGTCACCGCGGATGTGCTGCGCGAGGCGGGCGCGGTCGCCGCGGAGGAGAAGCTCGACGAGACGGGCTACCGCGTGGTGTTCAACACCGGCTCCGGCGCCGGTCAGACCGTCTTCCACGCGCATGCCCACGTCCTGGGCGGCCGTGGGCTCAACTGGCCCCCCGGATAACCCTTGTCCGCGCGGGAACTGATCGTCCTCGGCACCGCCAGCCAGGTGCCGACCCGGCACCGCAACCACAACGGCTATCTGCTGCGCTGGGACGGCGAGGGCTTGCTGTTCGACCCCGGCGAGGGTACTCAGCGCCAGATGCTGAGGGCCGGGGTGGCCGCCCATGACATCGACCGGATCTGCGTCACCCACTTCCACGGGGACCACTCCCTGGGCCTGCCCGGGGTGATCCAGCGGATCAACCTCGACCGGGTGCCGCACCGGGTGACCGCCCACTACCCGGCGAGCGGACAGCGGTTCTTCGAGCGGCTGCGCTACGCGACCGCCTACCGCGAGACGGTCGCGCTGACCGAGGAGCCGGTCGCCGGTGACGGCGCGGTGCTGGCCCGCACCGCCGCGTACACCCTGGAGGCCGCCCGGCTCTCGCACCCCGTCGAGTCCTACGGCTACCGCCTGATCGAACCGGACGGCCGCCGGATGCTGCCCGAGCGGCTCGCCGCGCTCGGCGTCCGCGGCCCGGACATCGGCCGGCTCCAGCGGGAGCGGGTGGTGGAGATCGCGGGGCGCAGGGTGGCGCTCGAGGACGTCAGCGAGGTGCGCCGGGGACAGCGCTTCGCGTTCATCATGGACACCCGGCTGTGCGACGGCGCCGACGCGCTGGCGCAGGGGTGCGATCTGCTGGCCATCGAGTCGACCTTCCTGGACGAGGACGAGGCCCTGGCCGTCGAGTACGGGCACCTGACCGCCGGGCAGGCCGCCCGGCTCGCCGCCGGGGCGGGGGTGCGGCACCTGGTGCTGACGCACTTCTCGCAGCGCTACGGCGACCCCTCCGAGTTCGAGCGCCAGGCGCGGGACGCGGGGTTCGAGGGGGAGCTCACGGTCGCCCAGGACCTGATGACGGTGGCGCTGCCCAAACGGCGCTGAGGGCGCCCCGGCGGGGCGTGGGGGCCGATGACCGCCGCGCTCGCGGGGTGCCGGGAGCGATGGCTGCCGCGTCCCGCGGGGGTGCCGGGAGCGATGAGCGCCGCGCTCGCGGGGGTGCCGGGAGCGATGGCCGCGGCGTCCCGCGGCGGTACCGGGGCCGATGACCGGCGAGGGTGACGGTGGGGCCGGACCCCGGCCCGTTGTCGGTGCCATCGTGCACACTGGCCGCACCCGCATCCGACGGCGGAGGCGGACCGGCAAGACCTGGGAGAGCGCGGTGACGACACACGACGGCGACAAGCTCAGGGCGGGCTACCACCTGCTCGACCCGCTCGCGGACGTGCGCCGCCCCGGCGACGCGGACTGCGACGTCTATCTCACCGGCACGGTCTTCCTGGACATCATCTTCACCGGTCTGGACAGCGCCCCGGTCCGCGGCACCGAGTCCTGGGCCCGCGGCATGGGCTCGAGCCCCGGCGGTGTCGCCAATATGGCCACCGCCCTGGCCCGGCTCGGCCTGCGCACCTCGCTCGCCGCCGCCTTCGGCGACGACCACTACGGGGACTACTGCCGGGACGCCCTGGACCACGGCGAGGGCATCGACCTCTCGCTCTCCCGCACGATCCCCGGCTGGCACTCCCCGGTGACCGTCTCCATGGCCTACGAGGGTGAGCGGACCATGGTCTCCCACGGCCATGAGGCCCCGCCGCCCGAGGAGCCCGCGCCCAGCTGCCCGCCCCCGGCCCGCGCCGCCGTGGCCTCCCTGGTGCCCGGCCGTGGCCAGGAGTGGGTCGCCGAGGCCGCCCGCCGCGGCAGCAAGGTCTTCGCGGACGTCGGCTGGGACGACACCGGCCGCTGGGACCCGGCCGACCTCTCCGAGCTGGAGCACTGCGAGGCGTTCCTGCCCAACGCCGAGGAGGCGATGCGCTACACCCGCACCGACTGCCCGCGCGCCGCCGCCCGAGCCCTGGCCGACCTGGTCCCGCTCGCCGTCGTCACGCTCGGCTCCGAGGGGGCGTACGCGGTCGACGGCCGCACCGGTGAGACCGCCGAGGTGCCCGCGATCTCGGTGGAGGCCCTGGATCCGACCGGGGCCGGGGACGTGTTCGTCGCCGGTTTCGTCACCGGCACGCTCGCCGGGTGGCCGCTCGCCGACCGGCTGGCCTTCGCGGGGCTGACCGCCGCGCTGTCGGTGCAGGAGTTCGGCGGCTCGCTGTCGGCGCCCGGCTGGGTCGAGATCGCCGCCTGGTGGCAGCACGCCCGCGCCTACGACGACCAGCCCGCCCGCGCGCTGCGCCGCTATGCCTTCCTTGACCGGCTGCTCCCGGCCGCCGCCCGCCCCTGGCCGCTGCGCCGGGCCGTGCCGACGATCGGTTTCCGCCAGGCGTAGCGCGGGGCACGGGCCCGGCGTAGTGCCGGGGCCCCGGACCCTGGATCAGCAGGGGCCCGGGAGGCCCCGGGTGAGCGGAGGTGATGAGCGGATAGGAGTAAAAGGGCTCGGGTGTTGTCGGTGCTCCGTCGTACCCTTGGAACCCAAGGTTGTCGAGCGGCGAGAACCCTTGTAGCGGGAGGTAGAAGCAGGCCAGAGAGCCGGCCCATGACGCAACCAACCACAGCACCGCAGGCGCATGCGCAGTTCACGGTCCCGAACAAGCACCCCATGGTCATGGTCCTGGGATCCGGTGACGCGCTGCTCCGTGTGATCGAGAACGCGTTCCCGGCGACCGATATTCATGTGCGGGGCAACGAAGTCAGCGCCACCGGGGATCCGAAGGAAGTAGCCCTGGTCCAGCGTCTGTTCGATGAGATGATGCTGGTGCTCCGCACCGGTCAACCGATGACGGAGGATGCGGTGGAGCGCTCGATCTCCATGCTGCGCGCGGCCGAGAACGGCGAGAGCGAGGTGCAGGAGACGCCCGCCGAGGTGCTCACCCAGAACATCCTCTCCAACCGCGGCCGCACCATCCGCCCCAAGACGCTCAACCAGAAGCGCTATGTCGACGCCATCGACAAGCACACGGTCGTCTTCGGTATCGGCCCCGCGGGCACCGGCAAGACCTATCTCGCCATGGCCAAGGCGGTCCAGGCGCTGCAGTCCAAGCAGGTCAACCGGATCATCCTCACCCGGCCCGCGGTCGAGGCGGGGGAGCGGCTCGGCTTCCTGCCCGGCACCCTCTACGAGAAGATCGACCCGTATCTGCGGCCGCTCTACGACGCGCTGCACGACATGCTCGACCCCGACTCCATCCCGCGCCTGATGGCCGCGGGCACGATCGAGGTCGCGCCGCTGGCGTACATGCGTGGCCGTACGCTCAATGACGCGTTCATCATCCTCGACGAGGCCCAGAACACGAACCCCGAGCAGATGAAGATGTTCCTCACCCGGCTCGGCTTCGACTCCAAGATAGTGATCACCGGCGACATCACCCAGATCGACCTCCCCGGCGGGACCAAGAGCGGTCTGCGCCAGGTGCGGGAGATCCTGGACGGCGTCCAGGATGTTCACTTCTCCATGCTCACCAGCACCGACGTGGTCCGTCACAAGCTGGTCGGCCGGATCGTCGACGCATACGACCAGTACGACAGCCGCAACGGAAAGTAATCACGAACCCCCATGGCGATCGACGTCAACAACGAATCCGGTACCGATATCGACGAGCGGGCGGTGCTGGACATCGCCCGCTACGCACTCGCCCGGATGCGTATCCACCCGCTCTCCGAGCTCTCGGTGATCGTCGTCGACGCCGACGCCATGGAGCAGCTGCACATCCAGTGGATGGATCTGCCCGGTCCGACCGATGTCATGTCCTTCCCGATGGACGAGCTGCGCCCGCCGTCCAAGGACGACGAGGACCCCCCGCAGGGCCTCCTCGGGGACATCGTGCTCTGCCCCGAAGTGGCCAAGAAGCAGGGGGAGGAGGCGCCGACCGGGCACTCGATGGACGAGGAGCTCCAGCTGCTCACCGTCCACGGCGTCCTCCACCTCCTCGGCTATGACCACGAGGAGGCGGACGAGCGCGCCGAGATGTTCGGCCTCCAGGCCGCCATCGTCGACGGCTGGCGCGCGGAGCAGGGCGTCACCGGCCCCTCCCCGGCCCCCACCGTCCGATGAGCGCGCAGCTCGTCGCCGCGGCCGTCCTGCTGGTCGTGGTGGCCTGGCTGGCGGCCTGCGCGGAGGCCGGTCTCGCCCGCACCACCCGGTTCCGCGCCGAGGAGGCCGTACGCTCCGGGCGGCGGGGCAGCGCCAAGCTGATGCTCGTCGCCGAGGACCCCACCCGCTATCTCAATGTGGCCCTGCTGGTCCGGGTCGCCTGCGAGGTCGCGGCGGGCGCCGTCGTCACGTTCGCGAGCCTGCGCGAGTTCCCCGAGACGTGGAAGGCGCTGACCGTCGCGATCGGCGTGATGGTCCTGGTGTCGTACGTGGCCGTCGGCGTCTCCCCGCGCACCATCGGCGCCCAGCATCCGCTCAACACCGCGACCGTCGCCGCCTATGTGCTGATCCCGCTGGCCCGGGTCATGGGTCCCATCCCGCCGCTGCTGATCCTCCTCGGTAACGCGCTCACGCCCGGCAAGGGCTTCCGGAAGGGCCCGTTCGCCTCCGAGGCCGAGCTGCGCGCCCTGGTGGACCTCGCCGAGCAGGAGTCGCTGATCGAGGACGAGGAGCGGCGCATGGTCCACTCCGTCTTCGAGCTCGGCGACACCCTGGTGCGCGAGGTGATGGTGCCGCGCACCGACCTCGTGGTCATCGAGCGTTTCAAGACCATCCGGCAGGCCCTCACCCTCGCGCTGCGCTCCGGCTTCTCCCGGATCCCGGTCACCGGGGAGAACGAGGACGACATCGTCGGGATCGTCTACCTCAAGGACCTGGTCCGCAAGACGCACATCAACCGCGAGGCCGAGGCCGAGCTGGTCTCCACCACGATGCGGCCCGCCGCCTTCGTCCCGGACACCAAGAACGCGGGCGGTCTGCTGCGCGAGATGCAGCAGGAGCGCAACCACGTGGCCGTGGTGATCGACGAGTACGGCGGCACGGCCGGGATCGTCACCATCGAGGACATCCTGGAGGAGATCGTCGGCGAGATCACCGACGAGTACGACCGCGAGCTGCCGCCCGTCGAGGACCTCGGCGACGGCACCCACCGGGTGACCGCCCGGCTCGCCCTGGGCGACCTGGGCGAGCTGTACGGCACGGACCTGGAGGACGAGGACGTCGAGACGGTGGGCGGGCTGCTCGCCAAGGCGCTGGGCCGGGTGCCGATCGCGGGCGCCAAGGCCGAGGTGGACGTCCCCGAGGGCGGTGTGGACCCCGCGCTCAAGGCGCTGCGGCTGACCGCCGAGTCCCCGGCGGGCCGCCGCAACCGCATCGTCACGGTGCTGGTCGAGCCGATCCGTGAAACCGCCGCCGCCGAGCCCGAGTAGCCCCTGCTCAAGCCGTGCCACGGCCCCGTCCACACCCTGTGGGCGGGGCCGCACTGTGCGCACTGTGCTCTGCCCGGCCCGCCTCCCGCGCGGGGGCGCGGCACCCGCCCGCACGACGGCGGGCCACCGCGCCAGCGCATTGGCAACGCGCGCCCCGCGCTGCGCCATCCGAGTGGAATAGCCGTCCGCTCCCTGGCCCATCTGGCGTAGGCGCCCGCTTACTTGCAGATACCGACTGGTGGGTCGCCCATACCTCTGTCGGGGGACAGTCGGCCTCTCTGCTTTGACGTAGACAGGTCGGCCGTATGGGCACCCCCGCGCAGAGGCCAAGGCTCCGCGCGGCATGCGTCGCGCGGAGCCGGGCGGCTCATCCCCCTGAGCTCAGGAAAGGGCGGCCGCTTCATGTCCACCACCACGGTGACCTCGACGCCGAACCCCTCCGTCTTCGGTCAATCCGTCACCTACACCGCCAATGTCACCGGTATCACCGCCGGGACCCCTCCGTGGGGCGACGTGACCTTCGTCATCGCCGGTGGTCCGATCATCGGCCCGGTGACGCTCAACCCCACCGGGCCCGACTCCGGCACGTTCAGCGTGACCGATTCCACCCTCGCCGTCGGCTCCCATCTGGTCACGGTGAGTTTCGTCAACTCCACCGATCCCGCGGACAATTCAACCGGCACGACCACTCAGCAGGTCAACCAGTCGGCGACCACCACCACCGTCACCTTCGTCCCGCCCGCGCCCGTCTGCGGCGAGACCGTGACCCTGACCGCCAGTGTGGCGGCGGTGCCCCCGGGCAGCGGCACCCCCACCGGTACGGTCACCTTCATCATCAGCGCGGACGGGCCCACGGTGACCGGGACCCTCGACGCGTCCGGGAACGCCTCCGTCACCGTCTCCGCCCTGAGCGTGGGCACGCACCAGGTCGCCGCGTTCTACAGCGGCGACACCAACTTCGCCCCGTCCAACTCGCCCTTGACGCCGCTCACCGTCAACCCGGCGTCCTCGACCACGACCCTCACCGTCTCCCCCGCCTCGCCGGTCTGCGGTGAGACGGTGACCCTGTGCGCCCAGGTGGCGGTCGTCGCGCCCGGCACCTGTACCCCGACGGGCACGGTGGCATTCGCCGTCGACGGTGTTCCGTTCGTCGTCGCCGCGCTCGACGCGAGCGGCCAGGCGTGCGTGACGAACGGCAACATCCCGGTGGGGACGCACACCGTGACGGCCACCTACAACGGCAACGGGAACGTCGCGAGCTCGACCGGCACCGGCTCGGTCACGGTCGGTCAGGGCGCGTCCACCACAACGGTCACGGTGACCCCGGCCGCACCGGTCTGCGGTGCAGCGATCACCATCTGCGCGCAGGTCACGGTGCCGCCGCCGAGCACCTGTACGCCAACCGGCACGGTGACCTTCGTGATCACCGGCGGCCCGACCCTGACGGGCACGCTGGACGCGACCGGTCAGGCGTGCGTGACCACCAGCGCCATCCCGGTCGGCTCCCACGCCGTGACCGCCACCTACGCGGGCGACGGGGGCGTCATGGGCTCGGTGGCGACCTCCACCGTCACGGTGAACCAGGCGTCCTCGACGACCGCGTTGACCATGACGCCCGCTTCCCCGGTGTGTGGGCAGTCGGTGACTTTGTGTGCGCAGGTGAGCACGACGTCGCCCGGCACGTGTGCTCCGACGGGGATGGTGACGTTCGCGATCGTGGGTGGTCCGACGTTGACCGGGACGCTGAACGCCAGTGGTCAGGCGTGTGTGACGACCGGCGTGATTCCGGTGGGCACGCACGCGGTGACGGTCACGTACGGGGGCAGCACGGGTGTGGCGGGCTCCTCGGCCTCCGGTTCCGTCACCGTCGGCCAGGCGAACACCACGACCACGCTCACCTCCTCGCCGAACCCGTCCACCACCGGCCAGAACGTGACGTTCACCGCCACCGTGGCCGCGGTGCCGCCGGCGACGGGGATCCCGACCGGGAACGTCACCTTCGTGATCAGCGGCGGGCCCACCCTCACCGGCACGCTCAACGCCGCGGGACAGGCCACCGTCAGCACCAACACCCTCACCACCGGCGCGCACACGGTCACCGCCACCTACGGTGGCGACACCTGCTTCGCCGGTTCCACCTCACCGACCGTCACCCAGAACGTGGTCGCGGCGCCGACCGGGACCACCGTGACCGCCACCCCGGCCACCATCCGGCTGCGGATCAACGGCACGTTCGTCATCCCGACCCTGAGCGCGACACTGAGGGACGCGTCGAACACCCCGGTCCCCGGCCAGAACCTCACCTTCGTCGCCAACTCCCTGGTGGGGCCGATCGCGCTGGGCAGCGCGGTCACCAACGCCGGCGGCACGGCGACGCTCAGCAATGTCACCGTTCCGTCGACCGCGATCACCGCCTCGACGTACACCGCCTCCTTCGCGGGGGCCCCGGGTCTGAGCCCGTCGTCGGGTTCGGCCTCGCTGACCTTCCAGCCTTCGCCGATCCTCCCGTAAGGAGCAGAGCACCACCGCACCACGGCACCACGGCACCACCGCACCACGGCACCACCGCACGATCGCGTATCGCCCGCGCCGGGCCGCCGCACCGCCGCCCGGCGCGGGCCGCCGTGTGCCCACCGGCGTCACCGCCGGTCAACGCCCCGCATATGCTCATCCACATGAGCGAAGCAGCGCAGTTGGACCCCGAAGACCGCAAGATCATCACGCTGGCCCGCTCCGTGCGGGCCCGCAACTCCGTGCCGGAGGGCGCCGCCGTCCGCGACGAGACGGGCCGTACCTATGCCGCCGGGACCGTGGCCCTCGACTCGCTGAAGCTGAGCGCCCTCCAGACCGCCGTCGCCATGGCCGTGGCGAGCGGTGCCACGTCCCTGGAGGCCGCGGCCGTGGTGACCGACGCGGAGAGCGCCTCGGAGGAGGACCGCGCGGCCGTCCGGGACCTGGGCGGGGCCGGGACCCCGGTGCTGCTGGCGGGCACCGACGGCACCCTGCGGGCCACGCTGGACGCCTGACCCGGCCCCACCGCCCCGGCGGTCGTACGGGGCCGGGACGGCTGGTCCGAGCGGGTCGGGGCATCGGGGAGAATGGGGGCCATGACTGCCGGTACCTCCCCGTCCCCGACCGAGCAGCGGGAGACCCCGCACCGCTCGGGCTTCGCCTGCTTCGTCGGCCGCCCCAACGCGGGCAAGTCGACCCTGACCAACGCGCTGGTGGGGACGAAGGTCGCGATCACCTCGAACCGCCCGCAGACCACCCGTCACACCGTCCGTGGCATCGTGCACCGCCCCGACGCCCAGCTGGTGCTCGTCGACACCCCCGGTCTGCACAAGCCGCGCACCCTGCTCGGCGAGCGGCTCAACGATGTGGTGCGCACCACCTGGGCCGAGGTCGATGTCATCGGCTTCTGCCTGCCCGCCGACCAGAAGCTCGGCCCCGGCGACCGCTACATCGCCACCGAGCTGGCGGGGATCAAGAAGACCCCCAAGGTCGCGATCGTCACCAAGACCGACCTGGTCGAGTCCGAGCAACTGGCCCGGCAACTGATCGCCATCGACCGGCTCGGCAAGGAGCTGGGCTTCGAGTGGGCCGAGATCGTCCCCGTGTCGGCCGTGGGTGACCAGCAGGTGGATCTGCTGGCGGATCTGCTGGTCCCGCTGCTGCCCGAGGGCCCGACGCTCTACGCCGAGGGCGACCTTACGGATGAGCCCGAGCAGGTCATGGTGGCCGAGCTGATCCGGGAGGCCGCGCTGGAGGGCGTACGGGACGAACTGCCGCACTCCATCGCGGTGGTGGTGGAGGAGATGCTGCCCCGCGAGGGCCGCCCGGCGGACCGGCCGCTCCTGGACATCCACGCCAACCTCTACATCGAGCGGCCCAGCCAGAAGGGCATCATCATCGGCCCCAAGGGCCGTCGTCTGAAGGACGTGGGCACCAAGTCCCGCAAGCACATCGAGGCGCTGCTCGGCACGCCGGTCTTCCTCGACCTGCATGTGAAGGTCGCCAAGGACTGGCAGCGCGACCCGAAGCAGCTGCGGAAGCTGGGGTTCTGAGCCCGGCGCGCAGCCCCTGCCCCGCGCAGGCCCCGTCCGCGTGGCGCCCGCCCCGCGCAGGCCCCGTCCGCGTGGCGCCCGCCCCGCGCAGGCCCCGTCCGCGTGGCGCCCGCCCCGCGCAGGCCCCGCGCAGGCCCCGACCGCGTGGAACCCGTCCTCGCAGGCCCGCCCGCGTAGGCCCGCCCACGCGGGCCCCGTCCGCGTGGGGCCTTACGCGCCTTCCTTCAGCACCGTGCGGATCAGTTCCCGCTGGGCGTCGCTCAGCTGGGGATCCGCGGCGTGGATGGTGCGGCCGTCGACGGTGATCTCGTACTGGAAGCCGTCGGGGACGCCGCGGGGGGCCGTGGTGTGGCCGGTCTCGACGGCCTGGTGGGCCAGGGCGTCCAGATGGGTGGCGTCGGGCCGGCCGGTGGTGTCCAGCTCGGCCCGGCGCTCGATTCCGGCGAATCCGCCGGTGCGGGTGACGGAGATGCGCATGGCTCCATCACTACCCGATGGCGTGCCCTATCGCGCGCCCACGTGGGCCCGCAGATCGGTGATGCCCACCCCGGTCCATGCCTCCCGCACCGCCGCCTGCTCCTCGCCCTCGCCGTAGCGGGCCTGCGCCGCGGCCACCGTGAGCTGGGCGAAGTCGGTGAACTCCGCGTCGGAGGCCAGATCGCCGCCGGTCAGCACGTCGTACCAGATCTGCCCGGCGCGCTCCCAGGCGTTGCCGCCCAGGGCGGTGGCGGCGAGGTAGAAGGCGTGGTTGGG
Source organism: Streptomyces rugosispiralis (assembly GCF_024505145.1). GTDB lineage: Bacteria > Actinomycetota > Actinomycetes > Streptomycetales > Streptomycetaceae > Streptomyces > Streptomyces rugosispiralis. Next base: position 117,046 of record NZ_JANIAA010000008.1, on the reverse strand, counting down.
GATGCCGGAGTTGATGTGGACGCCGCCGTTGTCACGTGAGGTGTGGACGTAGTCGTCCATCGTGCCCGGCTGCGGGTCCTTGCCCAGCACATCGTCGTCGTACGCCGTGCCCGGGGCCTTCATGGAGCGCAGGGCCACCCCGGTGACCCGGTCCGTCAGCAGCCCCGCGCCGATCAGCCAGTCGGCCTCCTCCGCGCTGTGGCCGAGCGCATGCTGCTTGACCAGGGAGCCGAAGACGTCGGACATCGACTCGTTGAGCGCCCCGGACTGGCCGAAGTACTCGAGGTTGGCGGTGTACTGCGTGACACCGTGGGTGAGCTCGTGGGCCATCACGTCGACCGGGATGGTGAAGTCCAGGAAGACCTCCCCGTCCCCGTCGCCGAAGACCATCTGCTCGCCGTCCCAGAAGGCGTTGTTGTAGTCCTCGCTGTAGTGGACGCTCGCGTTCAGCGGCAGCCCGGAGTCGTCGATCGAGCGCCGGCCGTACGCCTTGAGGAAGAGCTCGAAGGTCGCGCCCAGCCCGTCGTACGCCCGGTTCACCGAGTCGTCCCCGGCCGCCTGGTCGCCCTCGCCGCGCACCTTCCGGCCCGGCAGCGAGGTCCTGTGCTGGGCGTCGTAGATGGTGCGCCGGGGCTTGTCGGAGGGCGTGGCCGCCCGCGCGGCGGGGATGCCGCGCACGGTGGTGATCCGGCGGCGGGTGCGCTGCAGGGCGTCGTGCTCGAGGGTGCGGCGGGCGGGATCGGCCAGCGACGTGTCCTCGGCATGGGACAGCTTGTCCAGGACGTGCGGCGGCACGATCGTGCAGAAGGCGGTGTGGCGGTGACCGCGGGCGAGGCGGGTCCGGCGGGCATTGGCATTGGCGTCCATGGCTGGCAATGTCGCATCGCGTGATGCCGGTGTCACGTCTTGCGGTCATGATTGCTGAAATCGAGTGGAAGATGTGTATTCCTCCGAAGCACATGCTTCGGTCCGCATAGTGATACGGGTCCGCCGTGCTCACCGGTCTCGGTTAGGCTGCTCACCATCATGCGTTTCGGGCTGCTTCTTCTTAGCTGCCGCGGCGAGGGCCTGTAGTCGTAGGCCGACCCCCTCCCCGCGGAGTTCGGTGTTGCGGTGTTTTCGCCCCGTCGGCCGCCCAGCGGACATACGAGGAGCCCTACGCATCATGAGCACGTCTGATCATTCCGCGAGCGCCCAGAGCCCCGTCGGCCGTCGTACGCCGATCACCGCCGCGACCGTCACCCAGCGCCCCTCGGGGATGCCGGTCCACAAGTACGGCCCGTACGAGGCCGTCGACATCCCGGACCGCACCTGGCCGGACAACCGCATCACCGTCGCCCCGCGCTGGCTGTCCACCGATCTGCGGGACGGCAACCAGGCGCTGATCGACCCGATGTCCCCGGCCCGCAAGCGCGAGATGTTCGACCTGCTGGTGCGCATGGGCTACAAGGAGATCGAGGTCGGCTTCCCCTCCTCCGGCCAGACCGACTTCGACTTCGTACGGTCGATCATCGAGGAGGGCGCGATCCCGGAGGACGTGACGATCTCCGTCCTCACCCAGGCGCGCGAGGAGCTGATCGAGCGCACCGTGGAGTCGCTGCGGGGGGCGCACAAGGCCACCGTGCACCTGTACAACGCCACCGCCCCCACCTTCCGCCGCGTCGTCTTCCGCGGCACCCGGGAGCAGGTCAAGCAGATCGCGGTGGACGGCACCCGGCTGGTGGTGGAGTACGCCGACAAGATCCTCGGCGGTGACACGGTCTTCGGCTACCAGTACAGCCCGGAGATCTTCACCGACACCGAGCTGGACTTCGCGCTGGAGGTTTGCGAGGGCGTCATGGACGTCTGGCAGCCCGAGGAGGGCCGCGAGATCATCCTGAATCTGCCGGCCACCGTCGAGCGCTCGACCCCGTCCACCCACGCGGACCGCTTCGAGTGGATGTCGCGCCATCTGTCCCGGCGCGAGCACATCTGCCTGTCGGTGCATCCGCACAACGACCGCGGCACCGCCGTCGCCGCCGCCGAGCTGGCGATCATGGCCGGGGCCGACCGCATCGAGGGCTGCCTGTTCGGGCAGGGCGAGCGCACCGGCAATGTCGACCTGGTGACGCTGGGCATGAACCTGTTCTCCCAGGGCGTGGACCCGCAGATCGACTTCTCGCAGATCGACGAGATCCGCCGCACCGCCGAGTACTGCAACCAGATGGAGATCCACCCGCGCCACCCCTACGCGGGCGATCTGGTCTACACCGCCTTCTCCGGCTCCCACCAGGACGCCATCAAGAAGGGGTTCGAGGCGCTGGAGGCGAGCGCGGCCGAGCAGGGCAAGACGGTGGACGACATCGAGTGGGCCGTCCCGTACCTGCCCATCGACCCCAAGGACGTCGGCCGCTCCTACGAGGCCGTGATCCGGGTGAACTCCCAGTCCGGCAAGGGCGGCATCGCCTATGTCCTGAAGAACGACCACAACCTGGACCTGCCGCGCAGGATGCAGATCGAGTTCTCCAAGACGATTCAGGCCAAGACCGACGCCGAGGGCGGCGAGGTCACCCCGGCCCAGATCTGGGCGGCCTTCCAGGACGAGTACCTGCCGACCGACGACAATCAGTGGGGCCGGATCTCGCTGCGCAGCGCGCAGACCTCGACCACCACCGAGGGCACCGACGCGCTCACCGTCGAGGCGGTCGTGGACGGCGCCGAGGCGGTGCTGAACGGCACCGGCAACGGCCCGCTGGCGGCCTTCTTCGACGCCCTGGCCGCGATCGACGTGGACGTACGGCTGCTGGACTACTCCGAGCACACCCTGAGCGAGGGCGCCGCCTCCCAGGCCGCCGCGTACATCGAGTGCGCGATCGACGGGCAGGTGCTGTGGGGTGTCGGCATCGACGCCAACATCGTGCGCGCATCCCTGAAGGCCGTCGTCTCCGCGGTGAACCGGGCGCGCCGTTGATCCTTTCGGGATCCTTCGGATTCCTTCAGGTGCGTAGATGATCTTTCACCGGTCTGATCGGATGACTTCATCACCCCGTTGACCTGGTCACCCACATGGGCCCCGTTCACCCCGCGAGGTGGGCGGGGCCTCGGGTTTGGCCTGTTGTCTCCGTTCGGGGTACTGACGTCACATCATGGATGTGGCTAGCATCACGTCAACGCGGCAACGTGGCCGAAGCGTTATGGAGGTGTGACGTGGTGCACCGGCGAGCCCGCCGTGACCGGGACCTGTGTGTGGTAGGCGTACGCACTCTGTGGCGGACCGTCGGCGATGGTGAGTTCTTCTGCCCCGAGTGCGGGGGTGATCGCAACTACCGCCGCCGTACCGGCCGCCGCCGCATCGTGGTGCTCGGCCTGCCGGTGCTGCCGCGCGGACCGGTCGCGCCCATCGCGGAATGCGCGGCCTGCGGCAGCCGCTACGGCACGGACGTGCTCGACCACCCCACCACCACCCGCTTCTCCGCGATGCTCCGCGACGCGGTGCACACCGTGGCCCTCGCGGTCCTCGCCGCGGGCGGCACCGAGTCGACGGCGGTCCGGCAGGTCGCGGTCGGCGCGGTGCGCGCCGCCGGGTTCGCCGACTGCAGCGAGGAGCAGCTGCTCGCGCTCATCGAGGCCCTCGCCGCCGACACCGGGCGGCTGCCGGGCGCCTGCGGCGAGCGGGACGGCCTGGACCCGTGCGGTACGGCGCTGGCCATCGAGCTGCACGAGGCCCTGGAGCCGCTGGCCCCGCATCTGGCCCCCACCGGCCGGGAGGCCATCCTCCTCCAGGGCGCCCGGATCGCCGTGGCCGACGGCCCGTACCGCCCGGCCGAGCGCGCGGTCCTGGAAACGGTCGGCCGGGCGCTGATGATCTGTCCGGACGACACGGCCCGCCTGCTGGCGGCCACAAGGGCGGCGTTCTGAGCGGAGGGCTCCGGTCCGCTCTCCGTACTCCCCAGGGAGTAATCGCCCCCGTCCCGCCCCCGGGGTAGTAGCCGCCATTTCCGTCGTCGGCGCGACGTATCGGCCGCCGGGCGCCGGAAGCCTGGGGGCATGCAGACGACATCGTCAGGGATCCCGAGAGATCACCTTCAACCGGACGCGTCGCCGCCAGGCGCGGCCGAGGTGCCGCCCGCCGCGGCCGGCGGCGGCAAGCGGCGGCGCTCGCTGCCCTGGGCGGTCATCGCGGGGTGGGTGCTGCTCCTCCTCGTCGCCGTCCCCTTCGCGGGCAAGCTCGAGGGCGCCAAACGGGACACGGCCGTCGACTACCTCCCGGCGGGCGCCGACTCCACCCAGGTGGCCCGGCTCCAGGAGCGGCTGCCCGGTGGCGACACCATCGACCTCGTCCTCGTCTTCCACCGCGACGGCGGGCTGACCGATGCCGACCGTAAGGCGGCCGGCGGGCGGGTCGCCGAGGTGGCGGGGCGTCATGACCTCGTGGGCGGCACCGCGCCGCGCGCCGTCCCGTCCAAGGACGGCACGACCGTGATGTACCCCATGGCGCTCACCGGACTGACGGACGAGAAGGAGCGCGCCGACGCCGTCAAGGACGTCCGCGCCGAGCTGGCCTCCCACCCCGAGGGCCTGACCGTCCAGGTCGGCGGTCCCGGGGCGCTCAGCGCCGACTCGCAGGAGGTCTTCGCCTCCACCGACGGCACGCTGATGTTCGCCACCGCCGGGGTGGTCGCCCTGCTGCTGATCATCACCTATCGCAGCCCGCTGCTGTGGCTGGTGCCGCTGGGGGCGGTCGGCGTGGCCGCCATGGCGGCGATGGCGATCGTCTACGGCCTCGTCCAGGGCTTCGACCTCATCGTCACCAGCATGAGCTCCTCGATCATGACGGTGCTGGTCTTCGGCGCGGGCACCGACTACGCCCTGCTGATCGTGTCCCGCTACCGCGAGGAGCTACGCCGCCACCGCGCCCCGTACGACGCGATGCGCGCGGCCCTGCGGGGCTGCGGCCCGGCCGTGCTCGCCTCCAGCGGCACCGTGGCCGCCGGGCTGCTGTGTCTGCTCGCCGCCGACCTCAACAGCAGCAGCGGACTGGGCCCGGTCGGCGCGGTCGGGGTCATCTGCGCGCTGGCCGCGATGATGACGCTGCTGCCCGCGGTGCTGGTGCTGCTGGGGCGGCGGGTGTTCTGGCCGCTGATCCCCGTCTACGGCGGTGAGCCGCGGGCGACCCGGCGCGGGTTCTTCGAGGCGATGGGCGGCTCGGCCCGCCGCCGGCCCGGAACAGTGCTCCTCGGCGGTGCCGCGCTGCTGGGCGTGCTCGCCCTCGGGGTGCTCAATCTGTCCGGCGACCTCAAGCAGGAGGACACCTTCGCCGACAAGCCCGAGTCGGTGGCCGCCGTCCAGACCCTCGCCGACGCCTATCCGGACAGCAGCAGCCAGCCCATCAGCGTGATGGCGCGCACCGCGGGCGCGGACGAGGTGCTGCGGCGGGCGCGCGACACGGAAGGCGTCGTGCGGGCGGACACCGGGCGCAGCGGCGGCGGCTGGACGGAGATCGACGTCTTCCCGCGGGGCGCCCCGCAGTCGGCGGAGGAGACGGCCACGCTGCACGCCCTGCGCTCCGGTCTGGTGCGGGTCGAGGGCGCCGACACGCTGGTCGGCGGCCCCAGCGCCCAGCAGCTCGATATGAAGGACACCAACGCCCGCGACCGGATGCTGGTCATCCCACTGGTGCTGATCGCCGTGCTGCTGATCCTCGCCGCCCTGCTGCGCAGCCTCGTCGCGCCGCTGCTCCTCGTAGTCGCCGTGGTCGCGGTGTGGGGCGCGGCGATGGGGCTCGGCGGGCTCTTCTTCGACCCGGTCTTCGGCTTCGCCGGGGTCGACCCCGGGCTGCCGCTGCTCTCCTTCGTCTTCCTGGTCGCCCTCGGCGTGGACTACGGCATCTTCCTGATGCACCGGATGCGGGAGGAGTCGCTGCGCGGGGCGGACGTCCCGGACGCGGCGATGACCGCGCTGCGCACGACGGGCGGGGTGATCGCCTCGGCCGGTCTGGTGCTGGCGGCGACCTTCGCGGTGCTGGCCACGCTGCCGATGGTGATGCTGGTCGAGATGGGGTTCGTGGTGGCGGTCGGCGTGCTGCTCGACACGTTCCTCGTGCGGACGTATCTGGTGACGTCGGCGAGCGTGCTGCTGAAGCGGTGGGTGTGGTGGCCGGGCGCCCTCTTCCGCCGTACGCCCGCCTCGCCGGTCCGGGCCGCCCAGGACGGGTCCGCCGCCGGGTCCCGTCCCGAACCGGCCGTACGCGGCGGCTGACGCCGTCCCTGGCCCGGACCGGCCGAACAGGGGACGGCCGGTCCGGGGCCGCTTCGTACGACCCCCTTCGTACGCCCTGTAGCCGCCCCCTGGCCGCTGTTTGGCCGCTCTCCGGACCCCCTGCCGCCCTGCGGGAGCCGCGCCGCCCTGTGGGACGCATACAGGCCCTGTGGGAGTGGCGCCCCCATGGGACGCCTACAGCCCCATGGGACGCATACAGCCCTATGGGACGCATACAGCCCTATGGATCGGCCCGAGGCGGATCCCCGAGGATGGAGCCCGTGCCCGTACCTCCTGCGACCACCCACTCCACGGCGAAGCCCGCGAGCACCTCACGGGCGCGCTCCGCCGTCCACCGCGCGATCGCCTCCGCGTCGCGCGCCCTGCACAACGGCCCCCGCCCCGCCGAGGCCCCGGACGAGGCCCGCGGGCGGCGGCGGGTGGACGCCCGGATCGCCGGTGCGGTGCTGGTTCTCCAGGTGGCCCTGGCACTGCTCAACCCCGACCGGAACGGCCACCGCCCGGACGCGTTCGGCTGGGCGCTGCTCGCCGCCAGCGCCACGGTGCTCATCGGGCGGCGGCACAGCCCGATGGTGGTCACCGTGGTGGTGGTGTTCATGGTCGGGCCGTACCACGCCATGGACAACGTCCATATCGCGGTCGTCCCGGCCGGGCTCCTCGCCGTCTACACGCTCGCCGTCATGGGCCCGCCGCTGCGGTCCTTCCTCACCGTCGCCGCGGTGATCTCGATCATGGTCTCGGTGATGGCCCTGAGCGGGAAGCCGCACGCCGGTCTCGACATGCTGCGCACCTCCGGCTGGGTGCTGTCGGTCGTGGTGATCGGCGAGGCGGTCCGCATCCACCGCAAGTACATCGCCGCGATCCTGGAGCGGGCCGAACGCGCCGAGCGGACCCGCGAGGACGAGGCGGCCCGGCGGGTCGCCGAGGAACGGCTGCGCATCGCCCGCGATCTGCACGATCTGCTCGCGCACAGCATCACTCTCATCGGCGTCCAGACCTCCGTCGCGGCGCATGTCCTGATCGCCGACCCCGAGCGGCTGGACCGCGAGACGATGGCCAAGGCGCTCGACTCGATCGCCGACACCTGCCGGGACGCCCGCGCCGAGCTCCGGGCCACCCTCCAGGTGCTCCGCGGCGGCGCGGGCGGCGACGCCGACCGCGCGGACGAGGAGGACACCGGGCCGCTGCCGGGGCTCGCCGGACTCGCCGACCTGGCCGCGGCGGCGGAGGCGGCGGGCGTCCGTGTGGACCTTACGGTCGACGTGGAGGCGTCCGAACTGTCGCCCGCCGTGGGCGCGGCCGCGTACCGGATCGTGCAGGAGGCCCTGACCAACGCCGTCCGCCACGCGCCCGGCACGAGGGTGCGGATCACGCTCGTACGGGGCGAGGGGGAGCTGTACGTCGCCGCCGTGGACGACGGGCCGAGGGGCGAGGACGCGCCCCTTACCGAGCCCGTCGAAACGGGCTACGGCATCGTGGGCATGCGCGAGCGGGCCCGCAGCGTCGCGGGCACCCTGTCCGCCGGACCCCGCGAGGACGGGCCCGGCTTCGCGATCAGGGCCGCGCTGCCGTGGGGGAGGGGCGGTCCGCCCGGCGGCCGTACGGGCATCGCCACCGGCTCCGCCTCCGGCGTCACCACTGGCACCGCCACCGCCACCGGACAGACCGCCGCACCGCCCAGGGAGGCCACCGCATGACCACACCGCCGGATCCGCCGTCCGGGACCAGCTCCGCCGACCCGCCGTCCGGGGGCACCTCACCGGACCCCGCCCCCGGGGCCGCGGCGCCGATCAGGGTGTTGCTCGCGGACGACCAGACGCTGGTCCGTTCCGCCTTCGCCATGCTGGTCTCCTCGGCCCGTGACATGGACGTGGTCGGGCAGGCGGGCACCGGCCGCGAGGCCGTCGAACTGGCCCGCACCACCCGCGCCGACCTCGTGGTCATGGACATCCGGATGCCCGATCTCGACGGCATCGAGGCCACCCGCCGGATCGCCGCCGACGAGGACCTCGCCGGGGTCAAGGTGCTCGTGCTGACGACGTACGACACCGATGAGCACATCGTCGAGGCGTTGCGCGCGGGCGCGTCCGGCTTCCTGGTGAAGGACACCCGGCCGGCCGAACTCCTCGACGCCATACGGACCGTGGCGGCGGGGGATTCCCTGCTCTCGCCCGGTCCCACCGCCCGGCTCATCGCCCGCGTCCTGCGCCTGCCGGAGGCCCCGCCGCCCGGCGTACCCGCGCCCGCCGCACTGGCCGCACTCTCCGAGCGCGAACGGCAGGTGCTGGCGCTCGTCGCCCGGGGCCTCAACAACGCCGAGGCCGCGCAGACGCTCGGCCTCTCACCGCTCACCACCAAGACCCATGTCAGCCGCATCATGGGCAAGCTGGGCGCCCGCGACCGCGCCCAACTCGTCATCGCGGCCTATGAGTCCGGCCTGGTCAGCCCGTCTTGTCGGTCGGGATCTCCTTGATCTCGGCCGTCGGGGCGTTCTTCTTGACGGATTCGACGCCCTTCTGCGCGGCGGACTTGGACTCGTAGGCCTCGCCGACCGCGATGATCTCGCCGTTGCCCGCCTTCAGCCGGAAGCGGTGCTTGCCGCGCTTGTCCTCGTAGATCTCGAACTTGCCCGCCATGGATGCCACCTCCATTAGCCGTCCCGGCCCCCTCAAACCACCGTAGAGCGGGCGATGCGGGCTCGCACTCCCGCGGCCACGGCTCGCACCCCCGCGCGGCCACGGCTCGCACCCCCGCGGCCAAACCTCGTGCTCCCGCGGCCGAAGGGCGTCAGGAAGCGCCGAACAGCGCGCGGCACGGCTCCAGTCCGGCGACCTCGACCGGGGTGGCGCGGTGCTCCTCCCAGGCCGCGCGGTCCAGCCGCAGCCGCTGAAGGGTACGTGCCGCGCCCCTTACGGCGAGCACGGACAACCCGTCGGGGCGGTAGCCGAGCCGCCGGGACACCCCCAGCGAGCGGCCGTTCTCCACCATCGCGCCCGAGATCAGCGACAGCGCGCCCAGCCCCTCGAACGCCAGGTGCGCCACCGCCGCCCGCATCTCCGTGCCCAGGCCCTTGCCCTGGTGGGCGATGCCCAGCCAGGAGCCGGTCTCGGCCTCCCGGGTGATGGCGAACTCGGTCGCGAACAGGTCCTGCCGCCCGATCACCGTCCCCTCGTGCAGCACCGCGAGGCTCAGCGTCCACCGCTCCGGCCGCCATTCGGCGATGGTGCGCAGCACATGCTGGAAGGCGCCGCGTCCGCGCTCCTCCGGCGGCACCTCGGTCCAGGGGACGGCGAAGGGCATCTCGTCCGGGTCGTGCACCCCGCCTGCCGCGACCGCGGCCAGCTCGTCGAGCAGGGGGACGTCGGGGAGCCGCAGCTCCAGGCGTGGCGTACGCAGGCGGAGCCCGTACAGGGGCCAGTAATGGGGGTCCATGACGGGAGGCTGCCGGAGCCGCGGCCGCCGAGTCGAACCAATTACGGCCGACCGCGCGGCCCGTCCCGCGCGTGGGCGCACAATTCGTTTGCCGTCGCGCGGCATCCGGACGCATCCTGACCCGATGTTGATCCGACGCGAGACCCGCTCCGACATCGACGCCGTACGGGCCGTCACCTCGGCCGCGTTCACGAAGTCGGACACCTCGGACACCGTGGGCAACGCGAACGCCCCCGCTCCGGTCGAGGCCACGCTGCTGGACGAACTCCGGATCAGCGACGGCTGGCTGCCCGCGCTCTCGTTCGTCGCCACCGGCGACCGCGGCGAGGTGATCGGACATGTCGTGTGCACCCGCGGCCATGTCGGCTCCGACCTGGCCCTCGCCCTCGGTCTCGGCCCGCTCAGCGTGCACCCCGCCCATCAGGGCCGTGGCGTGGGCCTCGCGCTCGTCCACGCGGTGCTCGGCGCCGCGGACGCGTTCGGCGAATCGCTGGTCGCCCTGCTGGGCAGTCCGGCCTACTACGGCCGGTTCGGCTTCCGCCCGGCGACCGAGTACGGCATCACGGCCCCGGATCCGGCCTGGGGCGAGTACTTCCAGGTCCGGACCCTGACCGCCTATCAGCCGACCATCAAGGGGCCCTTCAAGTACGCCGAGCCGTTCGACCACGTCTGACGCGGCCGGGCCGTTCGTCCACGTCGGACTGCGGCCGGGCCGTTCGTCCACGTCCGACTGCGGCCGGGCCGTTCGACCACGTCCGACGCGGCGAGAGCCGGGGGCTCACTGAAGCGGTGCGTCGGGCGGCGGAAGCCGGACGATCCGTTCCCGGTCCACCGACTCCACGCCGTCCACCGCCTCCAGCACCGGGATCCGGTCCTCCGCGATCGTCCCGGACAGCGAGCCCAGGATCGGCTGCTCACCGGCGACCGTCAGCCCGACCCCGCGCGCGGCCTCCACGACCTGGGCGAACCGGTCCGGGTCGACCGAGAGGATGACCCCGACCGGCCCGGACCGCGCCGTCTGCCCCATGGCGCCGCCGCTCACGGGGCCTGGAGCAGACCCGCGCCGATGTCCGCGGCCGGTTGCGCCAGCGGATGGGCCCCGGACAGCAGACGGGTGCTCAGATCGGCCGCCGAGGCGTCCGGATGCGCCTGGGCCAGCAGCGTGGCCACACCGGCGGCATGCGGCGTCGCCATGCTGGTGCCGCTCATCGTCTGGTACGTGCCGTCGGGCGCGGCCGAGAAGATGTCGACCCCGGGCGCCGCGATATTGACCTCGCCGCCCGCGCCGTTGATGGCGCCGCAGGAGAAGAACGCGGTCCCCAGGTCCTTGCCGAGCGCCGCCACCGCCAGGATGGACGGGCAGTTGGCGGGCCGCCCCACCGGCGCCACGAAGCCGGGCCGGCGGCTCTCGTTGCCCGCCGCGGCCACGATCACGGTGCCGCGCCGCAGCGCACGCCGCGCCACGTTCTCGTACGTCTGCGGGAACAGCTCGCCCGGCTCCACCGGAGCCCCGAGCGACATGGAGACCACCCGGGCGCCCTGGGCGACCGCCCAGGCCATCCCCGCCAGGATCTCGCCGTCCGAGCCCACGCCCTGGTCGCTGAGCACCTTGCCCACCAGCATCCGGGCCTCACCGGCCACGCCGTACCGCGGGGCGTGCCCGGGTCTGGCGGGACCGGCCACGGTGCCGACGCAGTGGGTGCCGTGGCCATGGCCGTCCTCGACACTCGCCCCGGACACGAAGGAGGCCGTCGCCTCGACGCATCCGGTCAGGTCCGGGTGGTCGGTGTCCACCCCGGTGTCCAGCACGGCGACCTTCACCCCGCCGCCCGTCAGATGCGACCAGTTGGCGCGGATCCCCTGGAGTCCCCAGGTGGTGTTCCGCTCGTCCCACGCCGGTCCCAGCGAGGTGGCGAGCTCGGCCCGGGTGTGCCGGGAGACCTCGTCATCGTCGCTGCGGTACGTCGGGAAGAAGCCGGTCAGCGTGCGCTGCGGCTCCGTGATCACCGACGCGTACACCACGCGCTCCGGCTCCGTCGCGATGATCGTCGACTCCGCCTCCGCCGTGGTGACCAGCGCATGGCGCTGGTCCGGCTGCACATCGACGACGGCGACGCCGAGCTCGTCGAAGACCACCGACACATCGGGGCGCCCCAGCAGCTCCGCGGCGCCGGGCTCGGCCCCGCGGACGCGCTCCACGGACGAGATCCCCACGGACGAGCGCAGCGCCTCCATACCGCGGTCGGGCTCCTGCTGATCGAGCAGGACCACATACCGCCCGGTGTACTCGGTCCGCTGTGCCCCCATCGCCATACCGGCCCGCGGCCGCTCCCCGTTCGGCCCCTTGCCCATGGGCCCCACGGGCCCAGGTCCGTTCGTCATTGCCTTTCTCCGCTCCTGTGCGCGGTCAGTGTGCTCCCGGCATATTCCGGGCTATTCCGGGATATTCGCCCGCCCCCACAGTCCCCCGAGCCCCCCACGTCCCCCTTATGCCCACCGTCACCCCCCGCGTGGGGGCCCGCAACTCGGGGCCCGCGCGCCCCCGTGCCGGCCCGGACCGGCCGCCCGTTCAGCCGCGCGGTCGCGGCCACTCCTGCTCGGCGGCCCAGGCCGCGAAGGAGGTCCAGGCGACGCCGGGGAAGTCGGCGTGCAGCCGAGGCAGATCCACGTCGTAGCCGGTCTCCGTCAGGAAGGTGAACATGGCCCCCATGTCCGCGCTCGCCTTACGGACCGCGTCCAGCGGCACATGGCGGTACTCCACCGGGCCACCGGCCGCCGAGGCGAGCGCCTCGGCCATCTGCCGGGGGGTGGGCGCGTCGCCCGCGACCTCCACCCGCCGCCCGATCCACCGCCCGGGGTCGGCGATCACTGCGGCCACCACCGCGCCCAGGTCGCGCAGGGCCACCTGCTGGAGCGGTGTGTCGCCGGGGATCGCGAGCGGCAGCACGCCCTGGGCGATGTCGTCCCGGCTGCCCAGGGCGTTCTCGTAGAAGTACGTCGGCGCGACCACGGTCGACGGCAGGCCCGCCGCCTCCAGGTTCCGCTCGATGACCGCCTTACTGTCGAAGTGGGGGATACCGGTGGAGCGGTCCGCCGAGCCCACCGAGGCGAGCACCAGATGCGTCAGCGCGGCCCGGCCGGCGGCCTCGATGATCGCCTGCCCCTGCCGTACCTCGGCGTCCGTGCCCGACTCGAACGGCGTCGTCACCGCGAAGGCCGCCGACGAGCCGTCGAAGGCCGCCGTCAGCGACGCGGCGTCGCTCAGGTCGCCGACGACCACCTCCACACCCTGCTGGGCGAGTCGGCGTGCCCTGGGCTCCTCGCGGTCACGGACCACGGCCCGGACGTTGTGGCCCGCGGACAGCAACGCCCGTGTCACCGTGCCGCCCTGGCCACCGGTGGCTCCCAGCACTGTGATCATGAGTACTCCGTAAAACAGCCGAGACCGACGGCGCCGGAACGCCGTGGGGCACGCTCTGCCCCGCGGGACCCATGGTCGTACAGGATCGGCCGGCGGGCGGGAGACGCGCCGGTCGGCCGCGCCGCCGGTCGGCGGCGGCGGTCGGCGGCGGCGGCGGAGGCGTGGGGTGAGGACGCGAGGCGAAGGCCCGTCACACGCTCGGCGCGGCGCGCCGCTCCAGTGCCCGCGAGACGGCGCGGGCGATGCTCTCGTCGACGCGTTCGCCGAAGGTGGCCTCGCTGAACCGGGCGAAGCGGGCCACCACTTCGGGCCCGGCGCCCTCGGGGGAACCGGCGTCGAAGGGCGGCTGCGGGTTGTACTCCATGGCCAGCTGGGAGAGTTTCGCGGCGTCCTCGCCGAGGACGCGGGCCACGAGGGTGAGCCCGAAGTCGATGCCCGCGGTCACACCGCCGCCGGTGATCCTGTTCCGGTCGACGCATACGCGCTCGCTCGACACCTCGACGCCGAACCGCGCCAGCTGATCCCGCGTGGCCCAGTGCGTCGCGGCCCGGTAGCCGTCGAGCAGACCCGCCGCCGCGAGCGCGAGCGAGCCGGTGCAGACCGAGGTGAGGTACGAGGCCGTACGCCCGCGGTCCGCGAGGAACTCGACCTTGGCGCGGTCGAGCAGCACCTCGTCGACGCGCCCACCGGGGACGAACAGGATGTCCAGGTCGGCGGGGCAGCTCTCGAGGGTGACGGTCGGCAGGACGGCCGGCCCGGTGTCGGACACCACTGGGTCCAGTGAGTCCGACACCAGGTGGACCCGCATGCCCGCACTGGCGAAGGCCAGGTGCGGACCGACGAAGTCGAGCATGGTGTGACCCCCGTACAGCACCATGCCGACTTCCATCGGACGTGCGGTGTCCGTCCCCCGGCCGTTCTCCCGCGTCGTTTCGCCTGCCAACTGAGCCTCCGTGGTGTGCCTGCCGAACGCGTGGAAATCACGCTTTTCGGCAGGCTGGGCACCGGGCACGGCATCAACCATGAGCGTTTCTGCCGACCCTCCACGGATTCTCGCCAGCGCCTCGCGGGACGGCGCCGGGACTCACCCGAACTGGCCGGGCTGATAGTCGCCGGCGGGCTGCTGGACGATGACGTTCAGCCGGTTGTAGGTGTTGATGATGGCGATGATCGACACCAGGGCGGCGAGCTGCTCCTCGTCGTAGTACTTGGCGGCGTCCGCCCACGCCTCGTCCGTGACACCACCGGCCGCGTCGGCGATGCGGGTGCCCTGCTCCGCCAGCTCCAGGGCGGCGCGCTCGGCGTCGGTGAACACCGTGGCCTCCCGCCAGACCGCGACCAGGTTCAGGCGTGTCGAGGTCTCCCCGGCCTTCGCGGCGTCCTTGGTGTGCATGTCGGTGCAGAAGCCGCAGCCGTTGATCTGGCTGGCGCGGATCTTCACCAGTTCCTGCGTCGCGGCCGGCAGGGCCGAGTCGCCGATCACCTTGCCCGCGGAGTTGAGGTGCTTCAGGAACGTGCCGAGGAGCGGGTTTCCGAAGAGGTTCAAGCGAGCGTCCATGGTGGGCTCTCCTATGCGGTTGCCGTGGTTACACCTCCCTGACGGAACGGCTCGGAGAGATGTGACAGGACCGAATGTGACCTGCGTCTCTCATAGCGGGCGTCGGCTTCGGGCCGGCCGCCGCCCCCGGACCCCGGGGGCGGCGGCCGCTCGGCCTCTTCCCGGCCTCGCTGCCTCGCTGAGGGCCCCGCGAAGGGCTAGTGCGTCAGCGTGTACCAACCGGTGCTGCCCACCGTGATGCACACGGCCCAGGCCCACCGCAGCGCTTTGGGGGAGATGCGGACGGAGAAGGTCACGTGCTCGTCGAGGTTGACCTCGAGGTGTCGCCGGCGCTTGCGTTCGGCCATACAGATTCTCCCTAGATTTCGTGGCCCGCGGTCATGTGCCGGGGCCCGTCTGATGAGGGGCTGACGGGGTGTTCGGCTCCAACTGCCAGGAAGGGGGAACACCACGTCGGATACGTACGCCTGCCCGCGGACAGGTGTCGTGTAGTTAACGCAGCCACGTCGCTCGACGCAACTAAACCCGCACTAACCACTGACAAAGCGTCAGCCGTCGGCTGTCGGAGGGTGACACTACAATTCCCCTGCGCTTCAGGGACATTGACCCGCATAGCTCTCATCGTCGCCCATAGCGGCCATACTTACCGGCAGGTACACCGCAACTTTGCGATAGGAAGCGCATGTAAATGCACTTAACGCGCCACTTGGCCTCGTGATCGGTATGGCCAACGCCACATTCCAGGTGGCCATGAAGCACCCCAAGAGGCGCTTGGCTCGCATATTCGGCGTGTCTTCGTGAAGACGTCATGTCCGGCATGGGGCGCGGCGACGCTCAGCAGGAGTTTTTGGCTCTACGGTGTCGGCCAATTGCCACTCAAATTGGCGGCCGCCTGCTATCCGGCTAAGTGATTGCCCGAGCGATCTATCCCTAGCGGATGCAACGAGATCATTGCGAATGCAAACCGCGCATGGATGGCGTGCGCGAGCGGTGAGCAATGACGGTGCCGGCCGGAAACCGCCGCCCCTCCCTTCCTGGCAGTTGGAGCAGGGGCGGCGGCCCTCACCAGACGTGGAGAACCACGCCCGCTTACTTCGTCGTTGACCCCACGGATGTGCGGTCAGCGTCGCTGTTCCGGCCTCCGCCCAGTCAACGACTGGACCGAGGATAGTGTTTTTCTGTGCGGTTCGGATGCACTACAAGGGGTGAATATGTGTTATTCGTAACACTGTTCTGGCCGTTCAGAAGAATGAAAAACCTCGACTTCGGACCCGATCTATCAGCGCGTTCTGATAGCGGAACCTCCGATCCCGCCAGGGCATCCAGGTGCCGCATGATGAGCATGTGGCCGGTTTTCGTCACCTTCTAATAGCGCGGCCGATATTGCCGACGGCCGTGCTGGCGGCCGACTTACTCGGGGCCGACGGGCCGGTCGCGCGGACTGGTGGGCCGGTCGTGGGTCGCGGCCCGGCGGGCGCGGTGGTTGGCGACGTTGACGCGGTTGCCGCACAGTCCGGGCATGCAGTAGCGGCGGCTGCCGGGCCGGGTGGTGTCGATGAACGCTCCCCGGCAGGTGGGCGCGGTGCACGGACGGAACCGCCGCTCGCCGAGGGTGTGGACGACCCCGAGGACGCCCATGCCGCAGATCAGTGAGAGGGCGTCGGCGATGGTCGCCCCGTCCCGGAGCGGGACGGCCCACCGTATGCGGCCCTCGTGTGCGGGATCCGGTATCAGGGTGGCGCCCTGGGCGGACGAGGTGAGCCTGGTGGCACCGGCGACGAGGTGGTCGCGGCCGGGGTGATCGATCAGGTCCCGCACGGTGGTCCGCAGCGCGTGCACCGCCCGGAGGTCGGCTGGGCCTCCGCGGCGGGCGAGTTCGGCCAGCGCGCCCGGAGCGCCGCCGTCCGCTCCGGGGCGGTCGCCGTGCGGTTCGGTGAACGCGACGAGGGCGGCCAGATCGGGCAGCCGGTCGTCGCCGCGCCAGACCTCGGCGGTGGTGTTGACCAGCTCGGTCGCGATCCCCGCCGCCCAGACGTAATCGTCCAACGCCACTTGCATCGTTGACGCACCCCTCGCTACGTTCGGCTAAACGCAACTTTAACCCTTACGGGCCATGCCGATCACCGGCCCCCGCCCCGCCCTCGCTCCGTCTGGAGGCCCCGCCCATGTCAGAGCTGGAGATCGACGCCATCGTCTTCGATGTGCTCGGCACGCTCGTCGACGAACCCACCGGCATCCGCACCGGTATCCGTGAACTCGCCCCGGCGCTGGACGATTCCGGGGTCGAGCGGCTGTTGTCGCTGTGGCAGCGGCATATCGACCGCGAACAGCGCCGCGTCCTCGACGGCGCCCGGCCCTACGCCACCACCGAGGTCCTCGACCGGGAAGCCGCCCGGCTCGTCGCCGACGCCGCCGGAGTCGACGATCCGGCCGCCGTGGCGGCGTCGGCCCTGTCCGGCCGTAGGCTGCCGCCGTGGCCCGACGCCGCGGCGGGGCTGGCCCGGCTCGCCGAGCGGTTCCCGCTGATCGGCCTCTCCAACGCGAGCCGGACAGCGCTGCTGGAACTCAACGCCCACGCCGGACTGCGCTGGCATCAGGCCCTGTCCGCCGAGGACGCCCGCACCTACAAGCCGGACCCGGCGGTCTACGACCTGGCCGTCGCGGTCTCCGGACGGCCGCCGGAGCGGCTGCTGATGGTCGCCGCCCACGCCTGGGACCTGCGCGGCGCACAGGCCCTCGGTCTGCGCACCGCCTACGTCGCCCGCCCCGTCGGCGACCCGCCCGCCCCCTCGGACCGGTTCGACCTGCACGCCGACGGCCTGGCCGACCTGGCCGATCAACTCGATGGGAACTCGCCCCCGCGATAGCGGCGCTCGCAATCATCCGCGGAGCGGATCTTCCACGGCCACGGCCACGGCCACGGCCACGGCCAGGCGCTCGGCTCGCCTCCGGCTGAGGGGCGTATGGCGGAGTGGTCAGCGCACCAGGGGGAGGAAGGCCGTGTCCACGATCTCTTCGAGGGCGTCGTCGGGCACGGCGGCGAAGGTCGTGAGGATCTCGTGGCGCAGCAGGTCGAAGGGGAGCGACTTGATGCGTTCGGTGAGGCGTTCCGGTTTGACCTCGCCGCGGTCGATCGCGCGGGCGAAGAGTGCGTCGAGCGCTTCCGCGCGTCCCGTCGCGAGGGGGTCGCGCAGGTCACCGGGGCTGTTCCCGGTCTCCTGGTGGTAGTCGGCCAGGTGCATGCTCATGATGGTGATGAACTGGACGCGGGTGGAGTTGATCTCCCGCATGAGGGTGAGGACGTCCTCCCGCAGGCTTCCCGTGTCGGGAACGTCGATGCGGGACTCCTTCAGGGTGTGGACGATGGCTGCCCGGACCAGGTCGTCGCGGTTGGACCAGCGGCGATAGAGAACGGGCGGGCTGGTGCCCGCGCGCTTGACGACGGCGTCCATGGTGAACCTGGCGTAGCCGGTGTCGGTGAGTTCTTCCCAGGCCGCGTCGAGGAGCGCCTTCTCCAGTGCCGCGCCGCGGCGTCGCTCGGGCATGCGGTTGCGTCCCTCTCTTAGATAGACTTGCCTTTCTTATTCTAGCTCCTTACTCTGGCCGCCATAAGATAGACCTATGTATCTTAAGGTGGCTGTTCATGAGCACTCCTCCCAGCCGATCCGACCCCGCATCAACGGCGGCGGACCGCGATCGCGTGGGTCCCGATCGCGTGGGTCCCGATCGTGTGGATCCCGATCGTGTGGATCCCGATCGCTTGGACCCCAATCGTGCGGACCGCGATCGCGTGGATCCCGCCGTCCGGCACATGGCGGTCACGCTCATCGTGGGCGCCCTCGCCGTCGTCTTCGACACCACCATCGTCAGCGTCGCGCTCAACGACCTGGCGAAGGACCTCGACGCCCCGCTGTCCACCATCCAGTGGGTGAGCACCGGCTATCTGCTGGCGGTGTTCGTCACCATCCCCCTCGCCGGATGGGCCCAGTCACGGCTCGGCGGCCGGCGTCTGTGGATCGCGGCCCTGGGCGTGTTCCTGCTCGGCTCGATCCTGACCGCGCTGGCCTGGGACCCGACCAGCCTGATCGTCTTCCGTATCGTCCAGGGCGGCGCGGGCGGCATCATGATGCCGCTCATGGCCACGCTGCTCATGCAGGCCGCCCAGGGCCGCAACATCGGCAAGGTCATGGCCATCATCACCGTGCCCACCGCACTCGGCCCGATCCTCGGCCCGGTCCTGGGCGGCCTCATCCTGCATCTGGCCGACTGGCGCTGGCTGTTCTTCGTCAACATCCCCTTCTGCGTCGTCGGCGCCCTGCTCGCCCGGCGCAATCTGCCCGACGACCGACCGGCGCCCGACCGCCCCCGCGCCCGCCTGGACACCGTCGGCCTGCTCCTGCTCTGCCCGGGCTTCGCCGCCCTCGTCCACGGCCTCTCCCAGGTCGAGGGCAGCGCGGGCTTCGCCGACGCCAAGGTTCTCGTCCCGCTGATCGGCGGACTCGTCCTGGTCGGGGGCTTCACCGCACGGGCGCTCACCCGCACCACCGGCGCCCTGGTCAATGTGCGGCTGTTCCGCCATCGCGCGGTGGCCTCCTCCGCCACCCTGCTCCTCCTGGGCGGCATCTCGCTGTACGGGTCGATGCTGCTGCTGCCCCTGTACTTCCAGCGGGTCCGCGGCGAGGACGCCCTCGGCGCCGGACTGCTGCTCATCCCGCAGGGTGTCGGCGCGCTCCTCGCCCGCGGCCTGGCGGGCGCGTACACCGATCGCGTCGGCCCCCGCGGAGTCGCCTTCGCGGCATTCGCCTTCGTCGCGGCGGCCACCGTGCCGTTCGCCTACGTCACCGCCGACACCAGCGAGGCCCTGCTCATGGCCGCGCTGTTCGTACGCGGTATCGCTCTGGGCGCCGCCATGATCGCGCCCATGGGCGCCGCGTACGTCGGGCTGGAGCACGGGGAGATCCCCGACGCCAGCATCATCACCCGCGTCGCCCAACAGCTCGGCGGCGCGGTCGGCATCGCCGTCCTCGCCGTCATCCTGCAGCACAGCACCGGCGGCGCCCACACCCCGGGAGCCCTGGCCGACGGCTTCGGCACCGCCTTCTGGTGGTCGGTGGCCCTCACCGCCGTCGCCGTACCGCTGTGCCTGCTCCTGCCCAGCCTCCCCGAACCGGCGGCCACCGCCGCCACGGACGCCGCCGACGCCGCCACGGACGACGCCGACGCCGACGCCACCGCCGACGCCGCCGATTCGGAAGCCGCCGCCAAGGCCTGAAACGCGACCGCCCGTGCATACGGCGCGCACCCGACACCGCCGGTCATGTCGCACTCGCCTCGGCCTGGCTGCGCCTGGTCGCGTGACCAGGCGCGTCAGTGCCCACACCCGTGTTAGCCGACCGTTAGCGGGGCGGCAGTCTTGCGGTAGCGGGCCCGACCAGAGTTGGTGACGCACCGAGAAGAACGCCACGTCGACTGCCCCTGGGGGGACCCGAAATGAACTCCACCACCGCTGTCCGGACCGTCCGTCGCCGCACCATGCGCGTTGCCGCCGCGGTCCTGATCGCGGCCGCCGGCTTCAGCCTGACCGCCTGCAACGACTCGGACGCCAACGCCTCGAAGCCCGTGGCCTCCGCCAGCTCCAGCGGTACGGACTCCTCCACCGGAGCCAAGGGTTCCGACGGCAACGGGGCGAAGGGCACCGACACCAAGGCCGACACCGGAGCGGGCACCGAGGACAAGGCGGGCGGCAAGGCGGGTGACAAGGCGGGTGACAAGGCGGCCTCCCCGGACCGCACCGAGACCCTGGTGGACGGCAGCACGGGCGAGATCTACAAGCTCGGCGAGCAGCACTACCGCCTCAAGATCGTCAACGACGGTGACGTCCTGGCCACGTTCGAGGCGAACGGGCAGGACGCAGGGCTCGACGGCAACGGCATGTACGTCGTGCTCACGGCGGGCGGCGAGGTCCAGTCCTGGATGGGCGACGAGCACCAGGGGCCGGGCACCTTCGAGCTCGCGGGCGGTTGGACGGCCAAGGTCACGAAGGTCGGCGAGGGCCGGTACCGTGCGGAGATCATCGGCCACGGTGACGTCATGGGCACGATGGAGGCGAACGGACACGACGCCGGGCTCGACGCCAACGGCGTGTACATCGTGCTCAGCACCGGCGGTGTGATCAGCGCCCACGAGTAGCCCACGAGTAGCCCACGAGTGGCCACGAGCAGCTCACGAGTAGACGTCAACGCCCACCCACCCACCCGGCCGCGGCGGTGGAGCCACCCTTCCGGTGCCTCCACCGCCGCGGCCGGTGGCTTTTCGGGTTCTCTCCGTAGACTGACCGGCATGGCATGCCGCATCAGTGAGCTGGTCCTCGACTGCGCCGACCCCGAGCGCCTCGCCGCGTTCTGGAGCGAGGTGCTCGGCTACGTCGAACTCGCTCGGGAGGACGACGGAAGCATCGAGATCGGGCCGCCCGACGCCGGTTTCGGCGGCCTCCAGCCCACCCTCGTCCTCAGCCCCACCAGCGACCCCCGGCCCGAGAAGCTCCGGCTGCACATCGACGTCAACGCCACCGACCGCGACCAGGACGCCGAGCTGGAGCGGCTGCTCGCGCTCGGCGCCAGGCCCGCCGACGTCGGTCAGACCGGCGCCGAGGACTGGCACGTCCTGGTCGACCCCGAAGGCAACGAGTTCTGCCTCCTGCGCCGCCGGCTCCAGTAGACGTAGGAGATGCCCCGCCGATCGCCGGGGTGGCCGTTTCGTCCCAAGTGGGCGTCTCGTTGATCGCCGTGGGCAGCCGCATCGCGGCCCGATCCCCACAGTCGAAGCGTTCCTGCTGCTCATGCTGGGGCGATACGCGCTGAGCTGGGCGGGCGCCTATGTGGGCCTGTTGGTCAGGAACGAGCGGACCGTCGCCCAACTGGCGCCGCTGTGCGCCATTTTTTGCTGCGGATTTCTCACTGAAACCGGTGTACTTCGACGCCTGGCTCCTCGTGCGCTGCACGGCAACCACCTCGGCCTGACGGCCGAGTTGCTCCAGGATCCGGTCGTGCGGCGCCGTAATCGCGTCGCCCTCGACTGGGACGACGCCTGGCGTCTCGACACCGGCGGATCGGATCACCTGGACCGCGGATGGGGCCGCCCCCGCTCGGGCGAAGCCGAGCGCCTGGGGAAGATCGACGTCTCGGTCCGCTTCGCGGCGCGGATCCCCGTCCGGCCGGTGCGGCTGATCGCTGAAGGCTGCGGCCTTTCGCGGGCCGAGGCCGAGAGGCTGATCACGGAGGGGAAGCTCGTCTCGGCGGTCCGGCTGAGCACCAAGCTCACCGGCGACTTCACCTTCACGCTGAAGCGCTGAGCCCTCCCCGGGACCAGGGGCCCGTCCGGCACGATCCGCCGGACGGGCCCTAGTCCCGGAACGAACCGTCCGCCCTGCGCGCATGCCTGGACAGCAGGTGCCCGCACTGCGGGCAGTGCCGCCTGAACCCCTTCTTGATCAGGTAGCTGATGCCGATCGTCACCACATGCATCAGCCCCACCGCCGCGTTCTGGAACAGCCGCCCCAGCCACGACCTCGTACACGTCTCACAGTCCCGGCAACCGGCCGCCATGGCGTATCCCCCCAACTCGTCTCTGACCTGCCCCGCTCCACCAGTGTGCGCAATGGGGAACGCCGCCGGGCCGCCAACTGGCCTCCCCGTGCCGGGTTGTGACCGGCCCAGATCGCGCCCAGCACATGGCTGTGACATCGCGGCGGCGATGTCGCGGCCACGGCATCGCACAGGCCGCGGCATCGCACCGCGCCGCGGCACCCACAATCTGACCGGCCTGCTCCTCGGCTCAGCCGCCACCGACGCGGTCCGGCCCACCGGGCTGGCTTCACTGGCCCCGCAACCCGGCACGGAGTCCCCTTCGCGGAGACCGAATGCGGGTCGCGTGGCCGACTGCTGGGCTCGGTGTTGCCGAAGGCCGGGGTCTTCCTGGTGATACTCGGCGAACTGGCCGTCTTGCTGGTCATCTCCCGGTTCGGGCTCAGGCGCGGCTACACGCTGCCGCGGGTCCGCTGACACCCATACGGGGCTCGGCTACGCCAACGGCGCCGACGCCGACCGCCCGCTGGACATCGCCGTCGACGGCGGCCATGCCTGGGGCGCCGGAACCACCGGCCAGGACGGCGCCAAACAGAAGGCCATGGGCAGCGGCTCCAGCGCCCAGCAGTACTTCGGGCCCTGCCCCGGCGGTTCGACGCATCCGTACACCTTCACGCCCTACGCGCTGAACACCGCGACCGTGCCCGGGGTCAACTCCGGCTCGTCGATGGCTCAGATCGAGACGGCGATCAAGAACGCGAGCATGGCGAAGGTGGCGCTGCGCGGCAACTCGGACGCGATCCGCTCCTTCCGGCTACCCCTCATTCACTTCGGAGCCCTCGCGCGCACCATGAGGGTCCCGACGTCGGTCGGCCTGGGCGCGGGAAGCACACGGGCGTCGATGTCGACGAACCCGGTCCGCTTGAGCAGATCGGCCCACCACTGTGGCGGGTACGACCAGCGCAGGAGGGTGAGCTTGCGGCCGGCGAGACCGTTCCCGTACATCGGCTGCGGGCCGTAGTAGCCCTCGAGCGGCTCGGCCTGCGAGAAGGCAAGGGTGCCGCCTGGGCTGAGGCGCTTGGCGATCAGTGGGACCAGGTCGTCGGGGTCGGTGAACCAGAGTGCACCCCAGATGGAGAAGACGGCGTCGTACGTCGCCTCAGTCGTAGCGAGATAGCCGCATGCCTCGGCTTGGACGAATGTCAGCCCAGGGGTGCCGTCCCACCATCGACGGGCACGTGCGACCTGGGCGGTGGAGAAGTCCAAAGCGGTCACCGCGACGCCGGTTCGAGCGAGGTACACGGCCTCCTTGCCCTCGGCGCAGCCCAGCTCCAGCGCGGTACGCGGGCTGCCCAGGAACTCCTCGCCGGGGCCGTGCCCGTCGTACTGGGTCCATGCGAAGGCCTCAACGTCAGGCGTCGGCTGCTCGCCCTCCTCGCGGTACGGCTTGTAGCTGTCCCAGTACTCCGGCAAGGTGGTCGACTCGCGCGGCATGGGCGTCCTCCGGGGTGTCCGACAGGCAGGACACCGTACCCATGTCTGATCGACGATCTCGTCTCTGACTTGCGGGATGAGGGCGTCCGACAGGCTGGATGCGGCACCTACGCCTCCCATCCGTCACGGTGGGATCGCGTTGCCCTCCCCCTGGACGTCAGCGGGGACGACGTAGTTCGGACAGTCGAGCCACACCCGCTGACCGGCGGTGGTAACAGTGAGTCCGAACCTCGTGCGCGTTGGCCGCCCGGCCCGCGTCCACCAAGCGTGGGCCGCCTCCAGCTCATTCCAGAGAAGCCGTGGACCTCGCTGCCACACCTCGTAGTCGGTGGCGCCCGGCTCGTAGTCGACGGACGCCCATGAGCCGGAGGCCGAGTCGGCGAGCCAGAGGGTCCACTCGCCGTCGGGCCCTGGGCCTACCGCCGACCGGCAGCCCGGGACCAGGACTCCGGCTGCGAACCATGCGTCGTCGTCGCCGAGGAAGCCCGGATCGAGGCGAGTCCGGGAGCCGTCGGCCTCCCCATGGACGACGGCCATAACGTCCCGCTCGGGTGCCTGCGCCCGCAGCCACATGAACGGGCTGTCGCCGACGACCGGGCCGGAGGCCACGGGCCCGTCGGGGCCGTCCTCGACGGTGAGCCGCAGCAGCGCGCCATTGCGCAGCGCCGTGCCCCAGGGGAGGACGATGAGCCCCCCGGGCGCGGTCTGCTCGATCCAGGCGCTCGGCACGTCGTGTACGGCGCAGGTGGCGATGACGCGGTCGTACGGCGCGCCCGGGGGCCATCCGTCGACACCGTCCGCGGTGAGCACCGCGGGTCGGTAGCCCGCGGACCTCAGAGCGGTGCGCGCCCTGTCGGCGAGGGCGGGATCGACCTCGACGGTGGTCACCTGCTCGCTGCCGAGTTTGGCGGACAGGAGAGCGGCGTTGTATCCGGTGCCCGCACCGATCTCGAGGACGCGCTGCCCGTCGTGGACGTCGAGCGCCCGGAGCATGGTGGCGACGACACTCGGCATGCTCGCTGAGCTGGACGGGGTACGCACCACCGCGGCGCCGGGCCGATCCTCGACCTGGATGACCAGCGCTTCGTCACTGTAGGCCAGCTTCCGCCAGCGGTCCGGCTCTGCGGCGCGGTCGACGGGCTCGTACCCGTCCGCGACGCGGACCCAGATGCGATCGGGGAGGAACCCCGCGCGATCGACGCGAGTGAAGGCGCCGAGCCACGCGGCCGGGAGGTGGCCGCCGTCCGAGACCCGCTGGGCGAGGTCGGCCGTGCCGTCGGGGGTCAGCGGCGTAGCCCCGGTCATTCGGTGACGGGTTCGCGCAGCTCGAACCAGATGTGTTTGCCGGTGGGGCGCAGACCGTTCTCCCAGGTGACGCCCCATGCGTAGGCCAGCTCCCGCATCAGGAACAGCCCGCGCCCGCCCTCCTCGTCGGGCGCCGCGTCGCGGGGGTACGGGTGGCGTTCCGGGGAGCCGTCGCGTACGGCGATCGTCGCGATGCGGTCCCGGACGAGGGTGTCGATGTGGATCAGCTGCGTGTCGGTGTGCTGATTGACGTTCGTCACGGCCTCGGAGACCAGGAGTTTCGCCGTGTCCGCGAGGTCGTGCAGGTCGTTGGCCTGGAGGAGTGCGGCGATCGCGTCGCGGCAGACCCTGGGGCTCTTGGGGGAGTTGGGGGCGCTGAGTCGGTAGGCGTATGGGGGTTCGGCGGCTTTGGCGACTTCGGGCATGGCGGTGCTCCCAACGCGGTGCGTGATTGGTTCGATGCGTTGCGCTAGCAGGACCATAGGCCATTGATGAGCACGAGTGCTATCACTCGATAGAATTCGTGCTCTAGCTGGACGTGTGGGAGCGTTCCACGCAACACTGACCGCAAGCGAAGGGGAGAGCGCATGCCGAGGACGGCGCCGACCGCGAGGCAACGACGCCTGGGTGCGGAGCTCCGCAAAATGCGCGAGCACGCCGGGATGAACGTGGTGCAAGCCGCTCAGCATCTGGGTGTGGACCGAACTCGGATCAGCAACACGGAGGCCGGTCGTTTTGGCGTGAGCGAGGAGCGCGTCCGCTCGTTCGCCGAGATCTACTCCTGCGGCGATGCGGCGTATGTCGACGCCCTGGTGGGGATGGCCGTCGAACGTGTCCAGGGGTGGTGGGAAGAGTATCGCGGCAAGCTGTCTGTGGGCGCTCTCGACCTGGCCGAACTGGAACACCATGCTGTGAGCATGCGCACGGTGCAGACCATGAACATGCCTGGTCTGTTGCAAACCGAGGACTACGCCAAGGCGGTGTTCGCTACCGCTGTACCCGAGCCGACGGCTGTGCAGCTACGCCGCAGGCTTTCCTATCGGCTGAAACGGCGAGACGTACTCGACCGGGACGATCCGCCAACGTGCACGTTCGTCATCCACGAGGCCGCGTTGCGAGTCACGTTCGGCGGCCCGAAGGTTGCCCGTGGCCAGCTTGAGTACGTCTTGGAGGCGTCGGAGCGGGACAACGTGACCGTACGTGTCATCCCGTTCTCCGCCGGAGGCTTTCCGAACGCGGGGAGCTCTGCGCTCTATGCCTCCGGACCGGTGCCGCAGTTGGACACGCTGCAACTCGACGCGCCCACAGGTGTGATGTTCCTCGACGGAGAGACCCACCTTGCCAACTACCAGCGCATTCTCGACCGGACGGAAGAACTGTCCCTCACGTCTGAAGACACGCGCGACTTCATCCATGCCATCGCGCAACGACTCTGAAGGTATAGACATGTCTCCCATACAGTGGCGGAAGTCCTCGTACTCGACCGAGAACGAGGAGAGCAACTGCGTCGAGCTGGCCCAGATCCCGGACGCCGCGATCCTTCTCCGAGAGAGCGACGAACCCGGGACCGTGATCGCCACCACCCCCGCCGCCCTCCGGGCGCTCACCCGGGCCGTCCGGGCCGGGCGGTTCGATCAGCTGTCCCGCTGAGGGACAATAAGGCGCATGAGTCTGTTCCGCGACGACGGCATCGTGCTGCGCACCCAGAAGCTGGGCGAGGCGGACCGGATCATCACCCTGCTCACCCGCAACAACGGCCGCGTCCGCGCCGTCGCGCGGGGCGTGCGGCGGACGAAGTCGAAGTTCGGCGCGCGGCTCGAACCGTTCAGCCACGTCGACGTGCAGTTCTTCTCGCGCGGGGGTGGCGAGCTGATCGGGCGCGGGCTGCCGCTGTGTACGCAGAGCGAGACGATCGCTCCGTACGGTGGATCGATCGTCACCGACTACGCCCGTTACACCGCCGGTACGGCCATGCTGGAGACGGCCGAGCGGTTCACCGACCACGAGGGCGAGCCCGCCGTACAGCAGTATCTGCTGCTCGTCGGCGCGCTGCGCACCCTCGCCGCCGGGGATCATGAGCCGCATCTCGTCCTGGACGCGTTTCTGCTCCGTTCCCTCGCCGTGAACGGCTACGCACCGAGTTTCGACGACTGCGCCAAGTGCGGGATGCCCGGTCCGAACCGGTTCTTCTCGGTCGGTGCGGGCGGGGTCATCTGCGGAGAGTGCCGGGTGCCCGGAAGCGTCGTACCCTCGGCGGAGTCGCTGACGCTGCTGGGCGCGCTGCTGACGGGCGACTGGGAGACGGCGGACGCGTGTGAGCTGCGGCACGTCCGGGAGGGCAGCGGCCTCGTGGCGGCGTATTTGCACTGGCACCTGGAGCGGGGGCTTCGGTCGCTGCGGTACGTAGAGAAGTAGCTGCAAACAGCAGTATGAGCGGCACAGAGAGCAAGGGCTGAGGGAGACATGGCAGGCATCGCAGGACGCGGGTTTCTGGGCCGACAGCGGCGCGAGTACCGGACCCCGGAACCGCACCCGTCCGGGGCCAGGCCGCCGAAGATCCCCGGTGAGCTGGTGCCGCAGCACGTGGCCTGTGTGATGGACGGGAACGGCCGCTGGGCCAAGGAGCGCGGGCTGCCGCGCACCGAGGGGCACAAGGTCGGCGAGGGCGTCGTGATGGACGTGCTCAAGGGCTGCCTCGAGATGGGCGTCAAGAATCTCTCCCTCTACGCCTTCTCGACCGAGAACTGGAAGCGCTCGCCCGACGAGGTGCGCTTCCTGATGAACTTCAACCGCGATGTCATCCGCCGCCGCCGCGACGAGATGGACGCGATGGGCGTACGGATCCGCTGGGCGGGCCGGATGCCGAAGCTGTGGAAGTCGGTGGCGCAGGAACTCCAGGTCGCGCAGGAGCAGACCAAGGACAACGACGCCATGACGATGTACTTCTGCATGAACTACGGCGGCCGCGCGGAGATCGCGGACGCGGCGAAGGCGCTGGCGGAGGACGTCCGGGCGGGCCGCCTGGATCCGTCGAAGGTGAACGAGAAGACGTTCGCGAAGTACCTCTACTACCCGGACATGCCGGATGTGGATCTCTTCCTGCGCCCGTCCGGCGAGCAGCGCACGTCCAACTACCTGATCTGGCAGAGCGCGTACGCCGAGATGGTCTACCAGGACGTGCTGTGGCCGGACTTCGACCGCCGCGACCTGTGGCGGGCGTGCCTGGAGTACGCCTCGCGGGACCGCCGCTTCGGCGGGGCGATCCCCAACGAGGAGCAGCTGAAGAAGGACTCCCCGGAGGGCCCCCAGAAGGGCTCACAGATGGGCTCGCGGGAGGGCTCCCGGAAGGACTCCCCGGAGGGCCCCCACTCCGCATAAGCGGAAGGGGCGCGGCCCGGACGCGCCCCACCCCCTATTCCGCCGCCACGAGCAGCTTGAGCCCGACACCGACCCGGCCGTCACCGCCGTCCCGGGCGACCCGCTCGCCCTCGTGCGCGAGCTCAAGCGGGAGGACGGCTCAACGCTCATTGCCCGCCCGCAGCCAGGCGATGTACTCGGCCACCGCGCGCTCGGTGTCATAGGCGGGCTCGTAGCCGGTGTCCTGCTGGATGCGGGTGATGTCGAGGTGGCGCGGCGGGGTGGTCCCGCCGGTGGGGAGGTCGACCCGGGCGTCGGGGACGACCTTCTTGATGGCGGCGATGATCTCGGCGTTGCTCGTGGCGCGGCCGGAGGCCACGTTGTAGGTGCGGTGGTTGAGACGGTCCGCGAGCTGGAGGAGCGCGATGGCCCGGCCCGCGTCCTTCGCGTAGCACAGGTCGAGCGCGTCCTCCGCGTACGCGGGCGCCGGGAGGGGGGAGAGGTCCGGCGCGGTGCCGCGCGCGGCGGCGTGGACGAGTTCGGGGGCGGCGAAGAACAGCGGGCCGTGCGGTTCGAGCGGCCCCCAGATGCCGGAGATGCGGTAGTTGATGATCTCGATGCCGGTGGCGTCGGCCAGGTGGTCGTTGAGGAGTTCGCCGATCTTCTTGAAGGTCGGGATGAGGTGCCCCGAGCTCAGCGACACGGGCATGTCCTCGGTGAGCGCGGCCTCCGTTCCGCCGCCGTAGACGCCGATCGTGCTCGCGACGCCCACCCGTCGCACGCCCCAGTCCCGCGCGGCCTGGAGGACGTTGAGCAGGCCGCCGATCGCGGTGCGCGTCGCTTCGACGGGTTGCTCGGGGTCCGGCGGCCAGGGCATGGACCCCGCGAGGTGCACAATGCCGGTGATCTTGTGGCGCGTGCCGATGTCGAGCAATGCGCTCAGATCGGTGATGTCGGCCCGTTCCACCGCGACCGGCGCGTCGAAGCGACCGGCCGGCGGCTCGGTGGAGCCGCGCTGGACCAGCACACACTCCTCGCCCGCGGCCAGCAGGGCCCGCACGGTGTGGGAGCCGATGAAGCCGAGCCCCCCGGTGACCAGAATCATTCCTGAACTCTCCTTACGGCACGGTTGCCGCGCCTCCGACAGAAGCGGATCGTCGTTCCGATTAATATACGGATCCACGTTCCGTTTCGTCAATGGCCCTTGTTCGGGGCCGGGCCGGAAAAGATCGTCCGCAAGTTCCGGGAGCGGTGGAGACTGTGGGCCGGTTCTCCCCGATGCGATCAGGAGCCCCCAGTGGACGACATGGAGTTCGCCGATGCCCTGAAGGCGGTCCTGCGGGACCTCCGGGCACAGTGCGCGGTGCGGCCGGACATACGTACGGACGACGCGTGCGGGATCATGCTCTGGGCCCCGGACGGTTCGGCCCTGGGCCTGACTTCACCGCTGGGCGGCACCGCCGCGGAGCTGCTGGCGCACCTGGCGGATCAGGTCCAGGACTGGGCGGTGGAGGCGCTGTGGTCCGAAGGTGTATCGGCGGTCTGGCCACAGTGTCCGACGCACCCGGACACGCATCCGCTGACGGCGGCTGTCCGCACGGACACGGCGGTGTGGGTGTGCCCGAAGGGGCGGACGACGGTGGCGCGGATCGGGGAACTGGAGGCTCGATAGGGCGGGTGGGCGCCTGTGGCCGGCGACAGCCAGGGCCGGCCGTGCGGCGGCTTATGCTGGGCGCGTGACACCGAAAGGCGGGCAGGGGCCGGCGCTGCGGGCGGATGCGGCGCGGAATCGTGCCCGGGTGTTGCGGGTCGCCCGGGAGCGGTTGGCCGCCGGTGACGACTCGCTTCAGCTGAATGCCATCGCCCGGCTCGCCGGGGTGGGCGTGGGGACCGTGTATCGGCATTTCCCCAACCGCCACGCGCTGTGGGAGGCGCTGTCGGCCGAGCGCTTTCGGGAACTGGTCGACGAGGCCCAGGCCGCGGCCGCGGGGGAGGACGCCCTCGCGGGGCTGCACCGCCTGCTGCGGTTCGCCCTTCTGAGGGTGTCGGACGACAGCGGCTTCGCCGCCGTTCTCGAATCCGACAGCGATGCCGACGCGGAGACCGCGGCGCTGAAGGCCGAGCTCGACGGGGCCGTGGCGCAACTGCTCGACCGGGCCCGCCGGAGTGGCGCCATCCGGCGTGATGTCGAGGCCGACGACGTGCGCCGTCTGCTCTGCGGTATCGAGCACGCCGTACGTTCCGGCGACGGCGACCCGAAGCGCGCCGAGGTCTACCTGGACGTCCTCCTCGAGGGGCTGCGTCCCCCGCGCTGACAGCGGCGGTTCAGCCCGGCAGACTCCATCCCACCACCAACCGGATGGGTATCCGGTTGTGCTAGCGTGCCTCCATCGAATCGGATAGCTATCCGGTTGCGGATGGCGAAGCGGCGGAGGGCAGACCCATGGAGCGGCGGGCAGTGGTCACGGCGGGGACCGGGGGGATCGGTTTGGAGACCGCGTTGGGGCTGGCGGCGCGCGGGTTCGCCGTCACGGTGGTGGGCCGGGACGCGGAGCGCGGTGCCCGCGCGGTCGAGCGGATCGCCGCGGTCGCGACCGGCGGCGAACCGCACTTCATGGCGGCCGACCTCGCGTCCCTCGCCGATGTCCGGGCGCTCGCCGCGAAGCTGGCGGCCGAGGGCCCGCTGAAGGTCCTGGTCAACAACGTGGGTGCGATGTTCGCGGACCGGCAGCGGACCGTCGACGGGATCGAGGCGACGTTCGCCGTCAACCACCTCTCGCCGTACCTGCTGACCGAATCGCTCCTCGACCAGCTCCGCGCCGGTGGGCCGAGCCGGATCGTGAACGTCAGCTCCGGTGCGATACGCCTCGCCAAGCGCACCTTCGACGCCGTCGAACCGCCGGGCGGCTACTACGGCTTCCAGTGGTACGGCCGGGCCAAGCTCGCCAACCTCGCCTACACCCTGGACCTGGCGGAGCGCCTGCGGGGCAGCGGTGTCGCGGTCTTCGCGGCCGACCCCGGCGGGGCCGCGACCGAGATGACCAACGGCACCATGAGCAGACCGACGATCGTCTCCCCGGCGCTGCGCCCGCTGTGGCCGCTGCTCCGGCGGATGTTCGAACGCTCGACCGCCGGACCCGCGGACCTGGCCGCCCGGTCGTCCATCGCCGCCGCGTCCGACGCCGCCCTCGACGGCCGGACCGGCCTGCTCATCGGCCCCGAGGCCACCCCCGTCCCCGCCTCCCGCGCAAGCACCCACCCTCGGACGGTCCAGGACGTGCTCAGGCTCAGCCGAGAGCTGGCACCCCTGGGCGAGGGCCGCTGACCGTGCCAAAAGCCGTTCCGGGGCGGCACTCTTTACTCGCTGTAGGGGCCACATTGAACTCACCGAGATCCGCGAACTTACCTCGGGCACGCGCCGCTTCGACCTCGACCCGGTCGGGCGCGTGAGGGCGGTCCACGCCCACGGCTGGACCGAGACGTACGCCTACGACACGGCGGGCAACCTCACGAATGCCACGGCCCCCGGCCATGAGGCGCCCGGCGACCGCGAGTTCACCGGCACGGTGATCCACCGAGCGGGCCGCACGACGTACGAACACGACGGCCAGGGCCGCCTCACCCGCCGCACCCGCAAACTCCTCAACGGCCGGACCCGCACCTGGACCTACACCTGGAACGCGGAAGACCGCCTGACGGACGCGACCACCCCGGACGGCGACCACTGGCACTACACCTACGACCCACTGGGCCGCCGCATATCCAAACAACGCCTGGCCGGGGACGGCACGGTGGCGGAATCGCTGACCTTCGCATGGGAGGACACCCGCCTGGCCGAACAATCCACACCGGAGGGCCACCACACCACCTGGGACTACACCCCGGACACCCACCGCCCCCTGACCCAAACCGACCACACGTCACTGGTGCGCGAGCCCGGCGAATCCCTCATAGCGAAATTCACCGGCGCCGACGACGACACCACACCCCGCTTCCACGCCATCATCACGGACCTGGTCGGCACCCCAACGGAACTGGTCACCGCGACCGGCGACCTGTCCTGGCAACACCGCACCACCCTCTGGGGCACGGATTTCCCCTCCCCAATAAGCCCGGAGTCCGTCGACTGCCCCCTCCGCTTCCCCGGCCAATACGCCGACCCCGAAACGGGGTTGCATTACAACTACTTCCGCCACTACGACCCGGAGACGGCGCGCTACGTCACCCCCGACCCGCTGGGCCTCCAGCCTGCCCCCAACCATCATGGATATGTAGTCAACCCGATGGCGTGGCTCGACCCTCGGGGGCTGTCATGCACGAAGCGTCCTGATCTCAGTGTGAATGAGAAGCAGTTCGGTAAGAAGTGGGGTAAGCACGCACAGGACTACAGCCTGGATCCCGCTGACGGAAGCTCCAGGACATGGTTCCGCGACCGAATGAGCGCTATCCATGCTGATCCGGACGAGGTCCGGCAAGGCTCATGGAACCCCCAGAGCGGAGGAGGCGAGGACTACCTCTTCTATCGGAAGGGGAAGGATCTTCTGGTCACTAAAGCCGATGGGGAATTCGTTACAATGTTCCCGCAGGATAAGCCGAACGGATGGTTCGCGAACGCGGATGTGATTCATGGGGAAGGAGGGTGATGGCCTATGCGGCTTGACTCCCTTACTGATTGCACGGTCGTGGCAGTCAAGGGTATCTATTACCTCCCTGAAGAGAGCGATCCGACGGTGTCCCCGGAGGCCATCGAGCTGATTTTCAAGGAATCCGGTTCGCTGGACCTGACCTCGGGGACAGACTGGACGCTGCGTATCGAAAAAGGTGATTGGCCGGAGCTTCCCAAGTGGTGTTACCCCCCCGATGAATGGGCCTATCGCGATATTTCCGCTCTTTCCTCAGAAGTCCTCGGCAAAATTCATGCTGTGCGGAAACAGGTCAACGGGTATGGGGATCTGGTCCAGGTTGAGCTCCAATTTGAGGGAGGATCCCGCATCGTTGCCGCGTCCGGCGAATCGCTCACGGTGACGTTCACCTCCGCGGACAAGGGCTGAAGTCAACGGCGGGGCCGGCAGAGTGAACAGCGGCCCTTGGGCAGTGCGTGAGCGGTGCCGGGCGACTTCATGGGGTGGGTGTCGGACCATCCGTCCAAGAGGTCGATCAGGCGGTGAAGGCCGAATTCATCGAAGTGATCGACGAAGAGTACGGAACGCTCCGCAGGGACTACGGTTTCGTGGAACTCTACTTCTCCGGCGGCCCGGTGGCGTGGGTCATGAGCAGCGGGGTGATCGAACTGCACCGGCTGGCTGCCGATGAGGAGGGCATGGCAGCGGAATGGCATCGGGATACGGGCGTGCAGTTCCCGGAGTGCTGCTCCTGGAGCGAGCTGAGGGAGCCCGGGACGCGGGGACGAGCCTGGGCCTGGGCTGATGCCTCGGAGGGGGTGCTGGGTCAGCACGCCCACCAAAGCCTTGCTGGGCGTGCTGACGTCGCATTCGACCACCGGCCGGTGGGTTATCCGGCCGCCTCGACCTCGGCGCGGGCAGCCCGCGCGCGGGAAGCCGCGACGGCGGCGACCGCCGTCGCGGCCAGGGCGGTGCTGACCCACGCCGCGTCCCGGTAGTCGCCCGTCGTCCCGGTCGTGACGCCCGCGACCAACGGGCCCAGGAAGGCACCCGCGTTGAGCGCGACCGTGGCGAACGAGCCGCCCAGCGAGGGGGCTTGGGACGCGACATGCATGACGCGGGCGACGAGCGTCGAGCCGATGCCGAACGACAGGCCGCCCTGGACGATCGTCACGACGAACAGCGGGGCGGTATACGCACTGGTCGCGGCCAGTACCGCCCACCCCACCGGCAGGGCGCACAGCGCCAGGAGCAGTCCCCTCCCCAGCCCGCCGTCGGCCTTACGCCCGGCCGTGGTCACCCCCACGAACGCGCCCACCCCGAACGCGGCGAGGAGGGCCGGGACCGCGGCGGCCGGAAGGTGGGCGATGTCCGTGGCGATGACGGCCAGGTAGGCGAAGGTCGCGAAGGTCGCCCCGTTCACCACGGCCGCGAGGACCATGGCCCACCGCACCGGACGCGACCGCAGCGCCCCCGCCTCCCGCCTGACCGAGACCTCCGCCCGACCCGCCGCGTCGGCGGGCGCCTGACGGAAGACCAGCGCCAGCGCGGGCAGGCACAGGGCGGCCACGGCCCAGAACGCGGAACGCCAGCCGGACCAGTCCCCGAGCAGCGCCCCCGCGGGGACACCCGCGACGCACGACAGCGTGACCCCGGACAGCAGCACGGCGGTGGCCCTGCCGCGCCGCTCCGCGGGGACCAGCGCCGTCGCCACGGACATCGCGACCGCCAGGAAACCGGCGTTGACGATCGCGGCGACGACACGCGTTCCGAAGAGCACGGCGAACTCCGTCGTGACCGCCCCGATCACATGCACCACGACGAACGCCGCCAGAAAGCCCGCCAGCGCGCGACGCCGCGGCCAGCGCGCACTCAACGCCGCCATCACCGGCGCGCCGACGATCATCCCGATCGCATACGCGGACGTCAGACTCGCCGCGGCCCCCACCGATACGGACAGGTCGCGGGCGATTCCCGGTACGAGACCGGACAGCATGAACTCGGACGTCCCCTGCGCGAAGACGGCAAGCGCGAGGACATAAAGGAAGACAGGCAAGGGGTCGACTCCAGCGATGAATGAGCGAATGCGGGCAAGAGCGGCCGCGCGCTGGATGTCGGACTACGTCACGAGCCCGAAGCGGAACCAGACACACGGAGTCGTGTCCGGTCGCCGGAAGCGAGATCGACCCAGAAAAACCGGGTCAGAGGTCAGAGAACGACTCGCCGCCGAACGACCGGCGGCTCCGTTCTGTCTGATTCAGGGCTCATCACGTCGGGCACCGTACCCATAACCCGCACCGAGATCAATCCGATTTCGGCGCGCCCCAGCCCCTCCGGTACGCGGCCCGGTCACCCGGCGTCGCCGCGAAGTGCCGCCGCCACCCGCTGGGCCACTTCAGCCGCGGATGCGCCCAGCCGCCACCGGCGTGAGGGTCAGCCCTGGGCTGCCTTTGGCGTGGCGCAGTCGCCGCAGGTGCCGAAGATCTCGATGGTGTGGGCCACGTCCACGAAGCCGTGCTCGGCGGCGATCGCGTCGGCCCATTTCTCGACGGCGGGGCCCTCCACCTCGACCGCCTTGCCGCAGGCGCGGCAGACCAGGTGGTGGTGGTGCTCCTCGCTGTTGCACCGGCGGTAGACCGCCTCGCCCTCCGTGGTGCGCAGGACGTCGACCTCGCCGGCGTCGGCGAGGGACTGGAGAGTGCGGTAGACGGTGGTCAGGCCGACCGAGTCGCCCCGGTGCTTGAGCATGTCGTGGAGTTCCTGCGCACTGCGGAACTCGTCCACCTCGTCCAGTGCCGCCGCCACCGCGGCGCGCTGCCTGGTGGACCGGCCGCGTACTGGGGGAC
Source organism: Streptomyces rugosispiralis (assembly GCF_024505145.1). GTDB lineage: Bacteria > Actinomycetota > Actinomycetes > Streptomycetales > Streptomycetaceae > Streptomyces > Streptomyces rugosispiralis. The sequence goes on along the minus strand of NZ_JANIAA010000008.1, from coordinate 81,170 downwards.
CGGCGGTCGTCACGGCTGCCTCCTCAACCTCGCATGCTCCGTCGCTCTCGGGGCTCGTTCCGCGCCCACTGCGCTTTCTGCCCGGCCATTGTGCCAGTTATCGCTTGGGTAGCGGACGAGAGTGATGGGATGGGCGACGGAGCCGAGTGGTGGCCGGGCAGTGGGCCGTGAGCAGTGGACTATACGAGTACATCGTCCCTCAGAGTGCATCGTTCCTCGGCCGCGGCCACCCGCCCCGCGCGTCTTTTCGCCAGGGGCGCGGCCAGGGCCGTGATCAGGGCGAAGACGCCGATGGCGAGGACGACGATGCTCGCGCCGGGCGGGACGTTCTTGTAGAACGAGAAGACCGTGCCGGACAGGGTCACCACGACGCCGATGGTGATCGCCAGCGCGAGCGTCATCGCGAAGCCGCGGGTGGCCTGCTGGGCCGCGGCGACCGGGACCACCATCAGGGCGCTGACCAGGAGCAGGCCCACGACGCGCATGGCGACGGTGACCGTGACGGCCGCGGTGACGGCCAGCAGCAGGTTGAGCGTGCGCACCGGGAGGCCGGTCACCCGGGCGAACTCCTCGTCCTGGCAGACCGCGAACAGCTGACGGCGCAGCCCCAGCGTGATCAGTACGACGAAGGCGGCCAGCAGGGAGATCGCGACGACGTCCTCGGGGGAGACCGTGGTGATCGAGCCGAAGAGATAGGTGGTGAGGTTGGCGTTGGAGCCGGTCGGCGAGAGGTTGATCAGCAGCACACCGCCCGCCATCCCGCCGTAGAAGAGCATCGCGAGCGCGAGGTCGCCGCGGGTCTTCCCATACCAGCGGATCAGCTCCATGGCGATCGCGCCGAGGGCGGAGACGGCGACGGCGGTCCACACCGGATTGGCGCCGGTCAGGAAGCCGAGGGCGACGCCGGTGAGGGCGACATGGCCGATACCGTCGCCCATGATCGCCTGGCGGCGCTGGACGAGGTAGATGCCGACGGCGGGCGCGGTGATGCCCACCAGGACCGCGGCGAGCAGGGCCCGCTGCATGAAGGCGTAGTCGAGGATCTCGAGCATCTCAGGTCAGCAACCCTGTCCGGATCGGTTCGGCGTCGGGCGCCGCATGGGGATGGACGTGATCGTGGCCGGGCAGCGCGTGCTGGCCCACCGCCTTGGGCGGCGGTCCGTCGTGGACGACACAGCCGTCGCGGAGCACCACCGCGCGGTCGATCAGCGGCTCCAGCGGGCCGAGCTCATGGAGGACGAGGAGGACCGTGGTGCCCTCGGCGACCTGTTCGCGGAGGGTGCCCGCGAGGATCTCCTGGCTGGCGAGGTCGACCCCGGCCATCGGCTCGTCCATGATCAGCAGCTCCGGTTCGCCCGCGAGGGCGCGGGCGATCAGCACGCGCTGGTGCTGACCGCCGGACAGGGCGCTCACCGGGTCCCGGGCACGGTCGGCCATGCCGACGAGCTCCAGGGCCCGCTGGACGGCCGCCCGGTCGGCCTTGCGCGGCGGGCCGAACCGGCGGCGGGCCAGCCGCCCCGCCGAGACGACCTCGCGCACGGTCGCGGGGACCCCGCTGGCGGCGGTGGTGCGCTGCGGTACGTAACCGATCCGCGCCCAGTCGCGGAAGCGGCGGCGTGGGGTGCCGAAGAGGGTCAGCTCACCGCCGCTGAGCGGCACCTGGCCGACGATGGACCGTACGGCGGTGGACTTGCCCGAGCCGTTGGCGCCGAGCAGCGCCACGACCTCACCGCGGCGGACGGTCAGATCGATACCGCGCAGCACGGGGCGGCCACCGAGGGTGGCCGTCGCGCCGCGCAGGGATATGGGGTCCGCGGCCGGGTTCTCGGCCGGGTCCGCGGCCACCCCGGGTTCCCGGGTCTCCCCGGATTCCCGGGTCTCCCCGGATTCCCGGGTCTCCCCGGATTCCCGGGCCTCCTCGGCTTCCATGGCTTCCTCCGTCACTTGGCGCCCAGCGCCTTCCGCAGCGCCGTCAGATTGGCTCGCATGACCTGGATGTAGTCATCGCCCTTGGACTTGGAGCCGATGCCCTCGATCGGGTCCAGCACATCGGTCCGCAGATGGAGATCGCCCGCCAGCGTCTTGGCGGTGCGGTCGCTCACCAGGGTTTCGAAGAAGACGGTGTTGACCTTGTCCTTCTTGGCTATGGTGTGCAGTCCCTTGACCCGGGCCGGGCTGGGCTCGGATTCGGGGTCGAGCCCGGAGATCGCCTCCTGCCGCAGGCCGTAGCGCTCGGCGAGATAGCCGAAGGCGGCATGGGTCGTGATGAAGGTGTCCGAAGAACGGCCCTTCAAACCACTCCGGAAGTCCTGATCGAGCGTGTTCAGCTCCTTGACCAGGGCGGTGGTGTTCTTCTTGTACGTCGCGGCGTGATCGGGGTCGGCCTTCTCCAGCGCCTTGCCGACGCCCTCGGCCACCTGGGCGTAGCGCACCGGGTCGAGCCAGATGTGGGGGTCGGCGGCCGCGTCGCCGGAGTGGTCATGCCCCTCGTGCCCGGCCTCGCCGTCGTGCCCCGCCTCGCCGCCGTGCCCGTGCTCGCCCTCGACCTCCGTGCCGTGGTCCTCCAGCGAGGTGTACGAGGCCGCGTCGGCGACGTGCTTCGGGTCGGCCTGCGCGATGGCCCGGTCGACGGAGGGCTGGAGCCCCTTGAGGTAGACCACCAGACCGGCCTTGCCGAGATCGGCGGTCTGCCGGGGGCTGATCTCCAGATCGTGCGGTTCGACGCCCGGCTTGGTCAGGGAGGAGACATGGACGTCGTTCCCGCCGATCCGCTGGGCGAGGAATTGCATGGGATAGAACGACGCCACCACATCCAGCTTGCCGTCCGTCCTTCCGTCTCCGGCGTCGGTGGAGCAGGCTGTGAGGGTGGTCAGACCCAGTGCGGCGGCTCCGACGAGGGCGGTCGTGGGCCTGAAACGGCGTATGTTCATGACTCTCATTTTCAACAAAGATGGAAACGATTGTCAACAAGTGTCCTCTTGCTGATCGCTTCGGCTATCGATTTGATCCGGGGGGTGCCGCCGCCGGTAACCTGAAGCATTCGCTTCGTCGTCAATGTCGTCATCAATGAAGAGAGCACCGTGGCCGCCGACAAGATCGACACCATCGTCAGCCTCAGCAAGCGCCGTGGCTTCGTCTACCCGTGCAGCGAGATCTACGGCGGCCAGCGCGCCGCCTGGGACTACGGACCGCTCGGTGTGGAGCTGAAGGAGAACATCAAGCGGCAATGGTGGCGTTCCACGGTCACCTCTCGTGACGACGTCGTCGGACTCGACTCGTCCGTGATCCTGGCCCGTGAGGTGTGGGAGGCGTCCGGCCACGTCGCCACCTTCACGGACCCGCTGACCGAGTGCACCTCCTGTCACAAGCGGTTCCGCGCGGACCACCTGGAGGAGGCGTACGAGGCCAAGCACGGCCGGCTCCCCGAGAACGGCCTGGCCGACGTCAACTGCCCGCACTGCGGCAACAAGGGCAGCTTCACCGAGCCCAAGCAGTTCTCCGGGCTGCTCGCCACCCACCTCGGCCCGACCCAGGACTCCGGCTCGGTCGCGTATCTGCGCCCCGAGACCGCCCAGGGCATCTTCACCAACTTCCTCGCGGTCCAGCAGACCTCGCGCAGGAAGCCGCCGTTCGGCATCGCGCAGGTCGGCAAGTCGTTCCGCAACGAGATCACGCCGGGAAACTTCATCTTCCGTACGCGTGAATTCGAGCAGATGGAGATGGAGTTCTTCGTCAAGCCGGGCGAGGACGAGAAGTGGCACGAGTACTGGATGGAGCAGCGCTGGAACTGGTACCGGGACCTCGGTCTCCAGGAGGCGAACATCCGGTGGTACGAGCACCCCAAGGAGAAGCTCTCCCACTACTCCAAGCGCACCGCTGACATCGAGTACCGCTTCAACTTCGGCGGCTCGGAGTGGGGCGAGCTGGAGGGTCTGGCCAACCGCACCGACTACGACCTGAAGGCGCACTCCGCGGCGTCCGGCCAGGACCTGTCGTACTTCGACCAGGAGGCCGGCGAGCGCTGGACCCCCTACGTCATCGAGCCGGCGGCGGGCGTGGGCCGCGCCATGCTGGCCTTCATGCTCGACGCGTACGTCGAGGACGAGGCGCCCAACGCCAAGGGCAAGATGGAGAAGCGCACCGTGATGCGGCTCGACCCGCGGCTGGCGCCGGTCAAGGTCGCGGTGCTGCCGCTGTCCCGCAACCCGCAGCTCTCGCCGAAGGCCAAGGGGCTCGCCGCGGATCTGCGCAAGCACTGGAACATCGAGTTCGACGACGCGGGCGCGATCGGCCGCCGCTACCGCCGCCAGGACGAGATCGGCACGCCCTTCTGCGTCACCGTGGACTTCGACACCCTCGACGACAACGCCGTCACCGTGCGCGAGCGCGACACGATGAAGCAGGAGCGGGTCTCCCTCGACCAGATCCAGTCCTACCTCGGCGGCCGTCTGATCGGCTGCTGACCCGGTCCGGGCCGGCGCGCCCGGACCACGGGTACCGGACACATACCCGACGACGGGCTCCGGTGCCGCGGACGCGAGATCCGTGGCACCGGGGCCCGTCGGCTCGGCAGAACGGGGGTTCACCAGTCGTGCGAGGCGTGACGCATCACATCACCGCCATCCACGAGGACGGCACGGTCTTCGAGGTGAGCTACGGCTACGGTCCGGGGCGGCGGCGGCTGCTCGGCTGCCGGCACTGCGACTGGCAGGAGCGGATCACCCACGGCGGCGCCCGGCACAAGGGACTCGATCACCTCGCCCAGGCGCACGGGGCCCTCGGCTCGCCGCGGATGACCGCCGACGCGGCGGCGCGGCGGCAGGTCGTCCTGATCATGCTGGCCTGCTTCGCGGTGGCCGCGGTCATCGTCTGGTGGGCCGCATCCCAGGGGTGAGCGGGCGGTCGTCGCGGACGGTCCGCCGTTCCCGGCCGAGGGCCAGCGCCGCGCACACCGCCGCCAGCGGCAGCTCCGCGCAGAGGGCCATCGCGACCGCCGCCGCCAGCTCCCCGCCCGGCGCGGCCGTCACCGTGTCGAACCACGCGTCCACCACCAGCAGCGCCCCCGTCGCCGCTGCGGTCAGCCGGTGGCGGTCGTCGCCGCGCCGCCGCAGCGCGGCGGTGGACAGCAGCCCGAGCGCCTCGAGGGCGTCCAGGCCCACCCACGCGACGTTCCAGTGGCCGACCCGCGCCGTGGACGGCAGCGTCCGGGCCAGTACGTACAGCCAGGGGACCAGCGCCGCCCCCGAGACCAGCAGCACCGACTCCGGCCGCACCAGCCGCCGGGCAAGCGTGAGCCGCGTCCTCCGCGACGTCCCCGGGCCGGTGGCCGGAGCAGCGGTGGGCGTGGGCGCGAACAGGGTGGTCATGCGGCGGATCTCCTTCCGGGCCCGGTCGGTCGTCCCGGGCACACCACCAGCCTGGTCGGCGCCGCCTCCGGTGTCGGTCACACCAGTTGCCGACTTGGGGTGGCACCAGTTGCACCCCGGATCCGGGCATGTGGTCCAGCGCGCGGCCGCCCGGGGCCGCTCTAAGGTCGTCGCATGAGCCTCCTCACCGCGATACGCCCTGCCTTCGGGCGTTCGCTGCACCGGCTGCGGCGCGACCTCCGGTTCGGTGTCGTCGGCGCGGCGGTGCAGTTCGTGGCCTGGGCGGTGCCGATGGCCGTGCCGTGGTTGATCTACGACGACGCCTCGTCGCCGATGGACGTCCTGCTCGCGCTCACCGTCCCGCTGGCCGCCCCGGCCGTGGCCACGCCCGTGCTGACGCGCGCTCAGCGGTGGCGCTTCAAGGCGCTGCTCGACATCGGGATCACCGGGCCCGGGAGGGCCCCGCGGCAACTGTGGTACCACCTGCTGGCCGGACCGGCGGTCGCCTGGGGCGGGGTGCTGGCCGTCACGATGGCCCTCGTCGGTCTCTGGGCCGCCACCGTCTACATCTGGATATGGGGCGTTCCACTGTCCTGGCGGGTCGAACACATCGGGTACTCGACCACGGCCGCGTATGTCACGGCCGGCGGCATGATCCTGCTGGCCCTCGCCTACGCGCTCGTCGGCGCCCTCGCCCGGCTCGACACCCGCGCCGCCACCGTGCTGCTGGGCCCCGTCCCCGCCAAGGAGCTGGAGCGGCGGGTCGAGGACCTGACCGAGAGCCGGGCGGGGGCGGTCGACGCGGCGGACGCCGAGCGGCGCCGCATCGAACGCGATCTGCACGACGGCGCCCAGCAGCGGCTCGTCTCCATGGCGGTCAACCTGGGCCTGGCCAAGGCCACTCTCAAGGATCTGCCGGACGATGCACGGCAGGTCATCGACGAGGCGCACCGCGAGGCCAAGGAGGCCATCGAGGAACTCGGCAACCTGGTGCGCGGGCTGCACCCGGCCGTCCTCGACGAACTCGGCCTGGACGCCGCCCTCTCCGGCATCGCGGCGCGTGCCCCGTTGCCGGTGCGGCTGCATGTCCACGTGCCGGAGCGAGCCGCCCCGACCGTCGAGGCCGTCGCGTACTTCGTCGTGTCCGAGGCGCTCGCCAACGTCGCCAAGCACGCCAGGGCGGAGCGGGCCGACGTCACGGTCGTCCGCGCCGGGGGCATGCTGCGGATCGTCGTCGAGGACGACGGGGTGGGCGGCGCCGACCCCGCGCGGGGCAGCGGCCTCGGCGGGCTGGCCAAACGGGCCGGGTCGGTGGACGGCACGTTCGACATCAGCAGCCCCCGCGGGGGCCCGACCGTCATCACCGTGGAGCTGCCGTGCGCGCTGTGATCGCCGAGGACTCGATTCTGCTGCGGATCGGCCTGGTCAAGGTCGTACAGACCGCGGGCTTCGAGGTCGTGGCGGAGGCGGACGACGCCGAGGGGCTGCTGGCGGCGGTCGAGGAACACCGTCCGGACATCGCGGTCGTGGACGTCCGGATGCCGCCGGGCTTCACCGACGAGGGCGTCCGGGCGGCCCTGCTGATCCGGCGGCAGTGGCCGGACACGGCCGTACTGCTGCTGTCGCAGTACGTCGAGGAGCGGTACGCGGCGGATCTGCTGACGTCCCACACCGAGGGGATCGGCTATCTGCTCAAGCAGCGGGTCGCGGACGTGGAGGAGTTCATCGACGCGCTGCGCCGGGTGGCGGGCGGCGGCACCGCCCTGGACCCGCAGGTCGTGGCCCAGTTGCTGGTGCGACGGCACAGCGATCCGCTGGACCGGCTGACCTCGCGCGAGCGGGACGTACTGGAACTGATGGCGGGCGGGCGGTCGAACGCGGGGATCGCGGGGGCGCTGGTGATCAGCGAGAGCGCGGTGGCCAAGCACATCAACTCCATCTTCGGGAAGCTGGACCTGCCGGTCGCCGAGGCGGACCACCGCAGGGTGCTGGCCGTGCTGCGTTTCCTGGGCGTGGGCGTGGGCTGAGGGGCGCCCCGAAGGGGCGCGGGGGTGTGCCGAAGGGGCGCGGGGGTGTGCCGATGTGCGGCTCCGTGGCATGGGCGCGAGCCGCCTGCGGCGGGCTTTCCCCTACCCGCCCCTTCCCGAACCATGGGGCTCCGCCCCTGGACCCCGGACGGGCTGAAATCAGCCCCTCCGGCGCTTGAGGAGCGGGGTCTGGGGCGGAGCCCCAGTTGTGGGAAGGGGCGGGTAGGGGAACAGCCCGCCGCAGGCGTACGCGTACCGGCGGGCACCCCCTAGCGGGCCCGCAAACCGTCCAGCACCAGCTCGCAGAGGGCCGCGAAGGCAAAGGCCATGTCCGGTTCCGACCACCGCGGCGCGTAGCCGGGGTCGTGGAACTGCGCCGTCGCCTCCCACAGCGCCCGGCCCGTGGCACGGGCGTCCCGCATCGTGAACTCCCCGCTCGCGAGTTCTTCCGCGTGTTCTTCTGCTTGTCCCGCTCGTTCCGCGATCTCCTTACGAGACCTTGCGCGGCAGCCGCAGGCTCATCAGCAGGGTCAGCGCGATCGCCGCCAGCTGGGCCACGAGCGTGATGACCAGCGCGTCACGCATGCCCGCCGAGGGCTCCAGGGACAGGAAGAGGGTGCCGAGCGTCGCCACGCCCAGCGCCAGCGCCGACTGCTGGGTGGTGACCATCACACCGCTCCCCACCCCGGCCCGCTCGCTCGGCACATCGGCCAGCACGATCCGGATCAGCACCGGAAGCTGCAGCCCCTGCCCGAACCCGGCCAGCGCGACGCCCGGCAGCAGCCCGGCCAGCGACAGATCCGGCCAGTCCCGCCATACGGCCACCGTCAGCAGCGCGATGCCGACGGCCTGGATCAGCCCGCCCGCGGTCACCACGCGGCTGCCGTAGCGGCCCACCAGGCGCGGCCCCATCAGCGAGGCCACGAAGAACGTCGTGGCCATCGGCGCCAGCGCCAGCCCGGCCTCCACCGGCCCGTACCGCAGTCCCTGCTGCAGCGCGACCGCGATGACGAACATGAAGCCACCGAAGCCGATCGAGAACGGCACCACCATCGCCAGTCCGCGCCGCAGTCCGGGCAGCGCGAACAGGCTCGGCGGCAGCAGCGGCGTCCTCCCGGCGCGGTCCGCGCGCCGCTCCACGACGTAGAACGCGGCGGCCACGAACGGGAACGCGCCCAGCCCCAGCCACGTCCACAGCGGCCAGCCCGCCGCCCGCCCCTCGGTCAGCGGCACCATCAGCGTGATCAGCGACAGCGCCAGCAGCACGGTGCCGGGCACGTCCACCGGCGCGGGCCGGTTGGAGCGGGTCTCGGGGACCGTACGGACCGCGAGAACCAGGCCGATCAGCGCGACCGGCACATTGACCAGGAAGACCGCGCGCCACCCGGTGCCCGCGATGTCGGCGGCCACCAGCACACCGCCCAGGATCTGCCCCGCGACCATGGACAGACCGGCCGTCGCGCCGTACATGCTGAGCGCGCGGGCGCGGCGCGAACCACTGGTCGAGGAGTGGATCGTGGCCAGTACCTGCGGAAGCATCAGCGCGGCCGAGGCGCCCTGCGCCACCCGGGCGGCCACCAGGCTCCAGGCGTCCGGCGCGAGCCCGCAGGCCAGCGAGGTCACCCCGAACGCCGCCATCCCGGCGAGGAAGAGCCGGCGCCGCCCGAAGGTGTCGCCCAGCCGGCCGCCGAGGACCAGCAGCACCGCGTACGCCACGCCGTATCCGGCGACGACCAGCTCCAGTACGGCCGGACCGGCGTGGAGGTCGTGGTCCATGGTGGGCAGGGCCACATTGACGATGAAGAAGTCGATCAGCGGCAGCGCGGCGCCCAGCAGCACGGTGAACAGACCGAGAGGGCTCAGCGCGGGGCCGGAGGAGGCGTGGGTCCGCCCGGGGGTCTTCGCCGCACCCGGGGCGGCGGTTCTCGTACGTATCGTGGAAATCTGCGTTTCGGTCACGCTTACGAAGATCTCGCCTCGCTCAGGCTGGTACCAGAGTGTCTTTATCCTGGTACAAGAAGTACCTGGCAACCGGCTGAGCCCTCGGGCACCCTGGAGCCATGACCACGATGGTGCACGATGCGGCGGCGACTGCTACGGCCGAGAGCAGGAGTGCGGGGTCCGAGATACGGCGGGGCGAGCTGGCGGCGTTCCTGCGCAGCCGCCGGGAGCGGATCACGCCCGAGCAGGTGGGGCTGCCCAGGGGCCGCCGCCGGCGCACCCCCGGGCTGCGCCGCGAGGAGGTCGCGCAGCTCTCGACCGTCGGCGTGACCTGGTACACGTGGCTGGAGCAGGCCCGCGACATCCATGTCTCGGCGCAGGTCCTCGACGCCATCGCCCGCGCGCTGCTCCTGGACCGCAGCGAGCGCGCCCATCTCTTCGCGCTCGCCGGTGCCATCGACCCGACCCCGGCGAGCGAGTGCACGGGCATTCCGGAGTCGCTGCGGCTCATGCTGGAGCGGCTCGAGCCGTTCCCCGCCTGCGTCCAGAACAGCCGCTTCGACCTGCTCGCCTACAACCGCACCTACCGGCTGCTGATGTGCGACCTGGACCAGGTGGCGCCGGAGGACCGTAACTGCCTGTGGCTGGCCTTCACCAATGACGAGTGGCGTTCCAGCCTGGTGGAACGGGACGAGACGATCCGGCTGATGGCGGCCAAGTTCCGCGCCGTCATGGCCGAGCATGTGGCCGAGCCCGCCTGGAAGGCGATGGTGAAGCGGCTGGAGGAGGCCTCGCCGGAGTTCCGGGAGATCTGGGCGCGGCATGAGGTGATCCGGCCCGGCGACAAGATCAAGGTCTACCGCCAGTCGCGGGTGGGCATCCTCCGGCTGGCCTCCACCAGCCTGTGGACCGGCCCCCAGCAGGGCTCCAAGCTGCTCACGTACACCCCGGCGGATGTGGAGACGCAGGAGCGGCTGGGGCGGCTGCACGAGATGTCGCTGGCGGCGGAGGCCACGACGGAGGCGGCGGCCCCGGCGAGGGTCTGACCCGCCGGGCCCCCGGGGGCGTCCGGCGGATCTCTCCCCTCCCCGCCCCTTCCCGATACCTGGGGCTGCGCCCCTGGGCCCCGGTTTCCTTGGGACTCCGCCCCCGGGCCCCATGCCCCGGGGCTCCGCCCGTCTCTGGACCCTGGGGTACGGCGGGCCGCACCGGTGGGGCCGGTCGCGGGCGGCCCCGGCGGTGCAGCGGGTGGCCGAGTCCGGCCGGGGTGTTCGGCCGGGGGCTGGGGCGGAGCCCCACCACGCGGCGGAGCCGCATATCGATGCCGCGGGAAGGGGCGGGGTGGGGAACGGCCCGCCGCAGGCGGTACGGGCCCGCCGGAGGGCCGACCCCCCCGGCGCCCCCGCGCCCATTACGCCTTCGCGTTCGCCGAGGTCTGCCCCATCGGCTTGCCCTCCTCGAACAGCGCGGCCGCGTGCCGGGTCGTCTTCTCGGCCCAGTGGCCCGTGGTCAACAGCCCCAGCAGCAGGATGACCGCACCGCACGCGGCGATGATCCACCACGCGGGACGGGCCGCGTCCACGAACGACGCGGCGGCCGCGGGCGAGGCGGCGTGGCCCAGTCCGCCCGCCGCCGCCGTCGCGGCGCCCGCCGCCAGCACCGCGCCGATGACCGCGACGCCGAGCGACTGGCCCACCTGGCGGCTGGTGGAGGCGACGGCCGCGGCCACCCCGGCCTGGGAGCGTGGCATCCCGGAGACCGCCGTATTGGTGATGGGCGCGTTGACCATGCCGAAGCCGAGGCCGAACAGCACATAGCCGATCAGCAGCCCCGCATCGCTCGCCTGGGCGTCGAAGACGGCGAACAGGACCCCGCTGGCCGTTATGGCCACCCCGGCCACCAGCATCGACGGCCGTGGTCCGCGGGCGCCCACCAGCCGTCCGGACAGCGGCGCGCAGACGAAGCACATGAACGCCATGGGCAGCATCCACAGCCCGGCGTGCAGCGCGTCGAGCCCGCGCACGTCCTGGAGATAGAGCGTGTTCATGAAGAGATAGCCGCCGAGCGCCGCGAAGGCGCACACCGCGACGACCGTCGCCCCGCTGAACGGCGCGCTGTGGAAGAACCGCACATCGATCAGCGGTTCCGCACGCCGCCGCTCGTAGTGGATCAGCGCGAACAGTCCCAGGGTGGCGATCCCCGCGCAGGCGGCGATCAGCGGCGAGTCCCAGCCGCGGTCCGGCGCCTCGATGATCGCGTACGTGAGGGTGCCCAGCACCGCGATGACCAGTAGCTGGCCGACGGGGTCGGCCCGGCGCGGCCGGGGGGCACGCGACTCGGGGACGTAACGGGCGGTGAGGAGCAGCGCCGCGAGCCCGACCGGAATGTTTATCCAGAAGATCGAGCGCCAGCCGACGGACTCCACCAGCAGCCCGCCCACGATCGGCCCGGCCGCCATGCTGATGCCGACGACCCCGCCCCAGACCCCGATGGCGCGGGCCCGCTCCCTGGGCTCGGTGAAGACGTTGGTGATGATCGACATGGCGACGGGGTTGAGCATCGAACCGCCGATCGCCTGCACCATGCGGAAGAGGACCAGCGTCTCCAGGTTGGGCGCGAGGCTGCACAGCCCCGATCCGAGGGTGAAGATCACCAGCCCGGTCTGGAAGGTGCGCTTGCGTCCCACCCGGTCGGCCGTCGACCCCGAGAGCATCAGCAGGGCGGCGAGGACCAGGGTGTAGGCGTCGATCGTCCACTGCATCCCCGAGACGGAAGCGTGCAGATCACTCCGTATCGAGGGCAGCGCGACATTGAGAACCGTGTTGTCGAGGCTGACGAGCAGCAGGCTCATGCAGCAGATCGCCAGCACAAGCATGCGCCGCCGATGGCTGAGCTCACGCATGGTTGAACGCTACATCGATACCGTCGGCGCGGCGGTCATCACCGCCCTTTCGGTCCCTCTCGCGGGTGCGGGACACCCTCTCTCGGCTGCGGGACACCCTCCCGCGGGTGCGGGACACGTTCCCTTCCGCGGGTGCGGGACAATGAGAGATCGGCCCCGCCCTCCCACCGTAGTACGCACGAGGAAGCTGATCCCATGACGCAATCGCCGCAGACGCCGCACACGGAGCGGACGCAGCTGCGGATCGGACCGCATACGGTCCAGCCGCCGGTCGTTCTGGCACCGATGGCCGGGATCACCAACGCTCCGTTCCGCACCCTGTGCAGGGAATTCGCCGAAGGCGTCGGCTGGGGGTCCGGGGGTTATCCCCCGGGAGGCAGGGGCTCCGGCGGCCGCGGGCTGTTCGTCAGCGAGATGATCACCACCCGGGCGCTGGTGGAGCGGGACGCCAAGACGATGCGGCTGATCCACTTCGACGGCACCGAGAAGCCGCGCTCCATCCAGCTGTACGGGGTGGACCCGATGACCGTCGGCAAGGCCGTCCAGATGATCGTGGACGAGGACCTCGCCGACCACATCGACCTCAACTTCGGCTGCCCGGTGCCCAAGGTGACCCGTAAGGGCGGCGGCTCGGCGCTCCCGTACAAGCGGCATCTGCTGCGCTCGATCCTGCGCGAGGCCGTGACCGCGGCGGGCCCGTTGCCGGTGACCATGAAGATGCGCAAGGGCATCGACGACGACCACATCACCTACCTCGACGCGGGCCGGATCGCGGTCGAGGAGGGCGTGACCGCGATCGCCCTGCACGGCCGCACCGCGGCCCAGCACTACGGCGGCACCGCCGACTGGGAGGCGATCGCCCGCCTGAAGGAGACCGTCCCCGAGATCCCGGTGCTGGGCAACGGCGACATCTGGTCCGCCGACGACGCGGTCCGGATGATGCGCGAGACGGGCTGTGACGGCGTGGTCGTCGGGCGCGGCTGCCTGGGGCGGCCCTGGCTCTTCGGCGACCTGGTGGCCGCGTTCGAACCGGGCGGCGAGGCGTCGGTGTCCGGCCCCGGGGCGCCAATGTCCGGCCCGGGGGCCCCGGCGTACGCGCGGCCGACGCTCAAGGAGGTCGCGGCCGTGATGTGCCGCCACGCCGAGCTGCTCGCCGAGTGGCTGGAGGACGAGGAACGCGGTGTGATCGACTTCCGTAAGCATGTCGCCTGGTACACCAAGGGCTTCTCGGTGGGCTCGGAGATGCGCAAGCGGCTGGCGATCACCTCGTCCCTCGCCGAGCTGGACGCCCTGCTGGCCGAGCTGGACCTGGACCAGGAGTGGCCCCCCGGCGCCGACGGCCCGCGCGGCCGCACCTCCGGCCGCAACCGGGTGGTGCTGCCCGACGGCTGGCTGGACGACCCGTACGACCGCGCGGGCGTCGGCGCGGACGCGGAGCTGGACACCTCCGGAGGCTGAGCCGGGTAGTCCGGGCCGTGAGCCGGGTGGGGGCCGCCGGGAAGGGGCCGTAGACCGGATGGACCGGGGCGGGCCCCGTAGTCCGGGGGCCACATGGGGTCATCACCGGTTAAAGTGATGGGCTCGTGGTCGCGGTGGGATCTGGACGATCTGGGGGGATCGGTGACAAGCGTCGTCTTCGTCCACGGCACGGGGGTCCGGGCCAAGTCGTACGAGAAGAGCTTCGCGCGGGTCGTGAGCGGCCTGGGGCGGGTGAGAGCCGAGATCAAGGTCGCCCGCTGCTTCTGGGGCGAGGAGCACGGAGCCTCGCTGGGGCTCGGCGGGGCGTCGCTCCCGGTGCGCACCAAGAACCGGGGCGTCGGCGGTGACGGCGTGGGCGTCGGCGGTGACGGCGTACTGGACGAGGACGATCCGCTGGCCGTATGGGCGCTGCTCGAGGTGGATCCGCTCGCGGAGCTGCGGGAGTTCGCGCAGGCGGCGCACGACGACGGCGAGGAGACGGGCTTCGTGCCCGGCCGTGTCGACCCCTGGGAGACCGTCGCCGACACGGTGCGCGGGCTGACGCTGGAGCCGGTGGCGCCCGACCCCGGGCAGACCGGTGGCAGCCTGCCCCGGCTCGTCGCGGACCTCGCGCCGCATCTGGAGGAGGCCGCCGACCGCGTGGCCGACGAGATCTCCGGCAGCCTCGGCGGCACCTCGCCCGCCGACGGCATCGAGCCCATCGCGGCCCGCGCCGTGTACGCCCTGGCCGTCCAGCTGGCCGAGGGCCCGTACGGCGACGACGAGCCGCTCGCGGTGGACGGCGCCGACCGCGACACGGTCGTCGGCGCGCTCACCGATCAGCTGGGCGGCACCGACCGGGGCGGATTCGTCGCCGGTGCCGCGAAGGGCGTCGCCGTACGGGCGCTCAACTCCTACCTGTCACCGCTGTCCGCACTGGCCCACACGTTCCGTGGCGGCATCACCACCAAGTCCGTCCCGGCCAGCGGCGACATCCTCCGCTACCAGGTGCGCGGCGCCGGGGTGCGCGCCGCGATCCGGGCGGCGGTGCGCGACGCGGTCGAGTCGGGGAACGGCCCGGTGGTGCTGCTCGCCCACAGCCTCGGCGGTATCGCCTGCGTCGATCTGCTCGCCGAGCCCGAGCCGCCCGCCGGGGTGGAGCTGCTGGTGACGGTCGGCTCCCAGGCGCCGTTCCTCTACGAGCTGGACGCGCTCACCGCGCTGCGCCGCGACGAACCGCTGCCCGGCGCCTTCCCCCGCTGGATCAACGTCTACGACGAGCGGGATCTGCTCGGCTTCGTCGGCGAGAAGGTCTTCCCCGGCCGGGTCACCGATCTGCGCGTCAACACCCGCCAGCCCTTCCCGCGCGCCCACACCTCGTACTTCGCCCACCAGCGGCTGTACGACCTGCTGGCCCCGGAGCTGCCGAAGTGACAGCGGTGGAGCACGACTGGCGCCGCACCCACGCCGTGATCGTGGCGGTCGAGCGGTACAGCGGCAGCGACGGCTGGACCCTCGACGGTCCGGTGAACGACGCGCTCGCGATGCGGACATGGCTGACCGGGCTCGGTGTGCCGCCGGAGAACGTCCGCCTGCTGGCCTCGCCCACGGAGGGCAACAAGGCCGCCGTGGAAGCGGCGGACCGCGACTACCGCCCGGCGGACGGCCCCACCATCCGTAAGGTCTTCATGGAGGAGCTGCGCTCCCTCGACGCGGACCGGTTGTGGATCTACTGGGCGGGGCACGGCGTACAGGCCCCGGGCGGCCGCTGGAGCCTGCTGTACCCGGAGACGCGGGACCAGGACATGCGGGGGCTCGACGCGCAGAACCTGATGACGCTGCTGCGCACCGAGCATCTGCCGAAGCAGGGCGTGGGCCGGGTCACCGTGATCATCGACGCCTGCTGGCAGGCCCTGCCCCTCCGTACCCACATGATGGTCGCCGCCCCGGACGAACTCACCAGGAAGCCGGAGATCAACCGGGCCCGCGAGATCTACTGGATGCGCGCCTGCCGGCCCGGGGCGGTGTCCAAGAACCAGCAGGGCGCGGGCCTGTTCACCTCCGTGCTGTTACGGCAGCTCGAAGCGGCCTCCGCCGGTGGCGCGGTGCCGGACCTCGACCGGGTGTGGCAGGGGGTCCGGGACGAGTTCGCGCGGCTGGGCCGGGACGAGGGCCTGCGGCAGTTCCCGACCGTGCACATCAGCAGGGGGGACGGGAACGGCGAGGACGTCCCGCTCGGCCCGCCCCGTTCGCCGCTGGACGAGCAGCAGCGGCGGGAGCGCGGCAAGCTGATCCACGCGATCGGCGCGCTGCTGGGGGCGGAACCCGGCCGCGCGGCGGAGGTGGTCGTCGGGCTCTGCGAGCAGTTCGCCACCGACCCGCCCACCACGACGCCCCCCTCGGCCGAGGAACTGGTCGACTGGGCGCTGGAGAACCCGCACGGCACCGTCACCCTCCTCGCCGAACTCAGCGCACAGGCCCCGGTCCGCGCGGAGATCCGCAAGGCGTGCCATGTGCTGCAGAACCAGTGGCTGACCCGCGCCGAGTACACGGAGCTGGCCGGGCTGCTGGAGCGGCTGGGGCGGCGGGGGCGGCACGACTTCGCCGAGGTCGCCCGCGACAAGTACCCCACCATGGCCCTGTCGTCCCTCGAACCGGCCGCGCTGGTCGACGACCTCGAAGCCGTGCTGCTCCCGCCGCCGAAACAACTCCCGCAGCTGCTGCGCGTCGTGGAGCACTTCGCCGCGCTCCGCGGGGGAGCGGTCGCGGGGGAACTGCAAGCATGGTCGCTGGAGTGCGCCAAGCGGATCGATCTCGAGGGTCAGCTGCACGAACGGCGCGGTGAAGCGCAGGAGCACGCCGAGCGCGTACGAGCCGACCCGGACACCGTCACGGACGAGGGGGCACCTCCCGGCGGTGGCTGGGGGAGCATCCAGATACGGCTCCACGCACCGAGCGGGGACGGGCAGCGGCGCACCTATGAGGTCTGGTCGCGGCGCGGTGACCACGTCAACTCCCTGGCCAAGGTGGACACGCCCGCCTCGCTGGAGGAGATACAGCGTGGCCTCGACCACCTCCTGAGCGGCCATGCCCGCACCCATGACACGCTGGTGGAGTTCTTCGTGACCCCCACCGACCTGGAACTGGCCGTGCACCGCTGGCAGCTCGACGCCGAGGGGCCGCTGGAGCGTTCGCTCGGCACGGACTATCCGGTCGTCGTGCGTTGCACCGAACTCCGGGAACATCAGCGGCATCTGTGGGAGCGGCGCTGGGAGCGGGCCGGTACGGCGGGCACCGGGGATCTGCACTGGCTGTCCGCCCACTACGAGACGTTCAAGCAGGTCAACGGCGACCTCCAGGGCCAGGAGGACGCTCCGGGCGTGGTGATGACCTCCCCGGTGCGGGCTCGTTCGGAGGTCTTCAACGCCTGTCTGTTCGGCGGAGTGCCCGTCCTCATCTGGCATGGCGAGGCGGAGGGCGCCGCCGCGCAGGCCGAGTTGGAGGCCCTGCTCCGCACCGAACGGCTGAGGTCCCTGCCTCAGCACCTACGCAAACTCCGGTCGGCGAGCGAGGCCGATGAGAGCCACCACGGCAGGCATATGGCCCTCCTGTGGGACGATCCGCACCGCCCGCTCCCCGACCAACTCGACCTGTCCGCACCCTGAAGGAAGAGACGAAGAAGATGGCACAGGACTGGAGGCTCTTCCAGGGCGGCGACACCCGGCCCCACGAGGTGCAGACCTGGCCGCCCGCCCCGCCGTGGCGGCGCTTCGGCGATGACGCGCGGCGCCGGGACAAGGAGCGGCCGCTGCCGTATCTGATCTCCGACGAGGACCGCGACGTCGTCAACATGGCGCTGCATCTGCACCGCCCGCTGCTGGTCACCGGCCGCCCCGGCACCGGCAAGTCGACCCTGGCCCACGCCATCGCGCGCGAGCTGATGCTGGGCGAGGTGCTGCACTGGCCGGTCAACAGCCGCTCCACGCTCACCGAGGGCCTCTACTCGTACGACGCGGTGGGCAGGCTGCGCGAAGCCTCCCTCAAGCGGCGCGCCGACGAGACCGCCGGGACCGAGCCGGACATCGGCGACTATCTGCGGCTGGGCGCGCTCGGCACCGCGCTGCTCCCGGCCGAAAAGCCGCGGGTGCTGCTCGTGGACGAGCTCGACAAGGGCGATGTCGACCTGCCCAATGACCTCCTCACGGTCTTCGAGGAGGGCGAGTTCGAGATTCCGGAGCTGGCCCGGCTGGGGAAGGGGGAGACGGTCCATGTGCAGTACGCCGGCTCCCGGGAGAAGGTCGGGATCACCAGCGGCTGGGTCAGCTGCTCCGTCTTCCCCGTCGTCGTCATCACCAGCAACGGCGAGCGCGAGTTCCCCCCGGCGTTTCTGCGCCGCTGCGTCCGGCTGGACCTCAAGCAGCCCGACGAGGCGCAGCTCCGGCAGATCGTCACCATGCATCTGGGCGAGGAGGTCGGCGCGCGGGCCCAGGAGCTGATCGCCGACTTCGTGTCCCGGCGCAACGAGCGGGAGCTGGCCACCGACCAGTTGCTCAACGCGGTCCGGCTGCGCTCCTCCGGGGTGCGGGTCGACCAGGACGTCCTCGACAAGCTCTTCCGCTCGCTGAACGAAGTCGACGCGCAATGATCGAGCGGCTGTGCGCCCTGCTGGAGGACGCGGGGGTCGAACTCTCCGAGGTGGAGCTGCGCGACGTCCTGTGGTTCGCCGCCACCACCGCCCCGGCGCGCGGCGAGGGGGACGGCGACGAACCGGCGCCGGCCCGGCGTTCCGCCGCCCCCGCCTCCGGCGCGGCCGACGGCGAGGACGAGGCGAAGGGCGCCCAGCGGCAGCCCACCGGGCCACTCACCCCCGGCGAACCCGAGCCGGGACCCCTCGTCCCCGCCGGGCTCTACGCCCCCGGCGTCGCGCGGCCCGCCACGGCTCGCCCGGCCCGCGCCGTCGGCGTCCGGGGCGTCCGGGCGCTCCCCGGGACGCGCCGGCTCTCCCGCGCGCTGCGACCGCTGCGGCGCAGTGTGCCGTCCCGCACGTCCTTCCGCGTCGACGAGACCGCCACCGCCGAGTGGATCGCCGAGACCGGTCTGCCGGACGTGGTGCTGCGCCCCCGCCCGGAGCGCTGGCTGAGCGTCGCGCTCATCGTGGACGACGGCCCGTCGATGGTGCTGTGGCAGCAGCTCGCCGCCGAGGTGCGCGGACTGCTGGAGCGACAGGGCGCCTTCCGCTCCGTACGGACCTACGGCCTGGACAGCGCCCACGAGGACCGGCCGGTGCTCAGGGCGCGCCCGTACGCCCCCGGCGCCCCGCGCCGCACCGCCCGCCAGCTCACCGACACCTCCGGCCGCACCGTGATGCTGGTCCTCTCGGACGGGGTGGGCCCGGGGTGGCGCGGCGGCGCGATTCCGCGGCTGCTGCGCCGCTGGGCCCGCCACTCGCCGGTGGCGGTACTCCAGCCGCTGCCCGCGCGGATGTGGCCGGAGCGCGGTATGCCCACCCAGCGGCTGCTGGTCGACGCGGGCGGCCGCGAGGGCGCGCCGGGCCGCGCGCTGACGGTGCGCCACCCGGTGCTGCCGCGCGGCCTGGTGTCGTACGACGGCTCGACACCGGTGCCCGTGCTGGAGCTGGCCGAGGGCGAGCTGGGCGCGTGGGCGGCGCTCACCGGTACGGGTGGCGGCGGCGGGCCGCTGCCGGTGATGCTGCTGGACGGCGCGGCGAAGCCGGTGGCCGCGCGGGCCACGGCCCATGTCCCCGAGCCGAGCGCCGAGGAGCGGCTGCGCCGCTTCCGGGGCGCCGCCTCGCCCGAGGCCCAGCGCCTGGCCGGGGCGCTGGCCACGGTCCATCCGCTGACGCTGCCGGTGATGCGGCTGATCCACCAGTCGGGCGCGGGCCGCGGCGAGCGCTTCCACCCGGCGCAACTCGCCGAGGTGTTCCTGGGCGGGCTGCTGCGCGGACGGGCGGGGAGCGCGGAGGAGTACGAGTTCCACCCCGGCGTCGCGGACCTGCTGCTGGACGCGGTCCGGACGTCGGACGCGCTGGAGACGGCGGCGCAGGTCACCGAGTTCCTGCTGCGCCGCCAGGGCAGTGGCCCCGAGTTCCGCGCCCGGCTCTCCGGCGACCACGGGGACTCCCGCGTCGCCGAGGAGGCCCGCCCGTTCGCGGCGGCGTCACCGGAGCTGCTCTCGAGGCTGGGGCTGCTCGCGGACGCGACGGAGGAGGAGCCGCCGGAGCGGCCGAAGGCGCCGGAGCGGCAGCCGGTGGCACCGGCCGCCGCCTTCCCGCCCCGCTCCTACACCTCCGAGCACGTCCAGCCGCCGGTGATGGCGGTGGTGCGGCGGATCGCGGCGGACGACGGGCTGCCGAAGTCGGTGCGTGACTACGTCGACAAGATGCTGGACGAAGCCGATGAGCGGAACGAGGAAACCGGCTGGTGGGGGGTGCGGACCCTGCCCGACCTGGCCAAGCAGCTCGTCGACGCCGGGTGGCCGGAGTACGCGGACCAACTGCGGGAGACGGCGCGGGAGCAGCTCGAGGGGCTCGGGTCCCGGGAGGACCTCGAATCCCGCAACCTCCGCGGACATCTGGCGATCACCCTGAACCAGCTCGGGGAGCACGATGAGGCGGAGCGCGAGCTGCGCGCGGTGGTCGCGACCTCGGGGCGGGTGCACGGCGTGGAGCACGACTACACGCTCTTCGCCCGCGGCTACCTCGTCGAGCTGCTGAGCGACGCCGAGCGGGCCGAGGCGGCGGAGGAGGAGTGCCGCACGCTGATCGAGGCATGGGAGCGCCGGGAGGGCGACGACCACCGGCGGCATGCCGAGACCAAGCATCTGCGGCGCGGGCGGCTGCTGTTGGACCTCGGGCGGGTGGCGGAGGCCGAGGAGGAGATCCGGGTCTCGGTGTCCATGGCGCGGGAACTGTACGGGCCCACGCACTTCGACACCGTCAACGCACGCGCCTGGCTGTCGACCGCGCTGCGGCGGCTGGATCGCTTCGACGAGGCGGAGGCCGAGATGCGGGCGGCGGCCGAGGAGTGCGCCGCGGCGGCGGAGTCGGAGGTGGATTCGCCCCTGATGACGGCCCTCTTCACACTCGCCGACCTGCTGAACGTCAGGCGGCGCGATGAGGAGGCGGAGGCGCTCTGGCACGATCTGGTCAACAGGACGTCGGCGGGCCTGAGCCCCACCCACTGGCGGGTGCGCCGGGCGCGCCGCAACCGGGTCGACCGCCTGCGCGTCCTGCGGCGGTACGCCGAGGCGGAGGCCGAGGCCGACGCACTGGTGGAGGAGTCGTTCGCCGCCGTCGGGGAACGGCACGACGAGTCGTTCACCGCGCTGCGGACGCGAGCGATGGTCCTGGACGACCAGGAGCGGTACGACGAGGCGCAAGCGGCGTACCGCGACCTTCTGGCACGGCAGACCGCCGTGCTCGGGGACGGGCATCACAACACCCTCGCCACCCGGCACCAACTGGCGATCAGCCTGGGGAGGGCCGGACGGCACGAGGACGCGCTGGCGGAGTACACCGAGGTGCTCCAGGGCCGTATCCGCGTGTCGGGACCGGACGCCCAGGTGACGCTGGTGGCGCGATACAGCCGCGCCGGGGCCCTGATGCGCGTCGAGCGGGTGGCGGAGGCCGAGCGGGAGTACCGCCTGACCATGGAGGGGGAGGCCCGGGTGCTGGGTCCGGACGACCCGAGCGCTCTGCTGACCCTCGTCCAACTGGCCGGTCTGCTGCGCGACCAGAAGCGTTACGAGGAGTCCGAATCCCTGTTCCGGCGCGTGGTCGAGGGGCGCACGCGATCCGTGGGCGCCGAGGCCAAGGAGACGCTGGCGGCCCGGCACAGCCTGGGCAATGTGCTCAACAAGCGGGGCCGGTTCGCCGAGGCCGAGACGGAGATCCGGGAGACGCTCGCGGCGCGGCGGCGCGTCCTGGGACCGGAGCACGTCAACACCCTGTGGACCCGGTTCAACCTCGGCACCACCCTCAAGGGGCTCGGCCGCCTCGACGAGGCGGAGACCGAATGGCGGGCCGTGCTCGAGATCGGCGAGCGCGTCCTGGGCGATGAGCACAACTGCACGGTGAAGACCCGCGAGGCCCTCGCCGGGCTGTGGGAGCCCGGGGACGACCAGGCGTCCTGAAATATGGCGCGATAAATATGGCGCGATTCGTTCGCGGGGAACGCTGGGCCCCTGCCCCCTGATGAGGGAGAGGGGCCGGGTGAGGGGACGGCGGAGGAGCTGGTCCGTGGCCCCTCGGCGTCCGTGGAGGAGCTGGTCCGCCGCCCCTCGGCAGCCGCGGAGGCGGGCGGTCACCCCTCTCGGCGTGTCGCTCATCTGAGCGTACCCCCTCTCGTTGTATCCAAAAGGCGAGACAATGGGCCATGACAAGGCGTGATTCTCGCCACTCTGATCGGGCCTTCGCTCAGATGAGCGGCAACGGAGGGGTGAACCGGCGGCATCCGGCTGTGCTCACCTCTCCAATGCGTGGCACTCAGTGCCACCCACTTGATGTTCGACACCTCGAACCATCGGTTACGTATAGTGAAATTCCAAGCGTCCACTACGGGCAGAGGGTGGGTGTGCGTTCGAGGTTTGAAGGCATCTCATAGGCGCCTCGTTCGGGCGGCGCACTTTCGAACACGTGGCAGGCGGGTGGTTACAGCCGTATGACGGTGGAGTGGACCTGCTCAGGGGCCTTTGATCTGGGTACGCTCCCCGCCGTCAGGGCAGCCGAGCCGAGGAGATCGAGTCCCGTGCCGGAAACACAAGATCAGCAGAAGTTCGTTTACGACTTCACCGAGGGCAACAAGGATCTCAAGGACCTGCTCGGCGGGAAGGGAGCCAACCTCGCCGAGATGACCAATCTCGGTCTCCCCGTGCCACCGGGCTTCACCATCACCACCGAGGCCTGCAAGGTCTACCTGGACAGCGGTGCGGAGCCCTCGGCCCTGCGCGACGAGGTGAGTGCGCACCTCGACGCGCTCGAGGCGAAGATGGGCAAGAGGCTCGGCCAGGCGGACGACCCCCTCCTCGTATCCGTACGGTCCGGCGCCAAGTTCTCGATGCCCGGGATGATGGACACCGTCCTCAACATCGGTCTCTCGGACCAGTCCGTGGCCGGGCTGGCCGCGCAGGCGGGTGACGACCGGTTCGCCTGGGACTCGTACCGGCGCCTCATCCAGATGTTCGGCAAGACCGTGCTCGGCGTGGACGGCGACCTCTTCGAGGAGGCCATCGAGCAGGCCAAGCACGCCAAGGGCGTCACCGTCGACGTGGACCTCGACGCCGCCGACCTCAAGAAGCTGGTCGGCGAGTTCAAGGAGATCGTCGCCAAGGAGACCGGCCGGGGCTTCCCGCAGGAGCCGCGCGAGCAGATGGACCTCGCCGTACGGGCCGTGTTCGACTCCTGGAACGGCGACCGCGCCAAGCTCTACCGCCGCCAGGAGCGCATCCCCCACGACCTCGGCACCGCGGTCAACATCTGCTCCATGGTCTTCGGCAACCTCGGCCCCGACTCGGGCACCGGTGTCGCCTTCACCCGCGACCCGGCCAGCGGCCACCAGGGCGTCTACGGCGACTACCTGCAGAACGCCCAGGGCGAGGACGTGGTCGCGGGCATCCGCAACACCGTGCCGCTGGCCGACCTCGAGCAGATCGACCAGCGGTCCTACGACGAGCTGATGCAGATCATGGAAACCCTCGAGACGCACTACAAGGACCTGTGCGACATCGAGTTCACCATCGAGCGCGGCAAGCTGTGGATGCTGCAGACCCGCGTCGGCAAGCGCACCGCCGGGGCCGCCTTCCGGATCGCCACCCAACTCGTCGACCAGGGGCTGATCGACGAGGCCGAGGCGCTGCGCCGGGTCAACGGGGCGCAGCTCGCGCAGCTGATGTTCCCGCGCTTCGACGACGAGGTCGCCTCCGGCGACAGCGTCCAGAAGATCGGCCGGGGCATCGCCGCGTCCCCGGGCGCCGCCGTCGGCAAGGCCGTCTTCGACTCGTACACCGCCGTCAAATGGTCGCGCTCGGGCGAGAAGGTCATCCTCATCCGCCGTGAGACCAACCCCGACGACCTCGACGGCATGATCGCCGCGGAGGGCATTCTGACCTCGCGCGGCGGCAAGACCTCACACGCCGCCGTCGTCGCCCGCGGCATGGGCAAGACCTGTGTGTGCGGCGCCGAGGAGCTGGAAGTCGACACCAAGCGGCGCCGCATGGTCGTGCCGGGCCAGGACGGGCTCGTCATCGAGGAGGGCGACGTCGTCTCGATCGACGGCTCCTCCGGCAAGGTCTACCTCGGCGAGGTCCCGGTGGTGCCGTCGCCGGTCGTGGAGTACTTCGAGGGCCGGACACACGCGGGCGCCGACGACGCCGACGAACTGGTGGGCGCGGTGCACCGGATCATGGCGTACGCGGATCGGGTACGCCGACTGCGGGTACGGGCCAACGCGGACAACGCCGAGGACGCCGCCCGCGCCCGGCGGTTCGGCGCCCAGGGCATCGGGCTGTGCCGCACCGAGCACATGTTCCTCGGCGAGCGCCGGGAGAAGGTCGAGCGGCTGATCCTCGCCCACACCGAGGAGGAGCGGGACACCGCGCTGGGCGAGCTGCTGCCGCTGCAGAAGAACGACTTCGTCGAGCTCTTCGAGGCGATGGACGGACTGCCGGTCACCGTCCGGCTGCTGGACCCGCCACTGCACGAGTTCCTGCCCGACATCACCGAGCTGTCGGTGCGCGTCGCGCTCGCCGAGTCCCGCAAGGACCACAACGAGAACGATCTGCGACTGCTCCAGGCCGTGCACCGGCTCCATGAGCAGAACCCGATGCTGGGCCTGCGCGGGGTGCGGCTGGGCCTGGTCATTCCGGGGCTGTTCGCCATGCAGGTGCGGGCGATCGCCGAGGCCGCCGCCGAGCGCCGGAACGCCAAGGGCGACCCGCGGGCCGAGATCATGATTCCGCTGGTCGGCACGGTCCAGGAGCTGGAGATCGTCCGTGAGGAGGCCGAGCGGGTCATCGCGGAGGTCGAGCAGGCCCGGGGCGTGAACCTCAAGCTCACCCTCGGCACCATGATCGAGCTGCCGCGCGCCGCGCTGACCGCCGCCCAGATCGCCGAGTCCGCCGACTTCTTCTCCTTCGGCACCAACGACCTCACCCAGACCGTCTGGGGCTTCTCCCGGGACGACGTCGAGGCCAGCTTCTTCACCGCCTACCTGGAGAAGGGCATCTTCGGCGTCAGCCCGTTCGAGACCATCGACAAGGACGGCGTCGGCTCCCTCGTCCGCGACGCCGCCCAGGCGGGCCGCGCCACCCGCCCCGACCTCAAGCTGGGCGTCTGCGGTGAGCACGGCGGCGACCCGGAGTCCGTCCACTTCTTCCACGAGGTGGGCCTGGACTACGTCTCCTGCTCCCCGTTCCGCATCCCCGTGGCCCGCCTGGAGGCCGGCCGCGCGTCGGCGAACGGGCGGTAGCCGGTAGGGGGCCGGTGGATGGTGACGCCCGCGGCGGGCTGATCCCCTCCCCGCCCCTTCCCCCGCAGCATCGATTTGCGGCTCCGCCGCGTGGGGGCTCCGCCGCGTGGGGGCTCCGCCGCGTGGGGGCTCCGCCCCGGACCCGGGGTCCAGGGGCGAAGCCCTCGCCACGCGGCGGAGCCCGTAAGACCACCGGAGCCGGTGCCGGGAACACCCACCCTCACCCCCGGCATCGGCTCCGGACCTCAAAGGGGGCGGCACCTTGTGCGGAGGTGCCGCCCCCTCTTTCATATCTGTCAGTCGAGGGGCATATCAGGTGAGCGGAGCCAGAGTCGCTGTCCGCCGGGGGACACGGTCAGTCCGAAGTCGCCGGGGTCAGGGCTGCCGTCGTCCACGTATGCCCTGTGCACGGCGGTGGTCTCGTCCCACAACTGGCGTGGGCCGTACTGCCACACCTCCTCCTCGGTGACCGTGGCCGCCGAGCCACTTCGATCGTGGAGCCACATCTGATAGCTGCCGTCCGGCGCTCCGTCGGCCATGACCACGCCCGGCAGTTTCGCGCCCGCGTAGAGCGCGAAACCGAGGCCCGCCATGGTCTCGGCGGGAAGCGCGCCGGTGCCGCCGCGCCGCCCGGTTCCGCTGTCCACCGGGCGGTCCGGGCGAGGGCGCTCCGAGCGCATCGGCATGAACCGGGCACCGCCGATGAACCGGCCGGAGGCCACCCCATCGCCGCCCACGTCGAGCCGTACCAGCGTCCCGGACCAGAAGTCCCCCGCCAGCGGGGCGAGGATGAGCCCGCCCGGCTTGGTCTGCCGTACCCATGCGTAGGGGATGCGGCGCACCGAACAGGTCGCGATGATCCGGTCGTACGGCGCACCGGACTCCCACCCCCGTGCGCCGTCGCCCCACACGACGGCGGGGCTGTACCCGGCCTCCTTGATGACCTTCGCGGCTTGCTCCGCCAGCACCGGATCGACCTCGACGGTGGTGACGTTCCCGCTCCCCAGACGCGCGGCGAGCAGCGCCGCGTTCCAGCCGCTGCCGGTGCCGATCTCCAGCACGCGCTGCCCGTCGGCGACCTCGAGCGCGGTGAGCATGCGCGCCACCATCGTGGGCATGGAGTTGGACGAGGTCGCGATACCCGGGCCGGCACTGCGCCCGTCGTCCACCTGCGTCACGATCGGCACATCCCGGTAGACCAGGTCCCACCAGGCCGCGTCCGTCGTGACGGGAACGCAGGTGGCCCGCTGCTCCCAGATCTCGCCGGGGATGAAGTGGTGGCGCGGGACAGCGGCGAAGGCCGACGCCCATGCGTCCGGCAGTTCACCGGACGCGATGAGGGCTTCCAGCAGCGCCGCGTGACGCGGTCGCCAGTCCTCGGACATGGACCCTCACCTCTCTCGCGGGGGCGGGGTGCCGTCCGGCGGGGGCGGCGGCGGGGGTGTCCACGGCTTGATCGGGGCGGGGTCGCCCTTGCGCTTGTTCTCGACGGTCATAGTTCTACCTCCTGGGTACGGGTGCCGTGCCTGGGCGTCCGGGTTGAAGGCCCGTCCCGGCCGGGCCTGCCGCGTGGCCTGCTCGTAGGCGTGCAGCAGCCGCTCCCCGGTCCCGCACTTGGCGCCGGGCGTCCGGCAGGACAGGCAGCCCGCGGCGTGTTCGATGGCCGTACGCCATGCCTCGTCGGCGAACGGGTCCTTGGCCTCTTCGGCGGTGTGCTCGGGGGCCGTCACCGGCCGTCCCTCCGACCGTCAGTGGCGGTGGCGAGCAGCGCGCGGATCAGCGCCTTGTACAGCAGCCGCGGGTCGGTCAGGTACCCGTCGCGGGTGAACGGGACCCGCCAGTGCGTGCCGGGCCGGGTGAGCCGGTCCACGGGAGGAACGCCGAGGTAGGTGGCGACGCCTTCGACCGCACCGAGGACGTTGACCCGGTAGAGATTCCAGGTCGCGGCGGAGCCGGGGGCGATGAGCCAGTAGAGGGTGTTGCAGCGGTCATTGATGACGGCGCCGGACTGGGCGCCGAGGACGCCGAGGGCGTGCTCGCCGATGTCCTCGGGCACGCGGACCGCGTCCCACCATGTGCCCGCGGGTAAGGCCGCGGTCTGTGGCCCGGTGGGTGGTGTCCACTGCTCGGTGTTGGTCGTCATGGGCGGCTCCGTGCACGGTCTGTGTTCTGACCGTCACATGGTGTCGAGCTGGCGTGGCGTCAAGTTGCACTCCGTTGTGCAACTTGACGGTTACCGTCCGTGCTACAGGCCGATCCAGTTCGAGAAGTCGGCAAGCTCGCTGCTCCGGGACCGTTCACGCGACCGCAGTGCGATGACCGTCTCGCGGGTCGTGGGGTGGTAGCGCGTCTGCTGCGGCGCCGTTCGACGCGCCTTCTGCAGACAGCTGAGTGCCTGCGCCGCATCCCCGGTCCATACGCTGGCCCTGCTCAGGTCCAGCCAGTGATGTCCTGCCCGAGACCGGTCCCACCGCTTGGGGAACCGTACGCCGTCCGCCAGTTGGACCGCCTGGTCGTACTCCTCCAAGTCACAGGCGATCGCGACGGCGTGGACGCCGACGTTCGTCGGACCCCAGCCCACCCCGTAGGCCGCGGTCTCGCCGGTTCGTCGGGCCAGTTGGCGGGCCTCGGTTACGCGGGCTTCGACCTGATCGGGGTCCTTCATCCGGCCCGCGATCACAGCCGCCCGCAGCTGAAGGACACCGGCCATCGCGGCGAGGCCGTGCGGGCTCCGCGCATCCTGGCCCTCCAGGTCCCGGAGGGTGCTGTCCACGACGCGCATGCCCAGGTCGTATCGGCTGGAGGAGAGAGTGGTCTGGGCACGCAGGTAGCCGTACATGGCGGCAAGGCCCGGTTCGTCGGCGCGGGGTGCCGCCCAGTCCAGGCGTTGCAGGGCAACGGTGGCCAGGTCCACGTACCCGAAGGACCAGGCCAGCGTGAAGACGCACCGGAACGCCCAGGCCAGACATTCGTGGGCCTGCCGCTGCTCCTCGCCGCCGGTGGTGTGTATGGCCTGCACGCATTCGTCGATGAGTGCCGGGAGGTCGACCGCCATCGGCAGATACTCGGCTTGTCGCCGCTGCACCAGGACCTTCTCCATGTCGGCACGGATGAGCGCGACCGGACGGGCCGGCACCTGCCAGTCGAGGGGGATGTCCCAGTTCTCCATGCTGACCCGGATGGGCTGTATGACCTCGTCGAGCCGCTCGCGCCGAAGCTCCTGGATGTAGGGCTGGCCGAGCAGATCCGAGGTGGTCACGCTCAGCGCGCGTGCGCAGGCCGCGATGAGCGATGGCGAGGCGGGCCGCTGGCCGCACTCCACCTTGGACAGCAGGGACTTCGAGACGTTGGCGCGCATGGCCAGACCCTGTTGGGTCAGGTCGCGTTCGCGGCGGGTGCGAGCGATGCGTGCGCCGGTGTGTTCCTCATTGCTCTGCGGCATGGTGAACTCCGTTCTGGCCTCGACACTCAGAACGGTACCCGCGGCTGCGGCAGTGGTGCCTCCAACTCGGCCCCGCCACCGCGGCTGACCCGGGCGAGCGCGTAGTAGCCGACCGCGCCCACCACCAGGCCGACCAGCCAGGCGATGTCGGCACCGCCGAGCGGTTCCACCAGCGGGCCGACGTAGAGGCTGCTGTTGACGAACGGCAGCTCCGCGGCGATGGACACCGCGTAGAGGATCACCGTCCCCCAGTTGCACCGTCCGTAGCGGCCGTCCGGTTCGAAGAGGGCGGAGATGTCGTAGTGGCCGCGCCGGACGAAGTAGTAGTCGGTGAGGTTGATGGCCGTCCACGGGATGAGCAGATACAGCAGGAACAGGGTGATGTTCGTGTAGGTGGTGATCATGCTCCCGCTGGACAGGATCGCGAGGACCGCCCCGACCAGGGTGAAACCGATGACGAAGAGCGCGCGGGCGAGGGCCGGGGAGCGCAGGCTGTCCTTCCGGGAGAAGATGCTGAGGGTGGAGAGGAAGGCACCGTAGGCGCCTTCGGCCCCGGCCGGGATCATGGACATCAACAGGGCGAAGACCACCAGGCCGCTGATCGCCGGGTAGCGGTCGGCGAGGAAGCCGATCGCGTCCGCGTTCAGCGCCTTGTCGTTGATCGCGGCGGCCATCGCGCCGATGACCATCGTGAGCGTGCCGCCCACCGCAGAGCCGAGGTAGGTGTACCAGAAGGTGGTTCCTCTGGGGGTGTCCTCGGGCAGATAGCGCGAATAGTCGGAGACGTAGGGCGCCCAGGTGACCTGCCAGGAGATGGAGATCGAGACGGCGAGCAGCACCGTGCCCGGCGTGGCCGGGGAGCCGGAGTTCGGCAGGTGGGCGGGAAGGTGGGTGGCGAGCTGCACGAACAGTGCCAGGAACACGATCCCCGAGAGCACGGAGATCACCCGCGCGGTGGCGTGAATCAGCTTGTAGCCGACCAGCGCGACCAGCAGGTGCAGCACGCAGAAGATCACGATGCCCGTGGGCTTGGGTATGCCGGTCCAGCCGGCCAGTGCCCCGCCGCCCACCAGACCGCCCTCGACGGAGAAGCCCAGGTACATCAGGACGACGATGAAGGAGGGCAGCGCCCCGCCGAGAAACCCGAACTGGGCCCGGCTCTGGATCATCTGCGGAACGCCGAGTTCGGGCCCCTGCACGCTGTGGTAGGCCATGAAGACGCCACCGACCAGGTTGCCGACGACGATCGTGGCGATGGCCCACGTCAGGTCGAGGCCGAGGGTGACCGCCACCGCTCCGGTGACCACCGCGGTCATCTGCACATTGCTGGAGAACCAGAGGGTGAGCTGATGCCACGGCTTGCCGTGGCGCTCGGCGGCCGGGATGTGCTCGATGCCGTGCTGTTCGAGAGTCGGCGCGGGGTCCTGGCCCGGCGTTGGCGCGGGGTCCTGGCGTGGTCCCCCGGTGTCGTTGCTCATCGTGGCTCCTGGCCGAGGCGGGAGGACCGGCGGGCGGCGGCGACCGCGGCCGCGATCTGGGTGAGGGACGAAGCGTGCTCGGCGCGCTGCGCGCGGGGGCCCAGCAGGCTGGACTGTTTGGCGATGACCACGTCCCGTTCGGGATCGAGCCAGAGGTACTGGCCGAAGATGCCGAGGCCGAGGAAGCTCCCGGCGGCGTCGCCGGTGATCCACCACTGATTCCGGTACGAGCCGTTCGGGTGGACCTTACGGAAGTCCGCGTCCGGGACCACCCCGGACGGCGCACCGCCGCGGGTGGCGCGGACCCATGCCTCCGGGACGACCTGGGTGCCGCCGACCGAGCCGTTGTCCAGCACACAGCGCCCGAAGCGGGCGAGATCCCGCGCCGTCGCGTTGACCCCGGCGCAGGCGTAGGGGGTGCCCTCCGGGTCGGTGGTGACCAGGGCGTCGTGTTCGGCGCCGATGCGGGACCAGATCCGGTCGGCGATCACCTCGGGGTAGGGCTGTCCGGCGGCTCGTTCGAGGATCCAGGCGAGGACGTCGGTGGTGGCCGAGCAGTACTGGGTGGAGCGGCCGTGCGGCCGGTCCGGTTCGAGGGTGGCCAGGAAGGCGCGCACGGCCGGGTCCCCGGGGCCGCGCGGGCGCCAGCCGGAGGCGCGGTCCAGCGCCTGCACCTCGGACGCCGGATCACGGTAGTCATGGTTGAACCGGAGCGAGACCGACATGTCCAGGACCTCGCCCACGGTGGCGGTCCCGTACGCCGAGGCGGCGAGTTCGGGCACATAGGACCCGACCGGCGCGGACAGCGTGAGGCGTCCCTCGTCCACCAGGCGGCCGGCGGCCATGCCCGCGATCGACTTCGAGATCGACATCAGGGCGTGCCGCCGGTCCGGCCGCCCCTCGCCGAAGTACCGCTCGAAGACGATGTGCTCCCCGTGGAGCACCACGATCGCGTCGGTCCGGGTTCGCTCCAGGAACTCCGCCACCGTGCCGGGTGCCCCGGCCAGGTCGATCTCGGCGTCATCCAGCGGAAGGGGCGCCTCGGCGAGGGAGCGGTGCTCGCCGCGTCCCCGCGAGATCACGGCCGTCGGCAGGAACTCCTCGACATGGTTGAAGGCCCACCGGTTGACCGGCGGTTCGAGCCAGTCCCCGAGTGAGGAAGGCGGAGAGGCGGGTGTCATCGCGGACATAGGCGGATGCTCCGGGGGAGTCGGCTCTGAGGGGCCTCCATCGTCTTGAGCTCGAAGCATGCTGTCTAATACCAAAAGTGCCGGGATTCCCATGCCGATATGGCATGATGCCGCGATGGAGATCAAGCGCCTGCGGTACTTCCTGGCCGTCGTCCGCGCCGGTACCGTCACCGCGGCGGCCGAGCGGCTCCATCTCGCCCAGCCCGCGCTCTCCCGGCAACTACGCAACCTGGAAGACGAGTTGGGGGTCGTGCTGTTCGACCGCTCCGGCCCGCGCCTGCGGCTGACCAGTGCCGGCCGGCAGCTCATCGACAGTGCGACGGACCTGGTCAGCCGCGCCGACCAGATCGAGTCGGTGGCGCATCACATGGCGCACGGCGGGCTGCGTCGCGTGGTCGTGGCGGCCTCGGAGACCACGATCCACGAAGTGGTCGCCCCCTTCGTGGCCCGGCTGTCGCCCGCCGACCCGTTCGTCTCGATCCGGGAAGTGCCCGCACAGCAGGTGCCCCATACGGTTGCCGAGGGTGCCGACCTCGGCGTCGCCGCGACCGCGCCGGTCGCCCATGGGCTGAGCTGGCGGCCGCTGACGGACGTTCCACTGCGCGCCTATGTCGCCGCCGCCCACCCCTGGGCCGTCCAGCGCCGCGGCAGCGTCGAACTCGCCGAGCTGGTCCGGGAACGGCTCGTGCTGCTGACCGGCGAGCACCCGGCCAGGGCCGTACTCGACCAGGCGGTCGTGGCGGCGGGCCTGGCCTTCACCCATGTCGAGGAGAGCTCCACCGCGCGGATGATCCAGGCCCTCGCCGCCGCCGGATCGGGCGTCGGCGTCGTCACGGACCTGCCGCACTTCTCCGCCCATCCGCTGCTGATCACCACATCCGACGGAAATCCGCTGCGGCTGGCCCTGCACGCCTGCTGGCCCACTCAGCACTACGCGGCCCCCGCGATCGCGTC
The DNA here is from genome assembly GCF_024505145.1 of Streptomyces rugosispiralis. Taxonomy (GTDB): domain Bacteria; phylum Actinomycetota; class Actinomycetes; order Streptomycetales; family Streptomycetaceae; genus Streptomyces; species Streptomyces rugosispiralis. Next base: position 48,929 of record NZ_JANIAA010000008.1, on the reverse strand, counting down.
CTTCGTCGCCGGTCTCGGAGAATTCGCCACCGCCCATGTCCGCCCGGCGGCCTGGCGGCTGGACGCGGGCGGAGACGCCGGCCGTCGTCCGCCTTCCTGACCACGACGAGGGCGGTGCCGCGGCGCATTCAGGGCGTCATCGCGGCTCCGGATCTCAAAGGGGGCGGCACCTTGTGCGGAGGTGCCGCCCCCTCTCACTCCCCCCACGGGAGCTGTTGCCGCGCGCATCGGCTACGTGCGGCAACACAAGTGCCCAGTCGCCGTAACGTACTCGTCACCCCCCACGGGAACGAGCGAACTGGCTCTGAGCACCGCCTGTTGAATTCCGGACAGCCCCGGGAAGCTTTTCCCGGTGGTCCCCGGCTTTCCTGGGGAACAGCTTTCCTCTTCCGGGCTCCGCGCCGCTCCCCGTTTCACATCTGGCTAAAAGGGCGTGGTGACTGACCGTGCCAGCGTGCATACTCATCGGTGATCGGGGGGCGGTCGCATGTCATGTGTGGGGGTCTGGTGCTCCGTGTTCATTTCAGTGAACTCGATCTGGCCCGGCTGCGGATGGCGGTTCGCCCGGACGCGCTCTGGGAAACCGTTTTAAGTTTCCATAGGTTGCGGGAGAACCGGGCCGAGACCGTATACGGGAAATGGCGTTCCGAGGCGCGAAACCGACTCAACGGCGAAGCGCGGCTGCTTGCGCCGCTCATTCCGTCGCGCGGCTATTTCCCGGACTTCCTGACACCCGCCGAAGGGGTAATCGGTTGCGATGCCGCGATGTCCGCGCTGCGCGCCGTCCCGGGTGAGCGCTTGCACACGGAGCTGGCCGGGCTTCCGGGGTTCCGGGCGCTCCCGGGGTGGATACGGGATCTGGCGCAGGGCGAGCGAAGATCGCTGGACCGCCTGATCAGCACGCTGCGCGCCTACCACCAGGCCGCCGTGGCCCCGTACTGGCCGCATATCCAGGCCCGGATCGAGGCCGACCGGGTGGCCCGGGGCCGTGCCCTGCTGGACGGGGGCGCCGACGGGCTGCTGGCCTCGCTGCCGCCGACGATGCGGTGGCGGGCGCCGGTGCTGGAGGTGGACTATCCGGTGGACCGCGATCTGTGGCTGCGGGGGCGGGGGTTGCTGTTGTTGCCGTCGTTCTTCTGCCGGGGGACGCCGGTGGCCTACCGGAACCCGGATCTGACGCCCGTTCTGGTCTACCCCGTCGAACACGCCCGGTGCGGTCTGATTCCCCGCCCCGAGCAGCGGCCCGCCGTGGCGTCCGGGCCCGGGGCCGGGTCCGGGGCCGGGTCCGCCCAGACGCTCGGCAAGCTGGTCGGGCAGACCCGCTCGGCGGTGCTGCTGGAGGTCGGCGGCGGCTGTACGACCAGTGAACTCGCCCGCAGGGTCGGCGTATCGCTGGCCTCGGCCAGCCAGCACGCCAGCGTGCTGCGCGAGGCGGGCCTGGTGCACACCCTGCGCCAGGGCAGCGCCGTCCTCCACACGCTGACCCCGCTGGGCGCGGCGCTGCTGCGGGGCGGGGCCCCGGGGGAGCGCGTCTTCGGCGTACCGGCGGCGCTGCCGCCGGTCGCCACGAGCGGACGGGGGCCGTCAGGGCGCGGATGAGGTTTTCCGGCCCCTGGCGAACTCCATCAGACCTTCTTCGGGGGACCCACGGCTTTAGCCGAGGGAGCGTCGAATCCTTGGGCCGGAGCCGCGTAGCGGTGGAGTCCACTGCGTTGTCAGTGGCGGCCGGTAGAGTGACCACATATGCGTTGACCTGGGGAAACGGGTGAGGGGCGGGCTGCGTTTTGTTGCGTGCGTATAAGTTCCTGCTGCGCCCTACGGCCCGTCAGGCGGTTGCGCTGGGCGAGATGCTGCGGGATCACTGCTCGCTGTACAACGGAGCCTTGCAGGAACGCCGCGATGCCTACCGGCACGCCTCCAGGACGAGTATCAAGTACGGCGACCAGTCCGCCCAGCTCAAGGAGATCCGGGCGTTCGACCCCGAGCGTCAAGGCCGCTGGTCGTTCTCCTCCCAGCAGGCCACCCTGCGCCGCCTGGACAAGGCGTTCCAAGCGATCCGGCGGCCGCCGCCGCGGCCGTCACCGCGGCCGCCACCGCGCATCTGTCCCAGACCGAGGTCTGGCTGCGGCGGTACGCCCCGCTGCCGGACGACGGCCCGGCCGCCGGATGAGCCCAACCGGCCACAGGCTCTCAGTCGTCGATGCCCGTGCGCTCGACGCCCGCGACGATGTAGCGCTGCAGCACCAGGAAGACCACCAGCAGCGGCACGATCGACACCGCCGCCGCCACGAACAGCTCATGGAGGTTGACGGTCTGGGCGGTGGTGAACGTCGACAGCGCCACCTGCACCGTCCAGGCGTCCCGGTCCTGCCCGATGACCAGCGGCCACAGGAACGAGTTCCAGGCGCCGATGAAGACGATCGTGCCCACCGCCGCGAACACCGGCCGGGAGTTCGGCACCACGACCCGCCAGTACGTACGCCAGTAGCCGAGACCGTCCACCCGCGCCGCGTCCTCCAGCTCCCTGGGGAAGCCCAGGAAGTACTGGCGGAAGATGAACGCCGCGACCGCGCTGAACAGCGTGGGCACCACCAGACCGCGCAGCGTGGACACCCACCCGAGCGAGCTGACCAGCACGAAGCTGGGCACGAAGGTGACCGCCGCCGGGACCATCAGGGTGCCCAGGATCCAGTAGAAGACCACATTGGCGTAGGCGTACGGGATGCGCGCGAGACCGTACCCGGCGAGCGAGGCCGGCAGCAGGGTGCCCACGGTGGTGAGGACCGCGATCAGCGAGGAGTTGAGCAGCGCGTGCGCCATCGGCACATTGGGGTCGTCGAACAACTCGCTGACGTTGGACCAGTGCAGCTCGCCCGGGAAGAACGTCCACCCCGGGGAGGTGAGGTCCGCCTCGCTCGACAGGCCGTTGCGCACCAGCAGATAGAACGGGATCAGGAAGACCAGCGCGAGCGCGAGCAGCAGCACCAGCCGCACGGCGCGCCCCACGCCGACGAGGGCGTCCCGGACGTCGCGCGACTTCGGGGGAGTGGGCATCAGTCCTCCTTCCGGCCCAGGCCGAACCAGCGGGCCTGCACCACCGTCACCACGGCGATGATCAGCGCCAGGATCACCGCGCCCGCACTGCCCAGACCCAGGTTCTGCCCCTGGCCCAGCGCCGTGTAGTAGAGATAGACCAGCGGCGGACGGGCGTAGGGCGGATAGCCGCGCGAATCCGACAGCAGGTTGTAGAACTCGTCGAACGCCTGGAAGGCGTTGATCACCAGCAGCAGCACCACCGCGACCGAGGTCGCCCGTAACTGCGGAAAGGTGATGTGCCGGAACACCTGCCAGCCGGGCCGCGCCCCGTCCACGGCCGCCGCCTCGTACAGCCGCGGGGAGATGCGCTGCAGCCCGGCCAGGAACAGCACCATGTAGAACCCCGCCTGGAGCCACAGCCGTACGGTCACGATGACCAGCCAGTACCAGGGCGGGTCCGTGGTGGACAGCCAGGCGATCTGATCGGCGCCGAACCAGTCCAGCACGGTGTTGGCCAGCCCGAAGCGCACCCCGTTGAAGATCGACATCTTCCAGATCAGCGCCGCCACCACATACGAGCACGCCACCGGCAGGAAGAACACCGACCGGAAGAACGCCTGCGCCCAGCGCAGCCGGTTGACCATCAGCGCGAGCGCGAGCGAGAGCGCGTAGGTGGCCGGGACGATGAACGCCGTGAAGACCAGGAAGGTCACCAGGCTGCCGGTGAACGCGTCGTCGCCCAGCATCGCCGTGTAGTTGTCGAAGCCGACGAAGTCCGTGGGCGAAACGGTGTTGTGCGCGTCGAAGAAGCTGAGGTAGACGCTCCAGGCCAGCGGGACGTAGGTGAAGAGGGTCAGCCCCAGGACGAACGGGCCGACGAATACCCAGAACCACAGATGGCGGTTCTGCGGGCCCAGGAGCCTGCGGACGAACGCCCCCCGCATCAGCTCTTCTTCTTCACGCGGCGCAGCTCGGCCTCGGCCTTGCGGACCACCGACCGCAGCTCGCCGTCCGGATCGGCCCCGCCCTTGATGATCCGGCTCAGCGCGTCCTGGTAGGCCGTACGGCTCGCGGCGGTCCACAGCAGCGGTTCGGCGTGGCCGTGGTCGGTGGCGAAGCGCACCGCCTCACCGGCCGCGCCCTGCCGCAGCTTGGCCGCCTTCGTGGCGAGCGAGATCCGGGCGGGGATGTGGAAGCCGTAGCGCAGCGCGAAGTCCTCCTGGTAGTCGGTCCGTTCCACCCACAGCCACTTCACATACGCCTTGGCCAGCGCCGTGTTCCGGGCCCGTGCGCTGACCGCGGCCCCGTACGCGCCGACCGGCACCGCGGGCGCGCCGTGCGCCCCGTCCGGGGGGAACGGCAGCACCCCGAAGTCGTCCCCCAGCGCCTTCTTCACCTGCGGCAGCGCCCACAGCCCGGACCACTGCATGGCGGTGAGCCCCTGGGTGAACGCGGCCGGGTCCGACCAGTCGGACGGCGCCCCGAGCAGCAGCGACTTCTCCGCGTAGAGCTGACGCAGCTTGCCGAGCGTCCGGGCGGCGGCCGGGTCGTCGAAGCCGACCTTGCCGTCCTCGGCGACGAGCGTGAGCCCGGCGGCGTTGAGCGGGGTGCCGCCGAGGACGCCGGGGCCGCCGTCATTGCCCAGGAAGAGCCCCTTGACGTCCTTGGTGGTCAGCTCCTTCGCCGCGTCGATCAGCGCGTCGAGGCTGCGCGGCGGCTCCACTCCCGAGGCCTCGAGCATGCTCTTGCGGTAGTAGAGCAGCTGGGTGTCGATGACCTGCGGTACGGCCCAGATCCGGTCCTGATACGTCTTCGGGGCGAGCACGGCCGGGTTGAAGTCGTCCCTGGCCTCGCTGAGGAGATCGGTCAGATCGGCCACCTGACCGCCCTGGATCTGGTCCAGCGTCGGGCCGTTGACCTCGAAGACGTCCGGGCCGGACTTCGTGAGCAGCGCGGCGGCGGTCTGCTGGTCGTAGTTGCCCGGCCGCCACTGCACCTGGACGTTGGCCTTTTCGAACGCGTCGGCGTAGCGCCTGACGGCCTGCTCGGTGCCGGGCTCGCCGTACTGGTGGTACCACTGTTCCAGCACCGGCTGGCCGGCGTGGTCATCGCCGTCCCGCCCGGTGTTCGACCCGCAGGCGGAGGCGAGCGCCCCGGTGAGGGCCAGCCCTCCGCCCGCACCCAGCAGCCTTCGGCGGCTCATGGACATGGGTGTGTGCCCCCTCGTCTCCCGGTCTCGGTCTCCCGGACCCCGGTCCCCGTACGACCCAACGATCAACGATGGAGGCGGATTACGACAGAGGTGTTGCGGGGGGATGTCACTTTTCGGTATTGGAATGTGACGCAGAGTCGACGTCGGTGCCGGGCGCGGCGTCGGTGCCGGGCGCGGCGTCGAGCGCGGCGTCGGGCTCGACGTCGGTGTCGCGCTCGGTGCCGGGTTCGACGTCGGCGTCGATCTCGTCGAAGACGCGCTGGGCGGTGGCGAAGGCTGAGTTGGCCGCCGGGACGCCGCAGTAGATCGCGGACTGCAGCAGCACCTCGCCGATCTCCTCACGGGTCAGCCCGTTGGTGAGCGCGGCCCGGATGTGCATGGCCAGTTCGGCGTCATGGCCGTGGGCGATCAGCGCGGTGAGGGTGATACAGCTACGGGTCCGCCGGTCCAGCCCGTCGCCGGTCCAGATCTCGCCCCAGGCGTAGCGGGTGATGAAGTCCTGGAAGCGGGCGGTGAACGGGGTCGTCCGGGCCACCGCGCGCTCCACGTGCGCGTCCCCGAGGACGGCCCGGCGCACGGCCATCCCGGCGGCGTGGCGTGCGGCGTCGTCCCGTGGCCGCGACGGTGCCGGGCCGTCGAGGTGGGCGAGCAGCGCCCCGGTGACCGCCTCCGGCCGCTCCACGCCCGCGAGGTGCGCCGCCCCGGCGACCTCCAGCAGGCTCGCGCCGGGCGCGGCGTCGGCGATCCGGCGGGCGTGCGCGGGCGGCGTCGCGGGGTCGTCCCGACCGGCCACGACGAGGGTGGGTGCCGTGATCTTCTCCAGGTCGGCCGTCATGTCGTACCCGGCGAGAACGTCGCAGCAGGCGGCATACCCCGCACGGTCGGTGGCCCGCAGATCCTCGATCAGCGCGGCGGCGACGGGCGTACGGGCGAAGTCGTGCGAGAACCAGGTGCCGGGACGGCTCGCCACCATCGCCTCCGTGCCCTCGGCCCGTACGAGCGCGGCCCGCTCACGCCAGACGGCGGGCTCGCCGAAGCGGGCCGAGGAGCAGACGACGGAGAGGCGGCTGATCCGGTCGGGGTGGTGTGCGGCGAGATGCAGTCCGACGGCGCCGCCGATCGAAATCCCCGCGTACGCGAACCGCTCCCACCCCTGATCGTCGGCGAGCCGCAGCACGAGGGCGGCGAGGTCGTCGATGGTGGCCGACCCGTCCGAGGGCAGCAGCGTGGCGGGGGAGCCGCCGTGGCCGGGCAGATCCCAGCGCAGCACGCGGTGGCCTCGGGCGAGCGCGGGAAGCTGTGGCTCCCAGACGGCGAGGGAGGTGCCGATGGAGGGACCGAGGACGAGGGGTGGGGCGGTGGGGGGTCCGGTGAGGTCGTGGTGCGGTGGGGTGTTGGTCATGGGGTGGGGTGCTCCGGTGGGTGGGGGTTGGCTGCTGCGGGGTGGCTGTGGCCGGGTCTGGGGCTGGGGCTGGGGTTGGCGGCCGGGTGCGGGCCGGTGGTTTTTCCCCACCCCGCCCCTTCCCGTAACCATGGGCTCCGCCCCTGGACCCCGGGGCTGCGCCTCCGGGCATCTCCAGCCCCCCGGCGATTGAGGAGCGGGGTCCGGGGCGGAGCCCCGGCGGGGGTGTGGCGGAGCCCCCACGGTGGGGGCCGGGGGTGTCCCCCGGTTCGGGAAGGGGCGGGGTGGGGGCTGGGCCGCCGCGAGGCGTTACCCATCGCGGGACAGGGCGCGGTCCACCAGGACGGGGGCCGAGCCCACGTACGCGGTCGGGTCCGTCAGTTCGCGTAGCCGGTCCGGCGACAGGACGTCCGACAGGGCTTCGGTCAGCCCCGCGCCCTCCTTCGCCGCCTCCGCCAGGAGTTCCTTCGCACGGGCCCGGCCGACCCTCGGCTCAAGCGCGGCGAGAAGGCGTTCGCTGACGATCAGCCCATCCGTCAGCCCCAGGTTCGCGGCCATGCGGTCAGGGAAGACCCGCAGCCCGGCGGCGAGGTCCACGGCGTCGCGGGCAGCCCCGCCCGCGAGCCGCAACAGCTCCCGCAGCGGCAGCCACTCCGCATGCCACGCCCCACCCGGCCGTTCGTCCTCCGCGGCGAGCGAGCCGAGCAACGTGGCGGCATGCCCCGGGGCCTGACGGGCCGCGGCGGCCATCAGCGTGGCACGCACCGGGTTCGACTTATGCGGCATCGCGGACGAGCCGCCCCCCGCCCCCTCCGCCACCTCGCCGATCTCCGTCCGCGAGAGCACCAGCACATCCGCCGCCACCTTCCCCAGCGCCCCGACGGCGAAGGCGAGCGCGGTGCCCAGGTCGGCCACGGGGGTGCGCAGGGTGTGCCAGGGCAGTTCGGGCTCGGCGAGACCGGTTTCCTCGGCGAACCGGCACAGCAGCGTGACCCCGCCGTCGAAGGCGGCCAACGTGCCCGCCGCACCGCCCAGTTGGGCGGGCGGCCGCAGCGCCGCGAGCCGGTCGCGGGCGTCCAGGGCGAGCGCCCGCCAGCCCGCCGCCTTCAGCCCGAAGGTGGTGGGCACCGCGTGCTGGGTGAGGGTGCGGCCGGGCATCGGGGTGTCGCGGTGCGCGGCGGTGAGCCGCGCCAGCTCCGCCGCCGTACGCTCCAGATCGGCCACGATCAGCGGCAGCGCCCGCGCGGCCACCAGCATCGCGGCCGTGTCCACGATGTCCTGGCTGGTCGCGCCCCGGTGGACATACGACGCGGCCTCGGCGTCCGTACGGGCCACCGCCGCCGTGAGTTCGGCGACCAGCGGAATGACCGGATTGCCCCCGGAGCGGGCGCGCAGCGCCAGATCGCGTACGTCGTACAGCTCGGCGCGGGCCGCGCCCGCCACCGCCTCCGCCGCCCCCGCCGGTGCCACCACCCGCGCCAGCGCGGCCTCGGCGTCCAGCATGGCCTGCAGAAACGCCGTGTCGCCGGTGGCTGCCTCCACCGCCGACCCGGTCCGCACCGGGGACAGCAACCCCACGTCGTCGCTACCGGAACTCAAGGAAGACCGTCTCCCCCTCGCCCTGCAAGCGGATGTCGAAGCGATAGGTCCCCGCCGGGGACGCCGCCGTCGCCACCAGCGTCTCGCGGCGCGCCGGTTCCAGCGAGGCGAGCAGCGGATCGGCGGCGTTGGCCTCGGCGTTCTCCGGGAAGTACACACGGGTGAAGAGGTGGTGCAGCAGCCCCCGGGCGTGGACGCACACGCTGATGTACGGCGCGGCGGGCGCGGCCGGGCCGCCCGGCGGCAGCGTACGGGCCGTCCAGTGGCCGTCCGCGTCGGTGGCGATGCGGCCGAAGCCGGTGAAGTCCACGCCGTTGCGCCCGAGGAAGCCGCCGGTCACCGGGTCGCGCCGGATCGACCCGCCCGCCCCGGCGAGCGATCCGTCCGGACCCGCCTGCCACAGCTCCAGCAGCGCGTCCGGGACGGGAGCGCCCTCGCCGTCGCGGACATGGCCGTGGAGCGTGATGGCGCCGGGGTGGCCCGCCGGGGCCATCTCGCCGCCGCCGGGGAAGGGCAGGGCGTAGCCGTAGAAGGGGCCCACGGTGTGGGAGGGGGTGGGCGCGAGCTTCCCGGCGGGTGCGAGCCCTTCGGCGGGTGCGAGCCCTTCGCTGGGTGCGAGCCCTTCGGCGGGTGCGAGTCCCCGCGTGGGTGCGAGCCCCTGCGTGGGTGCGAGCCTCTCGCTCATCAGCGGCCCTCCTCGATCCAGGTGGCGGACGGCCCGTCCAGCACGATGTCCCAGCGGTAGCCCAGCGACCACTCCGGCCGCGACAGCGCGTGGTCGTACGTCGCGACCAGCCGCTGCCGCGCCGAGTCGTCCGTCACCGACTGCAGGATCGGGTCGTAGGCGAAGAGCGGATCGCCGGGGAAGTACATCTGGGTCACCAGCCGCTGGGTGAACGCCGCGCCGAAGACGGAGAAGTGCAGATGCGCCGGGCGCCAGGCGTTCTCGTGGTTGCGCCACGGATACGCGCCCGGCTTGATGGTGGTGAAGTGGTACGAACCGTCGTCGCCGGTCAACGTCCGCCCCACACCCGTGAAGTTGGGGTCGAGCGGCGCGGGGTGCTGATCGCGCAGATGGGCGTAGCGGCCGGACGCGTTGGCCTGCCACAGCTCGATGAGCTGTCCCCGGACGGGGCGGCCCCGGCTGTCCAGGAGCCGTCCGGAGACCGTGATCCGCTCGCCGAGCGGCTCGCCTTGGTGCTGCACGGTGAGGTCGTTGTCGATCGCGGTGATGTCGGTGTGGCCGAAGACCGGGGTGTGCAGCTCCACGGTCTCCGGGTCGCCGTGCACCGCGACCAGCGGCTGCTTGGGGTGGCGCAGCACACTGCTGCGGTACGGGGGGAAGTCGCGCGGCGGGTGGTCGGCGGCGGGAGCGCCCTCGGCACGCGCCTTGCCGTACGACTCCCGTATGTGCGCGAGTTCGCGGTCGATGTCGGACTGGGTGAGAGCCATGTCTGCCGTCAGCCTTACCTTTCCGGCCTTACCTTTCCGGCCTTGCCGTTACGGGATTACCGCTCCAGGACGAGGGCGAGGCCCTGTCCGACGCCGATGCACAAGGTGGCCAGGCCCGTTCCCGAGCCGCGGGCGGCGAGCTGATGGGCGACGGCCCCGGCGAGCCGGGCGCCGGAGGCGCCGAGCGGGTGGCCGATGGCGATGGCGCCGCCGCGCGGGTTGACGATGCCGGGGTCGAAGCCGGGGTCCTGGGCCGACCACTCGGCCAGGCAGCCCAGCACCTGCGCGGCGAACGCCTCGTTGAGTTCGAGGGTGGCCAGATCGGCGAACGAGCGGCCCGCCTTGGCGAGGGCGCGGCGTACCGCCTCGACCGGGCCCAGCCCGAAGTACTGCGGCTCGATACCCGTCACGGCCGAGGCACCGATCCGGGCCAGGGGCTCGCGTCCGGTGGCCTTCAGCCCCTCCTCGTCCACGAGCAGCAGCGCGGCCGCGCCGTCGTTGAGGGGCGAGGAGTTGCCCGCGGTGACGGTGCCGCCGGGCTTGCGGAAGGCGGGCTTGAGCTTGGCCAGGGCCTCGGTCGATGTGTTCTCGCGGATGGTCTCGTCCCGTACCAGCTCGGCGTCCGGATACGGCAGCACCTCGGCGTCGTACGCCCCGTCCTTCCACGCCCGCGCCGCCCTCTCGTGGCTGGCGAGCGCGAACGCGTCCTGCGCCTCGCGGGTGATGCCGTGCTTGTCGGCGATCAGCTCGGCGCCCTCGCCGAGGGCGACGGTCCACTCGGGCGGCATGTCCGGGTTGGTCATCCGCCAGCCGAGGGTCGTGGAGTACATCTGCTGATGCCCGGCGGGGAAGGCGCGCTCGGGCTTGGGCAGCACCCAGGGGGCGCGGCTCATCGACTCCACGCCGCCCGCGAGCGCGATGTGCGCGTCGCCGACCGCGATGGCGCGGGCGGCCTGCAGCACGGCCTCCAGGCCCGAGGCGCACAGCCGGTTGACGGTCGCGCCGGGCACGGTGACGGGCAGCCCGGCCAGCAGCACGGCCATGCGGGCGACGTCGCGGTTCTCCTCGCCCGCGCCGTTGGCGTTGCCGAAGTAGACGTCGTCGACGCGCGCCGGGTCCAGGGCGGGGGTGCGGGCGAGCAGGCCGCGCACCACATGGGCGGCCAGGTCGTCGGGGCGTACCCCGGCCAGGGCGCCGCCGTATTTGCCGATGGGGGTGCGGACGGCGTCGACGATATAGACATCACGATGGACGTCACGATGGACGTCACGCGAGGTGGTCATCGGGTCTCCTTCGCGGGCTTCCCGGCGGCTTTGAGGGCGCGCAGCGCCGCCAGCTCCTGGGGCGTGGGCGGCTCGGTGGTGCCCACGGTGTCGGCGACGGTCAGCTCCCAGCCGGTGGCGGCCCGGACCCGCTCCACGGTGACGTCCGGGTGCACTTCGGTGAGCACCAGCTCGGCGGTGGCCGGGTCGGGGCGCAGGATGCCCAGGTCGGTGATGACGGCGGTGGGGCCGGCGCCCGGCATGCCGAGCTTCTTACGGTCGCCGGGGCCGCCGCCGTGGCCCAGGGTCGTCACGAAGTCCAGCCGCTCCACGAAGTTGCGGGTGGAGTGGCGCAGCACCATGAGCACCTTGCCGCAGTTGGAGGCGATCTCGGGGGCGCCGCCCGCGCCGGGGAGGCGGCCCTCGGGCTTGTCCGGGCCGCGGTCCACGACGGTGGTGTTGATGTTGGCGTGGCGGTCGACCTGGGCGGCGCCGAGGAAGCCGACGTCGATCCGGCCGCCCTGGAGCCAGTAGTTGAACATCTCCGGCACCGGGACCACCGCGTCGGCCGTCTCGGCGAGTTCGCCGTCGCCGATGGACAGCGGGAGCCGGGTGGGCTTGGAGCCGATGGTGCCGGACTCGTAGATGAGCACGAGGCCGGGGTTGACGGTGGCGCGGGCCAGGTTGGCGGCGGTGCTGGGGAGGCCGATGCCGACGAAGCAGGTGGTGGCGTCGGCGAGCGCGCGGGCGGCGTTGACCTCCATCAGCTCGTCGGAGGTGAAGCCGGTGGTTCCGGTGGTGCCGGTCGTCTCGGTGGTTCCGGCGGGGGTCGCGGTCATCGGGTGAGTGCTCCCTCGCTGTTGCGCACGTTGTCCTCGATCCACGTCGAGAACGCCTCACGATCGCGGGCGATCGGGTCCCATGCCTGGTAGAAGTCGTTGTCGCGGGTCGAGTACCCGGTGGCGTAGGAGGGGTGGGCGCCGCCGGGGACGACGGACACCGCGTCGATCACCCACGTCGGCAGGACGATCCCGCCGGGGCGTGGCGTGAGTTCCTCGACGATCTCCTCCACGGTGACCAGTACCCGGTCCGCCGCGAGCGCCGCCTCCTTCTGCACCCCGGTCAGCCCCCACATCTGCACATTGCCGGCCCGGTCGGCCCGCTGGGCGTGGATGACGGTGACGTCCGGGTTGAGCGCCGCGACGGCGGCCAGTTCCTCCCCGGTGAAGGGGCAGACGACGGTGGAGACGGTGTCCGTACGGGTCGGGATGTCGCTGCCGCGATAGCCGCGCAACACGGCGAACGGCAGCTTGGACGCGCCCGCCACATAGCGGTTCGCCATGCCCGCGTGGCTGTGCTCGTCCAGCTCAAGCGGCCGCGGCCAGCCGTTCTCGACGGCGTCGCGGAAGCGGTGCAGTGAGCCCACGCCGGGGTTGCCGCCCCAGGAGAACACCAGCTTGCGGACGAGTCCGGCGCCGATGAGCTGGTCGTAGATGACGTCCGGGGTCATCCGGACGAGGGTGAGATCGGTGATGCCCTGGCGGATGACCTCGTGCGCGGCGGCGTACGGGATCAGGTGGGTGAATCCCTCCATCGCGACGGTGTCCCCGTCGTGGACGAGGTCCGCCACGGCGTCCTCCAGGCTTCGGATGTCGGCCATCGTCACTCCGAGGGTCGGGATGCTCAGTGTGCTGACTAATGTGGTGTCGATTTCGCACGGTGCCATTGGCTGGTGCGCTCGTCAAGGCAGTCTAGGTCGAATCTCGGCCTCTCGACATGGGGTCTTCCACAGGGCAGAATCGCTCAGTACACGGACTAATGAGTGATCCCGTGATTGATGGGCAATCCAGCAGGCGAGTGGCAGGGAAGCCGGGAGGCACGGCATGGGCGGCGCGGTGGATCTGAACACGCACCCCGGGCATCTGGCCCGCCGCTTCCAGCAGGCGCACTCCCTGCTGTGGGGCGCGATGGTCTCCGAGGAGACCACCTCGCCGCAGTTCGCGGTGGTCAACGCGCTGATCGAGAAGCCGGATATCGACCAGCGGACGCTGAGCGAACACGTCCACCTCGACCGCTCCACCATCGCCGACCTGGTCGCCCGGCTGGCCCGCCGCGGCCTGCTGGAGCGGGTGCGCGACCCGAACGACGGCCGCCGCAACGTCCTGCGGCTGACGGAGGAGGGCGTCCGGGTCCACCGGAAGCTGGTCACCCGGACGTCCCGGATGAACCGGGTCTTCCTGGCCCCGCTGGACGAGACGGAGCGGGAGACCCTGCTGCGGCTGATCGTGCGGGTCGCGGACGCGGCGGAGGAACTGCGCGCGTAGGCGGGCGGGGTGCGCGGTGCGCGAGACGCGCGGATCTTTCCCCTCCCCGCCCCTTCCCGAAACTGGGGCTCCGCCCCAGACCCCGGGCCGGGGCTCCGCCCCAGACCCCGCCCCAGACCCCGCGCCGGGCTACCGCCCCGGACCCCGCGCCGGGGGTTCCGCCCCAGACCCCGAAACTGGGGCTCCGCCCCGGACCCCGCGCCGGGGCTTCGCCTTCGGACCCCGGGGGCGGCGGGCCGGCCGTCGCTGCCGTGAATGCCTGCACCGGCGGCTGACCGGGCGGGCGCCCGCGCGCGTCCGGGTCGTTCGGCCGGGGTCTGGGGCGGAGCCCCGCACGCGGCGGAGCCGCATATCGTCAGGTGTTGGGAAGGGGCGGGGAGGGGAACAGCCCGCCGCAGGCGTCACGAACCGGCGGACACCGACTAAGCGGCCGATGGCCTCGTGCCGACGATGACCGTGGCGTCCAGCTCGTCGCATTCCGCCAGCCGTGGTTCCAGACCGCCCTCCGCCACGATGGCCATCGCCGTGGGCGCCTGCCGGCCGCTCGTCTCGAAGAGCAGGGAGCCGCCCGGGGCCAGCCAGTCGCCCGCCCCGGCGGTCACCCGGCGCAGGACGTCCAGCCCGTCCGCGCCGCCGTCCAGCGCCACCCGCGCCTCGTGGACCCGGGCCTCCGGCGGCAGCAGCCCGACCTCCTCGGTGGGCACGTACGGGACGTTGGCCAGCAGGAGGTCCACGCGGCCGCGCAGCGCGGCGGGCAGCGGTTCGTAGAGGTCGCCCGCGTACACCGTGCCGCCCGCCGCCCCCACGTTGCGCCGCGCGCAGCGCACCGCGACCGGGTCGATATCGGTCGCGTACAGCTCCACCCCGCCCAGGGCCGAGGCCAGCGCGGCGCCCAGCGCGCCCGAGCCGCAGCACAGGTCGACCACCACGGCCCCGGGCCGGGCCAGCGGTACGGCCTGGTCGACCAGGAACTCGGTGCGCCGGCGCGGTACGAAGACCCCGGGGTCGATGGATATCCGAAGCCCTCGGAAGTCCGCCCAGCCGAGGACGTGCTCCAGCGGCAGCCCGGCGGCGCGCCGGTCCACCATGGCGTCGATCTCGGCCGGAACGCCGCCCGCGGAAAGGATCAGTCGCGCCTCGTCCTCGGCGAACACGCACCCGGCGGCGCGGAGCCTGGTGACGACGGCGGAAAAGGTGACAAGTGAAGATGAGGAAGCCGACATGGAGCCCGGAAAGCCTTTCGGGATGCCTGGGGCGCTCCCACCGGTCGGCTATACCGCGTCGTACGTCGCGTATACCGCGTCGTACGTCACGGCGACCGCACGGCCGTCAAGGGCGAGCACCCAGCCTGAACTGGCGTTGATGGGTCTCACCTCCTCGGTGCGTACGAGTGGGGCCACACTACCCGATGCCCCGGCGCCGTGGCGGTCACGATGTGGCCGGGGCATCCGGGGCGCGGAAGGTGCGCCGGTACGCCGACGGGGCGACCCCCGCCTCCGCCGCCAGATGCCGCCGCAGCGAGGTGGCGGTGGCGAAGCCGACCTCGTGGGCGACCCGTTCCACCGGCAGGTCGCTGGACTCCAGCAGGTGCCGCGCCCGCCGCAGCCGCTGCTGGGTCAGCCAGCGGCCGGGGCTCAGGCCGGTCTCCTCCCGGAAGCGCCGGGCGAAGGTACGGGTGCTCATCGCCGCGTGCGCGGCCAGCTCGTCCAGCGACAGCGGCAGTTCCAGCCGTCGCAGCGCCCAGTCGCGGGTCGGCCCGGTGCCGGTGCCGTCCGCCGGCGGCAGCGGCCGCTCGATGTACTGCGCCTGTCCGCCGTCCCGGTACGGCGGCACGACGCAGCAGCGGGCGACCCGGTTGGCCACCTCGCTGCCGTGGTCCTGGCGCACCAGGTGCAGGCAGACGTCGACACCGCTCGCCGCCCCCGCGGAGGTCAGCACGTCACCGTGGTCGACGAAGAGCACACCGGCGTCGAGCTCGACCCGGGGGAACAGCTCCCGGAAGTGGTCGGTGAGCGCCCAGTGGGTGGTGGCCCGGCGCCCGTCCAGGAGACCGGCGGCGGCCAGCAGGAAGGCGCCGGTGCAGATGGACACCAGACGGGTGCCGGGGCGGACGCGGGACAGGGCGGCGAGGGCCTGCGGGTCCGGGGTGGTGGCCGAGGCCCGGGAGATCGCGTACGGAGGGATGACCACGGTGTCCGCCTCGGCCAGCACCTCGGGACCGTGCCCGGGGGTGACGGTCAGGTCCGAGTCGGTGCGCACGGGCCGCCCGTCCACGCTCGCGGACCGCACCTCGTAGCGGCCGTCGGCGGACCCCAGGACCCGGTGCGGGATGCCGAGTTCGAAGGGGTAGACGCCGTCGAGGGCGAGGACGACGACCTGGTGGGCGCCGGGCCGCGGGTCCGGGTGCAGCAGGCGGTCCAGTCCGGCCGTGCGGTCGGCGAGGTCACGGGCCCGGGAGGGCGCGGCGGAGGCGGGGCGGGCGGCGGGGTCGAGGGGCATGGCAGGAATGTATCGGAAGATGACCTTCTGGCCATCGCTCCGGGGCGGGCCGTACGGCCAGGATCGAGGCATGACTTCGACGGACACCCCTCAGCACCTCGATTCCCCGGGCCCGGCGGCCGCCACGGACTCGCCGCACCCCGCCGCCCCGGACGGCGCCCCCGTGATGCGCGCCCTGCACCAGACGGCCCTCGGCGGCCCCGAGGTTCTGCGGCTGACGGAGCTTCCGCGGCCCACGCCCGGCGTCGGGGAGATCCTCGTCGCCGTGCACGCGGCCGGACTCAACCCCACGGACTTCAAGCACCGCGCCCTGAGCATCTTCCTGCCGCCCCCGCCGCTGACCCTCGGCTGGGACGTCTCCGGCACCGTGGTGGAGACCGGCTTCGGCGTCACCCTCTTCCGGCCCGGTGACGAGGTGTTCGGCATGCTGCCCTACCCGTACGGGGCCGGCTCCCACGCCGAGTACGTGACCGGCCCCACCCGCGCCTTCGCCGCCAAGCCCGCCGGGATCGACCACGTCCAGGCGGCCGCGCTGCCGCTGGCAGCGCTCACCGCCTGGCAGGCCCTCGTCGAGACCGCGGGCCTCCGGGCCGGGCAACGGGTGCTGATCCACGCCGCGGCGGGCGGTGTCGGCCATCTCGCCGTACAGATCGCCAAGGAGCGCGGCGCGCACGTCACCGGGACGGCGAGCGCCCCCAAACACGACTTCCTGCGCGAACTCGGCGCGGACGCCTGCGTCGACCACCGCTCCGAGGACTTCACCGACACCGACGAGCGCTACGACGTCGTCCTCGACACCCTCGGCGGGGAGACCGCCACCCGTTCCGTGGGCGTGCTCCGCCCCGGCGGCACCCTCGTCTCCCTGCTGCCGGGCGCCGAGGACACCCGGGCGGCGGCGGAGAAGGCGCAGGTCCGCGCCGTCACCCTGCTCGTCGAGCACGACCGGGCCGGGATGCGCGCCATCGCCGAACTCGTCGAACGGGGCAGGCTCCGCGCCCATGTCTCCGAGACCTTCCCCCTCGCCGAAGGCGCCCGGGGCCACATCCAGGGGGAGACCGGCCGCACCACGGGCAAGCTGGTCATCACCGTGCGGACGTGACTCAGCTCGCGAGCGCCTCGTACCGCACCCCCGTCAGCCGCTCGGACGCGGCCCACAACCCCCGGCCCGCCGTGTCGCTGAGCGTCCACTTGGCGCGGGCCGAGCGGACGGGGGCGCCGCGCCACAGCCCCTGGAGGGGCGGGCCGAAGAAGTCGTCCTGGCGGACATCCGGGCCGGTCGCCGCGTACAGGACGGGGAGCATGCCCTGCTCCGGGCTCTGGGCGAAGTAGCGGTTGCCGATCTCCATGAACCGCTCCTTCGCCCGGTGGCCCTCCATCTTCGGCGCGGCGGACATGAGGTTGGTCGCGGCGTACCCGGGGTGCGCGGCGGCCGCCACCAGGCGGACGCCCGCCGCGCGCAGCCGGTGGGCGAGCTCATGAGTGAAGAGGAGATTGGCGGACTTGGAACGGGCGTAGGCGACCCAACGCCGGTACCCCCGCTCCATGTTCAGATCGCGCGGATCGACCGTCCCCAGCAGGTGCATAAAGCTGGAGACGGTGACCACCCGCGCCCCCGGGCCCGCCTCCAGCAGCTTCGGCAGCAGCAGCCCGGTCAGCGCGAAGTGGCCCAGGTGGTTGACGCCGAACTGCATCTCGAAGCCGTCGGCGGTCCTGCGGTGCGGGAGGGCCATCACCCCCGCGTTGTTGACCAGCAGATCGAGCCGGTCGCCCTTGTGCCCGGCCGCGAAGGCCCGTACGGACGTCAGATCGGCGAGATCCAGCGGCGCGACCTCCACTCGCGCGCCCGGCGCCCGCGCCCGGATCCGCTCCGCCGCCTCGGCGCCACGCTCCTCGCTCCGGCACCCGAGCACCACCCGCGCACCGCACCGCGCCAACTCCCGGGCGGTGACGAAGCCGAGCCCGCTGTTGGCGCCGGTCACGACGGCGGTGCGGCCGGTCTGATCGGGGATGTCGCTCGCGGTCCAGCCCTTCATCACGCGCTCCTTCGCGGTGTGCGCTACGCGCCGGTAGCCATCGAACAGCGGCGACAGCCTAGGCGCGCCACCACGAAGATGCGAGGGAACGGCTACTCGGCTCGGTCAGGTGTGGCGCCGTCTCGCGCCTTCGGCGCAATTGAGCAGCGGGGCAGGGGGTGCCGGGCACGGGCCGCGTCGCCGGCCGCCGGGCCGGTGGGGTGGGCATCGGTGGCGGCTCCGGTGCTCGCGGGGCCGGGGTCGTTGCCGGGCTGCCGCTCTGCGCGGGGTACCGCCCTGGGAAATGTTTGACAAATTAGTTGCTTCAGGTCAAGCGTTTTTTCGAGGGGTACCCGCAAGGGCCGCCCCGGGACCAACCTGCTCGCGGTCCGGAGGGGCCTCGGACGACGAAGTGGGAAGCCGCCACCGGCGCCCGCACCCGCCGGCCCGGCGCCCGGCGACCGTGCCGCACCGGGTACCCCCTGCCCCGCTGCTCAATTGCGCCGAAGGCGCGAGACGAAAGCGGCACCCGACCGGGCGCGGCAGTCCCGCCGTCGGAGCCATGGGCGATGATCTGCGCATGGCGCATGGCGCATGGCGCATGCGACGGGCGACCGGGGAGACGGGGGACGTCCGATGACGACCGGTGCGTGGGCGGCCGTGGACGACCGGCGCGTGGTGCCCGCGCTCGGCGGGCTCGGGATCGTGGTCACCGAGCGGCTCGCGGTGCGCGACGGGCACGGGGCGGCCGTCAGCGTGGGGTGGAGAAGGGCGAGGGACCGGCCTGAACCGGCTCCTCGCCGCCGCTACTTCACCCGCACCTCGCACACCATCCGCCGCCGGTGGTCCACCGTGCGCTCGGGCCCGGTCAGCGTCAGCGGCACGGTGTGCCGTACGCCGGAGTCGGCGCTGGAGGAGGCCAGCCGCAGCTCCAGCGCGCCCGGTTCCACCACTCTCGTGCCATCGGCGCCCAGCGGATACGAGGCGAGATCGGCATGGAAGGCGAAGTGGACCTCGGCGGACTCGCCCGGCCGCAGCGGCACCCGTGCGTAGCCGATCAGCCGGGAGACCGGCCGGGCGATACGGGCCACCGGATCGTGCAGGTAGAGCTGTACGACCTCCGCCCCGGCCCGGTCACCGGTGTTGCGCACGGTCAGCCGGACCGTGGTCTCCCCGTCGGTCGGCACCTCGGTCGCGTCGGCCTCCGGGCGCTCCCAGGCGAACGAGGTGTAGGACAGCCCGTGCCCGAAGGGGAACAGCGGGGTCGGGTCGATCGAGCTGGCGTCGCCGTGCAGCCCGAGCGGCGGCTGAGCATACGTCCAGGGCTGGCCGCCGGGCGCGTACGGAACGCTCACCGGCAGCCGGCCCGAGGGGTTGACGCGCCCGCTCAGCACCCCGGCGACCGCCGGGCCGCCCTCCTCACCGGGGAAGAACGCCTGCACGGCGGCGGCCAGCAGGCTCGACCAGCGGCCGAGGGCGTACGGCCGGCCGGTGAACAGCACCAGCACCACGGGCGTGCCGGTGGCCACCAGGGTGTCAAGCAAGGCCCCCTGCTCACCGGGGAGTTCGAGATCGGCGGCGTCACACCCCTCGCCCGAGGTGCCCCGGCCGAACAGACCCGAGCGGTCGCCCAGCACCGCGACGCACACATCCGCGTCCGCCGCCGTCCGGGCCGCCTGCGCCAGCCGGCTCTCGGCGGTGAGCGCCGCCGCACCGGCCGAGGCCACGCCCCCCGCGTCCCCGGCGGACGCGGCCGGGCCGGGCGCGGCACACCCCTCGGCATGGGTGATCCGCGCACCGGGCAGCTCGGCGCGCAGCGCGGCGAGCAGCGTCGGCACCTCGATGCCCAGGGGGAGTCCGGGGTGCTCCACCCCGACATGGCGGGGGAAGGTGTAGCAGCCGAACATGGCGGCCGGGTCGTCGGCGAGCGGGCCGACCACCGCGATCCGGGCGTCCGGCGCGAGCGGCAGCACATCGCCGTCGTCGGCGAGCAGCACCACCGACTCCTCGGCGAGCTCCCGCGCCACGGCCCGCAGCTCCGGCGGATCGAGGTCGACGGGCCCGGTGGAGTCCACGGCCCCCGTGAGCGCCGACGGCGTCGGCGACCAGTCCGCGTCCAGCAGCCCCAGCTCGCACTTCTGCCGCAGCACCCGCAGCGCCGCCCGGTCCACCAGCGCCTCGTCCACCTCCCCGGCCCGCACCGCGTCCCGCAGCGGGGTGCCGAAGCAGCGCACCGCGGGCAGCTCCACGTCCACGCCCGCCGACAGGGCGAGCCCGGCCGCGCCGCCCCGGGAGTCGGCCACCCGGTGGGCCAGCTCCAGGAAGGACACCCCGAAGTAGTCGGCGACGACGGTGCCGGAGAAGCCCCAGGTGTCGCGGAGCAGTTCGGTCAGCAGCCACGGGTTGGCGGCCGAGGGCACACCGTCGAGGTCGTTGTAGGAGTGCATGACCGACCGCGCGCCCCCGTCCCGTACCGCCAGTTCGAAGGGCGGCAGGACGACATCGGCGAGTTCCCGGGGGCCGATGGAGACCGGTGCGTGGTTGCGGCCGCCCCGGGAGGCGGCGTAGCCCGCGAAGTGCTTGAGGGTGGCGACGATCCCGGCGGACTCCAGGCCGCGGACGTACGCGGTGCCGATGGTCGCGACCAGATACGGGTCCTCGCCGATGGACTCCTCCGTACGGCCCCAGCGCGCGTCCCGCACCACGTCCAGCACCGGGGCAAGACCCTGGTGGATACCGGCCGACCGCAGCGAACCGCCGATCAGCCCGGCCGCCCGCCCCACCAGCGCCGGGTCGAAGGACGCGCCCCAGGCGAGCGGGGTGGGGAAGACGGTGGCGCGCCAGGCGAAGAAGCCGGTCAGACACTCCTCATGGGCCAGCGCCGGGATCCCGAAGCGGTTCCCGGCGGCGATCCGGGCCTGGAGGCGGGCCAGCGCGGCGGCGCCCTCGGCCGGTTCGACGGGGAAGGTGCCGAACGGGCGGGTCAGCTGGCCGACGCCGTGCGGGAGGAGGCCGTCGAGGTCCACGGCCTCGGACACCTCGTGCTGGAGCGGGGCGACGTCCTCGCCCTCCTCTGCCTCGGATCCCGGCCATACGCCGACGAGTTGGGCGAGCTTCTCCTCCAGCGTCATCGAGGAGAGCAGGGCCGCCGCGCGGTCCTCGGCGGAGAGGGAGGTGTCCTGCCAGGGCTGAGGCATGAAGCTCCTTGTCGGGGGAGGACGGCGGAGTGGGCGAACGGCTTGCGGGCCGGGCGTGGGCGGCCTATTTGCCGCCCACGCCCATCAGTCCACTGATCAGCTGACGGCGGGCGAAGAGATAGACCAGGAAGATCGGGACGATGGAGAGCACCACGGCGGTGAGCAGCGCCGGGGTGTCCACCCGGAACTCGCCCACGTAGTCGTACAGCCCCAGGGTCAGCAGCCGGTTGCTCTTGGACTGGGTGAGCAGCAGCGGGAAGAGGAAGCCGTTCCAGGCGTGCAGGGCCGACATCACCCCGACCGTGGAGATCCCGGACCGCGACAGCGGCACCACGAGCTGAAGCAGCACCCGGGTCGGGCTCGCCCCGTCCAGCGCCATCGACTCGTACAGCTCCTCGTCGATGTCGCGCATCGTGCCGACCAGGATCAGCACGCTGACCGGGAGGGAGAAGGCGGCGGTCGGCAGGATCACCGCGAGCAGGGTGTCGTACAGCTGGAGCTTGGTGATGACCAGATAGACCGGGATCACCACCGCCTGGGAGGGGATCGCGAGGCCCAGCAGGAAGATCTGGAAGATCCGGCGGGAGGCCCGGCCGCGGGCGCGGACGACCGTGTAGCCGACGGTCACCGACAGCGTGATCACGATCGCCGCGCACACGGCCGTGACCAGCGCGGTGTTGAGGAGGTAGGAGAGGAAGTCGGAGCGCAGCACCCGCCGGTAGTTGGCGAGCGTCGGATGGTCGGGCAGGGCCAGCGGGCCGTCGTCGATATAGCCGTCGCGGGTCTGGAAGGTGGCGGCCACCAGGACGTACAGCGGCAGTCCGACGATGCCGAGCCAGATCAGGGAGCCGAGCCCGGCCGGGTAGTTGGCGCGGGGCAGACCCCGGCGGCGGAGGCGGGGGCGAGAGGCCGCCGGGGTCTTGTTCGGCGTACGGACGCCGTTCAGGGGGCGGTTCGGGCGAGGATTCGGGTGGTCGTGCAGGACGCCGGTCACATCCCCTCCCGGGTGCTTCGCATCGCGGCGAAGCCGGTGAGCCGCACCAGCAGCAGCGAGACCGTGGTGGCGACGACGACGAGGATGGTGGCGACCGCGCTGGCGTAGCCGAGGTCGAACGCCTGGAAGCCGTTCTTGTACATCAGGTACGGCACGATCGTGGTGTCCGTGCCGGGCCCGCCCTTGGTGAGGATCAGGACGGTGTCGAAGAAGGTCAGCGCGCCCACCACCATGATCACCGAGGAGGTGACGACGGTATTGCGCAGCTGGGGCAGGGTGATCGAGAAGAACTGCCGTACGGTCCCGGCGCCGTCGATCGCCGCCGCGTCGTAGAGCGAGCGCGGGATGGCGCGGGCGCCGCCCTGGTAGATCAGCGTGTGCAGCGGGATGAACTGCCAGGCGGTGACAAAGAGGATCGCCCCGAAGGCGCCCTTGGAGCTGCCGAGCAGATCGCCGTCCGCGAAGCCCAGGGCGGGCCCGATGTCGGCGATCAGACCGAAGTTGGGGTCCAGCAGCGACTTCCAGACCAGCGCGAGCGCCACGGACGAGCCGAGCAGCGGCAGGAAGAAGATCGCCGACAGCACGGCCCGGTTGCGCTGCCGCCCGGCCGCCCATACGCCCAGCAGCAGGGCGAGCGGAGTCTGGAACACCCAGGTCAGCACGGTCAGCACCAGACTGAGCCAGATGGCCTGATGGGTCTCCGGGTCGTCCCACAGCCGGGACCAGTTGCTCATCCCGGTCCAGCTCGGGGTCCCGATGCCGTCCCAGTCGGTGAAGGCGAGGGCGCCGACCAGGACCATCGGCGCCACCGCGAAGAAGACGAAGAACAGCGCGCCGGGGAGGGCCCAGACGACGCCGGGCCGGCCGACCCCGGCCCGGCCGACGCTTCGGCGCCGCTCGCGGGTCGTGGCGTCCGCCATCACATGCCCTTCAGGGCGTCGATGAACCCGGCCGGGCTGAGCTGCCCGTTGAACAGCTTCTGCACGGCGGTGTGCAGCGGCGGGGTGTACTTGGCGGGCAGCGCCTGATCCCAGGAGAGGGTGAAGTCCGGGGCCCGCTTGACCAGGTCGTACTGGAACCGCGCGTAGCCGGGGTTCTCATGCTCGGCGAGCAGGGAGGTGGCGTCGGAGGTGGTGGGGACGTCCCCGTTGGCGATCAGGTCCTTGGAGTAGTCCTGCTTCGCCGCGAACTTCACGAACTCGATCGCCGCCTTCTGCTTGTCGCCCTTCACCTTGGCGTTGACCGACCAGTAGTTGGTCGGGTTGCCGACGACGTTCTTGGGGTCACCGCTGCCGCCGGGGACCGCCGGGAAGGTGGTCCAGCCCAGCCCCGACTTGGCGAACGCGGGCTGGTTGGCCTTCTGGTTGGCGTACTCCCAGCTGCCCATCAGATGCATGGCCGCCTTGCCCTTGGCGAAGAGCGTGGAGGCCCCGTCGGCGGTGTAGTTGACCGACTTGTAGTTCTTGCCGAACGCGCCCCGGCCGACCAGGTCCCTGACGGTCCGCGCGGTCTTGAGCACCGCCGGGTCGTCCCACGCCGCCATGGACTGGCTCTGGATCTTCTGGAACACCCCGGCCCCGCCGTAGCGGTCCATCAGGTACTCCACCCACATCAGCTCGGTCCAGGCGTCGGTGCCGGCCAGCGCGAACGGGGTGACGCCCTTGCCCTTGAACGTGTCGATGAGCTTCAGCAGATCGTCCCAGGACTTCGGGGGCCGGGCCCCGGCGTCCGCGAAGACGTCCTTGTTGTAGAAGAGGATCACCGGCTGCATCCCGCGCATGGGGATCCCGTAGTGCTTTCCGTCGATCGCGCCCGCGTCGAGGATCGTGGGGATGAACGCCTTCTTCAGCTCCGGGTCCTTGGCCATCGCCGGGTCCAGGTCGAGCAGCATGTCCTTCTTGACGAAGTCGCTGATGCTGCCGCCGCCCCAGTTGAAGAAGATGTCCGGGGCGTTGGGCGTGCCCATGGAGGTGCGCATCTTGTCCGAGTAGCCCTCGCCGGGCACCTGGGTGAGCTTCACCTTGATGTCGGAGGTCTTGTTGAACCGCTTGACGACCTCGCGCTGCACCTTGGTCGAGGCGTCCTGGTAGACCCAGACGTCGAGGGAGCCGTCATCCGATCCCCCGGGCCCGCCGCTTCCGCAGCCGGCGAGTGCCGTTCCGACCAGCAGCACGGCTGCCGCCAGGGTGGATGCACGAAGGGTGGACCTTGGCCGAGGTATGCGCATCATGTGCCTTCCGGAAGTAGCCCGATAATTCTCGGAAGCGGTTGCGTGGAAGGTATGGGGGTGCTGATGCGGTGTCAAGGGCTCCGGCAGCGCCGGGCGTTGTTCCCCACCCTGTCCCTTCCCGAACCGGTGGCTCCGCCCCCGACCCCGCCGGGGCTCCGCCCCGGACCCCGGTCCTCAATCGCCGGACGGGCTGGATTTTCCAGCCCGTCCGGCGATTGAGGACACGCCCGAAGGGCGCCCGGGGGCGGGGGCGGAGCCCCCGATTCGGGAAGGGGCGGGGTGGGGAATCAGCCCCCGGCAGGCGGCACCTGATGAGGGTCAGCCCTCGGTGGGCGGGGCCGTGCTGGCACGGGTGACCAGCTCGGTGGCCAGCTCGACCCTCGGCGACTCGATCTCCTCCCCCCGCGCCTGCCGCAACACCGTCCGCGCGGCCAACTTCCCCATATCCGCCAACGGCTGTCGCACCGTCGTCAGCGGAGGCGCCGACCAGCGGACCTCGGGCAGGTCGTCGAACCCGACAATGCTCACGTCCTCCGGAACCCGCAGCCCCCGCCGCCGCAGCGCCTCGATCGCGCCCAGCGCCATCTGGTCGCTGGAGGCGAAGATGGCGGTCGGCGGGGTGGGGCCGGACATCAGCTGGTCACAGCCGTGGAAACCGGACTCGTGGTAGAAGTCGCCCTGCGCCACCAGCGCCTGGTCGAACGGCACCCCGGCCGCCTCCAGCGCCGCGCGATGGCCGTCCAGCCGCGCCCGGCTGCACAGCAGCCGCGGCGGACCGGCGATCAGCCCGATCCGGCGGTGGCCGAGGCTCAGCAGATGTTCGGTGGCGGCCATGCCGCCCGCCCAGTTGGTGGCCCCCACGGTGGGCGCGTCCAGCGCCGGGGAGCCGGCCGGGTCGACGACCACGATCGGCACGTTCAGCCGCCGCAGCTCCTCGTGGACCACCGGCTCCAGTACGGACGTCACCAGGATCACCCCGTCCGAGGCGCGGGCCCGCAGATTCTTCAGCCACTGCCGGGCCGAGCCCGCGCGGCCGTGGATCGCCGAGACCACCGTGCCCACCCCGGCCTGGTGCGCGACGTCCTCCACGCCCCGGATGATCTCCACCGCCCAGGGGCTGTCCAGATCGTTGAAGACCAGGTCCACCAGGGCGGCGCGATCGCCGGGCGCGCTCTGGCGGCGGCGGTAGCCGTGGAGCCGCAGCAGGTCCTCGACCCGGGCCCGGGTCTCGGGCGAGACATCCGAACGGCCGTTGACCACCCGGGAGACCGTGGGCACCGACACCCCGGCCTCCTGGGCGATGGCCGTGATCGTCACCTTGGGCCGGGCGCCGCCCTCGGTGCCCCTGCTCTCCGTAGCCATGTCCGCCTCCTCCGTTGACGGGAGCCACCCCCGCCTCGTGCTTCCCGGGGACGCGCCCTCGGAACCTTGCAGAAGTCTTCCGGAAAACCGGATCAGACGTGAAGAGACGAGAGAGGGACGTCCCCATGAAGCTCCTGAGCTTACGCAGCGCCGCACGGCAATCGCGTCCGGCGGCCTTCCGGCGGCCTCCACCGTCCCGGGCACCTCGCCGCCCGGAATCCCCGCTCCCCGGGGTGTAAGAAGGCGCGGCCCTCGACCACTGCATGGTGAGAGAGCCGAGATGAGGAGACGGCGTGACCGACGCCCAACGCTTTCGGGACCTTTACGAGGAGTGTCATCCCCGTGTGCTGGCCTATGCGACCGGCCTGGTGGGCCGGCAGGTCGGTGAGGACATCACCAGCGAGACCTTCACGGTCGCCTGGCGGCGGATGCGGGACATCCCCACGCCACCGCTGCCGTGGCTGCTCGGCGTGGCCCGCAATCTGACCCGCGAGCTGTGGCGCCGCGACGGCAGGCAGTACGCCCTGGCCGCTCAGGAGGCCCAGCGCCTCATCACCTCCGGCGCCCAGGTCGAGGACGTGGCCGCGGGGGTGGCGGAGCGCGCGGTGGCGCTGCAGGCGCTGGCGGGGCTGTCCGCCGCCGACCGCGAACTGCTGACGCTGGTCGCCTGGCACGGGCTCGGCCCGAGACAGGCGGCACGCGTCCTGGGCTGCTCCACCGCCACCTTCTCGGTGCGGCTGCACCGGGCCAGACGGCGGCTGGAGCGGGCCGTGGAGGCCGCCGGCCCCTCCCACGCCCCTCACGACTCCCGCGACCCTCGCAACTCCCGCCCGAAAGCCGAAAGCCGAAAGCCGAAAGTGACAGTGAAGGAGCACTGACATGGCACACAAGCGGCCCGATGTCATGAAGACGCTGGCGGACGCCCGGCCCCCGGAGTTCGACCCGGAGCGTCTGGCCGGTTCGGAACGCGCCCGGCACGACCTGAACACCATCCTGGCCGGCGCGCCGGAGGAGCGGACGGCGTCCCGGTCCGCCCGGCCGTTCACCTGGCGGTGGGCGCTGCCCGTCGCCGCGACGGCGGCCGCGGCCGGGGTGCTCGTCGCCACCCTGCCGGAGGGCGGCTCCGGCACCCGGGACACCCGCGGCTCCCGCGCCACCGCAGGACCCACCGCGGGACCCGCCACGGACGGCCCCCGGCACACCCCCGAGAGCGGCCGCCTGGCGCTGCTCAACGTGGCCGCCCGGGTCGATCGCACGGCGGACGAGGGCACGTACTGGCAGACGACCACGCGGTCGTCCCGGATCGACGTCGCCACCGCGGCCGAGTCCACCTTCGCGGTGGCCTCGTCCGAGACCTCGCGGTGGTCCTTCGGGGTGCGACCCGGTACGCGGAGTCTGTGGATCTCGGGGATCGACGCCACCACCGAGCCCCGCACCGAGCGCGACACGGCGCGCTGGCGGGCCGCCGGATCGCCGAAGGACCTGACGCTCGCCGAATCCGGGTCGGGCGGCAAGCTCGGTCTGCGGCTGGAGCCGGGGGCGAGGAAGCGGCCGACGGTGGAGCGGATCAACGGCGGCGACAAGATCGCCGCCCTCGGCGCACGCAATGTGAGCTACGCGGAGCTGCGGAAACTCCCGGGCGACAGCCCGAAGTTGAAGGAGGTGCTGGCGGACCTGTACGAGGAGGACCGCGGAAGCGAGATCTCCGGCCGCACCGAGTGGATGTGGCGGCAGGCGGCCGGGTTGATCGGCCTCCCGGTCAGGCCCGAGGTCCGGGCCGCCGCGTACCGCGTCATCGCGGATCTGCCGGGCATCAGGTCGCTCGGCGAGATGACCGACCCGCTGGGGCGTAAGGGGGCCGGCTTCGCCCTGCCCGCGACCGCCCGCCCCGACTACGGGACCGCGCGGTCGGAGCTGATCGTGGACCCGGCGACCGGGGCCCTGCTGTCCGACCAGGAGGTGCTGACCAAACCGAACGCGAAGGCCGCCGAGGCGGGGCTCACGGCGGGCACGGTGGTGAACTCCACCGCCACGGTGACGTCGAAGTGGACCGACCGGCAGCTGAAGACCCCCTGAACGACCGGCCGGGGCGAGCTGTAAGAACGGCCGGGCGGCGGCCATTTCCTGCTGAGCACCCCACCCGAGCAGAAGGAGCGTCATGGACAGGACCACAGGACGGCCCGGAACCCGTCGCACGCGGCTGCGCACAGCGGTCACGGTGTGCGCGGTCGCACTCGGCACGCTCGCCACCCTCGCCACCCCCGCGAACGCGACCCCCGCGACCCCCGCGACCCCCGCGAACGCCGCGAACCCCGCGCCCAGCACTGCCCCCGGCGCCTCCGCCGACCTGGCGGCCCGCGCCGGCACCCCGTGGAAGCTGCGGACGCCGCTGAGCGAGACCGCCTCACGGGAGTTCTGGGACGTCGCCGCGACCGGCGCCAAGGACGCCTGGGCGGTGGGCCGCAGGACGGACGGTGCCGATGGGCCCGCCCCCCTGATCCGGCACTGGAACGGCGGCACCTGGACGGACGTACCCGCCGCCGCCACCGACGGCAAGGCCGCCCAGCTGGAGAAGGTCGCCGCCGCCGCGCCCGACGACGCGTGGGCGGCCGGCAGCCTGGCCGACAACACCTCCGCGCCGATCGTGCTGCAGCACTGGGACGGCACGAAGTGGACGAAGGTCGGCCACGCGGCCCCCGCGGAGGGCGCGCTGAGCTTCGTGGGCGACCTGGCCGCGTTCGGTACGAAGTCGGCCTGGCTGACCAGCTTCGACTGGGATCCGAACGGCGGCACCCAGGTCTCCCGGCTGGAGCGCTGGACCGGCTCCGGGTGGGAGACGGTGTCCCTCCCCGCCGCCCCCGGTGGTGGCGAGGTACAGCCCTGGGACATCACCGGCACCGGCCCGGACGACGTATGGGTCACCGCGAGCGCCATGACCGGCGAGGTGTCCGTACCGCTGCTGTACCACTGGAACGGCGGCGGCTGGACGGTCCGCGAGGTGCCGGCCCCCGCCGAGCACCCGACCGGCTGGGTGGCCAACCACGCGGTGGCCACCGGCCGTAACTCGGTCTACGTCGTGGGGAAGACCAACGACCCGCAGTCGCCCACGGCCACCATGGCCGCCCGCTGGACCGGCAGTCGCTGGCAGTCGCTCCCCGCGCTCCCCTTCGGCGAGGCGAACGCCGCGGGCGCGGACGGCGCCGGGCGGCCGTGGATCGCCGGCTGGGCCCCGGGCAACCCCCACTCCGTACTGACCCGCTGGACCGGTACGAAGTGGGCGACCGAGGAGCTGCCCGCCGACGTCACCGAGCACAGCGAGATGTCCACGGTGCTGGGCGTCGCGGGCGTCCCCGGGACGAGGGGCGTGCTCGCCGCGGGGACGGCCGGCTGTGCGAGCGACCCCGTCCAGTGCGGGGTGCTGGTCTCACGCGACCTGGGCTGACACCTCGTCCGCGCCCGCCCGGGTACGGGTCGCGTATGCCTGGACGACGACCCCCTCGTCGTCCAGGCACCGCCCCGTCTCCAGGTCGAAGCGCTGCTTCAGCAGCGGGGACGCGACGAACGGCCGTCCGCCCGCCGAGCCCAGCAGCCCCCGGGAGAGGACATACGCCCCGGTGAACGGGTCGCGGTTGGCGATCGCGTACACGCGCCCCGAACGGTCAAGGAAGACCGCCACCTGGGCGCCGTCCGGCAGCAGGGCGGCCACCCCGCGCCCGGGGGTGAGGTCGGCCAGCTCGCAGACGGTGAACCAGCGCTGCTCGACGAGGAGTTCCACGCGGCTCGCGGTCCGCTCGGCTGCCATGGGTGTCATGGGCGTCATGGGTGCCATGGTCATCGGCTGGCGGTCCCTTCGAGAGTACGGACGGGGAGGGTGGGTCCTGACAGGATCGTCAGGTCGGGCTTGACCTGGTCGCGCTCGGGCACGAACTTCACCGTCGGGTCGGGGGCGCCCGGCGCGTTGACGAAGGAGACGAAGCGCCGCAGCCGCTCCGGATCGCCCAGGGTCTCGGCCCACTCGTCGCGGTAGCCGGTCACATGGTCGGCCATCATCGCCTCGAGCTCGGCGCCCAGCCCGAGTGAGTCCTCGACCACCACCTCGCGGACGTGGTCCAGGCCGCCCTCGATCCGCTCCAGCCAGGCCGAGGTGCGCTCCAGACGGTCCGCGGTGCGGATGTAGAACATCAGGAACCGGTCGATGAGCCGGATCAGCTCCTCGTCGTCCAGGTCCTGGGCGAGCAGATCGGCGTGGCGCGGGTCCGCCCCGCCGTTGCCGCCTACGTACAGGTTCCAGCCGTTGGACGTGGCGATCACGCCGAAGTCCTTGCCGCGTGCCTCGGCGCATTCGCGGGCACAGCCGGAGACGGCCGACTTGAGCTTGTGCGGTGAGCGCAGCCCCCGGTAGCGCAGCTCCAGGTCGATGGCCATCCGGACCGAGTCCTGCACCCCGTAGCGGCACCAGGTCTGGCCCACGCACGACTTCACGGTGCGCAGCGCCTTGCCGTACGCGTGGCCCGACTCGAAACCGGCCTCCACCAGCCGCGCCCAGATCGGCGGGAGCTGGTCCACCCGGGCGCCGAAGAGGTCGATCCGCTGGCCGCCGGTGATCTTCGTATAGAGCCCGAAGTCCCGGGCCACCTCGCCGATCACGATCAGCTTCTCCGGGGTGATCTCCCCACCGGGGATCCGGGGCACGATCGAATACGACCCGTTGCGCTGGAGGTTGGCCAGGAAGTGGTCGTTGGTGTCCTGGAGGGCCGCCTGCTCGCCGTCCAGCACATAGCCGCTCGCGCCCAGGGTCGGGGCCAGCGAGGCGATGATCGAGGCCACGGTGGGCTTGCACACCTCACAGCCGTCGCCCTCCCGGGCCTCCGCCCGGCCGTGGCTGTCCAGCAACTGGGCGTAGGTGGTGATGCGCAGGGTGCGGACGATCTCGTACAGCTCGGCGCGGGTGTACCCGAAGCAGCCGCACAGCCCCTTGTCCACGCTGACCCCGCTCGCCTCCAGCTCGTCGTTGACGAGCGAGGTGAGCGCCTTGACGCAACTGCCGCAGCCGGTGCCCGCCTTGGTGCACTTCTTCACCTCCGGGACGGTCGCGCAGTGGTGGTCGGTGACGGCGGAACGGATCGCGCCCTTGGTGACGTTGTGGCAGTTGCAGATGACCGCCTCGTCCGGCAGCGCGGAGGGGCCGAGGGCGGCGGGTGCGCCCAGCCCCGCCGGGAGGACGAGCTGTTCGGGCGCCACGGGCGGCACCGAGCCGGTGAGGGGGCGCAGCATGCCGTACGCCTCGGCGTCGCCGACCAGCACCCCGCCGAGGAGGGCGCCGTCGGCGCCCACCACGAGCTTCTTGTAGACGCCCGTACGGGAGTCGGAGTAGACGACGTCCAGACAGCCGTCGGCGGTGCCGTGGGCGTCGCCGAAGCTGGCCACGTCGACGCCGAGGAGCTTGAGCTTGGTGGAGGTGTCGGCGCCGTCGAAGCCCTCGCCGTCGGGCGTATCGGCGATCTCGCGGGCCGCCACCTCGGCCATCTCGTAGCCGGGCGCGACCAGCCCGTACACCCGGCCGTCGGCGGCCAGCGCGCATTCGCCGATCGCGTACACCGCGGGATCGCTGGTGCGGCACGTCTCGTCCACCGCGATTCCGCCGCGCTCGCCGACGTTCAGGCCGCAGTCGCGGGCCAGTTGATCGCGGGGGCGCACGCCCGCCGAGAAGATGACGAGGTCGGTGTCGATCGACGAGCCGTCGGACAGCGTCATGGCGGTGACGGCGCCGTCGCCGTCCGCCGTGATCTCCTTACCGCCGACGCCGGTGTGCACGATCAGGCCCATGTCCTCGACCGTGCGGCGCAGCGCGGCGCCGCCGCCCTCGTCCACCTGGATGGCCATCAGGCGCGGGTTGAACTCCACGATGTGGGTGGTGAGCCCGAGCCCCTTGAGCGCACCGGCGGCTTCGAGGCCGAGCAGCCCGCCGCCGACGACGATGCCGGACGCGCCGGACGCTCCGGACGCGCGGTTCTTCGCGTACTCCTCGATCGCGAGCAGATCCTCGATGGTCCGGTAGACGAAGCAGCCGTCGCTGTCCTTGCCGGGCACCGGCGGGACGAACGGGTACGAGCCGGTGGCCAGCACGAGCGTGTCGTAGGCGATGGTCAGCCCGGACCGGCTGGTCACGGTGCGGGCGTCGCGATCGATGACCTGGGCCGGATCGCCCAGGTGCAACTCGATGCCGTGCCGCGCGATGAAGCCGTCCTCGACGAGGGAGAGCTCGTCCGGGGTGCGCCCGGAGAAGTACGAGGTCAGCTGGACGCGGTCATAGGCGGGACGGGGCTCCTCGCAGAACACGACGACGCGGGCGGTCTCGGTGACCTTCCGCTCGGCCAGCGCTTCGAGAAACCGCTGGCCGACCATGCCGTGGCCGATGAGCACGATGGTGGGGATGGCGGCTTCGGCGTTCTCGGCGTTCTCGGCGGTTCGGGGATTCGATGCGCTCATCGTCAGGACCCTCCATCGGTGGTCAGCAGGTGGAGCAAGGGGCTGGCGGGGAGCGGCTCGTCGCTCTCCCAGGTACGGGCGAGCGCGCCGACGCTGCCGAGATCGCCGAGAAGAATGCCCCCGAGCAGGCGGTCACCGCGGACCACGACTTTGCGGTACGTGTTGCGGGTGGCGTCGGTGAGGTGAATGACGTCGTCGCCGGGGGCGGGGGTGGGGTTGCCGAAAGCGGCGAGATCGAGGGGGCCGGGGGCGGAATGCCCATCGGGTGCTGCGGTGGTGGCCGCGGGGGCCGAGCGGGGCGCTGCGGTGAGCGTTAGCCGGGTGAGCGTACGGGTGCCGTGGTACCGGGGCGCGGTCTCGTTGCCGGGTGCGGCCCGGTGGCCGGTTTGTGCCCACTCGTTCCTCCCCCAGCTACCGCTGGGAGGTGCCCCCTCCGCGGAACGATTACCCACAAACCGGTTCCCGAGTGCGGGGTCTGGGGCGGAGTCTCCGTGGGGGTCTAGGGGGCGGAGCCCCGTGGGTTCGGGGAGGGGCGGGGCGGGGGAGAGCAGGCGCGCCAGCACGTCCGCCTGCTCCTGCGCCGCGCCCGCCAGACCGTACACGACCCCCGCGTGCTCCGCGCAGTCCCCGATCGCGAACACCCGCGGATCACTCGTCCGCAACTCGTCGTCGATCACGACCCCCCGCGCCACCTCAAGCCCAGCGGCCCGCGCCAGCCCGACCCGTGGCCGGACCCCGCACGCCAGCACGACCAGGTCCGCCTCCAGGGCGTATCCGTCGGCCAGTTCGACGGCGCTCACCGCGCGCCCGCCTCCGCCCTCGCCATACGCGGAGCGCGTCCGCAGGCCGCGGACGCGGCACTCCGTGTGGACCTCCACGCCCAGCGTCGCCACATGCCGCCGCAGCAGCCCCGACGCGCCCGGGTCGAGCTGGCGCTCCATCAGGTGCTCGCCCTGGTGCGCCAGGACCACCTGGGCGCCGCGCTGGGCCAGCGCACGCGCGCCGGAGACGCCGAGGAGTCCGCCGCCGATGACGACGGCCCGCGCCCCGGGGCGTACGGCGGCGCCGAGGGCGAGGCAGTCGTCCATGGTGCGGAAGGCGTGGACGCCGTCCGGAAGGTCGTGGCCGCCGGGCTCGAACAGGCCGCGCAGCGGCGGCAGCACCGGGTTGGAGCCGGTGGCCAGCACCAGCGCGTCGTACGGCACGCGGTGGCCGTCGTCGCACACCACCTCCGCCGCGGGGCGGTCGACGCGCACCACCCGCACCCCGCTGAGCCGCCGCACCCCGGCGGCGGGGGCGGGGAGCGCGATGACCTCCGGCCCGTACCGCCCGGCCAGCACCTCGGCGAGCAGCACCCGGTTGTACGCGGCGTGCGGCTCCTCGCCGATGATCGTGACCTCGACGGAACCCGTACCCACGGCAACCGGGGGCGCGGCCAGCTGCTGCGCCAGCCGCGTACCCGCCATCCCGCCGCCGACGATCAGCACCCGGCGGCGGCTCGGGCTCATCCGGTCCCTGTACGACTCCATGCCAGGAAGCCTGCGGGGTGCCTGTTACCCGACCGCATCCCCGCCGTTTCCCGTAGGCAACGCTGCCCTCAGCGCCCCTCGTCAGCCGTTGTGAGGCACCCCCGGCCGGATGGGCAGCCGCCGCGGGCTGTTGCCGACGAAGCTGGGGTGGGGGACCAGCTCCTCGTCGGGGACCGCCAGATCCAGCGTGGGGAAGCGGGTGAAGAGCGCCTCGAGGGCGATCACGGCCTCCATGCGGGCCAGCGGGGCGCCCAGGCAGAAGTGGGCGCCGTGGCCGAAGGACAGATGGCGTGCGCCCCGGGTGACGTCGAAGCGGCCGGCGTCCGGGCCGTACGCCCGCTCGTCGCGCCCGGCGGCGGTGTACGAGACGAGCACGGGCGCGCCCTTCGGGATGACCGCGTCCCCGACCGGGAGGTCCCTCGTGGCGTAGCGGAACGGGAAGAAGGACACCGGGCTGTCGTACCGCAGCGTCTCCTCGACCACATCGGCCCAGCTCGCGGCCCCGGAGCGGACCAGCTCCAGCTGATCGCGGTGGGCGCACAGCGCCCGCACCGCGTTGGTGATCAGATTGAGCGTGGTCTCGTGCCCGGCGATGATCGTCAGCATCAGCGTGCCGATCAGCTCCTCCTCGCTGAGCCGGTCGCCGTCCTCCTCACGGGCCGCGATCAGCGCGCTGGTCAGATCGTCCCCGGGGTCCCGCAGCCGGGCGGCGGCCACCTGGCCGAGGATCGCCACCATCTCGCGGTTGGCGGCCGGGACCCGCTCGGGCGCGGTCTGGGTGGAGACGATCTCGTTGGACAGCTCGTGCAGCCGGTCCTGGTAGTGGTCGTCCACGCCCAGCAACTGGCAGATCACGCTCATCGGCAGCGGCAGCGCGAAGTGGCGGCGCAGATCGGCCACCCCGTCCGGATCGGCCGCGGCGGCCTCGCCCAGCCGCTCCAGCAGCGTGCCGGTCAGCTCGTGGACCACCGGGCGCAGCGCCTCCACCCGGCGCGGGGTGAACGCCCGGGTCACCAGCGACCGCAGCCGCTTGTGGTCCTCGCCGTCCGCGGTGATCATGCCGCGCACGGTGGCGAAGGTCCGCATCGGCCAGCCGGGCGGGAGCTCGTCGTTCTGCAGCGCGGCGAAGTGGCAGGCGTTCTTGGCCACGTCGGGGTGGGTGACGAAGTCCTTCAGCTCCTCGTGCCGGGTGATGGCGTACGCCGGTACGTCACCGGGCAACAGGACCGGGACCGCGGCCCCGCGGGCGCGCAGCTCTTCGTTCACCGCGTGCTGGCGCGCTCCGGTGGGGTCCAGGCGGTGCGGTGCGGCGGGGTCGGCGTGCGACACGGGGCATCGGCCGTCGGTCATCTGCTGTCTCCTGCGGGGGAGTCGGGGGTCGGGACCGGTGGTCAGTCGGGGGGTGTCGCCGGTGAGCCGGGGGCCGGGGCCGCTGACCTCGAGGCCACTGAGCGCGAAGCGGAGCCCGAACCCGAAGGCGCTGAGCCCGAAGCCGCTGAGCCCGAAGCCGCTGAGCCCGAAGCCGCTGAGCCCGAAGCTGAGCCCGAACCCGAAGCCGCGCCAGAGCCAGAACCCGAGCCAGAACCCGAACCCGATCCCGGGGCCTCGGCGGCAAGCTGCGGTGCCGAGAACCGCACCGGCAGCTTGGCCAGACCCTTGGACCACGGCGAGGTGATCCACGGAAGCTGCTCCTCCGGCACCGCGATCTCCATATCCGGCAGCCGGTGGCGCAGCGTGTCCACGGCGGTACGGGTGATCAGCCGGGCCGGATCCCGCGCCGGGCAGCCGTGCGGGCCCGCCCCGAAGGCGAGGTACGAGCGGTTGCCGACCACCGGACGCCCGTCCTCGGGCAGCACCTCCGGGTCCGCGTTGGCGCCCGCGAGGCCCAGGATGAGCATGTCCCCGGCGCGGATGTCCTGGCCACCGAAGCGCAGATCGCGGGTGGCGTAGCGGCCGGGGAAGTTCTGGGTGGGCGGCTGGCGCCACAGCACCAGGTCCAGGGCGTCGTCCACGGTGAGGTGGCCACGGACCAGCGAGGAGCGGAACGCGGGGTCGGTGAGCAGGATCTGGAGCGTGGAGGCGATCCAGTTCACGGTGGTGTTGTTGCCCGCGACGATGATCACCACGAGGTTGTGCAGCACCTCCTCGTCGCTCAGCCCGACGGGATGCTCCAGCAGCCAGGACGTCAGATCCGCGCCCGGCCGCCGCTTCTTCCCGGCGATCAGCTGGAGCAGGATCTGGCCCATCCGCTTGTTGGCGCCGGTGGCGGCCACGGTCGGGGCGACGATCGTGGTCAGCGTCTCGACCAGCCGGGCCCCGTTCTCCTCATCGAGGCCCAGCAGTTCGGTGACGACCTGGAGCGGCAGGAGGCGGGCGTACTGCTCCACCAGATCCGCCGCGTGCTGGTCGGCGAACCCGGCGACCAGCCGCTCCGCGGTGGCCCGCACCCGGCGGATCAGCTCATGGCCGTCGACCCGCGCCAGCGCGTCGGCCACCGCCGAGCGCATCCGGCGGTGCGCCGCGCCGTCGGCGAACAGCAGCGCCGGGCGCCAGCCCACCAGCGGCATCAGCGGCGAGTCGGCCGCGACGCGGCCCTCGCGCAGCGGGGTCCAGCGGCGCGGGTCATGCGAGAAGTACTGCTCGTCGCGGGTGAGATGGAGCAGCTCACGGTGGCCGATGACCAGCCAGGCCTCGACCCGGGGCGCGATCTCCACCGGGACCACCGGACCGTGGTCGCGCCGCATCCGCTCGTACAGCTCGGTGAGCGGGCCGTCGAGCGCGGTCCCGTGCAGCGGCACCCGGGAGGCGGCCCGTGCGGTCATGACGCCTCCGTGAGCGTCTCGATCAGATGCGAGACGAGCGAGATCAGCGCCTGGACCGAGGACTTGTGCTCCCGGGCGTCACAGATGACCAGCGGGGTGTGCGGGAGCAGATCGAGCGCGGAGCGCAGATCGTCCTCGTTGTGCGGGGTGCTGTCCGGGAAGGCGTTGACGGCGACGGAGAACGGCACATCCAGGTCCTCCAGATGGCCGATCGCGTCGAAGGACGCCTCCAGATCGCGGGTGTCGACCAGCGCGAGCGCGCCCAGCGCACCGCGTGCCAGGTCCTTCCAGGCGGGGAGGAACCGCTGCTGGCCGGGGGTGCCGAAGAGGTACAGCACCAGCTCGCCGCCCAGGGTGATCCGCCCGAAGTCCAGCGCGACGGTGGTCGTGGTCTTCGACGGCCGCACCTTGGTGTCGAGCCGGGCCCCGGCCTGGCTCATCGTCGCCTCGGTGGACAGCGGCTTGATCTCCGACACCGTGCCGATCAGCGTGGTCTTGCCGACGCCCATCGGGCCGACCACCAGGATCTTGGCCGCCCCGGCCACGCTGGACTCCACGTACATGACGGGGGTGTCGTCCATGTCATCCATGTCGTCCGTATCGCCCGTCTCGTCCGTCTCGCCTGTCTCGTTGGTGTGGTCTGTGCGGGTCGTGCGGTCCGCGTGGCCCCGGTGGGCCGTGTGGTCGGTCCTGGTTGTGCCGTCCGTACCGGCCATCGAGATCTCAGAGCTTGCTCTCAAGCCCATCGAGCACCTTCCTCAGCAAGTCCAAATCGGCACGTTTTCGCTTGACCACCCGGATCGGCGGACGCGCCACGATGTGCCCCCAGTCGATGAGATCCGCGAGCAGCACCTGCACCACGGCCGGTGGCTGACCGAGATGGGCGGCGACCTCCGCCACCGACAGCAGCCCCTGGCAGAAGTCGGCGATCCGCCGGTACTCGGGCTGGAGATGCGGCGGCAGCGCGCTCCCGGACGCCACGACGAGCGTCTCCAGCGGCAGAGCATCCCGTGAGGAACCGGCACGTCCCCGTGTGATCACATAGGGGCGCACCGCGGCCGTGGTGCGTTCCTCGCCGGGTTGGCTCATGACGTCGGGCGGCCCATCGGCTCCCGCGGCCGGCTGCTCAGATGGGCACCGATCTTCGCGACCAGTAACTGCATCTGCTGAGCCACCAGGCCGACGTCCGCCTCCGTGTCGGTGGCCACCCCCAGCGAGGCGCCCTGACCGGCCGAGGTGAACAGCACGAACCCGCTGTCGGACTCGATCATCAACTGCCGCACCCCGGCCTCGTCGCCGAACAGCAGCGACACCGTGGACTGGCTGGTGACCGTGAGCGCGGCGCAGGCGGCGGCCAGTGACTCGGCCTCGTCCACCCCGAGCCGGGACACCTCGCCGGTCAGCCCCTCGGCGGAGTCGTGGCCCATGCGCAGACCGTCCTCCGAGACGACGACGGCATGCCGCACCCCGGGGATCCCGGTCAGCGGACGCAGCATCCACCCAACGTCGGGCAACCTGGATATGGTTCCGGCCACTACCGGCCTCCCTCTCGGTCTTCTCGGTCCGGACTCGGTTCATCCTCGGGCGGTACGGCCTCCGCTTCCGCGCGTCCGCGGCGGGTGCCGGAGACGACGCTGGTGATGGAGGCGCGGGCGGCCTCGGGTGTCCAGGGGGCCGCCGCGGCCGGCGGAGCGGGTGCGGCGCGGGCCGCGGCGCCTGAGACGGTGGCCGGGTCGATCACGTCGGCCGATGGGGCGGGCGAGGCCGGAGCGGCTCCGGAGGCCGGGCGGCGGCGGTTGCGGCGCCGGGGCAGCCCGGTGCCGAGGGGCGTGGGGGCGTCGGGCGAGCCGGGCGCGTCGGGGACGTCGCCCACGGACCCGCCGTTCAGCGGGCCGCCCCCGGCGGGGCCCGCGGCGGCGGGGCCGAGCCCCGCGCCGCCCGCGTCCTGGTTCACCGTGCCGACGACCACGGGCTCCACGACCACCGGCCGGTGGTCCGCCGCCCGTACGGCGCTCGTCTGCTCGGTCAGCAGCCGGTGCGGTACGAAGACCACCACCCGCGTACCGCCGTACGCCGACGCCGTGGACAGCTCGACGCCGAAGCCCAGCTCCCGCGACCAGCGCCCCACACAGGCGAGCCCCAGCCGGGGCACCGCGCCGAGCTGGGCCAGGTCGAGACCGTCCCGCAACTGGCCGACGGCCTTCTCCAGCACGTCCGGCGGCATTCCGAGCCCCGCGTCGTCGATCTCGATGACCGCGCCCGCCGCGACCTCGCGGATGGCGACCGCGACCTGGGTGCGGGAGGGGGAGAAGACGGTGGCGTTCTCCAGGAGTTCGGCCACCGCGTGCATCAGGCCCTCCACGGCGGGGGCCACCGCGTAGAGGGTCTGACCGCCGTGGACGTCCACCCGGCCGAACTCCACGATCCGTGACTGCGCGCCCCGCACACAGTCGAAGAGCGACACCGGCCGGGTCTCCCGCCGCGCGGGCCAGATCCCGCACATCACCAGCAGCGTCTGGGCCTTACGGGTCATCTGGGCGGCGGCGTGGTCCGCCTTCATGACCTCGCCCATCAGCGCGGCGTCCTCGACATGCTGCTCCAGGCCGTCGAGGACCTGCTGCTGCACCATCGACATGGCGTGCATATTGCGGGCCACGGACTCGAACGACGCCTGGACGGAGTCGCGCAGGATCCGCTCCCGGCGCGCGGCCTCGTCCAGATCGGTCCGCACGGCGGCCAGCCGGGCGACCTCCTCGCCGCGCTCGGCCGCCAGCGCCCGCTCTTCGGCCGCTTTGGCTCGTTCCCGCTCGGAAACGGCTCGTTCCCGCTCGGTCGCCCTACGCGCGTCCGCGAGCGCGCGGCGAAGTCTGACCACCCAGGTGAGGCACAGCGATAACACCAGTACCAGCACCGCGGACGCGGCCAGCACGACGGCCCCCGTCCCCGACAGCACCTTCGACACCTCCATCTGGGACACGGCCAAGAAAGGGCAGATACTACTGACCAACTGATCAGTCTGGTCCGGTAGTTGCCAAACTCTCACGACTGGGCGGCCGTGTCCGCACCGGGGTCGGGGTTCGGCTACGCCGCCCTGGGCAGGCGCAACAGCAGGCGAGCCCCGCCCCGCGGGCTGGTGAGCACCGTAAGAGTGCCACCGTGGGCGTGAGCGATGTCATTGGCGATGGCGAGGCCGAGACCGGTGCCGCCGTCCTGGCGGGCTCGGGCGTCATCCAGCCGGGTGAACCGCTCGAAAACCCGCTCGCGGTCGCTTTCGGGGATGCCGGGGCCGTCGTCGTCCACGGCCAGTTCGACCATGGAGCCGTGGACCGCCACGGTGATCGAGACGGTGGTACGGGTGTGGCGGCGGGCGTTGTCGGCGAGGTTGGTGAGCAGCCGGGACAGCTGCACCCGGCTGCCGGTCACGACGGCGGCCCGCTCCTGGCCCCCGGCCGTTGTCCGGCCCTCGGCCGTTGTCCGGCCCTCGGCCTTTGTCCGGTCCCCGGCCTTTGTCCGGTCCCCGGCCTTGGTGAGGTGGTCCCCGGCCATCGTGGGCCGGTCCGTCGTGGGCCGGTCCATCGTCAGCGCGTCCGGGTGGCGCCGTACCTCCTCGGCCGCCAGCGCGCCGAGGTCCACCGCGGCCTTGGGCGGCGCCTCCTGCGCGTCGAGCCGGGCGAGCAGCAGCAGATCGGAGGCGACGGCCTGGAGCCGGTCGGTGTCCCGCAGCGCCTTGTGCACGGCGGCCGGCCAGTCGGTGCGCGACGGGCGGGCCAGGACCAGCTCGAGCTGGGCGCGTACGGCCGCGATGGGGCTGCGCAGCTCATGCGAGGCGTCGGCCACGAACTGCCGCTGCCGGGTCATGGCCCGGTGCAGCCGGTCCAGCGTGGCGTTCATGGTCCGGGCCAGCCGGTGGATCTCGTCCTGCGCCCGGGGCACCGGCACCCGGCGGTGCAGATCGCGCTCGGTGATCTCGGTGAACTCCTGCCGCATCGCGGCGACCGGGCGCAGCGCGCGGCCCACCAGCAGCCAGGTGAGCCCGGCCACGAACAGCACCAGACCGGCGGCCGCGGGGGCGGCCTGGCGCAGCAGCAGCCCGGTGGCGCTGTCGAGGGAGGTGGTCGAGGGGCTCACCGACACGCTGTACGGCTGCCCGGCCTGGACCGGCTCGGTGGGTTCGGTGGGTTCGGCGGGTTTGGTGCGTTCGGTGGGGAGCCGCGAGAGCCCGGTCGACTCCTGTGAGGCGGCGTCCGTCGGGGTCGCGGGGGCGACCGTCCGACCGGCGGCGTCCTTGATCGTCACCTGGCCGGGGGCGGCGACGATGTACGCCCGCTGCGGCATGGCCCGGGTCTTGCCCAGCTGACCCTTGATCGCCACGGCGGCGTTCCTGGCGTCCAGGTCGGCGCTGGCACGGAGGTTGTGCTGGAGGGCGAGCACCAGGGCCAGCATGCACAGCGCGATCGCGAAGGCCACGGTCCCGGCGGCCGCCAGCACGGCCTTGGCGCGCACGCTCAACCCGGAGGTCAGGCGCGGGCGGTGGGTCCGGGTGGGCTCCGGGTCCCGCATGCCCTCCGGCTCCCGCTGCCCGTGCGCCATGTGCCCCGCGTCCGCGATGTGCCCCACTGTCTCACCCTCCGTCGCGGGCCAGCAGATAGCCCGCGCCCCGTATCGTGCGGATCGACCGCCGCCCGTACGGCACATCGATCTTCCGGCGCAGACTGCGGATGTAGACCTCGACGAGATTGGCCCCGCCGTCGTACGCGGCGTCCCACACGCTCTGCACGATCTCGGACTTGGAGACCACCTGCCCGGCGCGGCGCGCGAGGTACTCCAGCACGGCGAACTCCTTGGCCGTCAGCGTGACCTCGTCCGTCCCGCGTGCGCAGGCCAGCGCCGCGGGCTCCAGCCGCAGATCGCCCAGCTCCAGCACCTCGGGCCGGTCCAGCCCGCCGCGCCGCACCAGGGCCCGGACCCGGGCGATCAGGACGACGAAGGAGAACGGCTTGGTCAGATAGTCGTCCGCGCCCACGTCGAGCCCATCGGCCTCGTCGTACTCGCCGTCCTTGGCGGTGAGCATCAGGATCGGCGTCCAGTCGCCCTCTTCGCGCAGCCGCGAGCACAGTTGGTAGCCGGAGCACCCGGGGAGCATCACATCCAGCACGATCGCCGCGTACTCGCCGGACCGGGCGAGCGCCAGGCCGCTCAGCCCGTCGGCCGCCGTCTCGATGGTGAAACCCTCCTGCTCCAGGCCCTCGGTGAGCAGCTCGCGGAGTCGGGCGTCATCTTCCACCACCAGTATGCGCACGCGGTCAGGATGGCACGGGCAAGCTGAGGCCCCGCTGAAACCGGCACCGGCTTCAGCGGGGTCTCAGGCGCTTCAGCGAGGACTCAGCATCGGTGCGCGACGGTGAGTGCGCCGACGGATCAAGGGTTCATCGGCAGCCAGTGCGACCCCCTGAGTGAAGGAGAGCTGTGCCCATGTCTCGTACCCTGCCCCGTTCCACGGCCGCGAAGCGGCGCGGTGTCGTGCTCGCCGTGGCGGCGGGCGCCCTGGCGCTGGGGGCCGCGGCCCCCGCCTCGGCCTCCCAGTCCGCCTCGGCGTCGGCCGCCAAGGGGAAGACGTCCCACGGTCCGGCCCTCTGTGCGATCCGGTCCGACGACGACAGCGCCAGGCCGACCACGCCGACCACACCGACCAAGCCGGGCAAGGTGGTTGCCCATGCCAAGACGGTCAAGCTGGCAGAGGCGGGCAAGGCCGCCGGTGAGAAGGCCACCGCGATATCGAAGGGCCGCACCCACGGGCACGACGACACCTGCGTCGCCATCCCCGCCTTCCCGACCCACCCGGGGAAGACCTGCAAGGTCGTGGTGATCAAGCGTGGCTCCGGGAACTCGGACTCCATCCCCGCCACGCCCGCGAAGCCGGGCAAGCCCGCCAAGCCCGCCACACCCGCCAAGCCCGGCAAGCCCGCCACACCCGCCAAGCCGGCGACGCCCGCCAAGCCCGGCAAGCCGGCGAAGCCGGGCAAGACCTGCGTGATCGTCCTGCCCAAGGACGCGGTCCGGGCCGCCAAGCCGTCCGCGGACGCGAAGGGCACGGCGGCGGTTGAGGCGACCCGCGCGAGCCGCTCGACCAGCTCGGCCCGCTCCTGATCCACCGGCCGGCCAAGTGGGGGGCCGGCCGTCACAAGGCCCGGCGCGTATGGCGCGCCGGGCCTTTTCCGCGCGCTGTGGGACCGTGTCGGCGACCAAGAAGCGTACGAGAGCGAAGGCGTTGACACGGCATGTCGATCATTCACAAGACCACGTTGAGTCCGACCAAGTTGGAGCTCCTCACCCCGTGGCTGCCCCAGCAGCCGTGGTACGCCGCCGCGCAGCGCCCGCCGGAGCTGTCCCGGGTCGGGGGCTTCCGGCTCGACGACCCGGAGGGCGAGGTCGGGATCGAGTTCATGGTGGTCCAGGACGACGCCGGTGATCGGCCCGCCTGGTACCACGTACCGATGACCTACCGCGCGGCGCCGCTCGAGGGAGCCGAGGAGGCCCTCATCGGCACGACCGAGCACGGGGTGCTGGGGCGGCGGTGGATCTACGACGGGCCGCATGACCCGGTGCTGGTGGCCCAGTTGATCGCGCTCCTCCAGGGCCGCGCCGAACCGCAGGCGCAGAGCGAGTCCCACACCCCGGACCCGTCCGTCACGGCCGAGGTGACCGGAGCCGGGCTCGACATCCCGGACGGGGCCGCGGGGGCCCCGGCCGTCGCGAACGGGCCGGACGGCACTCGTCTGCTGCTGGGCGACGGGGGCCCCGTCCTCCGGGTGACGCGCGTGCTGCGTCCGGAGTCCGGTGCGGAGTCCGGTGCGGAGTCCGGTGCGCGGTCCGGTGCGGAGTCCGGTGCGGAGTCCGCCGGGGTCCTGGGCGCCCGGGGCCATGTCAGCGCGGGCTGGCGGCTGTCGGAGGGCGGCGCGGCCCGCGGCCGGTACGTCGTGCTGTATGACAGCGACACGGCGTCCTGACACCCCGAACCCCCTTACCGGGCCGATAGATCCAATGAATTGACGCCCTGGAGGCGAGGCGAGGCGATTCTGTGCTCGCTGTATTGACGTGTTCCTCTCATAGATCCTACCTTTCCCGGGGTCATGCTCCACGAGTTCCAGCAGGGTTCCAGCAAGGTTCCGCAGGGAGGGACATGTCGGAGTACGTACGCTCACGCCTCCGGGCGGTCCGGACGCCCAGGACCGTCCGTAAGGCGGCCCCGAGAGCCACCGCCGTCGCGGCCGTCTTAGCCACCCTCGCCACCCTCGGCGCCGCCTTCGGTGGCACCGCCGACGCCGACGCGCGCGGGCCCCGCCCCGCCGCCGATGTCTATGTCGCGCCCAACGGCGACGACCGCGCCCCCGGCACCCGCGACGCCCCCGTGCGTACCCCCG
This sequence comes from Streptomyces rugosispiralis, assembly GCF_024505145.1. GTDB lineage: Bacteria > Actinomycetota > Actinomycetes > Streptomycetales > Streptomycetaceae > Streptomyces > Streptomyces rugosispiralis. The sequence continues at coordinate 5,087 of NZ_JANIAA010000008.1, read as the reverse complement.
AGCGCGCCCGCGACCTCGTACGGAAGCGCGTCCCGCACCAAAGCGCCGACCTCACGGTGCACCTCGCGCCGGGCACGTACCGCCTCTCCCGCCCGCTCGTCCTGGACGCCCGTGACTCCGGGGGCAATGGCCATCGCGTCATCTGGCAGGGCGGCAAGGGCACCGTGTTCAGCGGTGGGCGGGAGGTCCGGGGCTGGCGGCCGGTCAAGGGCGAGGCCGGGCTGTGGTCGGCGCCCGCGCCCGCCGGGCTGGCCAACACCCGGCAGCTGTATGTGAACGGCGTCCGCGCACAGCGGGCGCGCGGGCCGATCCCGGTGACCCTCACCGCCACCGCCACCGGCTACACCGCGTCCGCCGACACCCTCGCCCGCTGGCGCAATCCGTCGGACATCGAGTTCGTCTACCCCAGCGGTGAGGCGCTGTGGAACATCCAGCAGTACGGACTCGGCCCGTGGACCGAACCGCGCTGCCCCATCGGCTCGTTGACCGGCACCACCGTCACCATGGCCCAGCCGTGCTGGGACAACTCCACCCGGCGCGTGGAGTTCCCCGACATCCCCGGGCGCAGCATCAACATGGTCGGCCCCGCCAAGCTCACCAACGGCGCGCTGCCCGGCTATGCCGAGAACGCCTTCGAGGTCCTGGACCAGCCCGGGGAGTGGTACCTCGACCGGCACACCCGCACCGTCTACTACCGCCCGCGCCCCGGGGAGAACCCGCGCACCGCCGACGTGGAGGCGCCGGTCCTGGAGAAGCTGGTCGACGGGCGGGGCACCGGGCGGGCCCCGCTGCACGACATCGCCCTGCGCGGTATCGAGTTCTCGTACGCCACCTGGCTCACCCCGTCCTCGCCCGAGGGCTTCTCCGAGGTGCAGGCGGGCTATACGGTGACCGGCCCGGAGGGCTGGCGGACGCAGGGGCTGTGCCAGTACACCCCGGGCGGCACCTGCCCGTACGCGTCCTGGACCAAGATGCCCGGCAACGTGGCCATCAGCCACGGCCGTGACATCGAGTTCTCCGACGACGCGTTCACCCACCTCGGCGCGGCCGGGCTCGAACTCGGGACCGGGACGCGCGACGCGACCGTACGCGGCAATGTCTTCACCGACATCTCCGGCAACGGCATGGAGATCGGCGGGGTCGACGCGCCGGAGCCCGGCAGCGACGCCGACCTCACCCGCGCGGTCTCGGTGACGAACAACCACCTCTACGCGCTGCCCCGCGAGTACCACGGCGGCGTCGCCATCCTCAACGGCTACACCCGCGACAACACCATCGCCCACAACCAGATCGACCATGTCGCCTACACGGGGATCTCGATGGGCTGGGGCGGCTGGCCCGACAAGATCGGCAAACCGGCCACCGCCAATGTCTCGCGCGACAACAGGGTGTCCGACAACCTCATCTTCGACTACATGCAGGCGCTCGACGACGGCGCCGGCGTCTACACCCAGGGCCTCACCGGAAGCTCCCTCGACAACGGCGAGAAGATCACCGGCAATGTCATCCACGACGGGTGGGGGCTGGGCCGGACCGTCTACACCGACAACGGCTGCACGTATGTGACGGTCGAGGGCAACGTCCTCTACGGCGCCCAGGCCAACGTCCTCAGCGCCCACGTCGACTACCGCGACGACCTCGGCAACAACGACCCGACCCGCATCGTCGGCAACCACTGGGAGCAGGGCGACCCCGACGGGGCCGACAAGGGCGTGGTGACCAGCGGCAACCACATCCTGGCCGACCCGTCCAAGGCGCCGGCCGACATCGTGTCCGGAGCCGGTCTCGAACCCCGCTACCGGGGGCTGCTCGGCCGCACGTTCGCCGTCGGCTCGGTGCCCGAAGCGCCCACGCGGGTGGGGGACTTCGCGGCGGACGGCTCGGTGTACGTCACCTGGAACCCGTCGTACGTCGACGGCGGTGCCCCGGTCACCTCGTACACCGTCACCGCGACGCCCTCCGGTGGCGGCCGGACCGTCTCCACCACCGTCCCGGCGGCGCGCTTCAAGCGGATCGCGTACGTGGTGGTCGACGGGCTCACCAACGGCACGCCGTACACGGTGACCGTCACGGCCCGCAACGGGGTGGGGCGGAGCGAGAGGTCGCTGCCCGCCGCGCCCGTCACGCCGAGCGCGGGTGGTTCCGGCGCCCTGCCCGGCGCCCCCACCGGTGTGAAGGCCAACGCCGATGCCACGGCCGCGACGCTCTCCTGGACCCCGCCCAAGACCACCGGCGACACCCCGGTCATCGGCTACCGCATCACCGTCTCCGACGGCCGGGATATCGCCGTGACCGGCCGGGACGTCCTGGTCTCCCAGCCCCGGGCCAAGGGGCTGCTGCGGGTGATCGGCAAGCTGCGCCCGGCCACCGGGTACACCTTCTCGATCGCGGCGCTGACCGCGACGGGGGCCGGCCCGTCGAGGGAGGTGTCCTTCACGACTGTCACGACTGTCACGACTTCGAACGGTTAAGGGGGCGAAAGCTCAAATCCTGCTCTGAAACGGCACTCATCGGGGTTCACCGCGGTCCAAAAAGACAAAACTGACGGTACGTGAGCAGTTCGGATGGACGGGGGCATTCCGATGTGTGCCATGACCAGAGGCCCGAGCCCGGACCTCTATGACATCGCCTACCTGGTGGGCGGGCGGCCGTGGGTGATCCAGACCCTCCTGATGGCGCTCCAGGAGCGGGATGTGATCACTCTCCGGCGCTCCCGGATCCGCGCCACGGCGGGGGAGGGGGCCGGGCGTCCGGGGACCGAGCACCCGGTCGAGCGTGCGCTCATCGCACTGTGCCCGCGCTCGAAGCCGGTGGACCGTGTGGTCCCCGCGCTGCTCGCCGGACCCGAACTGGCGGAGATCCGGCGCCGGCTCACCGCCGACGGCCTGCTCACCCATCTCCGGGGCCGCCCCACCCGTGCGGGCAGGCGCCGCGTGGAAACGGCCGTGCGGGAGGGGGCGCTCCCCTCGTACGTCTTCTACGGCCCCGTCGTCATCCCGGAACCGGCCCGGCGCAGGGCCGTCAGCGACGCGATACCCATCCCGACCGGCGACCCGGCCTACTGGGACCGGAACCTCCTCATCGCCCACGACCCCGGCTACCTCGACCAGGAGTCCTTCTCCACCGCGCACGGCTGGGGCGACGACGGTGGCGGGGGCCATGGCGGCGACTACGGCGGGGGTCACGGCGGCGACTACGGCGGCGGCCATCACTCCTGCGGGGGCGGCGGAGGCGGTGGCGGTGGCGGCAGCGACTAGGCGGCGCCCGCAGCGGACTGCTCCCCTCCGCGCCCCTTCCCACAACCGGGGCCCAGCCCCAGCCCCCGGCCGGACGATCCGGACCCGCACGGTCGCCCGCTGAGGGCGGCTCCACCGCGTGGTCCGCCGGACACTCCCCGTAGGCCCGGTCGTCGTCAAGTCGTCAAGCGGTGGCCGCGTCCTCGTACGGGGTGGGGCACCCATGCGTGGCGGTCACGGCCGTCAGCAGCACCACCGAGTCCTCCAGCGCCCGCAACCCGTGCCGTTCGTGCGGCAACTCATGCACCTGGCCCGCGATGAGATCCAGCCGGTCACCGCTGCCGGTCAGCCGTACATGCCCGTGCAGCACCTGGAGGCTGGCCGCCGGGGGAGCGTTGTGCTCGTCGAGCTCACAGCCGGAGACCATGGCGATCACGCTCTGCCGCAGCGGACCGTCGTGCAGGAACAGATGTGCGCTGCGCCCATGCGGATCGGCCTTGGCCTGGTCCAGATGGTGGCGCGCGAGCGTGGTCAGGTCATCCATGAGTGCCCCTCGATCGGTCCGGTCTGATCGTCGGCGGGTTCCCTCAATCCTCACCGGCTAGCGTGGTGGGCGCCAGTTCACAGCCGCGCCGTGCAATCGCGCCGTGCAATCGCCCCGTGCGACCGCCCCGTGGAGAGAGGTACCGCAGCAGTGGCCGACTACCTGACCGTACTGACCACCACCGACACCCCGGAGAAGGCCGAGGCGCTGGCCCGCGGGGCGATCGAGGCCCGGCTGGCGGCCTGTGCGCAGATCAGCCAGCCCGTGACATCCGTCTACCGGTGGGAGGGGGAGGTCGAGACGGCGGCCGAGTGGCAGGTGCTCTTCAAGACCACCGCCGCGCGCTACGACGAGCTGGAGGCGCATATCCGCGAGGCGCACGACTACGAGACCCCCGAGGTCATCGCGACGCCCATCGTGAACGGCAGCGAGGACTACCTGGCGTGGGTGGTCTCGGAGACGACCATCGGCTGATGGTGATCGGCTTACGAGGTTCGGCTGATGGTGATCGGCTTACGAGGATCGAGGGCCGGGGGGCGGGGGCACCCGCTCAACGCGTACCCGAGCCCGAGCCCGAGCCCGAGCCCCGCTCCGCGAGCGCCAGCGCCTCCTCGATCCCCCGCTCCCGCGGCCCCAGGAAGCGCGGATCCGGCTCGAACGCCGCGTCCAGCGCCGCCTTGCCCGCCGCCACGACCTCCCGTGTGCCACCGAAGTACCAGGTCACATCGTGCGGCTCGTCGACCGCGACCCCGTACGCGTCGATCCCCGCCGCCCCGCACAGCGCCAGCGCCCGGCGGACATGGAACCCCTGGCTCACCAGCACCGCCTTGCGCACCCCGAAGACCCGCCGGGCCCGGCTGCAGGAGTCCCAGGTGTCGAACCCCGCGAAGTCGCTCACGATCCGCCGGTCCGGGACCCCACGCTTGACGAGATACGCGCGCATCGCGTCCGGCTCGTCGTAGTCATGGCGGCTGTTGTCCCCCGTGACCAGCAGCGCACGGACCCTGCGCTCCTTGTAGAGCCGTACGGCGGCGTCCAGCCGGTGGGCCAGATACGGCGACGGCTCCCCGTTCCACAGCCCCGCCCCGAAGACCACCCCGACCGGCGCCGAGGGCACATCGGCGACCGTATGGATCCGGTCGCCCGTGCTCAGCCGCAGCCAGGTCGCGGGGAGCAGGGCCAGTACGCACACCAGGACGCCCCCCTGCACCAGCCGCCGCCACCCCCGCCGCGTCCTCGGCAACCGCCCCCCCCCCCCCCCCCCCCCCCCCCCCCCCCCCCCCCCCCCCCCCCCCCCCCCCCCCCCC